>CAVVFK010000011.1:0-1648282 GCA_963747435.1 uncultured Actinomycetota bacterium
GGGTCTCGGGTCCCTCAGCCGACGCGGTTCCGTGCGGGCCCGCCACCAGGGCGAGCGAGGTGACGGCCGCGAGCACGGCGGTTGTACGTAGGCGCATGTGACCCTCCTGGCAGGGACAACGCGCCTGGACCGATCTGGTTACGACCGGTCTCGCCGGCGCCAGGGTGCCGGACGCCCGTGCAGCCACCACTCCAGCTTCGAGGTCAGGAGGGGGAGAACGACGTAGGTCATGACCGGAGTCATCACCAGGGTCGAGGCGAGCACCCGCGGCGCCACGGAGAGGCTCGGGGCCACCCATCCGGCAAGAAGCGTGATGCACAGGCTCAGCGGGAAGAAGGCGAACCAGATCATGACCGCCTGCTTCCAGCGGGGCGGGGGAGCCGACGCCGGCGTCTCGACCGACCCCTCGGGCGGGGCTCCGAACCAGCCCTCGATGCCGGTGCGCCGCTCCTTGCGGGTGTCCTCGATCATGTCCTCGCCGCTGGCCAGCCAGCGGCGACGCTCCTCCGAGGCCTCCCAGCGGGCGAGGGACTCGGGGCCGTCGAAGCGGTAGAGCATCGTCCACTCGTCGGAGTCCACTGCGGGCTTGACCCACCCGCTGCCGAGGAACCCCGGGTAGCGCTCGGCGAGCGTCGTCCCGGCGTTGACCCAGGCCATCACCAGCGCGGTGTGGTCGGTGTGCGCACGGCGGGTCACCGCCACCGTGACCGGCTCGGGGGTCGCGGTCTCGGGGGTCTGGGTGGTCGTGGGGTTCTCGGACAGGTCGGACACAGCAGTACTCACGATCCCATCGTGCCCGCGCCCACGGGCCCGCGAATCGTCATCGCCCCGTGGCATCGCTCACGGTGGGGGCCCGGCCGCTCAGTCGCGGGCGGTGAAGATGACCGGGTCGCCCTCGGTGATGGCGATGGTGTGCTCCATGTGGGCGCCGCGGGAACCGTCGGCGGAGCGCAGGGTCCAGCCGTCGGGGTCGGTGTAGATCTGGTCGGTGCTCTCCAGCAGCCAGGGCTCGATCGCGATCACCAGCCCGGGGCGCAGCTTGAAGCCGCGGCCGGCGCGGCCGTCGTTGGGCACGTGGGGGTCGCCGTGCATCGTCCGGCCGACGCCGTGCCCGCCGAACTGGGTGTTGACCGAGTAGCCCTCGGCGCGGGCCACGCCGCTGATGGCAGCGCCGATGTCGCCGAGCTTCTTGCCCGGTCGGGCTACCTCGATCGCAGCCTCCAAGGCCCGCGTCGTGGTGTCGATGAGCCTCAGGTCCTGCTCTCGCGGTGTGCCGACGACCAGGCTCAGCGCCGAGTCGCTGACCCAGCCGTCCACCGACACCGCGAAGTCAAGGGAGAGCAGGTCGGCGTCGCGCAGGGTGTAGTCGTGCGGGAGGCCGTGGAGCACCGCGTCGTTGACAGAGGTGCAGACCACCTTGCCGAAGGGTGAGGCCCCGAACGAGGGGTGGTAGTCGATGTAGCAGGACTCGGCGCCGCGAGCCCGGATCATCTCGTGCGCCAGTGCGTCCAGCTCGAGCAGGTTGACCCCGACATCGGCCGCCGCGGAGAGGGCGGTGAGGACCTCGGCGACGAAGCGCCCGGCGGGCTTCATCTGCTCGATCTCGGCGGGCGTGCGTAGCTCGATCATGGTGCGCCGAGGCTACCTGCCTGCGCTCAGGCGGGTTTGTCCGCACCCACCAGCCACATCGCGAAGAACTGCGACCCGCCGCCGTACGCGTGACCGAGCGCCTTGCGTGCCCCGTCGACCTGGTGCTCGCCGGCGGCGCCGCGGACCTGGAGGGCAGCCTCGGCGAACCGGATCATCCCTGAGGCGCCGATCGGGTTGGAGGACAGCACGCCGCCCGACATGTTGACCGGCAGCTCGCCGTCGAGGGCCGTGACGCCGGACTCGGTCATCTTCCAGCCCTCGCCCTCCTCGGCGAACCCGAGGTTCTCCAGCCACATCGGCTCGAACCACGAGAACGGCACGTAGATCTCGGCGCAGTCGACCTCGCGGAACGGGTCGGTGATGCCGGCTTGCTTCCACAGCGCCGCGGCGGCCTCACGGCCGGCCTGCGGGTTGACCTGGTCGCGCTCGGCGGCCGTGGTGGGCTCGGTGCGCATCACGGTCCCGTGGATCCATGCCGGGTTGGGGCTGGCAGCAGCGCCGTCCTCGTCGACGATCACCACCGCGCACGCCCCGTCGGAGGACGGGCAGGTCTCGTCGTAGCGGATCGGGTCCCAGAGCATCTGCGAGGCCAGCACCGACTCCACGGTGACGTCGGGGTTGCGCAGGTGGGCGTACTCGTTCTTGTTGGCGTTGAGCCGGTCCTTCGCGGCCACGATCGCCCCGACCTCGGTGGGGGCGCCGGAACGGCGGATGTAGGAGCGCACGTGGGGCGCGAAGTAGCCGCCGGCGCCGGCGTGCACCGGCATGATGAAGGGCACCGGCACCGAGAGCGCCCACATCGCGTTGGACTCAGACTGCTTCTCGAAGGCGACCGCCAGCACCTTGCGGTGCTGGCCTGAGTGCACCAGCGACGCGGCCACGTTGGCGGTCGAGCCGCCCACGGAGCCCGCGGTGTGCACCCGGATCAGCGGCTTGCCGGCTGCGCCCAGCGACTCCGCGAGGAACAGCTCGGGCATCATCACGCCCTCGAACAGGTCGGGCGCCTTGCCGACCACGACGGCGTCGATGTCGTCCAGGGTCATCCCGGCGTCCTCGAGCGCGCGGTCCGCGGCCTCCCGGAGCAGGCCCGGCATCGAGACGTCCTCGCGCTTGGCGCGGTAGTGGGTCTGGCCGACCCCGATCACGGCGGCGAGCTGCTTGCCCATCAGTTGCCTCCTCCGGTCGAGCTGGACAGGACGCACGCCAGGTTCTGCTGCATCGCCGGGCCCGACGTCGCGGTGGCGACCGCCTTGCCGCAGGTGCCGGACCAGATCCGTGTCGCCGCCTCGCCGACACGGATCAGGCCCCCGGTGAACATCGGGTTGCCGGCGAGCGGTCCGCCGGAAGGGTTGATCGCGACATCGGCGTGCAGGCCGAGGGCGCTGATGCTCATCAGCTCCTGGTGGCTGAACGGCGCGTGCAGCTCGGCGATCTCTACCCCGTCGAGGTCCAGTGCGGCACCGGCACCGGCGAGTGATCCGACCGCGGACAGGTCGCGCAACGAGAGGTTCTGGGCGTCGACCCGGTGCTGGATGTCGCCGATCCACGCCAGCTGCTCGTGGCCGCGTCGTTCGGCGACCTCACGCGCCTTGTCGTCGGCCGCGATCACCACGGCCGCGACGCCGTCGGTGACCGGTGCGCAGTCGTGCTTGCGCAACGGGTCGGCGAACATCGGCTCGGCGAGCAGCTTGTCGACGCTGATGTCGCCCGAGAGCAGGGCATAGGGGTTGTCGGCGGCGGCCTTGCGGCTGCGCGAGACGACCTGGGCCATGTCCTCGTCGGTCCACGCGCCGGACTCGAGGCCCACGCGGGCCTGGAGCGCGGCCAACGACACGGTGTCGGGCCAGAGCGGAGTGAGGACGTAGGGGTCGAGCTGCAGCGCCAGCACCCGACGCAGCACCCCGGCGGAGGACTTGCCGAAGCCGTAGATCAGCGCGGAGTCGACCTCGCCGGTCTGGATCTTCACCCAGGCCTCGTACATCGCCCAGGCTGCATCCATCTCGACGTGCGACTCGTTGACCGGAGGCAGCGTGCCGATCGCGTCGACGGCGGAGACGAACGAGAACGCGCGTCCGGCCAGGTAGTCGGAGGACCCTGAGCAGAAGAACCCGATGTCGTCCTTGGTCCACCCGGTCTGCTCCCACAAGTCGGTGAAGGCCGGCACCAACAGCTCCACCATGCTCGGCGACCCCTCGAAGTGCGCCATCTGGCGCTGGGAGAAGCCGACGACGGCAACGTCTCTCATCAGTCCAACCCCTTACAGGTGTGCCTTGTAGGACTCGAAGTCCGCGTCCGGCTCGCCGGTGGGCTCGAAGTGGGTGATGTTCTCGATCGTGGTGCCCCACTCCTCGCGCGGCTTCCAGACCGCCTTGACCTTCATCCCCATCCGGACCTGGTCGGCGGGCACGCCCTGGATCAGGTGCAGGAAGCCGATGTCCGCCCCCTCGAGCAGGACGTAGGCCGAGACGTACGGCGGCTGGATCTTCTGGCCGAGGAACGGCACGTTGACCACGCAGAAGGTGGTGACGATGCCGTGGTCGGGCAGCTCGACCTCGTCCTGGGTGGGCACCCCGTCCACCGGGCAGGCCCCCCGGGGTGGGACGTAGACCTTGCCGCACTTCGGGCACCGCTGGCCCACGATGCGGCCCTCGGCGAGCCCGCGGAAGAACGCCGACTCCTCCGGTGAGGCCTCGTAGGTGTAGTCCAGCTCGACCGGCACCACGATCCCGGTGACCGATGTGGCTGGGGTCTCGGCGGACGACCCGTCGTCGGGCATCGCGGCCGACCCCTCGGCGTCCACTCCACCTGACACCGGGCCCGACGCCGCCGCGAAGTGGGCGATGTCGGTGATCGACCCCGCTCGGTCCTCCCGCCACACGATTCGGACCCGCATGCCGCTCGACATCGCCTCCGGTCCGTCGGCGTCGACCACGTGCAGCATCGGGGTGTCCGAGCCGTCGAGACGGATCAGCGCGTAGGCGAAGGGCCGGTCGAAGGGCTGGGCCGCGACCGGTTCGGTGACCCAGGTCCAGGTCTCGACGACCCCCTCGGAGGAGACCTCGACCAGGTCTGCCGGGTCGATCGCGGCGTGGGTGACGGGGTCGAACTCGACCGGCGGCACCACCACCCGGCCGTCGGCGACTCGCGCCCCGAGCACGCGGCCCTCGCGCAGGCCGGTCATGAACGCCCCGAGGACCCCACCCAGGGAGCGGGTGTAGGGAAAGGCGACTTGCAGGGGAGCGGAGAGGACCCTGGACATGCTGGAAATGAAACACGTTCTAGTTTCAGTTGGCAACCCGGGCACGCCGGGTGCACCGCCTCCGACGTGCCGGCGGTCTACCCGAGGGAGTGTTCCGTGCCGCGCACCGAGACCAGGAGGCACTCCTGGTCGCCCATGCCGAGGTCAGTCGGCGAGTCGTCCGGCGTTGCTGGCGAGGTCGGCATAGAGCGCCTCAGCACGCTCGAGCAGTGAGGCCGAGAAGCGCTCGTCCGGCCCGACGTCCCGGCCTGGGCGAAACTCGCCGGTGAAGTCCACTCCGGTCGCGTCCAGGTCGAGGTGTGCGCAGAGCTCCTCCATGGTCGTCTGCGGGTCGCGTCTCAGGTCGTCCTGCAGCACGACGTGGCAGCGCTCCCGCGACGCCCTGATCTCCTCGAAGGCCGCGATCCAGTACGCCAGCCAGTAGTCCGGGTCGCGCGGCCCCAGCCCCTCGGGCGGGAAGCCCGGAAAGGCGATCGGCTGGTGCAGGTCACCGAACTCGAGATGTCCGATGTCGCGCATGTAGCGCCGGGTGAAGGGATCCTCCTCGTGGAGGCGTAGGAAGTTCTCGTGCTGACGCAGGAGCGAGGCGGCGTGCGCCGAGGGGCGACGCAACGCGATCACCAGGGAGCAGTGGGGGAACATCTGGGTCAGCACCGGCAGCCGTGCCACGTTGGCGTTGTTCTTCGAGACGTAGCGGCAGGGGGTGTTCCGCGCCAGGTCGCCGCAGCGCAGCAGTGTCACTCGTGCGTGGTGTCGCTCGAACACCCTGGTGTGCTTCGGGTCGATGTCGCCGGTGCGCCAGAGGTCGATCCGATCCGCTCGGTACTTCTCGGGCCAGTAGGCCCGCCACAGCACCTCGTCGAAGGCCTCGGGGCTGTCGAGCCCGATCTCCAGGCCGTCGCCGTGCGCGCGGGGGCGTCGAGCGACCTGGGTGCTGCGGTCACCGCCCAGACGTTCCCACAGCACGGGGGCGGTCACGAAGGGCATGTCGCGATACTCGTGCGCGGCGACGGCGGGCACCTTGTGCAACGCGTTGAGCAGAGCGGTGGTACCCCCGCGAGCGAGCGAGACGATGAAGACCGGCGGCATCGCCTGGACCTTGGCCACAGACCTGGAGAAGAGCCAGGAGTCCAGCCGGCCGGCGCCGCGCACGACTGCGGAGCTGGCGAAGAAGAGCTGGTGCACCAGCTGGTCCGCATCGTTGTGCGCGTGGTCAGCGTGGGCTTCGGTGACGGCATCCGATGGCCGGCCCCGTCGCCGGCGTCGCAGGATCGCGTTCGCCACGACCGCGACCACGGTCAGGGTCACGATGAACTCGATGCTCAGGATCATCTCGACCGACCGGTCGGTCGAGGTCAGACCCGCTCGGTCGGCGACGACGAGCACGACTGCCGCCGCGCCGAGAGCGATCACCACGCGCACGAGCAGCTGGACGGCGCTGCGGATCAGGGCGAAGCCTGCCCGACGCAGGGCCCGCTCCTTGTGCAGGTCGTCCAGCTCGGGGTCGAACATGGCGGTGACGCCGGTCAGCGCGGCGCGGGTCAGGGCGCGCACGACCGGCATCGGTCTCGACGCGAGCGCCGCGAAGGTGAAGGCCAGCACGGCGGTCGTGGCCACGGCGAACGTCACCATGTCAGTCCGAGACTTCGTCCTTCGGTGATGCCTGCCCACCGCGTGCCGAGCGCACTGCGCGCTTGATCGGGTACCACAGGAACCCGGCGATGAGCAGGACGATCCCCAGACCGACTGCGATCACCAGGAGGATCGCGCCCAGACCGACACCGGGGCCGATGTAGGCGCTGGTGCTGTGCGCAACGAGCAGGATCAGGACGACGATCCCGGTCCGTCTGATCAGTTCTGGCATGCTGCCTCTTTCTCCTTGAAGAACTCCTTGTCCATCCCCTGCGGCAGGACCGACGCATTGATCGTCCGACCGTTCTCAGTCTCCGACATGCGGTTCTCCCACCACCAGGCCAGTCGACCGTCGGGCAAGAACTCCAGGACACGTCCTTCGCCGCTCACCGTCACCAGGAAGTTCCCGTTCGGCAGGATCTGCTGAGCCCCCATGATCTCGGTGTAGAACGGCTCCTGGGGTTGCTGGCCGCTCAGCGCGGTGCGTGAAGCCCCGGTCTTCGCGTCGACCTCGACGACCTGGCTGTGCGGCGCACTGCCGTCCTCGAGGGTCTCCAGCGGGCGGTTGTCGAAGACGGAGATCACGTCGTCGGGCATGAACTGGGGGTGGTGCTGGCGCACGAAGGGACCGGTCGACACGAACTTGGACTTCATGGTCCGGCCGTCGAGGACCATCACGGTGTTGACGTTCCTGAGCGAGATCAACAGGTCCCCGGGCTCGAACAGGTCGGATGGCAGGTTCCTCGGGAACGCCTGGATGCTGTTCAGGTGCACGGTGTCTCCACTGAACTCGGGGGCGAAGGAGTCCTGGCTCTGCATGTAGAGCAATCCCTCGAGGTCGTTGTCCTGCAGCACCTGCGAGACCGGGATGCTCTGCACGATCTCGCCGTCCACGGTGATGTTCTGCAGCAGCCACGACCGGTACGGCGCGTGGTGGTTCGGGAGCCCGACCTCCTCCCCCTCGGGGATCGGGTCCTCCGCGGGCACCCACAAGGTGCCGTCCGGGGCGAGGTCGACCGAGTGATGTCCCAGGTTGTCGAGCTTCCACAGCACCTCGCCGCACACGTCCATGCGGAAGGTGCTCTGGTTCTCGAAGTTCGCCACGATCGAGCCGTCGCGAAGCAGCTGGAGCCCGTGCAGGGAGCGGTCACCCGTTGGCCGCTCGGGAAAGGTGCCCTCACCCTCGGGCCAGATCTCCTGGAACCTCGGGGCCCACTCGTGCACGACGGTCCCGTCACGGTCGATCACCCGGACGGAGGTCTGCTGGGGGCCCACGTCCCCCGAGACGAGCACCAGACCCGGCTCGAGCCGATCGGGGAGCAAGGACTCAACCTGTTCCTCGCGCACGGGCTCGACCTGCGAGAAGCGCTCCGCCTCCGGCGAGATCAGCTCACGGACCGTGTCCACCATCCCCTGGATCTGGGGGAGCGGAGGATAGCCTCGATCCCCGACCAGCATCCCGCCGCCGAAGATCGTGGCGAAGACCAGGAACCCTGCGGAGACCCGGAAGACCTGTCGGGCACGGCGATCCTGCTCCACAGCTCTCCTTCCGGCTCAGGGAACGTCCCACAGGACTGTACGGTCAGGTGCTACTCGCGACGCGGTTCTGAGCGGCATCGCGGGGCACCAGCGCGAGGAGTCGTGCAAGGGTGTGGCCATGAAACTGGGTCTGCAACTGGGCTACTGGGGCGCGCAGCCGCCCGCCAACCACGCCGAGCTGGTCGCGGCGGCCGAGGCCGCGGGATTCGACGCGATCTTCACCGCAGAGGCGTGGGGGTCCGACGCGTTCACCCCACTGGCCTGGTACGGCCGGGAGACCGAGCGGGTCAGGCTCGGCACCTCGATCGTGCAGATGTCGGGTCGCTCGCCGGCCTCCATCGCGATGCACGTGCTGACCCTCGACCACCTGAGCAACGGGCGAGTGATCCTGGGCATGGGCGTGAGCGGTCCGCAGGTCGTGGAGGGGTGGTACGGCCAGCCCTTCGCCAAGCCGCTGGCCCGCACGCGTGAGGTCGTGGACATCATCCGCAAGGTCCTGGCCCGTGAGGGTCCGGTGAGCAACGACGGACCTCACTACCCGCTGCCCTACACCGGTGAGGGGTCGGTGGGACTCGGCAAGCCGCTGAAGCCGATCGTGCACCCGCTGCGCGCCGACGTGCCGATCTGGCTGGGCGCAGAGGGCCCGAAGAACGTCGCCCAGACCGCGGAGATCGCCGACGGCTGGATCCCGATCTTCTACACACCGGCGAGCGCCGAGATGTACCAGCCCTGGCTCGACGAGGGCTTCGCCCGTCCGGGCGCGCGGCACACCCGTGAGACCTTCGAGATCGCCGCGACGTGCCACCTGGAGATCACCGACGACCCGCAGCCGGTGGTCGACTTCCTCAAGCCCGTGGTCGCGCTCTACATGGGTGGCATGGGGGCCAAGGAGCAGAACTTCCACAAGAACGTCTTCGACCGGATGGGCTACTCCGACCTCACCGAGGAGGTGCAGCGGCTCTACCTCTCCGACCAGAAGGACGAGGCTGCCGAGCTGATCCCCGACGAGCTGGTCCACGCGCTGCACATCATCGGCGACGAGGACCACGTCCGGTCGACGATCGAGAAGTGGGAGGCCTCCGGGGTCACGACGCTGCTGCTGTCGTGCCGCAGTCCGGAGGAGATCAAGCGCGTCGCCCAGGTCGTGCTGGGCTAACCGATCGCAGGGCGGAGGCTCAACCACCCGCCCGGTAGTTCAAGGCGGCACTTACGCGGCGGTGTGACGCAGGCTGATCACCCGCGACGAAGATCGGCCGGGATGTCGGTGCGTTGGGCGCGGCGTCGGTCAGGACCTCGACGTGCCCGCGACGCGGCGCAACTCCGGGCCGCTGCTCGGGTCAGTGGGGTCCTGGTGCTTGTTGCGCCATCAACACGATCGTTCTGTCGCGGTGGCAGGTCGTCACGATTGGGGGCATGACCGGGACGAATGGCCACCCGGCAGGAACCGTCGGCGGATGGCTGGAGGAGCGCCGGCGCCAGCAGTTCGTGGGTCGCGTCGCTGAGTTGGATCTGTTTCGCACCGGCGGCCAGTGCGCACCACGAGGGTGAGACGGGGGTCTACGGTCCGGTAGGCTGTATCCCCCTGAGATCTCCAGGACCTGCGGCCCTTGGCGGTCATCCACCACCCCCTTAGGTTTCAGTCAACGGCCCCCGCGGTCGTCTCGGGCGAGACAACGATGACGCTCATTGACACACGCATGCCCGAGGAATCCCTCGTGGCTGCGCGGGAGGTTCGAACCCGCATGCCTGCATCCTGTATTGACCGCCCGTCCGTCGTGGCCCGACGTCTCACTGCTGTGGCGTTCGCTCTCGTTATAGCCCTCGCCGGGGCCGGACCCGCTGCGGCGGCCCAAACACCACCAACACTCACAATCGACATTCCTGACCGGCTGCTTAACGTCGTCTTGGGCACCCGCCCGAGCACACACCAGATTGTCGTCCGCAATGACGGCGGCTCAGGGACGGGCAAACTCACCGCGAGCCTCTCGCTCCTCCAAGGCGACTCGTTCGCGATGACGAAGGATCGCTGTTCAGGCAAGTCGCTCGGACCAGGGAAGCAGTGCCTCCTCGAACTCACCTGGCTCGCGGGGTCTGACACGTTGGCGACCTTGACTCTCTCAAGCCCGAAAACCGATGCATCTCAACAACTGTTCGGCGTTGCCATTCCGTAAGGACCCCTACGCGATTGGGGGGGTCGTTGATCTAGATCTTTTCGGACTCGGTGTCATCGACGCAGCTGTCCGCTATACAGCCGCGTCACTCTGGGCGGAGTGACGCGGGGCGTGAGCCGACGGGCAGCGCCCCAGTTCTGTCGCGGGATGCGGCCGCATGGGCGTTGTCCGGTTTGGCGCGCAGCCCTGTCGGGCAAGCAGGTCGATCCGAGGGGACCTTCGCCAAGAAATGTCGGTGGTCTGTCGGAGGATGGCGACATGCCTCGAGAAGCCACGACCAACGAGCAGCTGCGCGAGATCCGCGTAGCGCTTGGCCGGCTCGACGGCGGGGTTGCTGATGCCGAGCTCGTGGACCGTATCCGTCTTCTGGAGGAGCTCAAGGCCGCTGCGGCTGCGGCGCAGGCGCGGGCGACGACTGCGTTCGTCGCAGCCCAGGAGGATGCCCAGCGTCGGGCTGGCGTGCCGGAGCGACGCGTGGGCAAGGGGGTCGCGGCGCAGGTGGCGCTGGCCAAGCGGGAGTCCCCGGCGCGGGCGCAACGCTACGTCGGCTGGTCCCAGGTCCTGACCCGCGAGCTGCCGCGCACCTACGCCGCGCTGGCGCACGGGCGCATCACCGAGTGGCGGGCCCAGATCGTGGCGCGAGAGACCATGTGGCTCTCCCGCGAGCAGCGCGCAGCCGTCGACAAGGAGATCGCGCCTCGGGTCGGAGGCTGGAGCGACCGTCAGGTCGAGGCGGAAGTCAAGAAGATCGCCTACCGGCTCGATCCCCACGGCTACGTCGAGCGCTCGGCGGGCCGGGCCGCCGAGCGACGGGTCACGGTGCGCCCGGCGCCGGAGACGATGTCCTACCTGACCGGCTACCTCCCGGTCGCCCAAGGAGTCGCGGTGTTCGCCGCCCTGCGGGCAGCGGCCGACTCGGCGAAGGCCACGGGTGACGAGCGCTCGCGCGACCAGATCATGGCCGACCTGCTCGTGCAACGGGTGACCGGCCAGGCCGACGCCGAGCTGGTGCCCGTCGAGGTCACGGTGGTGATGACCGACCAGGCCCTCTTCAACGTCGGCGACGGCGCTCACGAGCCGGCGCACATCGACGGCTTCGGCCCGGCCCCGGCAGAGCTCGTCCGGCGACTGATGCTCGCCAGCGACGCCGCCGCACAGGTGTGGCTGCGCAGGGTCTACGCCGACCCGACCACCGGAGAGCTGGCCGCCATCGACGCGCGACGCCGGCGCTTCGACGGCCCGCTACGACGACTCCTGGTTGCCCGCGACCAGTGGTGCCGCACCCCCTGGTGCGGCGCCCCGATTCGCCACGCCGACCACGTCGACCCCGCCCACGGCGGCGGCCCGACCGAGCTGGGCAACGGTCAGGGCCTGTGCGAGGCCTGCAACCAGGCCAAGGAAGCTCCCGGCTGGTCCGCCCGCACCCGAGCGCACCCCCGGTCCACCGACATCGAGACCACGACCCCCACTCGGCATCGCTACCGGAGCCGAGCGCCCGACCCGCCACGGGCAGCGCGCACGCCGCGGCCCACCCGGCTCGAGCTGTATCTGAGCGACCTCGCGCTCGTGGCGTCCTGACGCCCACGGGGGCACGCCCGTTGCCGGATTTCTGTAACACGTTCTAGTGTGGGCGGATGGCCGATCTCCGCACCCCCCCGCACAACGGGCACCTCCTGGTGCACGCGCTCAAGCGCCACCGGCACAAGCCGGTCCTGCATATCCAGGGGGAGTCCTGGACCGGTCAGGACCTCGCCGACCGGATGAGCTGCTTCATCGGTGCGCTACGCGAGGTCGGGGTGGGTCAGGGGTCGGCGGTCGGCCTGCTCGCGCTGAACCGGCCGGAGGTGCTGGTCAGCATCGGCGCCGGCCAGCTGCTGGGCCTGCGGCGCACGGCACTGCACCCGCTGGGGTCGCTCGAGGACCACGCCTACGTCCTGGCGGATGCCGGTGTCGAGACCTTGATCGTCGACCCGCTGTTCGCCGAGCGGGCACAGGGGCTCCTGGGCAAGGTCGACAGCCTCAAGCAGGTCCTGACCTTCGGCCCCTCCGAGGTCGGCACGGACATCACCGCACTCGCCGACCAGCAGGCTCCGGAGCCGCTGGTGCCGCTCGAGCTCGACGCGGACGCGATCGTGGGCATCACCTACACCGGCGGGACGACCGGCAAGCCCAAGGGCGTCATCGGCACCACCGGCTCCATCGCCACCATGACGACCGTGCAGCTGGCCGAGTGGGAGTGGCCGGACGAGCCGCGGTTCCTCATGTGCACCCCGCTGAGCCACGCGGGGGCGGCCTTCTTCCTGCCGACCCTGATGGCCGGTGGGTCGATGGTCGTGCTGCCGAAGTTCGACCCGGCCGAGGTGCTCGAGACCATCGAGAGGCACCGGATCAACTCCACGATGCTGGTGCCGAGCATGCTCTACGCGCTCATGGACCACCCCGACTCCCACACCCGTGACCTGTCGAGCCTCGAGACGATCTACTACGGCGCGGCTGCGATCAACCCGACCCGGCTCGGGGAGGCAGTGGAGCGCTTCGGCCCGATCTTCGCCCAGTACTACGGGCAGTCCGAGGCCCCGATGGTGATCACCTACTTCTCCAAGCAGGACCACCTCGATCCCTCCAAGCTCGCCAGCTGTGGCCGGCCCAGCGCGTTCCTGCGCACCGCGCTGCTCGACGAGGACGACACCCCGGTCACGCCGGGGGAGGCCGGAGAGATCTGCGTCGCCGGCCCGTTGTTGGCCGCCGGCTACTGGAACCTGCCCGAGGAGACGGCGGCGACCTTCCGCGACGGCTGGCTTCGCACCGGCGATGTGGCTCGGGAGGACGACGACGGCTTCTGGTACATCGTGGACCGCACGAAGGACATGATCGTGACCGGCGGGTTCAACGTCTTCCCGCGCGAGGTCGAGGACGTCGTCGCCGAGCACCCCGCCGTCGCCCAGGTCGGGGTCATCGGGGTCCCGGACGACAAGTGGGGTGAGGCGGTTGCCGCGATCGTCGTCCCACGTGAGGGTCAAGCGGGTGACGCCACCGATCGGCTCAGGGTCAGCACCGAGATCCAGGCTTTGGTCAAGGAGCGCAAGGGTTCGGTCCACTCGCCCAAGCAGGTCCACTTCGTCGACGCGCTGCCGCTCACCGGGCTCGGCAAGCCCGACAAGAAGACGCTGCGCCAGCAGTTCTGGGAGGGCCGCGACCGCGCCGTCTGAGGGGGTGCGGTTCGCGCCGGTCGACAATCGAGACGTTTCGCGTGTCGAGCAACCTTCTCGGCTTCTCCTGCGTGCTTCATGGTGAGCACTCGAGGAAGAGGTCCCACGATGAACACCACCGTCCGCGCCGCCGTCGTCCTGGGGGTGACCGCTGCCGTCACCGGCCTGGGTGCCTGGCGCATCCCGGACCAGGTGGACCGTCGGGCGGCGTCGGAGACCGCCTTCCAGCCGGCGATCGCGCAGGCTCCCCAGCTGGCTCGGCGCTCCGTGGTCCAGCAGGTCGAGCCTCAGGTCACGATCAAGGCCGTCCCGGTGCTCGAGCCGGGGCCGAGGCTCTACGGTCCGGGTGACAGCGGCCCCGAGGTCCGTGAGATCCAGGCACGGCTGCGTCAGATCGCCTGGTTCTACGGCGAGGTCACCGACGAGTACGGCGACCAGACGCGCACGGCGGTCGCGGGCTTCCAGGGCAAGCGAGGCTTCCCGGTGACCGGAGAGGTCGACCGGCGCACCCTCGACCGGCTGGTGGAGATGAGCCACGAGCCGACCACGGACGAGCTGAACAACCTCGAACCGGACCCGGCCGACGGCAAGCCGCTCGACCCGCGCTGTCGCACCGGGCGCGCGATCTGCGTCGACAAGTCCAGCAGCAGCGTGCGCTGGGTGGTCGACGGCGCGACGAAGCTGACCCTGGACGCCCGTTTCGGCGGCGAGGGTCGCGAGACCCGGGAAGGGCTGTTCAGCGTGCTCCGCAAGAGTCGGGACCACGTCTCGAACCTCTACGGCAGCTCCATGCCGTTCGCGATGTTCTTCAGCGGCGGCCAGGCCGTGCACTACTCACCGGACTTCGCCGCCAACGGCTACTACGGGGCCTCGCACGGCTGCGTGAACATCCGCGACTACGACGACGTCGCCTGGCTCTTCGACCAGGTGCGCGTCGGCGACAAGGTGGTCGTCTACTGGAGCTGAGCGCTGGGTCTTCTGCTGGGTTGGTGCCACGCATAGGTTTGGCTGCGGACGTCGTCACCGCGCAGGAGGAGTGCCCGTGCAGAAGGTCCGAGGAGTCGTCGCTCGTCAGAAGGGGGCGCCGGTCACGGTGGAGACCGTGCTGGTGCCCGACCCCGGCCCGGGTGAGGCGGTGGTGAGGATCCAGACCTGCGGGGTGTGCCACACCGACCTGCACTACCGCGAGGGCGGTATCAACGACGAGTTCCCGTTCCTGCTCGGACACGAGGCGGCCGGGACGGTCGAGGCCGTCGGCGAGGGCGTCACCAACGTCGAGCCCGGTGACTTCGTGATCCTGAACTGGCGCGCCGTGTGCGGGGACTGCCGGGCATGCCGCCGCGGGGAGCCGTGGTACTGCTTCGCCACCTTCAACGCCGGGCAGAAGATGACGCTGGAGGACGGCACCGAGCTCTCGCCGGCGCTCGGCATCGGCGCCTTCATCGAGAAGACGCTGGTGCACTCCGGCCAGTGCACCAAGGTCGACCCGAGCGCGTCGCCGGCCGCCGTCGGGCTGCTCGGCTGCGGGGTGATGGCGGGGATCGGCGCCGCGATCAACACCGGCAACGTCGGGCGTGGCAAGAGCGTGGCCGTCATCGGGTGCGGGGGAGTGGGCGCGGCAGCGGTGGCCGGGTCGGTCCTCGCCGGAGCGAGCACGGTGATCGCAGTCGACCTCGACGAGCGCAAGCTGGAGTGGGCACGCGGGCTCGGGGCCACGCACACGGTCAATGCCGGTGAGGGCGACGTGGTCGAGGCGATCCAGTCACTCACCGACGGATTCGGGGCGGACGTCGTGATCGAGGCGGTGGGCCGCCCGGAGACCTGGAAGCAGGCCTTCTACGCCCGAGACCTGGCCGGCACGGTCGTGCTGGTCGGTGTGCCCACCCCGGACATGCGGATCCCGGACATCCCGCTGATCGACGTCTTCGGTCGTGGTGGGTCGCTGAAGTCCTCCTGGTACGGCGACTGCCTGCCGGACCGCGACTTCCCGATGCTGGTCGACCTCTACCAGCAGGGCCGGCTCGACCTCGACGCCTTCGTCTCGGAGCGGATCGGGCTGGACGACATCGAGTCCGCCTTCGACAAGATGCACCACGGCGACGTCCTGCGTTCGGTGGTCGTGCTCGAGGGGGGCCGGTCATGACACTGCCGCCCGGAGTCCGGCTCTGGCACGAGGTCACCTCGGGCACGTTCTCGCTGGACGGCGAGACCCACGAGGTCGACAACAACGTGTGGATCGTGGGTGACGACAGCGAGTGCGTGCTCATCGACGCTCCTCACGACGTCGACAAGATCCTCGAGGCGGTCGGGGACCGCGAGCTCAAGGCGATCCTCTGCACGCACGCCCACGACGACCACGTGCGGGTCGCACCCGAGGTGCGCGCGCGCACCAAGGCACCGATCTACCTGCACCCGGACGACGCGCCGCTGTGGGAGCTCACCCACACCGAAGCCAGCTGGGACCACAACTTGTCGGACGGACAGGAGATCGAGGTCGCCGGCACCACCCTCACCGTCATCCACACGCCCGGGCACGCACCGGGAGCCGTCTGCTTCCACGCGGCCGAGCTCGACGCGGTCTTCACCGGTGACACCCTCTTCAACGGTGGTCCTGGCGCCACGGGCCGGTCGTTCAGCGACGAGGACCTGATCAAGGACTCGATCCGGCAACGGCTCTTCTCGCTGCCCGACCGCACCGTGGTGCACACCGGCCACGGCGAGGACACCACCATCGGCGACGAGCGCAGTCGACTGGACTGATGGACGAGGTCGTGGCCGCTCACGTGCTGCTTGCCGTGGAGCTGGTGCCCGCGGGCCGTGTCGTCTCCTACGGCGACCTGGCCGAGCTCGTCGGTGGCACCCCGCGCCAGGTCGGGGCGGTGATGCGGCTGCGCGGTAGCGACGTCAGCTGGTGGCGTGTGGTGAACGCGGCCGGCGACCTCCCGCCACACCTCCGAGACGAGGCCAGGGCGCTGTGGGCCGACGAGGGCATCACCTGGAAGAGCAACGGCCGCGGCTGTCGCATCGACCGCCATCACTGTGACCTGGCAGCCCTGGCCGACGACTTCGACCGCGACGTGGTCGCGACGGCGCGCGAGTAGCCGTGGACCTGTGGCAGACCTGGCTCCTGGTGGCCGCCGCCGTCCACCTGGGCTTCCAGGCCACGGTGACCTTCCTGGTCTACCCCGCGCTGCTCGAGCGCGGTCACCGAGGCGACGTCGACTGGAGCCAGGTCCACCAGGCGCACTCCCGCCGGATCGCCCCGCTGGTCGGGGTCGTGTACGGCGCGCTCCTGGTCCCCTCGCTGGTCCTGACCTGGCGCCTGGTCAGTGAGCAGTGGTCGTGGCCGGAGGCGTCGGCGGTGGGGGCAGCGGCCACCGCCTTCACAGTGACGGCCTTCGTCGCAGCCCCGGCCCATGGGCGCCTCGGCCAGGGGTGGTCGCGCGAGGTGGCGTTGCGGCTGGCCCGGGCGGACGTGGTGCGGGTGGTGGCCGCGGTCGTGTGCCTGGTCGGTGCCGTGGCCTCGCTCGGCTGACTCACCAGGGGGCGGGGTCCGAGCGGGAGGCCGGGACGGGGTCGCCGCCTTCAGGACCGCTTCAGCCTCCGCGGCCTAGCGTCCTGAGCGGTCGGCGCGAGAGGAGTCGGAGATGCGAGCAAGGACGTTGTTGGCGGTGACAGTGGTGATCATGGGTGCCACGGCGGCTGCGGGAGTGATGCTCCGGCGCAGCAGAGCGACGCGGGGTCCGCGCCCACCGCCGAGGTCTCGGCGCTGCCGGAGGGCGGTGAGGAGGTCGAGCTCGACCCGAAGGAGTTCAGCACCACCATCGACAACAGCACTGGCCGATGGAGCCGGGCACCCGGTGGACCTATCGAGAGGTCGACGAGAAGGGTGAGACCCAGGAGGTCAGGGTCACGGTCACCAGCGAGACCAAGGAGATCGCCAACGGCGTCACTGCGCGCGTCGTTCGCGACACGGTCACCCAGGCCGGAGAGGTCGTCGAGGACACCTTCGACTGGTACGCGCAGGACTCGGACGGCACCATCTGGTACCTCGGTGAGGACACCGCGGAGTTCGAGGACGGCGAGATCTCCTCGCGAGAGGGCTCGTTCGAGGCGGGCGTTGACGGGGCGCTGGCCGGCGTCATCCTGCCGGGTGACCCCACCCCGGGGCTCAGCTACCGGCAGGAGTACTACGAGGGCGAGGCCGAGGACAACGGGGAGATCCTCAGCGTCGAGGAGATGGTGGACACCCCGGCCGGTCACTACGACGACGCCTTGCTCACCAAGGACACGATCACGATCGAGCCCGACGTGCTGGAGTACAAGCTCTACGCGCCCGACGTCGGTCCCGTGGTCACGCTGGGGATCTCAGGCGGAGGAGGCCGCGAGGTGCTCCTGGAGACCACCCAGGTCTCGGGCGAGGTGGCGGAGGCTGCCGGCACCACGGCGCTGGGCGAGCCCTACGACTGAGTGCGCGTACTCAGGGGCCGCGGGACGCGGCCGGGACCTTGCTGCCGGTGCACCAAGCGCGGCGCTGCCGGGCTGGACACGATCGGGTCGTCCCAGACGCTGCGCGCACCCTTGACTTCCCGGTGACGATCGCCGGCGCGCCACGGATCCTCCGTGGGGTTCGACGACCCCACCTACGCCCCGATGGGTGCTCGGTTCCGGCTCAAGGGCTCCTTCTCGGCGGCGAGCTTCAGCCCGAAGACCAGGATCATCATCGCCGCGCTCAAGCGCTACGGGATGGTCCTGACCGAACGAGGCTCGATCGACGCGTTGCCCGTGCTGGCCGACGACAGCCCGAAATGGGCGACCACGTCGGTCAGCAGTGAGCTGCGCCGGATCCCCCTGTCGGCCTTCGTCGCCGTCAACACAGGGCCGCTGAAGATCTCCAACGACAGCGCACGAGCGCGACGCGTGTCCTAGACGTACCGAGGGCCGCCCCGCGGCTGCGGGACGGCCCTCGGTCGGGTGCTCGGCCGGTCAGCGGATCGAGCTGTGGCCCCGCATCATCGAGGCCTTGGAGTTCTTGGGTCCGCGGACCTTGCCCTTGCCGTTGACGCTTGTGGTGCTCTGTGAGAGCACGTAGACCGCGTGCGCCACGGCGTCGCTCATCTCGTCGAGCGCCTGGGAGTTGACGTTGTCGATCGTGTCGCACGCCAGGTGGTAGCAGGCGTCGTAGGGCTCACCGGCGACTCCGCCATAGGTCGCGGCCTGCTCCTCGGTCTTGACGTCCTCGGCCCCGGTGAAGAGGCCACCGGCCGGCACGCCGATGTCGAGGAACGGGCCGTAGTCGCTGCGACCGTCGAACGCAGTCGGCTCGCTGGCCAGGCCCTGGCTGTCGAAGTAGCGGGTGAAGAGCTGCTCCAGCTGGGCCGAGCCGTCGGGCCCCTCGACGCCCTCGTCGGTGGAGTTGTCGCCGTCATAGACGAAGCGCACGTAGTTCGGCGACCCGACCATGTCGAAGTTCAGGTAGGCCGCGATGTCCTCGACTGCCTCTGGGTTGTTGTCGGCCAGGTCGTAGGCGTACTCGGTCGAGCCCACGAGCCCGGCCTCCTCAGCACCCCACCAGGCGAACCGCACCTGGTTGGTGAGCTTCTTCTGCTTGGCCAGCTGCTCGGCGACCTCGAGGATCGTGGCCGACCCGGATCCGTTGTCATTGATGCCGGGTCCCGCCTCGACGCTGTCGAGGTGCGCGCCTGCGATGACCACGTTGGTCGGGTCACCCTTGCGGGTGTCGGCGATGATGTTGTAGGTCGTCGCCTCCTCGTTGCTGGTGTCGGTGACGACGTTCGCCGTGGTCCCCTCCGGGTCGGCCAGGTCCTGGCCGGTGGCGAAGTCGAGGCCGAGAACCGGGAAGTCCTCGCCGCCGTCGATCGGTCCGCCGAGGGTGCCGTTGAGCACGCCGTCATTGCCCGCGGTGCCTCGGTTGAAGATCAGGGCGGCTGACGCCCCGGCGTCGAGCGGCGTTCTGCGCCTTGACGGAGAAGTTGCAGCTGCCGCGTTGCATCAGCGCGATCGCGCCGTCGGGGAAGACGGTGAAGTCCTCGGACTCGCACCCGCTGGTCGAGGTCTCACTGGGCTGCAGGTCGGTGTCGACCGGCACCACCTCGGCGGTCACGTCGCCGGTACCGGAGTACTCCATGACGGAGAAGTCCACGCCGTCGGCGTAGTCCACGTCGTCGGGGGTCTCCTGGGACAGCTGGCTGGGTGACTCCTCGGTGAACTTCACGTAGTCGAAGGCCTGGACGCTGGGACGGTAGCCGGCAGCACGCAGCTTGCTGCACGACGTAGTCGCGAGAGGCCTGGTAGCCGCGGGTGCCCGAGGCGCGGGTGCCGTCGTTGGCGTCAGCGATGCCCTGAAGCGCCGTGAGGTGCTCGGTGATGCCGCTGACGGTCACCGCGTCACGGAACTTGCGGGACTGCTGCGGACGGGTCTTGTCCCTTGGGGGCGGCCACGGCGGTGGGTGCCGTGGTGGCCAGGAGGATCGAGGACGAGGCGAGCGCGACGGCTGCGATCGTCCTGGGGGCAGGTCGATACATGTTCTCTCCTGTGTCGCCGGGCCGGATGGATCTCAACCGGTCCCGGGTCCGGGGGCGGACCAGGAGACCCTAAACGGACATGACCTATGTCACAACGGGGCACGGGTGTCGACGGGTCGTCGCGGCCCTCAGTCGCGCAGGCGCTCCAGCCCGTCCAGCAGCAGGTCGAGGGTGAACTCGAACTCGACCTGGCTGTCGCACCAGCCGAGCACGTCGCCGTCGTGCTCGTGCACCTCCGAGGCGACCATCGCGGTGATGTGGGGGAGTGCTTGTGCCATCTGGTCCAGCTGTTCCTGAGCCTGCTCCGGGTCGATCTCCTCGCCGCCGGTCGGGTCGGGGCTGAACAGCTCCTGGGCGAATCCGAGCGGCATGCTGCCGAAGGCGTGGATCGCCCGGTGGGCGAGGTGGTAGGAGAACCCCGCCTGGACCATCGTCGCGAGGATCGCCTCGTAGTGCGCATAGACGGCAGGTGGCACGCTCGACCGGGAGCCGATGAGAACCGGTGCCCAGGGGTGGCGCAGCATCACCGACCGCGCGGTGAGGAAGCGCTGCCGCAGCGCCTCGCGCCAGTCCGCCGGAGCCGCACTCGGGACGGCCAGCGCCGCGTCGATCTCGGCGACCACGTGCTCGACGAGACCGTCGAGCAGCCCGCTCTTGCCAGGGAGGTGGTGGTAGAGCGACATCGCCTCGACGCCCAGCTCGCCGGCCAGTCGTCGCATGGTGACCGCCGGCACGCCCTCGCGGTCGGCCAGCATGAGCGCGGCGTCGAGCACGCGGTCACGACTCAGCGGACGTCTGGTGCGCGTGCTGATCTGGACCACCTCCGGGTGCCGGTTGCCAGTACCTTACAACGTATGGTTACCTTACAACGTAAGTCAGCAACGCGAGGGAGTTCGAGATGACCAGCACACTGAGCCCGACGCAGACGACCACCTCCGGCAGCGAGAGGACCGCGACGGCGCAGCGCGTCGCCACGGCGCGCATGACCGGGCTCTTCTACCTGGGCCTCGCGATCACCGGCATGCTCGGCTTCCTGGTGGTCCGCCCGGCGCTCTACGTCGAGGACGCCTCGACGACGCTGTCCAACCTGGTCGAGCGCGAGGGGCTCGCCCGGATCGGCGTGGCGCTCGAGCTGGGCATCGTGGTGACACAGGCGCTCGCGGCGCTGTGGTTCTACCGCCTGTTCCGTGCGGTCGACGCCTTCGCCGCCGGCGCGATCGCGGTCTTCGGCATGGTCAACGCGGTCGCGATCCTCGGCAGCGCCGCCTCGATGGGGGCCGCCGTCGAGCTGGCGAACGACTCGGCCGGTGATGCCGGCGGGGTGCGCCTGCTCGCTCTGCTCAGCGAGAACCTGTGGGCGGGCGGCGCGATCTTCTTCGGGCTGTGGCTGATCCCGATGGGTCTGTGCGTGCTGCGCTCCGGCTGGATGCCCGCAGGTCTCGGCCGGATCCTCGTGGTCGGCGGTGTCGGCTACGTCGTGAGCGCGTTCGTCGCCTACCTCGCCCCGTCGCTCAGCGTGGTGGCCGAGCTGCTCACCGTGCCGGCGAGCATCGGCGAGTTCTGGATGATCGGCTACCTGCTCTGGCGCGGCGTGCGCCGCCCCGCCTGAGCGCCTCCTGGGCACGGCCCTGCGCCCGCCGCCGCCACGCGATGCCGATCGCTCCGTGGGGTGGCGGGCTACGGTGCGTCCAGGGGGTCGAGATCGACACAGGGAGGTGTCCGGGGTGCGACTGGTGCTCAATGTGCTGTGGCTGGTGCTCTCGGGGTTCTGGATGTTCCTCGGCTACCTGGCGGCCGGGGTGCTGCTCTGCATCACGATCATCGGCATCCCGTTCGGTATCGCGGCGTTCCGGATCGGGCTCTACGCCCTGTGGCCCTTCGGTCGGCGGATCGAGCGCAAGCCGAGCGCCGGAGTCGGCTCGCTGATCGGCAACGTGCTGTGGCTCGTCCTGGCCGGGTGGTGGCTCGCCCTGGCTCACGTCGTCACCGGTGTCGCCCTGTGCCTGACCGTCATCGGCATCCCACTGGGGCTGGCGAGCTTCAAGCTCGTCCCGGTCTCCCTGGTCCCGCTCGGCAAGGACGTGGTCTCGACGAGCGGGCCGGACCCGTTCCTCTCCGAGCGACGCCCGGTCACGCCCGGCTGAGCTCGCTCGAGGGGTTGCTCGAGGGGTCGTCGGAGGTGGGGCCGGTGCGAGTCGCCGGCGCGGGCGCGAGCCCGGGGGATCGCCGTCGCGATGGCTCGTCGCTCTCGCACGCGTCGCACACCGCAGTCTGGCAAACAAACCTTGTACAAACCCTTGATTTACCTTGGACAGTCCCGCACCATGGAGATCAGCGACGCAATCTCTGCGACACCGGTCCGGCGCCGGGGACGCGTCCCGACGAAGACGAGGAGAGCACCATGACCGCTTTCATCCTCCTGGCCACGGTCTCGCTGCTGACGGCCGCGATCGGTTGCGCGTTGATCTGGGGCTTCGACATGCGTCGGGCCGACGAGATCGAGCGTGGGTTCCCCCCGCCGGCTCCCCGGCCCGAGCTGTCCGCCTCCGAGCGCCACAGCCTGGACGCCGGCGCACGCGACTGACCGCCGAGGCCCGCGCGGGTGGGCTGACCCCCGGGCCCACCCGCGCGGTCGGGGCCACCACCGTCCAGCTCCGCCGGCTTGTCCGGGGTGAGGAGACTGGCTGGATGGGACCGGGTCGCGGGCGAGGTCGACGTCTGAGCGGCGTCGCGCTCGCCGGGACGCTGGGGCTCGGAGCTTGCACAGCCTGCACAGCCACCGAGGAGGCGCCCGTCCCCTCGCGGACAGAGACCGCGGAGCCCCTCGTGACGCCGAGCGAGCCGGTCCCGGCCCCCACCTCCAACCCCGCTCCGGCGCCGGAGCAAGTGGATCCGATCTCGCTCGAGGCTCTCAGGAGGGCGGATCTGCCCGGCGGTGGGCTCAGGATCGGATCGGTGCGCGAGCGCACCACGGCCTACACCTCCTACGACGTCAGCTTCGGCTCGACGACGACGGGTCGCGGGAGCAGACCGCTGCGGATCACCGGGGTGCTCAACGTGCCCGACGGCCGGGGTCCGTTCCCGGCCGTGGTGCTGGCTCATGGCTACATCGACCCGGCGATCTACGTCCGTGGCCAGGGGATGACCCGCGAGCGTGGCTACCTCGCGACCCGAGGTTTCCTCGCCCTGCACGTGGACTACCGCAACCACGCCGGGTCCGACGTCGACCCGCGGGTGGACACGGCGGTGCGGCTCGGCTACACCACGGACGTGATCGCTGCGGCCAAGGCGTTGCGTGCCACCGACGAGGTGCCGGTGAACCGCAGGATCTCGCTGGTCGGGCGATCGATGGGTGGCGGAGTGACCCTCAAGGCGCTCACCGTCGAGCCCGGCCTGTTCCACGCGGGCGTGGCCTGGGCGTCGGTCTCGAGCCTGGAGGCGGAGAACTACCGCCAGTTCATCGCCGACGACCCTGAGGACTCCCAGGCACGTGCCCGGATGGCGGCGCGCCACGGACTGCCTGCCGACGACCCGGCGTTCTGGCGCGGGCTCTCGCCCCGGCCGAGGTTCGAGGAGATCACCGAGCCCGTGCTGCTGGTCCACGGTCGCCTCGACGAGACCTGCCCACCGCGGTGGGCTCGCCAGAGCCAGCAGGCGCTGAGCTCCGCGGGCGTCGACTCCACCCTGGAGTGGTACGACGACGGCCACGCGTTCGGTCCCGCGTTCAGTGCCGCGATGCGCCGGCTGGTCCGCTTCCTGCGCGACTAGGTCCACTCGCCGCCGCGACCGCGCTTGACCTCGCCGCGGCGCTTCTTCTGCGTGAGCCGGCGCTCGACCGAGCCACGGGTGGGCCGCGTACGTCGACGTCGGCGAGGCGGAGGCGCGGCTGCCTCTCGCACCACCTCGGTCAGCCGCTCGCGCGCGGCCCTGCGGTTGGCGAGCTGCGTGCGGTGCTCGGCTGCGGAGATCGTGAGCACGCCGTCGACGAGGCGGCTGCCCAGCCGGTCCAGCAGTCGGGCGCGCACGGTCGGGCCGAGCACGGCCGAGCCGGCGACGTCCCAGCTGAGCTGCACCCGCGAGTCGGTTGTGTTCACGCCCTGTCCGCCGGGGCCGGAGGCCCGGGAGAACCGCTCGTTGAGCTCTGCCTCCGGGATCAGCAGGGAGCGCGAGACGTGCAGGTCGGCCACCCCGCCATGATGCCTGGTCTACTGGGGCGCGTCGTTGCGCCGCCGACGTACGGTCGACACTCATGGTGCGACTGCTCGGGGTGACGGTGGCCGGGCTCCTCGCCCCGGTGCTCGTGTCGTGCGCCGACGCTGCACCTCCCGAGCAGGCCGCGCCCGGGCGGGAGTCGCCCCCGGTGTCGTCGGGGCAGCGGTCATACCCGGCCCCTGCAGCGGGAGGCCAGGACGCGAGCCGCGGATCGGACCGCGAGCCCCGACAGTCCTTCCTGAGCATCCCCGAGATCGGGGTCCGGGCGTTCCCGGTCGTGCGCTACCGCGGTCGACCCGACGACGCGGCCGGCACTCGGATCCAGAACAACGGGCCGATGGCGTCCCCTCGAGGGCCACGTGGCGGGGTCGGGCCAGGGGAGATCGGCAACCTGATCATCACCGGGCACCGCACCTCGCACACCAAGCCCTTCGCCGACCTCCCGAGCCTGGTCGCGGGCGACCGGGTCAGGATCCGCTCGGGCGGACGGGTCCACGTCTACGAGATCACCCGCACCCGGTGGACCTCCTTCCGTCGGGCGGCGTCGCGGGCAGCCCATGAGGCCCCCGTGCCGGGTCGGCCGGGTGCCGCGGCGGTCCGGCCGATGATCACGCTGTCGACCTGCGCGACGCTCGAGGACCACGCCGTCGGCAACTACTGGTCGGACCGATTCGGCAACCCCGAGCACCGCATCGACAAGATCGGCGTACTGGTGCACCAGCGCCCCGCCTGATTGCGTGGGCGTTCCTTGGCGCGAAAGAGCCGTCTTGTGCGCGGAGCTGCACCCGCGCGGGGGTCGTCACGCGCGGAAGAGCGGTCTTGTGCGCCGAGCTGCACCCGCGCGGTGGTTCACTGCCCCCATGGACGCACCCCCAGCGGCACCGTGGCGCGGCGAGCCCGACGAGACCGTCGACGACGAGATCGAGCACGCCACCTTGACCTACCAGCGCACCGGCCGGGTCGCGCGGATCACCTTCAACCGGCCCGAGGCCGGCAACGCCATCACCGCCGACACCCCGGGCGACATCACCGCCGCGGTGGAGCGCGCCGACACCGACCCCCGGGTCCGCGTCATTCTCGTCTCCGGGCGGGGCAAGGGCTTCTGCGGTGGCTACGACCTCTCGCTGTGGGCCGAGCAGCGCATCCCCAACCACGCCCCGGGTGAGGTCTGGGACCCGATGCTCGACTACGCACTGATGAGCCGGTTCACCAAGGGCTACGCCGCCCTGCTCCACTGCGACAAGCCCACCGTCGCGCAGGTCCACGGATTCTGCGTGGCCGGCGGCACCGACATCGCGCTGCACTGCGACCAGATCGTCATCGCCGACGACGCCAAGATCGGCTACCCACCGACCCGCGTCTGGGGGGTGCCGTCCGCCGGGCTGTGGGCACACCGGCTCGGCGACCAGCGCGCCAAGCGGCTCCTGCTCACCGGCGACTGTCTCTCCGGTCGGGAGGCGCGAGAGTGGGGCCTCGCGATCGAGTCGGCGCCCGCCGACCGGCTCGCCGAATGCGCCGAGAGCCTCGTCGCGCGGATGGCCGCGATGCCCCTCAACCAGCTGATGATGGTCAAGCTCGCGCTGAACTCCGCCCTGCTGGCCCAGGGGACGGCGACGTCGCAGATGATCAGCACGGTCTTCGACGGCATCTCGCGGCACACCCAGGAGGGCTACGCCTTCCAGCAGCGGGCCGAGCAGGTCGGCTTCCGCCAGGCGGTCGCCGAGCGCGACGCAGCGCCGTACGACGACGCCGGGCCGTCCACCAACAAGGGCTGAGCTACTTCTTCTTCTTCTTCTTGCCTTCGTCCTTCTTGCCCGCGTCCTTCTTCTTGCCCGCGTCCTTCTTCGCGTCCTTCTTCTTCTCTCGCCCTTGGGCTCCTTCGGTGGCTTGGGCTCCTTCGGCTCCGGCTCCGGCTCCGGCTGCGGTTCGGGCTCCGGTTCGGGCTCCTGCGTCTCCTCGGGGGGCGGTGGCGGCGCGGGGGCCGGCAGCTCGGAGAGCAGCGCCTGCACGGCACCGGTGATCCGTTCGGCCTGCGCCGCCTCGAGCTCTCCGGCCTCCTGGGCGGCGTCCACGGAGTCGGCCAAGGAGCGCAAGGAGCGGCGAGCCGCCTCGTAGTCCTGCGCAGCGAGCTGGTCGTCGACCGCGCTCAGCCTCTCGCCCAGCTCCGGCACGTCGTCGACGGGCGCGCTGGTGCCGCACCCGGTCAGGAGCGCCCCGGCCGCCAGCAGCGCACCTCGCTGCCGCCAGCTCACGGCTGCGTCCCCTCGACGGCGTCATGGAGCTCACGCAGCGCCGGCTTCAGGTCAGCGGGGACCGAGGCAGGGACCTCGGCCCGCTCGGTGGGCTCCGGCCCGCCCGTCAGCGCGATCAGGGCGACGATCGCGACCAGGGCCAGGGCACCCAGGGCGAGCAGGACGTACGGCGCCGGGAGCGAGCCGAGCCGCCGACGGGACCGGGTCGCGGCGAGTGACATCGTGGCGGCGGCGTCGGTGACCGCGGCTGTGGTCTGGGTGAAGCACGCGGGTTGCGTCCGGACCCGCCGAGGGCGAGGCGGAGACCGGTGCCACGGGCGTCGCTGCACCCAGGTCGCGGAGCCGCCGGGCCACCTGCTTCGCGCTGGGCCTGCTCCGGGCGTCGAGGGCAGTCATGTCCTCGAGCAGGACGTGCCACCCCTCGGGCAGCTCAGCCGGGACGACCGGGGGCGTGGTGAGCCGTCCCGGGCCGTTCTCGGCCACCGAGCCGCTGTAGACCTGATGGCCGGTCAGCGCCTCGAGCAGCACCAGGCCCAGTGAGTAGACGTCGGTGGCGGAGGAGGCTCGCTCGCCCTTCAGCTGCTCGGGGCTGAGGTAGGCAGCGGTGCCCACCGTCATCCCGGTGGCGGTGTGCCGGGTGGCGTCGTCGAGCAGTCGCGCGATGCCGAAGTCGGTCAGTCGGGCGCGACCGGACCTGTCGATGAGGACGTTGCTCGGCTTGACGTCGCGGTGCACCACCCCGGCGTGGTGGGCGTAGGCCAGGGTCTCGGCCAGCTCGGCGCCGACCTCCGCGACTCGATCGGGCGGCAGCCCTCGCCGGGGCAGGTCATCGGCGAGCGTCTTCCCGTCGACCAGGTGCATGGAGAGGAACGGCCGCTCCTCGGCCACCCCCGCGTCGAGCACCATGGTCAGACCCGGGTGGTCAAGGCGCGCGAGGATCCGGGCCTCACGCAGGAAGCGCTGCTTCTCCTCGGGCTCAGGCGTCGCCGCGCGCAGCACCTTGACTGCCACCTCGCGGTGCAGGACCTGGTCCATGGCTCGGTAGACGTCGGCCACCCCGCCACGCCCCACCACCTCGAGCAGCTCGTAGCGATCGTTGAGGACAGTTCCCCGCTTGATCGTCACGGCACGACCGTACCGACGTGCGGCTTTCGTCGGCATCGGGCCATGGACTGGGGTCGGGCCACGTGCTTCTCTGGACGGGTGAGACAGCAGGTCGATGCCGACTATCTGGTTGTCGGGGCAGGTGCGATGGGCATGGCCTTCACCGACGCGCTCCTGGACCATGGCGACGCGCGCGTCGCGATCGTCGACCGCCGCGACGGTGCCGGTGGTCACTGGCTGGGGGCCTACCCGTTCGTCAGGCTGCACCAGGCGTCGGTCCTCTACGGTGTCGCCTCCACGATCCTCGGCGAGGGACAGCGGCAGCACGGCGGTCCGGAGGCCGGCCTGCAGGAGCGGGCTGACCGCGCGCACATCTGCGCCTACTACAGCGACCTCCTGTCCCGGCGGTTTGTCCCGACGGGCCGGGTCGAGTTCTTCCCGAGCTGCGACTACGTCGGCACTCGGACCTTCGTCTCGAGGGCGTCAGGTCGAGAGTTCGAGGTCCCGGCGCGCTGCCGGGTCGTCGACGCGCGCTACCTCGCGCCCGATATTCCGGCGGAGGCCCCTCGGCGGTTTGCCGTGGCGCAGGGCGCTCACGTGATCACGGTCAACGCGCTGCCCAGGGTGGCGCAGGCTCCGAGCCAGTACGTCGTCGTCGGGTCGGGCAAGACAGCCACCGACGCGTGCATCTGGCTGCTCGAGCATGGCGTCGACCCGGACACGATCTGCTGGGTGCGCCCACGCGAGCCGTGGATGCTGGACCGGGCGCTGATCCAGCCCGACCCGGAGACCTTCCTCACGATGTCAGCCGACGTGATGCAGACGGCAGCCACAGCGCAGTCGCTGGACGAGCTGTTCCGCAGCCTGGAGGAGAGCGGCCTGATGCTGAGACTCGACCCGTCGGTGACCCCGACCATGGCCAAGACCCCCACCCTCGGTCGGTGGGAGCTCGACCTGCTCCGCCAGATCGACAACGTCGTGCGGCTCGGCCACATCATCGAGGTGGGACGCGGTCGGGTCGACCTCGAGGAGGGCTCGGTCGTCATCGCCGAGGACGCGATCGTCGTGGACTGTGCCGCCGACGGTCTGAAGCGACCGCCGCTCACGCCGATCTGGGGCCCTGAGGCAATCACCCTGCAACCGGTGCGTGCGGGCTTCCCCTGCTTCGGTGCGGCCATGATCGGCTACGTCGAGGCGACCCGGACCGACGACGAGGTCAAGAACGATGTGTGCGCGCCATCGCCGTACCCAGACGGCCTGGTCGAGTGGGCGCGGATGAACGTGGCCGGCGCTCAGAACAGCGCGAAATTCGCCGCGGAGCCGGACATCGCGGACTGGGCGCGCCGGGTCGCCCTCAACCCGGCCCGGGTCCCGCCCGAGCACCCGGGGTCCGCCGCGCTCGACGAGGCACTGGCTCGGCTGGCCGAGCACGGCGGGCCGGGTGTGGAGCGGCTGCGGCAGCTGAGCGCGTGAGCGAGCGGCTCAGCGGCCCAGGAAGTCGGGGGTGCGTCGCTCCATGAAGGCCTTCGGGCCCTCCTTGGCGTCGTCACTGGCGAACACCGCTGCCCCGACCTCGGCGTCGTCTGCCCAGCAGTCGTCCTCGTGCTTGCCCTCGGAGTCCCGGATCGTGCGCAGCACGGCTCGGACCGCCAGCGGCCCGTTGGCGCAGATCAGGTCGGCGAGCTCGCGGGCCTTGTCCAGTGCGGTGCCGTCGGGCACGACGTGACCGATCAGCCCGAGCTCCTTGGCCTCGGGGGCCTTGATGTGACGCCCGGTCAGCAGCAGGTCGGCGGCCACCGTGTAGGGGATCTGTCGCGGCAGGCGTACCGCGGACCCGCCGAGCGGGTAGAGCGCCCACCTCACCTCGCTCACGCCGAACTTCGCGCTCTCCCCAGCGACGCGGATGTCGGTGGCCTGGAGGATCTCGGTGCCGCCGGCGATCGCGGGCCCCTCGACCGCGGCGATCAGCGGCTTGGTCAGCCGGAAGCCCTTGAGCAGCGACTTGATGCGGGAGGGGTCGAAGGAGCCCTCGGAGAAGCGCTCGCTGGGGTGGGTCTGGGTCATCGCGGAGAGGTCCGCGCCCGCGCAGAACGCGCCCCCGGCGCCGGTGAGGACGCAGACGCGGATGTCGTCGTCCCCGTTCACCCGGTCCCAGGCCTGCTCCATGATGGCGAGCATGTCGCCGGAGAGGGCGTTCTTCTTCTCCGGGCGGTTCATGGTCACGACCAGGGTGTGGCCGTCCTGCTCGACGAGGGCGTGGGGCTCGGACATTCGGTCTCCTAGGTCTCGACGAGCTCGGCCGGCGGGGCGGGCTCGCACCTCGGCCACCGGGGTCGGACCAGCCTAGTCAGAAACGAGAACGTGTTCTAGTCTGGCGCCATGGCTTTGAACATCGCCGACCTCTTCGAGCACGCCGTCGACGTCGTTCCGGACCGCCCCGTGATCCAGCTGGGGGAGCGCAAGGTCACCTACGCGGAGCTGGAGGCCGAAGCCAACAAGCTGGCGCACTTCCTGTCCTCGCGCGGCATCGGAGTCGGTGACCACGTCGGCATCTACGCCAAGAACAGCATCGAGCACGTCGTCGCCCTGCTCGGCATCTTCAAGATCCGTGCGGTGGCGGTCAACGTCAACTACCGCTACGTCGAGGGCGAGCTGAACTACCTCTTCGACAACTCCGACATCGTGGCTCTGCTGCACGAGCGCACCTACGCCCCGCTGGTGGCGAGGACCGCCCCGCATCACAGCAGGCTCACCACGGTCGTCGCGATGCCTGACCCCACCGAGCCCGACAGCGCCGCCGACATCTCCTCCTACGACGGCGTCTCCTGGGACGACGCGCTGGCCGGCCAGAGCGTCGAGCGCGACTTCGGGCAGCGCAGCCCCGACGACCTCTACATCGTCTACACCGGCGGCACCACCGGGTTCCCCAAGGGCGTGATGTGGCGCCACGAGGACTTCTGGCGCGTCCTGGGCGGCGGCATCGACTTCATGACCGGCGAGCGGTTGGCGGAGTACGACCAGGCCGAGAAGGCCAGGGCCAACGACCCGATGATCATGTTCCCCCTGAGCCCGCTGATGCACGGCGGCGCCCAGGCTGCGCTGCTGATGCACCTCTTCGCCGGTCAGCTGACCGTGCTGGAGCCGCGGTTCGACGCCGCCGGCACCTGGCAGGCCGTGGCACGCGCGAAGGTGCAGGGCATCTTCATGACCGGCGACGCGATGGCCCGTCCGCTGATCGAGGAGTACGAGCGCGGCGACTACGACGCCTCCACCCTCTTCGTCGTGGCCAGCAGCGCGGCGATCTTCAGCCGTCCGATCAAGGAGCGCTGGATGAAGGCGTTCCCCCACGCCGTGTTCACCGACTCGGTCGGCAGCTCCGAGACCGGGTTCTCCGGCACCGGCATGCAGGACAGCGAGAACATCCGCGGCGAGGGCCCGGTGGTCACGCTGGGCGCCGAGACGGTGGTCCTCGACGAGCTCAACCAGGTCGTCGACCCGGCCGCCGTCGGCACCGTCGGCCGGCTCGCGAGGTCCGGGAGCGTGCCGCTGGGCTACTACAAGGACGAGGAGAAGTCTGCACGCACGTTCGTCGAGCTCGACGGCACGCGCTACTCCATCCCCGGCGACTTCGCGCGGATCGAGGCGGACGGCAAGGTGACCCTGCTCGGCCGGGGGTCCAACTGCATCAACACCGGCGGGGAGAAGGTCTTCCCCGAGGAGGTGGAGAACGCCCTCAAGGGCCACCCGGAGGTCTACGACTGCCTGGTGGTGGGCGTCACCGACGACACCTACGGCCAACACGTCTCCGCGGTGGTCCAGGGGCGGGACGGCGCCGAGCCCTCGCTGGACAGCCTGCGCACCTATCTGCGCGACCACCTCTCCGGTTACAAGCTGCCCCGGACCGTGACCTACGTGGCGGAGATCCCCCGCAGCGCCACGGGCAAGGCGAACTACCCCAAGGCGCGCGAGATCGCGGTGCACGCCCACGACCTGGTCCCGGCTGGCGAGGGAAGGGAGAGCTGAGCATGCGCACGGACCTCTGCGAGCAGTTCGGGATCGACTACCCGATCTTCGCCTTCACTCCGAGCGAGCACGTCGCCGCCGCGGTCTCCCGCGCCGGCGGCCTGGGTGTCCTGGGCTGTGTCCGCTTCAACGACGCCGACGAGCTCGACACGACGCTGGACTGGCTCGACGACAACACCGACGGCAAGCCCTACGGTGTCGACGTCGTCATGCCCATGAAGATCCCGACGGAGGGGTCCTCGGTCGACCTCGGCGCGATGATCCCGCAGGGGCACAAGGACTTCGTCGACGAGACGCTGCGCAAGCTCGGCGTCCCGCCGCTGCCCGAGGGTGAGGGTCGTGAGGGCGTGCTGGGGTGGCTGCACTCGATGGCCCGCAGCCACGTCGACGTCGCGCTGAGGCACCGGCCGGTGCTCATCGCCAACGCACTCGGGTCGCCACCGGTCGACGTGATCGAGCAGTGCCACGAGGCCGGGCTCAAGGTCGCCGCGCTCGCCGGGGCCGCCAAGCACGCGATGACCCATGTCCAGAACGGTGTCGACATCATCGTGGCGCAGGGCTACGAGGCGGGCGGTCACACCGGCGAGATCGCGAGCATGGTGCTGACCCCGGAGGTGGTCGACGCTGTGGGCGACGTACCGGTGCTGGGCGCCGGCGGCATCGGGTCCGGCCGCCAGATCGCGGCGTCCCTCGCGCTGGGGGCGCAGGGGGTGTGGACCGGCTCGATCTGGCTGGGCACGCAGGAGTACCAGAACCTGCAGTCCAGCGCCGGCTGGACCACCGCCTTCACCCGCGCCACCTCCGCCGACACGGTGCGCACCCGGATCTACACCGGCAAGCCGGCGCGGCTGCTCAAGACCAAGTGGACCGAGGCGTGGGCCGAGGAGGGTGCCCCCGCGCCGCTCCCGATGCCACTGCAGAACCTCCTGGTCAGCGACGCGCACAACCGGATCAACGCCTCCGGTGACCCCGACGTCATCTCGATGCCGGTGGGTCAGATCGTGGGCCTGATGAACCAGGTCCGCCCGGTGTCGGAGGTGATGGCCGAGCTGGTCACCCAGTTCGAGGAGGCCGTGGCGCGGCTGGACAAGATCCGCTCCTGAGGCCGCCAGGCTCAGGCAGGCGTCACCAGTCGAGTCGGGCCCAGACGGTCTTGCCGTCGCTCTCCTCGTCCACGCCCCAGTCGTCGCAGAACGCCTCCACCAGGTGCAGCCCGCGGCCGCCGGTGGAGTCGGTGGAGACCGACTTGACCGCCGGTGTGCGATGGCCGTGGTCGAAGACCTGGACCAGCAGCGCGTCGTCCTGCGTCGAGAGCGTCACCCGGATCCGTTCGGTCTCCTGGCGCACCGCATTGGTCACCAGCTCGGAGATCGCCAGCAGGGCCGCGTCGTAGGTGTCGGCCGGGATCGGTGAGTGGGTGAGCCACTCCCTGGCCCAGGCGCGCACCTGAGGCACCGAGGAGCTGCGCGAGGGCAGCCACCGCTCGGCGATGCCCGAGGCGCCGACGTCAGCGGGCAGCACGGCGGCCAGCACCGCGACGTCGTCACCGCGCTTGCCGGGCGGCAGCAGCTCCAGCGCAGTCTGCAGCACCTGGGAGGTCGCGGCCTCCACCGGAAGTGCGGCCAGGGAGGCCTTGAGCTGCGCGGTGGTCTCGTCGAGGTCGTAGCCGCGCATCTCGACCAGCCCGTCGGTGAAGAGCAGCAGGGTGTCGCCGGCGTCGACGTGAGTGGTGCGCTCGGGCCAGTCGGTGCCGATCCCCAGGGGCGGGCCCGGCTCGATGTGGAGGTCGTCGATCACCGGCCAGGGCGTGTCGCGCTTCATCACCAGCGCCGGCGGGTGTCCTGCCGAGGCGGCCCGCACCGAGCTGGACTCCAGGTCGACGTGCAGCACCAGGGTCGTGGCCAGCCGCTGGGCGTCGAGGAGCTCGAGGTAGTCCGCGGCTCGTGCCAGGATCACCGCGGGTGGGTGCGACTCCATCGCAGCGACCCGCACGACCGTCCGCAGCTGGCCCATCAGGGCGGCGGCCCGGGCGTCGTGGCCTTCCACGTCACCGACGACGAGCACGACACCGCCGTCCACCTCGATCGCGTCGAACCAGTCTCCCCCGACGTGGACCCCGGGGTCCCCGGTGCGGTAGCGCGCGACGAGGTCCACCCCCGCGATCCGCTCGGGGATGTCGGGCAGCAGGCTCTCCTGGAAGGTCAGTCCCAGGGCCCGTTCCTCGGCGAGGGCCCGCTCGCGCTCGCGGTCCAGCCTGCTGCGGTCGATGGCCGATGCGACGCTGCGCACGAGGAGGTCGATCAGCGCCAGGTCGGCCGGCACCGGGGTCGCGGGCGCGGGGTAGTACATCGCGAACGTCCCGAGCAGCCGTCCGCCGTTGCCGATGATCGGCGTCGACCAGCACGCGCGCAGGCCGGCCGAGAGGGCCAGGTCGCGGAAGTCCTTCCACAGCGGGTCGGAGTCGATGTCGGCGACGATGACCTGACGACGCGAGTGGGCAGCCGTGCCGCAGGAGCCCATGCCCGCGCCGATCTCGATGCCGTCGATGGCGTCGTTGTAGTCCGCGGGCAAGCTCGGCGCGGAGCCGTGCACGAGTCGACGCCCCGAGTCGTCGAGGAGCAGGACGGAGGCGAGCATCCCGTCCTCGGAGACCTTCTCGACCACCTGCAGCAGGGCATCCAGCGCTTGGGTGAGCGGCTCCCCGGCTGCCACGCCGACCACGAGCTCGAGCTGCGCCGAGAGCAGCAAGGTCTCCCGGTCGTCGGACGACCCGTGCGCGGTCAGGTCCCGAGGCATGCCTCGGACCTTACGCGGAGCGGGGACGTGTCGTGACCCGACTGAGGCGACTGGTCGCGGCTGGGGATCACGCCTCGGCGATCCCGTCCCGGTGACGCTGGGCGAGCTCTCGGTAGGACGCGGGGTTGACCTGCACCCAGAACTCCGCGGCCGTGCCGGCGATCGGGCCCCTGACCTTCGCCGGGGCACCCACGACCAGGACCTCGTCGGGGATCTCGGTGCCCGGCGTCACCATGGCGCCTGCGGCGACCATGGTTCGTGCCCCGACCGTGGCGCCGTCCAGGACCGTGGCGCCGTTGCCGATCAACGCCTCCTCGCCGATGACGGCCCCGTGCACCACGCACTGGTGAGCGATGGTCGCGCCGGGCCCGATCTCGCAGGGCATCTCCGGTGGCGAGTGGAGCACGGCGCCGTCCTGGACGTTGGCGCCGGCCCGGATCGTGATCCGGCTGTAGTCGCCGCGCAGCACGGCGCCGTACCAGACCGAGGCGTCCTCCTCGACGACGACGTCGCCGACGAGGGTGGCCGTGGGCGCGATGAAGGCGGTGGGGTGCACCTGAGGGCTCCGGCCCTCGAAGGAGAAGAGCGGCATGGCTGCCACGCTATCGGGGCGTGGCCTGCTTGCTGACGTCGGCGACGGTGGCGTCGAATGCCGAGACCAGCTCGTCTGAGCGGAGGGTGAGGGCCACGCCGTGGGCGCCGCCGCCGATCGACACGGTGTCGGCCAGGCGCTCGTCAGCGATGACCGGCAGCGGGGTGCGACTGCCGAGCGGCGTGATGGTGCCGCGTACGAACCCGGTCACCTCGCGCGCGGTGTCCGCATCGGGCATGGAGAGCCGGGAGACGCCGAGCAGGGCACGCAGCTTGGGCCACTCGATCTCGCGGTCCCCGGGCACCAGGACGAAGCGGTGGTCGTCATCGGCCACCCGCACGACCATCGTCTTGACGACCTGGGCGGGCGAGACGCCTCTGGCCCGGGCAGCCTCCTCGAGCGAGCGCACCGGAGCGTGACGCACGACCTCGAAGGTCAGTCCCGCCGCTTCGGCGGCGCGGACCACGTCGTCGGAGCGGTCGTCAGGATCGGCCATGAGGCCATCCAACACCCGCCGCCGGACGGGGACGGGGGTCAGGCGGGCTGGGGGACGGCCTCGACGTGGCCGTCGGGAGCCAGGTAGAGCCCGTCGTCGAAGAGGATGACGCCGTTGCACAGTCGGCACCACCCCTGCTCGGAGTGGTCGGCCGAGACATGGGCGGTGCAGCAGTCCGAGGCCGTGGCCTCGGGGCACCGGGGTGAGTGAGTGCACATCGTCGTGTCCTCCTGTTGCTGCTCTCTTACCGATGGGACGGAGCAGCGGGCGGTTCATGACGCGGTGCGACAGGCGAACTTTGCGCAGCGGTGCCCGGCCCGTCGGTCTCCGAGGAGGGAAATGGCGGTTCCGCGGGCACCTGGGCGATGTGGCACGCAGTCGCCGGACCGCCCAGAATCAGCCAGCGCGATCGCCCGGCGCGTCTGGCTCAGGCGGGCTCGAGGGCGAGTGCCAGGCCGATCGCGCGAGCCTGCACGGTCGCGGCGCCGAGCTCGAACTCCGCCCGCTTGGCCGCGGTGAAGAAGCGATGTGCCTCGCCGTCGAGGTCGATGCCGACGCCTCCGTGAACGTGCACCGCGGTGTGGGCGATCTTGTGCCCGGCGTCAGCCGCCCAGAGCTTGGCCGTGGCCACCTGGACGGCGGCGGGCAGGCCCTGCGCCACCCGCCACGCGGCGTCGGTGGTGGTGAGCCGCAGGCCCTGCACCTCGATGTAGGCGTCGGCCAGGCGCTGGGAGACCGCCTGGAAGGTGCCGATCGGGCGGCCGAACTGCTCGCGGGTCTGGGCGTACGTCGAGGTGAGGTCGAGCGCGCCCTCGCAGACGCCCAGCTGCCAGGCGCACGCTGCAACCGTGGCCAGCTCGACCGCGCGCCGGGTCGCACCCTCGGGCAGCACGCGGTCCACGCCGAGGCGGACCCCGGAGAGCTCGAGGCGGGCCGCCCGGTCGCCGTCGCTGAGCTGCTGGGGCGTCACGGTGACCCCGGTGTCGTCGGGGTGGACCAGGAAGACGCGCACGCCGGCCTCGGTGGCCGCCGGGACGAGGAACAGCCCCGCGACCGGGCCGGCGGGCACCGCCGTCTTCAGCCCCTCCAGCGACCATCCTTCGTCCTCGGCGCGCGCGGTGGTCGACGGGTGCTCGGGTGCGGCGTCGAGGTCCTCGGCCAGCGCGACCGTCAGCACCGCCTCGCCCGACGCCGCGTCGGGCAGCCAGGTGCGCTGCTGCTCGGCGTCGCCGTGCTCGGCGATGGTCACGGCCGCAGCGAGGTGCGCCGACAGCGGCACCGGGGCAATGACCCGTCCCGCCTCGGTGAGCACGCTCGCCATTTCCAGCACACCCAGCCCGGCACCGCCGTGCTGCTCGGGCAGCGGCAGACCGAGCAGGCCGAGGCTGCCGAGCTCGCGCCACAGCTCGCGGTCGAAGCGGTCGCCGCCGGCCTCGACCTGCTGCTGCCGCTCGTTGGTGCAGCGGTCGCCGAAGACCTGGCGTGCGAGCTGCTCGACGTCGGCCTGTGCTGCGGTGGGGGTGAAGTCCATGGGAGCTCCTGGGTAGGCGGGTCAGCGCTTGGCGGGAGGCAGGCCGAGGCCGACCATGCCGATGATGTCGCGCTGGATCTCGTTCGTGCCGCCGCCGAAGGTCATCACCAGCGAGGTGCGGTGGAACCGTTCGAGCCGACCCGCGATGACCGCAGCGGGGGAGTCGGGCTTGACCGCGGCGTTGGGTCCCACGACCTCCATCAGCGAGCGGTAGACCTCGGTCGCCAGCTCCGATCCGTAGACCTTCGTCGCCGAGGCGTCGGCCGGGTTCAGGTCGTCGGTCGCCGAGGCGATCTTCCAGTTCATCAGGGCTAGCATCTCCACCCGTGCGTGGGCGCGGCCCAGGAGCACCTGCACCCACTCGGCGTCGATCACCCGGTCGCCCTGCGGGGTCTTGGTGTGCTGGGCCCACTCGCGCACCAGCTTCACCGAGTGCTGCAGGGGCGCCGCGGAGGTCAGGGCGACGCGCTCGTGGTTGAGCTGGTTGGTCATCAGGGGCCAGCCGCCGTTGAGCTCGCCCACCAGGTTGGTCACCGGCACCCGCACGTCCTCGTAGTACGTCGCCGAGGTGGAGACGCCGGCGACGGTGTGCACCGGGGTGTAGGAGAAGCCGGGGGCGTCGGCCGGCACCAGGATCATCGAGAGTCCCTTGTGGCGCGGCAGGTCGGGGTCGGTGCGACAGGCCAGCCAGATCCAGTCGGCGTACTGGATCAGGCTGGTCCACATCTTCTGGCCGTTGATCACCCACTCCTCACCCTCGCGCCGGGCACGGGTCGTGAGCGAGGCCAGGTCGGTGCCCGAGCCGGGCTCGGAGTATCCGATGGAGAAGTGCAGCTCGCCCTTGAGGATCTTCGGCAGCAGCTCGCGCTTCTGCGCACTCGTGCCGAACCGCATGATCGTCGGCCCCACGGTGTTCAGCGTCAGGTAGGGGATCGGGACGCCGGCGACCGCTGCGACGTCGGAGAAGATCAGCTGGTCGACCATCGACCGTGCCTGACCGCCGTACTCCTCGGGCCAGCCGATGCCGAGCCAGCCGTCCTGGCCGATCTGGCGGATCACGCGCTTGTAGGCCTCGGTGTCGCCGAACTCGCCCGAGCTCGCCGACAGCGCCGCCTTCACCTCTGGGGTCACCAGCTGGGCGAAGTACTCCTCCAGCTCGCGCTTGAGCGACTCCTGCTCGGGGGTCAGGGCGAGGTGCATGCAGGCTCCTTCGGGGGTGCCGGGGACCGGTGCGACAGCGTGCCGCGGGTCACAGGACACTGGTCAAAGACACGGCCAAAACTGTAACGTGTTTCAGTATTGGGCGGAAGCAGGCACGCTCTCGTGAGTAGTGGAGGAGTCCATGACCGGCACCAAGCTCGACCCCCGCATCATCGACACCGGCGCGCCGCCGGAGCGGTTCGCGCGCGGGTGGCACTGCCTGGGGCTCGCCGAGCCCTACCGCGACGGCAAGCCCCACTCGGTCGAGGCGTTCGGCACCAAGCTCGTGGTGTGGTCCGACAGCGAGGGCAACCTCAACGTGCTCGACGGCTACTGCCGCCACATGGGCGGCGACCTGACCCAGGGCACCGTCAAGGGCGACCAGATCGCCTGCCCCTTCCACGACTGGCGCTGGGGCGGCGACGGTCGCTGCAAGCAGATCCCCTACGCCAAGCGCATCCCGCTGCGGGCGCGCACGCGCACCTGGCACGCCATGGAGCGCAACCGCCAGCTCTTCGTCTGGCACGACGTCGAGGGCAACGGTCCGATCCCCGAGCAGGACATCCCGGAGATCCCCGAGCTGGAGACCGGAGAGTGGACCGACTGGACGTGGAACGTGCTCGACGTACCGAACGCGCACTGCCGCGAGATCGTCGACAACGTCGTGGACATGGCGCACTTCTTCTACATCCACTACGCGTTCCCGCGGTACTTCAAGAACGTCTTCGAGGGCCACGTCGCCACGCAGTACATGACCTCCAGCGGCCGGCCCGACATGGCGGGCAACGGCTACGGCGACCAGGACCTGCTGCTGGAGTCCGAGGCCAGCTACTTCGGGCCGTCGTACATGATCAACCCGCTGAAGACGACCTACAAGGGCTACGAGATCAAGGTCATCCTCGTCAACTGCCACTACCCGGTCGACAACAACAGCTTCAAGCTCCAGTACGGCCTGATGGTGCAGAAGCCGGAAGGCCTCGACGACGAGTCGTCGCGCAAGATCGCCACGAAGTACAGCGACATGTTCGGTGAGGGCTTCATGCAGGACGTCCACATCTGGCTCAACAAGTCCGCGATCCAGAACCCGCTGCTGTGCGAGGAGGACGGGCCGGTCTACCAGCTGCGGCGGTGGTACGAGCAGTTCTACGTCGACGTCGCCGAGGTCAGGCCGGAGATGACCGAGCGGTTCGAGTTCGAGGTCGACACCACTCACGCCAACGAGAACTGGCAGAAAGAGGTCGAGGACAACCTGCGCCGTCGCCAGGAGGAGGACGCCCAGTACTCAGCGGGGCACGACGGCGGCCACGGGGTCTCGGCGGGCTCGACCACCGAGGGAGTCGACGACAAGGCCGAGGAGGCCGACGTGGCCGACGTGGCCGGCGAGGTCGGGGCGCCGACCATGCCCGGGGGCGTGTGATGGTCTCGTTCGCCCCGCAGGACCCGGAGACCTTCCAGGACCGTCGCCGCTACCTGGAGGGCCACCTGTCCGAGGTGGCCTGCCTGGACTGCCTGGCCACGGTGCGGGTGCGCAAGTTCAGCGAGTTCCAGACCTCCATCCAGTGGAGTGCCGAGTCGGCGGCCGCGTGCGCTGAGTTCAGCCGGGCACGCGCCGAGGGCCTTGGGGACGGCAAGGGAGGACTGCCGCTGACGTGCGGCCGGCTCCAGGCGAGCATCACCCGCGCCGTGGAGGAGGGGCGGGTCGAGGTCGGGGGCGGGGTCGACTGAGGTTGACTGAGACCGTGACCGACACCGATCCCGGCACCGACACCGGCGGCACGCGCGCCGCCCCCTCCGAGCCGGAGGTGCTCAAGCTCGAGGTCGTCGAGGTGGTCGAGGAGACCGGTGAGGCGTGCTCGATCGTGCTACGTGCGCCCGAGCCGGCGACCTACACCTCGGGACAGTTCCTCACCGTCGCCGTGCCGTCCACGCAGACCGGCACGGTCGCCCGTTGCTACTCGCTCTCGAGCGCGCCGCACGAGACCGACCTGCTCAAGGTCACCGTCAAGCGCACCGCGGAGGGGTACGCGTCGAACTGGCTGTGCGACAACCTCCAGCCGGGCGACATCCTCACCTCGCTGCCGCCCAGTGGCATCTTCACCCCGAAGGACTTCGACCGCGACTTCTTGCTCTTCGCGGGCGGCAGCGGCATCACGCCGGTGATCTCGATCGCCAAGTCCGCGTTGGCCACCGGCACCGGCCAGGTGGTGCTGGTCTACGCCAACCGGGACCCCGACTCGGTGATCTTCGCCGACGAGCTTCGCCAGCTCGCCGAGGAGCACGCAGACCGCTTCGTGCTGATCCACTGGCTCGAGGTGCTGCAAGGCCTGCCCACGCCTGACCACATGCGAGCGATTGCTGCCCACCACACGTCGTACGACGCGTTCGTCTGCGGGCCGGGCCCCTTCATGAAGGGTGTGGTCGGCGCGCTCAAGCAGCTGGAGTTCCCGCGTGAGCGCCGCCACCAGGAGAAGTTCGTCTCGCTGGGAGGAAACCCCTTCGGAGACGCCGCCGACGACATCACCGACGAGATCGCGGCGGCCGAGGGACTCATGGGGCCTGACGCCGACACCGTCGAGGTCGGCGAGACCAGCGCCGAGGTGAAGCGTGACACCCCTGCCTCGGTGAGTGGCGACCTGGACGGGGAGGAGTTCAGCCTCGATGGGTGGGCGCCGGACCAGCCGCTCCTGGACTTCCTGCTCGACCAGGGAGTGCAGGCTCCCTTTTCTTGTCGCGAGGGCAACTGCTCGGCGTGCGCCTGCATCGTGCTCGAGGGCGAGGTGTCCATGCGCACCAACGACGTCCTCGACGACGAGGACCTCGCCGACGGCATCCGGCTGGCGTGCCAGAGCCTCCCCGTCAGCGACACGGTCAAGATCAGCTACTCCGGCGGTTGAGGTCGAGCGCATCGAGGAGGTTGAGGTGCGAGGAGCGCTAGCGACGAGCCTCGAAACCTGGTGACGTGTGGCAGGGACCGTGCCGCAACGACCGGGACCTACGACTTCTTCGCCGCTGACTTCTTCGCCGCTGACTTCTTGGCTGCTGACTTCTTGGCGGGCTTCTTCGCGGCCTTCTTCTTGGGCTTCGGCTTCTCCAGCCCGAGCGCGTCCTCGAGCTCCTCGAGTGCCTCCCCCATGTAGACCGCGATCTTCTGCAGGCTGGGCAGGGTCTCGCGGCACCCGGTGAAGCCGACGCAGAACGTGGTGGCGTTGCTGACCGCGGTGATGTTGAGCGCCATCCCGTGGAACAGCAGGCTGACCGGGTAGTACTCACGCATCAGCGAGCCCTCGACGTAGCGGTTCTCCTTGAGGCCTGGCACGTTGGAGATCACCACGTTGCTCGAGGGTCGGCCGTACCCGCCGATCCCTGCCATCGCCTGGCCCAGGAACGGCCCCATCAACGCGGTCGTGTAGAGGTCCATCGCCGCCGGCCCCGCCGTGGGCATCCGCTGCTTGCCGAGCTGGGTGGACTCCCGGATCGATCTGATCCGCTCGAGGGGGTCCTCGATGTCGGTGCCGATCTTGGCGTAGAGGAAGCTGATCGCGTTGCCCAGGCCTTCGCCCTCCGCGCGGACCGAGACCGGGACGTTGGTGGTCAGCGAGTCGTCGGGTAACTCGCCGAGCTCCTGGAGGTAGCGCCGCAAGGACCCGCCGCACAGCGCCAGGAACAGGTCGTTGAGGCTGCCGTCGGCGGCCTTGGCGACCGTGCGCAGCCGGTCCATGTCGTAGGCCTGTGTGGCGAAGCGACGCGGCTTGCTGATGCGCTCGTTCAGGATCGACTTGGGTGCACGCCACGGCACGGCGCGCAGGTCCTCGCGGCTGCCGGCGGCCGACTCCAGGTAGGTCCGGCTCAACGACGCGCTGACCGAGCCGACCGATTTCAGGCCGCCGGTGATGCGCTCACGGACACCGGGGGAGGAGCTCGTCCTGGCCGGCTTCTGCTTCGCCGGCAGGCCCGACTGGTCCTCGCCCTTGAGCCCGACGGCCCACGGTGGACGCAGCCCGCGCGCGTCCTTGTCAGCGGTGAACATGCGGTTCGCCAGCCGGATGCCGCCGACGCCGTCGATCTGCGAGTGGTGCACCTTGATGTAGATGCTCCAGCTGCGGTCCGCGACGCCCTCGATGATGTGGCACTCCCACAGCGGGTAGCGTCTGTCCATGTTCATCGAGTGCAGCCGCGAGACCAGGACGCCGAGCTCGCGCTGACCACCGTGTGCGGGGACCGCCGAGTGGCGGAAGTGGTAGTCGAGGTCGATCTCGTCGTCCGCCAGCACCTCCCAGCGGGGCAGCAGGCCACCCTTGAGCTTGTAGTTGAAGGGCTCCTCGAAGGTGGTGAACGTGCGCCAGTGCTCGACGAGGTCCTCCAGGTAGGAGTCACCCGCGTCGTCGGGCATCGAGAAGTTCGCCAGCACCCCGACCTGCATCGGCGTGCGGAACGTCTCGGCGAAGAGCCAGCCAGCGTCGTTGATCTTCAGAACTTTGTCGGCCATTCGGACAGGCTAGAGGGACCTTCAGGTCGCGTCACGACTGAAGGGCCTTGTATGCTTGCTACCACGCTATGTCGTGGGTTTACATGACGTGGTCGACCCACAGCTTGCAGCCCGGACCCTGCTGCACATCCGTTAGAGGAGTGCACCGTGAGACCGGGAGATCGCGACCCTTCCCCGGTGGGGGGCCTCTGCCTCGTCGCCGTCGTCGACCGCCGCCCACTGGTGGCCGATGCGCTGGCCTCGGCCCTGCTGCGACGCGACATCGATGTCGTCGCCACCTACGACCGGCTCAGCTCCGTCGTCGGCGACCCGGCAGACCCGTCGCCACACGTCGTGGTCCTCTCCGACGGGTTGACGCCGCCGACTCGCCGGCTGCTGCCCGGCTTTCGCCGCACCGCGGTCGGCGTCTCGATCGTGGTGGTCACCGAGCCCGACCCCGACGTGTTGGCGTTGTTCGACGCGGGGATGGTCGACGCGGTCCTCGGCCCGCAGGCCGGGATCGAGCGGCTGCGCCGAGCGGTGCACCGCGTGCGCGCCGGTGGGCGCCTCGTCGCCGGGCTGGAGAGACCGAGTACCACGACCAGTGACGCCGGCGTCGAGCTGACCACGCGCGAGGGACAGGTGCTGCAGCTCCTGGCGGCCGGACGGAGCAACGACGCGATCGCCGCGGGCATGGGCATCAGCATCAACACAGTCCGGAGCCACGTCCAGGCGGTGTTGCGCAAGCTCGGTGCCGAGCGTCGTATCGGAGCCGTGCGTCGAGCTGAACAGCTCGGGCTGCTGGAAAGCATGACGGCCTGAGCGTCCATGGGGCCTGCGACGACTCCCTTTCCCCGGCAACGACACGGGCACGGGCTGACGATCCTGCTGGTGGACGGTCACCGGCTGGTGACCGAGTCCTTGGCCGGGTTGCTTCCCGAGCTCTACCAGATCCGGGCGACCATGACCGCCCCCTCGTTGTCGGCGGCACGTGAGGTCCTGCGCCGAGGAGGGATCGACCTCGTGCTCGTCGACGACTTCGTCGACGGCGCCTCGGGATTGGAGCTGATCGACGCTGAGTCCCGTCATGGATGCACCCCGCTGGTGATGATCTTCTCCGCCAGCGCCGATCCTCGGCAGATCGCCGAGGCGTTGCGGGCCGGCGCGGCAGGGTGGGTCGCCAAGGATTGCAGCCGCGAGGAGCTCATCACCGCGATCCGCACGGTCGGCTCGGGCCGCCGCTGGGTGGCACCCAGGCTCCGCGCACCGGTGATCGATGCGCTCGTCCGAGGTGGTGACCCCCAGCCCGCCGAGAGTGGCGTGATTCTGTCTGCTCGCCAGTGGGAGGTGCTCAGCAGCCTGGCCGAGGGGATGAGCCACGGCGAGACTGCCGTGCACATGGGGCTCTCCCTCAGCACCATCCGCACGCATGTACGTCACATGTGCCAGGCCCTGGATGTTCACTCCACGCCCGAGCTGGTCGCCATGGTGTGGGACGGGCGCCTGAAGCCGCCGCGGGACGAGACTCCCGCCGTCCCGGGGTGACGAGGCACGGTCTCGTCCGAGGTTTGCACGTGGAGTTCATCCTTCAGGTTTGGGGAGCAGACCCTGGCCCCACACGGCCCGGGACGGCCCCCATCGGCACAGGTCATCCCGGACATGGAACCAGCGCGGCTGGGCGCGGACGGCTCTTGGTGCCGCAACGCGGCAAACCCCAGTTTTCCCTCGTGCAACGGAGGACCCAACGGGTCGTCCGAAATGACGGTCCTAGGTCGTCACTTCGAGGGTTCTGTGGCTGCTCCCTCTTCCATAGATTGCAGATTCATCAGAGTGCATGACCCGGAAAGGGGGGGGAATGGCGTCCTCGACGGATGCGCCTGCGGTCTTGACGGGTGAGGAGGCCGCGCCTGCTGGTCGCGTCGTCGTGGTGCCCAGGCAGCGCGCTCCGGGGGCCCGACCCCAGGTCCCGAGTGCGGCCCCCACCTGGAGAGCGGCGACCCTCGCCCTGGTCGTCGAGCTCGCGGCAGTGGTTCTAGCGGCCGGGGCGGCGGTGGTGCTCACGGAGGGCTGGGTGGCTGCGAGCGTGGCCACGTCGGTCTGGGGGCTGCTCGCGTACTCATGGGGCTCCGCGCTGAGGAGACCGGTCCGGCGCAGCCTGCGGCCTCTGGGGCGCGCGACCGCCATCGTTCTCGCGGTGGTTGCGGTCATCGCTGTCATCAGCGATGTTCCCCAGCACCACCAGAGATCTGCAGTCGTGGCCGTGCTGAGCACCGCCGTCGCCGCGGCTGTCGTTCGTGTCGTCAGCGCACGATGGGCCGGCCCGGTGCGCGTGGTGCTCGTGGGCCACCACACGGCGGTCACCGACTACCTGCGGTCCTGGAGCGGTAGGCGCGACGTCAAGGTGGTGAGCGTGTCGACACTGGGCGAACCGTCGACGGCGCCGGGCGCCGCCCCGTTCGAGGCCGTGCAGCGCTGTCGATCCGTCGAGGACCTGTCTGAGCACGTCGCACTGGTGGCGGCCGACCTCGTCGCCTTCCTCCCCGGACCCGCTGTCGATGCTCGGCTGATCCGCCGAGCAGCTTGGGCGCTCGACCGATCCCCAGTCACGATGCTGGCGCTCGGAAACGTCGGCGCAATCGACCCGCGCCGACTCACACCGGCCTGCCTCGCCGGAGAGGCCGGGTGCGAGCTCGCGCCTCCCCGGCCCTCGGCGCTGATGACAGGGATCAAGCACACCATCGACCGGTTCGCGGCAACGCTGCTTCTCCTCGCGCTGGCTCCTGTCATCGCCCTGCTGGCGGTCGGGGTGCGTCTGGACAGCGCCGGACCGTGCTTCTTCGTCCAGACTCGGGTCGGGCGTGACGGGAGGCGCTTCCGGATGTACAAGGTCCGCACGATGGTCGTCGAAGCGGAGCGGATCAAGGAATCTCTTGCGAGCTGCAACGAGGCGGACGGGATGCTCTTCAAGATGTGTCGCGACCCGCGCGTCACCCGTCTGGGCCGATTCCTACGCCGCACCTCCCTGGATGAGCTGCCTCAGCTGCTCAACGTGATTCGCGGAGAGATGTCGCTGATCGGACCGAGACCTTTGCTGCCCTCGGAAGTGGCCGGGATGGAGCCCGATGCTCTACGGCGGCTGGTCGTGAGACCTGGTATGACCGGTCTCTGGCAGGTCAGTGGCAGGTGCGAACTCGGGTGGGAGGAGTCGACGCGCCTCGACACCCACTACGTCGACAACTGGAGCCTGCTCGGTGACCTACAGATCGCAGCGCGCACGGTCGGCTCGGTCATGAGCCAGCGGGGTGCGTGGTGAGCGCGGACGGAAGGATGACAGATCACGGCGGTGCGGCTGAGCCTCAGCGCTTCCGGTGCCTGCTCCGCCTCCCCCGGTGACGTTCTGCGAGCCCATCGACGTCGTGGGTCGATGACGGCGCCGAAACAGCTCGTCGCGCTGCTCATCACTGGGAGGACAGGCATCACCAGCCGCGCTCGCGCCACTGCTCGAGTTGGGGTCGCTCGGCCCCGAGCGTGCTGTCGTCGCCGTGGCCCGGGTAGAACCAGGTCTCGTCGGGCAGCCGGTCGAAGAGCTTGGAGCGCACGTCGGTGTAGAGCCGCTCGAAGCTGTCCTTGTCGCCGAAGGTGTTGCCCACCCCGCCGGGGAAGAGGCAGTCGCCGGTGAACAGGTGCGGCGTGCCGGACGGGTCGTCGTAGAGCAGTGCGACCGATCCGGGCGTGTGGCCGACGAGGTGGATCGCCTCCAGCTCGCAGGTCCCGACCCGGATCTTGTCGCCGTCGTCCACGAGCACGTCGGTCGCGACCGGGATCCCGTCGGCGTCGTGCTTCCCCGCGTACGTCGTGGCGCCGGTGGCCTCGACCACCTCGGCCAGCGCTCCCCAGTGGTCGCCGTGCTGGTGCGTCGTCACGATGCCGGCCAGGCTGTCGCTGCCGACCAGGTTGATGATGCGCTCGGGCTCGGCTGCCGCGTCGACCAGCAGCTGGTCGTCGGTGGTGCGACAGCGCAGCAGGTAGGTGTTGTTGCCGAAGTCGCCCACCTCCAGCTTGGTGATGATGAGCTCGGCGAGCTCGCGCACGTCGGGCTCTCCCGACTCCGACACCTTGCCGGTGTAGCTCATGGTGCACGCCTCTCTTCCTCGGTGGGCTGCCGACTCCACGAGCATCGCACAGCGCGGGGGAGTGCGACCGGGCCGTGGCGGCATGGTCTCGGGGAGCAGCCTCGGTCGCGACGTCGAGGGCAGGTCAGGCCCACCGGCCGAGGTCCGGGAGCTGTCCCTCCGAGCACGTCACCCCGGTGCCGTCGCCGCGACCGAGCAGCCACCAGAGCAGGTCGGCGGTGCTGCCGGACACCTCGGGCCCACCGGACCCGGTCGACCACGGCTGGCCGTCGACGGGCGTGACCCGCAGCGAGACACCGGCGTTGTCCAGCTCCTTGTGGCGTCGGTCGAGGAGGTGCTCGGTGAGGGTGGCGGAGAAGTCGGTCGCCGAGTAGGCGCAGCCCAGGTCCGCGTGGTGCACCTCGACCTCGATGAGCCGCAACATGCCGACCCGTCGCACCGGGAAGGTGGGGCCCTCACCCTCGTCGACCCGCTTGCCCATCGCGTCCAGGTGGCCCCTGTGCACCTCGTTCGCGGCCTGGTCCCAGCGGTGGGCGGAGGCGGAGATGTCCTCCAGCAGCTCGGCGGCCGTGCGCCCGGCGCCGACGTCGAGCGCGGCGTCGCGCTCCTCGGCGGAGACGTACATCGCGCGGACCTCGCCGATCTCGGCGCCGTGGAGGACGTTGCGCAGCGCATCCGCGTTGCGCGCGATGTGGGTGATCAGGTGCGCGCGGGTCCAGCCAGGCAGCAGCGAGGGCTCGCGCACGTCGTCATCGGTGAGCTGGCTGACGGTGTCGACCAGGGCCGCGGTGGACTCCACGACCTGGTCCACCCCGGGAAGCCCGACGGTGCCGGGGTCTGCGCTGGAGGACATGGGTCCATCCCAGTCCTTGGCGGCCCTCGATTCAAGAGGCTCTGGGCCCGGCACGTAGGCTCGCGAGGGTCATAGCGACCCGACACGCCGGTGCCACGCTCCCGCCGCGGGGTGTGGTTACCATGGCGAACACATGTTCGAACGATCACTCGAGGCAGGACCCTGGTGGCCGACCAGCTGATCATCCGCGGAGCGCGGGAGCACAATCTCAAGGACGTCTCTCTCGATCTTCCCCGTGACTCCCTCATCGTCTTCACCGGGCTGTCGGGCTCGGGCAAGTCGAGCCTCGCCTTCGACACGATCTTCGCCGAGGGCCAGCGTCGCTACGTCGAGTCGCTCTCGGCCTACGCGCGTCAGTTCCTCGGCCAGATGGACAAGCCCGACGTCGACTTCATCGAGGGCCTGAGCCCCGCGGTCTCGATCGACCAGAAGTCCACCTCGAAGAACCCGCGCTCGACCGTCGGCACCATCACCGAGGTCTACGACTACCTCCGCCTGCTCTACGCCCGCGCGGGGCGGCCCCACTGCCCGCAGTGCGGTGAGCCGATCTCGCGCCAGACCCCCCAGCAGATCGTCGACCGCGTGATGCAGCTCGACGAGGGCACCCGCTTCCAGGTGCTGGCCCCGGTGATCCGCGGTCGCAAGGGGGAGTACGTCGACCTCTTCCGCCAGCTGCAGACCCAGGGATTCAGCCGGGCCCGGGTCGACGGCGAGACCCACCTGCTCACCGAGCCGCCGACGCTGGACAAGCAGAAGAAGCACACGATCGAGGTGGTCGTCGACCGGATCGCGGTCAAGGCCTCCGCCAAGCGTCGACTCACCGACTCGGTCGAGACCGCGCTCAACCTGGCCGGCGGACTGGTGCTCCTGGACTACGTCGACCTGCCCGCCGACGACCCGCACCGGGAGCAACGGTTCTCCGAGCGGATGGCCTGCCCCAACGAGCACCCGCTGGAGACCGACGAGCTCGAGCCGCGCTCGTTCTCCTTCAACTCGCCCTTCGGCGCCTGCGGCGAGTGCCACGGCCTCGGCACCCGGATGGAGGTCGACCCCGAGCTGGTCGTCACCGACCCCAGTGCGTCGCTGGCGGAGGGAGTGATCGCGCCATGGACCGGCGCGCACGTCGCCGACTACTTCCAGGGGCTGCTGGGCGCGCTCGGCGACGAGCTGGGCTTCGACCTCGACACCCCCTGGCAGGACCTCACGGCCGCCGCGCGCAAGGCGATCCTGGACGGCCACGGCCGCAAGGTCACCGTGCGGCGGCGCAACCGCTTCGGCCGCGAGCGCACCTACGTCACCGGCTACGAGGGCGTGCGCCCCTACATCGAGCGTCGCCACCGCGAGGCCGAGTCCGACACCTCACGGGAGCGCTACGAGGGCTACATGCGCGAGGTGCCGTGCCCCGAGTGCGGTGGCTCGCGGCTCAAGCCGGTGCCGCTGGCGGTGACGGTGGGCGGCCTCAGCATCGCCGAGGTGTGCCGACTGCCGATCAACGAGACCGCCGACTTCCTGCGAGGCGTCGAGCTGAGCGTGCGGGAGCGGCAGATCGCCGAGCGGGTGCTCAAGGAGATCCAGGAACGGCTCACCTTCCTGCTCGACGTCGGGCTCGACTACCTCTCGCTCGACCGGCCCGCAGGCTCGCTCTCCGGCGGCGAGGCCCAGCGGATCCGGCTCGCCACCCAGATCGGCGCCGGCCTCGTCGGCGTGCTCTACGTGCTCGACGAGCCCTCGATCGGTCTGCATCAGCGCGACAACCACCGGCTGATCGAGACCCTGGTGCGGCTGCGCGACCTGGGCAACACCCTGATCGTGGTCGAGCACGACGAGGACACCATCAAGGTCGCCGACTGGGTGGTCGACATCGGCCCGGGCGCGGGCGAGCACGGCGGTCAGGTCGTGGTCTCCGGGTCGGTCCAGGACCTGCTCGAGCACCACGACTCGATGACGGGGCAGTACCTCTCGCGTCGCCGCGAGATCCCGCTGCCCGACGTGCGCCGCCCCCGCACACCTGGCCAGCAGCTGAAGGTCGTCGGAGCGCGCGAGCACAACCTGCAGGGCATCGACGTCTCGTTCCCGCTCGGACTCTTCGTGGCGGTCACCGGCGTCAGCGGGTCGGGCAAGTCGACCCTGGTCAACGACATCCTCTACACCGCTCTGGCGAAGAAGATCTACAACGCCCGCACGGTGCCGGGTCGCCATCGCAAGATCGAGGGAGTCGACCTCGTCGACAAGGTGATCCACGTCGACCAGTCGCCCATCGGTCGCACCCCGCGCTCCAACCCGGCGACCTACACCGGTGTCTTCGACCACGTCCGCAAGCTCTTCGCAGCGACGCCCGAGGCCAAGATGCGCGGCTACCTGCCGGGCCGGTTCTCCTTCAACGTCAAGGGCGGACGCTGCGAGGCGTGCTCCGGCGACGGCACGATCAAGATCGAGATGAACTTCCTACCCGACGTCTACGTGCCGTGCGAGGTCTGCCACGGGGCGCGGTACAACCGCGAGACCCTCGAGGTGCACTACAAGGGCAAGACGATCGCCGAGGTCCTCGACATGCCGATCGAGGAGGCCGTGGAGTTCTTCGCCGCGGTGCCGGCGATCCGTCGGCACCTCGCGACCCTCGTGGACGTGGGGCTGGGCTACGTCCGGCTCGGGCAGCCTGCCCCGACGCTGTCCGGCGGCGAGGCACAGCGGGTCAAGCTCGCCACCGAGCTCCAGAAGCGCTCGACGGGGCGCACGGTCTACGTCCTCGACGAGCCGACCACCGGTCTTCACTTCGAGGACATCCGCAAGCTGCTGGTCGTCCTCGGCCGGCTGGTCGACCAGGGCAACACCGTGCTCGTCATCGAGCACAACCTCGACGTGATCAAGACCGCTGACTGGATCCTCGACATGGGTCCGGAGGGCGGCAGTCGTGGTGGCCTGGTGGTCGCAGAAGGCACTCCCGAGGAGGTCGCCGGCAACGCCGAGAGCCACACCGGCACGTTCCTGCGGCCCCTGCTCGCGGCCTCGAAGCCGGTCAGGAAGGCGCGTCGGAAGCCGGCCAAGCGGTGACACCGGATCCTCGGGGTGATGTGGGTACTACGACTCCTGGCCACCTGACGTGGCGCCCACGCGGCGCTAGCGTTGCGCACAGGCGCCGACGACTCGACGACACCGGGAGGTCCTCATGAAGCCTGAGCCCACCACCGAGGCAGTGGCCGGTGGCGCCATGCCTCGCCGTTCCTTCCTCGGCTGCGCACTCGCCTACGGCGTCGTGGGTCCGATCCTGGTGGCGTGCTCCTCGGACTCCGGCAGCGGGTCGGAGGGGGGCGAGGGTGGCTCGGGCACCTCGGCCCCCGCGGCAGGGGCGGCGCTGGTCGCCGTCGCGGACGTCCCGGTCGGCGGCGGGGTGGCCCTGACCGACAAGCAGATCGTGGTGACCCAGCCCTCGAAGGGTGAGTTCAAGGCATTCACGGCGGTCTGCACCCACCAGGGGACCATCATCGACAAGGTCGAGGACGGGGACATGGTCTGCCCCAACCACGGCAGCCGGTTCGCGATCGAGGACGGCTCGGTCGACCAAGGGCCTGCGGCGCAGCCGCTGGCCGAGGTGTCGATCAAGGTCGAGGGTGACCAGGTGGTCGCGGCCTGAGCACCGGACTCGACCCGCTCGTGGGTCGACACGGGGCCTGAACCCGGGCCACGTCCCCCGTGCCGACCGGCGGTGTCGGTGCCCCTTCGTAAGGTGGTCACGTGGCTGATCCGACGACGTACCGCCCCGCCGCGGGGTCGATCCCGACGTCACCCGGGGTCTACCGATTCACCGACGCGCGCGGCCGGGTGATCTACGTCGGCAAGGCCAAGAACCTCCGTTCGCGGCTGACGTCCTACTTCCAGGACCTCGCCGGCCTGCACCCGCGCACCGCGACGATGGTCACCACTGCTGCCGGGGTGGAGTGGACGGTGGTCGCCACCGAGGTCGAGGCACTGCAGCTGGAGTACTCCTGGATCAAGGAGTTCGACCCGCGGTTCAACGTGAAGTACCGCGACGACAAGTCGTACCCGTGGCTGGCGGTGACGCTCTCCGACGAGTTCCCGCGGGTCATGGTGGGGCGCGGCGCGAAGAAGAAGGGCACCCGCTACTTCGGCCCCTACTCCCACGCCTGGGCGATCCGCGACACCGTCGACCAGCTGCTGCGGGTCTTCCCGATGCGCTCGTGCTCCAACGGTGTCTTCACCCGCTCCCAGCAGGTGGGGCGTCCCTGCCTGCTCGGCTACATCGACAAGTGCGCGGCTCCCTGCGTCGGCAACGTCTCGGCGCAGGAGCACCGCGAGATCGTCGACGACTTCTGTGACTTCATGGCTGGTCGCACCTCGGAGTTCGTCAAGCGCCTGGAGAAGGACATGCAGGTGGCCGCGGCCGACCTGGAGTACGAACGGGCCGCTCGGCTGCGCGACGACCTCGGCGCGCTGAAGCGGGTGCTGGAGAAGCAGGCGGTGGTGCTCGGTGACGGCACCGACGTCGACGTGATCGCGCTCGAGGTCGACCCGCTCGAGGTGGCCGTGCAGATCTTCCACGTGCGTGGTGGCCGGGTCCGCGGGCAGCGCGGCTGGGTCGCCGAGCGCACCGAGGACGTCGACCTCGGTGGCCTGGTCGAGGCGTTCCTGCTCCAGCTCTACGCCGATGAGCGGGGAGACGCCGTGCCGCGCGAGATCCTGGTCCCGGCCCTTCCCGACGCCGGGGACGTCGCGGCCCTCGAGGAGCTGCTCACCGAGCTGCGCGGGGGCCGGGTGCGGCTGCGCGTGCCGCAGCGGGGGGACAAGAAGGCCCTCATGGAGACCGTCGGGCGCAACGCCAAGCAGGTGATGGCGCTGCACAAGACCCGGCGCGCCTCCGACCTCACCACGCGCAACCAGGCGCTGGAGGACATCCAGGTCGCCCTGGAGCTGCCAGAGGCGCCCCTGCGCATCGAGTGCTTCGACATCTCCAACCTGCACGGCACCGAGGTGGTCGGCTCGATGGTGGTCTTCGAGGACGGCCTGGCGCGCAAGTCGGAGTACCGCCGCTTCATCGTGCGGTCGGTCGGCGGCGAGGCAGGCGCCAACGACGTCGCCGCGATGCACGAGGTGGTGACCCGACGGTTCCGTCGACTCATCGACGAACGACAGGCCGACGGGCTCGACCTCGACGACCAGTCCGGCCCGATGCTGGTCGACCCCGACACCGGGCGCGCGCGCTCCTTCTCCTACGTCCCGGGGCTGGTCGTGGTGGACGGCGGTGCCCCTCAGGTGGGCGCTGCGCGACGTGCGATGGACGAGCTCGGGCTCCCCGACATCCCGGTGTGCGGCCTGGCGAAACGGCTGGAGGAGATCTGGCTGCCCGACCAGGACGACCCGGTGATCCTGCCGCGCTCCAGCGACGCGCTCTTCCTGCTGCAGCGGCTGCGCGACGAGGCCCACCGGTTCGCGATCACCCATCACCGCTCCCGTCGCTCGCGCAGCATGGTCGAGAGCCTGCTCGACGACGTGCCGGGGCTGGGGGAGGTACGACGCAAGGCGCTGCTGCGCCGCTTCGGGTCGCTGCGCAAGATCCGCGCCGCCACCGTGGAGGAGATCGCGGAGGTGCCGGGCATCGGTCGGCGCACGGCCGAGGCGATCGTGGAGGCACTCGCCGAGGACTCCCCGCGCTCCCAGCCGGGATCTGTCACGATCAACACCGCAACCGGAGAGATCATCGACGCCGACCCCGACACCGGAGGTGCACCCGATGCGTGAGGTCCGATGACCGCCGGCGAGAGCGACCTGCCGGGGGAGCCGGTCACCAGCGCCGATGCCCCCCAGGGCGAGCTGGTGGTGGTGACCGGCATGACCGGCGCCGGTCGCAGCACCGCGGCCAAGGAGCTGGAGGACCTCGGCTTCTTCGTGGTCGACAACCTGCCGCCGGCCCTGGTCCCTGACGTGGTGAACATGGTCGACGAGGCTCACGGGCCCCAGCGCTCGATCGCCGTGGTCGTCGACGTGCGCTCCGGCGACTTCTTCGAGTCGCTGCGCGAGGTGCTCGCGAAGGACACCCTGCCCCGCCGCACCACCCTGCTCTACCTCGAGGCCGCCGATGACGTGCTGGTCCGGCGGCAGGAGGCGGCCCGGCGCCCCCATCCCCTGCAGGGTGACGGTCGGCTGCTGGAAGGGCTCGCCCGCGAGCGCGAGGTGATGGCTGCGATGCGCAGCGACGCCGACCTGGTCATCGACACCAGCAACCTCAACGTCCACCAGCTCACCGGGCGCATCGCCGGGCTCTTCGGCACCGCCCAGACCACCTCGCTGCGGGTCAACGTGGTCAGCTTCGGCTTCAAGTACGGCATTCCCGTCGACGCCGACTACATGGCGGACATGCGGTTCCTGCCGAATCCGTTCTGGGTCCCCGAGCTGCGCGCCCACACCGGGCGCGACGAGCCCGTCTCCGACTACGTCATGTCGCGGCAGGGGGCGGCGACCTTCCTCGATGGCTTCGTCCCGCTGCTGATCGGCGTGGGTGAGGGCTACCTGCGCGAGGGCAAGCGGTTCATGACCGTGGCGATCGGCTGCACCGGCGGCAAGCACCGCAGCGTGGCCATGTCCGAGGAGGTGGCTCGCCGACTGCGGGAGGCCGGGGTCGACGCGCGCGCCGGGCACCGCGACCTGGGGCGCGAGTGACTCCGCCGGAGCGACCGCAGGGAGCAGCATCGAGCGGTGAGCAGCCGGCACGGCCGGGGTTGGGCGTCGTCGCGCTCGGCGGTGGCCACGGGCTCGCTGCCTCGCTGACCTCGCTGCGCCACGTCGCCGACGAGATCACCGCGGTGGTGACCGTGGCCGACAACGGGGGTTCCTCGGGGCGGCTGCGTGAGGAGTTCGACTGCCTTCCCCCCGGTGACCTGCGGATGGCGCTCGCCGCGCTGTGCGACGACGACGACTGGGGCTCGACCTGGGCCCGCGTGCTCCAGCACCGGTTCGCCAGCCACGGTGAGCTCGACCGCCACGCGGTCGGCAACCTGCTGATCGTGGCCCTGTGGGAGCTGCTGGGCGATCACGTCGACGGACTGGAGCTGGTGGCGCGGCTGCTCCAGGCGCAGGGGCGGGTGCTGCCGATGTCGCTGGTGCCGCTCGACATCGTGGCGCACGTCGAGGCCGAGCCCGGTGCGAAGCCGGCGGCGGTCCGTGGCCAGGTCGAGGTGGCCTCGGCCCGCGGGCGGGTGCTGGAGGTCGCGCTCGAGCCGTCCGACCCGCCGGCCTGCCCCCAGGCGCTGGAGGCGATCGCCGCGGCCGACTGGGTGGTGCTCGGTCCCGGTTCGTGGTTCACCAGCGTGCTGACCCATCTGATGGTGCCCGAGCTGCGCACCGCCCTGGTCCGCACCACTGCGCAGCGGATGCTCGTGCTCAACCTGGCGCCACAGACCGGTGAGACCGACGGGTTCACCGCGCGGGAGCACCTCGAGGTGATCTCCCGACATGCCCCTGACCTGCGGTTCGACCGGGTCCTGGTCGACGCCGGCACCCAGGAGGACCTCGATGATCTCGCGCGGGTGAGCGCTGCCGTGGGCGCCGAGCTGATGGTCGAGGACGTCGCCCATCCGGACGGTTCTGCGCGCCACGATGAGACGAAGCTGCACCGCGCCTATGCGAAGGCGATGCGCGCGACATAGGCTGCCCCGTCGAGAGGCCCCCTCGAGTCAGGCCTCACCCCGCTTCGAAGGGTTGCAACTCAGTGGCAGAATCGGCGCGATGGCTATGACGGAGCAGGTGAAGGCCGAGCTGATCGGCACGGATGTCACCAAGCCCTGCTGTCGCAAGGCCGAGGTGTCCTCGATGCTCCGGTTCGCCGGCGGGCTCCACATCGTCAGCGGCCAGATCGTCATCGAGGCCGAGCTGGACACCAGCGGCGCCGCGCGGCGCCTGCGCAAGGACATCGCGGAGATCTACGGGCACGGCTCCGACCTCGTCGTGGTCACCGGTCGCGGGATCAAGAAGGGCAGTCGCTACGTCGTCCGGGTCACCAAGGACGGCGAGGCGCTGGCGCGCCAGACCGGTCTGATCGACAACCGTGGGCGCCCGGTGCGCGGCCTGCCCCCGCAGGTGGTCTCCGGCGGCAGCTGTGACGCCGTGGCTGCCTGGCGCGGCGCGTTCCTGGCCCACGGCTCGCTGACCGAGCCGGGCCGGTCCTCCGCCCTGGAGGTCACCTGCCCCGGTCCCGAGGCGGCCCTGGCGCTCGTGGGCGCCGCTCGACGGCTCGGCATCTCGGCGAAGTCGCGCGAGGTCCGCGGCGTCGACCGGGTCGTGATCCGCGACGGCGACGCGATCGGGGCCCTGCTCACCCGGCTGGGGGCCCACGAGTCGCTGATGGCGTGGGAGGAGCGCCGGATGCGGCGCGAGGTGCGCGCCACCGCCAACCGGCTGGCCAACTTCGACGACGCCAACCTGCGTCGCTCCGCGCGGGCCGCGGTCGCGGCCGGGGCGCGCGTCGGCCGTGCCCTGGAGATCCTCGGCGAGGAGGTGCCCGACCACCTGCGGATGGCGGGCCACCTGCGCCTGGAGCACAAGCAGGCGTCCCTGGAAGAGCTGGGCCAGCTGCACGACCCCGCCTTGACCAAGGACGCCATCGCCGGCCGGATCCGCCGGCTGCTGGCGATGGCCGACAAGCGAGCCCACGAGCTCGGCGAACCCGACACCGAGGCGAGCCTCACCCCGGAGATGCTCGCCGAGGAGTGACCCACCGTGCGAGTCGAGCAGCCGGAAGGACGGCGTTCGCGGGGGAGATCGCGGGCGATAGGGTCGTGAGAACCGATATCCGGCTGAAGGAGAGATCGTCTTGACCGTCCGCGTAGGTATCAACGGATTCGGCCGGATCGGCCGCAACTTCTTCCGTGCCGTCCAGGCGTCGGGGGCCGACCTCGAGATCGTGGCCGCCAACGACCTCGGCGACCTCAAGACAATGGCGCACCTGCTCAAGTACGACTCCGTGCTCGGCCGGCTCGACGGGGAGGTGTCGGTCACGGACAACGGCATCTCCGTCGGGGGACGAGAGATCCGGATCCTCGCCGAGCGCGACCCGGCTGCGCTGCCGTGGGGCGACCTCGGCGTCGACGTGGTGGTCGAGTCCACCGGCTTCTTCACCGACGCCACCCAGGCCAAGGCCCACATCGACGGCGGCGCCAAGAAGGTCATCATCTCGGCTCCCGCCAAGAACGAGGACCTCACGGTCGTGATGGGCGTCAACCACGAGGACTACGACCCCGCCGCGCACCACGTGATCTCCAACGCCTCGTGCACCACCAACTGCCTGGCTCCGATGGCCAAGGCGATCGACGACGAGTTCGGCATCGTCAAGGGCCTGATGACCACGATCCACGCCTACACCGCCGACCAGAACCTCCAGGACGGCCCGCACAAGGACCTTCGCCGCGCCCGAGCCGCCGCACTCAACATGGTGCCCACCTCGACCGGCGCCGCGAAGGCGATCGGCCTGGTGCTGCCCGGACTCAAGGGCAAGCTCGACGGATACGCGATGCGGGTGCCGATCCCGACCGGGTCGGCGACCGACCTGACCGTCGAGGTCTCGCGAGAGGTGAGCGTCGAGGAGGTCAACGCCGCGGTCGAGAAGGCCGCCGACGGCAAGGTCCTGCGCTACAGCGAGGACCCGATCGTCTCCTCCGACATCGTCACCGACCCGGCGTCCTGCATCTACGACGCGCCGCTGACGAAGGTCTTCGGCAACCAGGTCAAGGTGCTCGGGTGGTACGACAACGAGTGGGGCTACTCCAACCGGCTGGCGGACCTGGCGCTGTACGTCGGCGCCGACCTCTGAGCCGGGGCGCGGGCTTGCTGCTGTGAGGACGATCGACTCCCTGGGTGACCTGCGCGGCAAGCGCGTCCTGGTCCGCTCAGACCTCAACGTGCCACTCGACGGCCGCCGGATCACCGACGACGGCCGGATCCGCGCGAGCCTGCCGACGCTGCGCCGGCTGAGCGCTGCCGGAGCCCGGGTCGCCGTGGTGGCGCACCTGGGGCGCCCCCAGGGCGAGCCCGACCCGGCCTACTCCCTGCGCCCGGTGGCCGAGCGCCTGGGGGAGCTGCTCGGTGCCGAGGTCCGCTTCGCCGGTGACACCGTCGGCGACGAGGCGTTCGCCACCGTCGAGTCGTTGGAGGACGGCCAGGTCGCGGTGCTGGAGAACGTGCGCTTCAACCCCGGCGAGACCAGCAAGGACGAGGCGCAGCGCCAGGAGTTCGCCCGAGCGCTCGCTGCGCTCGCCGACGTCTTCGTCTCCGACGGCTTCGGGGTCGTGCACCGCAAGCAGGCCAGCGTCTACGACGTGGCGAAGCTCCTGCCGCACGCCATGGGCGGGTTGGTGGAGTCCGAGGTCGAGGTGCTGCGCCGGCTGACCGAGTCTCCCGAGCGGCCCTACGCCGTGGTCCTCGGCGGGTCGAAGGTCTCCGACAAGCTCGGGGTGATCGACAACCTGCTCGGCAAGGCCGACCGGCTCCTGATCGGGGGAGGCATGGTCTTCACCTTCCTGGCTGCCAAGGGCTACGAGGTCGGCAGCAGCCTGCTCGAGGCCGACCAGCTCGAGACCTGCCAGGAGTACCTCGCACGCGCCAAGCGGGAGGGGGTCGACCTCGTGCTGCCCAGCGACGTGGTGGTGGCGCCCGAGTTCGCCGCAGACGCCGCCCCGAGCGTGGTCCCTGTCGACGCGATGCCGGCCGACCAGATGGGGCTCGACATCGGCCCGGAGTCGGCACAGACCTTCGCCGACGCCTTGAGCGAGGCCCGCACGGTCTTCTGGAACGGACCGATGGGCGTCTTCGAGTTCGAGGCCTTCGCCGACGGCACCCGCGCGGTGGCCCAGGCGCTGGTCGACCTCACCGGGTCCGGAGGCCTGTCGGTGGTCGGGGGCGGTGACTCGGCCGCGGCGGTTCGCACCCTCGGCTTCGAGGAGTCGGCCTTCGGGCACATCTCCACCGGCGGCGGGGCGAGCCTGGAATACCTCGAGGGCAAGTCCTTGCCCGGCATCGACGTCCTCAGCTGAGTCACACCACTCTCCCGAAGGGACCCCCTCCGATGGCACGTACGCCGCTCATGGCCGGCAACTGGAAGATGAACCTCAACCACCAGGAGGCCGTCGCCCTGGTGCAGAAGCTGGCCTGGACCCTGGCCGACAAGAAGCACGACTTCACCGCCACCGAGGTGGTGGTGTGTCCGCCGTTCACCGACATCCGCAGCGTGCAGACGCTGGTCGACGGGGACAAGCTCTCGCTGCGCTACGGCGCCCAGGACGTCAGCACCGAGGACTCCGGCGCCTTCACCGGTGAGATCTCGGCGGGCATGCTGGCCAAGCTCGGCTGCTCCTACGCCATCGTCGGTCACTCCGAGCGGCGCCAGCACCACGCGGAGGCCGACCAGGTGGTCAACGCCAAGGCCACCAGGGCGCTCGGCGCCGACATCACCCCGATCGTGTGCGTCGGGGAGGGGCTCGAGGTGCGTCAGCAGGGTCGCCACGTCGAGCACACGCTGGAGCAGGTCGAGGGTTCGCTGGCCGGCATCGACGCCGAGACGGTGGCCGGACTCGTCGTGGCCTACGAGCCGGTCTGGGCGATCGGCACGGGCGAGGTCGCGACGCCGCAGGACGCCCAGGAGGTCTGCAGCGCGATCCGCGGGCGCGTGGGTGAGCAGTGGGGTGAGGACGCCGCAGCGGGCGTCCGGATCCTCTACGGGGGCTCGGTCAAGGCCGCGAACATCGCCGGGATCATGGCGCAGCAGGATATCGACGGAGCCCTCGTCGGCGGTGCCAGCCTCGACGTCGACGAGTTCGGCGGGATCTGCCGGTTCCGCGACATGCCTGCACTGTGAGCGCACCATCCGACCGAGTCGGACAATTGCCCGAGAAGTCCTCAGGGGCCGTCCGTGGCCCGACAGCCGTGAGTTAGGCTCGACACCGTGATCACCGCACTTACCGTGCTGCTCGTCATGACGAGCCTCCTCATGATCCTGCTGATCCTGCTCCACAAGGGCCGGGGCGGCGGGCTCTCCGACATGTTCGGAGGCGGCATGTCCAGCAGCCTGGGCGGCTCGTCCATCGCGGAGCGCAACCTCGACCGGATCACCATCGGTGCGGGGATGACCTGGTTCGTGTGCGTGATCGGTCTCGGGCTGCTCATGAAGTTCAAGTACGGGGGCTGACGACCGCAGGTCCGTCAGCGCAACTGGGGAAGCACACACGAGAGGGCCACTCGGACGGGACCGAGTGACCCTGCGAGTTCAGGAGGCAGCTCGTGGCACTTGGAGGAAACGCGATCCGCGGAAGCCGGGTCGGCGCGGGGCCGATGGGAGAGGCCGAGCGCGGGGAGTCCGCACCGCGTCAGCAGGTGAAGTTCTTCTGCGCGCACCAGCACCGGTTCGAGGTGGCCTTCGCCGCCGAGGCCGTGATCCCAGAGACCTGGGACTGCCCCCGGTGCGGCCTGCCGGCCAACATGGACGAGGCTAACCCTCCTCCACCACCGAAGATCGAGCCCTACAAGACCCACTTGGCCTACGTGAAAGAGCGTCGCTCCGACGCCGAGGCCGAGGTCATCCTCGAGGAGGCCCTCAGCACGCTGCGCGACCGTCGCAAGCGTGGCGAGATCATCTTCTGAGGTGCAGGAATCGCTGGTTGACCAGTGATTCCGACGGCCTCAGAGCCGCGAGGCGGCGTCGGTGTCGAGGTACCAGCGGGTGTCGTCCATGCCGCGCACCCGGGCGGCGGGCAGGTCGGTGGGGTCACCGAGCACGGAGGCCTCGACCGCCTGCGCCTTCTCCTCGCCGGCGGCCACGAACCAGACGCGCCGGGCGCGGTTGAGCAGGTCGTAGCCCATCGAGATCCGCTCGGGCGGAGGCTTGGGGGAGTCCTCGACAGCGATCACGGACTCGGTGGGGGGCGGCCGGTCGGGGAACAGGGAGGCCACGTGGCCGTCCTCGCCGATGCCCAGGATGACCAGGTCGAAGGCGGGGGAGTCGTGGGACTCCTCGGAGAGCAGGCTGCGCACCTCGGCGGCGTACTGGGCGGCGGCCCGGACCACGTTCTCGGCGTCGTCGGTCGATGGCATCCGGTAGATGTTGGAGCTGAGCGTGGGGAGGTGGACCAGGAGGTCCTCCTGCGCCTGGTGCTCGTTGCGCTCGTCGGACCCGGCAGCGACGAACCGCTCGTCACCCCACAGGATCGACACCCGCGCCCATTCGAGATTCTGGCTGCGCGGCACGAGATCGCGGTGCAGCGCCCGTGACATCGACCCCCCGGTGAGCACGATCCGAGGCTCGCGACCCGATTGGAGCAGCTCGGCGAGCAGCGCCGTGACGTCGTCGGCCAGATGCGAGGCGGTGTCGCCCCTGGTCGGATGCACGTGGACACCGGGGCGCGTCATGATCGCGCTCCTCCGGTGGCGGCCCCGGCGCGGTGCAGCGCCGAGACGGTCTCGGCGTACACCTCGTCTGCGTCGAGCCGGCGCAGCTCCTCGGCGAGCAGCTCGGGCAGCTCGCGGCGGCGCAGCGCAACCGTGCGGTCGGGCTGACCGGGAACGCTCATGACCGCCGCCGCATCCTCGCCGTTCTCACGCACGATGCTGATGTCGCCGTTGCGGGTGCGCAGCCGCACCCCCGCGATGCCGGTGACGTCGGCGCGCTTGCGGGTGACCTCGACCCCGAGCCGGTCGGCGAGCCACGCGCCGAGAAGGTCGGCGCTGGGGCTCACGCGTCGCGCGGAGATGGTCACAGCGTCTACCTTGCCCGGCAGCTGGTCGAGGGCGGCGGCCAGCAGGGCGCGCCAGAGCGTGATCCGGGTCCACGCGAGGTCGGTGTTGCCCTCCGCGTAATGGGCGCACTGGGTGAGCATCGCTCGGGAACGGTTGCTGGGGACCGCGGCCGCATCGGTGATGCGACGACCCGCCAGCGCCCCCACGGGGTCAGAGGCCGGATCGTCCGGGGCATCGGACGGCCACCACACGACCACGGGCGAGTCGGGCAGGAGCAGCGGGAGCAGGACCGACTCGGCGTGCCCGGCGACCGGCCCGCTGAGCCGGATCACGGCCGTCTCGCCCGCCGCACCGGTCACGCCGGTGCGGATCTCGGCGTCGATGCCGGACCGGCCACGCCGGTCACCCAGTACGACGCACAGCAGCCGGCTCGGGTGCTCCCGAGCCGCGGCGGTCGCAGCCGCCACGGCGTCCTCGCAGTCCTCGTCCGGGCTCACGACCAGGAAGGTGAGCACCATCCCCATCGCCGGCGACCCGGCTGCGCGGCGTGCCCGCACCAGCCCGGCAGCGATCTGCGAGGAGGAGGTGTCGTGCAGCACGATGTCGCTCATGGTCGCCTCCAGGCGCGGCCCTCGCGGGCCAGCATCTTCTCGGCGGACGTGGGGCCCCAGGTGCCGCTCGGGTAGGGGTCGGGCTTGCCGCGACGGGCCCAGTACTCCTCGACCGGGTCGAGGATGCGCCAGGACTGCTCGACCTCCTCGTGCCGTGGGAACAGCGGCGGCTCGCCCAGCAGGACGTCGAGGATCAGCCGCTCGTAGGCCTCCGGTGAGGCCTCGGTGAAGGAGCCGCCGTAGGCGAAGTCCATGTTGACGTCGCGGATCTCCATCGAGGTCCCAGGCACCTTCGAGCCGAATCGCAGGGTCACGCCCTCGTCGGGCTGGACCCGCACCACCAGGGCGTTGGCTGCCAGCTCCTCGGTGGCGTGCGCGCCGAAGGGCAGGTGTGGCGCCCGCTTGAAGGTCAGCGCCACCTCGGTGACCCGGCGCCCCAGCCGCTTGCCGGTGCGCAGGTAGAACGGGACGCCCGCCCAGCGTCGGTTGTCGACCTCGAGCCGCAGCGCGGCGTAGGTCTCGGTCGTGGAGCTCGTGGGGATGTCGGCCTCGTCGAGGTAGCCCGGCACCTCGATGCCTCCGGCCCACCCGGCGGCGTACTGGCCACGGGCGGTACCGAGGTCCATCCGGCGCGGGAGGGTCACTGCCTCCAGGGCCTTGATCTTCTCCAGTCGCAGGCTGCGGGCGTCGAAGGACGTCGGTTCCTCCATCGCGGTGAGCGCCAGCAGCTGCAGCAGGTGGTTCTGGATCACGTCGCGAGCCGCGCCGATGCCGTCGTAGTAGCCGGCTCGGCCGCCGATGCCGCCGTCCTCGGCCATGGTGATCTGGACCGAATCGACATAGTTGGCGTTCCAGATCGGCTCGAACATGGTGTTGGCGAACCGCATCGCCAAGATGTTCTGCACCGTCTCCTTGCCGAGGTAGTGGTCGATCCGGAAGACCGACTCGGGTGGGAAGACCCGGCCCACCACCTCGTTCAGCTCGCGGGCGCTGTCGAGGTCGTGGCCGAACGGCTTCTCGACCACCACCCGGCGCCACTCGCCGTCGCGCTGCTCGGCGAGGCCATGCTTCTCGAGCTGTCCGATCACGTCGCCGAAGAAGCGCGGCGGGATCGAGAGGTAGAACGCGTGGTTGCCGCCGGTGCCGCGCTGCTCGTCGAGCTCGACGACGGTCTCGCGCAGCTTCGCGAAGGCCTGGTCGTCGTCGAAGTTCCCGGGCACGAACCGGCACCCCTCGGCGAGCTGTCGCCAGGTCTCCTCGCGGAACTCGGTGCGCGAGTGCTCCTTGACCGCGTCGTGGACCACCTGCTCGAAGTCCTCGTCAGCCCAGTCGCGGCGTGCGAAGCCGACCAGCGAGAAGCCCGGCGGGAGCAGCCCGCGGTTGGACAGGTCGTAGATCGCGGGCATCAGCTTCTTGCGCGCCAGGTCGCCGGTGACCCCGAAGATCACCATGCCGCAGGGGCCGGCGATCGTGGGCAGTCGCCGGTCCTGCGGGTCGCGCAGCGGGTTCGGGCGGGACGGGCTCACCTCAGCGCGCCCTTCCGAGCTGGTCGCGCAGCTGCTGGACCCCGGTGGCGACGTCGTCGAGGTGGAGGCGCAGAACGGGGCGGCCCTTGTCGGCGAGGACGGCGGCGTCCCCGGCCGCCTGCGCGGCGACCAGGGTGGCGAAGCCGAAGTCACGACCGGGGATCTCGAGGTCCTGCGCGGGGGTCGCGGTGACCTGCAGGAAGGTGCCCACGGCCGGGCCACCCTTGTGCAGCTGACCGGTGGAGTGCAGGAACCGCGGGCCCCACCCGAACGTCACCGGGCGTGCGGCGCGAGCAGCGAGGTGGTCACGCACGGACTCGAGGTCGGCGTGCGCCCACCGGTCGAGGTAGGCCATGACGGCGAGGTAGCCACGCTCGGGGTCGATCTGGGCGAGAAGCGCCTCGAGTGCGCCGCCGACGGTGTCGGCGGCGCCCAGCCAGTCGCCACTGCCCGGGGTGTACGCCGAGACCGGGCCGTCGCTGAACCGGGGCTCGCCTTGCGCCGGCGGAGAGTCCAGGAGGCCCCGCGCGGCCTGCTTGGCGCTCTCGACGTCCGGCTGGTCGAACGGGTTGATGCCGAGGAGCCGGCCGGCCACGGCGGTGGCCACCTCCCAGAGCAGCAGCTGTGCGCCGAGCGCCCCGCAGACCGTGACCCGGCTCTGCTCGGTGACACGGTCCTCCTGGTCGGAGTCGGCCACCAGGGTCGCGATGGTGAGGTCGTCCCACGGTGCGGCGACCTCGGGGGAGTCGACGTCGTCGACCACGACCGGGAGGATCCCGGTGCCGTGCTTGCCGGTGCTCTCGGCGATCAGCTGCTCGGCCCAGGCGGCGAAGCCCGGCAGGCCCGAGCCGCTGTCGAGCAGCACCAGCTTGTCGCGCAGCGGGTCGGTGCCGGCGATCGCGGCGCCCAGCCGCAGCCCGGGGTTGGCCTCGTCGTCGGCAGCGAGCAGGTCGGTGGCCATCTGCGCCTCGTCGAGCAACCGCTCCACGTCGGCCCCGGCCAGGCCGGAGGGGACCAGGCCGAAGGCGGTCAGCGCCGAGAACCGGCCGCCGACCTCCGGGTCGGCGCTCACCACCCGGTAGCCGGCCTCGTGGGCCGAGTGCTCCAGCGGACTGCCGGGGTCGGTGACGACCACGATCCGCTCGGCGGGGTCGATGCCGGCAGCCTCGAACGCGGCCACGAAGGCGCGCCGCTGGGAGTCGGTCTCGACCGTGGAGCCGGACTTGGAGGAGACCACCACCACGGTGCTCTCCAGCCGGTGGTCGAGGGCGGCGCGCACCTGGTCGGGCTCGCTGGAGTCGAGCACGGTCAGGTCGCGCTCCGCAGCCGCGCAGATCACCTCGGGCGCCAGGGAGGACCCGCCCATCCCGCAGAGCACCACGCGCTCGAGGCCCTGCTCGAGCAGCTCCTGGCGCATCGCCGCGATCTGGCCGATCAACGGCCGCGAGCTGCGGGGCAGGTCCACCCAGGCCAGGCGCTTGACCGCCTCGGTCTCGGCGTCGGGGCCCCACAGGGTGGAGTCGCGGGCGAAGAGGTTGCCAGCGAAGCCCTCGGTGACCAGGGTCGGGACCAGCTGCGCCACAGCCTCGGCCGCCGGTCCGTGCGCGACGACGTCGAGGCTGGTGGTCATGGCTGCTCGCCCCGGCTGGCCGCCATCTGCTTGTCCACGGTCGCCTCGAGCTCGTGCCAGGAGTCGACGAACTTGTCGACGCCCTCCTGCTCCAGGGTCGCGATCACCTCGTCGTAGCCGATGCCCAGCCCCTCGAGGGCCGCCATCACCTGGCGGGCGTCGTCGTACGCCGAGCGCACCTGGTCGCCCTCGACCTCGCCGTGGTCGGCGAAGGCCGCCATGGTCTTCTCCGGCATCGTGTTGACGGTGCCCGCGGTGACCAGGTCGGTGACGTAGAGCGTGTCGGGGTAGTCGGGGTTCTTCACCCCGGTCGAGGCCCACAGCGGGCGCTGCGGATGCGCGCCGTGACGGGCGAGCTCCTGGAACCGCTCGGAGCCGAAGACGCGCTCGTAGCGCTCGAAGGCGAGCCGCGCGTTGGCCACGGCCGCCTTGCCCTTGAGCTGCTGCGCCTCGGGCGTGCCGATCTCGTCGAGCCGCCGGTCGACCTCGCTGTCGACGCGGGAGACGAAGAACGAGGCGACCGAGTGCAGCTCGGAGAGGTCGACGCCGCTGACCCGGGCCTGCTCGAGCCCGTCGAGGTAGGCCTGCATCACCGCCTCGTAGCGCTCGAGGCCGAAGATCAGCGTCACGTTGACGCAGATGCCCTGGCCCAGCGCGGCGGTGATCGCCGGCAGGCCCTCGGTGGTGGCGGGGATCTTGACCATCAGGTTGGGACGGTCGACCTTGCGCCACAGCTGGGCGGCCTGCTCCAGCGTCGCCTCGGTGTCGAAGGCGAGGGTGGGCGCGACCTCGATCGAGACCCGCCCGTCGACGCCGTCGGTCGCCCGGTTGACCTCGGCGAGCTGGTCGCAGGCGGTGCGCACGTCGTCGGTGGTGATCTCGGTGATCACGTCGTCCACGCCGGCGCCGGCGCGGGTGAGGCCGGCGACCTGGTCGTCGTAGCGCTCACCCTCGGCGACGGCCGAGGCGAAGATCGTCGGGTTGGTCGTGACCCCCACCACGTGGCGCTCGCGGACGAGGTCGTTGAGGTTGCCGGTCTCCAGGCGCTCGCGAGAGAGGTCGTCCAGCCAGATCGACACCCCCGCCTCGCTCAGCCTGGCCAGCCGCTCCGATCCTGTCTGTGAGCTGTCGGTCATGACGTCCTCCTGGTGGTGGGTCGTGGGGTGGGCGATGGGTCGGCGTCCGCGGCGCTACGCCGACGCCGCGGCGATGCTCTCCTGCGCTGCGGCGACCACCGCGTCAGCGGTGATCCCGAACTCGCGGTACAGCGTGGCGAAGTCGGCGCTGGCGCCGAAGTGCTCCAGGGAGACCGAGCGGCCGGCGTCGCCGACCACCTCACGCCACCCCTGGGCCACGGCCGCCTCGACGCTGACCCGTGCGCGCACCTGGGGCGGCAGCACCTGGTCACGGTAGGTCTGGTCCTGCTCGTCGAACCACTCGCGGCACGGCATGGAGACCACCCGGGCGGCCACGCCGTGCTCGGCCAGCGTGGCGCGCGCGGCCACGGCGAGCTGGACCTCCGAGCCGGTGGCCACGAGCACCACGTCAGGGGTGCCGTCGGTGTCGAGGAGCACGTAGCCGCCGCGCGCGGCGTCGTCGGCGCTGCCCCAGGTCTGACCGTCGTCGGCGGCACCGCGGGGGAAGGTCGGGACGTTCTGCCGGGTCAGGCACAGCGCAGCCGGACCCTCGGGGTTGTCCAGGATCGTGCGCCAGGCGACCGCTGTCTCGTTCGCGTCCGCCGGTCGTACGACGTCCAGGCCGGGGATCGCGCGCAGCGCGGCGAGGTGCTCGATCGGCTGGTGGGTCGGTCCGTCCTCGCCGAGGCCGATCGAGTCGTGGGTCCACACGTAGGTGACCGGGGCGTGCATGATCGCCGCCAGCCGCACCGCGGGGCGCATGTAGTCGGAGAACACCAGGAAGGTGCCGCCGTAGATCCGCGTCCCGCCGTGCAGCGCGATGCCGTTCATGATCGCGCCCATGGCGTGCTCGCGGATGCCGAAGTGCAGCACCCGCCCGTAGCGGTCGCCCTGGAACTCCTTGGTGGAGCGCTCCGAGGGGATGAAGGACGGCTCGCCCTTCGGGGTGGTGTTGTTGGAGCCGGCGAGGTCGGCGGACCCACCCCACAGCTCGGGCAGGCGCGGCGCGATCGCCGACAGCACCTCACCCGAGGCCTTGCGCGTCGCGAGGCCCTTCTCGTCGGCGTCGAAGGTGGGAAGGGCCTCGGACCAGCCCTCGGGCAGCCGACGCTGCTCCATCCGCTCGTGCAGCGCGGCCCGCTCGGGGTTGTCCTGCGACCACTCGTCGTACTGCTTGCGCCAGTCGGCGAGGGAGACGGCCCCGCGGTCGCGCAGCTCCCGGGTGCGGGCGAGCACGTGGTCGTCGACCTGGAAGGACTGCTCGGGGTCGAACCCCAGGACCTGCTTGGTCGCGGCGACCTCGTCGTCACCGAGCGCGGAGCCATGTGCGGCGCCGGTGTTCTGGGCATTGGGGGCGGGCCAGGCGATGACGGTGCGCAGCCGGATGAAGCTGGGGCGGCGGGTCTCGGCCTTGGCCGCCTGGATCGCCTCCCACAGCGCGGGGACGTCCTCGGAGTAGCCGCTGCCACCGTGGGTCCAGTCGACGTCCTGGACGTGCCAGCCGTAGGCGGCATAGCGGGCAGCGACGTCCTCGCTGAACGCGATGTCGGTGTCGTCCTCGATGGAGATGTTGTTGTCGTCGTAGATCAGCACCAGGTTGCCCAGCTGCTGGTGGCCGGCGAGCGAGGACGCCTCGGCGCTGACCCCCTCCTGCACGTCACCGTCGCTGGCGATGACGTACACGTGGTGGTCGAAGGGGCTCTCGCCCTCGGCTGCCTCGGGGTCGAGCAGGCCGCGCTCGCGTCGGGCCGCCATCGCCATCCCGACGGCGTTGGCGATGCCCTGGCCGAGCGGGCCCGTGGTGGTCTCCACCGCGGCGGTGTGGTGGACCTCGGGGTGCCCGGGGGTCTTGCTGCCGAAGGTGCGCAGCTCCTTCAGGTCCTCCAGCTCGAGACCGAAGCCGCCCAGGTAGAGCTGGATGTAGAGGGTCAGGCTGGAGTGCCCGCAGGAGAGGATGAACCGGTCGCGGGCCACCCAGTGCAGGTCGGCCGGGTCGTGGCGCATCACCTTCTGGAACAGCAGGTAGGCCGCCGGCGCCAGGCTCATCGCGGTGCCCGGATGACCGTTGCCGACCTTCTGCACGGCGTCCATCGCCAGCACCCGCACGGTGTCGACCGCCCGGCTGTCGAGATCGGTCCAGTCCAGGGTGGTGCTCACACCGGTTCCTCTCGGTTTGGTCCTCGGAGCGGTACGTCGCGAGCCTATCCGCGGCGCCTGGGCACAGACACCCCCGCCCGGGTGGCGCCCGCGGTCCGGAGCAGCCCCGCGGAGGGACTAGACTCGCACCGGCCCGAGCCGTGGCCCCGGGGCACGGAGCAGGGCTCAGGCCAGTGACCAGGCACCCGAGCCGACCCGGAAGGGGCGCTGTGACAGCGGTCGACCCACGACTGAACGCACGACCCGACGCCGCCTCGCGGCTCGCGGCGACGCTGCACGTGGACGCCGACCGCCCCGACCTGCCCGCCGCCCGGCGGCGCGACGTGGTCGCGGCGTACGTCGGACTGACCAAGCCGCGGATCATCGAGCTGCTGCTGCTCACGACCGTCCCGGTGATGTTCCTCGCCCAGGGCGGGGTGCCCGACCTGTGGCTGGTGGTCGCCACGGTGCTCGGCGGCACGCTCTCGGCGGGCAGCGCCAACGCGCTCAACTGCGTCTACGACCGTGACATCGACGAGCGGATGCGCCGCACCCGTCGCCGTGCCCTGCCCCGTCACGCGGTGACTCCTCGCGCGGCGCTGGTCTTCGGCCTGCTGCTGGGTGTGGTCTCCACGCTGATGCTGGGCCTGCTGGTCAACTGGCTCTCGGCGGGGCTGGCGCTGGGCGCCAACGTCTTCTACGTCGTCGGCTACACGATGATCCTCAAGCGCCGCACCAGCCAGAACATCGTCTGGGGAGGGGCGGCCGGCTGCTTCCCGGCGCTCATCGGCTGGACCGCGGTCACCGGGTCGCTCGCCTGGCCACCGGTGGTGCTGTTCCTGGTCGTCTTCTTCTGGACGCCGCCCCACTTCTGGGCGCTCGGGCTGCGCTACCGCGAGGACTACGCCGCTGCCGACGTCCCGATGCTGCCCTCGGTGGCACCCGCGACCCGGGTCGGTGACCAGATCGCGGTGTACTCCGTGGTCACGGTGCTCACCTCGCTGGCGCTGTGGCCGGTGGCCGGCACCGGCTGGTTCTACCCGGTGGTGGCGGTGGTGCTCGGCACGGTCTTCGTCGTGGAGTCCTTCCTGCTGCGCGCCCGCACCCGAGGCACCGACAGCGTGGTGCAGATGCGCCCGATGCGCCTGTTCCACTGGTCGAACATGTATCTCTCGCTGCTCTTCCTCGCAGTCGCGCTGGACCCCTTGCTCACCTGAGCCCGGCCTGACCGGGCAGGTCCGCGTCCACCTCGTGGGCGCTGGTCTCCCCGATGCCGGGAACTGAGGTCGAGATCGAGAGCAGCAGCCAGGTCAGGGCGGCCGAGACCAGCGCGGCGCCGAGCAGGTGGACCGCGACCACGAGCACCGGCAGCCCGGTGAAGTACTGCACGAAGCCGACGGCGCTCTGCGCCAGCTCGACCAGCAGCAGCACCTGCACCGCGTCGCGGGCAGACCCGGGGGCGGGCAGGGCACGCATCACCAGCCAGGCGGCCACGGTCAGGCCCAGCAGCAGCATCACCAGGTCGACGTGGAGCTGGGAGACCGCGCGGGGGTCGAGGCCGTTGCGCGGCGCCTGCACGTCGCCCGCGTGCGGCCCCGAGCCGGTCACCACCGTGCCCAGGTAGAGCACCACCCAGCCGACCACGAAGATCAGCCGCACCAGCCAGGCCATCGGCCGCGGCACCGCCACCGAGCGTGGCTGGTCCCCGCCGCGCACCTGACGCACGAGCGCCACCGCGACGCCGATCAGCGCCATCGACAGCAGCAGGTGACCGGCCACCACCCAGGGATTCAGGTCGACCAGCACCGTGACGCCGCCGAGCACCGCCTGCGCCGGGACACCCAGGGCCAGGACCAGCGCCAGGCGGGTCACCGGCCGACGCCCCACTCGCCAGGCTGCCACGAACGTCGCGATCGCCACCGCGGCGATCAGGAAGGTCACCAGCCGGTTGCCGAACTCGATCACGCCGTGGACGCCGAGCGCGCCGTGGGGCACGAAGGACTGCTCGGTGCAGCGCGGCCACTCCGGACAGCCCAGGCCGCTCCCGGTCAGGCGCACGACACCGCCGGAGACGACGATCAGGATGTTCACCCCGAGCGAGGCCCAGGCCAGCCTCGGCAGCCAGCGGTCGGCCCAGCCCGGGGCCGGCCGACGGCGGTCCTGAGCGGGTGCGGGGGTGGTCACTCCCATCGGAAGGTCCTCGCCGTCAGCGCCGCCCCGACCACGGCCCACAGCAGCAGCACCATGGTCGGGGCCAGCGGGAAGGTGCCGACCAGCAGCGCCTCGCGCAGACCACCGCCCAGCGCCCCGGACGGGAGCCAGCGCAGCACCGGCTCCGCTGAGCCGTAGACCGACGCCGGTAGGACCACGGCGCCGCCGGCAGCCAGCAGCAGGTAGACCAGGTTCGCCACCGCCAGCGTGGCCTCGGCGCGCAGTGCGCCGGCGACGAACAAGCCGAGCGCGGCGAAGGCCGCGGTGCCGGCGGTCGCCACCGCGAGCGCCCCGGTCACTCCGCGCAGCGTCACCTCCGGGCTCCACCCCATGAGCAGCGCCACGCCTCCCAGCACGAGCGCCTGGAGGAGCAGCACGGCCAGCAGCGCGCCGACCTTGCCCAGCAACAGCCCGTGGCGGGGGAGGGGCGAGGCGCCCAGGCGCTTCAGCACGCCGTACCGACGCTCGAAGCCGGTGCTGATCGCCAGCGAGGTGAACGCGGTGGACATGATCGCCAGCCCGAGCACGCCGGGCGCCAGGGTGTCGATCGGGGTGTGGGAGAGCGAGAGGTTCTGCCGCTCCACGGCGCTCACCCCGGCGAAGAGCACCAGCAACGGGATGACGACCGCCAGCAGCAGCTGCTCGCCGTTGCGCACCATGAGCCGGGTCTCCATCAGCGCCTGGGCACGGACCTGACGCACGAGCGGAGCAGACCCCGGCTCCGCGGTGAAGGAGCCGGGCATCAGTCGAACTCCCGTCCGGTCAGGCGCAGGAACACGTCCTCCAGGGTGTGGCGGCCGAAGACCATCGAGTCGAGCTGGACGTCGTGGCGCTCGCACCACTGTGTGACCACGACCAGCGACTTCGGCGCCAGCTCGCCGGCGACCAGCAGGGTCCGGTGGTCCACCCAGTGCACCTCGCCCAGCGACCCGAGGTCGGCCGCCAGCGAGTCGGGCAGGTGCGAGGGCAGGTGGTCGGTCGCGGTCAGTCGCAGCGTGCGCTGCCCCGAGGCCCGGGTCAGCTCCTCCGGGGTGCCCGAGGCGATGACGCGGCCGTGGTCGACGATGTGGACGCAGTCGGCGAGACGCTCGGCCTCCTCGAGGTAGTGCGTGGTCAGGACGGTCGTCACGCCGTCGGCTCGCACCTCTCGCAGCAGGTCCCAGGTGTCACGTCGCGCCTGCGGGTCCATGCCGGCGGTCGGCTCGTCCACGAAGAGCAGCTCGGGGCGACCCACCACGGCCATCGCCAGCGAGAGTCGCTGCTTCTGACCACCCGAGAGCCGCCGGTACGGCGTGCGGCCGCACTCGCCGAGCCCGAGACGCTCGACCAGCATGGGCACCGGAAGCGGGTGCGCGTGCAGGGTGGCGACGTGGCGCAGCATCTCCTCCGCTCGCACCCCGGTCCACGCCCCGCCCTGCTGCAGCATCACGCCGATCCGCGGGAGCAGCTGGCGGCGCTCACGGATCGGGTCGAGCCCGAGCACCCGCACCTGGCCGCCCTGCGGACGGCGGAAGCCCTCGCAGGTCTCCAGCGTCGTGGTCTTGCCCGCCCCGTTGGGACCCAGCACCGCCGTGATCGTGCCCCGCTCGACGGTCAGGTCGAGCTCGTCGACGGCGAGGGTCCTGCCGTAGCGCATCACCAGGCCGCTGACCTGCACCGCAGGCGCGTCGAGAGTCTGGGCTGAGGCAGGCATCGGCCAAAGTCTAGGCGGGGTGGGATGTGGGCTACGGGCGGGACGCCGGTCGTGCCCGACCCGCTCGTCCGAGCGGGGCAGCGCCGGGTAAGGGGAGCCTTATTTGAAGGGTGCGGGGGAATAACGCAACAATGGCGTAGTGGAAATCGACGTGCAGCCTCCCGCCCCCCGGGGCGAGAGCCAGGAGCGCGCCGAGGCCACCACGCGGGAGCGGGTGGCGCGGACCATCCTGGAACAGGGACCGACGACGGCTGCGGCTCTGGCCGAGCAGCTGTCGCTGACCCCTGCCGCCGTGCGCCGCCACCTCGACCACATGCTGGCCGAGGGCACGGTCGAGACCCGCCATCCCAGCACCCACGTCGCCCGTGGTCGCGGGCGCCCGGCGAAGCTGTTCGCGCTCACCGCCAGCGGGCGTGACCAGTTCGAGCAGCAGTACGACGACCTGGCCGTGCAGGCCCTGCGGTTCCTCGCCCAGAGCGGCGGGGAGCAGGCGGTCACCGACTTCGCGCGGCAACGGCTGTCGTGGGTCGAGGACGCCGTCGCCGCGCTGCAAGCGGCGCAGCCCACGCTGAGCGCCTCCGAGGCGCTGGCCCAGGTGCTGCGCGAGGCCGGCTTCGCGGCCACGGTCCACGCCGGACCGGTCGGGGAGCAGCTGTGCCAGCAGCACTGCCCGGTCGCCCACGTGGCCCACGAGTTCCCCCAGCTGTGCGAGGCCGAGACCGAGGTCTTCGCGCGGGTGCTCGGCAGCCACGTCCAGCGGCTGGCGACCATCGCCCACGGTGACGGGGTGTGCACCACGTGCATCCCGGACCCGGACCTCACCCGCACCCCGACACCCACCAACCCCGCAACCTCGATCCCGATCACGGAGAGGCGGTCACGATGACCACGCACCCCGACTCTGCACCAGCACCCAACGCCATCGAGGAGATGAACCCCGAGCTGAAGGGCATCGGCACCTACGAGTACGGCTGGTCCGACTCCGACGCCGCCGGCGCCTCTGCCCAGCGCGGCCTCACCGAGGACGTCGTGCGCGACATCTCTCGACGCAAGGGCGAGCCCGAGTGGATGCTCAAGCTGCGGCTGAAGGGACTGCGCCTGTTCGGCCGCAAGCCGATGCCGACCTGGGGCGCGGACCTCGACGAGATCGACTTCGACAACATCAAGTACTTCGTGAAGTCCACCGAGAAGCAGGCCACCAGCTGGGAGGACCTGCCCGAGGACATCAAGAACACCTATGACCGGCTCGGCATCCCCGAGGCGGAGAAGCAGCGCCTCGTGGCCGGTGTCGCCGCGCAGTACGAGTCCGAGGTCGTCTACCACAAGATCCGCGAGGACCTCGAGGAGCAGGGTGTGCTCTTCCTCGACACCGACACCGCGCTGCGCGAGCACCCCGAGCTCTTCCAGGAGTACTTCGGCACCGTCATCCCGGTCGGTGACAACAAGTTCGCCGCGCTCAACACCTCGGTGTGGTCGGGCGGCTCGTTCATCTACGTGCCCCCGGGCGTGCACGTCGACATCCCGCTGCAGGCCTACTTCCGGATCAACACCGAGAACATGGGTCAGTTCGAGCGCACGCTGATCATCGTCGACGAGGACGCCTACGTGCACTACGTCGAGGGCTGCACCGCGCCGATCTACCAGTCCGACTCGCTGCACTCCGCGGTCGTGGAGATCGTGGTGAAGAAGGGCGCCCGCTGCCGCTACACCACCATCCAGAACTGGTCGAACAACGTCTACAACCTGGTCACCAAGCGTGCGACGTGCGAGGCGGGCGCGACCATGGAGTGGGTCGACGGCAACATCGGCTCCAAGATCACCATGAAGTACCCCGCGGTCTACCTGATGGGCGAGCACGCCAAGGGCGAGACGCTCTCGGTCGCGTTCGCCGGCGAGGGCCAGCACCAGGACGCCGGCGCCAAGATGGTCCACGCCGCGCCGCACACCTCCAGCTCGATCCTGAGCAAGTCGGTGGCGCGCGGCGGTGGCCGCACGTCGTACCGCGGCCTGGTGCAGGTCAACGAGGGCGCCCACGGCTCGAAGTCCAACGTGCTGTGCGACGCGCTGCTGGTCGACCAGATCAGCCGCTCCGACACCTACCCCTATGTCGACGTCCGCGAGGACGACGTCTCCATGGGCCACGAGGCGAGCGTCTCCAAGGTCTCCGAGGACCAGCTCTTCTACCTGATGAGCCGGGGCATGGAGCAGGACGAGGCGATGGCGATGATCGTGCGCGGCTTCGTCGAGCCGATCGCCAAGGAGCTCCCGATGGAGTACGCCCTGGAGCTCAACCGCCTGATCGAGCTGCAGATGGAGGGCGCGGTCGGCTGACCCCGCCGGGTCCTGGCCCGCAGGGCCGCCGACGCCTCCGAACCACGACTGGAAAGAGAACCCGACGTTGACTGTGACCGATGCTGCCCGCGAGAGCGTCGCGAGCGCGCTGGAGCAGACGCCGGCCGGGCGGGTGGTCTCCCACCTGAACCCGCCGCCGTCGTACGACCTGGCCGACCACCCGGTGCCCACGGGGCGCGAGGAGGTCTGGCGGTTCACCCCGCTCAAGCGCCTCGGTGAGCTGCTCGCGCAGACCCCGTCGAGCGACCGGCTCGACTGGGACACCGACCTTCCCGAGGGCGCGACCCTGACGCCGATCACGGCGGCGCAGGCCCGCGAGATCGGGGAGCTGGCGCCCAACGACCGTCCCAGCGCCCTGGCCGTGGACCAGGCCGACGGTGCGCTACTGCTCGACGTGCCGGCGGAGACCGAGCTGGGCGACGACCAGCCGATCGTGCTGCGCCTGCACGGCGAGTCGGTCGAGCAGCTGGTGTGGGGCCATCTCGTGGTTCGCATCGGCGCCCACGCCAAGGCCACCGTCGTGCTCGCGCACACCGGCTCCGCCCGCTACTGCGCGACCACCTCGATCCTGGTCGGCGACGGGGCCCAGGCGACCGTGCTGACCGTGCAGGACTGGGAGGACGACGCGGTCCACCTCGGCCGCGACGCGATCCGCGTCGGCCGTGACGCCTCGGTCAAGCACGTCGCGATCAGCTTCGGTGGCGACCTGGTGCGGATGCACGCCAACGTCGAGTACGACGGCCCGGGCGGTGACGCGGAGCTGCTCGGCCTCTACTTCGCCGACGCCGGCCAGCACATCGAGCACCGGCTCTTCGTCGACCACAACGCCCCCAAGACCGCCAGCAACGCGGTCTACAAGGGTGCGCTGCAGGGTGCGGGAGCCCACGCGGTCTGGATCGGCAACGTGCTGATCCGCAAGGTCGCCGAGGGCATCGACACCTACGAGGAGAACCGCAACCTCGTGCTCACCGACGGCTGCCGGGCCGACTCGGTGCCCAACCTGGAGATCGAGACCGGTGAGATCGAGGGGGCGGGTCACGCCTCGGCGACGGGCCGCTTCGACGACGAGCAGCTGTTCTACCTCCAGTCGCGTGGGGTGCCCGAGGACGAGGCGCAGCGACTCGTGGTGCACGGCTTCTTCAACGACATCATCGGCAAGATCGGCATCCCCTCGATGCAGGAGAAGCTGATGGCGACCGTCGAGGCGGAGCTGGAGAAGAACGTCCGCAGCCGTCCCGCGCTGGAGGTCTGATGGCTTTCCTGCGCGCATGCGCGCTCGCCGAGCTGTCCGACGACGAGCCGCTGGCCGCCAGTCTCGAGGAGACCGACATCGTCGTGGTCAAGTCCGGCGAGGAGGTCTTCGCGATCCGCGACCAGTGCTCCCACGCGGCGATCCCGCTCTCGGAGGGCGAGGTCGAGGACTGTCTCATCGAGTGCTGGCTGCACGGGTCGACCTTCGACCTGCGCACCGGCAAGCCCACCACCCTGCCGGCCTTCGAGCCGGTCCCCGTCTACCCGGTGCGCGTCGAGGGCGACGACGTCCTGGTCGACGTGGCCAACCCGATCAACGGCGCCGCCTGAGCGCCCCCCGGTTTCACGAAGGAGAAGACAGATGAGCACGCTGGAGATCAAGGACCTGCACGTCAGTGTCAGCACCGAGGACGGCCCGAAGGAGATCCTCAAGGGCGTCACGCTGACCATCGGGTCCGGCCAGACCCACGCGATCATGGGGCCCAACGGGTCGGGCAAGTCGACCCTGGCCTACTCGATCGCCGGCCACCCGAAGTACACCGTCACCAGCGGCACGGTGACCCTCGACGGCGAGGACGTGCTGGCGATGTCGGTCGACGAGCGGGCGCGGGCCGGGCTGTTCCTGGCGATGCAGTACCCCGTCGAGGTGCCGGGTGTCTCGGTGGCGAACTTCCTGCGCACCGCGAAGACCGCGGTCGACGGCGAGGCGCCGAAGCTGCGCACCTGGATCAAGGACGTCAACTCCTCGATGGAGCGGATGCAGATGGACACCGCCTTCGCGCAGCGCAACGTGAACGAGGGCTTCTCCGGTGGTGAGAAGAAGCGTCACGAGATCGTGCAGCTGGAGCTGCTCGACCCCAAGATCGCGGTGCTCGACGAGACCGACTCCGGGCTCGACATCGACGCGCTCAAGGTGGTCTCCGAGGGCGTCAACCGCTTCAAGGAGGACGACGACAAGGGCGTGCTGCTGATCACGCACTACACCCGGATCCTGCGCTACATCACCCCGGACTTCGTCCACGTCTTCGTCGACGGCCGGGTCGCCGAGGAGGGTGGCCCCGAGCTGGCCGAGAAGCTGGAGGCCGAGGGCTACGCGGCGTACCAGACCGCGAAGGCGGCGGGCTGAGAGACATGACGGCCATGTCGCGTGACCTGCCCGGGCTGCTGCCGGGGCTGGACCTGATCCGCCAGGACTTCCCGATCCTGCATCGGAGGCTGGAGAACGGCCAGCCGCTGGTCTACCTCGACTCGGCCAACACCTCCCAGAAGCCGCAGGTGGTCATCGACACCATGGTCGACCACCTCGAGCGCCACAACGCCAACGTCGCACGCGCGGTCCACCAGCTGGGGGCCGAGGCCACCGAGGCCTTCGAAGGCTCGCGCGACAAGGTGGCCGCGTTCATCGGTGCGCCGTCTCGTGACGAGGTGATCTTCACCAAGAACGCCTCCGAGGCGCTGAACCTGGTCGCCAACACGCTGGTGTGGGCGCAGGACGACCTGCGGGTCGGCCCGGGCGACGAGATCGTCATCACCGAGATGGAGCACCACTCCAACATCGTGCCGTGGCAGCTGCTGTGCGAGCGCACGGGCGCGACGCTGCGCTGGTTCGGACTCACCGACGACGGTCTGCTGGACCTGGCGCAGCTCGACGACCTGATCACCGAGCGCACCAAGGTGGTCTCGCTGACCTGGGTCTCCAACATGCTGGGCACGATCAACCCGGTCGAGGAGATCGCGCGCAAGGCCCATGCGGTCGGCGCCGTGGTCGTCCTCGACGCCTCCCAGGCTGTGCCCCAGATGCCGGTCGACCTCTCCGCGATGGACCAGGCGAGCCGCCCCGACCTGCTGGCCTTCACCGGCCACAAGGCGGTGGGTCCCACCGGCATCGGCGTGCTGTGGGGACGCCGCTCCCTGCTCGATCGGCTGCCGCCGTTCCTCGGTGGCGGGGAGATGATCCGCACCGTCACCATGGAGCGCTCGACCTTCGCCGACGTCCCGGCCAAGTTCGAGGCCGGCACTCCTCCGATCGTGGAGGCGGTGGGCCTCGGCGCGGCCGTGGACTACCTCGGCCACATCGGGATGGACGCGGTGCGCGCTCACGAGGAGGCCGTCACCGGCTACCTGCTCGACGGGCTCGCGTCGGTTCCCGGCGTGAGCGTGATCGGGCCGACCGACCCGACCCAGCGTGGTGGTGCGGTCAGCTTCGAGCTGGCCGAGGTCCACCCGCACGACGTGGCCCAGGTGCTGGACAGCCAAGGGGTGGCGGTGCGTGCTGGTCACCACTGCGCGAAGCCGGCGCACGCCAGGTACGGCGTGCAGGCGAGCGCGCGGGCCTCGACGTACCTCTACACCACACCGGAGGAAATCGATGCGCTCGTCGCGGCGTTGGACTACACCAAGAAGTACTTCCGAGTGGACTGAGGAGAGATGAGCTACCTCGACCAGATGTACCAGGAGATCATCCTGGACCACTCCAAGCATCCCCACCACGCAGGCCTGCGGGAGCCTTACGGGGCGCAGGTGCACCACGTCAACCCGACCTGCGGCGACGAGGTGACCCTGCGCGTCCACGTGGAGGGGGAGGGCCTCGAGGCCACGGTCACCGACGTGTCGTACGACGCCGAGGGCTGCTCGATCAGCAAGGCCTCGACCAGCGTGATGAGCGACCTGGTCATCGGCCGCACCGTGGGTGAGGCGCTCTCGGTGCACGAGGAGTTCTTGCGGATGATGCACGGGCGCGGCACCGTCGAGCCCGACGAGGAGGTGCTCGACGACGCCGTGGCGTTCGCGGGCACCGCGAAGCTGTCGATGCGCGTCAAGTGCGCCCTGCTCGGGTGGATGGCGTGGAAGGACGCGACCGCGCAAGTTGTCGGAGCGGTCGGGGCCGTGGATGCGAGCGAGACCAAGGAGGAGCAGTCATGACGGAGTCCGTGACCGGGGCCGGAGCCGCCCCGGGGGCAGCAGAGACCGCAGCCCGGGGTGACCACAGCGACCTGCCCGAGGTGAACCCCGGCAGCGCCGCCGGCACGCTGACGGCCGACGACGTCGAGGAGGCGATGAAGGACGTGGTCGACCCCGAGCTGGGGATCAACGTCGTCGACCTCGGCCTGCTCTACGACGTGCACATCGACGGCAACGAGGTGGTGCTCGACATGACGCTGACCTCGGCCGCATGTCCTCTGACCGACGTGATCATGGACCAGACGCAGCAGGCACTCTCCGAGATCGCCACCGACGTGGCGATCAACTGGGTGTGGATGCCGCCGTGGGGCCCGGACAAGATCACCGACGACGGTCGCGAGATGCTGCGGGCGCTCGGCTTCAACGTCTGAGCCGAGCATGAGCCAGGCCGGTGCGTCCCGACGGGTCCTCGTGCCGGCGCCCCGCGTGGTGCGGTGGTTCGACAACTTCGGCACCAGGCACGGCTCGTTCACCCTGCGCGTGAGCGACGGCGGCCTGGACGCGGTCGGCGCGGACGGCGCGACGGCTCGCGCCGAGCTCCCCTTCGACCGCTCGTACGACGGCCCGCCCGACGCCGCCGGCTTCGCGGACTCGGCCCGCGAGCCGCTCAGGTGGGGACTGCTGCTGGTACGTCGCGGCGGGTTCGCCGTGGCCGGCGGCGCCGGCGACCAGGTCGCGGTGCACAAGATCGGGCGACGCCACGTGCAGGGGCAGACCAAGGCCGGCGGGTGGAGCCAGCAGCGCTACGCCCGGCGTCGTGACAACCAGGCCCGCGAGGCTTTCGACGCCGCGGCAGGCCACGCCGTCCGGCTCCTGGTCGACGAGCTCGGCGGGGTCGACGCCCTGGTCACCGGGGGCGACCGTGCGGCGGTGGACGCCGTGCTGGCCGACCCGCGGCTGGCTCAGCCGGCCCGGCGCCGTACCTCGCTGCACCTGGCCGTCGGCGATCCCGACCGCAAGATCCTCGACGCCGCCGTGAGGGACGCGTTGTCCGCCGTGGTCACCGTCACCGACCCGCAGATGTGAGCCGCGGCGCAGAATGACTGACGCGTCAGCGGGGTAGGCAGGAGCCATGCTCGCGCCGAAACCGCGCGGCCGCTTGAGCCTGCGGCTGCACACCGCCCTCCTGAGCGACCCCGAGGAGTTGCCCGAGGACCTCCCCGACGACGGGGAGGAGGACCGCGCCATCGCGCTGTGGACGCTGCACGAGCTGCACCATCGTGGCTTCGACGACGTCGACGAGCGCGCCGAGCTCTCGCCCGCGCTGCTCGCACTGCGGGGCCGACTCGAGGACCACCTCGAGCGGCGGCTGCGCGAGCGCTGGGCCGGGGCGGTGGTGCCCGACCCGACCGGTGACGTCGGGGAGGACCTGTTCACCATGGTCGCCGCGCACGAGGGCGCATCGGTCGCCAGGCTGGTGCGCCACGAGGCCGGCGCCGAGCAGGTGCGCGAGCTGCTGCGGCTGCGCGCGGTCTACCACCTGCACGAGTCCGACCCCACCACCTGGCAGGTGCCCCGACTGCCGGTGCGGGCCAAGGCCGCCCTGATGGAGCTGCAGTACGACGAGTACGGCGCGGGCGACCCGAACCGGCTGCACCATCACCTGTTCGCGCAGGGGATGGAGGAGGCCGGTCTCGAGGCCGACTACGGCCGCTACGTGGACGAGGCGCCGCTGGAGGTGCTGGAGCAGAACAACGCGGTGCGGATGTTCGGCCTGCAGCGTCGGCTGCGCGGCGCCGCGCTGGGACACCTGGCGGCCTTCGAGGCCAGCTCCTCGGTGCCCTCGCGCCGGATGGTGCAGGGGCTGGAACGGCTCGGGTTCGGCCCGGCGATCATCGACTACTACCGCGAGCACGTCGCCGCCGACGCGGTCCACGACCAGCTCGCGGCCCGCGTGGTGTGCGCCACCCTGGTCGAGGACGAGCCGGCGCTGCACGACGACGTCCGCTTCGGTGCCTGGACGTGCCTGGACCTCGAGGACCGCTTCGCCCGCATGGTGACCCAGCGCTGGCAGGAGGCGTCGTGACCGAGCGCTACGAGCACCCCGACGTCGTGCTCTGCCCGGGCGGGCCCATGCTGCTGCGCGGCGAGCGGACGCTCCAGGACGCCCAGGGCCGGCTGCACCGCACCACGCGCCCGGTGAGCGCGGTCTGCCGATGCCAGCGCTCCTCGGACCTGCCGTGGTGCGACGGCACCCACCAGCTGCTGCCGCCTGACAAGCGTCCGGACTAGGGCGCAGGCAGAGTCGGGAGACATGCCCTAGGTCGAGCGCCGCCACAGGCTCAGCACGCCTCGCTCCTCCTGGCGCACCTGCGCCAGGGTGAGCCGGTCGGTCTCCTGTGCGAGCCGGTCAGCCTGCTCCTCATCGCCGAGCTGCAGCACCAGCGCACCCTCGGGATGAAGGTGGCCAGCGCCGACCTCGAGGCACAGCCGGGCCAGGGCAAGGCCGTCCACGCCACCGTCGATCGCCAGCACCGGGTCGTCGGGGTAGGTCGAGACCTCGCCCGAGGTCACCCACGGCGGGTCGGCGAGCACCAGGACGAAGCGCTCGTCCGGGGCGAGCACGTCGGTCATCGACCCCTCGCGCACCTCGACCCGCTCGCCCAGCCCGGCGGCCTCGGCGTTGCGCCGGGTCAGCTCGCAGGCGGGCGCCGAGACGTCGACGCAGATGAGCCGGCGCCCGGACAGGTGGGCGGCCAGCAGCCCGATGTGGCCTGCTCCGGAGCACAGCTCCAGCACCGGACCGTTCGGCAGGTCGACGGCGAGGTCTGCGGCCCAGCGTGACTGCGCCGCCGTCCAGGGTCGCGGCTCGAGCACCCGGTCGTCGTAGGTGATCCGCAACGGCCCGAAGCGTCGGGAGGACATGGTGTTCTGCCATGGCCCCGGGGTACCCCCGAGCCGCCGGCCCATGCACGTAGGCGCTGTGGCGTGGGTCGCCCGCGCCGCAGGGGCTATGGCCCCACCACGGGCGCACGGGATCGGTCGAGGCGGTGGTGGACGACCTGGTCGCGCGCACCGAGGCGACCTGGCGGGAGGCTCAGCCCTCGGCGTCGTCGGGGTAGAGCTGCCCGGTCTCGAAGGTGTCGCAGTCGCTCACACCACCGCGGGTGAAGCCCTGGTCGAACCAGTACTGACGGGCCTCGGCGGAACCGTGCGTCCACGTCTCGGGGCTGGTGGTGCCCTGGGCCTGCTCCTGGATCCGGTCGTCGCCGACCGCCGCAGCGGCGTCGAGCGCCTCGGCGATGTCCTGGTCGTCCAGCTCGATGATCAGCACCTCGCCGTCGGGTCCCGGGCTGGTCGTGGCGTGCTGTGCCCACATCCCGGCGAGGCAGTCGGCCATCAGCTCCAGCCTCACGCTGTCGCTCTGCGGTCCCTGCTGGGTGCGGACCCGCCCCATGTAGCCCAGCAGGTTCTCCACGTGGTGCCCGTACTCGTGGGCCAGCACGTAGGCCTCGGCGAAGTCCCCGCCTTGCGCACCGAGCTCGCCCTGGAGCATGTCCTCGAAGAACGAGGTGTCGAGGTACACCTGACGGTCGTCGCCCACCGGGCAGTAGAACGGTCCGACCTCGGAGTCGGCCGGCCCGCAGCCGGTGTCGACCTGGTCGGTGAAGATCACGGTGTCGGCCTCGGCGTACGGCGTCCCGGTCTGCTGGGGGAGGGTCCGCTCCCAGTAGGCCTGGATCGAGTTCACCACGGCCAGCCGGGCGCAGTCGGGGTTGCCGGCGGCGTCCTCCCCGGTGCGGCACTCGGTCAGCTCCGAGGTGCTCACGGGCCCGTCGTCGGAACGTGCCGCCGTGCCGTCATCGCCGGTGCCGCCGTCGCTCAGGGCCTGCACGACGACGAAGACCACGATCAGCAGGATGACCCCGCCGACGCCGCCACGGCCCACGTTGCCGGCCGGGATCGGCAGCCTCCGGCCGCGGGACCCGCCGGCGCCGCCACCACCGCCGCGGCGCACCTGCACCTGGCTTCGGTCGAGCCTGGCCTTGGGGTTGAAGCGCATCTCGTCCTCCGAGTCGGGCGGGTGGGGTCACCGGCAGGTCACGCTAGTGGACGGGCCCGTAGAATGGGGGTTTCGCGGCAGGCTGTGACCGCCCTCGGCGCTGAACCGCCACCCTTCGGCACGGGCCCCGCGACCTGGTTCATCGTCCCCGGCTTCGCGGAAAGCTCTCATGATCACCGTTCACGACCTCGAGGTGCGCGCCGGCGCGCGCCTGCTGATGGAGCACGTCTCCTTCCGGGTGGGTGCAGGGGACAAGGTCGGCCTGGTCGGTCGCAACGGCGCGGGCAAGACCACGCTGACCCGGATCCTCGCCGGCGAGGCGCTGCCGGCCTCGGGCACTGCGTCGCGCACCGGGGAGATCGGCTACCTGCCGCAGGACCCGCGCACCAGTGACCCCGAAGTGATCGCGCTGGACCGGATCCTCTCGGCGCGGGGCCTCGACGAGGCGGTCCGCGGGCTGCGCGACGCCGAGCACGGCATGGCCTCGGAGGACCCCGACGTGCTCGACCGGGCGATGCGCAAGTACGAGCGGGCCGACGCGGCGCTGCACGCCGGGGGCGGCTATGCCGCCGAGTCCGAGGCGCGTCGGATCGCGGCCAGCCTCAACATCGAGGACCGGGTGCTGGACCGCCCGCTGAGCACGCTCTCCGGCGGCCAGCGCCGACGCGTGGAGCTGGCGCGCATCCTGTTCTCGGGCGCCGAGACCCTGCTGCTCGACGAGCCGACCAACCATCTGGACGCAGACTCGATCGTGTGGCTGCGCGAGTTCCTGCGCACCCACAAGGGCGGGCTGGTGGTGATCAGCCACGACGTCGCGCTGCTCGACGCCTGCGTGAACAAGGTGCTCCACCTCGACGCCAACCGGGCCGAGGTCGACGTCTACTCGATGGGGTGGTCGGCCTACCTGCAGCAGCGCGAGCAGGACGAGCGACGTCGCCGTCGTGAGCGTGCCAACGCCGAGCGCAAGGCCTCGACGCTCATGGACCAGGCGAACCGGATGCGCGCCAAGGCGACCAAGGCCCAGGCCGCGCAGTCGATGATGAAGCGCGCCGAGCGGTTGATGGCCGGGGTCGAGGAGGAGCGGCGCAACGACAAGGTCGCCCGGATCGCGTTCCCCAAGCCTGCGCCGTGCGGCAAGACCCCGTTGACCGCCGCGGAGCTGTCGAAGTCCTACGGCTCGCTGGAGGTCTTCACCGACGTCGACCTGGCGATCGACAAGGGAAGCCGGGTGGTCGTGCTCGGCCTCAACGGTGCCGGCAAGACCACGCTGCTGCGGATCCTCGGCGGTCTCGACAAGGCCGACACCGGCGAGGTCGAGCCGGGGCACGGTCTCAAGCTCGGCTACTACGCCCAGGAGCACGAGACGCTCGACGTCTCCCGCACGGTGCTGGAGAACCTGCGCACCGCGGCGCCGCAGCTCCAGGACAGCGAGGCGCGCAGCGTGCTCGGCTCGTTCCTGTTCAGCGGCGACGACGCGATGAAGCCGGCCCGTGTCCTGTCCGGCGGCGAGAAGACCCGGCTGGCCTTGGCGATCCTCGTGGTCTCCAGCGCCAACGTGCTGCTGCTCGACGAGCCGACCAACAACCTCGACCCCGCCTCCCGTGAGGAGGTGCTCTCGGCGATCCGCTCCTACGAGGGCGCGATCGTGCTGGTCACCCACGACGAGGGAGCGGTGCACGCGCTCGAGCCCGACCGCGTGCTGATCCTCCCCGACGGTGTCGAGGACCTCTGGAACGCCGACTACGCCGACCTCATCAGCCTCGCCTGAGGGTGTTCGGCGACCCGGGCCTCAGTCTCGGGAGGCTCGCATCGCCCACAGGACGGCACCTCCGTTGACCAGCGCAACCCCGGCAAGGCAGAAGATCAGGAAGGTGACGTCGCGGCCCGCGACGTAGTCGACCTCGTTGCCCAGGTCGTCGTAGAAGAAGACAGTGCTCTCGATGAGGGCCTGATGGACGCAGGCGAGCACGACGAGCAGGGCGGCGCTGGTGACCAGTGCCAGCCCGATGGTCTGAGGAAGTCGCGTCGTCATGGCGGAATCATGGTTGAGGCCCGAGCCGAACAGTCCGACGACACTCCGATCAGGAGGGCGGCCGGGCGGTGATGCAGTACGCGCGGCCGCTGGGGTCGCGCATCGTCACCCACCACTCGTAGCGGCCGACTACCGCCGCGCCCAGCGCCTCGTGCCGGCGCACCTCTGTCTCGAGGTCGTCGCAGGCCACGTCGAGGTGTCCGACCACGACCGACGCCTCGTCGTCGAGTCGTTGCAGCAGGACCTGGAGCGTCATCTGCTCGTCGCGCCGGAGTCGGACGAACTCGTCCGTCGGATCGCGGTCGTCGAGCGCCCAGCCGGTGAGCTCTGACCAGAAGCGGCACTCCGACTCCCAGACCGACGGCGAGATGTCGAGGCACACCTGGTCGACCAGGCTGGCACCGCCCGACCACGGCGTCGGCGCCGTGCGCCGGGCCGCGGGATGGTCGACCAGGCAGAACGTCATGCCGCCGGGGGAGCCGCACACGACGTAGCCCGCGTCCTGGTAGCTCGCGGACGCGCCTAGCTGCTCGGCGTGCGCAGCCAGCTCGCGGACGTCGTCGGCGTGCAGGTCGAGGTGCAGCCCGCCGGGCGTGGACTGGCGCACCTGTTGCAGCGCCAGGTGCGCGTCCCCGGTCTCGGGAAGCAGGGTCGCGAACTCCTGGTCCCGACCTCGCCGCTCGGACACCCGATAGCCGGTCACGCCGGCCCAGAACTCCTCCGAGGCGTCGGACCGCTCGTCGGTGGTGTCGAGGAAGGCGGTCAGCCACCGCACGCCAGCGTTCATGCGCCGAGCCTAGAGGCAGCAGGGTCGGCGGGAGACGCCGTCGACGCGCGGGGCTCGGCTTGCTTGCCGGGCCAAAGGTCCGTACATTTGGTGGTCAGAACGCACGCCGCGGAAAGGACCCACGTGGACATCGTCTCGTTCCGGACCCCAGGACTCGGCGACCAGACCTACCTGCTGGAGCACGAGGGCCAAGCGATCCTGGTCGACCCCCAGCGCGACATCGACCGCTTCCTCGACGCTGCCGCGCAGCGCGACCTCGAGCTGCGGTTCGTCCTCGAGACCCACCTGCACAACGACTACGTCTCCGGTGCGCAGGAGGTGGCCAAGCGGACGGGCGCCGAGCTCGTCCTGCCGGCAGCGGCGGCGCCCGCCTACCGCCACACGGCGGCCTTCCACCTGGAGGAGATCCAAGGACACGCCGGTCTGGCGATCCGTCCGCTCCACACCCCGGGCCACACCCCTGAGCACACCAGCTACGTGGTGCTCCTGGACGGCAAGGAGGTCGCGGTGTTCTCCGGCGGCTCACTGCTCGTGCACAGCGCCGGACGGCCCGACCTGCTCGGACCGGAACGGGCTGACACCCTGGCTCGCCTGCAGTACATCTCGCTGAACCGCCTGGCCAAGCTGCCCGAGGACGTCGAGCTGTTCCCGACCCACGGCGAGGGTTCTTTCTGCACCTCGTCGGGGGCCGGGAAGTTCACCTCGACCATCGGTGAGGAGGTCAAGGAGAACCCGTACCTCCAGCTCGCCGGACCGGACCAGATGTCCGAGGAGATGCTGCGCTCGCCAATGCCGATCCCCGCCTTCTACCGCTTCATGGGTCCAGCCAACACCCTCGGCCACGAGCCGATGGGGGAGGGCACCGCGACCCCGATGTCGCTGGGGGAGCTGGAGTCGCGACAGGCGACCGATCCCGTCCACGTGGTCGACATCCGGCCTCGGGACAAGCAGGCCGACGGCCTGCTGCCGGGCAGCGTCGCGGTCGAGCTGGGTGACGACTTCGGCAGCTGGACCGGCTGGCTGGTGCCCTACGGCGAGTCGATCGCACTGGTGGCCGAGCCCGCCCAGGACGCCGAGGATGCGCTGGTCCAGCTCGCCCAGATCGGGGTGGACAGCGTCGTCGGCGTGCTCAACCAGGTGCCGGACGACGCCTGGGGCCCCGGCTACCGACGGGTCGACGTCCACGACGCCGCTGCCCTGCTGGAGGAAGAGGCCCAGCTGCTCGACGTCCGGATGTCCAGCGAGCTGGCGCAGGTGCGCCTCCCGGGCGCCGTCGAGCGGTTCGTCGCAGACGTGTTCACCCAGGGCATCCCGGCCGAGCTCGTCAAGACCGAGCCCGTGCTGGTCGTCTGCGCGTCCGGGCGCCGGGCCGCGATCGCTGCCTCTCGGCTCGTCGCCGAGGGGTACGACGTGGTCGTGCTCGACGGTGCCGGAGCAGCCGAGCTGGCCACTGAGCTCGGGTCCTGACGCCCCGGCACCCGCCGACGCGCAGCATCGACGCAAGACTCCGGAGAACAGGGGAGATGAGCATCGAGACGTCGTCGGTGACCGCGCGCCTGTGGGCAGCGATCCCTGCGTCGGAGTGGCTGAGTGGCTACCGGCGCGAGCACCTCGGTGCCGACGCCCGTGCCGGTGCGACGGTCGCCGTCCTGCTGATCCCTCAGGCGATGGCCTACGCCGCGTTGGCCGGAGTCCCGCCGATCGGTGGTCTCTACGCCGCCATGGTGAGCCTGGTGGTCTACGCGGTCCTGGGCACGAGCCGCTACATCTCCGTGGGGCCGGTCGCCATCGACTCGCTGCTGACCGCCGCTGCGATCGCGCCGCTGGCGGAGGGTGACACCGGGCGGTACGTCGCGCTGGCCGCCCTGCTGGCGATGATGACCGGCCTGATCCAGGTCGGTGCCGGGGTCGCCAGGCTGGGCGCCCTGGTCAACTTCTTGTCGGTCCCGGTGATCGCGGGCTTCACCTCGGCGGCCGCCATCACGATCGCGACGACGCAGCTCACCGACCTGCTCGGCCTCGACGTCGCCGGACGCGGGACGACCTTCGTCGAGTCGGTGGGGCTGCTGGTGCCTGCGCTCAGCTCCGCGGACGGGCTGACGGTCGCCGTCGGACTGCTGGCGGTGCTGGCTCTTACCGCCCTCAGGCGCTGGGCGCCGCAGGTTCCCGGCCCGTTGCTCCTGGTCGCTGCGGGTGTCGCCGGGGTCTCCCTGCTGGGCATGGACCTGCGCCACGTGGGTGCGATCCCAGCGGGGCTGCCGGTGCCCCGGCTGCCGAGGATCGACCCGTCGGACCTGCGCACGTTGCTCCCCTCGGCAGTGGCGATCGCGCTGATCTCCTACACCGAGTCGATCAGCACGGGCACGGCATTCGCGCGCCGGACCCGGACCCGGATCCGGCCGGACCAGGAGCTGATCGCGGTGGGCGCCTCGAACCTCGGTGCCGGCCTGGTGCAGGGGCTTCCGGTGGCCGGTGGGTTCTCCCGGGGGGCTGTGAACGTCGAGGCCGGTGCACGCACCCAGATGGCGGGAGTGGTGGCGGCGCTGCTCGTCGTGCTGAGCCTGTTCACGCTCACCCCGGTCCTGGCGCAGGTCCCCACGGTGGCGCTGGCCGCCATCATCGTGGTCTCGGTCGCGGGACTGGTCGACCTGCGAGGGGCAGCTGCGATCGGTCGCGTCAGTCGAGCTGACCTGCTCGCCCTGGTGCTGACAGCGCTGGCGACCCTCGTGCTCGGCCCGGCGTGGGGCCTCGCGGTCGGGGTCGGCGTCAGCTTCGCGCTCTTCCTGCGCCACGTGACCAGGCCGCACATGCCTGAGCTGGGTCTGGTCGAGGCCGAGGGCGTCTTCCGCAACGTGTGTCGCCACCAGACCATCACCGAACCCCGGCTGCTGGTGCTCCGTATCGATGCGCCGTTGTCCTTCGTCGGCGCCCGCGGCATCGCGGACCGGGTGAACGAGCTGGTTCGTGAGCGTCCTGCCGTGGAGCACGTCGTGCTCGACTGCAGCGCGGTCAACGCCGCCGACTTCACCGGGGTGGAGATGCTCGGGGACCTCACCCGACAGCTCGCGGGGCTCGGGATCGACACTCATCTCGCCGCCCTGCGGGGCCCGGTCTCCGACGTGCTGAAGCGCACCGCCTGGTTCGGTGTGCTCGACAGCGAGAAGCGTGTGCACCACACCGTCACGGGGGCCGTCGGGGCACTTCCCGTGGACCTCCCGGTCAGCGACGCCCGCTGACTCCCATCTGGTAGGCCTGACCCGCGCCCCACTCCGCGGTGAAGCTGAACCGGCTGCCTCGGACCACGGTGCGCCGCAGCTCCACCGGACGGTCCTGCAGGCAGCCCACGCGGTCGATGTCCAGCGCAGCCTCGCCCTCTCCCATGGCGAGCAGCTCGCGCTGCTGCGCGGTCGGGGAGACGGCCCGGATCGTCTCGTAACCGCCGGTGAGGCGAACCCCCGCGCTCTTGGCCCACACGTCGTACAGGGCCGAGTGCGACAGGTCGGCATCGAGGAGGGGAGCCGCCAGGTCGATCGGCAACCAGCTGCGGTCCCACGCGATCGGCTCGTCGTTGCCCAACCGCAACCGCTCGATGTAGACCAGCTCGCTGTCCGGCTCGAGCCCCAGACGGGAGGCCGCCGGCTCGTCCTGGCGGCGATCCGCAGTCAGGAGCTCGCTGCGCTGGTGGATCCCGCGCGACTCCAGCTCGTGGAACAGCGAGTACATCGCCCCCACGCTCTGCGAGATCATGCCGGGTCGGACGACGGAGGATCGACCTCGCGAGGAGGAGATGACACCTTCGTGGCGCAGTCTGCGCAGGGCCTCGCGCACCGTGTGCCGGCTCACGGAGTACTGCTGGACCAGCTCGAGCTCGCCGGGGAAGACCTCGGGGAACTCGCCGCCCTCGAGTCGTCTCACCAGGTCGTCGTGGAGCTGAAGCCACAGCGGGTCCACACCGTCGCGCGCAAGGGTGCGGGGACCCTGACGACGGGTCATCGGGCTGCTCCTCGGGGCGGGTGGATGTGGCGCGTGCTCGGCAGTCGAGTGTAGACCGTGGCGCCGCGGGCGGCCGGTGCGTCAAGGGTGTCGATGGTCATCACCGGGCTGAACGCGAGAGACTGGGCTCATGGGAATGCGTGAGATGGGGGACGACCCGGACTACCGGTTCAGCCTGGCGAACGAGCGGACCTTCCTCGCCTGGCTGCGCACCTCGCTCGCCCTCCTCGCCGGGGGAGTGGCCGTGCTCGCCGTGCTCCCCGACTTCGGTCCGGAGCCGGTGCGCCGCGCCTCCGGGCTGGTCCTGCTCTCCTTGTCGCTGGTGGTCTCGCTGAGCGCCTACCGACGCTGGCATGCCACGGAGGTGGCGCTGCGCACCGGCTCCACGCTCCCGGGCCCCGGGCTGATGCGCCTGGTCTCGGCGGGGGTCGTGGTGATGGTGGTCTTCGTCGTCGTGCTCTCCTTCGCCTGAGGCCGCGTCGTGCCCCAGCCCCAGCCCCAGCCCCGGCGTCAGTCGCAGGACCGTTCGCTCGTCGCCCGGGTGGCCGCCATCGAGCGCAACACGCTCGCGTGGGAGCGGACCGCGCTCACCCTCGCAGGCGTGGGGGCGCTGCTGGTGCACGCCGGGCGGACCCACATCCAGCGGCACCTGGTCGCCGGGATCGTGCTGGAGGTCCTGGCGCTGGTCGTCGTGGTCGGTGTGGCTCCGTTGCGGCATCGCGCCGCGGTGCGAGACGTCCGCGCCGAGCGGACCCCTGCCCGTCCGCGACTCCTGGCGGCCGCGTCGCTGACCCTGGCAGCGCTGGCCGTCGCGGTCGCGGTGGTCGAGCTGGTGGGCTGACCACGCACCCACGGACACCGACGCAGCGTCCTCAGTCGGTCACGCGGTAGGCGCGCCGGACCGGCATGACCGGGCGCATCATGAACTCGGGGCGCCGCTGCCCCCCGGGGCCGAGCGTGGCGCGGGTGCGCCCCAGCCACTCCTCATAGACCTCGACCGACCTCGCGGTGTCGACCACCACGTCGCCGTACTCGTCCTCGGGCCGGGCCCGCTCCAGGCGCACCTTCTGCAGCCAGCAGTGCATCCCCGACCACGGGTCGGGCTGCACCGGGAAGGTGAGGTTCTGGTGGACCCCGGGGTCGTTCCAGTGGATCCGAGCGCTGTCCGGGTCCTGCGAGGCGAAGGCCTTCACGCCCGCTGCGTAGCGCAGCCGCCACATGCTCCCCTGGTGGTCGAGGTCGACGCGGCCCATGCTCCAGCGACTGCCCTCACCCTCGCGCAGCCGCCAGCGGCCCATGTGGTGCGACAGCGCGCTCACGCCTGGCCGGATGCTCTGCGTGGCCCACACCCGGGCGACGAAGTGGCCGATCCGGGTGTTGACGCGCACCAGCTCGCCGGTCGCGACCTCGAGCCGGTCCGCGTCGGCCTGGTTCAGCCAGAGCGGATGGGTGTTGCCCAGCTCGTTGAGGTACTTCGCGTTGCCGGACCTGGTGTGGATCAGCGTCGGCAGCCGGAAGGTCGGGATGAGCACGAGCTCACCCTGCGAGACGTCGACCTCGCGATGGCTGACGTGGGACTCGATGTAGCCGGGCGTCGCGTGCTCCGGCCAGCCCCAGTCGCGCATCGCGGGGGAGTAGAGCTCCAGCTTGCGCGACGGTGTCAGCCAGCCCTGGGTGCGCGACCCGTCCTCGTGGACCACGCCGACGGCTCCGGCCTCGCCGACCAGGGGGACCTGGGTGTCGAGGTCGACCGGCTTGCGCAGCACCCCAAGCTCGTCGACCTCGGTGCCCTCGGTCTCCTCGTCGGAGAGGACCCGTTCGTCCACGCGGTACCGCTCCTCGGAGACTTCGACCACGCCGTAGCGGCGCATGTACTCCAGGGGTGTCATGCCCTCGGCCTCGGCCTTCTCGGGCAGTCCCGGGACGCTGTTCTCGAAGACGTAGCGGTAGTACTCCTCGACCGTGACCTTCTCACCCGGCCGGTAGGGCGACTCGAAGTACCTCCGAATGCCGAGCGCCCCGTCGGGGTCGATTCGCCAGGAGAGCTCGAACCAGAACTCGTTCTCCTCCCAGACCTCCCCGGGGTTCACGTCACGGGTGTCGCCGTAGGCGAGTCCGAGCTTGTCCATCGCCACCCGACGCACGGGCTGGCGGAAGCCGAGCCAGGTGCCGGCGTGGGTCTCGTAGGACTGGGTGTCGTGGCGCTCGGTGGAGTGGCCCATCGGCAGGACGTAGTCGGCGAACTCCGCCGTCTCCGACCAGGTCGGGGTGAGCGCCACGTGGCAGCGCACCTGGTCGGGGTCGCTGAGCGCCTCCATCCACGAGAAGCCGTCCGGGTTGGTCCAGATCGGGTTGTACACCCGGGAGAAGTAGACCTCGAGGGCGCCACGTCCCTCGCGCAGGAAGTGGGGGAGCAGGATCGAGAGCTCGTTGGTGGCCAGCGGGTACTCGCGCGGCCAGATCAGCTCGTTCCAGCGGTCGTGGCCCCCCGGCATGTTCGGCCCGTGAGGGATGATCTTGTCCCACCCGTTCGGGCTGGTGCCGCCCTCGGTGCCGAGACTTCCGGTCAGGACGACAAGGAACATCAGGGCGCGCGAGACCATCCAGCCGCCGTAGTTGCCCGCCGCGGCCGAGCGCCAGATGTGCGCAGCCAGTCGGCCCTCGCACCCTGCGACGATCTCGGCGACCCGCTGGATCTGCTCGACGGGGACCTGCGCCTCCTCGGCCGCCCGCTCGACGGTGAACTCCTGGTAGTCGTCCGTGAGTCGCTCGCAGAAGACCTCGAAGGCCTCGCCGGCGTCCCGGTCGACGTCGGGGTGGAGGTTCTCCAGGTAGGTGCGCCAGTTGACCCATCGCCGCAGGTAGTCGCGGTCGTACGCGCCGGACCGCAGCAGGTGGGCGGCCACTGCGAGCAGGATGGCCGCCTCGCTGCCCGGCCAGGGGCTCACCCACAGGTCCGCGTGGGATGCGGTGTTGGACAGGCGCGGGTCCATCACGACCATCTGTGCACCGTTTGCCTTGGCCGCCATGATCCGCTGCGCGTGGGGGTTGAAGTAGTGACCCGTCTCGAGGTGACTGGAGAGCAGCAGCACCACCTTGGCGTTGGCGTAGTCGGGAGACGGGCGGTCGTACCCACCCCACAGCGAGTACCCGAGTCGCGCCCCCGCCGAGCAGATGTTGGTGTGTGAGTTGTGCCCGTCGACGCCCCAGGCGAGCAGGAAGCGCTCGGCGAAGCCGTCCTCCCCGGGTCTACCGACGTGGTACATCACCTCGTTGTGGCGGTCCTGCTCGATGGCGCGCCGGATCCTGCCGGCGATGTCGTCCAGCGCGTCGTCCCAGCTGACCTGCTCCCACTCGCCGCCACCGCGCTCGCCGGTGCGCTTGAGGGGGTGAAGGATGCGCTCGGGGTCGTCGATCTGGTTGATCGTGGCAGGACCCTTGGCGCAGTTGCGGCCCCGTGACCCGGGGTGGGCGGGATTCCCCTCGACCTTGCGGACCGAGAGGTCCTCCTTGTCGACGTAGGCCAGAAGTCCGCACGCCGACTCGCAGTTGAAGCACGTGGTGGGGACGAGCAGGTACTCCCGCGGCACCTTGCGCGGGTGGGCCCGGGCGTCGTTCTCGACGTGGTGGTCCCACTGCTCGACCGGGGGGAAGTTGCGCAGGCCCCATCGGGTGCGCAGACCGGGGAGCTCGTGCGGGGCCTGGGTGGGCCGCCCCTGCTGGTCGGGCTGGTCGGTCATGACAGCGGCACCTCCTGGGCTGCGTGGACGAAGACGTGCTCGTAGGCGAGCAGGGCCGGCTGGGCGAGCAGGCCGGCGAGGGCGAGCACCCATCCCAGACCGCTGAGCGCTCCGACGAGCCCGAGCAGCAGGGTGGCTGCGCCGAGGGCGAGACCCGCGCGGAGCACACCGCCGTGCCGCCGCCCGGTCATCAACCGGATCCCGGCGGCGGCGTTCGCGGTGTGGTGTCCACCTCGCAGCTCGACCGCGGCCAGTGCCAGGTGTCCGGCGGTGCCGATCACCAGTCCCCATGCGGCCGTCGTCGGGACGTCACCGGCGGAGATCAGTGGCGCCATGATCAGCAGCGACCCGCAGCCGACCATCAGGGCCTGGTCGAGCAGGTGCCAGAACAGCGTCGGCGACTGCCAGAGGTCGCGACCCTCGGCCTGGTGGAAGAGGAATGCCGTGTAGCCGGCGGTCAGCGACCCGACGAGCACGGCGGGCGCGCCCAGCCACTGCAGAGCCTCGTCCTGCTCGAGCAGCCCGAGCACCAGCCAGGTGAACGCGACGGCAGCGCCCGCGCCCAGCGCGAGGCCGCCCTTGACCAGCCACGACGTGGGATTGGGCTTGGTGAGCAGGAACCAGAACCGCTCCGGCCGCTTGAGGTCCGCGATCAGCAGGACGGCGGTGACCAGCAGTCCGGCCATCGCCACCAGCGGAGCGGCGATCCTGCCCAGAGCGCCGAGCTCGGCCCCCGCGAGCGCGGTGGCGCCGGCAGCTGCGAGCGCGCCGGCGGCGACGCCCTTGGTCCAGGTGTAGGCCGTCACCTTCCAGCCCCACGGGGTGGGGTGGGAGGTGTTGAGTGTCGTGCGGGGTGCCCCTGGCGACGCGGGAGTGGTCGTCCCGTCGCGAAAGTCGGCGGCAACGGCCAGGCGCAGCGAGTCGGGCTGCGCCCAGATGTAGGTGTCGTCGACAGGCGCCGCCAACGGGTCAAGGACATCGGGGTTGGCGCCGACGTAGTGGACGTTGGGGCCGGTGCCCTGCTCCTCCGCGCGCAGCATGGTGTCCTCGTGCGCCACGAACTGCGAGATCGCGCTGTCGGGGTCGTCGAGGTCGCCGACCCAGATCGACTCGGTGGGGCAGACCACGACGCACGCCGGCTCGAGGCCGTCGTCGACGCGGTGGGCGCAGAAGTTGCACTTCGCGGCGGTGTGGGTGTCCTCGTCGATGTAGATCGCGTCGTAGGGGCAGGCCTGCATGCAGGCCTTGCAGCCGATGCACTGGCTGTCGTCGAAGTCGACGATGCCGTCGTCGCGCTTGAACAGGGCCCGGGTCGGACAGATCTCCACACACGGCGCGTCGGTGCAGTGGTTGCACCGCATCACCCCGAAGTCACGTGTCGAGTCCGGGTAGGCCCCGGAGTCGACGTACTTCACCCAGGTGCGGAACTGGCCGACCGGCACCTGGTGCTCGGTCTTGCAGGCGACCGTGCAGGCGTGGCAGCCGATGCACGTGCGCTGGTCGATAGCGAATCCGTACTGCATCGGTCGGCGCTCACCTCCGCGGTGGTCCGGGGCGCTCCCGGTGGCCGCTCCCGGAAGGGCGACCAGGCCCGAGAATATGTCCGGACAATCCATGGGCGCAATGACGTGCCGTCACGGACCTCGTGATGGGCGCATGTGGCGCTACCACCGAGTAGCGCGATGAACCCCACGGGAACCGTGGCGAAAGTCTTGTCAGAGAACGGATTCCAGTGATGTTGTGGAGGCGGTCGCAGGTCGTCGAGGCGTGAACCGGGAGGGTCCGATGTCCAAAGTTCTGGTGGGAGTCGACACGGGGGAGTCGTCGACGCGCGCGGTGCGCTACGCCATCCATCTGTCCAAGGGGGCGAGTGACTCGGTGGTCATTGCACACGTCATCAACTGGTCGCCGTTCACCTTCAACACCCCCACGGAGAACGAGCAGCGTCACCTGCGGCGCCAGGAGGAGATCACCATCGCCCAGGAGCAGATCGTCGGACCGATGGCCAAGATCGCCGAGGAGGCAGGGCTGATGGTCGAGACCACGATCCGCCACGGGAACCCCGCGCGCACCCTGGTGTCGCTGGCACAAGAAGCCGGGGCGGACCAGATCGTCGTGGGGCGCACCGGAGACTCCGGTTTCCACGAGGTGGTGTTCGGCAGCGTCGTCGGGCGGCTGGCCCAGGCGTCGCCCGTCCCGGTGACGGTGGTGCCGTGATGAGCGCCCTCCTGGTCCCGCACAACATCCTGGTCGACGGCTTCGAGAAGGTCTCGGAGTGGGTCACCAACACCGTCTTCTACGCCGTGACGATCGGCGGCATCGAGATCCCCTTCATCCTGGTGTGGCTGGTCATCGCCGGGTCGTTCTTCACCGTGTGGATGGGCTTCGAGAACCTCCGCGGCTTCAAGATGTCGTTCGACACCGTGAGGGGCAAGTACTCCTCCCCGGACGACGCGGGTGAGGTCTCCCACTTCCAGGCGCTGGCGACCGCTGTGTCCGGCACCGTCGGGCTCGGCAACATCGCCGGGGTGGCGGTCGCGATCTCCCTGGGCGGGCCCGGCGCCACGTTCTGGATGATCCTGGCCGGCTTCCTCGGCATGAGCACCAAGATGGTCGAGTGCACGCTGGGGGTGAAGTACCGCCACGAGCACGCGGACGGCACGGTGTCCGGTGGACCGACCTACTACCTGCGCGACGGCGTCGGCAAGCTCGTGAACCCGATCTTCGGCAAGGTGCTGGCGACACTGTTCGCGATCTTCTGCATCGGCGGCGCCCTCGGCGGCGGCAACATGTTCCAGTCCAACCAGGCCACGATCCAGGTCGTCAACGTCACCGGCGGTGACGACGGCTTCATGGCCGGCAAGGAGTGGATCATCGGCCTGGCCTTCGCGATCCTGGTCGGCGTCGTCATCATCGGCGGCATCAAGAGCATCGCCAAGGTCACGGAGAAGATCGTGCCGTTCATGGCGGTGCTCTACATCTCCGCGTGCTTCGTGGTCATCTTCACCAGCATCGACCAGGTGCCCACCGCGATCGGCGACATCTTCACCGGTGCCTTCAACCCCGAAGGCATCGCCGGTGGCGCCATCGGCGTGCTGCTGATCGGCTTCCAGCGCGCGGCGTTCTCCAACGAGGCGGGCATCGGCTCGGCCTCGATCGCCCACTCGGCGGTCAAGACCAAGGAGCCGGCCACCGAGGGCTACGTCGCGCTGCTCGAGCCCTTCATCGACACCATCGTGATCTGCACGATGACGGCACTGACGATCGTCATCACCGGGGCGTGGAACGACCCCGACGCCGCGGAGACCGAGGGTGTCTCGCTGACGTCGCGGGCCTTCGAGTCGGTGATCCCGTGGTTCCCCAACGTGCTCGCCATCGCGGTCATGTTCTTCGCGTTCTCGACGATGATCAGCTGGTCGTACTACGGCATGAAGGCCACCGGTTACCTGTTCGGTGACAACGCGGTCGCGGAGAACGTCTTCAAGGTGATCTTCTGCATCTTCACCTTCATCGGCGCCATCGCGACGCTCACCCCGGTGATCAACTTCTCCGACTCGATGATCTTCGCGATGTCGGTGCCCAACATCATCGGGCTCTACATCCTCGCGCGCATCGTGCGCAAGGAGGTCAAGAGCTTCCGCTCGCGGGTCGAGGACGGGTCGATCAAGACCTACGCCTGACCGGTCTGACACGAGTCGAGGGACACCCCTAGAGTCCAGGGGTGTCCCTCGATCATGAGCTCCTGGCCCGCGGGGGTGTGCGTCTGGAGGTCACCGGCGCCGTGGCCTCCCTGACCCTCGACCGGCCCGACCGGCGCAACGCGCAGACCCCGTCGACGTGGCGCGCGATGCAGCACGTCGGCGAGCAGCTCGGTGAGCAGACCGCGATCGTCGTCGTCCGCGGTGCCGGTGAGTCCTTCTCGGCCGGTCTCGACCGTCGGCTCATCGACGGCACGGGCATCGAGGGTGAGGGTGACATCCCCTCCCTGCTCGGGATGCCCGACGAGGAGGTCCTGAGCTGGATCGACACCTGCCAGCAGGGCTTCCTGTGGCTGCGGGACCCCCGCTGGATCTCCATCGCGGTCGTGCAGGGCCACGCCTACGGCGCCGGGTTCCAGCTCGCGCTCTCCTGCGACTACCGCATCGGCACCGCGCAGACCAGGCTCTGCCTCAAGGAGACCGCCCTGGGCCTCGTCCCGGACCTCACGGGAACAAAGCCGCTGGTCGAGGTCGTTGGGTACTCACGCGCGCTCGACGTCGCCGCCACCGCACGAGTCGTCGACGGGGTCGAGGCGCACACGATGGGTCTGCTCAACGTCCTGTGCGAGCCCGACCGCCTCGAGGCCGAGACCGCGGCAGCGATCGAGCGGTTCACGGCACCCACGCACGCAGCGGTGAGCGGGGCCAAGCAGCTCGTGCTCGGTGCCTCCGAGCGCGACCTGGAGGCACAGCGCGAGGCGGAGCGGCGAGCGCAGCTGACCCGGCTGCGCGACCTGGCCCGCACGCTGGGCTGACCTGACCGAGCAACGGCGCGGCCCTCGGGCCCGAGAGGAGCATCCTGTGGCGATGGGGCACGGCATGGGTCCGGTGTGGCGTCACATGCGCACCGACCGCAGCGCCACCCAGACCCGGCTGAAGCGCGAGACCTTCCGCCGGGTGCTGTCCTTCGCCGGCCCGCAGCGTCGGCTGATCGCGGTCTTCATGGTGCTCACGGTCATCGACGCCTGCCTCGTCGTCGTGAGCCCGCTGCTGGTGCAGCGCATCGTCGACAAGGGCATCGGCCAGGGCGACACGACTCTGGTCATCTGGCTCGCCGCGGCCATGGCGGGGGTCGCGGTGCTCGAGGCGGTGCTCACCGTGATCTCCGGTGTCATCTCCTCACGGATCGGTGAGGGCCTGATCCGCGACCTGCGCTCCTCGGTCTTCGCCCACGTCCAGCGACTCGGCCTGGCGTTCTTCACCCGCACCCAGACCGGTGCGCTGGTCAGCCGGCTCAACAACGACGTGATCGGGGCGCAGCGCGCCTTCACCACCACCTTGCAGAGCACGGTCAGCAACTCGATCGCCGTGGTCGTGGTGGGGGTGGCGATGCTCGCGCTGAGCTGGCGGGTGACGCTGCTGGTGCTGCTGCTCTTCCCGGTCCTGGTGCTGGTCTCCCGCTGGGTGGGCGTGCGGCTGAGCCGGCTCACCCACCAGCAGATGGATGGCAACGCCGACCTGGGCAACGCGATGACCGAGCGCTTCAACGTCGGCGGCGCCATGCTGCTCAAGCTCTTCGGCCGCCGCGAGGAGGAGGACGCCTCGTTCACCGCCAAGGCCGACGTGGTGCGCGACCTCGGTGTGCGGATCGCCAGGATCACCCGGTTCTTCGCCGCCACGCTGATGCTGATCCCCGCTCTCGCCACCGCCCTGGCGTACGGCGTCGGGGGCTGGCTGGTGATCCAGGGGGAGCTCACCATCGGCACCCTGATCGCGCTGGCCACCCTCCTGGTGCGGCTGCTGGGCCCGATGCAGGGGCTGTCCAACGTGCGCGTCGACATCATGACCGCACTGGTCAGCTTCGAGCGGGTCTTCGAGGTGCTCGACCTCCCGACGACGGTGCCGGAGAAGGACGACGCGGTCGCGCTGCCGCCGGACGCCGCCGAGGTGGTCTTCGAGGACGTGCGGTTCCGCTACCCGCGGGCCGACGAGGTCTCGCTGGCGAGCCTCGAAGCAGTCGCTCGCCGCGAGTCCCACGACTCCGGCGAGGTCCTGCAAGGGCTCTCGTTCGCCGCCAGGCGTGGCGAGATGGTGGCCCTGGTGGGGCCCTCGGGCGCCGGCAAGACCACGATCACCCACCTCGTCGCGCGCCTGTACGACGTCACCGGCGGCCGGGTCTGCGTCGGCGGCCACGACGTCCGCGACGTCACGCTGCAGTCGCTGGAGGACGTCGTGGGCTACGTCACCCAGGACGCCTACATGTTCCACGACACGATCCGCACCAACCTGGAGTACGCCCGCCCCGGCGTCAGCGAGACCGGCATCTGGCAGGCACTGGAAGCAGCCCAGATCGCCACCCTCGTGCGGTCCCTCCCCGAGGGGCTGGACACCGTGGTCGGTGACCGGGGCTACCGGCTGTCGGGTGGTGAGCGGCAGCGGCTCGCGATCGCCAGACTGCTGCTCAAGGCTCCCCCGATCGTGGTCCTCGACGAGGCCACCGCCCACCTGGACTCCGAGTCCGAGGCGGCGGTGCAACGGGCGCTCGACACCGCGCTGGAGGGGCGGACCTCGCTGGTCATCGCCCACCGGCTGTCCACCATCCGCCACGCCGATCGGATCCTGGTGATCGACGACGGCCGCGTCGCCCAGCACGGCACCCACGAGGAGCTGCTCGCCCAGGGCGGTCTCTACGGGCACCTCTACCGCACGCAGTTCAGCGACCAGTCCGTCTCGACCTCCTGACGCGGCGGGCCAGTTTCCCAAGGTATGTAGAGAAACTGCCACTTCCCTCGACATGCCCATCGTGGGAAGTGACAGTTTCTCTACATACCTTGGGAACCGACCCCAACGATGGAGGCGGCATGGAGCTCGGACTGCAGGACAAGGTGTTCGTCGTCACCGGAGGCACCCGCGGCCTCGGGCTGGCGACGGCCCAGGCGCTGGTGGACGAGGGGGCCCGCGTCGTCCTCTCGGGTCGCAGCCAGGAATCGGTCGACCAGGCCGCAGGCGTGCTGGGCGAGAGCGCTGTGCCCCTGGTGGCCGACTTGGCGGACCCGGAGGCGCCGCAGCGTCTGATCGAGACCGCGCACGAGTCGTTCGGAGGCCTGCACGGAGCCTTGCTCTCCGTCGGCGGACCCGCCGGCGGCGGCATCACCGACGCCACCGACGAGGAGTGGCGCGAGGCCTTCGAGTCGGTCTTCCTCGGCGCGGTCCGCGCTGCACGCCAGACGGCGGACGCGCTCTCGGAGGGCGGCTCGCTGGCTCTGGTGCTCTCGACCTCGGTCAAGGAGCCGCTCGCCGGACTGGCGATCTCCAACGGGCTCCGACCGGGCCTCGGGATGGTCGTGAAGGACCTGGCTCGCGCCCATGGTCCCCGCGGCGTGCGGGTGAACGGGCTGATGCCGTCGCGGATCGAGACCGACCGTGTGCAGTGGCTCGACCAGCAGCGCGACGACCCGGCGGCGGCGCGCGCGGCCAACGAGGCAGCCATCGCGCTGGGGAGGTACGGGCGTCCCGAGGAGTTCGCGGCGGTGGCGACCTTCGTGCTCTCGCCTGCAGCGAGCTACGTCACGGGCGCGATGCTCCCGGTCGACGGGGGGCTGATCCGGGGCCTGTAGCCTCCTGCGCCTTCCTACGCCGGCTGAGCCCTGGACGACCCCGGCGCTCGTCCCACATCAGGTAGAAGAAGCCGCCGACCGCCAAGGCGCCGAAGAACCACCACTGCAGGCCGTAGAAGAAGTGCGGACCGTTGCCGAGGTCGGGCAGCTCGGCGGGGGTCAGCTCGGTCGCGGCCGCGGGAGTCTCGGACTCCGCGTCCACGAAGCCGGCCAGTAGCGCGGTGTCGATCTGCTCCTGAACGGCCCTGCTCGAGAGCTCGCGCGTGGAGCCGTCACTGATGCCGGTGTGGTCGCCCGTCGCGTCGGCGCGCGCCCACCCGGTCACCGTGACGGGCCCGGACGGCGGGGGCGGTGTGTCCTCGGGGCTGAGGCCTGGGTCGGAGCTGGCCATCCACCCCCGGTCGACGAGCACGGCGCCGCCGTCGGGCAGCAGGAGCGGGGTGACCACGTCGACCCCGCCCTGGCCCTCGCGGGTCTGGTAGCGCCACACCACGGTGCCGGACGGGTCGTAGGTACCGCGTGCCTCGACCCGGCGCCACTCCTGGGACTCCGCGAGCGGCTGCTCGGGGTCCAGCACCTGGCTCACCGGGGCGGGGGCCGCAGCCAGATTGCTCTCGACCCACTGGTTGCGCTGCTCACGCTGGTGCAGTCGGTCGAACTGCCACTCGCCGAGCCGCCAGGCGCCGGCGGCCAGCAGGGCCACGACGGCCGCAAAGAGCAGCCACCGGCGGGTCAGGAACGTCCTCACGCCTCGAATCTAGGCGATCGACCCTCGACCGACGCCGGTGGCCGGGCTCGCGGCCACCTGAATCCTGGCTGGATCCCGGGTGCATCCTGGGTGGACTCACCGGCTCGCCGTAGACTCGCGCCATGGCAGAGGTCACAGGTATCGGGCTCGAGGACAGGTACGGCCGCGCGGCGACCGACCTGCGGGTCTCCCTCACCGATCGCTGCAACCTGCGCTGCACCTACTGCATGCCCGCGGAGGGTCTCGACTGGCTCGCCGACGAGCGGATCCTCACCGACGACGAGGTGGTGCGCCTGGTCGAGGTCGCCGTGACCCGGTTGGGCGTGCGCGAGGTGAGGTTCACCGGCGGTGAGCCGTTGGTGCGCCGCGGAGTGGTCGACATCGTGCGCCGCTGCGCGCAGCTCGCTCCACGCCCCGAGCTGTCGCTGACCACCAACGCGTTGGGCCTCAAGCGCACCGCGGGTGCGCTCCGCGAAGCTGGGCTCGACCGGGTCAACGTCAGCCTCGACACGGTGCGACCCGACACCTTTGCGCGGATGACCCTTCGCGAGCGGTTGCCCGACGTGATCGCGGGTCTCGCCGCCGCCCAGGAGGCCGGTCTCGTGCCGGTCAAGGTCAACGCGGTGCTGATGCGCGGGGTCAACGACCACGAGGCTCCCGAGCTGCTGGCGTGGTGCATCGAGCACGGCTACGAGCTGCGCTTCATCGAGCAGATGCCGCTGGACGCACAGCACGGGTGGCGCCGAGACAACATGGTCACCGCCGAGGAGATCCTCGACCGGCTGGCCACCCGCTTCGAGCTCACCGAGGCCGAGGAGCCCCGAGGCTCCGCTCCGGCGGAGCTCTTCGTGGTCGACGGGGGGCCCGCGACCGTGGGCGTCATCGCCTCGGTCACGCGGCCGTTCTGCGGAGACTGCGACCGCGTCCGGCTCACCGCGGACGGTCAGGTGCGCAACTGTCTCTTCGCCCGCGAGGAGTCCGACCTCCGGACGGCGCTGCGCGCCGGGGCGGACGACGAGGAGATCGCCCGGCGCTGGCGTGCCGCGATGATGCGCAAGCTGCCGGGACACGGCATCGACGACCCGACCTTCCTCCAGCCGGCTCGGCCGATGTCGGCGATCGGCGGCTGAGGTCAGCCTGAACCGAGACGCCGAGTCCGAGGTCTGGCGGGCTCAGCTGCCCAGGCCGGAGCGGCGCGGCCTGCTCTCCAGCTCGGGCTGCTCGGGGGTGTAGACCTCCATGCCGCCCGGGTCCGGCGAGGCGCCGGCGTTGGCCACGACCACCGCGACGTAGGGCAGGAAGATCGCGCCCACGGCGAAGTAGGGCCAGTACGGGGTGTTGCGGAACAGGATCGCCAGGATGAAGCACGCCGTGCGGATGCCCATCGAGAAGAGATAGCGACGCTGCCGACCCCGGATGTCGTCGCTGTGGGAGCGACCGGCCGAGGTGATCCGGACCGGATCGGTGGTGTCGCGGGTCTTGCGTCGCACGGGGCAACGCTAGCCCGAGGCGACAAATCGGCCGAGGCGGATCTGTTCTAGGCTCGGGAGTCCGACCGCCACCACGGCGCCGACCCCAGGAGGCACCATGTCCAGTCGCACCTACCGCGTCACCGAGATCGTCGGCACCTCGCCCGACAGCGTGGACGCCGCGATCAGGAACGGCATCGGTCGTGCCAGCAACTCGCTGCGCCACATCGACTGGTTCGAGGTGACCGAGGTTCGCGGGCACGTGCTGGACGGCAACGTCGAGCACTTCCAGGTCGGCCTGAAGGTCGGCTTCCGGCTGGAGGACGACGGGCCCGTCGACTGAGTCCCCGCGTCGAGCAGCGGGTCGATGGGCATCCTCGAGGGCAAGCAGCTGTTGGTCACCGGTGTGACCACGGAGTCGTCGATCGGCTTCGCGGTGGCTCGGGCCGCCCAGGAGCAGGGCGCCACCGTCGTGCTCAGTAGTGCCGGGCGGGCACTGCGCATCACGCAACGCATCGCCGAGCGGCTGCCGAGCACGCCGCCGGTCCTCGAGCTCGACGTCACCGAGGCCGAGCACCTCGACTCGCTCGAGGGTCGCCTGCGCCAGCTGAGCGTCCCGCACCTCGACGGCGTCGTCCACGCGATCGCCTTCGCCGACCCCGAGACCCTCATGGGTGGCGACCTGCTGCGCGGGGAGTGGCGAGAGGTCGCGACCGCGCTGCAGGTCTCGGCGTACTCGTTGTCGGCGCTGGTTCGCGCGACGCGTCAGCTGCTGCGTCCCGGTGCGAGCGTGGTCGGTCTCACGCTGGACGCGTCGGTGTCGTGGCCGACCTACGACTGGATGGGGGTGGCCAAGGCGGCGCTGGAGGCGACCTCGCGCTACCTGGCCCGAGACCTGGGCGCGGACGGCGTGCGGGTGAACCTGGTCTCGGCCGGACCGCTGCGGACCTTGGCCGCAGGCGCGGTCCCGGGGTTCGAGGAGATGGCAGGACAGTGGGGCGCACGCGCCCCACTGGGGTGGGACGTCTCGGACGCGGCACCGGTGGCCGGGGCGGTCGTCGCGCTGCTCTCCGACCTGTTCCGCGCGACGACCGGCGAGATCGTGCACGTGGACGGCGGGTTCCACTCGGTCGGCATGTGACCAAAGTCCTGACCCATGACTAGGTAGGACTAAATATGGCATAAACTGGCGAACCTCGCTGCACACTGACGGCGTGGGGAGGCAGTTGGTGGTGATGCGCCACGCGTCGGCCAGGACACACGGAGACAGCGATCACTCCCGTGTGCTCACCCGGCGCGGGCACGCCGAGGCGGCGCAGGTCGCGGCACAGCTGGTGCAGGCCGGCGTGCTGCCTGACCTCGCGCTGGTCTCGTCGGCGACGCGCGCCCGTCAGACGTGGGACGCCATGGCCGAGCGGTGTCCGCCGTGTGCGGTCCAGGAGTCCGAGGCCCTCTACTCCGCCTCGACCGAGTCGGTGATCGACGCGCTGCGGCTCACGCCGGCGGACGCCGAGGTCGTGATGTACGTCGGTCACAACCCGACGGTCTCGCAGCTGGCCGCCGTGCTCCTCGACGAGAGCGTGGCCGACGACGGCCTCTCGCTGATCGTCGGTGGGATGGCTCCGGGGGTGGCCGCCGTCTTCGAGGTCGAGCCGGCCTGGCAGGACCTGGCGCCCGGCGGCGGACGCCTCACCTGGGTGGCGCACCCCGAGGGCCACTGACCCGCCACCTCGCCTCAGGGCACGGGTGGTGAGGGCGTGACGATGCCGGCGGCGGCGTCGGCAGCCTCGACCTCCTCGCGGGTGATCCCCAGCAGGTAGATGACCGCGTCGAGGAACGGCACGTTGACGGTGGTGTCGGCGGCCTGCTGCACGACCGGCTTGGCGTTGAAGGCGATGCCGAGCCCGGCCGCCGAGAGCATGTCGAGGTCGTTGGCGCCGTCACCGATGGCGATGGTCGCCGTGGTCTCGATGCCCACCTCGTGGGCGAACCGGCGCAGGGCCTCGGCCTTGCCCTCCCGGTCGACGACCTCACCGACGATCCGCCCGGTGAGTCGACCCTCGACCACCTCCAGCTCGTTGGCGGCCGCGAAGTCGATCTCGAGGGCCTCGGCGATCCGGTCGGTGATCTGGGTGAAGCCACCGGAGACGATCGCGAACCGGTAGCCCAGCCGCTTCAGCGTGCGCACGAGCGTCCGGGCACCGGGGGAGAACTCGAGATCCTCATAGACCGCGTCGAGCGCCGACGCGTCGAGCCCCTCGAGCAGCGCGACCCGGCGGGTCAGCGACTCGGAGAAGTCCAGGTCGCCGTGCATCGCGGCGTCGGTCACCTTGGCGACCTCGTCGAGGCATCCTGCGCGTTCGGCGAGCATCTCGATCACCTCGCCCTGGATCAACGTGGAGTCCACGTCCATCACGATCAGGCGCTGACCGTGGCGCAGCAGGTCGGCGGGCTGCACGGCGATGTCGACCTCGTGGCGAGCCGCCTCCTCGGCGAGCAGCAGCCGCAGCCGTCCGTGGTCGACGCCGGAGACGTTGAGGTCGATCGCGGTGACCGGGTAGCGGGCCATCCGCTCGATGCGGTCGATGTTGCCGCCGATGTCGGCGATGCGACCGGCGACAGCCGAGACGGCTGCGGCCTTGAGCGGACGGCCGAGCACCGTCACGAAGCTGCGCCCCGCGCGACGGTTCGAATTGTCACCGTGACCTTTGTCCAGCGTGATCTCCATGCCCAGCGCCTCGGCCTCGTCGACGAGGGCACGCTTCAGCTGCTTGAGCCGGGTCGGCGCGTTGACCAGCACACCGAGGACCAACCGACCCCGCATCACGATCTGCTCGATGTCGACGACCTCGACGCCGTACTGCGCCAGCGTGGCGAAGAGTCCGGCCGTGACCCCCGGTCGGTCGTCTCCGGTCAGGGTGATGAGCAGGGTGGACGGGGAGGACCCGGGCGCGAGGTCGGTCACCACAGCAGGCTAGCGAGGTCCGTCGGACAGCTGTGCGCATGCCTGGCCGAGGCTCACCACTGCGGGCTGCTCAGCGCCGCGACAACGGCACGACGCGCGACCGAGGCCAGCTCGTCCAGCGTCCGTCTGCGACGCTCGGTCTGGTCAACCGTCCGGGCCCCACCGGCATCGGCCAGGGCCAGGTCGCAGATCCGCAGGCAGCGCATCCCGAGCTCGACCATCCGCGCCGAGCGCGGGCCGACGCTCGAGGGCCACGAGGCCTGAGGAGTGCGACGCAGGGCCATGAGCTCGTCGGCGACGTCCGGACTCCAGCGCGCGACCTCGAGCTCGGCCAGCGCCGTCGCCGTCGTCGAGAGGACCGCGCGCAGCGCTCGGTCGGCCTCACCGGGGTCCAGCAACGGGGCGTCGGTGTGCGCCGCAGCGGCGGTCCACACCACGCTCGAGCCCCGGGCCACCGGCAGCAGCCCCCATCCGGTGCCGACCAGGAGCACCGCTCCGCCGTGCTCGAGCGCCGACTGGTTGAAGGCCGGGGGGCCCGCCAGACCCACGGGATCGCCGGGTACGGGCAGGCAGACTCGGGCACCCTGCGACCCCAGGCCCCGGAGCCGGCCGAGTCCCAGGATCAGCGGCTCGACGTCGTCGACGCCGGGCAGGCCGGCGAGCAGGTGGACCAGCTCGGGGCCGGCGATGGCGTCGTGGGCGTCGTCGAGGCTGACCGCGCCACGCAGCCACGCGTCCGCCCACAGGGCGAACCCGATGCTGGGGGGCAGGTCGGGTCGGTGCCCCGCCTGACTGGCTCGTACGGCGTCCACCGCGGCAGGCTACGCGAGGCGCGGCGGGGTGGAGCACGGCAGGTCGAGTACGTTGGGCGCGACCCTGACGCCACCCTGACACCCTCACGCCCGGAGGAGCATCGACGTGATCGACCCAGTCATCGACTTCGCCGGTGTGTCGGTGCGACGAGGCTCTGCGACGCTGCTCGACGGGATCGACTGGGTGGTCGAGGAGGACGAGCGCTGGGTGATCCTGGGGCCCAACGGCGCGGGCAAGACCACGCTGATGCAGGTCGCCTCGTCCCAGCTGCACCCCAGCGAGGGGCGGGCCACCATCCTGGGGGAGACCCTTGGCGCCACCGACGTCTTCGAGCTGCGGCCCCGGATCGGCCTGGCCAGTGCGGCGCTGGCCGAGCGGATCCCGCGCCAGGAGCGGGTGACCGACGTGGTGATGTCGGCGGCGTACGCCGTGCTCGGCCGCGGGCGCGAGGGCTACGACGAGCCGGACCGCGAGCGCGCGGACGCGCTGATGGCCGAGCTCGGGGTCGGGCGGCTCGGTGAGCGCAGCTTCGGCACCCTCAGCGAAGGCGAGCGCAAGCGGGTGCAGATCGCCCGGTCGCTGATGACCGACCCCGAGCTGCTCATCCTCGACGAGCCGGCCGCGGGCCTCGACCTCGGTGGCCGCGAGGACCTGGTCTCCACGTTGTCGGTCCTGGCCATGGACGGGGTGGCTCCCGCGATCGTGCTGGTCTCGCACCACGTGGAGGAGATCCCGCCCGGGTTCACCCACGTCCTGCTCCTGCGCGAGGGGCGCGTGGTGGCGCAGGGACCGCTCGAGCACGTGCTCACCGAGCAGACCCTGTCGACGACCTTCGGGCTCCCGCTGGTGCTGCAGCACACGGCCGGGCGCTACTACGCCCGCCGACGGATCCGGCACCGCATCCGCGTCTGAGACCCGCCGTGGGCTCGCGCGGCGACACCTCTGGTTGAGGCCGCTGAACTAGGGTGGCGCCATGGACTGGCTTCAGGAGAACGCGTGGGCGGCATGGCTCGCCCTCGCGCTGCTGCTGGGCTCTGCGGAGATGCTCAGCCTGGAGTTCACGCTGGCCATGCTGGCCGTCGGCGCACTTGCCGGGGCTGCCACCGCGGGGGTCGGGGCGCCGCTGGTGCTCCAGGGCCTGGTCGCGGTCATCGTCTGCGCCGGCCTGCTGGTGTTCGTGCGCCCGTCGGTGCTCAAGAAGCTGCACTCCGGCCCGGAGCTGCGCACCGGCACCGCTGCGATCGTGGGCACCGAGGGCTTCGCGGTCAGCGAGGTCAGCCACAGCACCGGGCAGATCAAGCTGCGCGGCGAGATCTGGACCGCGCGTCCCTACGACGACCACGCGGTGATCGATGAAGGCTCCAGGGTCCAGGTCCTGGAGATCCGAGGGGCGACGGCCATGGTGGTCGAAGTGCCCGAGCTCGAAAGGGGTTGAGTCATGGGTTCGGTCGTAGCCGGATTGTTCCTGCTGCTGGTGCTCTTCGCGGTGATCACGCTGGCGAAGTCGATCCGCATCGTGCCGCAGGCGAGGGCCGGTGTGGTCGAGAGGTTCGGCAAGTACCGCACCACCCTCAACGCCGGCCTCAACATCGTGGTGCCGTTCGTCGACAAGGTCCGCTACACCCTCGACCTGCGCGAGCAGGTGGTCTCCTTCCCTCCGCAGCCGGTCATCACCGAGGACAACCTCGTGGTCTCCATCGACACGGTCATCTACTTCCAGGTCACCGACCCGCTCTCGGCGACGTACGAGATCGCCAACTACATCCAGGCGGTCGAGCAGCTGACCATGACCACGCTGCGCAACATCGTCGGTGGCATGGACCTCGAGCAGACCCTGACCAGCCGCGAGGACATCAACGGTGGCCTGCGCTCGGTGCTCGACGACGCCACGGGCAAGTGGGGCATCCGGGTGAACCGCGTCGAGATCAAGGGCATCGACCCGCCGCCCTCGATCAAGGACGCGATGGAGAAGCAGATGCGCGCCGACCGCGACAAGCGCGCGGTCATCCTCACCGCCGAGGGCCAGCGGCAGTCGGCGATCCTCACCGCCGAGGGCAACAAGCAGTCGGCGATCCTCACCGCGGAGGGTCAGCGCGAGGCGCAGATCCTGGCCGCGGAGGCCGACCGGCAGGCCCGGATCCTGCGCGCTCAGGGTGAGGGCCAGGCGATCACCACGGTCTTCCAGGCGATCCACGACGGCCGGCCCGACCAGTCGCTGCTGTCCTACCAGTACCTCCAGATGCTGCCGAAGATCGCCGAGGGCGACGCCAACAAGGTCTGGATCGTCCCCTCCGAGATCGGTCGTGCCCTCGAGGGGCTGGGTAGCTCGATCGGCCAGATCCCGGGCATCCCCAAGGAGACCGAGGGCGTCAAGCACCGCGTCGACATGGGGGAGTCGGTCGATCCCGACGACGTGGCCCTGGACAGTGACCGCGCGGCGACCCATGCCGCCGTCCAGGACGCCATCGCCGAGGCCCAGCAGCCGCCACGGCCGGGGGCCGGTCCCGCGACCGGCGGGTGAGCCCCTGGGAGCTGGCCGCCATCGCCCTCGCGGGCCTCGGCGCCGGCTTCATCAACTCCGTCGCCGGGTCCGGGTCGCTGATCACCTTTCCCACCCTGCTCGCGCTCGGCGTTCCTCCGGTGACGGCCAACGTCTCCAACAACATCGGCCTGGTGCCCGGCGGTGTCGCCGGCGCCGTCGCCTGGCGCCACGAGCTCCAGGGCCAGGGACGGCGCGTGCTGCGGCTGGGCTCGGCCTCTGCGCTGGGCGCGGTCGTGGGCGCCGTCGCACTGCTGGTGCTGCCCGACGAGGTGTTCGCCACGGTCGTGCCGGTGCTGATCGCGGTCAGCCTGCTGCTCGTCGCCTTCCAGACCCGGATCACTCGACGGTTCGGCCGGTCGGCCGGTGCGACCGCGTCGCAGGCCTGGTGGCTGTGGCCGGCGGTCGCCCTCGCGGGGGTCTACGGCGGCTACTTCGGAGCCGCGCAGGGGATCTTGCTGATCGCGCTGTTCGGCGTCGGCGCCAGCGGCACCATCCACCACCACAACGCGGTCAAGAACGTGCTGAGCAGCCTGGTGAACTCCGTCGCCGCCGTGGTCTTCCTGCTCGCCGCCGAGATCGACTGGGCCATCGCCGGGGTGATCGCCGTGGGGTCGGTGGCCGGGGCGCAGCTGGGCTCGGTCGTCGGTCGCCGAATGCCCGCGGGCGCGCTGCGCGCGACGGTCGTCGTGGTCGCCTCGGTCGCGCTGGTGGTCTTCCTGCTTCGCGAGTGAGGCTGCTGCTGGTCCGGTTGCTAGCGGCCCTCGACGTACGCCGCGAGCCACCGGTCGAGCTCGTCGAAGACGACCTCGCGCACCTCCGCCCGCGAGAGCGTCACGTCGTGCAGCGCGTCGCGCACCTTGACCAGGGTGACGTGGCTGGAGAGTCGCGGCGCCTGCCGGGCGATCTGCTCCACGTCGAGGACGACGTCGCTGCTCGTCACCGACGGCCCCCACTGCTCGGGGGAGTCGCTGAGCGCCGAGCTCATCACCAGGACGGGGATCTCCAGTGACAGTCCGCGGCGCACGGCCGCGTGGCCACGGCGGACCGCCCGGAGCCAGCCGGCGTACACCGGCCAGCTCTGCATCGGCTTCCACGCCAGGTCGAAGTCCCACTCGCCGTCGTGGTCGCGATGCAGGCTGCGGGTGTACAGACCCGTCACCGTGCGGGGGATCGCGAGCGTCGGACGGCGGGCCCCCATCACGTCGATGGCCGCGGTGCCGGCGGTGCGCATCCACCACGGCCCCTTGAGGTCAACCCAGGGCGCGTTGAGGAACAGTGCGTCGACTCCGGCGCCCGTGCGCTCGGCCCACAGCGCCGTGATCAGACCCCCGGTGGAGTGCGCGCTGACCACCACCTGCTCGTGGCCGTCGCGCTCCACCACCCGCCGCATCGCCTCGTCCAGCTCGGCGTCGTACTCGGCCAGGTCGGTGACGTAGGCCGGGGTCTGGTGGGGGAGCAGCGAGCGGCCGTACTTGCGCAGGTCCAGCGCGTAGAAGTCGTAGCCACGGGCCACCCAGAAGTCGGCCGCGACGGTCTGGAAGAAGTAGTCGCAGAAGCCGTGCACGTGCAGGACCGCCCGCTTGCCGGGCTCGTCGCCGGCCAGGCGGCGCACCAGGGTCGCCACGACCGGACCCTCGGCGTCCGGGGGGAGCTCGATGGTCTCGGCGGTGTAGGGGGTGCCGAGGACGTCGGTCTCCTGGGCCGGGGAGTTGGTCACGCGTCCCATTCTCGCCTACGTCCGGGGGTGGCCGACTGCCCGCCTCCCGCGCGTGCGTGGGTTTCCACGCACAAGACCCCTCATGCGCGCAACACGCCCAGGCGAGAGGTAGATGCTCCCTCTTGTGCGCGGAAGTGCACGCGGGGCCGGGCCGTAGCAGGGTCCCGGCGCGCTGGTGCGGCCCGTCCGCGGTGTGGTCGGCCCCGCAGCGCGGCGCTCGGACCTTTCACAATCGAGGGCATGGACGACCATGACGACGCGGCCCCCGTGCCCTACCCCGTGGCGGTCATGCTGCGCGGTCGGCGCGTGCTCGTCGTCGGCGGCGGCAACGTCGCGCAGCGACGCGTCCCCGGCCTGCTGGCCGCCGGCGCGGACGTCGTGCTGGTCTCACCTGAGGTCACCCCCGCGCTGGAGGGCCTGGCGCTGGGCGGGGAGATCACCTGGGAGCAGCGAGGTTTCGAGCGCGGCGACCTCGACCAGGCGTGGTACGTCATCGCCGCGACCGACCGGCGTGAGGTCAACCAAGCCGTCAGCGTGGCAGCCGAGGCGCAACGGACCTTCTGCGTCCGCGCCGACGACGCCACCCAGGCGACCGCGTGGACGCCCGCGACCGGGCGCCACGAAGGTCTGACGCTGGCCGTCGTGGCCAACCGCGAGCCTCGACGCTCGGCGGGCATGCGTGACCGGATCCTCGCCGGGCTCCGCGACGGCCTGCTCCCGGACCCGGGCGCGGGCCACCGCGGCCCCCCCGGGGTCACCCTGATCGGCGGTGGCCCCGGTCACCCCGATCTGGTCACTGTCGCCGCGCGCAAGGCGCTCGCCCAGGCCGACGTCGTGGTCGCCGACCGGCTCGCGCCGCGCGAGCTGCTCGACGAGCTCGCGGCTGACGTGGAGCTGGTCGACGTCGCCAAGCTGCCGCGGGGTCGCTCCGCCAGCCAGGAGGCGATCAACCAGGTCATCGTCGACCGGGCCCGCGCCGGCAAGCACGTGGTGCGGTTCAAGGGCGGCGACGGCTTCGTCTTCGGCCGCGGCTACGAGGAGGTGCTCGCCTGCGCCGAGGCCGGCGTGCCGTGCACGGTCGTCCCGGGCGTCAGCAGCGCCCTCGCCGTGCCCGCGCTCGCCGGGATCCCCGTCACCCACCGCGGCGTGACCCACGACTTCACCGTGGTCTCCGGCCACCTGCCGCCGGGCCACCCCGACTCGCTGGTCGCCTGGGAGTCGCTCGGGCGCTCCCGCGGCACCCTGCTCCTGCTCATGGCGGTGGACAACCTGCCCCGGATCGCCGCCAGCCTGCAGCGTCACGGTCGCGGCGCCGACACCCCGGTGGCGATCGTGTGCGACGGGTCGATGCCGACCGAGCGCACCGTGCGCACCACCCTGGGCCAAGCCGCTGCCGCGATCGAGGAGCACCAGGTCCGCCCGCCCGCGGTGGTGGTGATCGGCGACGTGGTCGCCGTGGCCGCCCCCGCGCCGCACGGCAGCGCCCTGGTCTGACAGGGTCGGCGCAATGGCGCAGCTGATCGAGGTCTCCGACGCCGCGGACGCTCGCCTCGCGGACTACCGAGACCTGCGCGAGGTCCAGCTTCGCCAGTCGGTGGAAGCCGAGCAGGGACTCTTCATCGCCGAGGGAGAGAAGGTCGTACGACGCAGCGTGGAGGCGGGCTACGAGCCCCGCTCGTTCCTCATGGCGCGGCGCTGGATCGCCGGCCTGGGCGACGTGCTCGACGCCACCGACGCCCCCTGCTTCGTGGTCGAGGAGGACCTCGCCGAACAGGTCACCGGCTTCCACGTCCACCGCGGCGCCCTCGCCTCGATGAAGCGTCGACCCCTGCCCTCGCTGGACGACGTGCTGGCCGACGCGCACACGGTCGTGGTGCTCGAGGACGTGGTCGACCACACCAACGTCGGCGCCGTCTTCCGCAGCGCCGCGGCGCTCGGCGTGGACGCCGTGCTGCTCTCGCCGCGGTGCGCCGACCCGCTGTACCGTCGCTCGGTCAAGGTCGCGATGGGGGCGGTGCTGTCACTGCCGTGGACCCGGCTCGAGGAGTGGTACGACGCCCTCCCCGGCCTCAGCGCGCGGGGGTTCACCACGCTCGCGCTGACCCCCGCGCACGACGCACTCCCGATCGAGCAGGCCGTGGCTGACGTCGACCGCCTGGCGCTCGTCGTCGGCACCGAGGGCCACGGGATGTCGCCGCGGTGGCTCGAGGCCGCCGACCGGCGAGCGGTGATCCCGATGGCCGCCGGCATCGACTCGCTCAACGTCGCCGCGGCCAGCGCCGTCGCCTGCTACGTCGCCCGGACGCGGTAGTCCAGGCCAGCCCCGTCGGGCAGTCGCCGGCGCACGAATCGGCGACGAACGACGCGGAATCGGCCCGGGTTTCTGTCCTTCGTCGCCGATTCGTCCGGGAAAGTCCGGCGCTCAGTCGACCTCGGGCCAGCCCAGCGGGTAGTCCGAGGCGGCGTCGTCGTGCTGCTTGGTCAGCTTCTTCTTCGCCCGCTTGTTGAGCCGGTCGCCGAAGACGGTGCCGCGGGTGTGGTCGGTCTCGTGCTGCAGGCAGCGAGCGAGCAGCCCGTCACCGGCATGGCGGACCGGTTCGCCGTCCAGGCCCTGACCCTCGACCTCGGCCCAGTCGGGCCGCGGGCACCCCACGAAGGCGCCGGGATAGGACAGACATCCTTCGTCGCTGTCGTCGAGCTGGCGGTCGTTGCCGACCGGCACCGAGACCTCCGGGTTGCAGACCACCCCTTGGTGCCACTCGCCGTCCTTGTCGGGGCAGTCGAAGACGAACACCGACAGGTCGACGCCGATCTGGCACGCCGCCAGTCCCACGCCGTCCGCGGCGTACATCGTGGCGACCATGTCCGCCACCAGGTCGCGCAGCTCGTCGTCGAAGGACTCCACGCGCTGCTGGGAGCGGTGCATCACCGGGTCGCCCCAGCGGGTGACGGCGCGGGCCGTGCCCCCCGAGGGCAGAGGTGAGTTCTCCGGCTGGATTCTCGGCACGGAGTCATCGTAGGGACGGGGACCCGGCTGCCATGCGTGTGGGTGCGCGGGTGGGGTCGAGTGGTCGGCGAGGTGTGCGGACGGCACACGGGTCGCGCTTCCGCCGTGTCGCCCGGGGCTCTCGACGTGGTTTGGCCGGGCGACGTGGCGCCCACGCCTCCTGACGCTGCGCCCCGCGCGCCGCCCGCACACCACGCCGCCCGCAGGTCGCCGCGGTTGCCCCCGGATGCGTGCGGTGGGTCCGGTCACGACGTGATCGGCCTCACGTGGGGTGGCGTCTGGATGAAACTGTAACTCGGAGTTACAGTTTTGCCATGTCGTTGAACAATGCCACCCAGGACTCCCGCCGCTCACGTGGGCTCGCGTCCACCGAGAAGGTCGACCCGATCGGCTTCGCGGTGTCGATGCTCAACCGCCTCGCGCAGAGCCCGGCCCTGGATCGCTTCAACCTGCGCAAGTCCACCGAGAAGGTCGTCTACTCGGCGACCAAGTCCGGGTTCTCCACCGTGGGAGCCGTCAGCCGGCAGTTCGCGCGCCGTGGCGGCAAGGGCTCCGGGTCGCGGGTCCCGGCGGCCAAGAAGACCGGCGTGTTCGACCTGACCCCGGGTGAGGACGAGCAGATGCTCGTCGACGTCGTCACCGAGCTCGCCACCGAGGTGCTCCGCCCGGCCGCGGCCGAGGCCGACGAGGCGTGCCAGGCACCGCAGGAGGTGCTCGCCGCGGCCAACGAGCTCGGGCTGCCGATCCTCGGCGTGGCCGAGGACCAGGGCGGCATCGCCACCGAGCGCTCCGCCGTGGCAGGCACGCTGGTCGCCGAGGCGCTGGCCAAGGGCGACATGGGGCTCGCGGTCTCGGTGCTCGCTCCGGCGGCCGTCAGCACGGCGCTGTCGCTGTGGGGCACCGAGGAGCAGCAGGCCACCTACCTGCCGGCGTTCACCGAGTCCGAGGACGACGTCCCGGCGGCCGCCCTCGCGCTGGGCGAGCCGACGGCGCTCTACGACCCCCGCACGCCGTCGACGACCGCGACCAGGAGCGGCGAGGGCTACGTCCTCACCGGGGTGAAGTCCGGCGTTCCCCGTGGCCAGGACGCCGAGCTCTTCGTCGTCGGTGCCGCCCTCGACGGCGTGCCGCACCTGTTCCTCGTCGAGTCCTCCTCCGAGGGCCTGAGCGTCGAGAACGATCCCTCGATGGGCGTGCGCGCCGCCGGTGTCTCCAAGCTCGTGCTCGACGGCGTCGAGGTCGGCTCGATCTCGCTGCTCGGCGACGCCGAGAGCTACCTCGAGGCCGTGCGGCTGGCTCGCCTGGGCTGGTGCGCCCTGGCTGTGGGCACCGGGCAGGCCGTGCTCGACTACGTCACGCCGTACGTCAACGAGCGCCAGGCCTTCGGTGAGCCGGTCAGTCACCGCCAGTCGGTGGCCTTCATGGTCGCCAACATCGCGATCGAGCTGCAGGGCATGCGCCTGGCCACCTACAAGGCGGCCTCCCGCGCCGCGCAGGGTCGCGACTTCTCCCGCGAGGTCGCGCTGGCCCACAAGCTGTGCAGCGAGCACGGCATGCGCATCGGCCTGGACGGCGTCCAGCTGCTCGGTGGCCACGGCTACGTCAAGGAGCACCCGGTGGAGCGGTGGTACCGCGACCTGCGTGCGATCGCCGTCATGGAGGGAGGGGTCCTGGTCTGAGCGGGATCTCGACAAGCTCGATCGCCGACCAGACACCAGGAGAACACGATGATCAACCTCGAAGTCCCCAAGAAGCACAAGCCGCTGATCGGTCAGGCCCACCAGGTCGCGATGAACCTGCTGCGCCCCAACTCGCGCAAGTACGACACCCGTGAGCACGAGTACCCCGTCGAGCTCGACATGCTCGCCGCGATGATCGACGGGCTCTCCGAGTCCGGCGCCGGTGAGGGTGCCGGAGCCTCCGGCGTGCGTCGCGATGACAAGCCCGAGGACAAGACGGCCAAGGACGCCGGCGTGAAGAACGGCGCCAACATGGCCTCGGTGCTCTCCATCCTGGAGATGTGCTGGGGTGACGTGGGCCTGCTGCTCTCGATGCCTCGCCAGGGCCTGGGCAACTCGGCCATCGCCTCGGTGGCCAACGAGGAGCAGGCCGAGCGGTTCAAGGGTGTGTGGGCCGGCATGGCGATCACCGAGCCCGACGCCGGGTCCGACTCCGCCAGCATCCAGACCACCGCGGTGCTCGACGGCGACGAGTACGTCATCAACGGCGAGAAGATCTACGTCACCGCCGGCGACCGCGCCGACACCATCGTGGTGTGGGCGACCCTCGACAAGAACCTCGGCCGAGCCGCCATCAAGTCCTTCGTGGTCGAGAAGGGAACGCCCGGCATGACCGTCGAGCGGCTGGAGAGCAAGCTCGGCATCCGCGCCTCCGACACCGCCGCGATCCGCTTCGACAACTGCCGCGTGCCCAAGGAGAACCTGCTGGGCTCCCCGGAGGTCGACACCAAGCAGGGCTTCGCCGGTGCGATGGCGACCTTCGACAACACCCGCCCGCTGGTGGCCGCGATGGCCGTCGGCTGCGCCCGCGCCGCGCTGGACCTCACCCGCGACCTGCTGGCGCAGGCAGGGGTCGAGGTCGACTACGACGCGCCGGCGCTCGGCCAGCACGCCGCCGCAGCCACGCTGCTGCAGCTCGAGGCCGACTGGGAGTCGGCCTACCTGCTGACGCTGCAGGCCGCCTGGATGGCCGACAACCGCAAGGCGAACTCGCTCGAGGCCTCCATGGCCAAGGCGAAGGCCGGGCGGATGGGCAGCGACGTCACCCTGCGCTGCGTCGAGCTCACCGGCACCCTGGGCTACAGCGAGCAGGACCTGCTGGAGAAGTGGGCGCGCGACTCCAAGATCCTCGACATCTTCGAGGGCACCCAGCAGATCCAGCAGCTGATCGTCGCCCGGCGGGTGCTGGGGCTCACCTCCGCCCAGCTGCGCTGAGCCGGGTCCTCGGTCCCCGGGACTGATGGTGTCCCTGGGACCCGTGGGGGTGCTCCGCGGTTTCGGCCGGTGGCCCGGCACCGTTCACCTGGACGCAACGCCCGGGTCAACCCGGGTCGCCAGCCTGGGTGGCATGAAGCTGCAGCTGACCGCACTGTTCGCGATGGCGGTGTACTTCGTCTACACCACCACCTTCGCCGCGCTGATCGCCGAGATTCTCTGACCGGGGCGCCGGTCGGTGCAGGTCGCACCGGTCCGGGCACCGCGCGCAGGCGAATACGGTGTGACACGTTCACGCCGCTCGCCCGGAAGGTGCCACCCGATGACGGCCACCCTGCCGCCCACCGACCACCAGAGGCTCGCCGAGCCCGGAGCGCGCGCCGCCGAGGTCCTGGTCGACCTCGCAGGCCGCGCGTTCGGCGGCGAGCCTCCCGTCCGTGTGGTGGCCTGGGACGGCTCGAGCGCCGGCCCCGACGGGGCGCCGACCCTGGTGGTGCGCACCCCGGCCGCGCTGACCCGCCTGCTCTACCGCCCCGGTGAGCTCGGCCTGGCACAGGCCTACGTCACCGGCGAGATCGACGTCGAGGGAGACCTGCTCGAGGGGCTGCGCCGCGTGTGGGCGGCGACTCGCGACCGCGGTCTGTCCTCCCGGCTCGACCTGCCCACCCTGGTCGCCGGTCTGCGGGCGATGAAGGGCCTCGGCGTCCTCGGCGCACCCCCGGAGCCGCCGGTGACCCAGGCGCGGCTGCGCGGCCGGCTGCACAGCCGACGTCGCGACCGCGATGCCATCTCCCACCACTACGACCTGAGCAACGAGTTCTACGACTTCATCCTGGATCGCCACAAGGCCTACTCCTGTGCCTACTTCACCAGCGACGACCCGTCGTACCCGCTGGAGGACGCGCAGCGCGACAAGCTGGACCTGGTCTGCCGCAAGCTGGGGCTCGACCGGGCGGAGCCCGGACACCGCCACCTCGACATCGGGTGCGGCTGGGGGTCGCTCTCGCTCCACGTCGCCGCGGAGTACGGCGTGGAGGTCGTGGGCGTGACGATCTCGCGCGAGCAGAAGGCCTACATCGACGAGCGAATCACGCGCGAGGGTCTCCACGGCCGGGTGCAGGTCCGGTTGCAGGACTACCGCGAGGTCAGCGACGGCCCGTTCCACACCGCGTCCTCGATCGAGATGGGCGAGCACGTGGGCAAGCGCAACTACCCCGGGTTCCTCGCCCAGATCGAGCGGCTGCTCCAGCCCGGTGGCCGGGTGCTGATCCAGCAGATGTCACGGACCACCAAGCCCGGCGGCGGCCCGTTCATCGAGGCGTTCATCGCTCCCGACATGCACATGCGTCCGGTCGGTGAGACCGTCGCGCTGATGGAGCAGGCCGGGCTCGAGGTGCGCGACGTGCACGCGATGCGGGAGCACTACGTGCGCACCGTCGACGCCTGGTACGCGACCTTCGAGTCCAACTGGGACCGCGTCGTGGCCATGGTGGGGGAGGAGATGGCCCGGGTGTGGCGGCTGTACCTCGTCGGGGGCGCTCTGGCCTTCGAGGAGGGCCGCATGGGTGTCGACCAGATCCTCGCGGTCAAGTCGAGCGCCGAGGGACGCAGCGGGATGCCCTGGGTGCGAGACTTCTGAATGGTCGGGGCTCGCCCGGCCCCGGAGGAGGTCTCGTGAAGGACGTCGACTGGGCAGGTTTCCTGGGCCTGCTTCCCCTCACGCTGGGCGCGCTGGTCGTGGCGATGCTCGTCACCTTCGCCGTCGCCCGCCGGGTCGGCAAGCACGCGGTGGTCGACATCACCTGGGGCCTGGGGTTCGCCCTGGTGGCCCTGGTCGCCTATCCGTTGCGCACCGGGGACGGCGACCGCGCCCGCGTCGTTGCCGTGCTGGTGACGATCTGGGCGCTGCGCCTGGCGACCCACCTGTGGCTGCGCTCCATCGGAGCCGGCGAGGACCGGCGCTACGCCGCGCTGCTCCAGCGCAGCGAGCACCCCACCCGCGACGCGCTGGTGCAGATCTACCTGGTGCAGGCGCTGTTCATCTGGGTCATCTCGCTGCCAGTGCAGCTGGTGATGTTCGTGGCGGGCCCGACGAGCTGGCTGGTGTGGGTCGGGGTGGTCGTCTTCGTCGTCGGCCTCCTCTTCGAGAGCGTCGGCGACTGGCAGCTGCAGCGTTTCCGCGACGACCCCGAGACCGACGGCCAGGTCCTCGACACCGGGCTGTGGCGCTACACCCGGCACCCCAACTACTTCGGCGACGCCGTGGTGTGGTGGGGCATCTTCCTGGTCTGCGCCGACGGCGGCCCGGGGTGGTTCTTCCTGCCGGCGCCGCTGCTGATGACCTGGCTGCTGGCCCGCAAGACCGGCGCTCCGCTGCTGGAGAAGGACATCGCGCAGCGTCGACCGGAGTACGCCGACTACGTGCGCCGCACGAGCGGGTTCGTCCCGCGACCGCCTCGCACGCCCACGACATCGGACCCCTCCTAGAGTTGCGGGGTGCGCTTCCTCGACCCGGCCGGCCCGCCGCCGTACGACCTGACCTACGACGACGTCTTCATCGAGCCGCGTCGCTCCTCGGTGACCTCCCGCTACGACGTCGACCTCGGGGTGCGTGACGGCACCGGCCTGACCATCCCGCTGGTCGCGGCCAACATGACCGCGGTGTCCGGACGACGCATGGCCGAGACCCTGGCGCGACGCGGCGCGATGGCCGTGATCCCGCAGGACATCCCGGTGCCGGTGGTGACCGATGTCGTGCGCTGGGTCAAGGGCAGGCACCCGGTCTACGACACCGCGATCACCCTCGAGCCGCACCACACGGTGGCCGACGCGCTCGCGCTGATCCCGAAGCGGGCGCACCGCGCCGCGTTCGTCGTCGCCGACGGCAAGCCGGTGGGTGTCCTCAGCGAGGACGACTGTCTCGGCGTCGACCGGTTCACCCAGGTCGAGGCCGTCATGAGCGCCGAGGTGTCCACCCTCTCCGAGGGGCTCGACCCGCGGGCGGCCTTCGAGGAGATGACGGCGGCGCGGCTCCGGATGGCGCCGGTGGTCGATGACACCGGCAGGCTGCTGGGGGTCCTGAGCCGCACCAGCGCACTGCGCGCGACGATCTACCGGCCCTGCGTCGACACCCGCGGCCAGCTGCGTGTGGCGGCCGCCCTGGGCATCGGCTCCGACGTCGAGGCCAAGGCCCGGGTGCTGCTGGACATCGGGGTCGACTGCCTGGTCCTCGACACCGCCCACGGCCACCAGGAGCGGATGCTGGAGGCGCTGAAGGTGGTGCGCGACCTCGACCCCGACGTGCCGCTGGTCGCGGGCAACGTGGTCTCCGCCGAGGGCACGCGTGACCTGATCGAGGCCGGCGCCGACATCGTCAAGGTCGGGGTCGGGCCCGGCGCGATGTGCACCACCCGGATGATGACCGGTGTGGGGCGCCCCCAGTTCAGTGCGGTGCTGGAGTGCTCACGCACCGCCGCGGAGCTGGGTGGGCACGTCTGGGCCGACGGCGGGGTGCGTCACCCCCGTGACGTTGCGCTGGCGCTGGCCGCCGGTGCCAGCGCGGTGATGGTCGGGTCCTGGTTCGCCGGCACCCACGAGTCGCCGGGCGACCTGATGGTCGACCCCGAGGGGCGGCGCTACAAGGAGTCGTTCGGCATGGCCTCCGCACGGGCGGTCGCGAGCCGCACCTCCTCGGAGTCCGCCTTCGACCGGGCGCGCAAGGGGCTCTACGAGGAGGGCATCTCCTCGAGCCGGATGTACCTGGACCCGGCGCGACCCGGCGTGGAGGACCTGGTCGACCAGATCTGCGCCGGGGTCCGCTCGGCGTGCACCTACGCCGGGGCCGCCGACCTCGAGCAGTACGCCGATCGCGCGGTGGTGGGCGTGCAGTCCGCCTCCGGCTTCCACGAGGGGCGGCCGCTGCCCAGCGGCTGGTGAAAGGCTAGACGGGGCTGGCGTCGGACTCGCCCAGCTCCTCGTGCTCACGCTTGGCCTGATCGATCTTGGCCATCAGCTCGTCCTCGTCGCGAATCATCCTGCGGTACTTCTCGTCCATCTGTTTCATCTTCGCCACCTCGGCGGCGAGCTTGGCGAAGGTGCGCTCACGCAGATCGGGGTCGGTCTCGTAGTCGAGGTCGAGGTAGCGGGTGGCGTACTTGCGAGCGTTGCCGATCGCGGTCTGCGCCTTGCCCTTCGGGCTGACCAGCGAGGCGACGACCGTGACCACCAGCACGCCGACGATGACAGCCAGGGACAGCACGGTGTCGATCTCGACGACCTCGAGCGGCTCACCGCCGTTGATGAACGGCAGGTTGTTCTCGTGCAGCGCATGCAGGATCAGCTTCACCCCGATCCACGCCAGGACGATCGCCAAGCCGTAGCTGAGGTAGATCAGGCGGTCGAGCAGGCCGTCGAGCAGGAAGTAGAGCTGGCGCAGTCCCAGCAGCGAGAAGGCGGTGGCGGTGAAGACGATGAAGGTGTTCTGGGTGAGCCCGAAGATCGCCGGGATCGAGTCCAGCGCGAACATGATGTCGGTCAGGCCGATCGCGACCATGACCAGCACCATCGGGGTGAGCTGGCGCTTGCCGTCGATGGTGGTGGTCAGCTTGTCGCCGTCGTACTCGTCGGTGGTGCGGATCAGCTTCCGGGCGAGCCGGATCATGATGTTGTCGGCCTCGTGACTCTCCTCGGACTCCTGGCGGATCATGTTGCCGGCGGTCAGCAGCAGGATCAGGCCGAAGAGGTAGAAGACCCAGGCGAACCGGTTGATCAGGCCGGCGCCGACCACGATCAGGCCGGTCCGGGCGATCAGGGCGATGACGATGCCGACGAGCAGCACCTTCTGCTGGTCGGCTGCCGGCACCTTGAAGCTGCCCATGATCACGAGGAAGACGAACAGGTTGTCGACGCTGAGCGCCTTCTCGGTGATGTAGCCGGCGAAGTACTCCGTGCCCATCGTGGAGCCCCCGGTGACCCAGACGACGCCTCCGAAGGCGAGCGCGACGAGGACGAAGATGGTGGACCAGACCGCAGCCTCTTTCAGGCTCGGCGTGTGGGCCACGCGCACGTGGAAGAAGAAGTCGAACAGCAGCAGTGCGCCGATGAAGACAACCGTGGCGATCCACGCCCAGGTGGGGACCATGCTGAGCCTCCCGATCAGGCCGACGTCGTGAGCACAGTAGTGCCCAGACTCACCATGCGTAGGCCTCCGGCGCGGGACCGGGGCCGGGGAAGATCTCGTCGATGCGCTCCAGGGTCGCCTCGTCCAGCTCGATGTCGAGCGCGCCGAGGGTGCCGTCGAGCTGCTCGAGGGTGCGTGGCCCGATGATCGGCGCGCTCACGCCCTCCTGCGCGAGCAGCCAGGCCAGCGCGGTCAGGGCCGGCGGGTGGCCGAGCTCGGCGCAGAGGTCCTCCCAGGCCTGCACTGCGTCCCGGTTCGACTCCAGGGCCTCCTTGGCCCGGCCCTCGAGCCGGCGCTTGCCGTCCTCGGTCTTCTGGATCACCCCGCCCAGCAGGCCGCCGTTGAGCGGCGACCACGGGATCACACCCAGGCCGTACTCACGGCAGGCGGGCAGCACGTCTCGCTCGACGTCGCGCACCAGCAGGTTGTAGAGCGACTGCTCGCTGACCAAGCCGTAGCGCCCCAGGCGTCGCGCGGTCTCGTTGGCCTGCGCGATGTGCCAGCCCGCGTGGTTGGAGGAGCCGAAGTAGAGCACCTTGCCCTGGGTGCGCAGCACCTCGAAGGCCTCCCAGATCTCCTCCCACGGCGTGGAGCGGTCGACGTGGTGCATCTGGTAGAGGTCGATGTGGTCGGTCTGGAGGCGCTCCAGCGAGCCCTCGACGGCGTGGCGGATGTTGCGGGCCGAGAGGAAGGTGTCGTTGGGCCACTCGCTCATCGAGCCGTAGAGCTTGGTGGCGATCACGGTCTTCTCACGCCGACCCCCACCCTGCGCGAACCACCGCCCGACGATCTGCTCGGTGATGCCCTCGCCCTGCTTCCACCCGTAGACGTTGGCGGTGTCGAAGAAGTTGATGCCCTCCTCCAGCGCGCGGTCCATGATCGCGTGGGAGTCCTCCTCGGAGGTCTCCGGGCCGAAGTTCATCGTGCCGAGGCACAGCGTGCTGACCGAGAGGCCGCTGCGGCCGAGATGGGTGTAGTCCATGGGCTCATCCTGTCGGACATGACCAACCGCACGACGCCGGTGGCTGCCCCGGGCAGACCTGGGCTCAGGTCACGTAGCGCCCGTCCGGGGTGCGGGGAGCGTCCTCGTTGATGGCGCGCACCGCGTCGGTCAGCCTCGAGGCGTCGATGTCTCGACGGCGGTCGAGGTGGACCCCGGCGATCATGCAGCGCAACGACCCGCCCGCCAGCTCGATGGTGGGGATCTCGACGGAGATGATCTCCGCGGACTGCTCGATCAGCTCGACCTGATCCGGGGTCAGGCTGCGACGTGCGCGGGACGACATGGCCAGGACCAGAGGCCGGCCGTCGTGCGGCGCGGGTCGCTGGAGCTCGACCGCGTTGCCGGCGAACTCGCGCACCTGCGACTCGGTCAGCTCGATCACCGCGCGCCCGTTGACCGTGAGCCGCTCGCGCACCTGCTCGCGTCGTACGGGATCGGCGATCATGTCGAGGGCGAACAGCGCCACGTCGGTGCCGATGCAGGCCATCACGTTGGTGTGGTAGACCGGCACGCCCGTGGAGTCGGCGGCGTCGAAGATCATCGGCTCGTAGGTGAAGTCCGCGCAGAAGCGCTCCAGCACGTGGCTGTCGCCGCGGTGGCTCCGTGCCATGTATGCCACGCGGGAGACGTTGTCGAGCACCATGGCCCCGGTGCCCTCGAGGAAGATGCCGTCGGCCTCCAGGCCCGAGTAGTCCACGATCGTCTGCACCCGGTAGGTCGACTTCAGCATCTCCAGCACGTCGGCCCGTCGTTCGTCGCGGCGGTTGGAGGCGTACATCGGGAAGACCGCGACGCTGCCGCCGGCGTGGGTGGAGATCCAGTTGTTCGGGAAGACGCTGTCGGGCCGGGTGTGGTCGGTGTCCTCGAAGACATGGACGCCGATGCCGTGGCGGCGCAGCAGGTCGGCGACGGCGTCCATCTCGGCCAGCGCTTGCGCTGAGACCTCGGCGGCAGACTGTCCGAAAGGCACGGATCGCTGGAAGGCGTTGTCGGCTGCGGTCGCCGGGTTCGGGAGGAACCGTTCGGCGCGGACGAGGATGACCGAGTTTGGTGCCTGTGCTCTCACCCGGAGAAATCTAGAGGGTCGTGTCCCGGCCGGGCAGACCCGGAACGACGACACCTCGATCTGTGCGGGATGGGTAGAACTACCCACTGCACCGCGGGGCCGGTTGCTTCGTACGACCGACGCGAGGCGGCGAGGCCCAGAAATAGCGTCGCCTGCATGGACACCACACACATCGAGACCGTCATCATCGGCGCCGGTCAAGCAGGCCTGGCGACCGGCTACCACCTGCAGCGTCGCGGCCGCCCGTTCGCGATCCTCGACGCGAGCTCCCGCATCGGCGACAACTGGCGTCGGCAGTGGGACTCGCTCAAGCTCTACTCACCAGCGAAGTACGACAAGCTTCCGGGGCTGCGGTTCCCGGGGAAGCAGTGGTCGTTCCCCGGCAAGGACGACGTCGGCGACTACCTCGAGACCTACGCCCGCACCTTCCGGCTGCCCGCGCAGCTCGAGACCCGGGTCACCAGCCTCGACCCGGAGGGCGACGGCTTTCGTGTGACGACCGACCGCGGCACGTGGACCTGTCAGAACGTCGTCGTCGCCACCGGCACCTTCGGCCGTACGCCGAACGTCCCCAAGCTCGCCGCGCAGCTCGACCCGTCGATTCTGCAGCTTCACTCGAGCGAGTACCGCCGCCCCGGGCAGTTGCGCGACGGGCCGACCCTCGTCGTCGGCGCCAGCCACTCCGGATGCGACATCGCCTACGAGGTCGCCGAAACTCGACCGACGATCCTGGCGGGCCGCGACTGCGGCCAGATACCGCCGCGCCTCGACTCGCCGGTGATGCACGTGATCTTCCCGGCGCTGGTCTTCGCATGGCGGCACGTCCTCACCCGCCGTACACCGATCGGGCGCAAGGAGATGGTGGCGATCCGGCACCACGGTGGGCCGATGTTGCGCGTGAAGCGCTCCGACCTCGCCGAGCGGGGGGTCGAGCGGGTCACCTCGCGGGTCGAGGAGGTCCGCGACGGGCTGCCTGTGGTCGACGGCACTCCGCGCGAGGTCGCAAACGTCGTGTGGGCGACCGGCTTCCGGCAGGTCTTCGACTGGATCCACCTGCCGGTCCTCGATGACGACGGCTGGCCGCGGGAGATGCGCGGCGTGGTGGCCGAGGCCGACGGCCTGTACTTCTGCGGGCTCAGCTTCCAGTACGCGTTCAGCTCGATGCTCCTTGCGGGGGCCGGGCGCGACGCGGGCATGGTCGCCGACCGGATCGCGGCCCGCACCCGGCAGGCCGCGCGGCTCTCCGCGGCCGCATGATCCGCGTACTCTCGGCGGTGGAGGTGCCTGCTGTGGCCGACGTCGAGCTGGAGAGAGCGCGCGTCGACTACGCACGCGGTGACTGGGGCGCCGCGTACGCCGCCTGGTCGGGGGTCGACCTCGACGCGCTCTCGGCTGAGGAGCTCGAGGACTTCGCCGTCACCGCCGAGCTGACCGGGCACCACGACACGACCGTCACCGCTCTGCATCGGGCCTTCAGCCTCAGTCAGCGCGCCTGCGACCTCGCTCGCTCGGTGCGCTGTGCGTTCCGGATCACGATGACCGCTCTCACGCACGGGGAGGTCGCGCTGGCGGGTGGCTGGACCTCGCGGGCAGAGCGCCTGATCGCCGATCTCGACGACGGTGTCGAGGTCGGGTGGGTGGCCTACCTGCGGATGTTCCGTGCCATGGGCATGGGCGACTTCGCCACCGCCAGCGTCTGCGCCGACGAGGTGGCCGAGTGCGGTCGGCGCTACGACGAGCCCGACCTCACCGCGCTGGGCCTGTGCTCCCAAGGCCGGATGGCGCTCTACACGGGGCGGATCGCGGAGGGCCAGGCGTTGCTGGACGAGTCGATGGTGCGGGTCATCGCTGGCGAGGCGTCACCGGTGGTCGCCGGGCACGTCTACTGCACCGCGATCGAGGGCTGCCAGGAGATCAGCGACTTCGGTCGGGTGGCGGAGTGGACGGCCGCTCTCACTCGCTGGTGTGCCGCGCAGCCGGGTCTGCTGGCCTTCACCGGTCAGTGCGCCGTCCACCGCGGCCAGCTGCTACGGCTGCACGGGGAGTGGCGACAGGCGCTGGACGAGCTCGAGCTCGCGACCCGGCGCTATGAGGAGGTCGGCGCGGCCGATGCCGTGGGGCTTGCGGCGTACGAGGCGGGCGAGGTGCTGCGGCTGCGGGGGGAGTACGCCGAGGCGGAAGCCGCTTACCAACGGGCCGCCGACATCGGCTTCGATCCGCAGCCCGGCCTCGCGCTGCTCTGGCTTTGGCGCGGCCAGGACGGCGCCGCGCTGGCGGCGGTCGAGCGGCTGCTTGCCGAGACCGGCGGCCCCGTGCCACGGTGCCGGCTGCTGCCTGCCGCCGTGGAGGTGCTCCTCGGCTCCGGCTCGCTCGACCGGGCGCGAGAGGTTGCCGCCGAGCTGGACGACATGGCGAGCCACTTCGGATGCACCTGGCTGGAGGGGGCCGCGGCCTACGCCTCAGGCGCAGTGGAGCTGGCCTCGGGCGACGCCGCCGGCGGCCTGCCCTACCTGCGCAAGGCTCAACAGCTGTGGGCTCGCGCTGGGGCCACGTACGACCGGAGCAGCGCCCAGCTGCTGACCGGCCGAGCGCTCGCCGCGGTCGGCGACACCGAGTCGTCACACCGCCAGCTCGAAGCAGCCCGCACGACGTTCCGCCAGATCGGGGCACGCCCCGCCGCCGACCACGCCGACCGCCTCCTTGCTCCAGCCTCGCTACCCTCCGGCCTCACCGCCCGCGAGGCCGAGGTGCTCCGCCTCGTCGCCTCCGGCCGGAGCAACGCCCAGATCGCCGCCGAGCTCGTGCTCAGCGAGAAGACCGTCGCCCGCCACCTGTCCAACATCTTCACCAAGCTCGACGTCGCATCCCGCACTGCCGCCGCGGCGTTCGCTTTCGAGCACGGAGTGGTCTGAGGTTCCCGTCAGCGGGCACCAGGACCTCGCTCCGACGCAGGGTTACCTCGTCCCGATGGTTCTCGGTCCTCATGCAGGCACGCTGCCGCATGGCCAGCACGACCCGCTACGCGCCATGAGCGAACGCTATGCCGTACTGAACGCGGCACGTGCGGAGATCCGGACTAGCGGTACCGCTCGATGATCTCCGGGTCTTCTTCGGACCAGCCGCGGTCTGCGATCAGTCCCCAGCAGTCCGGTTTGGTGCCGTCGACGTCGGTGACGTCGTACGCGTCCGCGAGTTCGCGAGCGGTGACCACCTTGCCGGCAAAGCGCCTCCGATCGGGGTCGGCCGCCAGCGCGCTCACGCCTCGCGCCACGTAGGTCGGGGATTCGGAGATTCCGAAGCTGGGTTCTTTGCGACAGAACTCCTGCCACGTTTCCTCGGTGACGCCGAAGCCCTCCAGCATGCGTTCCGACCGGAGCCAGCCAGGCGTCACACCGACCGCCGCGACAGAAGTGTCGTGCAGGTCGCGGGCGAAGTTGCGCACGAGCCGGTCGACCCCAGCCTTGACGTAGTCGTAGTAGAACCCGACGCCAGGCCGGTCGCCGGCGTTGGCTTCACTGGTCCCGTCGGTCATCTCCACCAGGAGCCCCGCTCCGGAATCGAGCATGAGGGGTAGCGCCACCGCTGCGGTGATGATGTGCGTCTCGACCCCCATGCGCAACATCCGAAGCCCGCCGTCGAGGTCGTGCTCCCACAGGGGGGTCTCCCACTGGGCGTACCGGTCTCCGCCGAAGATGTCGTTCACGAGCACGTCGAGCCGGCCGTGCTCGGAACGGATCCGGTCGATCAGAGCGCGCACGGCCTCGGGGTCGAGGTGGTCCACGCGAAGCGCGCAGCCCTGCCCTCCGGCGGCGACCACGAGGTCCCCGGTCTCCTCGATCGTCTCCGGCCGGTCCATGTCGGATGGCCCGCTGACCCGGCTGCTGCGCCCGGTGGCGTAGACGAAGACGCCTGCTCGCGCGAGCTCGACCGCGATGGCCCTACCCGCGCCGCGGGTGGCGCCTGCGACCAGCGCGACCCGCCCGGAGAGGTCACCCGCCATCCTGGTCACCTCCGGAGTCGAGGTCACCCTGCGTCTGGAGACGCCACGCCGATTCCACGGCGTCCTCGACGGCTCCGTCCTCCTCGGCTCCGAGATCGGCGACGACCATCATGTGTTTGGTGAACCGAGTCGGGACCGAGAAGACCTCAGGGTGCTGGTGAAGCAGTGCGTCGCGGACGTCGAAGGGCACTCGCACCGCCACGTGCGTCGCATCCAGTTCACGCGCAACGAGCCGGCCCTTGTACTGCCATCGCGCGAGGCCGCCGGCCGACGTCCGTCGGACACCTGCGAGCGACGTCGCCAGGTCGTCGAACGTGTCCCGGTCCACCTCGGCAGTCTCGCACGCGGGGTGGTCGGACGCTTCGCTCACGGACCGAGCTTCTCGACGTACGGCACCATCTTGGTCAGTGAAACGGTGCCGTACGTCGAAATGCTCGCCCACACGACGAGGAGTCGTAAGGCAGCTGCGACCTTCAGAAACACGAAACCCCAGGTCAGACCTGGGGTTCGTGAGTGTCCGAGGGGGGACTTGAACCCCCACGCCCTTTTGGGGCACTAGCACCTCAAGCTAGCGCGTCTGCCTATTCCGCCACCCGGACGAGTGCGCGCGCCATGTTAGCAAAGCAGGGACCTCGATCTCGCATCGGGACGACCCCCTGTGAGCGGGTGCGAGGATGGCCACATGAGTGACGTGGTGACGCCCCAGGAGCCGCTCTACGACCCCACCTCGGAGGTGGTCGACACCTGCCGGGACCTGATCCGGATCGACACCACCAACCCCGGTGACGACAGCGGCCCGGGGGAGCGCGTGGCGGCCGAGTACGTCGCCGGCCTGCTCGAGGAGGTCGGCATCCACGCCGAGCTCTACGAGCCCGCCCCGCGCCGCACCAGCGTGCTCGCCAGGTGGGGTGAGCACGAGGGCAACCGCGACCGTTCGCCGCTGCTGGTGCACGGTCACCTCGACGTCGTCCCGGCCGACGCCGCCGACTGGCAGGTCGACCCGTTCTCGGGAGAGATCCAGGACGGCTGCATCTGGGGCCGCGGTGCGGTCGACATGAAGGACTTCGACGCGATCGCCCTCAGCACGATCCGGGCGCGCGCACGCGCCGGCGTGATGCCCTCACGGCCGCTGGTGCTGGCGTTCACCGCAGACGAGGAGGCGGGCAGCAGCGTCGGCTCCGAGCCCCTGGTGCGCGACAAGCGCGAGTGGCTCCAGGACTGCGAGTCCGCCGTGGGCGAGGTCGGCGGCTTCTCCACCACGGTCCGCGACCAGCGGCTCTACCTGATCCAGGCGGCCGAGAAGGGCATGGCCTGGATGCGGCTGACCGCCCACGGCACGGCCGGGCACGGCTCGATGCGCAACGACGACAACGCCGTCACCCGGCTGGCGAGCGCGGTGGCTCGCATCGGCGCCCACGAGTGGCCGGTGCGCCTCACCCCGGCGATGGAGGTGCTGCTGGGCGCGGTCGGCGAGCTCGTGGGCGAGCAGGTCACCCCCGACAACGCCCTCGACCTGGTCGAGGAGTTCGGCCCCGCGGCGCGGATGCTCAGCGCGGTGATCCGCAACTCGGCCAGCCCGACGATGCTGGACGCCGGCTACAAGGTGAACGTCGTCCCTGGCAAGGCGGTGGCGCACGTCGACGGTCGCTTCCTGCCCGACTACGAGGACGAGTTCTTCGCCACGCTGCGCGAGCTGCTCGGCGACGGCATCGAGATGGACTTCGTCACCCGCCAGGACGCGGTGGAGACGTCGTTCGTCGGTGGCGTCCCCGACGCGATCACCAAGTCGCTGCTCGAGGAGGATCCGGACGGACAGGTGGTGCCCTACCTGATGCCGGGCGGCACCGACGGCAAGCAGTGGTCCAAGCTCGGCATCGCCTGCTACGGGTTCGCGCCGCTGAAACTGCCCCCCGACCTGGACTTCACCGGTCTCTTCCACGGCATCGACGAGCGGGTCCCGGTGGACGCGCTCCAGTTCGGCGCCCGGGTCTTCGACCGCTTCCTCGACCTGGTCTGAGGGGGTGCGCCACGGGGTGACGCGTCGCGGACTGCTCGCCTCCGCGGCAGGGGCGGCTGTCGCGCTCTCCGGGTGCTCGGATGCCGACCAGACAGACAGCCCGTCGGGTGGATCGACTCAGGAGGGCGCGGTGCGCGGAGTGCGGCACGAGTACGGCAACGACGAGGCGCAGTGGGGTGAGCTCTGGGAGCCCGCGGGCGCCTCGCGCGGCACCGTCGTGGTGCTCCACGGCGGATTCTGGCGCGCGGCGTACGACGCCTCGCTGGGCACGCCACTGGCGGCCGACCTCGCCGAGCGCGGGTGGACCGCCTGGAACCTGGAGTACCGCCGCGCAGGCAACGGCGGCGGCTGGCCCGAGACCTTCGACGACGTCGCCCGCGGCATCGACCTGCTGGCCGACCTCGGGGCGCCCACGGAGACCGTGCTCACCCTGGGGCACTCGGCGGGCGGACACCTTGCCGCCTGGGCCGCGGCCCGCGACCGGTTCGGGCAGTGGGCCGGCGCCGCCGTCCAGGTCACCGGCGTCATCTCCCAGGCCGGCGTCCTCGACCTCACCCGCGGCGCCGAGGAGGGGCTGGGGGGCGGCGCCGTCGAGGCCTTCCTCGGAGAGCCCCCCGACGGTGCCGGCGTGGCCTACGACGTCGTCGACCCGATGCGCCAGCTGCCGCTCGACGTCCCGGTGTGGTGCGTCCACGCCCCCGACGACGAGGTCGTCCCGTTCGGCTACTCCGAGGCCTACGTGCGTGCGGCAACCGAGGCCGGAGCGACCGCGGAGCTTGTGGAGGTCACCGGCGGCCACTACGGCCACATCGACGTCACCTCGTCGGCCTGGCGCAGCGTCGTGGCGGTCCTGGACTCCGTGTAGCGCCGCCCTACGATGAGTCCATGGCGCAGTTCGAGGGGCCGCCGAGGGTGCACACCTCCGGGAGCGCCGGTGCACGACCCTGGCGCCCACGCCACGTGGAGTACGAGTTCGAGCGCCTCACCATCTCGCGTGACTTCTCCCGCAACGTCGTGACCCGGCTGCTGGTCGAGCGGGCCGAGCGCGGCGGCTGGGAGATCCACCGGCTGCGGGTCCTGCACGACGGCACCCGCAAGGTCGAGCTGCGGCGCAAGATCATCCGCCAGCCCCGGCTCAGCGTCGCCGTCGGCTGAGGCCCGTCGGCGGATCAGGGTCAGCTGGCGGAGACGTCGTCGAGGGCGGTGCGGATCTCCGCGGGCAGCGTGCACTCCTCCACGCTGAGCGAGCCACGGAGCTGGGCGGCGGTGCGGGCGCCGACGATGGCGGAGGTGACACCGGGGCGGTCGCGGACCCACGCCAGCGAGACCTCCAGCGGCGACCACTGCAGGCCGTCGGCGGCGCGCGCGACGGCCTCGACGATCTGGGAGGAGCGCTGGTCGAGGTAGGCGCCGACGTAGCTGCCGAAGTGGGGCGAGGCGGCGCGGGAGTCGGCCGGGGTGCCGGTGCGGTACTTGCCGGTGAGGACCCCACGACCCAACGGGGACCAGGCGAGCACCCCCAGGCCGAGTGACTGGGCGGCCGGGAGCACCTCGTGCTCGGCCTGGCGGTTGAGCAGGGAGACCTCGACCTGGTTGGAGACCAGCGGGGCCCGCGTGGCCCCGGCCCGCTGCCAGGTGGCCGCCTGGGCCATCTGCCAGCCGGTGTAGTTGGAGACCCCGACGTAGGCGGTGCGCCCGGTGCTCACCGCGTGGTCCAGCGCGGCCAGGGTCTCCTCCCACGGCACCAGGTCGGACCAGGCGTGCACCTGCCAGAGGTCGACGTGGTCGGTGCCGAGCCGTCGCAGCGAGTCGTCGAGCGCCTGCAGCAGATGGCGCCGCGAGACGTCGACGTGCCGCTCGCCGCGGAAGCGGGAGACCCCCGCCTTGGTCGCGATGACCACCTCGTCGCGCGGGACGACGTCGCCGAGCAACCGGCCGATCATCTCCTCCGAGGCGCCGTCGCCGTAGCCCGCCGCGGTGTCGAGCAGCGAGCCGCCCACCTCGACGTAGGACTTGAGCTGGTCGCGCGCCTCGTGCTCGTCGGTGTCGCGTCCCCAGGTGAGGGTGCCCAGGCCGATGCGGGAGACTCTGAGTCCGCTACGGCCGAGCTGGCGGTGCTGCATGGGGTCAACCTAGTCGAGGTGGCGCACCGGTCCCGCGACGGCTCGCCGTGCGGCAGCGGCGCGGCCGGCGCCCTCCGACCGTAGGGTGACCCCCGGCGGAAACCGGACCGGACCAGGGAGCGGGTGGAGTGAAGGACTTCGTCGAGGCAATCGTGCTCGGGGTGCTCCAGGGGCTCACCGAGTTCCTGCCGATCTCCAGCAGCGCCCACCTGCGGATCTTCCCCGAGTTCTTCGGCTGGGGGGACCCCGGAGCCGCCTTCACCGCGGTGATCCAGATCGGCACCGAGCTCGCCGTGGTCATCTACTTCGCGAAGGACATCTGGCGCATCGCCAACAGCTGGGTGCGCTCGCTGTGGCAGCCCCAGCTGCGCGGACACCCCGACACCCGACTCGGCTGGTTCGTGATCCTCGGCTCGATCCCGATCGCCGCGCTGGGGGTGCTGCTCAAGGACACGATCGAGACCGACTTCCGCAGTCTGTGGGTGATCGGCGTGACGCTGATCGTCCTGGGTGTGGTGCTCGGCGTCGCCGACCGCGTGGGCAGCACGGATCGCGAGATCACCGACCTCACGCTGCGCCACGCGATCCTCTACGGCCTGGCCCAGGCGATGGCGCTGATCCCGGGCGTCTCACGCTCCGGGGCCACGATCAGCATGGGCCGGGTGCTCGGCTACGACCGCGCCGCAGCCACCCGCTACGCCTTCCTGCTCGCCATCCCCGCGGTGATCGGGGCCGGCCTGTTCGAGCTCAAGGACGTCCTGGCCTGCGACGCCGGCTCGACGTCGCAGACCTGCGCCAACAGCTACGGAGCCATGCCGACCCTGGCGGCGACGATCACCTCGTTCGTCGTCGGGTACGCCGCGATCGCCTGGCTGTTGCGCTACGTCTCGACCCACTCCTACCTGCCGTTCGTGATCTACCGGGTGGGGCTGGGCTCGCTGGTGCTGGTGCTGCTCGCCACCGGCGCGATCCAGGCCTAGAGCCAGCCGGAGCGCTTGAAGAGCCGGTAGAGCGCGACGGACGACACCAGCATCAAGAAGATGGCGAAGGGATAGCCGAGGTCCCAGTGCAGCTCGGGCATGTCGTCGAAGTTCATGCCGTACACGCCGGCGATCAGGGTGCCGACGGCCGCGATCGCGACCCACGCCGAGATCCGGCGCATGTCCTCGTTCTGGGCCAGGCTGATCCGAGCCAGGTGGGCCTCGAAGGCCGTGGACAGCAGCTGGTCGAGGGTGTCGATGACCTCGGTGGCCCGCACGACGTGGTCGGCGATGTCGCGCCAGAAGGGGGTGGAGTCGTCGTGCAGCAGCTCGTGGACGCCCTCGGCGAACTGCGCCATCGGCACGCGCAGCGGGTGCAGCGCCCGTCGAGCCTCGGCGATCTCGCGCTTGAGCCGGTAGATCCGCTCGGAGTCCTGGGAGCGGCCGGGGGAGAAGACCGACTCCTCCACCTCGTCGACGTCGACCTCGAGCTCGTGCGCGACGTTCTCGTAGCCGTCCACGATCCGGTCGCACACCGAATAGGCCACCGCGGTGGGCCCGTGCTCCAGCAGGTGCGGCTTGCGCTCGAGGTCTCCGCGCACCGTGCCCAGCTCGACCCCCTGGCCTTGGCGGACCGTCACCGCGTAGTCGCGGCCCAGGAAGATCGCGACCTGCCCGGTCTCCACGTCGTCGAGCTCGTCGACGTACCAGAGCGTCTTGAGCACCAGGAACAGCATGTCGTCGTACGGCTCGACCTTGGGGCGCTGGTGGCCCATGAGCGCGTCCTCGACCGCGAGGTGGTGCAGGTCCAGCAGCTCGGCGATGCGCTGCAGCTCCTCGGCGGGCGGCTCGTGCATGCCGATCCACACGAAGCCGTCGCTGCCACGAGCCTGCGCCAGTCCCTCGGCGTCGAGGTCGATGGGTCGACGCTCGCCGTCGCAGTACCAGGCGCTGTCGACGATCATGGCCACACCCTAGGTCCGCAGCGGTCCGCTCGGCGCCGGGCGCGCGCACCTCGACGGTACGGTGACGCGATGGGCACGGTGATCCTGCTTCGGCACGGGCGCAGCACGGCCAACACCCAGCGGGTCCTGGCCGGCCGTACCGGCGGCGTGCACCTCGACGACCTGGGGCGCGAGCAGGCACAGGCCGCCGCCGAGCGCCTCGCCGAGGTGCGGCTGGCCGCGATCCTCACCAGCCCCCTCGAGCGGTGCCGAGCCACCGCGAAGGCCGCCGCGGCACGGCACCCCGAGGTGCCGCTGCGCAGCGACCGCGGGCTGATCGAGGTCGACTACGGCGAGTGGACCAACGAGCGCCTCTCGACCTTGGCCAAGCGCTCGCTCTGGCGCACCGTCCAGGCGCACCCCTCGGCGGCGACCTTCCCCGGCGGGGAGTCGCTGGCGGGCATGAGCGCGCGGGTGGTGGGCGCCGTACGCCGCTTGGACGAGGCCGTCTGCGCCGAGCACGGTCCCGACGCGGTGTGGCTCGCGGTCACCCACGGCGACCCGATCAAGGCAGTGCTGGCCGACGCCCTCGGCATGCACCTCGACGCCTTCCAGCGCATCGTCGTCGACCCCGCCTCGATCTCGGTCGTGCGTTACACCGAGCAGCGCCCGTTCGTGCTGATGAGCAACACCTCCTCGGGTGCCATGGGCGCACTCACCCCGGCGACCTCGACCAAACGCACCCGGCGGCGCAGCGGCGACGCCGAGGTGGGAGGTGGCGCCGGGAGCGCCGGTGGCCCTGCCGGGAGTGCCTCACCGCGGCGCTAGGCTCGTGGCCATGGCTGTGGAGCACCGCTACGACCCGCCCCAGCGATTCGTCGCCGGGACCGTGGGCGAGCCCGGCGCGCGCACCTTCTTCCTCCAGGCGGCCGACGGTGGCCGCGTCACCAGCGTCGCTCTGGAGAAGCAGCAGGTGCAGCTGCTCGCCGAGCGCGTCAACGCGATGCTCGACGAGATGATGCGCGCCCACGGTGGCGATCCCGAGATCCCCGCCCTGGCCTCCGAGGACCTCCTCGACAGCGACCCGCTGCACACCCCCATCGAGGAGGACTTCCGCGCCGGCACCATGACGCTGGCCTGGGACGAGGACCACAAGCGCGTGATCATCGAGGTCTTCGCTGCCGACGGTGAGGAGCAGGAGGACGAGGACGAGACGCCGGCCACGGTCGAGCTCGAGGCCCCGAGCTCGAACGAGACCCTGGTCGTGGTCATCCCTGCGGCGCAGGCGCGGGCCTTCTGCGTGCGGGCGACTCAGCTGGTGGCCGCGGGTCGACCCGGCTGCGAGTTCTGCGGCGAGCCGATGGACCCCGAGGGACACCTGTGCCCCCGGATGAACGGCTTCCGCCGCCGGTGACCCCGGAGCAGCTGCTCACCGAGGGCGATCTCGAGCTGCGTGGGCGGATCCTGCCGGCGTCCAACGCCGCGTTCCTGGCCGCGGCGGTGCTGCGCGGGCAGCGGGTCGAGTGCATCTACAAGCCGGTCGCGGGGGAGCGGCCGTTGTGGGACTTCCCCGAGGGCACCCTGGCGGCGCGCGAGCGCTCGGCGTACCTGGTCTCGGAGGCGCTCGGGTGGGACGTCGTCCCGCTGACGGTGCTGCGCGAGGGGCCGCACGGGCTCGGCATGGTGCAGCAGTGGCAGGAGCCGGTGGAGCCGGGGCGCGACCCGGTCGACGTCGTGCCGGCCGGACGGGTGCCGCGTGACTACCTGCACGTGCTGGACGCCGAGGACGGCCACGGACGTGACGTCGCACTGGTGCACGAGGACACCGCGGCGCTGCGTCGGATGGCGGTCTTCGACATCGTGGTCAACAACGCCGACCGCAAGGGCGGGCACGTGCTCGCGATGGCGGGGGGCCACCGCTACGGCGTCGACCACGGCGTGAGCTTCCACGTCCAGGACAAGCTGCGCACCGTGCTGTGGGGGTGGGCGGGCTCGGCGCTGCGCGAGGACGAGGTGGCCGCGCTGCGCGGCCTGCTCGACGACGAGCTGCGCACGAGCCTGCTCGCCGCGCTGCGCGACCTGGTCACCGAGGCCGAGCTGCTGGCCCTCGAAGGGCGGGTCCGCAGGCTGCTCAGCCTGGGTCGGATGCCCGTCCCCGGAGGCGGCTGGCCGGCCATTCCGTGGCCACCTTTCTGAGTAGGGTGACGCCATGAAGTCCTGGGAGAACACACCTGTGCCCTCCCTCGCCCGACACGGCAGGGCGCCCGACGTCCAGGTCTTCGACACCCAGCGGGGCGGGATGCGACACACCGCTCCGGGACGCACCGCGCGGCTCTACGTCTGCGGCATCACGCCCTACGACGCCACCCACATCGGCCACGCCGCGACCTACCTCGCCTTCGACGTGCTCAACCGCGCCTGGCGCGACGCCGGCATCACGGTTCGCTACGTGCAGAACGCCACCGACGTCGACGACCCGCTGCTGGAGCGGGCGACGAGCACCGGTGAGGACTGGCGCCGGCTCGCCGACCGGGAGATCGAGCGGTTCCACCGCGACATGGAGGCACTGCGGATCCTGCCGCCCGACGAGTACGTCGGGGTGGTGGAGTCCCTCGACCTCGTGGTGGAGATGGTGCTGCAGCTCCGGGCGATGGGGGCGGCCTACCAGGTCGACGACGACTGGTACTACGACGTCCACGCCGACCCGCAGTTCGGACTGCTGTGCAAGCTCTCCGACCGCGAGATGACCCAGCTGTTCGGCGAGCGCGGGGGTGACCCCGACCGGGCCGGCAAGAAGCACCCGTTGGACTGCCTGCTCTGGCGCGCCGAGCGTCCGGGAGAGCCCGCCTGGGACACCGCACTGGGCCGGGGTCGTCCCGGCTGGCACGTGGAGTGCAGCGCGATCGCCCTGGGCCACCTGGGGGAGCACTTCGACGTCCAGGGCGGCGGGAGAGACCTGATCTTCCCCCACCACGAGATGAGCGCGGGCCAGGCGCAGGCAGCGTTCCCGGGCCTGCTCTTCGCCCAGAACTACCTGCACACCGGGATGGTCGGTTACCAGGGCGAGAAGATGTCGAAGTCTCTGGGCAACCTGGTCTTCGTGTCCCGGCTGCGTGAGCAGGGGGTCGATCCGACCCTCATCCGTCTGGCGCTCCTGGCCCACCACTACCGCTCCGACTGGGAGTGGACCGACGACGACCTCCCCGGCGCCGAGCGGCGGCTCGCGAGCTGGCGACGTCAGCTGGGTCGGACCTCCGGCCAGAACGCCGAGCGGCTCGTCGGAGCGGTGCGCGGCGCGCTCGCCGGCGACCTCCACACCCCGCGCGCCCTCGCGCTGCTCGACGACTGGGCCGAGGCTGCCGAGGCGGGCGACGGCAGCGGCGCCGAGACCGTGCGCGCGCTGGTCGACGCCCGGCTGGGCATCGCGCTCTAGCCGGGCTCAGCCGTTGGGGTCCTGGCGTCGCTTGAGGTAGCGCTCGAACTCCCGCGCGATCGCCTCACCACTGGCCTCCGGGAGCTCGGCGGTGTCGCGGTTCTCCTCCAGCGCGCGCACGTAGTCCCCGATCTCCTCGTCCTCGTCGGCGAGCTCGGAGACGCCGCGCTCCCATGCCCTCGCCTCCTCGGGGAGGTCCTCCAGCGGCACCGAGACCTCGAGGAAGTCCTCGACCTGGCCGAGCAGCGCGAGGGTCGCCTTGGGGCACGGCGGGTGGGCGACGTAGTGGGGGACGGCGGCCCAGAACGACACCGCGGGCACGTCCAGGCGCACGCAGGCGTCCTGGAACACCCCGACGATCCCGGTCGGCCCCTCGTAGCGGGACTCCTCGAGGCCGAGCCGGTCCTGCAGCTCGGGCTCGGAGGCGCTGCCGGTCAGCGGGATCGGCCGGGTGTGCGGGGTGTCGGCGAGCAGCGCGCCCAGGGTCACGACCGTGGTCACCCCGAGCTCCTCGGCTGCTGCCAGCAGCTCGGCGCAGAACTGACGCCACTTCATGTTGGGCTCGATGCCACGCAGCAGCACCACGTCGCGCAGCGATCCCGGCGGAGAGGCGACGGAGAGCTGCGTCGAGGGCCAGGTGATCCGGCGCATCCCGTGCTCGTCGTGGCCGACGACCGGGCGGTTGACCTGGAAGTCGTAGAACTCCTCGGGGTCGATCGCCGCCACCAACCGGGTGTCCCACACCGAGAGCAGGTGGTCCACGACCCCCGAGGCCGCGTCCGCGGCGTCGTTCCACCCCTCGAACGCGGCGATCAGAATCGGGTCGCGCAGCGGTGGAGTGGGTTCGATCTCGATCACCTGCTCACCCTATGTCGGCAGACGCCGAACCACCGGGATGGTGCACGCACGGGTGCGCGAGCTCCTCAGCATGCGGGCGAGCCGAGCCGGTCGAGGAGCCGGTCATTACCATTGGCGGGACCGCCCATCGCCGACAGATCCGTCGAAAGGTTGCCGTGAGCGTGCCCACGTCCGCGAAGTCCCAGCCCCAGGAGGACCGCACCGAGGAGCTGCGCGCCCTGATGTCTCAGCGCGTGCTGGTGCTCGACGGTGCCATGGGCACGCTGATCCAGCGCCACGACCTGCAGGAGCAGGACTACCGGGGCGAGCGGTTCGCCGACTGGGCGCAGGACGTCAAGGGCAACGCCGACCTGCTCTCGCTCACCCAGCCGGAGGTCATCCGAGGGATCCACCGCGCCTACCTCGAGGCGGGCGCCGACGTCGTGGGCACCAACACCTTCAACGCCCAGGCGATCTCACAGGCCGACTACGGCATGCAGGGGCTGGCGCGCGAGATGAACCTCGCCTCCGCTCGACTCGCCCGTGAGGCGTGCGACGAGATGAGCCAGCAGACCCCCGACCGCCCCCGGTTCGCGGCCGGGGCGCTGGGGCCCACCAACCGCACCGCCTCGATCTCCCCGGACGTCAACGACCCGGGCAAGCGCAACATCAGCTTCGAGGAGCTGGCCGAGGCCTACCGTGAGCAGGCCGAGGGCCTGGTCGACGGCGGTGTGGACCTGCTGGTCGTGGAGACCATCTTCGACACCCTCAACGCCAAGGCGGCGATCTTCGCCCTCGAGTCCCTCTTCGCCGAGCGCGGGCGCCGCTGGCCCGTGGTCATCTCAGGCACCATCACCGACGCCTCGGGGCGCACACTGTCGGGCCAGACCACCGAGGCGTTCTGGCACTCGGTGCGCCACGCCCGGCCGCTCGCCGTCGGCCTGAACTGCGCGCTCGGCGCGGAGGAGCTGCGGCCCTACCTTGCCGACCTGTCGCGGGTCGCCGACTGCCTGGTCTCGGCCTACCCCAACGCCGGGCTCCCCAACGCGTTCGGGGAGTACGACCAGACCCCGGACGAGATGGCCGACGTCGTCGGCGAGTTCGCCCGCTCCGGCCTGGTCAACCTGCTCGGCGGGTGCTGCGGGACCACCCCCGACCACGTCAAGGCCATCGCCTCCGCCGTCGACGGGACCCGTCCCCGCACCGCCGCGGAGGCCGTGCCCGCCACCCGGCTGTCGGGTCTGGAGCCGCTCCTGCTCGACCAGGAGTCGCTCTTCGTCAACGTCGGCGAGCGGACCAACATCACCGGCTCGGCACGCTTCCGCAACCTGATCAAGGCCGAGGACTACGCCACCGCCCTGAAGGTCGCCCGGCAGCAGGTCGAGGCCGGGGCGCAGGTCATCGACGTCAACATGGACGAGGGCATGATCGACGGCGTGGCGGCCATGGACCGCTTCACCAAGCTGATCGCCTCCGAGCCCGACATCAGCCGGGTCCCGCTGATGGTCGACAGCTCCAAGTGGGAGGTGATCGAGACCGGGCTGCGCACCACGCAGGGCAAGTGCATCGTCAACTCGATCTCGCTCAAGGAGGGCGAGGAGCCCTTCCTCGAGCACGCCCGGCTGTGCCGGCGCTACGGCGCCGCCGCGGTGGTGATGGCCTTCGACGAGCGCGGCCAGGCCGACTCGCTGCAGCGCCGGATCGAGGTCTGCGAGCGCGCCTACCGGCTGCTGGTCGACGAGGTGGGAATGGACCCCCACGACATCGTCTTCGACCCCAACGTCTTCGCCGTGGCCACCGGCATCGAGGAGCACGCGACCTACGGCGTGGACTTCATCGAGGCGACGCGCTGGATCAAGCAGAACCTCCCCGGAGCCCTCGTCTCCGGCGGCATCAGCAACGTCTCGTTCTCCTTCCGCGGCAACAACGCGGTGCGCGAGGCGATCCACGCGGTGTTCCTCTTCCACGCCATCGAGGCGGGGCTCGACATGGGCATCGTCAACGCCGGGCAGCTGGCGGTCTACGACGAGATCGACGCCGAGCTGCGCGATCGGATCGAGGACGTGATCCTCAACCGGCGCGCCGACGCCACCGACCGGCTGCTCGAGATCGCCGAGCGCCACCGCTCCGACGGCTCCGAGCGTGAGCAGGCGACCGACGAGTGGCGCTCCTTCGAGGTCTCGCAGCGCATCCAGCACGCGCTGGTCAAGGGCATCGACGAGCACATCGAGGACGACACCGAGGAGCTGCGTGCCGAGCTCGAGGCGAGCGGCGGCCGACCCCTGGAGGTGATCGAGGGGCCGCTGATGGACGGCATGGACGTGGTCGGCGACCTCTTCGGCGCCGGCAAGATGTTCCTGCCGCAGGTGGTGAAGTCGGCGCGGGTGATGAAGAAGGCGGTCGCCTACCTGATCCCCTTCATCGAGGCGGAGAAGGCGGCCGCGGGCACCACCACCGTCAAGGACACCAAGGGCACGGTGGTCATGGCGACCGTCAAGGGCGACGTCCACGACATCGGCAAGAACATCGTCGGCGTGGTGCTGCAGTGCAACAACTTCGAGGTCATCGATCTCGGCGTGATGGTCCCGGCGCAGAAGATCCTCGACACCGCCCGCGAGGTGGGTGCCGACATCATCGGGCTCTCCGGGCTGATCACGCCCTCGCTCGACGAGATGGTCAACGTGGCCTCCGAGATGCAGCGCCAGGGGGTCGACCTGCCCCTGCTCATCGGCGGAGCCACCACCAGCCGAGCCCACACCGCGGTCAAGATCGACCAGCAGTACGACGGCCCCGTCGTCTGGGTCAAGGACGCCTCCCGCTCGGTCGGGGTCGCCTCCAGCCTGCTGTCGGAGCCGCGCCGCGAGCGGCTCCTCGCCGAGGTGCGCGAGGACTTCGAGGGGTTGCGAAGCCGGCACGCGGCCAAGCGCGACCGTCCGCTGGTGCCGGTGACCGAGGCGCGCCGCAACGCCTCGCCGATCTCGTGGGAGGACTACACGCCACCGGTGCCTTCGGGGCTGGAGACGACGAAACGGCGCCACCGCCCCGGTGCGTCACGAGGTCGACTACACCGTCTCCCAGCTGCGCGACTACATCGACTGGACGCCGTTCTTCAACGCCTGGGAGATGAAGGGTGCCTACCCCGACATCCTCGACGACGAGGCGATGGGCGAGACCGCGCGCAACCTCTTCGACGACGCCCAGCAGATGCTCGACGACGTCGAGCGCGAGGGCTTGCTGCAGGTCCGCGGGGTCTGCGGGTTCTGGCCGGCGGCGTCGGTCGGCGACGACATCGAGGTCTACCGCGACGGCTCCCGCTCCGAGCGCCTCGCCGTGCTCCACCACCTCCGCCAGCAGGGCAAGCACCGTGAGGGCGTGGCCAACCGGTGCCTGGCCGACTTCGTGGCACCCGCCGAGACCGGGCTGGCGGACTTCGTCGGCGGCTTCGCGGTGACGGCGGGGATCGGCGCTCAGGAGCGAGTCGCCGAGCTCAAGGCCGCCCACGACGACTACAACGCGATCCTGCTGGAGTCGATCGCCGACCGACTGGCTGAGGCGTGCGCCGAGCGCCTGCACGAGCACGCGCGCACCACGCTGTGGGGCTACGCGCCGGAGGAGAAGCTCGACAACCGTGGCCTCCTCAAGGAGCAGTACGACGGCATCCGGCCGGCTCCGGGCTATCCCGCCTGCCCCGACCACACCGAGAAGTCCACGCTGTGGGAGCTGCTCGACGTGGCGGACTCCGTCGGCATCGAGCTGACCGAGAGCATGGCGATGTGGCCCGGCGCCTCGGTCAGCGGGTGGTACTTCTCCCACCCCGACTCGCAGTACTTCGTGGTCGGTCGGCTCGGTCCCGACCAGGTGGCCGACTACGCCGAGCGCAAGGGCTGGGACCTCGACACCGCCCACCGCTGGCTCGCGCCGAACCTCGGATACGAGCCGGAGGAGTGAACCACCGCGGGCCCGGGCTCCCCCCAGCGGTGCTGTGGGACTTCGACGGCACGCTGGTCGACACCGAGCCGTTCTGGTTCGAGGCGGAGGGCGACCTGGTGCGCGAGCACGGGGGCGAGTGGGGCCAGGCCCAGGCCGAGGCGCTGATCGGCAGCAACCTGCCCAACACCGCCCGTGTGCTCCGTGAGGCGGGGGTGGACCTCGGCGAGGAGGAGATCCTCGACCACCTGATGACCATCCGTCGCACGGCGCCTCGCCCACGAGGTGCCGTGGCGTGAGGGTGCCGCCGAGCTGCTCGGGCGGCTGCGCGAGCACGAGGTGCGCTGCGCCCTGGTCACGGCGTCGTACGCACGCATCGTGGAGCCGGTCGTCGCCGGGCTCCCGCCGGGCACCTTCGAGACCGTCGTGACCGGCGAGGTGGTGCGGCGCGGCAAGCCGCACCCGGCGCCGTACCTCATGGCCGCGGAGCGGCTCGGGGTCCCGATCGAGCAGTGCGTGGCGCTGGAGGACTCCGACAACGGCGCCACCTCCGCGGAGGCGGCAGGGGCACGTGTCCTGGTGGTGGAGAACCTTGCCCCAGTGCCCCGCTCGCCTCGACGCACCCACCTCGACTCGCTCTCCCGCGTCTGGCCGCTGCTGACTGACGGGGCCTGAGCGTGGGTCCCCGGTGAGTCCCGGTCGCAAATCGTTGCCGTTTCGCGACCATGTCGACGTCGCGCCGCTGTGGTCAGCAGGCGGTGCCGAGTATTAGGTTGCCGGACGGGCCGGCACCAGCCGATCCGACTCCAACGACCACAAGAGGTACTCAGTGAAGCGCACGAGGGGAATCCTCGCCGCCGCCTCCATCGGCGTCCTGATGACGTCGATGGCCGCGTGCGGCAGTGACAGCGGCGACGGCGGCGACGGGGGGAGCGGCGGCTCCGGTGACGGCGAGGCGTGGACGCTCGGCACCACCGAGTCGATCACCTCGATGGACCCGGCCGGCTCCTACGACATCGCGTCCTGGAACATGCAGTACTCGCTCATGCAGCGACTCATGGCCGTCCCGGCCGGTGAGAGCGACCCCGTGGGCGACGCCGCCGAGTCGTGCGACTTCGACGACCCGCAGACCGTCACCTGCACGCTGAAGGAGGGGCTGACCTTCTCCAACGGCAACGAGCTCACCTCCTCCGACGTGAAGTTCTCCCTCGAGCGCAACGTCAACATCGCCGATCCCAACGGCGCCTCGGGCCTGCTGGCCGGTCTGGCCGACGACGACGGCAAGTTCCGTGCCGACGCGATCGAGACCCCCGACGACCTCACGGTCACGTTCAACCTGAACAGCCCCGACACCACCTTCCTGCAGCTGCTCGCCACGGCGACCACCTCGATCGTGGACGAGGACACCTACCCGGCCGACGAGCTGCTCCCGGACGACGAGGCCCTCGGCTCCGGCCCGTTCAAGCTGAGCCAGTACAAGGAGGGCGAGCAGGTCGTCCTCGAGGCCAACGAGGAGTACACCGGTGACACCCCGGCGCAGGCTCCGCAGGTCTTCGTGCAGTTCTTCAAGGATGCGGCTCCGCTGAAGGAGGCCATCGGCAGCGGTCAGATCGACGTCGCGTGGCGGACCCTGAGCCCCACCGACCTCGAGGACCTCTCCGGCAGCGACAGCGTCGACGTGATCGAGGGCGAGGGTGCGGAGTTCCGCTACTGGGTCTTCCAGCTCGCCAGCGACACCGTCAAGGACGTCGCCGTGCGCCAGGCGGTCGCCCAGATCATCGACCGCGACGCGATCGCGCAGAACGCCTACGACGGCACCGTCGACCCGGCGTACTCCATCGTCCCGCCGGGCTTCGCCGGCCAGAAGGACTCCTTCGAGGAGACCTACGGCGAGCCCGACGCGGACAAGGCCAAGCAGATCCTGCAGAAGGCCGGCGTCAAGACCCCGGTCCAGCTCACCCTGGGCTACACGCCGACGCACTACGGCCCGAACCTGGTCGACGAGGCCACCGAGCTGTCGAACCAGCTCAAGGAGAGCGGTCTCTTCGAGCCCAAGCTGGAGCAGGCGGAGTGGGAGCAGTACCAGACGCTCTACAAGAAGAACGCCTACGACCTGTTCGCGCTGGGTTGGTACCCCGACCTGCTCGACGCCGACAACTACCTCTCGCCGTTCATCGTCGACGGCGGCTTCTTCGCCAACAACTACTCCTCCGACGAGGTCAACAAGCTCGTCGAGGAAGAGCGGGCGGAGACCGACGAGCAGGCCCGCGGGGAGATCATCGGCCAGCTGCAGGACATCACCGCGCAGGACGTGCCGCTGGTGCCTTCGTGGTTCGGCAAGAACGTGGCCGTGTCGACGCCGCAGATGCAGGGAGTCGAGGAGACCCTCGACCCGACCTACATCTTCCGGCTGTGGGAGATCAGCAAGTCCTCCTGACATGCTGACCTGACGCGTGCGGGAGGGCTCGGCTCAGGCCGGGTCCTCCCCGCCGCGTCGGTGGCCGCCTCCGGGGCCGGCCGTTGCCCGCCCTGACCGCCTGAACGAAAGACCCCGCCCATGTCAGTCGCCGGTGGCTCGCTGCCGCGCTACATCGCCCAGCGAGTGCTGCTCCTGATCCCGATGATCTGGCTGGTGCTCACGCTGGTGTTCCTGCTGCTGCGTGTCGCTCCCGGAGACCCGGTCAGCGCCGCGGTCGGTGGCCGGCTCGCCGAGGACGAGCTCGACAAGCGCCGCGAGTCCCTCGGCCTGGACCGGCCGCTGATCGTGCAGTACCTGGAGTACCTCGGCCAGGTGGCGCGCTTCGACTTCGGCAAGGCGCTCTCCGACAACCGGCCGGTGACCGAGATCATCACCGACAACGGGGGAGCGACCCTGACCCTGACGCTGGGCGCCTTCCTCATCGCGCTGCTGGTCGGCATCCCGTTCGGGCTGCTCGCGGGACGGCGGCGCGACTCGCTCTCCGACGTCGGCATCCGGATCTTCGGCATCGTCACCTACGCCGCCCCGATCTTCGTCACCGGCCTGCTGGTGGTGCTGCTGGTCTCCGGCACCGGGTGGCCGACCTACGACATCGCCTCGCCGATGACGAAGTTCAACGTCGAGCCGGTGACCCACATCCTGCTCGTCGACGCCATCATCAGCGGCAACGGCAACGAGATCTGGGACGTGGTGCAGCACCACGTCCTCCCGTGCCTCGTCCTCGGGCTCTACCTCAGCGGTGTCTTCATCCGGCTGGTCCGGGTGAACCTGCTGCAGACCCTCAAGGGTGACTACGTCGAGGCTGCGCGGGCGCGTGGCATCGCCGAGAAGCACGTGATCCGACGTCACGCCTTCCGCAACGCGCTGGTGCCAGTGATCACCGTGATCGGTCTGCAGGTCGCGCTCACCCTGTCAGGTGCGGTCCTGACCGAGAGCACCTTCAACTGGCCGGGCCTGGGCTCGGAGCTCATCGACTACCTCAACGCCCGCGACTACGCCGCGGTGCAGGGACTGGTGACGTTCTTCGCGGTGATCGTCGTCCTGGTCAGCGTCCTGGTGGACATCGTCAACGCTTTGGTCGACCCGAGGGTGAGGTACTGATGCGCACGTTCCTCTCACGGCTCGCCTCGCCGTTCCGCACCACCACCGGGACGGCCCGCTGGCTCCTGGTCACGGGGCTGCTGATCACCGGGGTCTTCGTGGTGCTGGCGGTGTTCGCTCCCTGGATCGCCCCGACCGACTTCGCCCAGTCCACGGTCGACGGGCAGAAGCTGCCGAAGCTCGCGCCGCCGTCCTCCGCTTATCCATTCGGCACCAACGACCAGTTCTACGACGTGCTGTCCCGCTGCATCTGGGGAGCACGCACCGCGCTCACCGTCGTGGTGCTCTCGGTGCTGCTCTCGGTGGTCGCCGGAGTGCTGCTCGGTCTGGTCTCGGGCTACGTCGGAGGATGGACCGACCGGCTGCTGGTCTTCATCACCGACGTGCTCTACACGATCCCGACCCTGCTCCTCGCGATCGTGTTCAGCTTCTTGCTGAGCGCGAAGCTCGGCGGTGGTGTGCTGGCGGCCGCACTGTCGCTGACGGTGATCTACATCCCGCAGTACTTCCGCGTCGTGCGCAACACCACGGTCTCGGCGCGTGAGGGGACCTACGTCGAGGCTGCGCGCGCGATGGGCGCGCCGAACCGCACGATCATGGGCCGCTACCTGTTCGGCAACGTGATCGGGTCGGTGCCGGTCATCGGCACCTTGAACGCGGCCGACGCGCTGAGCACCCTGGCCGCGCTGGGGTTCCTGGGCTTCGGGATCCAGCCCAACGAGGCTGCCGAGTGGGGCTACGACCTCGACCGGGCCCTCGACGACGCCGCGGCGGGCATCTGGTGGACCACGGTGTTCCCGGGCGCCTCGATCGTCCTGCTCATCGTCGGTCTGACCCTGATCGGCGAGGGGCTCAACGAGACCGTGAACCCGGTGCTGCGACGCCGCCGGCTGCGCAAGGTCCACCTGCCGGCGCGCGAGCAGGAGGGGAGCGGGCGATGAGTCGCTCGAGCAGCGAGGTCGTGGTCGCCGCCGACGACGTCCGCGTCTGGTACGGCACCGAGCGCGGCCCGGTCCGCGCCGTCGACGGCGTCACCTTCCAGGTGCGCAAGGGCGAGGTGCTCGGCCTGGTGGGGGAGTCCGGGTGCGGCAAGTCCACGCTCGGCCGCGGTCTGCTCGGGCTGCTCCCCGAGGGCGCCGCGATCGACGGCGAGCTCACCGTCAATGGCGAGGACCTGCTCTCGCTGAGCCCCAAGGAGCTGCACCGACGCCGCGGGGCCGACCTGGCCATGATCTTCCAGGAGCCACTGACCCGGCTGAATCCGTTGATGCGGATCAGCGACCACTTCCTGGAGACGCTGCGCGCGCACGAGCCCTCGTTGAGCAAGCAGGAGATCCAGCAGCGCTCGCTCGACGTACTGCGCCGGATGGGCATCCCGCCGACGCGGTGGCGCTCCTACCCCCACGAGTTCTCCGGCGGCATGCGGCAGCGGCTGATGATTGCGCTGGCGCTGGTGCTGCGCCCGACCTTCGTGGTCGCTGACGAGCCCACGACAGCCCTCGACGTGCTGGTCGAGGCGCAGATCATCCGGATCCTGCACGACCTGCGCACCGAGTTCGACACCTCGCTGCTGCTGATCACCCACAACCTGGGGATCATCGCCGAGGCGTGCGACCGGGTCGCGGTGATGTACGCCGGCAAGATCGTCGAGATCGGCGACGCCCACTCGGTCTTCCGCGACCCACAGCACCCCTACACCCGTGAGCTGCTGCGCTCGATGATCTCGCTGAGCACCACCGGGCTGCACTACATCCCGGGCGCACCGCCGGACCTGGTGACCCCACCACCCGGGTGCAGCTTCCACCCGCGTTGCCCCGACGCCATGCAGGTGTGCGTCGACGCCGACCCACCCGAGGAGGAGCTCGAGACCGGTCAACGGGTGCGCTGCTGGGCCGCGATGCGTCGTCATGGCCTGGTCGAGCTCGACGAGGTGCAGGCCCGCCCGCTTGAGCAGGAGGAGCTCTCCGTTGCCGACGAAGCCTGAACCGACCGACGCGGCGGCTCACGACGCCCCAGCCACGCACGGGGCGCCACTGCTCGAGGTCGAGGACCTCGAGGTCCACTTCCAGCTGCGCGGAGGTGCGCTGGCGCGCCTGCTCGGCCGCGACACCGGCACGGTGAAGGCCGTCGACGGGGTGTCCCTCACCCTGCACCAGGGCGAGGTGCTCGGGCTGGTCGGCGAGTCCGGCAGCGGCAAGACGACCTTCGGCCGTGCGCTGCTCGGGCTGGTGGACGCGACCTCCGGCAGGCTGCGCTACCACCGCAAGGACGAGCGGGGCGCTGGAGGCGAGGACCGGCTGGTGGACATCGCCTCGCTGTCGGGGCGCAGGCTGCGAGAGCTGCGCACCGACCTGCAGATGGTCTTCCAGGACCCCCACGCCGCCCTGAACCCCTCGATGAACCTCGAGACCGCGGTGGGTCACCCGCTGCGCATCCACGGGATCGCCAAGGGGGCCGAGCTGCGCGAGCGCGTGGTCGCCGCGCTGGAGCGGGTCGGGCTTGCCCCCGCGGACCAGTTCCTGAGCAAGTATCCCGCCGACCTCTCCGGCGGCCAGAAGCAGCGGGCGGTGATCGCGCGGGCGACCATCCTGCGTCCGCACCTGCTGGTCGCCGACGAGCCGATCTCGATGCTCGACATGAGCGTGCGCGCCAAGATCCTCGAGCTGATGCTCTCGCTCAAGCAGGACCTGGGGCTCACCTACGTCTACATCACCCACGATCTGGCGACCGCGAAGTTCTTCTGCGACCGGGTGGCGATCATGTACCTCGGCCGGGTCGTCGAGATCGGGCCGACCGAGGAGATCTTCGCCGACCCCAAGCACCCCTACACCCAGGCGTTGATGGCGGCGATCCCCGAGCCCGACCCCGACCGCGCGCTGCCCCGCAACCTGCCGCGGGGCGAGATCCCCGACGCCGCGAGCCCACCGCTGGGCTGCTCGTTCCACCCCCGTTGCCCGGTGGCGGTCGAGCAGTGCGGCTGGGAGTCGCGCGACCTGCGCACCCTGATCGAGTCGCACTGGACACGACACGAGCCGGAGGTCTACGAACGCGAGAGCGCGATCATGGGTGACCTCGAGCAGCTGGACCAGCCCTCGACCCGGGTGACGCTCAGCGACGGCAGCAACGCCCAGGCCGCCCGCGACGTCCTCGAGCAGATCCGCAAGGAGGATCCCGAGGAGCCATTCTGGCGCGGCGTGGGCAACATCGAGGTCGCCAAGGACGGCGTCCGCCTGGAGTTCCTCGACGGCGTGGACCCCGCGCTGCGCCGAGCCGGGGGCGTCGACGTCGCCTGCGTGCTGCACGGCGACGGTGCCGGCGGGTCGCCGGACTAGTCGACGTCCTCTGCGGAGAAGCCCGGGTCGAGGATCTGCGTGCGCGCCACCTCGGGCAGGGGTGGGGGAGTGCCCCCGAACGTCGGGCACAGCGCCTGGAACGAGCACCAGTCGCACAGCCGACTCGGCTTCGGGCGCCAGTCGCCGGTCTCGGCGGCTCGAGAGATCGCCCGCCACAGGGCGTCGAGCTTGCGCTCCACGGCTACCAGGTCGCCCTCGTCGGGTCGGTAGCGCAGCACCTCGCCGTTGCCGAGGTAGACCAGCTGCAGCATCGTCGGCACCTCGCCGCGCAGCCGCCACAGCACCAGCGCGTAGAACTTCATCTGGAACAGTGCCCTGGCCTCGAACATCTCGCCCGGACTCCGCCCTGTGTTGTGCGTCGGCACGAAGCCCTCGCCGCACAGGTAGAGCGAATCAGGGGCGTCCACCGAGATGCATTGAGTGGGGACCGACTCGACCGCTTCGATGCGCGAAATGATCCGCCGCTTGCTCAAGGCGCGCTGGACGGAGGTGACCGCGCCGTCGACCAGGACTGCCTTGCGAGGTAGCGAGAAGGGATTGAAGTCGGTAGGCGTGAACTCGATGACGTGCCAGTTGCGACCAGGACGTACCGCGTTCGTGTACGGCTTGACGAAGTGCAGGGGCGCAATGCCGAGGGTATGAAGGAGTTCGATGACCCCGTCTGCCAAGCGGTCGCTGGTGGTCGTGAAGCCTGCCCTGCGCCGGGTCCTGTTCCACCATCCATCGGTGTCCATCAACCCACGGAGCAGCTCGATGCGTTGGTCGATCGAGGCGCGCAGGTACGGAGCGGGGATGTGCTTTTCTCCGATGAGGCCGAGGCGCCTCAGCTCAGCACCGAAGGACACATTCCAGGCGGTCATCGAATTGTGCTGAGACTCGTGGGCACAGCGCCGACTGCGGTGTCCGGAAGTCCCGTCCTTGAACTCGGTGTGCCCGAAGGTGCACATCTCCCGCCATGGCGAGAGGCAGACTCGGAGGTTGCCCTTGTCCCAGCGGGTTGTGACCCGTCGGGGCCAACGGGCCTTGATCGCCGTCAGCGTGTCCACGGCATCCTGCTCCCCGACTGTGATCATGCCGGCCCGGGTGTCACCGTCGCCAAGCCAGGCCCCTACCAGCCAGGGGTCGACGGGGAGGTCAGCCGAGTCACCCTGGATCGCGGCGTGCGACTCGATCCACATCGACTGCTTCCGTCCTTCAGCAGCCAGCTCTTCGTGCAGCCGGAACAGCTCATCGGTGTTGACGGTGTGACGGGTGTGCTGCTGACGGTGTGAGGTGACCACGGTCCACAGGTGGATGTTGTCGCAGGTGACGGTCGAGCCGTCGCGGAACGTGAGTCGATAGCAGGATCGATGGTGAACCTCGGACTTCAGCGTGACAAGCGCCGGCTTGCCGTCCACGCCGAAGACGGTGTCGCCCACACCGATGTCGCCCATGGTGGTCCACCCCTGCGGCGTTGGCAGCGGTGTGTCGAGGGCAAGACCCTTGTAGTCCACCACTCTGACCTCGCCGGTCGGGGCGACGTCGAGGCGGTCGACGAAGCCGCGCAGCAACAGCTTGCTGTCCAGCACCGTCTCGACGTACATCTCCCGCTCGGCGGGCTCGAGGCGGCTCGGGTCCTCCAGGGTGAAGTAGCGACGCACGCTCTCGCGGCAGCTGCTCAGCCACTCCACGAGGGCAGGTCCGTCCTCCTCGGTGAACATCTGCGCCAGGTCCGGCTCCTGCTCGAGCACCTGCTCCCAGGCGGGCACGACCATCTGCTCGGCGTGCTCCGGGGTGCGCTGCGCCGCCGGCAGGTCGAAGAGGTCCTCGAGCACCTTGTGGACCACGGTGCCCCGCGCTGCTGCCGGGGAGGACTCCTCGGGCAACCGGTCGATGGTGCGGAACCGGTAGAGCAGCGGGCAGGTCATGAAGTCGCCGGCGCGGCTGGGGGACAGCGACCCGACGACGTCGACGCCGTCGACCTCGCGGGCCCCCTCGCCCCGGGGCTGCTTGCGGCGCGGTCGCGGCGGCACCAGCTCCGCTGACACCGGGGCGACCGACTGGTCGAGCTGGGGGTCGCCCTGCGGGTCGAGCTGGGGGTCGAGCTGGGGGTCGAGCTGGGTGCCGAGCCGGGGTGTCACCGTCATGTCCCCGACAGTATGCGCGCGCTCCGACAGTTCGGCTCCGGGCACGCCGGGCGCTTCGCGGAGTGCCCTTGGGTACCGTTGGCCAGGTGAGCGACCACGGACTCGGAGCCCCTGCGAGCCGCGAGGACCGCGACGCCATCCGCGTCGGGTCCATCGGCGGCGTCGACGTGCTCGTGCGCTGGTCGTGGTTCCTGATGGCGGTCCTGATCGCCGTGCTGCTGATGCCGGCCATCGAGGAGGTCGCGCCCCAGCTGAAGGGCCCGCTCACCCTGGTCGCCGGCGCCAGCTTCGCGGTGCTGCTGGCGCTCTCGCTGCTGCTGCACGAGCTCTCGCACGCGTGGATGTCGCAGCACTTCGGCATCCGGGTCCGCTCGATCACGCTGCACTTCATCGGCGGGGTGACCGCGATCGACGGTGAGCCGGCGACGCCGCGGCAGGAGTTCGCCATCTCCGCGATCGGCCCGGTGACCTCGCTGGGGGTCGGCGGGGTGGCCTACGCGCTGCTCCAGGTCACTCCCGAAGGGCTGCTGTCCTTCGTCGTGGGCCTGCTGGCCTGGGCCAACCTCGTGGTGGGCGCGCTCAACCTGGTGCCCGGGATGCCCCTGGACGGCGGCCGTGTGCTGCGTGCCGCGGTGTGGAAGGTCACCGGCAGCCCCCACCGCGGGCTGCAGGTCTCCGGCTGGGCCGGTCGCGGGGTCGCGGTGCTCGCGCTGATGATCCCGGCCTTCCTGCGCAGCGCCGGTCAGCGGGTCGACATCGTCGACTACGTCATCGCCGGGGTGATCGCGCTGTTCCTGTGGAACGCCGCGTCCTCGGCGATCCTCAGCGCCAAGCTGCGCGCCCGACTTCCGGCCCTGCAGGCGCGGGCACTGGCGCGGCGGGTGCTCACCGTGCCCAGCGACGTGCCGCTCGCCGTCGCGGTGCAGCAGGCGCGCGAGGGTCAGGCGGGAGCGATCGTCTCCCTCGACGAGTCCGGCTCCCCGGCGGGCCTGGTCAGCGAGGACGCCGTGCGCGCCACGCCGGCCGAGCGGCACCCGTGGGTGAGCGTCGGGGCCGTCACCCGCTCACTCTCCTCCGACCTCACCCTCCCCGCCGACGTCGCCGGCGAGGCGCTGGTGCGCGCGATGGCCCGCACCCCCGCGAGCGAGTACCTCCTGCTCGAGCCCGACGGCAGCGTCTACGGCGTCCTGGTCACCGCCGACGTCGACGCCGCGTTCTCCGCCACCGCCTAGCTCCCCCGAGCGACGCTTTCCCAAGGTCTGCTGGGAAACTGTCACTTCCCACGTGATGCAGCCCGTGGGAAGTGACAGTTCTCCGTGGGAAGTGTGGCGGGGAGTGGGGCGAAGGGAGCGTGATGTCGGCAGCGGGCCGTGACCAGGGCAGGCCCCTGGAGGCAGGGGAGTGGGTGCGCCTGACCGACCGCAAGGGGCGTCGGCACAACCTCACCCTCGAGCCGGGCAAGCGGTTCTTCACCAGCAAGGGCCACATCGACCACGACGACCTGCTCGGGCGCGACGAGGGGTTCACCGTCACCTCCTCGAAGGGCTCGGACTACCTGGTGTTCCGGCCGCTGCTGCGCGACTTCGTGGTCTCGATGCCCCGCGGCGCCGCCGTGGTCTACCCCAAGGACGCAGCCCAGATCGTGGCGATGGCCGACATCTTCCCGGGGGCGAGCGTGGTCGAGGCCGGTGCCGGCTCAGGTGCTCTCACCTGCTACCTGCTGCGAGCGGTCGGGCGTGAGGGCTCGGTGACCTCGCTGGAGCGACGCCCCGACTTCGCCGACGTCGCTCGGCGCAACGTGAGCCAGTGGTTCGGGCAGGAGCCCGCGAACTGGCGGCTCCAGGTGGGTGACCTCGCCACGGATCTCGCGCGCCCGGAGGGCTCATCGACGTCCGGGCCGTGGGTGGACCGGATGGTGCTGGACATGCTCGCGCCCTGGGACTGTGTGGAGGTGGCGGCCGCGTCGCTGGTGGCCGGTGGCCTGGTGTGCGCCTACGTGGCGACGACTACCCAGCTGAGCCGGGTGGTGGAGACGATGCGGACCCACGGCGGCTTCACCGAGCCCGAGTCGTGGGAGACGCTGGTGCGCGACTGGCACGTCGAGGGTCTGGCGGTGCGTCCCGGCCACAAGATGATCGGTCACACCGGCTTCCTGGTCACCGCGCGCCGGCTCGCCGCGGGTGAGCAGGCGCCCCGCCGCACCCGTCGCCCGGCCCCCGGCGCGTACGGCGCGGACTACCGGGGACCCCGACCACGCGACGTCCCGGGCCAGGCGCCGGAGACCGAGCCCGACGTCGACGGCGCCGCGGAGCAGGACTGAGCCGGCTGCCCGGCCCTACCCGCTGGTAGGGCAGTCGTCCCGCCAGTTCGGGCGCGCCGGGTGCGGCGCGCTCGTTGGGAAGCGGCCCCTCGCACAGTAGGTTTGAGACTAAATTGGCACCCTGGGCGGCCGGATGGTCCGTGGCGGCAGCAGCGTCGCAGTCGCTGGCAGTCACAGCCGGTTCAGGCGTCAGCAGGACGGTCGGCAGCAAACCGACAACGTGCTCGGAGGTGAGCCGCATGTCGATGTCAGGTCAGAGCCCCAGCGGTGGATCACGCCCGCCGGAGGACTGGGAGGCCCAGGTCGCCTTCCTCGAGCGCGAGGTCGCCACGCTGCGCCGCCGACTCGCGGAGGCTCCGGGATCGTCCCGTGCGGTGGAGCAGCACCTCGCCGACACCCAGCAGTCGCTCGCGGCGGTCACGGCCCAGAACGAGCGCCTCGCCCAGACCCTGCGTGAGGCACGTGAGCAGATCATCACGCTCAAGGACGAGGTCGACCGACTCGCCCAGCCTCCGTCGGGCTACGGGGTCTTCCTCCAGGCGAACGAGGACGAGAGCGTCGACATCTTCACCGGCGGGCGCAAGCTGCGGGTCAGCGTCAGCCCCAACGTCGAGGTCGAGGAGCTGCGCAAGGGCCAGGAGGTGATGCTCAACGAGGCGCTCAACGTCGTTGCCGCCCTCGCCTTCGAGACGGTGGGGGAGACGGTGATGCTCAAGGAGCTGCTCGCCGACGGCGAGCGTGCCCTGTGCATCGCCAACGCCGACGAGGAGCGTGTGGTCCGGCTGGCTGCCCCGTTGCTCGAACAGCCGCTGCGCGCCGGCGACCTGCTGCTGCACGACCCCCGCTCGGGCTACGTCTACGAGCGCATCCCCAAGAGCGAGGTCGAGGAGCTGGTGCTGGAGGAGGTGCCCGACATCGCCTACGAGAGCATCGGGGGCCTGCGCAACCAGATCGACCAGATCCGTGACGCGGTCGAGCTGCCCTACCTGCACCCCGACCTGTTCCTCGAGCACCAGCTCAAGCCCCCCAAAGGCGTGCTGCTCTACGGCCCTCCCGGCTGCGGCAAGACGCTGATCGCCAAGGCGGTCGCCAACTCGCTGGCCAAGAAGGTCGCCGCGCGCACCGGGCAGGAGGGGAAGAGCTTCTTCCTCAACATCAAGGGCCCCGAGCTGCTCAACAAGTACGTCGGTGAGACCGAGCGTCACATCCGACTGGTCTTCCAGCGGGCTCGCGAGAAGGCCAGCCACGGCACCCCGGTCATCGTGTTCTTCGACGAGATGGACTCCTTGTTCCGCACCCGCGGCTCCGGGGTCTCCTCCGACGTGGAGAACACCATCGTGCCGCAGCTGCTCAGCGAGATCGACGGCGTGGAGACGCTGGAGAACGTGCTGGTGATCGGCGCCTCCAACCGCGAGGACATGATCGACCCCGCGATCCTGCGCCCTGGTCGACTGGACGTGAAGATCAAGATCGAGCGCCCGGACGCCGAGTCGGCGCGCGACATCTTCAGCAAGTACCTCGTCTCCGACCTGCCGCTGCACGCCGAGGACATCTCCGAGTTCGGGGGCGACACCGAGGCGACGGCGGCCGGCATGATCCGGGCCACGGTCGAGCGGATGTACACCGAGAGCGAGGAGAACCGGTTCCTCGAGGTCACCTACGCCAACGGCGACAAGGAGGTCCTGTACTTCAAGGACTTCAACTCCGGCGCGATGATCCAGAACATCGTCGACCGTGCCAAGAAGATGGCGATCAAGGACTTCCTCGACGACGGGCAGAAGGGGATCCGGGTCCAGCACCTGCTCCAGGCGTGCGTGGACGAGTTCAAGGAGAACGAGGACCTCCCCAACACCACCAACCCCGACGACTGGGCGCGGATCTCGGGCAAGAAGGGGGAGCGGATCGTCTTCATCCGCACCCTGATCACCGGCAAGGACGGCACCGAGCCGGGACGCTCGATCGACAACGTGTCCAACACCGGGCAGTACCTCTAGACCAGGGGTGTGGTTCCGTCTGTGGGTGGGCTGCGGTTTGCCGTGCCCGCGTGAGGGGCACATACCGGTCAAGACAGCGACGCACGGGGACGTCGCCCACTCCATCGCCCTCAGGGCGTGAAAGGACGCGTCATGCTGAAGATCATCGTCGCCATCGTGGTCATCCTGGCCATTCTCTGGCTGGTCCGCATGGTCATGGCCCGCGGCAAGGCCCGCGCCTGATCCACCTCGACGACACGCAGGGCCCGGAGTCAGCATCCTGACTCCGGGCCCTGCTTCGTCGTGGGTGCGGGTCCGGTGGGTGAGGGCATGAGTCGGTCGCCGGACCGGGGCCCTCCCGATGCCCCGGTCCGGCGACCGTCAATCCGCGCTGTCGCGTCCGTTGCGCCACCAGCCCCGATGGCGCCACGCCTGCTCCCGGTCAGGCTTCCGGACGAAGGCCTCACCAGCCTCCCAACTGGCGTGACCTGCGGTCTTGTGACAGTGAGACGGATGACCAACAGGACTATGACGCGGTTCGGCAGAACTATTTTCCAGCGGCGTCACCCGTAGGCTGGTGGCATGAGTGTGAGGCGCCTGGTCGGCGTGGAGACCGAGCTCGGCATCAGCGTCGCCGGGCAGCCCCAGGCCAACCCGATGGTGACCTCCTCGCAGGTGGTCAACGCCTACGCCTCGGCCACGCTGAACGCACGTCGGGCCCGGTGGGACTTCGAGGAGGAGTCGCCGCTGCGCGACGCCCGGGGCTTCGACATGTCGCGGGAGAGCGCCGACCCCACCCAGCTCACTGACGAGGACCTCGGCCTGGCCAACGTGATCCTCACCAACGGTGCCCGGCTCTACGTCGACCACGCCCACCCGGAGTACTCCTCCCCGGAGTGCACGAACCCGCTCGACGTCGTGCGGTGGGACAAGGCGGGGGAGCAGGTGATGCGTGACGCTGCTCGGCTCGCCAGTGCCGTTCCCGGCGCCGGGCAGATCCAGCTCTACAAGAACAACACCGACAACAAGGGCGCCTCCTACGGCACGCACGAGAACTACCTGGTCAACCGGTCGACGCCGTTCGGCGACATCGTGCGCCACCTGACACCGTTCTTCGTCACCCGACAGGTGTTCTGCGGAGCCGGACGCGTCGGGCGTGGTCAGGACGGCCGCGAGGACGACTACCAGATCTCCCAGCGCGCCGACTTCTTCGAGGTCGAGGTGGGCCTCGAGACCACCCTGAAGCGCCCGATCATCAACACCCGGGACGAGCCCCACGCCGACCCCGAGCGCTGGCGTCGGCTGCACGTGATCATCGGCGACGCCACGATGTGCGAGGTGGCGACGTACCTCAAGGTCGGCACGACCTCGCTGGTGCTCGCGATGATCGAGGACGGCTTCATCGAGGACGACCTGAGCATCGACAACCCGGTGCGCTCGTTGCGAGCCGTCAGCCACGACCCGACGCTGCGTCAGCAGGTCAAGCTGCGCAGCGGACGCTCGGTGACCGCGGTGCAGCTGCAGATGGAGTACCTCAGCCTGGCCCGCAAGTACGTCGAGGACCGTCAGGGCAGCGACGCCGACCCGATGACGCTGGACGTGCTCGAGCGGTGGGAGTCGGTGCTCGACCGCTTGGAGCGCGACCCGATGTCCTGCTCACGCGAGCTCGACTGGGTGGCCAAGCTCGAGCTGCTCCAGCGCTACCGTGACCGTGACGGGCTCGACTGGTCCGACGCCAAGCTGCACCTCGTGGACCTGCAGTACGCCGACCTGCGCACCGACCGTGGGCTGTACAACAAGCTCGTGAGCCTGGGCAAGATCGACCGGCTGCTCACCGACGAGGAGATCGACACCGCCGTCCACCAGCCCCCGGAAGACACCCGTGCCTACTTCCGCGGCCGCTGCCTGGAGAAGTACGCCGACCAGATCGCGGCGGCGTCGTGGGACTCGGTGATCTTCGACCTGCCCGGGCGCGAGTCGCTGCAACGGGTGCCGACGATCGACCCGATGCGGGGCACCCGGGCACACGTGGGAGAGCTGCTCGACTCCTGTGACTCCGCCGAGCAGCTGGTCCGCGCCCTCACCCGCTCCTAGGTCCTCCCCGGTCAGGGAGCCGCAGGTGGGCCGTAGCACGCGGCTCCGGAGCAGCTCTTCAGCGCCGCGAGCTGCTGGGCATAGGCAGCCTCGGTGGCGGCGTACGCCGGGTCGCCGGCCCGGTTGTCGAGCTGGAACGGGTCGGCGCGCAGGTCGTAGAGCTCGCGCTCGCCGTTGGCGTAGCTGACGTAGCTGTAGTGGCTCGACCTGACCCCGCGCCACCACCACGGCTGACGTCCGTGCGTGGCCTGGATCAGGTAGCGCTGGTAGCCCGGCGCCCCGGTGCTCAGCGTGTCCAGCATGGAGCGGCCGTCGACGGTGCGCTGCGGCCGGACGCCGGCGATGTCGGCGAAGGTCGGGGCGAGGTCCACCAGGCCGTAGGTCTCCTTGCGGGCGCTGCCCTCGGCCAGTCCGGGCCCCCGCACGAAGAGCGGGACCTGCATCGCCTCCTCGTAGGGCACGTTCTTGACGATCAGCCGGTGCTCGCCGAGCAGGTAGCCGTTGTCGGAGGTGAAGAACACATAGGTGTTGGCGAGCTCACCGGTCCTGGCCAGGGTCTGCACGATCTTGGCCACCTGGTCGTCGACAGCGCGCAGCGAACGGATCCGGCCCCGGTGACGCGAGACGACCTTGCGCTTGGAGACCCCTGGGTGCTTCTGCACGTAGGACGGCTTGTCGGAGACGTCCGCCTCCTTGTACGCCGGGCTGTCCATCGAGGGCGGCAGCGCGTCGGGGTAGAGCGAGCGATGGCGTCGCGCCGGGATCGGGTCGACCCACTGCCCACCGGACTTCATCCGGTGCGGCGGGAGCTGCGAGGTCCAGATGAAGAACGGCGCCGAGCCTCGCGAGAACCGCGTGATGTAGCGACTGGTGAGCTGCCCGACCAGGTCGGCGGTGTACGTCGTGGGGTAGGCCTTCGGCCGCCCGTCGTTGTACATCGTGACGCCGTAGGGCTGGTACCCACCGCGCCAGAACGGGTCGAAGACGCTCCACCCGGGCTGCCGCTTGCCCGAGTTCGGCCAGTTGTTCAGGTGCTTGCCCACGAAGGCCGTCTTGTAGCCGGCTGCCTTGAGCCAGGAGCCGACATGGTTGCCCTTGTCGATCAGCGCGTGGTAGCCGCCGTACCGACCGCCGTTGTGGTGCACGCCGTTGTTGTGCGCCATCTGGCCGGTGAGGATCTCGGCTCGCGCGGGGCAGCACAGCGGGTGGTTGCTGATGAAGTCGGTGATCTCCACGCCTCGCTGCTGGAGCACCTGGCGCGTCTTCGGCATCCAGGCCATGTCCGAGGCGTTCATGTCATCGGCGGTGATGAGCACGATGTTGGGCCGGCCCCCGGCCGCAGCCGTCGTCCGTGCTGCAGCAGTCTCCGCGGGGGAGAGCAGCCCGGGTGCGGTGCAGGTCAGCCCGAGCGCGACGAGGCCGAGAGCGATGGCACACCGCAGCGCGCGTCCTGGTCTCATGAGCCCCGTCCACATCGCCCGAGATCCGAGTGTCCCGGAAGGTCCCGCGCGAACCTACGCGGGTGTCGAGACGGGCGGTACGGACGATGGTCCCGCTACCGTGTCGGGCACCGTCGACGCGCTAGGTTGGCACCACACGACACGTGGAGGCACTGATGTCACAGGAGCGGGTTCAGCCCAAGAAGTCAGGTGATGACACCGAGCAGGTCGAGGAGGCCGAGGCCACCGACCTGGCTGAGCGCAAGGAGCAGCTCGACGAGGACATCGACGCCATCCTCGACGAGATCGATGACGTGCTCGAGACCAACGCCGAGGACTTCGTGAAGTCCTTCATCCAGAAAGGTGGCCAGTGAGCTCAGCCCGGCTTCCCGACGCCTACCTGGTGCCCGGGTCCACCTCGTTCACCGACTTCATCTCCGTCCAGGCTCCCGACCTGATGCCGGGCCGTCGCACCCCACCGAGCGGGTCGATGGCTGACCTCGCACCGCACGGCACGACCATCGTCGCCGCGACGTTCCCCGGCGGGGTGGTGATGGCCGGCGACCGTCGAGCGACGATGGGCAACATCATCGCCCAGCGTGACATCGAGAAGGTCTTCCCCGCCGACGAGTTCAGCTGCGTGGGCATCGCGGGAAGCGCGGGCCTCGCCGTGGAGCTGGTGCGGCTGTTCCAGACCGAGCTGGAGCACTACGAGAAGATCGAGGGCTCCTCGCTGTCCACCGACGGCAAGGCCAACCGGCTCGCCACCCTGATCCGCGGCAACCTCGGCATGGCGATGCAGGGCCTGGCCGTGGTGCCGCTCTTCGCCGGCTACGACGTGGCGGCCACCCAGGGGCGGATCTTCTCCTACGACGTCACCGGCGGGAAGTACGAGGAGACCGCGTTCCACTCCGTGGGCTCGGGCTCGCTCTTCGCCCGCGGGGCGCTGAAGAAGCTCTACCGCGAGGACCTCGACGAGGAGGGCTGCATCACCGCGCTGGTGCAGGCGCTCTACGACGCCGCCGACGACGACTCCGCCACCGGGGGCCCCGACATGACCAGGCGGATCTTCCCGGTCGTGACCGTGGTGACCGCCGACGGCTACCGCCGGATCCCCGACGACGAGGTCGCCGGCATCGCCGACCGCGTCGTGGGCGCTCGGATGCAGCGCCCCGACGGTCCCGCGGCCCCGCTGACGTGATCGCCGTGAGGGGTCTCGACAAGCTCGACCGCCGAGAGTCGCTGGACCGCCGACAGATGGGAGACGCCCGATGAGCATGCCGTTCTACGTCTCACCCGAGCAGGTGATGAAGGACCGCGCCGACTTCGCCCGCAAGGGCATCGCGCGGGGCCGCTCCGTCGTGGTGCTGCAGTACGCCGACGGCATCCTCCTGGTCTCGGAGAACCCCTCGGCCGCGTTGCACAAGATCAGCGAGATCTACGACCGCATCGCCTTCGCCGCGGTCGGGCGCTACAACGAGTTCGAGAACCTGCGCATCGCCGGGGTTCGCCTGGCCGACATGCGCGGCTACTCCTACCACCGTCGCGACGTGACCGGTCGCGGGCTCGCGAACGCCTACGCGCAGACCCTGGGTGCGATCTTCTCCGCGCAGGGGGAGAAGCCCTACGAGGTCGAGATCTTCGTCGGCGAGGTCGGCGAGGACGCCGCCGGTGACCAGATCTACCGCCTCACCTACGACGGCCAGGTGGCCGACGAGAAACAGTTCGCCGCGATGGGCGGGCTGGCCGACAACGTCACCACCCACATCAAGGAGCACTACCGCGCCGACCTCTCGCTGACCGATGCGGTCAAGCTCGCCGTGGAGTCCCTGGGCTACAACGAGGCCGGCGCCACCCGGGAGATCCAGGTCGAGTCGATCGAGGCGGCGGTGCTCGACCGCACCCGCCCCCAGCAGCGCAAGTTCAAGCGGATCGGCGACGAGGAGCTGCGCAGCCTGCTGGAGAGCTGAAGCACGGCGTGTTCTGCTCCACGACCGCGCGTGGTCCGACCACCGGTGGACCGGGCAACGTAGTGTGAATCACGTGGACCGTCGCATCTTCGGTATCGAGAACGAGTACGGCGTCACGTGCACGTTCAAGGGCCAGCGGCGGCTCAGCCCCGACGAGGTCGCGCGCTACCTCTTCCGCAAGGTCGTCTCCTGGGGCCGCAGCAGCAACGTCTTCCTCCGCAACGGCGCCCGGCTCTACCTCGACGTCGGCAGCCACCCGGAGTACGCCACCCCCGAGTGCGACGACGTCACCGAGCTCGTCACCCACGACAAGGCGGGGGAGCGGATCCTCGAGGGCCTGCTCGTCGACGCCGAGCGCCGCCTCGCCGACGAGGGCATCCTCGGCGACGTCTACCTGTTCAAGAACAACACCGACTCGGCCGGCAACTCCTACGGCTGCCACGAGAACTACCTGGTCGCGCGCCACGGCGAGTTCGCCAAGCTCGCCGATGTCCTCATCCCGTTCCTGGTGACCCGCCAGATCATCTGCGGCGCCGGCAAGGTGGTCCAGACCCCACGCGGCGCGATGTTCTCGGTCTCCCAGCGCGCGGAGCACATCTGGGAGGGCGTCTCCAGCGCGACCACGCGCAGCCGACCCATCATCAACACCCGCGACGAGCCTCACGCCGATGCCGAGCGCTACCGCCGGCTCCACGTGATCGTCGGCGACTCCAACATGAGCGAGACCACCACCATGCTCAAGGTGGCCACCTGCGACCTCGTGCTGCGGATGATCGAGGAGGGCGTGGTGATGCGCGACCTCACCATGGACAACCCGATCCGCGCCATCCGCGAGATCAGCCACGACATCACCGGGCGCCGCAAGGTGCGCCTGGCCAACGGCCGCGAGGCCAGCGCCCTGGAGATCCAGGGCGACTACCTGAGCCGCGCCCGTGCCTTCGTGGACCGCCGCGAGCTCGGCAGCCCCGTGATCGACGCCGCCCTTGACCTGTGGGAGCGCGCCCTGAAGGCCGTGGAGTCCGACGACCTCGGCCTGGTCGAGCGTGAGATCGACTGGGTGATCAAGTGGAAGCTCATCGAGCGCTACCGCGCCCAGCACGGCCTGCCGCTGAGCCACCCACGCGTGGCTCAGCTCGATCTCGCCTACCACGACATCCGGCGCGACCGCGGTCTGTACTACCTGCTGCAGAAGCGCGGAGCAGTCAGCCGGGTCACCGACGACGTGCGGATCTTCGAGGCCAAGACCCGCCCGCCACAGTCGACCCGCGCCCGCCTGCGGGGCGAGTTCATCAAGAAGGCGCAGGAGCGTCGGCGTGACTTCACCGTGGACTGGGTGCACCTGAAGCTGAACGACCAGGCGCAGCGCACGATCCTGTGCAAGGACCCCTACCGCTCCCACGACGAGCGCGTGCAGCGGCTGATCGACAGCATGTAGGGCCTGACCGGGAAGACGGCCCCCGGCCGAACGGCGGGGCGCGCTGTCGCCGTGTCGCCCGGTGGCCTCGCCTCGTGTGTAGTCCTGCTACGAGGCGCCCACGCCTCCTTGACGCTGCGCCCCACCGTCCGGCCGGCGACCGCCCTCCCTCGCAGGTGGTTGCTCGGTGATCGAGCGGCGATGCGCGGCGAGCGCACGTCGAGATCACCTCGCGAGCGAGTCTGAGAGAGCGGGCCAGGGTGCTCTCAGGTGGGTTGGTTAGGGTGGCGTGTCCCGCTCGCAACGTCTTTGAGGTACCCCATGCGCCGCCCCCTTGCCGCTCTCACGGCAACCCTGCTGCTCCTCACGGTCTCCGCCTGCGGTGACGAGGAGGAGCCGAAGGCCGAGCCCGAGACCCTGACCGGGGTGGAGGTCAGCGGCGACGTCGGCAAGGAGCCGAGCGTGGAGACCACCGACAAGTTCAAGGCCGACGGCACCCAGTCCGCAGAGCTGGAGGTGGGCGACGGCGACGAGCTGGCCCAGGACGCCGTGATCGAGGCCAAGGTCGCCGTCTTCGACAACGACGGCAAGCTGGTCCAGGGCAACTACGACGGCGAGCAGACCGAGCGGATCGACCTCGCCGCAGCCCAGGCGCCGTGGCTCGGCGAGCTCGTCGGCGCCCACATCGGCAGCCGGGTGGGCGTGGCGTTGCCGGTCGACGACGTGGTCGGCCCGCAGGGCGCCCCGCAGGCAGGTCTCGACCCGGGCGAGCCGATGCTGTTCCTGGTCGACATCGTCGAGGAGGCCGAGCCGCCGCTCGAGGGACCCCAGGGCGAGAGTGTCGACCCGCCGGGTGACGCCCCCAAGGTCGTCGCCGACGGTGACAAGGTGAGCGCACTGGACTTCTCCGATGCCCCGAAGAACCCGCCCTCGAAGCTCCAGGTGATCCCCCTGGTCGAGGGTGAGGGCGCCGAGGTCGAAGAGGGACAGAACCTCACCGTCAACTACTTCGGCGCCGTCTGGGGCAAGGGTGAGAAGCCCTTCGACAGCTCGTTCGAGCGCGGCGAGCCCGCCAGCTTCCAGCTCGCCAAGGGCAGCCTGATCGACGGCTGGGTCAAGGCCCTGCCGGGGGTCAAGGTCGGCAGCCGGGTGATGCTGGTGATCCCGCCCGAGCTCGGCTACGGCAAGGCCGGCAGTGGTGAGAACATCCCTGGCAACGCCACGCTGGTGTTCGTCATCGACGTCCTTGGTGCAAGCTGATCCGACCTGGCTGAGCGGGAGGGCGCATGTCGGCACGGAAGACCGAGCGGCTGATGAACCTGCTCATCCTCCTGCTGAGCAGTCGCGCCTACCTGCCCAAGCACCAGCTGCGCGCCAGCGTCGCCGACTACCGCGAGGCCCGTTCCGACGAGGCCTTCGAGAAGATGTTCGAGCGCGACAAGGACGACCTGCGCGCTCTCGGCATCCCGGTCGAGATGGGCTCCTTCGACCCGTTGTTCGAGGACGAGGCGGGCTACCGGGTCCAGCGCGCCGAGTTCGAGCTGCCGCAGATCGCGCTGACCGCGGAGGAGGCGGCGGTGGTCGGCCTCGCGGCCCGCGTGTGGCAGCACCAGGAGCTGGCCGCCACCACCCAGGATGCGCTGCGCAAGCTCGCCACCGACGGCGTCGACATCGACGCGGAGGCCCACTCGCTCTTCGCGCCCCAGCTCGCCGCCGACGAGCCGGCCTTCCTGGCCGTGCTCGACGCGATCTCGGCACGACGCCCGGTCAGCTTCGGCTACCGCGCGCGAGCCTCCGCCGAGGTCCAGCAGCGACACCTCGAGCCGTGGGGAGTCGTCGGCTACCGCGGCCGGTGGTACGTCGTGGGGTTCGACCGCGACCGTGACGACCGACGCGTCTTCCGGCTCGGTCGGATCGAGGGCGAGGTGGAGGCCATGGGCGAGGGCGGCTCCTACGAGCTGCCCGCCGATCTCGACATCCACGCCGCAGCGGTGCTCCTGGCGCCCGACGTCCCCGACCAGGAGGCAGTGCTGCGGGTGCGGGTCGGTCACGCGATCCCGCTGCGAGGCCGAGCCGGCGGCGAGGCCGAGCCGGTGGACGACTCCTGGGAGCGGCTGCGCGTTCCGTACGGGCGCACCGACCTGCTGGTCGCCGAGGTGTGCGAGCTGGCCGACGCCGTGGTCGTGGAGTCGCCGGCCGAGCTGCGTGCGGCCGTCCTCGAGCGGCTGCGCGCCGCCGCGGGGGTGGGGCGATGAGCACCTCCCAGGCACAGATCCAGCGGCTGCTGTCGCTCGTGCCATACCTGCAGCGGCGCGGGGAGGTCTCGGTCGTCGAGGCCGCTACCCGCTTCGGCGTCCCCGAGCGCACGATCCAGGCCGACCTGCGGGTGCTGATGTTCTGTGGCCTGCCCGGCCAGCTGCCGGGGGAGGTGATCGACTTCGACTTCGAGGCGCTCGAGGACGAGTCGATCATCCGGATCCGCGACGCCGAGTTCCTGCCACGACCCCTGCGGCTCGGTGCCCGGGAGGGCACCGCCCTGATCGCGGCCCTGACCGCGCTGCGCGAGAGCAGCCAGCCCGAGACCCGTGAGGTCGTCGACCGCACCCTGGCCAAGGTGCGCGCCGCGGTCGGCGAGGCGGTCGAGGTGGCGGTGAGCACCCCGATCGCCACCGAGGAGCGCGCGGTGGCCGCGCGGCTCGGCGACGCCATCGCCAACGCCCGGCAGGTGCGGTTGCGCCACGCCTCGGCGGCGCGCGACGAGATCCGCGAGCGGGTGGTCGACCCGGTGGCGATCTCCGAGGCCCAGGGGCACGTCTACCTCGACGCCTGGGACCACGACTCCGGTGAGCAGCGGCTCTTCCGCCTCGACCGCGTCACCGGTGTCGAGCTGCTCGACACCGCGGTGAGCGGCACCGTGGCACCGCTCGACCTGCGCGAGGGAGTCTTCCGGCCGCAGGGCGAGACCGAGCAAGCCACCCTCGAGGTCTCGCCGACGGCGCGGTGGGTCGCGGAGTACTACCCGGTCGAGCGCGCCACCGAGCTGACCGCGGGCCCGCGCGCCGGCGGCCTGAGGATCGTGCTGCCCGTGGCCCAGCCCCGGTGGCTGGTGGGCCTCGTGCTGCGCCTGGGCGGTGAGGCGGAGCTGACCGGCCCGCCCGAGCTCGCCGAGCGGGTCCGCACGGCCGCGAACCGTGCACTGGCGAATTACCATGGGGACGACGCGTAGCATGGGAGACGCATCATCCGCGGGGGCCGACCGTGCCCGCGGTCCGCGACGACGAAGGCAGTGACATCGATGGGCAACATTGGACCGCTCGAGATCACCCTCATCCTGCTCGTCCTGGTGCTGCTCTTCGGGGCGAAGAAGCTTCCCGAGCTCGCCCGAGGCAGCGGCCGGGCGCTGCGGATCTTCAAGGCCGAGACCAAGGGCCTGATCGACGACGACGAGGACGAGGCCGAGGAGAAGAAGCCCTCCTCCGAGGACTCCGCCCGCTCCGAGGCCGAGCGCCGCGAGCTCGAGGGCCGCCGGGGCCCGGTGCACACCGACTCGGTGCGCACCGACGTCTCCTACGACGACGACCAGCGCTGACCCGCCGGCGCTGACTGACGTCCGCACCCAGGCCACGTGAGCCTCGCCACCAGCATCGTCCGGATGTTCCGGACGACACCCCAGTCACCCGTCTCCGCGGACGGCCGAATGGCGCTGGCCGACCACTTCCGCGAGCTGCGGGGCCGCATCCTTCGCGCTGTCGTCGCGATCATCCTCGCCATGGTCGCGGGGCTCTTCTTCTTCGACTTCCTGCTGGACCTGGTCCTCTCGCCCTACGACGAGGCGCGGGAGGCGCTGGGTCAGAGTGTGGAGACCAACGCCTACATCAAGGGCGCCGGCGGTCCGCTGCTGCTTCACCTGAAGCTCGCCGGCATCGCCGGCATCGTCGCCTCCAGCCCCTACTGGCTCTACCAGATCTGGGCGTTCATCCTGCCCGGGCTGCACCCGAAGGAGAAGAAGTGGTCACGGGTGTTCGCCGCCGTGGCAGGGCCGCTGTTCGTGCTCGGCGTCGCGACCGGCTACTACGTGCTGCCGCGAGGCCTGGAGGTGCTGATCGGCTTCACCCCGGAGGCGCTGGAGAACCTGGTCGAGTTCGGTGAGTACTTCTCGTTCTTCACCCGGATGCTGCTCGTCTTCGGCGTCGCCTTCGAGATCCCGCTCTTCGTGATCATGCTCAACCTCGCGGGGGTGGTCTCCGGCAAGGCGCTGGCGGAGTACCGGCCATGGATCGTCGTGGGCGCCTTCGTGTTCGCCGCGGTGGCCACGCCGTCCACCGACCCGTTCTCGATGATGATGCTGGCCCTGCCGATGACGGTGCTGTTCATGGTCTCGGAGGTGATCGCGCGAGTGATCGACAAGCGTCGCCGCCAGGCGACCCGCGAGGCCATGGGCGACGCGGACGACGACCAGCAGTCGGTGCTGGAGTATCACCGCGCCCCCGTCGATCCCTCGAGCCTCGACGAGGACGATGACGCCTGGGACGACGAGTGGGACCGGGAGCGCTGAGTGCGACTGCCCGGACCGGACGCACGCACCGCGCCCGTGGACGCCTTCGACCTGCCCGAGTGGCTGGGAGGGGGTGAGGTCGTCTGGGAGCCCGAGGCTCCGATCGACTCGCCGATGGTGCCGGGCCACCTGACCTCGCGTGACTCCGAGGAGTCGATCGCCTGCGACGTCGTCGCCTGCGACCGCGCCTACCCCGAGCCCGCTGTGCCCGAGCCGGTACGCCGCGAGGCCCACGTGCAGTGGTCGCGCGAGCAGGTGCTGCTGGTCGAGGTCAGGGAGCGGCTGACGATGGTCTGTCCCGGCGTCGACGTCTCGGTCGAGTCGGCCCTGGAGTGCCTGCGCCGCCTCGCGAAGGCCGTCGGCGCCCCCGCCTCCAACGTCACCGCCGCCATCCGGCTGTAGCCCGCCCACGGGGCGCCCTCGACGTGGGCTGGCTTGCGTGTCCCTGAGCCTCGAAATCTCCCGAGACGGGCAGCGACTGTGCCGCGGGCGCCGAGACCCCCGCCGCGAGGTGGGAGACGCGCCTCCCGTCTAGGGTGAGGTCGTGTCCCGCGACGTCGCCGTGCTGAGCAACCCTGCCGCAGGCAAGGGCAGGGCCGTGGCTCTCAGCGACCTGGCGCAGACCAGGCTCAGCTGCGCCGGCTTCAGCGTGAGGCGGCTGCAGGGTCGAGACGCCGACGAGGCCTCCGACCTGGCCCGGGCGGCGCTCGAGGAGGGCATCGAGACCCTCGTCGTGGTCGGCGGGGACGGGCTGGTGCACCTGGCCACCCAGGTGCTGGCCCACACCGAGACCGCGCTGGGCGTCGTACCCGCCGGCACCGGCAACGACGCGGCTCGCTACCTCGGAGTCCCGCGCAACGACCCGCAGCGGGCCATCGACCTCGTCATCGCGGGGGAGCGGCGCACGGTCGACCTGGCAGCCACCGGGGCGACACGATTCCTCTGCGTGCTGTCGGCGGGCTTCGACGCCGTGGTCAACGAGCGGGCCAACCGGATGCGGTGGCCCACGGGGCAGATGAAGTACAACCTGGCCACGCTCGCCGAGCTGCGCACCTTCTCGCCGATCGACTACACCTTGGACCTCGACGGCGTGACCCTGCAGATCAGCGCGATGCTGGTCGCCGTGGGCAACGGCCCGTCGTTCGGCGGCGGCCTGCGGATCACCGAGGGGGCCGACCTGACCGACGGCATGCTGGACGTGGTCTTCTTCCACCCGATGAGCAAGCCCGACCTGATCCGCACCTACCCCAAGCTGTTCAGCGGCACCCACCGCGACCACCCGTGCTACGAGCACCACAGGGTGCGTCAGGTCACCGTGGCAGCCGGCGGCATCATCGCCTACGCCGACGGTGAGCGGCTGGGCCCGCTGCCGATGACGATCACCGCCGACCCCGCGGCGCTCACCGTGCTGGTCGGTCAGGGAGGTGTGCTGTGAGCAGCCCGTCGGAGCGCTACGCGAAGTTCCGCGACGAGCAGCCGCACCCGGTGCTCGCGGACTTCCGCCATCTCTACGACTTCCCGCTCGACGACTTCCAGGTGCAGGCCTGCCGCGCCGTCGAGGAGGGCGACGGCGTCCTGGTCGCGGCGCCGACCGGCTCGGGCAAGACGATCGTCGGCGAGTTCGCGGTGCACCTCGCCCTGCAGCAGGGCCGCAAGTGCTTCTACACCACGCCGATCAAGGCTCTCTCCAACCAGAAGTACGGCGACCTGGTGCGCCGCTACGGCGCGGAGAACGTCGGCCTGCTGACCGGCGACAACAGCGTCAACGGCGAGGCGCCGGTGGTGGTCATGACCACCGAGGTGCTGCGCAACATGCTCTACGCCGGCTCCCGGACGCTGCTCGACCTCGGGTTCGTGGTGATGGACGAGGTGCACTACCTCGCCGACCGCTCGCGCGGCGCGGTCTGGGAGGAGGTCATCATCCACCTGCCGGAGTCGGTGGCGCTGGTCTCGCTGTCGGCGACGGTGTCCAATGCCGAGGAGTTCGGCGAGTGGCTGGCCACGGTGCGCGGCTCGACCACGACGATCGTGGAGGAGACGCGCCCGGTCCCGCTCTACCAGCACGTGCTGGTGGGGCGGCGGATGTTCGACCTCTTCGAGGAGGAGGACGACCACCCCGGCGAGGCGCGGGTGAACCGCGACCTGCAGCGGGCCGTCGACAACGACCGGCGAGCCGAACGCTGGGGCGGCAAGCGACCCAAGAAGGGGGAGCGTCGCCCCCGGCGCGCTCCGCTGCCGTCACGCTTCGACGTGGTGGCTCGCCTCGACCGTGAGGCCCTGCTGCCGGCGATCTACTTCATCTTCAGCCGGGTCGGCTGCGACGCCGCGGTGGAGCAGTGCCTGGCTGCCGGGCTGCGGCTGACCACGCCGTCCGAGCGCGACGAGATCCACGCGTTCGTCGAGGAGCGCTGCGCCGACATCCCCGACCGCGACCGGTTCGTGCTCGGCTACCACTCCTTCCTCGACGGCTTGACCCGCGGCATCGCGGCGCACCACGCCGGGATGCTGCCCCGGTTCAAGGAGTGCGTGGAGGAGCTGTTCGCCGCGGGCCGCTGTCGCGTGGTGTTCGCGACCGAGACCTTGGCGCTGGGCATCAACATGCCGGCGCGCTCGGTGGTGATCGAGAAGCTGAGCAAGTGGAACGGCGAGACCCACGCCGACATCACGCCGGGGGAGTACACCCAGCTCACCGGCCGTGCCGGGCGCCGCGGCATCGACGTCGAGGGCCACGGCATCGTGCTGTGGTCCCCGGCGGTCGACCCGCGCAGCGTGGCGGGGCTGGCCTCGACGCGCACCTATCCGCTGCGCTCGTCGTTCCGGCCGTCGTACAACATGGCGGTGAACCTGGTGCGTCAGTTCGGCCGGGAGACGGCGCGTGAGCTGTTGGAGTCCTCGTTCGCCCAGTTCCAGGCCGACCGGGCGGTGGTCGGGCTGGCGCGGCAGCTGCGCAAGGCCGAGGACGGGCTCGAAGGCTACGCGGAGGCGGCGCAGTGCCACCTCGGCGACTTCATGGAGTACGCCGGGCTGCGCCGCCAGCTCTCCGACGTGGAGTCGGCGGCGGCGCGCGAGCGCAAGAGTGACAAGCGAGCCGAGATCGTGGAGTCCCTCGAGGTGCTGCGGCCCGGAGACGTGATCGAGGTGCCGACCGGGAAGTACTCCGGCTGGGCGGTGGTGATCGACCCGGGCCGCCCGGCGGACCGTGCGGACCCGCGCCCGTACGTGCTGACCCATGACCGGCAGGCCCGGCGGCTGGCGATGATGGACTTCAACCGGCCGGTGGCGGCCGTGTCGCGGCTGAAGGTGCCGCGCAACTTCAACGGCCGCAACCCGCAGCAGCGCCGCGACCTGGCCAACACGCTGCGGCTGCGCACCCGTGACCTCGACCCGGGTCGGCACCCGGCGGCGCGCGGGGACAAGTCGCGCAAGGCCGCGACCCGGATGCAGCAGGAGGCGGAGCAGGAGGTCAGCCGGCTGCGGGCCGAGCTGCGCGCGCACCCCTGCCACGGCTGCGACGACCGGGAGTCGCACGCGCGGTGGGCCGAGCGCCACCAGAAGCTGGCGCGGGAGGCCGCGACGCTACGGCGGCGCATCGAGTCGCGCACCAACACGATCGCACGGCAGTTCGACCGGGTCTGCGACGTGCTGACCTCCCTCGGCTACCTCGAGGACGACGCGGTGACCCCGGCGGGCGAGGTGCTGATGGGCATCTACACCGAGCTCGACCTGGTGGTCGCGGAGTGCCTGCGTGGTGGGCTGTGGGACGGGCTCGGGGTGCCCGACCTGGCGGCCGCGCTGTCGGCTCTGGTCTACGAGTCGCGCCGCCCCGAGGACGCCCAGTCGGCGAGGCCGCCGAAGGGGCAGGCGCGCGAGGTGGTCGAGCGCACCGATCGGCTGTGGGCCGAGCTGTCGCGGGTGGAGCGGGACCACAAGCTGGACTTCCTGCGCGAGCCGGACGCCGGCTTCGCCTGGGCGGCGCAGCGCTGGGCCTCGGGAGGTGCGCTCGACGAGGTGCTGGCCGCGACCGACCTGGCGGCGGGCGACTTCGTGCGCTGGATGAAGCAGCTGCTCGACCTCACCGGTCAGGTCGCCTCGGCGGCGCCGTCGCAGGAGCTGCGCACGAACGCACGCGGGGTCGCTGACGCGCTGCGGCGCGGGGTGGTGTCCTACTCCTCTCTGGCCGACTGACTACCGCGGGCCACTCGCTGGGTTCGCTGGTCGAGCTTGTCGAGACCTGCCGGGCGGATGATTGCCGACGGTTGAGGTGCGAGGAGCGCTAGCGACGAGCCTCGAAACCTCGTGCCGTGGGCGCTGTCAGGCACCAAGGGAGGCTCAGCCCAGCACGGCCCGGTGCTCGTAGGGCGTAGAGAGCACGATGGTGGTGTGCGTCGAGACGTTGGCCGCGGCGCGGATCCGGGCCAGCAGGTCCTCGAGGTCGGTGGGGCCGGCGACCCGCACCTTGAGCAGGTAGGACGCGTCGCCGGCGACGGACCAGCAGGACTCGATCTCGGGGACCCCCTTGAGCCGCTCGGGGGAGTCGTCGGGCTGGGAGGCGTCGATGGGTCGGATCGAGATGAAGGCGGTCAGCGGCAGCCCGGCGGCGTCGTAGTCGAGCACCGCGGCGTAGGCGGTGATCAGCCCCCGCTGCTCCAGGCGGCGCACCCGCTGGTGGACAGCGCTGGTCGACATGCCGGTGGCCTTGCCCAGATCGGTGAACGACATGCGCCCGTCCGATGCCAGCAGGCGCAGGATCTCGCGATCGGTGTCCTCCATGTGACCAACGATAACGATGGGACAAGGGTGACTGTGGGACCGCTACGGTGGGCCGCGTGAGCCGACCTGAGCGCCTGATGCTGCTGGACACCGCCTCGCTGTACTTCCGGGCCTTCTTCGGCGTCCCGGACTCGGTCACCGCCCCCGACGGCACGCCGGTCAACGCGGTGCGCGGGTTGATGGACTTCATCAGCCGGCTGGTGGGGGAGTACCACCCGACGCACCTGGCGTGCTGCTGGGACAACGACTGGCGCCCGCAGTGGCGCGTCGACCTGCTGCCGACGTACAAGGCGCACCGGGTGGTGGAGGAGGTGCCCAGCGCCCCGGACGTCGAGGAGGTGCCGGACCCGCTCGAGACCCAGATCCCGATCATCCTCGACGTGCTCGAGGCCTTCGGGATCGCGGTCGTGGGCGCCGACGAGCACGAGGCCGACGACGTGATCGGCACGCTCGCGACCGACGCCGGGATGCCCGTGGACATCGTGACCGGCGACCGCGACCTGTTCCAGCTGGTCGACGACGAGGCCTCGGTGCGAGTGCTCTACGTAGCCCGTGGGGTGAGCAAGCACGACCGGGTCGACGAGGCGTGGGTGCGGGAGAAGTACGGCATCGAGGCTCGGCAGTACGCCGACTTCGCGACCCTGCGCGGTGACGCCTCCGACGGGCTGCCCGGCGTGGCGGGGGTGGGCGACAAGACCGCGGCGACGCTGTTGCGGCGGTTCGCCACGATCGACGACCTGCTGGCCGCCGTCGACGACCCGGGCGCCGAGCTCGCGCCCGGGCCACGGGGCAAGCTGCGTGACGCCGCTGACTACCTGGCCGTGGCGCCGAAGGTCGTGCGCGTGGTGCGCGACCTCGACCTCGGCGCGCCCGACCTCACGCTGCCCGACACGCCGGCCTCACCGGACGACGTCATCGCGCTCGCCGAGCGCTGGGGCCTCGACTCACCCGCCACCCGCCTCAGCGAGACGCTCGCCGCCGACTGACCGATCCCCGGGGCTGGAATGAGCGCCACGCCCTTTCGACCCTGCATCCTTCCGGCTCCAGAATGACGCGGCCAAGACCTCGATTCCGAGGGCGCTCAATGCGGATTTGGAGCATGAAGGCGAAGCCACTCCCGTGCCAGGGCAATACCCAAGAGCAAGCGATATGGATACAAGGGACGGGAGCGGGCGAAGAGTCCTGAGAAAGACTGGCATTGCTACGAGTTAGGAGTGCCGCGGACTGCTGCTCGACGTGCTCTTGCGAGTGCTTCCTTGAGGAGTGGTTCGTAGATCTCGATGCCGCGTTTGCCCAGGCGGGCGATGTCCTGGTCTTCAGAGGTTGCAAGGTATCGGAGTTTCGTGCGGGCACCGACACAGCGGACTCTTACTCGCAAATCATGATCGCCCCTTGCGGGAGCACGGCAGCCGGTGCGGGCGCCTAGGGCGTGGGAGTACGGAAGGTTTGGTGATGAGGGGCACGTGCCGGCCGATAGAGCCGCATCCGGCTGAAGTAGCGACGCCCGTTCTTGAGCCGAAGCGGGTGTCGAGGAGCAGACGGTGACCTGGTCGTAGTCGGCGGGGGGTGGATAGCTCGGCGACCCAGTCAGCGCGGCCGTAGATGATGTCGCCGCCGATCATCACCATGTCGACCCAGGACGGGTAGGCGAAGACCACGTTCTCGTAGGGTCGTCGATGCGCTTCTGCACGATCGTCAGGTCGGCGGGGCGTCCCACCTCCTGGGTGCCGATCTTGTCCGCGAGGCCGGCGATCTCGGCTGCACCGCTGGTGACCAGGCCCACCAGGTCCGGTGCCTTCGCCGCGACGCCGGTGGCATCCAGTCCGCGCCCAACGCGACCGGCGGAGGAGCCAGCCGCTTTCGGTGGGTCGGTGCTGAAGGGTGATGGGTCGCTTGCCCGTGGCTGGGTGGTGGTGCAGGACGGTCAGATCGTCTCGGTCCGTTCGACCAAGCCACGCGATGTCGAGCGCGCGATCACGACTGGGGGAGCGATCCTTCCGGCTCAGCCGCAGCAGCCCGTCCTGGCAACGCCGGGCCAGCGTCCGATGGAATGTCCCGCCGGCGAGGTGCCGCTGACCGAGCCGATCGCCGCACCGGGCGTGGCACCCCACGCCCATAAGCCTCATCGAACGCGTCTCGACCTGCCACGACGATCACCACCGGTTGAAATGCGGGATGCCCATGCACTGCTAGTGATTGCGCGTCCTCTCGCCCCGGGCATGACCCCGAGCCATCTTGGTGACTCGGCGTAGCGCATGAATCGCGTGCCGTTGCCGCGGGCGGGCGTCGAAGCCAACCCAGACGCTGGCGGTCTGACCTTCACAACTGAGCCCGCAGGGCAGATCCAGGTGATCGATGAACCTCGCACCGGACCTGACCTCTTCTGCGTGGTCCAGCAGTACGGGAAGGGACGCTGACGACGGCGCGAACTCGACGCTCAACAGGACCGCTTCACCGGCTTTCGACAGGCTCAGCCTCACCGGTGGGTCCGCTCGCACGATCGCCTTGGCCGCGAGCTGGCACGCCACGACCTGGACGACATCCACGAGGTGAAACTCATTGTGCGCAACCAGGTGCTGAGACACGAAGGCGCGGGCCATCACCCTTGGTGGCTCACCCCGGATGACAGCCTCGTACGACCACTCCTGAGGACCTTCGAAAGCTGGCACGCCGCTGCCTGTCACCAGATCCCCTCACGCTCAATGGCGGGCTTTCCTCGAAGCGGCAGGGTCTGGGCAAAGACGAGGCGTTCTGTCACCATACGACCATTTCGTGGCAGTGGCCACTGCGCCCAGGAGATTTGAGATGGTGAGGATTCGGTATCCGATCACCACCGAGGCGCACTGACGCGCGCGTCCTTCCGCCCACTGTGGGCTAGGCGAAACACGCGACCAGATCGCCGCTGAGCCGCTCGCTCCAGTTACAGGCCCCGACCGGACCGGCTGTCCACCTCAAGGTCGAATGCGAGCTGGTCGCTCACCTTGGGGTGGATACGCTCAAGCTTCATCATGAAGTCGTTCCAGTCGCTACTTAGCTTCATCAGGGTCGTGACTGAGCCCAGATGCTCGCGCAATTTGGGATAGCCCACATTGGCGGTGAGCCGCTGGAAATACTTGTGCTTCCGCTGACCGCTATCGTTGCGCGGCGTTACCTTCTTGAGTTCGTCGAGCACCCCTGGAGCTAGGCGTCCGTAGACCACGTTATTCGTCAGATGTCCAAAGTATTGGGGCCGCTTGACGGAATCTGCGCTGTATTCAAGCCCCCCTTGCCTCCGAGCTGGCGAGCCGCGTTGACTCAGGCAGCTGTCGGTTAACCCCCAGGGACCCGAGCCGCAAGAAGGCATTACGTCACATCGCCGCCGATGTCCGTACACCGATCACTGGCTATCTGTTCAGGTTGGGATACTAGTGCGGTGAGGGCCACCATGGTCGCGTCCGGCGGTCCGTCGTTCTGTTCTCCGGCCGACCGGAGGTCATCGACCCCCGTCAAGACTGTCGTGCTGTCGCGGCTGCAGTCAGGGACTGTGACTCGGCCATGATGCCCTCGGCGATCGCCTGCACGTTCTCGACGATGCCGGGGTCGGCGCAGATGCCGAACGAAAGGGTGTCGCCGAGCGAGGCGACCGCCACGCGCAGCGCGTGACGCTCGCCGATCTCGGCGATCGAGAACAGTGCGTCCACGGGGGCGCCCAGCAACGTCATCGGGATCCGTGGGCCGGGGACGTTGGAGACGTTGATTGCAAAGCTGCGCGGGTTCTTCTCGATCCGCAGGCAAAGCCGCTTCAGCGAGGGTGAGACGTCACCCAGGTGTTGCAGCAGCGTGTCCAGCCTCTGTGCGTCGTCGTCGGCCTTACGCACCGAAGTCGCCGCCTGCGTCTCGCGCAGCCGGGCAACCGGGTCCGGCTGGTTCAGTGGCAAGCTGACGGTGAAGTAGGAGTCCCGGTTTGCGGCGTCGTCACCCTCGTTGTGCAGGCTGACCGGCACCTTCACCCGGACGACGCCGAGGTGGCCGTGGTGTTCCTGCACCCAGCGCTGCAGGCCGCCGGCGACGACGGTCAGGACCGCGTCGTTGAGGGTTGCTCCGCACAGGTCCTTGGCCGCGCGATGCAGCCGGCCCAGAGCAGTCGAAGCAAACGCGACCTCCCGCCTGGTCCCGATACGTCCGTCGAATGGCGAGCGGTCCCGCGTTACGGCGAACTCACGTCGCAAGAAGCCGGCCAGGTGCGCGCGGCGCCGTGCGTCGTCATCGCCGTGTGACAGGGCGCGGTGGTGGGCTGGTCGGTCCGCTGCCGCCGCTGCGTCCCAGAGCAAGTCGTGGGCGTATCGCATCAGAGTGGTCCCGTCTGCGAGCGCGTGGTGGACGCGCCAGACGAGCGCGGCTCCTCCGGTCTCCAGGGGGACGAGGTCAATGCGCCACAGAGGCCGCGACCGGTCCAGTCGTTCGGCGAACAGGTCGGCGACCACCGAGCTCATGCCGGTGACTGCACGAGGCGCACCAGCAACTTCGACGACGTGGGCGGCGACATCGAACCGATCGTCGGGCACCCACGCCGGCCCGGTGGGGGTCTCCGCCAGCCGGCGAGTCAGGGCAGGCGTCCGCCCGAGGCGCTCAGCGAGCCTCGCGCGCAGGGCCGCCAGACCGGGCGCCTTGGTCCCCACGCGGATGACCTTGCACGTGTGTCCGACAACGGTGGGGCTCTCCAGCGCAAGAATGGCCTGGTCGTCCCCGCTGAGTGGAAACTCTGTCACACCCACATTTTATGGGCCCTGGCAAGGCTCCGCCGCTCGGCGATCCACTCGAACTATGCGCTTGGGTGAGTCCTTTCGCCGCCTGCCGGGCGCAAGCAGCCGATGAGCGCACATCCAGGTTGGCCACGGCCGCGGCGCAGCTTGCCAATACCTAGCCGATTGCATCGGGTAGGTCGAATCGCCGGTGGAGCCGGTCGTCCAAGAAACGGGCGATGCCGGTCACCGCTGTGCCTTCCAGGTTCGGGATGAGCACCAAGAGGCCGCGTGCCCGACCTTCGAGATAGCAACCGAATGCCGCATGCCCGCCCGCTCGGGTCGGAAGCAAGGTGTAGCCGTCACCCGGTCGCCCCCGCGCACTGGCACTTAGGAAGGTCGCGATGGCGTGGGGACCGTCGTACTGTTCCGTCGCTGGTGGCATCGCGAGCCACGCCTCGTCGGTGAGCAGGGCGACGACCCTCTCAACGTTGTCCGCTTCAAACGCGCTGGCGAACTCCTGGGCCAACTGTGTTTCTGCGGTTGCTGTGGGGGCCGGCACGGCTGCGGGCATCGCCGTCCTGGCTCGTTGCAGCAGGCCCTTGACGGTGGTGGGGGCCACGTCGAGGATTGCCGCGACCTCGGCGAGGCTGAACCGAAGCACGTCGCAGAGGACCAGCACGGCTGTCTGTCGAGGCGGCAGTGTTTGTAACGCCGCAACGAACGCGAGTTCAATGCCCTCGCGGGCCAACACCCGGGCTGAGGGGGTGTCGTGCTCGATCAGCGCGTCGGGGTACGGCTGTAGCCACGGGAGCTCAAACCTCGAGGAGGGCGTCGGCGGCTCGAAGGGCGGTGTCGGCGCGAGAGGTGGGCGCCGTCGGCTATCGCGAATCGCGTTGAGGCAGCGAGTGGTGGCAATGCGGTAGAGCCAGGTGCGCACTGACGAGCGTCCGGCGAAGGTGTCCAGACCCCGCCAGGCCGCGAGCAAGGTCTCCTGCAACAGGTCATCGGCGTCGTCGGTCGAGCCCAGCATCCGGTAACAGTGGACGTGCAGCTCGCGCCGGTGCGGCTCGACCAACGCGCGAAAGGCCGACTCTTCCCCGGTACGAGCGGCTTGCAGCTCGGCGTCGGTCATGCCCGAAATCCTCGCAGACCCGCCGAGTCTTGTTCACGAGCGCAGACCGCGAGGGGCTCGCGGCCGTTCCGGTCCGCGGCTCCACGGTGTCTACCCCTGCACCGTCACCGAACGAGAGGAATCATGATGAGCACTCCGTCCACGCCGAAACAGATCGCCCTCGCCTACCACCGGGCCTGGACGTCGCATGACATGGATGCGGCCATGGACTACGTAGCGGAGGACGTCGTGTGCGATGCCCCTCCTGGACGAATGAGAGGCGCGGCGGCGCTGCGCAGGTTCATGGGGCCCTTCGCTGACATGCTCACCTCCTCAGAACTGCTCGCGGCCTACGGCGACGAGGGCGGTGCGGTGGTCATCTACGACACCGCGAGTCGTGCCGTTGCCAGCGCCCCCGCGGCCGAGTTCCACCAGGTCCGCGACGGACGCATCACCGCCATGCGGATCGTCTTCGACCGACTCCCCTTCGCCCTGGCCCGCGGCGAGGTCGTGCCGCGGGCACAGTGAGCCCAATCGACACGCTGGTTCAGGCGTTGGTCACCCGGTGCTGACAGGCGATCCGCACGCCGGATCGTTAGTTCAGCGCAGCCAGTCTGTCGGTTGCCGGCGCGCGAGAGGCGGTGGCGAGCGCTCCGCCACGGTCACCGTCGGAGCCGCGCGTGTGCGCGCGTATGGGCACGCACGTGGCACGGTGGTCGGCCGGTGCACTCGGGACGGGTGACCTCCGAGCACCGGGCGGGCTCACGTGCCCCGCGGAGGCGTCGTCGTGCCGTCGATCCTTCTGGCGTACGTCCGGAACGCCCTTCGGCCAAGGATCGGCACGAGCGGCCGCAGCGGGGCCTTGAGCTCGCGGCGGAAGTTGCTGTGGGCCACGGTCATCATGCGTACGTCGGTGAGGCCGGGTCCGTGCAGGACACCAACGGCTGTTTCCGTGGTCATGCCGACGCCTCCGCGACCGTGCCGAGACGCACGGCGAGCTGCTGATGGGCGACCTGTCCGTAGTACTCGAACATGTCGTGGATCAGGCCGTCTCGGAACGTGACCCGGATGATCAGGTCGTTCTCGTAGCGGCTGCCGTCGTGCAGGTCCGCGACCATGTGCTCCTCGACGATCACGACGTCCGGGTCATCGGTCTGGTGAATGTTCACACCGCTGACACCGATCTGCTCAGCGGCCGAGGCGAATCCTCCGAACACTGCCCGGAACTGGTCCCGGCCCTCGATCGAAGCTGGGAATCCCTCGACCGGGTAGGCGACGCGGTAGCGGGGCTCGGGCGTCCAGTGCGAGAGGAACTCGTCGATGTCGCCGGAGTACAGGGCGATCGCGGATGCGCGCCAGACGGACTCGTTGCGGGCGCGGGCGAGCGCCAGATCCGACTGGTCGCTGGTGATGTGATTCATGGTGACCTCCAGGTCGAGTCGATGTCGTTCGGGTACGACATTCGCAGCGTTCAGGCCGTGCAACATCGGGGATATCCCCCGACCCTGAGATCTCGGGGGTGAGATGATTCCGCGATGCAGATCGTCGGCCGGGACGCGGAGATCGCCGAGCTGGGCTCCGCTCTGGACGGGGTGATACGTGGCGAGCGGCGCGTGGTGATCGTCCGCGGCGAGGCCGGCATCGGCAAGACCCGAATTCTCGGCTGGCTGGCTGATCGGGCACGCGAGTTGCGGCTGGAGCCGGTGACAGGTCGAGCCACCGAGCTCGAGAGCGGAGTTCCTCTAGGACTCTTCCTCGAGGCCTTGCCGACCTTCCCGGCACCGGCGCAGGATGCCGACAGCCGCTGGGGGCTGTTCCGCACGATGACTGCACACCTGGAGGGCCGCGGCCGGCTCGTCTTGATTCTCGATGACGCGCATTGGGCCGATCCGGTCTCGCAGGAACTGTTGGAGACCCTCGTACGCCGGCCGCCCGACGTGCCCCACCTGTTGGTGATCGCCATGAGGCCGGGGGTGGTCAGCGACAAGCTCAACGCAGCGGTCCGCTCGACCGGGCGTGCCTGCACGGTGATCAGTCTTCAGCCGCTCGACCGGGCTGGCGCCGACGAGCTGGTTGGCCCGGGGTGGACCGAGGATGATCGTCTACGCATGTTCGAGACCTCTGGCGGCAACCCTCTCTTTCTCGAAGAGCTGGCCAAGGCCGATGGATCAGCGGGCCTTCCCGGCGGAGTCGTCGCCGCCGTTTCGGTCGACCTTGCCGCCCTCAGCGATCCAGCGCGCGCCCTGGTCCAAGCAGGTGCCGTTGTCGGCGACCCTTTCGACATCGACATCGCACGGCGCACTGCGAACCTCGGTCTCGACGTAGCGCTGACATCGGCAGACGAACTGGTCGAGCGGGGTCTGGTCCGCGGCACGAGTTCGCTGCGGGAATTCGCGTTCCGTCATCCGGTGATCCGAACGGCGGTGTACGAAGGCCTCCCAGTGGGGCAACGGCTTGCCAGCCACGCGCGAGCCGCCGAGGTGTTGGCCGGCGCGAACAGCTCCCTTCGGAACATTGCGCGACACCTGGCCCTGACGGCGGCCGCCGGGGACATCGACGCTGCCGCGGTGCTTCGGGAGGCTGCCGCACAGGTCCGGGGGCAGGCTCCGTCGATCGCGGCCGACTGGCTGGTCGCCTCCCGTCGAGCGGCGGCGGTGGACGACCCGATTCTCGACTCCGACCTTGCCGAGGCTCTGGTGCAGTCGGGGCGGTTGGATGAGGCCTTGGGCGTGGCGGACGAGAACACGTCGCCGGGGCGGCGTGGTCACGAGCACGGACGCCGGCTGACCGTCGTCGCCGCCTCGGTCGAGCGGTTGCTGGGTCGCCATGATGCGTCGCTTCGACGGCTCACCCGCAGTCTCGACGAGTCTGCCGATCCGGCCGGTCGGGCCGAGGTGATGGCGGCCCTTGCCTTGTCGTCGTATGAGCTGGGGGACTACGAAGCCATGGGACGGTGGGCAGCATCGGCCCGGGCAGAGGAGACGACAGACGAGCTCGTCCACGGCGTCGCGGCCGCCATTCTGGCAATCGGCTACCGCTCCTCGGGGCGCCACGCGGAGTCCGACGCCGAAGCTGATTTCGCCATCGCAACCGTCGCCCGTGCCTCCGATGCCGAACTTGCCGCGCGGTCCGAGCTACTGGTGGCGATCCCTTGGGCGCTCGTCGCGGTCGAACAGCTCACCGACGCCTTGGCGGTGTCACGTCGAAGCACGGTGGCTGTGCGCAAGGCCGGCAACATCGTGGGAGCCGTACCCCTCGGAATCGCCGAGGTTCTCGCGCTGGGTCTCCTTGGCCGGATTGAGGAAAGCACTGCCGCGGCCGACCGTAACGAGCTCGAAGCGCGGTTGGCGCACAACGATCAGTCCCTGCAGTGGGCACTATGGATGAGGGCGTATGTCCTCCTCGAGGCAGGCAGCCTCGATCTCGCAAGGCACGCCGCGACTGAAAGTGTGGCGTTGGCCGAACGACTCGACTCATCAGCTCTCATCACAGTTGCCAACGCGGTCCTCGGTGCAGTCTTGCTCGCAGATGGAAAGCCGCAACTCGCGCTGCCAATGCTGGCGGCGTACGACGTTGAGCCGGGTTGGATTGCCCGTTGGGCTCCCCGCCTGGTTGCAGCACACATCGCCCTCGGGGATCTCGACGGTGCCGCAGCCTCGGCGGTCCGCGCCGTCGCGGTGTCACGGGCATCGGGCCTCAACGGTGCCATCGGGGCTGCCGATCGCGCCGGGTCGATGGTGGCTCTAGCCCGTGGAGACCGCGCCGCGGCTTCGAGACTGGCCCGATCTGCGATCGATCTGGCGGCGGGCATGGGGGCGCGGCTCGACGAAGCCCAAGCCCGCATCCTCGCGGCGAAGGCCTCAGCGGACAAGGACGAAGCCGTCCGTCAGCTGAGAGCCGCCCACGACCTGGCTGTGAACGGTGGAGCACGGCGTACAGCCGAGGAAGCCACCCGCGAACTTCGAAAGCTCGGGCAGCGCGTCGGTCATGGCGGCGTCCGGGGAGTCGGGCAATCAGGGATCGACTCGCTCAGTGGCCGCGAACGCGAGATCGCTGACCTTGTCGCCCTCGGCCTGACCAACCGGGAGATCGCAGCGCGACTGTTCCTCAGCGACAAGACCGTCGAATCACACTTGTCCAAAGCCTTCGCCAAACTCGGAGTCTCTTCACGCGCGGCGCTTGCCGCGCAGGTTTCGGCGGTCTAACGCGCCGCTGAGCACCGTCGTGTCGGCGTCGGGCGATCCCTCGCGGTTCTCCTGCTCGAGCTCGGCCAGCCTCCTGGCGTCATCGGTCGTGATGCCCGGACGGGCACCACCGTCGATCTCGGCCCGCCGAACCCAGTTCCTCAGAGTCTCCGGATGCATGGCGCTCAACGCGTGCGTCATACTGGTGGCGTGCCAGCCTCGTCAGAGGCTGGTTTCGCGGACGTGGTGTAACTGCAGCACGCTTCCCTTCCAGGGAAGGAGTCGAGGTTCAAATCCTCGCGTCCGCTCCACAAGCCGACGCCGGCCCCCGACTGACCGGGGAGCTGCTCAGTCGTCGCTTCCGGCGGCCCAGTCCGTGGCAGCCGTGAGCTCTGCGAGCGGGAAGGCGCGTGCTTGTCCCGGCCACAGGATGCTGAACACCTTGATGGCTGGGCCGGCCCACTGAGCATCGGTGACGACCGCGATCCGTTCGAAGGACGCCGGGTGGCGCAGACCGAGCTCGAGGTCCTGCCAGGCAGCGTCACCCTCGTACTCGTCGAACTCAGGGCCGAGCACGTAGACCAGGCGGACCTTGCCGTGCTCCTCGATCGCGGTCTCGATCGCGGGGACGAACACGTCGACGTAGTCCTCACGTTCGACGTCCCCGACGGCCTCGAACCCGAGGACCCCGGCTGGCATGTCATCGAGAATCCGGATCATGTGAGCAACGGTGCTCGGCGCGCTTCGCGGCGTCAACAGTCCGCGGCCACTCGCGTGGCTGTGGCACGACGTAGGTCCCCCCACGAGTCACTGTTGGCCTCTGGCGCGACACGGCCCCCCGCCGTTGACTGGCAGCGGCGCACTGCATCCGCAGCCGGGCCACGCCTCGGGCCGGGAGGTCGACATGGCTGTTTCCCCTCGGCGCAGACTGCGAACTCTCGGACTGGCGGGCAGCGCGGCCGCGCTTGCGCTCGCCCTTCTCCCGACGCCCGCCGGGGCCTACAGCACAGCCGAGAGCGGGCTGGTGGGGGAGTACAGCTACAGCGAGAGCTCGGCCACCCCGTTCGCGACGTGTGGCTACGCCGGCCCCGTGGGTCCCTCGAACTGGATCTGGATCCGCTGGGTCCGGGTGACGGCGCCGACGGTCATGGCGGCCGACCGTAACTCGGCGCGGCGGGAGCGGCGCGTGGTCAGCTTCCGGCTCACGATCCAGCGCACCACCTTCGGCTCGGGCAATCCGTGGCGGGCCGTAAGGTCCTCGAAGGTCCAGAAGGCGCCGGCCTACGACGACCAGGCCGCTGCGTTGTCGCCGATCAAGCTCTCCTACACCCCGAAGCACACCCTCGCCAACGGCCAGCACGCGATCTTCCGGGCGATGGTCGTGGTGAAGTGGCTGACGAAGGACGGCAAGGTCGAGGGCACGGCCAAGATGTGGCCCAGCTACTACAGGATCAACTCGCCCTACTTCTCCAAGCCGTACCCGACCGGAGGAAACCCGTTCTGCCCCGCTGTCAGCACCGACGGGTAAGCACCTCCGGCCTCGGCCACTAGTGGACGTTTCGACGCACCAGGTGAGTGATGAGGTCCGATCCCCGTTCTCGGGGCGGGTTCACTCGGGCCGGCCGTCGGGCTGGTCGCGAGCCACGCGGAAGCCGATGTTGCCGGCGCTGCTGTCGGGGGTGTTGCTGCTGCGCGAGTCGACGCGATAACGCCAGCAGTAGCTCTCGTGGCACAGGTACGACCCACCCCTCATCACTCGGGCCCGACCGGTCGCGGGTCCACGAGGGTCACGGCGAGGTCCGTCGCCGAGCGCGGTGCTGTAGGTCTGGGGGGCGAACCAGTCCGCGCACCACTCCCAGACGTTGCCGGTGGTCTCGTGCAGGCCCAGCCCGTTGGCGGGGTAGGTGCCGACGGGGCAGGTGCCGACCCAACCGTCGGCCCCGGTGTCGTGCGAGGGGAAGGTGCCCTGGAAGACGTTCATCCGGTGTCGGCCGTCCGGCTCGAGGTCCGAGCCCCACGGGAAGTGATGCCCCTCCAGCCCGCCACGGGCGGCCCGTTCCCACTCGGCCTCACTCGGGAGCCGGGTCCCGCTCCAGGCGCAGTACGCCGCGGCATCGTCCCAGCTGACGTGCACCACCGGGTGGTCGGACAGCCCACGGAGGTCGCTGTGCGGCCCGAACGGATGACGCCAGCTCGAGCCCTCGACGAGGCGCCACCAGGGGGCGGACGCGACGCCTTGGGTCGGGGGGAAGTCGTCGGGCAGGAGGCCGGCGAAGACGAATGAGCTGCCCCAGCGCTCGGCGGTGGTGGTGTGCCCGGTCGCGTCGACGAACGCGGCGAACTGGTCGTTGGTGACGGCGTGGACGGCGATCTCGAAGCCCGACGTGTGCACCTCGTGCACCGGCCCCTCGCCGTCCTCGCGGTAGCCGCGCGGGTCGTCGGTGCCCATGGCGAACGACCCGGCCGGCACCGAGGCCCACCTCAGCGTCTGGACGAGGTTCTGCTCCGGCGAGGTTCGAGGACCGGCCGTGGCCGCGGCGTCCGGGTCAGGGCCGCGGCCCTCGTATGAGGGCGCGCAGCACGCCTGGGACCTCGAGTCCGGCGGGAGTGGGTCGTCAGGCACCGGTCAGTAGTCCTTGCCTGCGGCGAAGCGGGCGTGCAGCTCGTCCAGGGCCGGTGTCGGCACCGGCCTACCGTGGGAGAAGCCCACCGTGCAGGTGAACGGCGGGTCGGGGATCGGGAGGCGGTCACGTTCAACCTTGCTCGAGGACCTCACCTCCTCACCGTAGCCCGCACCACTCGAGGCGATCGCGCGACAAGCCATCACTCGTTGGCGCCCTGCCTGGGTGGGCAGCGGACGTTCCGACGCACCAGGTGCGTCGAAACGTCCGATGCCTCGGGCGCACCAGGAGCTCAGCCCCGACGTGGTTGCCCACTCCTCGTGAGCGGCGACAAGGTCGCCATCGAGCGAGTCACGAGGCAGCTCCCCGGATGCGCTCGAGCGCCGAGGCGACGGCGTCGTCACGTTCGAGCCAGATGAAGTGGCCGGCGCCATCCACGACCTCGGTCCAGGCGCCGGGGATCAGGTCGGTCGACTCCGACGACGCGGTCGGGGGCATCGGGCTCGCCGCGCCGTGCAGGGCTCCGAGAGGAAGTCGGATCGCAGGCAAGGAGGCCTCCAGGAGTGGCTGCATCTCCCTCGCCGAGCGCATCAGGCTCTCGAACTGGTAGCCGATCGGAGCGGCATCCCCGGAGGCGAGGAGCTTGGCCATGTTCGTCGGATCGGCGAAGTAGCCGGGGAGATGGAGGCGTGACTGCTCAAGAGCCTCGGCCTCGGTCAGCCCCGGTGAGTCCCAGCGCTCCTCGAGCTCCTCCCAGCGGGCGCGCGCCTGCGGCGTCATCCGCGCCATGATCTGCGCCCCGAACCCTGGAAGCCCCATGTCACCCACCGCGCCCATCGGGTCGATAGCCAGCGCACCGCCGAGGCGGTGCCCCAGCGTCGCGGCCGCGTGCCAGATCAGGTGGCCGCCCCAGGAGTGCCCGGCCAGGAGCGGTCGGTCCCAACCGGCGCCTGCGAGGTGGTCCAGCACCGCGGCAAGATCGGCGATGAAGGTGGGTACGTCGAAAGGCCCCTGGCTGGTGCTCGGCGCCCGCCCACGCTGCTGGTAGGAGGCGACGCTCCACCCGGGCAGCACGGCGACCAAGGACTCGAAATAGGAGTGCGGGAGGGTCGGCCCCCCGTGCAGCAGCAGGACACGTCGCTGCGGATCGGCCTCTCGCACCCAGCCGGCCATCCCAGCAGCGCTGAACTCGACGAGGTCGTCCATGGCCCCTCCTGCGCGTCGGTCCCTCGACTGTAGGCGCCTCGGGACGGGTCCGGACAGGGCCGCCGGTGGCGGTCGCATCGGCGACCGGCTGACATCGACCTCGGTCGACGCACCCCGCGGCGGATGAGGCTCGTGTCACGTCCCGAGCGTCGGCTCTGAAAATCTGGAGCGGACGCGAGGATTTGAACCTCGACCGTTTCTCTGGAAGAGAAGCGTGCTGCTGTTACACCACGTCCGCGAAGCCGACCCGAGGGCTAGCCACGGGCACAGTATTGCCGACCTCCGCGCTCCCCGTGGCGAGACGGGGCCGACTTCCCGCGGGATCGTGGTCGTGGATATGCCCGACGTCCATGCCCTGACGGCTAGTGGTCGCCACGCCCGTTCGTCCCCTGTCCGACCACGGGCGTCCTTGTCCCAGCGTCGGACTGTCTCGAACCTCTCGACTGGACGTCTTCGGGGCCGCGTCCTACCGCCGCGAGTGATGCGACCGGCTTGCGCGTCAGCATATGCTGACAGAATGAAGACATCGGTTGATACCGGCGACGGCGATGGCGGCGTGGTCGCCGAGCTGGCAGCTGTCGCGGAAGCCAAGCGGGAGATCACCCGTCGCGAGGAGATCGCAGTGCGGCGAGCGCGCCATCACGCACTGAGCTGGTCGGAGATCGGAACCCTCCTGGGAGTCACCCGTCAAACCATGCACCGCAAGTACCGCAAGGTGGGCTGAGAGCACGCCGGGACGGGAACGGCCGCAGGCAGGCGGTCAGCGCTGACGGGCGGCATCGACGATCGCTCGCGGTATCGGAGTGCCCGCGGCCACCGAGTGCAGCACGACGCCCTCCGGAGCAGGGACGACCGCGTGTGCCGCTCCCGCCCCCACGATGCTTACGTCGTCGGCGTCGACGACCAGCGCGGTGTCCTCGTCGATGGCCAGCCCGGCCGGGACGAGGCCGTTCTCCACCGCAGCGACCAACCGCCCGAGCGTGCCCCACTGGGCTGCATGCACATCGAGCGTCAGGTCGACCAGCCCGAGCCCCTGCATGACGGTCAGGTCGACGAGGTCCTCGCCCGCATCCTCGGGACACACCGTGCGGCTACCGATCCGGTAACCGCCCACCAACGCGGCCCCGGCTGCCACCGCCGCTCCGGCGGAGAAGCCGGCGTAGGGAAGTCCCTCGGAGACAAGGGTTCGGAGTCGGCCGGCGCACGGTGCCAGCGCCGCGGCGTACGCCGGCGTGAGGCCTCCGCAGACGAGCACGCCATCGACCTCCGAAAGGTCATCGAGGTCCAGCTGATCTCCCAGTGGCACGAGCACGGCGCGCGGGTCACAGGGCGTCAGCTCACGCAGCACGGACTGCCAACGCTCAGCCTGCTCGACCCCGTCTCCCTCGTCGACGACCACGCACGCGATCCGCGGCCGCGGGCCGGTCGCCTGCAGGAACGGGGCGTACACGGGCTGCGGATCGCTCCAGCCTCCGCCGATGAGGACCAGGGTCATGCCCGCAGCGTAGGGCCGAACCGGGACGACTCACGGGCAAGCACCGGACGTTTCGACTCACCAGGTGAGTCGAAACGTCCGATGCTGTGGCGGGCGGGTCTGCCGGCGGCTGGCGCAGTGCGGCTCAGTCGGGGATGAAGTCGAAGGTGTCCGGGTTCGGCCCCCGACGACCTTCCTCGCCCTTGTCGAGACCGTCGATCCGGCTCATCTGGTCACCGGTCAGCTCGAAGTCGAAGATCTCGAAGTTCTCCTTCATCCGAGCCGGGGTGACCGACTTGGGGAAGACGATGTCGCCGCGCTGCACGTGCCAGCGCAGCGTCACCTGGGCGGTGCTCTTGCCGACCTCGTCGGCGATGGTGGTGATCGTGCCGTCGTCCAGGACGTCGCCCTGCGCGATCGGCGACCACGCCTCCACGGCCACCTGGTGACGGTGCGAGGCCTCACGGGCCGCCTCGTTGGCGAAGTAGGGGTGCACCTCGATCTGGTTGATCACCGGGGCCTTGTCGGTCTCCTTGACGATCCGGTCCAGATGCTCGGGCTGGAAGTTCGACACCCCGACGGAGGCTGCGCGCCCGTCCTCGACGAACTCCAGCATCGTCTGCCACGTGGAGACGTAGTCGCCGTCGTACTGAGTGGGAAGCGGCCAGTGGATGAGGAACAGGTCGATCTTGTCCAGGCCCAGCGCGGACATGGTGTTGTCGAACGCGCGGCGAGCGTCGTCCGGCTTGTGGAAGCCGTTGTTGAGCTTGGAGGTGACGTAGAGCTCGTCGCGGTCGATGCCGGTGGAGGCGATGGCCTCGCCGACGCCCTTCTCGTTCTGGTACATCTGCGCGGTGTCGATGTGGCGGTAGCCGATCTCGAACGCCTGGGTGACCGCCTCAGCGGTGTCCTCAGGCGGGATCTGGAAGACGCCGAAGCCGAGCTGGGGGATGCGGGTGCCGTCGTGCAGGGTGATCGTGGGGATTGACATATCAATTACCTACCCGGGCCGTCGAGCCGGCTAAACACACGCGGCCGTCGGAGGTTTCGACCCATCAGGTGAGTCAGCACCTCCGACACCTCGCCCGAGCACCTCCGACACCGTCACCTACGACACCGTCACCTGCGGCCACCGTGCGCGCAACGCAGCGAGGTCGGCAGGAGTCACGAACGAGGGGTTGCTTCCAGCCGCCATCCTGAGCACCTCGATCCTGGCGAGAGTGGGGTGCTGGACGAGGTCCCTGCGCAGGACAGGAGCCTGGAGCGAGCGCAGTCGCACCGGCATGACGAGCTGCGACTGGCCGCGCCCGGCGGGGTCCGACGACGTCTCGTCCGCGCCACGCGCCACCGCAGGTCCCGTGGTGTGTCCCTGTGCGTAGATGCCGGCAGGGTGGAGCTTCGACGACCCGCTGATCCAGAAGAGCACCGGCTGACGCCGCCTGACCAGGTCGGTCCGGTAGGTCTGGCGCACACACGGGCTGGTGACGGTCGAGAAGTCCGTCCTGATCAACGTGGCCACCGGGTGGACGTCGTCACTCCACTTGACGAGCCAGGCCCCCAAGCTGTCCGCGGTGACCGCGCGCCTGCTCGTCGTCATGGCCGCAGCATCGCATGCGCGACCGCGGTGGCCGACCAGGTCAGGTGCCGGCGTGCTCGGTCCACCAGCGCTGGCCGGAGGCGGGCAGGGTGTGGATCGGGTCGTAGTACTCGTAGCGCCGGTTGAGGGCGTCGGGGTCGGTCGACTCGATCGAGGTGCGGTAGTTCTTCGTCCAGTAGGTGATGCCGCGCTCGCGGTCGTACTCGGCGACCTGGTGCACCCAGCGCTTGCCGACGAAGGGGACGTCGCACACGATCCGCGGGGTGGCGAAGCCGGGCAGGTAGCCCATGATGTGGTGCTGCAGCTCCTGCGCCTGCGCGACCGAGACCCGCCAGTGCTCGGCGTTGGGGATCATGTCGCACATGTAGAAGTAGTAGGGCATGATCCCGGCGCCGTCGAGCAGGCGGAAGCACAGGTCGAGCAGCTCGTGGGGGTCGGTGTTGACCCCGTGCATCAGCACCCCCTGGTTGCGCACGTCGCGCACGCCGGCGTCGAACATCGCCGTCGTCGCGCGCTCGACCAGCGGGGTCACGGAGTTGCCGTGGTTGACGTGGGTGTGGATCGCCAGGGAGACACCGCGCTCGCGAGCCAGCTGGGCCACGCGGCCCATGCCCTCGACGACCTGCGGCTGCAGCCAGTGCTGCGGCATCCCCATCAGCGCCTTGGTCGCCAGGCGGATGTCGCGGATGTTGTCCAGCGACATCATCCGGGTCAGGAACTCCTCCAGCCGTGGCCAGGGCAGGTTGGCGACGTCGCCGCCGGAGACCACGACGTCGCGCACCTCGGGGTGCTCGCGCAGGTACGCCGTCATCGAGTCCAGCCGGTCGACCGGCTTCAGCTCGAACTTCAGCTTCTCGACCACCGGGGTCGAGTTGCCGACCAGGTCCATCCGAGTGCAGTGCCCGCAGTACTGCGGGCAGGTCGACAGCAGCTCGGCCAGCACCTTGGTGGGGTAGCGGTGGGTCAGCCCCTCGGCCACCCACATGTCGTGCTCGTGCAGCGAGTCGCGGCTCGCATGAGGGTGCGAGGCCCAGTCGGTGCGCCGGTCGCTCGCGACGGGGAGCATGTAGCGACGCACCGGGTCGGCGTAGAACGCGTCGGTCAGCGAGCCCGGCCCGGCGGGCTCGGCGGACGGCGCCATGGTGTTGAGCATCTGCGGTGGCAGCAGCATCGACATCGTCGCCAGCTGCTGCTGGTCACGCTCGAGGTCGGCGTAGAACGCCTCGTCGAGCAGGTCGCCCATCAGCTCGCGCAGCTGCTTGAGGTTCTTCACGCAGTGGGACCGCTGCCACTGCGCGGACTCCCACTCCTGCGTGGTCACCGAGGCCCAGCCGGGGAAGCGGGTCCAGTCGGGCTCGACCAGCTCCGTGCGGCGGTAGGGGTAGGGCTGCGGGAGCGTGGTCGGGGTGGTCGTCCCGGTGCTCGACTGGGGGACGCCAGGAACGGTCTGGGTGGTCACGGTGCCTCCTCGGCGGTCGCCGGATCGACTGCGCGGCTCGGCGTGCCCGGTTGTGACGGACACCCCTCTCTGCAAGAGTAGACAGAGAATCTGCGGTATGTCGAACACCAAACGATAAATCTTGCGTTACTTGTCGGTAAGGAAGTGAAGAAGTGCCGAAACAGACCGGCGATCCCGTCGGACTGCACCGGGTCCTCGAGCCCTCCGGCGTGCTGCCGCAAGCCGCGCTGCGCCTCGACGCCCGCGCCGACCTCTGGGACGACGAGGTGCGGGTGCGCGTCGAGCGGCTCAACCTCGACGCCGCGTCGTACCGCCAGCTGCGCGAGCAGCACGGCACCGGCTCGGCGATCCGCGAGGCGGTCTGCGCGATCGTCGCCGAGCGCGGCAAGATGCAGAACCCGGTCACCGGCTCCGGCGGCATGCTGATCGGCGTCGTCGAGGAGGTCGGCCCGCGCAGCCCACTCGGGCTCGCGGTCGGCGACCGCGTCGCGACGCTGGTCTCGCTCAGTCTCACCCCGCTGGTCATCGAGGACGGCCTGGCGCACTGGGACGGCGAGAGCGAGCAGGTGCCGACCACCGGGTACGCCGTCCTCTTCGGCCGGTCGGTCGCCGCCACGCTCCCCGACGACCTCGACCCTGCGCTGGCCCTCGCCGTCCTGGACGTCTGCGGCGCGCCCGCGCTGACGGCCCGGGTGGTCGAGAAGCACCTCGCCAGCGGCAACCCGCCCTCGGTCGCCGTGATCGGTGGCGCGGGCAAGTCGGGGTCGCTCTCGCTGGCAGCGGCCCGCCGAGCCGGGGCCTCCCACTGCCTCGGGCTGGTGCCCACTGACTCCGAGGCCGAGCTGCTCGACGGGGCCGACCTGGCGCACACCGTGCTCACCGCCGACGCCCGCGACCCCGTGGCGGTCCGTGACGCCGTGCACGGCGCGCTGGCCGGCGGCGTCGACATCACGGTGGTCTGCGTCGACGTCCCCGGCTGTGAGGGCGGCGCGCTGCTCGCCACCGCCGACGGCGGCACCATCATCTTCTTCTCCATGGCCACCTCCTTCACCGCCGCCGCGCTGGGCGCCGAGGGGCTGGCCGCCGACGTGACGATGCTGGTCGGCAACGGCTACACGCCCGGCCACGCCGACCTGGCGCTGCAGATCCTGCGGGAGCACGCTGGTGTGCGCGCGCTGTTCGAGCGGAGACTGTGATGGGCGACGTGAGGAGGCGGCCGTGGTGAGGTCACTGGTGGACCCCGAGCACGTGGCGAGCGCGCGGGCGCTAGCCGCGCAGGTGGGGCGCCCGATCGTCGACCTGGCACGGCGTCACACCACGGTCTCGGTCGAGCGCGCCACGCTGCGCCTGGCCGGGCTGTCCGGCGCGGATCCCGACGGCACCCCGTGGGTCAACCACCTGGTCGACGCCGTGCGTGCTGACACCGGGCTCGAGCAGGGCGTCTCCCTGCCGGTCTGGGACGCACTGGCCCGCACCGGCACCGACCTCGCCGGACTCGCGCAGCTCGCGACAGCAGGGGAGGTGCGCTTCGACCTGCCCGGCGGCAGTGCCGCAGAGCAGGCCCGCGAGGCCGCCACCGACGCCGTACGACGCGGGATGGACGCGCTCGATGCGCGCCGCAAGGAGCGCGACCAGCTGGTCGAGGAGCTCGGCGACCCACCGAGCCGGCCCTGGGTCTACCTGATCGTGGCCACCGGAGACATCTACGAAGACATCCCGCAGGCGCAGGCCGCGGCTCGCGCCGGTGCTGACGTCATCGCCGTGATCCGCTCCACCGGGCAGTCGCTGCTGGACTTCGTGCCCGAGGGACCCACCCGCGAGGGCTTCGCCGGCACCTACGCCACCCAGGAGAACTTCCGCCTGATGCGGGCCGCGCTCGACCAGACCAGCCGCGAGGTGGGGCGCTACGTGCGGCTCACCAACTACGCCTCCGGGCTGTGCATGCCCGAGATGGCGGCGCTGGCCGGGCTCGAGCGGCTCGACATGATGCTCAACGACTCGATGTACGGGATCCTCTTCCGCGACATCAACCCGATCCGCACCTTCGTCGACCAGCGGTTCAGCCGACAGGTCCACGCCCGCGCCGGGATCATCATCAACACCGGCGAGGACAACTACCTCACCACCGCCGACGCCGTCGAGGCCGCCCACACCGTCACCGTGAGCCAGCTGCTCAACGAGTACTTCGCCCGGGAGGCCGGGCTGGACGACTGGCAGCTCGGGCTGGGGCACGCCTTCGAGATCGACCCCGACCTCCCCGAGTCCTTCCGGATGGAGCTCGCGCACGCGCTGTTGGCACGCGAGCTGTTCCCCGACGCGCCGCTGAAGTGGATGCCGCCCACCCGGCACATGACCGGCGACGTGTTCCGCGGCTACCTGCTGGACGCGTTCTTCAACCTCGCCGGCGCGCTGACCGGGCAGGGGATCCTGCTGGTCGGGATGATGACCGAGGCGGTGGTCACGCCCTGGCTCTCCGACCGCGACCTGGCTCTGCAGAACGTGCGTTACGTCATGAACGCCGCGGGCGGACTCACCGAGGACTTCGCGCCACCACCCGGTGGCTTCATCGAGCGCCGCGCCCAGCAGGTGCTGGGCGAGGCCAGCGACCTGTTGCGCACGATCGCGGCGGACTCCGACGCCGCCGGGGACGCGCCGCTGCTGGCCGCGATCGCCGACGGCACCTTCGGCACGATGAAGCGCCCGGCCGACGGTGGCCGCGGCCTCGACGGGGTGGTCGAGAAGGGCGACGGGTTCTGCAACCCCGCGCTGGCGATGCTCGACGGGGAGTCGTGATGGGTGCCCCGGAGGAGACCGGGCAGATCCTGCGACCGTACGGCGACACCACCGGCGACGGCATGGTGCAGGTCTCGTTCACCCTGCCGATGCCGCACTCCAAGGTCGCCGAGGGCGCGGCGCACCAGCTGGCCACGAAGATGGGGATGTCGCCGGCGATGGTGGTCCACGCCAAGGCGATGGGGCCCGACTTCACCTTCTTCGTGGTCTACGGCAAGGTCCACCACCTGGTCGAGGTCGACAAGGTCGAGGTGGTCGAGCGCGACTACCCGCTGCTCAGCCCCAAGGAGGCCAACCAGACCATCAAGTCGCTGCTTCAGCGACGCCTGGTCGTGGTCGGCGCGTGCATCGGCACCGACGCCCACACCGTCGGCATCGACGCGATCCTCAACATCAAGGGGTTCGCGGGGGAGAAGGGCCTGGAGTACTACCGCGAGATCAAGGTGGTCAACCTCGGCTCGCAGATCTCCGTGCCCGACCTCGTGGCCGCAGCGCAGGCGGAGGGGGCCGACGCAGTCCTGGTCTCCCAGGTCGTCACCCAGCGCGACGCCCACCTGCTCAACACCCAGGAGATGTCTGCGGCGTTCCGTGAGGCGTATGCGCAGGAGCACCGCCCGGTGCTGGTCGTCGGCGGGCCACGCTTCGAGGAGTCGATGGCCGGCGAGCTCGGGGTCGACCGGGTCTTCGCGCGCGGCACCACGCCGGCCGACGTGGCGTCGTTCCTGGTGGCCCGACTGGCGACCCGCCTCTCCGCCCGAACCGAGGAGACCCGATGAGCACCCTGCCCAAGCCCGAGCCGGGCGTGGTGGTCACCCACCGCCGCTACGTCTCCTACGCCGAGGCCCACTACGCCGGCGACCTGGTCGACGGGGCCTACGGTCTGGGGCTCTTCGGCGACGCCGCGACCGAGCTGTGCATCCGCACCGACGGCGACGAGGGGCTGCTCGCGGGCTACTCCGAGGTGCGGTTCCTGGCGCCGGTCCACGCCGGTGACGTGGTCGAGGTGCGCGCCGAGCTGGTGGCGGTCGGCAACCGCTCGCGCACCCTCGAGCTCAGCCTCACCGTGGTCGCCCGAGGCCGGCCCGACCGGGCCGAGAGCGCGGCTGAGATGCTGGCCGAGCCGGTGGTGGCCACGACGGCCCGGGGCGCGGTGATCGTGCCCCCGCGGCGTGTCGAGGATGACACGCCGCGCTGAGTGAACTTTCTGAGAATTTCTCGTGACGGGCGTCACACGGCTGACCTGCGGTTTTGGTCAAACGCCCAGGTCAGCAGGTGCTTGACGGTCCCCGTCGTGAGAGGCACAGTCTGCGTGTCCACCGAGCAGGCCGCAGTCGAGTCCGACACGGTGAGGTGGCGGCGAGTCTCGGGTGGGTGCCACACCCGAAGAGGATCCGTCGGCCCCCGTGCCCGACCTGACGACGGGGTTGGCACACCGGAGAGGTCCGGAGCCCAGTAGACAACGATGAGCGACTCGCGCAGCCGGCACGAGCCTCATCGGTCCGAAGGGCCCGGGCCTCTCTGGCGCTTTTCGAGGGGCGCGGCGCCGGCAGTTCCCAAGGTCTGTAGGGCACCTGCCACTTCCCACGACGGACTTGTCGAGGGAAGTGGCGGTTTCTCGAGGGATGTCGGCCGATCAACCACACCCCGGCTCCGCTGGCCGCGTCCTGGGCGAGCCGGCGCGCGGCGTCCCGCAGTCGACCACGCTGCCACGCACTTCCCACGACGTACTGCCACATCCCGCGAGAAGTACCTCGAGGGATGTGGCAGGTGAGCAACAGACCTTGGGAAACCGCCCCCGGATAGCCTGGGGCGGTGAGCCGGACCCTGCTGCGATGCCTTGCCGCCGCGGTGAGTGGTGCGTTGGCGGCGCTGTCGTTCGAGCCGGTCGGCCTTGCCTACCTGCTGCCCGTCGCGGTCGCCGGGCTGACCCTCGTCGTGCCGGCCGCAGGCACCGCCCGGCTGCGCACGGCCGCCCTGGTCGCCGGCTGCTTCGGTGCGGCGTTCATGGCGCTGCACGTCGGCTGGATCTCGGTGCTCGGGTACGACGTCGCGGTCGGCCTGGTCGTGCTGGAGGCGGCGTTCTTCCTGCTGCTCGGTGCCGGTCTGGTGCTGGTGCGCGCGTTGCCCTGGTGGCCACTGTGGTCGGCGTTCGTGTGGGTGGGCGTGGAGCTGCTGCGCGGCGTCGCGCCCTGGGGTGGCTTCCCGTGGGGCTCGATGGCCTACGCAAGCATGGACACCCCGCTGGCTCCCAGCGTCGCGCTGGCGGGCACCGCGGGCACCTCGCTGCTCGTCGCCCTCCTCGGCACGACCCTCGCCTGGGCAGTGACCAACCTGCGTCGCGCCGCCGTCTCGGCGCTCGTGGCCGTCCTCGCCGCCGGTGCGGTGGCCTACGCCGCCGGCGCGATCGCGGCCCTGGCGCCCTGGCAGGGTGACCCCACCGAGACCATCCGGGTCGCCGCGGTCCAGGGCGACGTGCCGGGGGAGGGCATGGAGGCCTTCGCCGAGCGTCGTGCCGTGCTCGACAACCACGTGCGCGAGACCCATGCCCTGGCCGACCGGATCCGAGCCGGCGCGGCCGAACGGCCCGACTTCGTGCTGTGGCCGGAGAACTCCACCGACATCGACCCCTACCTCGACGACTCCGTGCGTCGCGACATCCAGGACGCGGTCGACGACGTCGGCGTGCCGGTGCTGGTCGGCGGCATGATCAGCGGCGACGAGCCCGGCGACGTGGAGAACCAGAGCATCGTCTGGGAGCCGGACCTCGGCCCGGTCGAGCACTACTCCAAGCGCCACCCGGTGCCCTTCGGTGAGTACATCCCGATGCGTGACCTGCTGGCCGACTACATCGAGCGGCTCGACCAGATCCCGCGCGACATGGTCCCCGGGCCGGGGCCGGGCAACCTCGAGATCGCCGGCACCGACCTGGGCATCGTGATCTGCTTCGAGGTCGCCTACGACGGCCTGGTGCGCGACGTGGTCCACGGGGGCGCCGAGCTGCTGGTCGTGCCCACCAACAACGCGACCTACATGGGCACCGGGCAGGTGCAGCAGCAGTTCGCCATCTCCCGGCTGCGGGCCCTGGAGACCGACCGCTCGGTCGCGGTCGTGGCCACCAACGGCATCTCAGGCCTGGTCGGGGCGGACGGTGAGGTGCTCGAGCAGCTGCCGACCCGCGAGCCGGGTGTCTGGGAGTCCGACATCGAGCTGCGCGACTCGACAACCCCCGCGATGCGCTGGGGTACGGCGGCCCGGTGGCTGGTCGGCGGAGTCGCCCTCGGCGTGGTGCTGCTCGGAGCAGTGGTCCGGCGACGTCGACGCCGCAGCGGAGCCGACGAGGGACCCACGAGCGAGGAGATCGAAGGCGTGCGGCTGCTGGAGTCCAGCCCCGAGCCCGAGCCGGCCGGCGAAGGTGGCCGCCATGGCTGAGGGCCGCGGGACCAGGGAGAGCAGCGATGAGGCACGCACCGTCATGGTCGTGCCGACCTACAACGAGGCCGACAACCTCGAGTGGATCGTGCGCCGGGTGCTCACCGCCGAGCCCAGCCTGCACGTGCTGGTGGTCGACGACGGCTCGCCCGACGGCACCGGCGACATCGCCGACCGACTCGCGGCGGCGGACCCGCGCGGTGCGGGTGGTGCACCGCACCGAGAAGGCCGGCCTGGGCGCGGCGTACCTGCACGGCTTCCGGGTCGCACTGGAGGCCGGCTACGACCTGATCGGTGAGATGGACGCCGACGGCTCCCACCAGCCGGAGCAGCTGCAGCGGCTGCTCGCTGCGATCGCTCACGCCGACCTGGTGATCGGGTCGCGCTGGGTGCCGGGCGGGCGCGTGGTCAACTGGAGCCGCCGGCGTCAGGCGCTCTCGGTCGGCGGCAACCTCTACGCGCGCCTCCTCCTCGGTGTGCCGGTGCGCGACCTCACCGCCGGATTCCGGATCTTCCGCGCCGCGACGCTTCGGGCCATCGATCTGGACTCGGTGGAGTCGGTGGGCTACTGCTTCCAGACCGACCTCGCGGTGCGGACCCTCGACGCCGGGCTCACGATCGTGGAGGTGCCCATCGACTTCCTGGAGCGAGAGCGCGGCGAGTCCAAGATGCACCCGGGCATCGCCACCGAGTCGCTGCGCCGGATCACGCGCTGGGGTGTGGGGCGCCGGTTCCAGCGGGGCGGTCGCGCAGTGCACGGCACGACCGCGCTGCACGAGCCGACCACGGGCGGGGGTGAGCGCTGATGCGTCGCCGGGTGCCGTGGTGGCTGGTCGCGCTGCTGTTCATGGTGGTGCCGGTCATCGAGATCACCCTGATCGTGCAGCTGGGTCAGCTGATCGGCGCGATGTGGACGGTGCTCGCCCTGATCGCCAGCGGCATCCTGGGCGCCGTCCTGGTGCGACGTGAGGGCTCGCGCGCGTGGCGCAACCTGGTGGAGGCGCTGCAGGCCGGCAAGCTCCCCTCGCGCGAGCTGGCCGACGGCGCGCTGATCCTGGTCGGGGGAGCGCTGCTGCTCACCCCTGGCTTCGTGACCGACATCGTCGGGCTGGTGTGCGTCCTTCCCGGCACCCGTGCGCTGCCTCGGGCGCTGCTGCGCCAGGCGATCGCGCGTCGGCTGGTGGTGAGCATGGGCCCCGGCGGGCCGTACGGCGGCCACGGCAGGCCGGACGGGCAGGGAGGCCCGCACGGCAGCCCGCGACCCGGGTCCTCACACGGCGACGCCCCGCCCGACCCGGGGGTCGTGCGGGGCGACGTGATCGAGTAGTCGAGCCCAGCCGGCTCAGGCCGTGCGGGACTTGCGGTGCAGGTGGGCGGGGCCGATCTCGCCGGTGCGGAGCAGCTCGAGCCGCTCGGCCAGGATGTCCTCGAGCTCCTTCTCGGAGCGCCGCTCGAGCAGCATGTCCCAGTGGGTGCGAGCCGGCTTCTCGGCCTTCGGCTCGGGGCGCTCGGTGTCACGAGCCAACGCCTCTGCGCCGCAGCGGGGGCACTCCCACAGCGCGGGGATGTCGGCCTCGGCCGACATGGTGATCTCGAAGTGGTGGCCCTGCTTGCAGACGTAGCTCACGTGCTGCCGGGCGGCGAACTCGATGCCGCGCTCGTCTTCGAAGCTCTGACCGCCGAGTCGAGCTCCGCGGAGGGTGCGCTCAGCCATGGGGGTTTCCCTGCCTTACGTGGTGGGTCGAAGTGCCCGGGGTAAGGGCATGTCACCTACCAGGATGCCCGATGCCCCTATGGCTACACGTCTCCGGGTGGGCCGACGGCACGGCGTGGCGCAGGTTCGACAAGGCTTGGACCAGTTCGGTCACACTACGCGGGGCTGGGCGTTCCCGGCTGCCTCGATGCCCTCGCGCGGCTTGACCCGCCACAGCAGCACCAGGCCCACCACGAAGAACCCGGCCAGCGCCACCAGCGCCGGGCGGTAGCTCCCGGTCAGCTGCTGTACCAGCCCGAAGATCAGGGTGCCGAGCCAGCTCGTGCCGCGCTCGGCGGCCTGATAGAGGCTGAAGTACTCCGCCTCGCGGCCCCGGGGGATCAGCAGGCTGAAGAACGAGCGCGACAACGCCTGGGTGCCGCCGAGGACCAGGCCGATCGCCGCAGCGAGGGCGAGGAAGGCCCCGAAGTTGCCGGCCGGGGTGAAGTAGCCGACCCCGACGATGAGGATCCACAGCACCAGGCCGACCAGGATCACCCGGCGGGCCCCCACCTTCTGGGCGATCCGGCCGAAGAGCAGCGCCCCGCCGACCCCGATGAACTGCACGACCAGGAAGGCGGAGAGCACGGTGGCCGGTTCGAAGCCGAGCTCGCGCTCGCCGTACACCGAGGCGGCGTAGATCACGGTCTGGATGCCGTCGTTGTAGAACAGGTAGGCGACCAGGAAGGTCAGCGTCACGGGGAAGTGGCGCAGGTCGCGCAGCGTGGTCCAGAGCTGGCCGAAGCTCGCCCGCACCAGTCCGCCCGACTCGGGGACGACGGCCACCGGTGGCCGGTTGCGGATGCCGCGCACCGGGATGATCGTGAACGCGGCCCACCACACTGCCGCCATGACCAGCGAGATCCGTACGGCGAGCTCGGTGTCGGACATCGCCGAGAGCAACGCGAAGTTCGTGGCCAGCAGCAGGCCACCGCCGAGGTAGCCCAGCGCCCAGCCGCGGCTGGAGACCTTGTCGCGCTCGTCGGGCAGCGCGATGTCGCACAGGATCGCGTCGTAGACCACCAGCGAGGCACCCAGGCACAACGTGGCGGCGATCAACAGCGCGGCGCCCAGCTGCCAGTTCGAGCCGGCGACGAAGAACATCAGCCCGGCGAACACCGACCCAGCCCAGGCATAGCCCCCGAGCAGCGTGCTCTTGCGCTCCGAGCGGTCCGCGGCCGCGCCGACGACGGGCAGCACCAGCGCCGACATGATCGTGGCGACCGTGACGAGGTAGAAGACCAGCGACTCCGGCGAGACGCCGATGCCGAGCACCGAGAGGGTGGCGGTGCAGTCGGGAGCGTCGTCGCCGACCTCGCAGCCGGCGGCGCGGGTGGCGACGGTGGTCAGGTACGGCGCGAACAGCACCGCCGCGGTGGTCGTGACGTAGGCCGAGTTGGCCCAGTCGTACCAGTACCAGGAGCGCTGCTCGCGCCGACGCGTGGTGTCGGGGAGGAGGGAGAGGTCGGCGACGCCGCGGCCCCCGCGTCGCTCACCGGCGTCCGCTCCAGGCGCCGCGGGCGGTCAGGACCTCGGCGAGCACGTCGGTGCGGTCGGTGATCAGGCCGTCGACCCCGAGGTCGATGAGGTGCTCCATCTCCTCGCGCTCGTCGACGGTCCACACGTGCACGTGGCGGCCACTGGCGTGGGCGAGCTCGAGCAGCCGCCGGTCGAGCACCGTGAGCCCGCGGTGGCGCACGGGGACCTGTAGCACCGCGCCGGTGTCGCCCAGCAGCCGGGAGAGCGCGAGCGGGTAGGGCAGGTAGCGCAGCGTCAGCACGGTCGCGATACCGACCGAGGTGGCGACCGGGCGACCCACCTGCCGACGGAACCGGCGCAGCGTCGGCTCGTGGAAGGAGCCGACGCAGACCCGGTCGTGGGCTCCGGTGCGGCGCAGGAGGTCGATCATCGGCGCCACGGCCGCGGGTGACTTCAGGTCGACGTTGAGCCGCGCCTCGGGCAGCTCCTCGAGCAGGTCCTCCAGGCGCGGGATGCGCGACCTCGCGCCGACGCGCAGCGTCCTGACCTGCTCCCAGGTCAGGTCCTGCACCCGACCGGTGCCGTCGGTGGTGCGCTCGAGGGTGCCGTCGTGGATCGCCAGCAGGTGGCCGTCGGCCGTGGGCTGCACATCGGTCTCGAGGTAGCGAAAACCCAGGTCCCAGGCGTGGCGGAACGCCTCGAGGGTGTTCTCCAACCCGGCGAGCTCGGGGTTCCCGGCGCCGCCTCGGTGGGCCATGGCGACGATGTCGCCGGCGTGGCGCGGCTCGTCGAGGAAGGTGAACCCGGTCTGCACGCTCACGCGTCGCTTCCTAGACGTCGTGGAAGGTCTCGATGGTGGCGCCGAGGGTGTTGAGCCGCTCGGCGAGGTCCTCGTAGCCGCGGTTGATCACGTAGACCGACCGCAGCACCGAGGGCCCCTTGCACGCCAGCATCGCGAGCAGGATGACCACCGCGGGTCGCAGCGCCGGCGGACACACGATCTCCGCGCCCGACCAGTGGGTCGGACCCTCGATGCTCACCCGGTGGGGGTCGAGCAGCTGCACCCCGGCGCCGAGCTTGTTGAGCTCGGTCAGGTAGATCGCGCGGTTCTCGTAGACCCAGTCGTGCAGCAGGGTCTTGCCGGTCGCGGTTGCGGCGATGACCGCGAAGAACGGCAGGTTGTCGATGTTGAGGCCGGGGAACGGCATCGGGTGGATCTTGTCGATCGGGGAGTGCAGCGTGGAGACCCTGGTGGTCAGGTCCACCAAGCGCGTGCGGGCGTTGTCGGCGAGGTACTCCTCGGAGCGCTCGTAGCGGAAGCCCATCTCCTCCAGCAGCGCCAGCTCGATCTCGAGGAACTCGATCGGCACCCGGCGGATCGTGATCTCCGACTCGGTGACGATCGCGGCCGCCAGCAGCGACATCGCCTCGATCGGGTCCTCGGATGGTGCGTAGTCGACATCGACGTCGATCACCGGGGTGCCACGCACCGTCAGCGTGGTGGTGCCGATGCCGTCGACCGTGACGCCCAGGCGCTCGAGGTAGAAGCAGAGGTCCTGCACCATGTAGTTGCTGGAGGCGTTGCGGATCACCGTGACCCCGTCGTGCAGCGCCGCGGCCATCAGGGCGTTCTCGGTGACCGTGTCGCCACGCTCGGTGAGCACGATCGGCCTGACCGGCGCGATGTCGGGGTCGATCCGGGCGTGGTAGCACCCGTCGGTGGCCTTCACCTCCAGGCCGAAGGGCCGCAGCGCCGTCATGTGCGGTTCCACGGTGCGCGTGCCCAGGTCGCAGCCGCCGGCGTAGGGCAGGTCGAAGCTGTCGGCGCGGTGCAGCAGCGGACCGAGGAACATGATCACCGAGCGGGTGCGCCGGGCTGCGGCCTCGTCGATCGCGGTCAGGTCGAGCTCGGCGGGCGGGACGATCTCGAGGTCGTTCTCGTCGTTGAGCCAGCGGGTCTGCACCCCGAGGCTGTCCAGGACCTCCAGCAGCCGGTTGACCTCCTCGATGCGCGCCACGCGACGCAGCGTGGTGCGGCCCCGGTTGAGCAGCGAGGCGCACAGCAGCGCGACGCCTGCGTTCTTGGAGGTCTTGACGTCGATGGAGCCGCGCAGCGTCGTGGGGCCGTTGACCCGTAGGTGGGTGCGGGCGCCGTCGCCGATCGTGAGGATCTGGGAGCCCAGCGCCTCGCCGATGTGGGCCACGGTCTCCAGCGTGATGCTGCGCTGGCCCTGCTCGATCTGCTCGACCTCCTCCACGGTCGACTCCAACTGGTCGGCCAGGTGCAGCTGGGACCACCCGCGGTGGCGCCGTGCATCCCTGATGAGCCGACCGATGCGTACGCGGTAGCCGTCAGTCACGGGGGTGATTCTATGCCCCCCAGCACCGTGATGAGCCACTCCACGTGCCGGGTGGGCACGCCGAGCCGGCAGGGGGTGTGCCAAGCGCAGGATCGATCCCGAGCGCTGATCTAGGTTGGGCGCATGCAGTCTGCAACCGGCGCGGCCCCGGACCTCGCCCCAGGGCCCGACACGGTCCCCGAGACCCTGGTGCTGGGCCCGCTCCTTCGCCACGCCGACACCCGCAACGTCACCGTGTGGGTCGAGACCCGCGACGCCTGCCGGGTGAGCGTCCGCACCGACGACGCGCAGTGGTCGGCGCGCACCTTCGCCGTGCACGGCCACCACTACGCCCTGGTCGAGTGCGACGGGCTGCCCCCGGGCAGCCGGACGCCCTACACGGTCGCGCTGGACGAGGAGGTGGTGTGGCCACCGGCCAACCACGGCGACGAGTCCGCGGTGCTGCGACTGCCGGCGCCCGAGCTCGCGACGCTGCCCGAGGACCGTGCGCCGTACCTGCTCTACGGCTCGTGCCGCACCAGCGTCCCGCACGACCGGACCGGCAACCTGACCCACGGCGTGGATGCGCTGCGCGCCTTCGGCCTCTCGCTGGCCGGGATCGGCGACGGCGACCGGCCCGAGCTGCGGCCCGACCTGGTGCTCTTCCTCGGCGACCAGGTCTACGCCGACGAGACCAGCGAGGCGATGCAGGAGTTCATCGAGTCCAGGCGTGACATCGACGAGCCGCCCGGCGAGGAGCTCGCCGACTACGACGAGTACGCCCACCTCTACCAGCTCGCCTGGAGCGACCCGGTCAACCGCTGGCTGCTCTCCACGCTGCCCTCGGCGATGATCTTCGACGACCACGACATCCGCGACGACTGGAACACCTCGGCGCAGTGGCGCCGCCAGATGGAGGCCACCGAGTGGTGGCACGGGCGCATCGTGTCCGGCCTGGCGTCGTACTGGGTCTACCAGCACCTGGGCAACCTCACCGGCGAGGAGCGGGCCGAGGACGAGATCTGGCGCCACGTCGTCGCCCACCGTGACACCGGGGACACCGGGGACACCGGGGACACCGGGGACACCGGGGACACCGGGGAGCTGGATCTCAGCGAGACCCTCGACGCCTTCGCCGAGCGCGTGGACCAGGAGCCGGAGACCTACCGGTGGAGCTTCGCGCGGCGGCTCGGTGAGATCCGCCTGGTCGTGGTCGACTCCCGCGCCGGGCGGGTGCTGCGCGAGGACGAGCGCTCCATGCTCGACGCCGAGGAGATGGCCTGGCTCGACCGGGAGCTGCGCGGCGACTGCCAGCACCTGCTGATCGGCACCTCGCTGCCCTTCCTGCTGCCCGAGCCGTTGCACCACGTCGAGGCCTTCAACGAGGCGCTCGCCGGGGGTGCCTGGGGGCGGCGCTGGGTCAAGACCGGCGAGCGGATCCGGCAAGGCGTCGACCTGGAGCACTGGGGGGCCTTCCAGCAGGGGTTCCACGACGTCGCGCAGATGGTGCTCTCGGTCTCCCGCGGTGAGCGTGGCACGCCGCCGGCGACGATCACCTTCCTCTCCGGCGACGTCCACCACAGCTACGTCGCCAAGGTGCGCGAGCACGAGGGTCATTCGGCGCTGCTGCAGCTGGTCTGCTCGCCGATCCGCAACCCGCTGCCGCGGGTGGTCCGCTTCGCGACCGCGGCGATGGCCTACGGCGTCGCACGTCCGATCGGCCGGTGGGCAGCCCGGCGGGCGGAGGTGCCGGACCCGCCGTTCCGCTGGGACCTGGTCAAGGGGCCGTGGTTCGACAACAACATCGCGACCCTGAAGCTCGTCGACGGCGGGCTCGCCCTGACCTGGCTCACCGGCGAGGTGCTCGACGGACGGCACGACCGACCGACCCTGCGTGAGGTCTCGGCGGTCGAGGTCGAGCGGTCCGGGGCGGTCCACTCCCGGTGAGCCCGGGTCCGGTCCGAGGAACCGTGCCGTCGAGACGGCAGCAGTGCTGTCTCGCGCTCGCGCTGTGCGCCCTCCTGGTCGGGTGCACCGGCGGGGAAGGCGCCGGGGGTGACGGGGGCACCTCGTCGGACCGGGACCGCGAGCGTTCCGGCGCCGCGGCCCGCCTGGAGCGGCTGGATCCGGTGCCCGACCTCAGCCGGCGGCGGGCGCTCACCGCGCGGCTGCGCTTCCTGGGCTCGGTGACACCGGCCGACGGGCGCGCCACGGAGCGGCGGGCCGCCGAGCTGGAGCAATTGGCGAGCCGCACCCTCGCCCAGGCCACCCAGCGGCGGGTACGCCGGATCCTGCAACCGCTCCCCGATCGGCTGCGCCGCCGGATCGGGGCCGACGTCGCGGCCGCGCGGGAGCTCGGTGCGCTGGCGGCGCCGCAGTCCGAGCTGCCGGACTGGCGCATCGTCGCCCCGCCACGTCCCCAGCGCCTGCTGGGTGCCTACCGACGTGCCGAGCGGATCACCGGTGTCGGCTGGGAGTACCTCGCGGCGGTGCACCTGGTCGAGACCCGGATGGGGCGGATCCGCGGCGTCAGCACCGCCGGCGCACAGGGCCCGATGCAGTTCCTGCCCTCGACCTGGGAGATCTACGGCGGGGGCGGCAACATCGAGGATCCGGAGGACGCGATCCTGGCGGCCGCACGGCTGCTGCGTGCCAACGGCGGGGCGTCCGACCGGGGGATCGGTGGCGCCCTGTTCCGCTACAACCAGTCCAGCGCCTACGTCGCCGCGGTGAGGGGCTACGCCGGGCAGATGCGGCGGGACCCGGCGGCGTACCGGCGCTACTGGCACTGGCGGGTGATCTACCGGCGCGTCGGCGGCCCGGTCGTGCTGCCCCGGGGGTACCCCCGGCGAGACCCGCTCCGGCTGCGGCGGTCCTGACCCGCGGACCAGACCGCCCCGCCCCTGGCATTGACGTTGCCTAACACTGTTCGTAATCTCGAACAGTGTTAGAAACCACGACCGACGTCCGCACCCGGCGTCGCGACCGCACCCGCGAGGAGATCCTCGAGGCGGCCTGGGCGCTGTGCCGCGAGCAGGGTCTGGCGGCGCTGTCGTTGCGCGACCTCGCCGCGCGGGTCGGGATGCGGGCGCCGAGCCTGTACTCCTACTTCGGCTCCAAGGAGGCGATCTACGACGCGATGTTCGCCGAGGGCCAACACGCGCTCCTGGAGCGGCAGGCACACCTGGACGACGCCCCGACCGACCGCGCCACCCTGCTGAGCGCCGCCGAGGACTTCTTCGACTTCTGCACCAGTGACCCGGTGCGCTACCAGCTGATGTTCCAGCGGGTGGTCCCCGGCTTCACGCCCTCGCAGAGGTCGTACGCCCTGGCGCTGCAGGTGCTTGCCCGGCTCGAGGGTGCCCTGGAGCGCGCCGGTGTCGAGGACCCCGCGATGCGCGACCTCTTCACCGCGCTGCTCACGGGCCTGACCGATCAGCAGATCTCCAACGACCCCGGCGGTGACCGGTGGCGTCGCACGCTGCCGAGCGCCGTGGCGATGTTCGCCGACCACATCGGCCTGCCCGAACCCGAATCCGGACCCGAACCCGAACCCGAACGAGCCTGAGGACCCGACATGACTCCGGTGACCCTTCCCGAGCACAGCACGCTGCGACCGATCAGCCGCGAGGAGGCGCCAGGGCTGGCGCAGGCGGCCTACGCCGGCTTCGCCGACCTGCTCGAGCAGGTCTCGCCCGACGACTGGTCACGCCCCACCGACTGCGAGGGGTGGACGGTGCGGGACCTGGCCGGGCACCTGGTCGGCGCGATGCGAGCGGCCGCCTCGCTGCGCGAGCTGGTGCGCCAGCAGCGGGAGGTCGGGCGGCGCCAGAAGCGCACCGGCGCCGACAGCACCGACATCATGACCGCGCTGCAGATCGAGCTGACTGCCGACCTGGAGCCTGCCGAGCTGGTCGCCGAGTGCCGCTCGCTGGTGGCGCCTGCGGCGGTGGGCCGCGCCAAGGTCCCCGCGCCGATGCGCCGGTTCGTGACCTTTCCGGTGACCTTCGGGGCGACAACGGAGACCTGGCGGCTCGGCTACCTGCTCGACGTGATCCTGACCCGCGACGCGTGGCTGCACACGGTCGACCTGGCTCGGGCCCTCGGGACGGCCTTCCCCGCCGAGGAGGGACGCGACCGGCGCGTCCTGGAGGACGTAGCGCTGGAGTGGGCTGCTCGACACGGCCGACCGGTCCGCCTCGAGCTGACCGGCCCGGGCGGTGGCCTGCACGACCTCACCGGCGGTGAGAGCGCGGGGGAGACGCTCAGGATGGACTCGATCGAGTTCGCGCGCACGCTGTCAGGGCGCGTACGGGGCGAGGCGTTGATGGCCACCGACGTGCCGTTCTGAGCCGGACGCGCGGACGGCCCCGCCGATGGGCGGGGCCGTCGCGCGTGCGGTTGCGGAGTTGCCGAGTCGGCGTGTCTCAGCCGTGGGTCATGGCGGTGCCGTGCTGCAGCGCCTCCATGAGCGCGGAGTTGAAGGCCTCGAGGTCGTCGGGCTTGCGGCTGGTGATCAGGTTGCCGTCGACGACGACCTTCTCATCGACCCAGCTGGCGCCGGCGTTGCTCAGGTCGGTCTTCAAGCTCGGCCACGAGGTCATCGTGCGGTCACGCACGACGTCGGCCTCGATCAGCGTCCACGGCGCGTGGCAGATGGCGGCCACGGGCTTGCCGGACTCGACCATTGCTCGGATGAAGGACACGGCGCTCTCGTCCATGCGCAGCGCGTCGGGGTTGGCCACGCCACCGGGCAGGACCAGCGCGTCGTAGTCGTCGGGCGACGCCGTCGACACCGCCTGGTCGACGTCGAAGACGTCGGCGGCGTCGAGGTGCTCGAACCCCTGGACCTTGTCGTCGCTGGTCGAGAGCAGCACCGGGCTCAGCCCGGCGTCCTTCACCGCGCCCCAGGGGCTGGTGAGCTCGACCTGCTCGACGCCTTCGTGGGCAGTCAGGAATGCAATCTTCTTGGTGGTCATGTCAATCACCTACCCATCGAGCGGCCTTCTCATGCAGCCGCGGCGCGCAGCTTCTCGAGCAGTGGCGCTGCGGCCTCGTCGAAGAACCGGGGGATGCTCTCGTCGCCGACCTGCACCAGGGCGACGTCGGTGAACCCGGCCTCCCAGAAGGCCGAGACCTTCTCCACGATCGCGTCCAGGTCCGGTCCGCAGGGGATGTTCTCGGCGACGTCCTCGGGCCGTACGAACTGGGTGGCTCCGGCGAAGCCCATCGTCGTGGGGAGGTCGGCGTTGACCGCCCAGCCGCCGGCGAACCAGCGGAACTGGTCGTGGGCCCGCTCCACGGCCGCGTCGCGGTCTGGGTCCCAGCAGATCGGGATCTGACCGATCGCGCGCCCCTCGCCCTGGGCGCCGACGGGGGTCAGGCCCTCGGTGCTGTTCCAGGTCTCGATCAGCTCGGCCTTCGGCTCGACCGCGATCAGGTCGTCGGCCAGCCCGCCGAAGCGCGTGACGGACTGCTCACCGCTGACCGCGACCCCGACGCGCGGGGCCTGCTCGGGCCGGTCCCACAACCGCGCCGAGTCGACCCGGTAGTGCTCACCGTCGTAGGTCACCAGCTCGCCGGAGAACAGGTGGTGGATGATCTCCATCGCCTCGACCAGCATGTCCTGGCGCGCGTGCACGCTGGGCCAGCCCTGGCCGACGACGTGCTCGTTGAGGTTCTCTCCGGCGCCCAGCCCGAGGGTGAACCGGCCGTCGGACAGCAGCCCCACCGTCGCGGCCTTCTGCGCGACGACCGCAGGGTGGTAGCGCAGGATCGGGCAGGTCACATAGGTCATCAGCTCCACGCGCTGGGTCACCTGGGCGACCGCGCCGAGCACGCTCCAGGCGTACGGCGCGTGGCCCTGCGAGGCGAGCCAGGGGAAGTAGTGGTCGCTCATCACCTCGAAGTCGAACCCGGCCTCCTCGGCCCGGCGGGCGTACTCGACCAGCTCGCGCGGGCCGGACTGCTCGGTCATCAGGGTGAATCCGAAACGGGTCATGGGGCGACTCCTCGAGGACGGGGACCAGGTCTCGACCACAGCCATGCCCACTACGGGGCGGCCCTAGTCTGGCCCGGTGACTGACGAGATCCATGCGACCGAGATCGGCGACGAGGGGGAGCGGGTCGTCTTCCTCCACGGCCTCTTCGGTCAGGGACGCAACTTCACCCAGATCGCGAAGGCGCTGCGACCCGACCTGCGCTCGGTGCTGGTCGACCTCCCCAACCACGGCCGGTCGGAGTGGACCGACTCGGCCGACTACGTCGCCACGGCCGACGTGGTCGCCACCTGGCTCGACGCCTCCTACGAGGGTCGCAGCCACCTGGTCGGGCACTCGATGGGCGGCAAGGTCGCGATGGTGCTCGCGGTTCGGCACCCCCAGCTGGTGGACCGGCTGGTGGTCGCCGACATCTCGCCCACGGTGAGCAAGGGGGCGGGGGAGTTCGAGCACCTGCTGGACAGCCTGGCCCGCATCGACCTCGAGAACCTGGAGCGTCGCGGGGAGGCGGACGAGCAGCTCGCGCAGTGGGTCCACGACGAGCGGGTGCGCGGCTTCCTGCTGCAGAACCTGCGCTCGGGTGGCGGCGGCTTCTCCTGGCAGGCCAACCTCGACCTGCTCCGCGCCGAGCTGGAGGAGATCGGCGGGTTCCCCGAGCTCGACGGGGTCTTCGACCGGCCGGTGCTGTGGATCGCCGGCGACGACTCGCCGTACGTGCAGCCCGAGCACGAGGAGCCGATGAAACGGCTCTTCCCGCGCACCACGTCGCTGCGGCTCAAGGGGGCTGGGCACTGGGTGCACTCGGAGCAGCCCGAGGCGTTCGTCTCCGCGCTGCGCACCTTCCTGCTGGCGCAGCGACGGGCCCGCTGAGAGCGGGCCCGTCGTCACATGCCGAGTCGGATCAGGCTGCGACCAGGATCTGCTCGCTGTGACCGTCAGGCGCCAGGAAGAACCCGTCGTCGAAGACGATCACGCCGTTGCAGAGCCTGGTCCACCCCTGCTCGGAGTGGTCGCTGACCACGTGCGCGGTCCAGCAGCGCTCGTCGCCGGCCTCAGGGCATCGTCCGCATCCACACATGTTGCTGCCTCCCAGTTCGGCGCCCATCCTCCCAAACGGGCGACCTATTGGTCCCAAGCCTGCCCGACCAAAGTCCCGTCTCGCCATGGCCCTTCCGGGTAGTTGGTCATCTGACCCACATGACCAGCGCCGCCCGGTTTGTCCGGCCTCTTCGGGGCGGCCCGCTCGGGCCAGGCCCGGCACTGGCGCGCTGCGGTGACGACGTGCCAGGGTCGGGCCCGTGACGTCAACGGCCGAGCCCGACACCGAGCCCGACACCGAGATAGCGATCATCGGCGCCGGCTTCTCCGGCCTCGGCGCGGCGATCAAGCTGCGCGAGGCGGGCTTCGAGGACTGGGTCGTCCTGGAGGACGCCGACGGCGTGGGTGGCACCTGGCACTGGAACACCTATCCCGGCGTCGCGGTCGACATCCCCTCGTTCAGCTATCAGTTCTCCTTCGCCCAGCGCACCGACTGGTCGCGCACCTACGCGCCGGGCTGGGAGCTCAAGCGCTACGCCGACGACCTCGCCGACAGGTACGGCGTGCGGGAGCGGATCCGCTTCGGCACCCGGGTGACTCGGGCGACCTGGGACCACGACGACGGTCTGTGGCGTCTCGACCTCGCCGACGGCGACCGGCTCAGCGCCCGCTTCCTGCTCAACGGGAGCGGTGCGCTGACCACGCCCCACCTGCCCGACATCCCCGGTGTCGAGACCTTCGCGGGCACCACAATGCACACCGCGCGGTGGGACCACGACCTGGACCTCGCCGGCAAGCGGGTCGCCGTGATCGGCACCGGCGCCTCCGCGGTGCAAGTGGTCCCCGAGATCGCCCCGGCCGTCTCCCGGCTCACGGTCTTCCAGCGCACCCCGATCTGGTGCTTCCCGAAGGTCGACCTGCCCCTGCCCGGTGCGCTGGGCCTGGCGTTGCGGCTGCCCGGGGCGCGGCAGGCGGCCCGGCTGGCCGCGCAGGCCTTCGTCGAGGTCACCTTCCCGCTGGCCGCCCAGTTCCACACCGTCTTCCCGCTCAGCTCGCAGGCCGAGGCGCTCGGTCGGCGGTGGCTGCGGCGCCAGGTCAGGGACCCCGAGACCCGCGAGAAGCTGACGCCGCGCTACGCCGTGGGCTGCAAGCGGCCGAGCTTCCACAACAGCTACCTCTCGACCTTCAACCGCGACCACGTCCACCTCGAGACCGCGCCGATCGCCGAGATCACCCCGCGAGGCGTCGTGACCCAGGACGGTGCCGGGCAGCGCGTCGAGCACGAGGTCGACGTGCTGGTGCTGGCCACCGGCTTCAAGCTGATGGACGGCGACAACGTCCCGACCTACGAGCTGGTGGGGGAGGGCGGACGCTCGCTGGCGACGTACTGGGAGGAGCACCGGCTGCAGGCCTATCGCGGTGTCTCCGTGCCGGGCTACCCGAACTTCTTCACCGTGTTCGGTCCCTACGGCTACAACGGGTCGTCGTACTTCGCGCTGATCGAGGCGCAGGTCCACCACATCGTCCGGTGCCTCAGGCGCGCCCGGAGGCTCGGCGCCGACCGGGTCGAGGTCAGCACCGAGGCCAACCGGCGCTACTTCGAGCAGATGCTGGCGCGGCGCGGCACCCAGGTGTTCTGGCAGGACTCCTGCTCCCTGGCCAACAGCTACTACTTCGACCGGCACGGAGACGTGCCGCTGCGCCGCAGCCTCACCGCGGAGTCGCTGATCGACGCGCGGCGGTTCCCGCTCTCCGACTACGAGTTCACCGCAGCCGGCTAGATCTCGCGCCGGCGCCGGGTGTCACATCCAGCGATCGCGGTACGTCGATCAATTCGACCGACTCTCACCAGGGGCCGATCTGCCTGGCCACGGCTAGGCTGACTCGGCCGTTCGACCCACCGGGAGGCTCACGTGAGCAAGGGCGCCGTAGGCCCGAGGTCCGAGACCGCTGACGCCGACAGCCACGAGCTGATCCGGGTGACGGGCGCCCGGGTCAACAACCTGCGTGAGGTCAACCTCGAGATCCCCAAGCGCCGGCTCACCGTCTTCACCGGCATCTCCGGGTCGGGGAAGAGCTCGCTGGTCTTCGGCACGATCGCCGCGGAGTCGCAGCGGCTCATCAACGAGACCTACAGCTCGTTCGTGCAGGGCTTCATGCCGACGATGGCCCGCCCCGACGTCGACGTGCTCGCGGGTCTGACCACGGCGATCATCGTCGACCAGGAGCGACTCGGGTCCGACCCGCGCTCGACGGTGGGCACGGCGACCGACGCCAACGCGATGCTGCGGATCCTCTTCAGCCGGCTCGGCGACCCCCGGATCGGTCCGCCCAGCGCCTATGCCTTCAACGTCGCCTCGGCCTCGGCCAGCGGCGCGATCACCGTCCAGCGCGGCGACCGGACCAAGGCCGAGAAGGTCACCTACAACCGCACCGGCGGGATGTGCCCGACGTGCGAGGGGCGCGGCTCGATGAGCGACTTCGACCTGACGGCGCTCTACGACGAGAGCAAGTCGCTCAACGAGGGCGCCCTGACGATCCCCGGCTACAGCATGGAGGGGTGGTACGGCCGGATCTACCGGGGATCGGGCTACTTCGACCCGGACAAGCCGATCGCGAAGTTCACCAAGAAGGAGCGCCATGACCTGCTCTACCGCGAGCCGACGAAGATCAAGGTCGACGGCATCAACCTGACCTATACCGGGTTGGTCCCACAGATCCAGAAGTCGTTCCTCTCCAAGGACCGTGAGGCGATGCAGCCCCACATCCGGGCCTTCGTCGACCGCGCGATCACCTTCACCACGTGCCCGGACTGCGAGGGCACCCGGCTCTCCGAGGCCGCCCGCTCCTCGAGGATCGACGGCATCTCCATCGCCGACGCGTGCGCGATGCAGATCAGCGACCTCGCGGAGTGGGTGCGCGGGCTCGACGAGCCATCGGTCGCGCCGCTGCTCCGCTCGCTCGTCGAGACCGTGGACTCCTTCGTCTCGATCGGCCTGGGCTACCTCTCGTTGGACCGGCCGTCGGGCACGCTCTCCGGCGGAGAGGCGCAGCGCACCAAGATGATCCGCCACCTCGGCTCGGCGTTGACCGACGTCACCTACGTCTTCGACGAGCCGACGATCGGGCTGCACCCGCACGACATCGAGCGGATGAACCAGCTGTTGCTGCACCTGCGCGACAAGGGCAACACGGTGCTCGTCGTCGAGCACAAGCCGGAGGCGATCGAGATCGCCGACCACGTCGTCGACCTGGGACCAGGCGCCGGCTCCGACGGCGGGACGATCTGCTTCGAGGGCACGGTCGACGACCTCCGCGCGAGCGACACCGTCACCGGACGCCACCTCGACGACCGTGCAAGCCTGAAGGACGAGGTGCGGGAAGCGGTCGGAGCCCTGGAGGTCCGAGGTGCTGACACCCACAACCTGCGCGACGTCGACGTCGACATCCCGCTCGGAGTTCTTGTCGTGATGACAGGAGTCGCGGGCTCTGGCAAGAGCTCACTGATCGCGGGCTCGGTCGCCGAGCGTGACGGGGTCGTCGTGGTCGACCAGAGCGCGATCCGGGGTTCACGACGCAGCAACCCGGCGACGTACAGCGGGGTGCTGGACCCGGTGCGCAAGGCGTTCGCGAAGGCGAACGGCGTGAAACCGGGACTGTTCAGCGCCAACTCCGACGGCGCGTGCCCCACCTGCAAGGGCAACGGTGTGATCTACACCGAGCTGGGCTTCATGGACACCATGGCCACGACCTGCGAGCTGTGCGAGGGAAGGCGGTTCCAGGCGGAGGTCCTGGAGTACCGGCTCGGTGGCCGCGACATCAGCGAGGTGCTGGCGATGTCGGTCGCGCAGGCACACGAGTTCTTCGGTGGGGAGTCCGGCGACGAGGCCTCGGTGCCCGCGGCCCACAAGATCCTCACGCGGCTGGTCGACGTCGGTCTCGGCTACCTCCGGCTCGGGCAGCCGCTGACCACGCTCTCGGGTGGCGAGCGGCAACGGCTCAAGCTGGCGGTGCAGATGGGGGAGAAGGGGGACGTGTACGTGCTCGACGAGCCCACGACCGGGCTCCACCTCGCCGACGTGGAGCAGCTGCTCGGACTGCTCGACCGCCTGGTCGACTCCGGCAAGTCCGTGGTCGTCATCGAGCACCACCAGGCGGTGATGGCTCATGCCGACTGGGTCATCGACCTGGGCCCCGGTGCCGGCCACGACGGCGGCACCGTCGTCTTCGAGGGCACTGCGGCCGACCTGGTGGCCGACCGGTCGACGCTGACCGGTGAGCACCTCGCGGCCTACGTCGGCGCCTGACTCGTGCGGTCGACACCGGTCGACCGGACTCGGACAGCTCGACGCACCCGGTGAGTCGAGAGGTCCGACAGCCCGGCCGATCTGCTCACCGGGACTTGCTAGGTTCGCTGACATGCGCGGATCAGTGACCGTCTTCATGCAAGCGCCCCCTCAGGTGGTCTGGGACCTCGTCAGCGACGTCACGCGGATCGGCGAGTTCAGCCCGGAGACCTTCGAGGCCGAGTGGGTCGACGGCGCCACCGGGCCCGAGGTCGGTGCCCGCTTCCGCGGGCACGTGAAGCGCAACGGGGTCGGCCCGGTCTACTGGGCCCCGTGCAAGGTCAAGACCTGCGTGCCGCGCGAGGACTTCGGGTTCTCGGTGTACGCCGGGGGCAAGCCCGTCAACACCTGGCGCTACCAGCTCGTGGAGAAGGACGGCGGCACGGAGGTCACCGAGTCCTTCGAGCTGCCCGCGTCACTGTCGACCAAGATCTACTGGACGCTGCTGGGCTGGGCCCGCGGCAAGACCAACGAGCGTGGCATGCGCAAGACCCTGGAGCGGATCAAGGCTGTCGCCGAGGCCGACGCGGGCTGAGGCCCCGGCCGTCGATGAGTTCGCGGCCCGCCGCTGGTCTGTAGGGGAGTGGGGCCCTGGCGAGCGGGGCCCTCGGAGATGGAGGCGACATGTCGCACGATCCCACCCGACCCGGACCGCTGGACCTGAGGTTCACCGTGCCGCTGCAGCGAAGCGACGCCGCCGGTGGCTGGACCTACGTGGTGTGGCCGGAGTCCGCAGCCACCTTCGGCACCCGAGGGCTGGTGAAGGTCGCCGGCAGCGTCGACGGGGTCGCCGTGCGGACCTCGTTCATGGCGCTCGGCGACGGCAACCACAAGCTGCCGGTCACCGCGGACGTGCTCCGTCGGATCGACAAGTCCGTCGGTGACGAGGTCACGGTCCACCTGAGCGAACGGCTCTGACGTGACTGCTCCCGACCCGGCTCAGTGGTGGTGCTGGACCAGGTTCACGACCGTGCCGTCGGGAGCGCGCACGAAGAACCGCCGCACACCCCAGGCCTCGGTGGTCAGCGGGTGCACGATCTCCACACCCTGCTCGAGCGCCTCGTCGTAGGCCGCGTCCACGTCGTCGACGTGCACCGAGATCAACGGGTTCTCCGGTGCGGTGGCGTCCTGGGTGACCAGCTGCACGTGGGCGCCGGTCTCCGGCGAGGTGTAGCGCGCCACCCAGCCGAGGTTGAACTCCTCGGTGCTCAGCCCCAGGAAGCCGGTGTAGAAGTCCCGGGCCGCCGAGAGGTCTGCGACCGGGAGGTCGGCGGTGACGCGTCGGACCTGCATCCTGACCTCAGATGCTGCTGATCGCCGCGGTGGCCACGGCCATGATCAGGAACGCCCAGCCGCCGCTCAGCCGGATGCGGGCACTCCGGGTGCGGGGCGGCCCGATCCCGCGGCCGGCCAGGAAGTAGGCGATCGGGCCGAACGGCCACAGCGCCAGCAGCCAGAACCATGCCCACCTGGTGGCGACCAGCGGCCTCGGCTCGGCGCCGATCAGGTGGAACGCGGTGGCCAGCAGGAGCACCCAGGAGGCCACGGCCAGCGGGCCACTGAGGGTCCAGCCGAACACCGGCTCGGCGACTGACCCGCCGCGGTACGGCTCGCTAGTTATGTCAACCGACCCGCCCTGCTCGGTGAGGTAGGTGCCGAGGTCACCGCGGAAGCGGCCATTGGCCTCGTCGTTGACGATCGGCCCCGGGGCCTTGTCGCTGCCCAGCTGGACCATCTCGATGGCGTAGTGCTGGCCGCGGTGTGACCAGTGCAGGCCGACGCGTGCCTTTCCGCGGCTGCTGTCACCGAGCTCGCCCACGGCGGTGACGTGGTCCACCTCGCCGGTGGCGATGTCGGCGCGGAGGTCGTCGATGTCGCCGGAGCGTTCTCCGGTCAGCACCATGCCGAGCGCGAGGAGCAGCCAGCCCGCGAGCAGGACCGGCGCCAGCAGCGCGAAGCCGCGGGTCCACAGCGTTGACCCCGTGGACGGCGTGGCAGGTCTCGACGCCGTCGTCGGTGCTGGCTCGACGTCGGTCCCGTCCTGCGCGTCGCCGGTCCCCGGCTGCTGCGTCACGCCGCCATCGTCTCACCCGGAGCGTGGTTGTCCATGCCGAGCGGGGCCGCCTCCCGGGCTGGAGAGTGATCCGATAATGCACATTATGTCAACTAGTGGATTCTGGCCCACAGCTCCCCAGCCTGAGCCCCTCCCCGACGGCTCCTGCCACCCGTCGCTGCGCGGTGCTCCGATCGCAGGTCGGGGTCAAGTCGAAGGCAAGTCACCCGCAAGTGCGAGACCCGAGCCTGGGCGTGACCGGCCGCACCGAGCGGCCGCTGACCAGAGGGCTCATCATGACGCGCATCTCCACCACCGTGCTCAGCGCCGCGCTGCTGTGCGGCGGACTCCTGACCGTGTCCGCTCCGGCCGAGGCCGCCCCGACCTGCGACGGGCTCAGGGTCACGATCAAGGGCACGGCAGGCAACGACCGGCTCGTCGGCACCAGACGCGCCGACGTCATCGCCGGTGTCGGCGGCAACGACACCATCGAGGGCAACGGCGGCAACGACCACGTCTGCGGCGGTCCCGGCAACGACCTGATCACCGGCGCCGAGGGCAACGACCGGCTGCGCGGCCAGGGCGGCGCGGACACGATCGACGGTGGCCCCGGCAACGAGCTCATCGTCGGCGGTGGTGGCAACGACATCCTCTTCGGCGCCGGCGGGGACGACTCGATCGCCGGCAACGCCGGCGACGACCACCTCGAGTCCGGCCCCAACACCACGAGCGCACTGCTCTACGGCCAGGGCGGCGACGACGTCCTGGTGGCCCAGGGCGCCGGCTCCATCCTCTACGGGGACGACGGCGAGGACACACTGCGCGTGTTGGACACCACCGAGCGCGCCAAGCTCGTCGGCGGTGCCGATGACGACGACCTCGTGGGTGGCCCGGCCGGCGACCTGCTGCTCGGTGAGACCGGCAACGACACGCTGGACGGGGCCGGTGGCGGCGACGCGGTCGTCGCAGGTGCCGGCTCGGACAGCATGCTGGGAGGTCCCGGTGACGATGCCCTGAAGGGCGAGGCCGGTTCCGACACCTGCGACGGCGAGGCCGGCAACGACGTCTGCCACGGCGGCAGTCCCGGCACCGACGCGAACACCCCCGACGATCCCGACGTCTGCTCGGCCGAGGTGATCATCTCCTGCCGCAAGGCCGCCGCTCCCCAGCACTGGCTGGTCCACGTCATCGGGACGACCTGGTGGCGTCCTGCTCCTGGGGCCCACGAGGAGCGGACCGACTGGGACGTCACCTCCCAGCTGGACCTCACCTTCGACAACAAGGGCAACCGGCACTACGTCGAGAACGGCGCAACCGGCCAGTGGGAGGTCACCGGCTTCAACAACGACTGCTCGATCTCGGGGTCGGACACCTACCAGGACGGCGACTTCGACTACAGCCTCGACACCCACGGCGAGCAGACCTACGACTTCGACATCAACGGTCTCTACGCCGCCTACGCGACCTGGTCCTGCCCCGGTTCGGAGGACGTGGAGCGGACCACGCACGTCGACGCCAAGGAGATGGTGATCGGGCTGCCCTACGCCCCCGACCCGAGCGACGGCACCCTCCGGGGCACGCGCACCGTCGTGGGTGACCACAGCAACACCACCACCTACACCTGGGTGCTGACGCCGGTCACCAACTGAGCCTCGGCGGCGCTCTCCCCTGCCCTCGTCACGGACACCGGGCGTCCGTGACGGGGGCACGTGTCCTCGGTGGTCCCCGTACCGTTGCGAGGGTGAGTGCCGACGCCGTGGAGAGCTTCGACTACGACAATCGCACCGGGCGCGGCCCCGGTCGCGGACTGCGGGTGCTGGGCTGGTTCCTCCCCGGGGTCCGTCACGTGCAGCGCCACGTCGGCCCGTACGCCGACGCCTGGAGCGATCACAACCGTGCGGCGCTGCTCGCCGATGGCCCCCGCTGGTACGTCGTGGGCGACTCCATGTCGCAGAGCGTGGGCGCCAGCGCCTGGGACCGCGGCTGGGTCCCTCAGCTGCTCGAGCGGCTGCGCAGGCAGGGCCGGGACCGTGTCGTGGTCAACCTCTCCGCGACGGGGGCTGTCCTGGCCGACGTGCTCGAGCAGCAGCTGCCGCTGCTCGAGCGGCTGCTGGCCGACGACCCGCACCACGACCAGGCAGTGGTGACGGTGCTGATCGGCAGCAACGACCTGTTCAACAGCGCGCATCGTCCGCACCTGGCCGAACGGGTCGCCGCGCTGCTGCCGCGGGTGCCCGCGGGCACGGTGGTCGCCACCCTCCCCCAGCCGCGCACGGCGGCCCGGCGCGCCAACGCCGCGATGTGGCACTGCGCCGACGCCGGTCACGTGCGCATCGTCGACATGGTCACCGCCGGTCCGCGCACCTGGGTGGGCAAAGTGGCCGCCGACCGGTTCCACCCCAACGACAAGGGCTATGCCGCGCTGGCCGATGCCTTCGAGCCGGCCGTGGTTGCCGCGACCCGGCCTGCCACCCGGGGGCCCTCCTCCGAGGATGCCGCCGAGGACGGCACGGCGTGACCCGCCAGACTGAGGCCGACACACCGCCGGTCATCGCCCAAACGGTGCTGGACACCGACGACCCACGACGGCTCGCCGAGTTCTACCGGCAGCTGTTCGGCCTGCACTACCGAGCCGGGGACGAACCCCCCGACCCCGGGGAACCGGACCCGCGGGGCGACGACTGGCTGGTGCTGCGCAACCCTGGTGGGATCCAGGTCGCGTTCCAGTACCAGGCCGACTACGCCCCGCCGACGTGGGGTGAGCCCACCCGTCCGCAGATGCTCCACCTCGACACGGTCGTCGGCTCGGTCGAGCAGCTCCACCGCCAGCGAGCCCGTGCCGAGGAGCTCGGGGCCGTGACCGTGCTGGACAGGAGCGACGACGAGGAGGAGCCGCTCTTCGTCCTCACCGACCCCGCTGGGCATCCGTTCTGCATCTTCGTGTCCTGGTGAGCGCGACCGGGCCGCACCGCTCGTTACCGCGGCGTAGCAAAGCCTTCCGGTCACCGACCCTGGCCCCTAGGGTGCTAGACGGACGTATGGCGCTGAGCTGATGAGGTGACGGGGATGAGCAAGCTGGACAAGCCGCTGGACGCGGCCGCCAACCTGGTGAACGAGAGGGTCGGCAAGCAGTGGCACCAGCTGCCCTCGCTGGCCCTCCAGCTCGCCAACCTCACCAAGCTGCGCAAGGACCTGCGCGACAAGAACCTCTTCGAGGTCCCCGACGCCCGGCCGGACGTCGACCTGGGCCCCGCCACCGAGGAGCACCGGCGTGCGCGCACGCCCGACGGGTCCTACAACGACCTCGAGATGCCGACCATGGGGATGGCAGGCACCGCGTTCGGTCGCAACGTGCCCCCTCGCCTGACCACCCCCCGCAACGTCTTCGCCGACCCCAACCCTCGCGACATCAGCAACCTGTTGCTGGCGCGCGAGGAGTTCGTGCCGGCCGGGATCATCAACGTGCTCGCCGGCGCCTGGCTGCAGTTCATGAACCACAACTGGTTCTTCCACGAGCGCGGTCAGGAGACCGACTACTTCGAGGTTCCCCTCCCCGAGGGCGACACCTGGCCCGAGAAGCACATGCGGATCCGTCGTACGCCGGTGATGCCGGGGACCGCCAGCGCCGGTCACGGCGGGGCGGCCCCCGCGTTCCACAACCAGGAGACTCACTGGTGGGACGGGTCGCAGATCTACGGCACCGGCACGGAGAAGCAGCAGGCGATCCGCACCTTCGAGGGCGGCCGGATCAAGGTCGAGAACGGACGGCTGCTGGCCGACCCCACGACCTCCGGCGTCGACCAGACCGGCTTCAACGAGAACTGGTGGGCGGGGCTGGCGATCTTCCACACCGCCTTCTCCTTGGAGCACAACGCGATCTGCGACGCCCTGGCCAAGGCCCACCCGGAGATGGACGACCAACGGCTCTTCGAGACCGCGTGGCTGGTCAACTCCGCCCTGATGGCCAAGATCCACACCGTCGACTGGACCCGCACCATCCTGCGCCACCCGGCGCTGCAGCTCGGGATGAACGCCAACTGGTGGGGGCTGCAGGGTGAGGCGCTGCAGAAGAAGGTGGGGCGGCTCACCGACTCCGAGGCGATCTCCGGCATCGCGGGCTCGGACGCCGCCCACCACGCGGCGCCCTTCTCCCTCACCGAGGAGTTCGTCTCCGTCTACCGGATGCACCCGCTGGTGCCCGACGACTTCGACTTCCTCTCCCTGGCCGACAACTCGGTGATCGAGCAGCGCACGCTCACCGAGATCCAGGGCGCCGCGACCCGCGAGTTCATGGACCACATCGGCATGGAGCAGACCTGGTACTCCCTGGGCCTGGCCAGCGCCGGCGCGGTGTGCCTGCACAACTACCCCAACACGCTGCGTGAGCTGCGCCGGGTCGACGGGGAGCTGCTCGACCTCGCCACGCTCGACATCGTGCGCGACCGGGAGCGCGGCATCCCTCGCTACAACGACTTCCGGGAGTCGCTGCGGATGCCGCGGTTCACCGACTTCGACCAGCTCACGCCCAACAAACGGTGGGCCAAGGAGCTGGCCACGATGTACCGAGGCGACATCGACGCGGTCGACCCGATGGTCGGGATGTACGCCGAGACCCCGCCGAAGGGGTTCGGGTTCTCCGACACCGCGTTCCGCGTCTTCATCGTCATGGCGTCGCGCCGGATCAAGTCCGACCGCTTCTTCACCGAGGACTTCCGCCCCGAGGTCTACACCCGGGTCGGCTTCGACTGGGTGCAGGAGACGACGATGAAGGACGTGCTGCTGCGCCACTACCCCGAGCTCGGGCCGGCGCTGGAGAACGTCGAGCGCGTCTTCGCGCCCTGGCCGAAGATCGGGGACCCGGTGCAGCCCGACGCCGGGCTGGCCGCGAAGATCGCGCAGACGGTCAAGGCCTACCTGCCGTGACCAGCCGAACGGCCCCGGTGGCCCGGGTGGCCCAGGTGACACACAGCGACGGAAGGGAACTCCCACGATGAAGAACGTGTCGGGCAAGCGGGTGCTCATCACCGGTGGCGCCATGGGAATGGGCAAGATCTACGGCCGCATCGCCGTGGAGGAGGGCGCCTCAGCGGTGATCCTCTGGGACCTCAACGAGGGTGCGGTCAAGGAGACCGCCGAGGACCTGCGCGCCCAGGCCGGGGCGTCGACGTCGGTGCACGAGTACGTCGTGGACGTGTCGGACCGCGAGACCGTGGCCGACGCCGCTCGCCGGGTGCTCGACGAGGTCGGGGTCCCGCACGTGGTGATCAACAACGCGGGGATCGTGCGCGGCAACGACTACTTCTGGGAGCAGTCGGAGGACCTCTCCGACGCCGAGCTCACGATCCGGATCAACACCCTCGCGCCGATGTACGTCGCCCGGTCCTTCATGCCCGCGATGATCGAGCAGAGTGACGAGGCGAGGCTGGTCAACATCGCCTCGGCCGCCGGGCTCACCTCCAACCCGCGGATGTCGGCCTACGCGGCCTCGAAGTGGGCCGCGGTGGGCTGGTCCGACTCGGTGCGGCTCGAGCTGGAGCAGGCGGGCCACGATCACGTCCGGGTGACCACGGTGTGCCCGTACTACATCAAGACCGGCATGTTCGAGGGCGCCTCGAGCGCTCCCCTGCTCCCCCTGCTCGAGCCGGAGGACGTCTGCGCCAAGGTCTGGAAGGCCATGTGCAAGGGACGCCCGCTCCTGGTGATGCCGAAGACCGTGCTGCTCGGCGAGGCCATGAAGGGCGTGTTCCCCGTGGGCGTGCGCGACCTCGTCGCGGGACGCATCATCGGGGTGCACGACACGATGGAGAACTTCACCGGCCGCACCGAGTCCTGAGTCGAGGAGGCGTCGTTGACCAGCCTGGAGCTCCCCCGCGCCTCGACGATCGAGAGCCTGCGGTTCACCGCGCAGATCGGGGTGCCCAACGTGCTCTCCGGCCTGTTCCGCAAGCGCGGGGCGGTGGTCGCGGTGACCAGCCGGATCGGGGTGGAGGGCGCCGCCCACGCGCTGATGACCGAGCTGGTCTCCAGCTACGGGCCGGAGCCGTTCTGGGTCAAGGTCGCCGGTGACGACACCGTCGTGGTGCACCACCCCGACGACATCCGGCTGGTCCTCGAGGGCTCCCCCGAGCGCTTCGCCTCCGACCCCGAGGCCAAGCGCAAGGGCATGCGCGCCTTCCAGCCCGACGCGCTGACGATCTCCCGCGGCGCGGTGTGGCAGCAGCGGCGAGACTTCGCCGAGTCGGTGCTGGACACCGGGTCCGCGGTGCACCGGCTCGCCGCCGACTTCGCCGAGGCGGTCGCGCACGAGGCCGCTCCCCTGCTCGCGGAGGGCTCGCTGGACTTCGCGCAGTTCCACACCGCGTTCACCCGGCTGACCCGGCGGGTGATCCTCGGCGACGCCGCGGCCGAGGACGACGAGGTCACCGCTGCGCTGGCCGACCTGATGTCGGCCGGCAACAAGATGCCCGACCAGCCGGCCGAGGGCTACGAGGCGTTCCTCGCGCAGCTCCAGGCCTACCTCGACGCCGCCGAGCCGGGGTCGCTGGCCTCGCTGGTCGCCGATGCCCCCGAGCCGCCCGGGGGCGCCGCCGGCCAGCTGATCCACTGGATGTTTGCCACCGGCGACACCCTGGCCACCAACGCGTACCGGGCACTGGGCGCCATCGCCTCCGACGACGACCTGCTGGCGCAGGTGCGTCAGAGCGTGCTCGCCGCCGATCTCGACGACCCGGGCGCCGTGGCGGGTCTCGACCTGCTGGGCGGCGCCCTGATGGAGGCGATGCGCCTGTGGCCGACCACGCCGATGTTCGGGCGGGTCTCGCTGGAGGACACCCGCTTCTCGCGCGGCCAGGTGGTGCCGGCCGGCACGCCGTACCTGATCGTGAACCTGTTCAACCACCGCAACCGGGAACGGATCCCCTACGCCGACCGGTTCGCACCCACGGTGTGGGTCGACGGCGACGCCGGTGACGACTGGTCGTTCAACTTCTTCAGCCACGGCCCGCAGGGCTGTCCCGGCGCCGGGCTGGCGGTGTGGCTGGGCCAGGCGTTCCTCGCGAGGCTGCTCGCCGCGCCGAACCAGCTAGACGTGCAGGGGATCGACCTCTCCCCCGGCACGAGCATGCCGCACTCGTTCGACACCGGGCGGGTGCGGATCGCGGTCTCCACTCCCCTGGCCGAGGACCCCTAGCCGCGCTGGTCCTCGTGGTCACGGCCCCGGCGCAGCACGTCGCCGGCCCACAGCGCCCAGGCCACCAGGACCGGCTGGAAGAACAGCCGCACCAGGCGCTTGGTGTCCGTGTCGAGGCCGAAGGCGTCGGTGCCCTCGACGTACTGCGCGATGTTGCCCGGGAAGATCGCCACGAAGAACGCCGCGAGCAGCGCGCCCACGGTGCGCCGGTGACGTGGCAGGCCGGCGAACGCCGCGCCGAGCCCGATCTCGACCACGCCGGAGGCGAGCACCGTGAGGTCCTCCTCGAGCGGGAACCAGTCGGGCACCTGCGCCTGGAACTCCTGCCGGGCGGTGGTCAGGTGCAGCACCCCGGCGGTGATCATGAACCCGCCGAGGGTCAGCCGGCCGAGGGTGCGTGCTGTTCTGGCGGAGCTCATCAGGTCACGCTAGCGAAGGATCACTAGCCTGTCCGCGTGCAGTGCGACTACTTCGACGCGGGCCGGTGTGGCTCCTGCACCCTGATGGGCGTCCCCCACGAACTCCAGGTGGCCCAGCTCCAGGCGTCGGTGGCCACGCGGCTGGCCCACCGGGTCGCCGCCGAGGCCTGGCACGCACCCGCGGTCGGTCCCGAGTCCGGTTTTCGCAACAAGGCCAAGCTGGTGATCGGTGGTGAACCGGGCTCCCCCACCGTCGGCATCCTCGACGGCGAGCGCCGAGGCGTCGACCTGCGCGACTGCGGTCTCTACGAGCCGGGCCTGCACCAGGCCGTGCACGCCGTGGCCGACTGGGTGGCTCAGACCGGGCTGACGCCGTACGACGTGCCGCGACGCAGCGGCGAGCTCAAGCACGTGATCATCACCCACTCCCCCGACGGCGAGCAGCTGGTGCGGCTGGTGCTGCGCTCCCCCGGTCAGCAGGGCCGGGTCGAGCGTGCGCTGGACGACCTGCGTCGGCGGCTGCCCTCGGTGCGCGTGGTCTCGGTCAACCTGCTTCCGGGCCACCAGGCGCTGCTCGAGGGCGAGGAGGAGACCGTGCTGACCGAGCAGCGCAGCCTGCCGATCCGGGTCGACGACGTCACGCTGCACCTGCCTCCTCGCAGCTTCTTCCAGACCAACACCCAGGTGGCCGCTGCGCTCTACCGCCAGGCTCGCGAGTGGGCGCGTGGCACCGAGGCCACCACGATCTGGGACCTCTACTGCGGCATCGGCGGGTTCGCGATCCACCTGGCCCGGGGCCTCCCCCACGCCGCCGTCACCGGCGTCGAGCTGTCCGCCGACGCGGTGGCAGGGGCACGGGCGGGGGCCGAGGCCCTCGGACGACCTGGCCCGGAGTTCGTGGCCGGCGACGCCACCTCGTTCGCCGAGGGCCGGGAGCCGCCCGAGCTGGTGGTGGTGAACCCGCCGCGACGCGGCATCGGCGAGTCGCTGGCCGGCTGGTTGGAGGGCAGCTCGGTGCGATGGGTGCTGTACTCCAGCTGCAACGCCGAGCGCCTCGCGCAGGACCTCGCTCGGATGCCGTCGCTCCAGGTGGTGCAGGCCCGGCTGTTCGCGATGTTCCCGCAGACCCACCACCACGAGGTGCTCGTGCTGCTGCGGCGCCGGTGAGCTCGGACCACCTCGTGGCCGACGGTCAGGCCGGCTGCTCCGCGCGCTGCTCGACCGGGACGTAGGGCGACCCCCGGAAGCGTCGGACGCTGTAGACCAGCAGCCCCAGCGCGATCGCGCCGGAGGCGACCAGCGTGATGCCCGTGCCCAGCCCTCCGAAGAGCCACAGCCACTCCGGAAGCGGCCACCAGCCGGGCGCCGGCGGGTTCCACAACCACAGTGCACCGATGGCGAAGAGCCAGAGGACGCCCGCCATCGAGGCCGAGATCCGCGGCCAGGTCTGCACGTTGTCCGACGCCGTCTTCATCGCCGCCCGCTCCACGGGCCGGATCCGCCGCTCGGCCCAGGCGTACTGCTGGGACAGGACCGCCAGGCCGGCGAGCAGCATCAACAACCCGGGGCCGGGCAGCGGGATCGCGGCGATGCCGCCGACGACGAGGAGCCAGCCGAGGGTCTCCAGGAGCGCTCGCTTCACCACCGCCTTGCTGCGTTCCATCAGCCGGTCTCCCGCGCGACTCGAGGGTCGGAGGTGGCGTCGATCTCCTCACGGATCGCCTGCTGCAGGTCGCCGCCGATGTGGTCGGCGGTGGCCGACGGCGAGCGGGGCGCGATGCGCTCCCAGGCCCGCTGCACCTGAGCGCCCACGTCGATCAGCCGGGCCTGCTGGACGTAGGGCTTGGCGATCTCGCGCGCGACGTAGGTGGCGACGAAGCGCTGCACCTCGCCCTCGACGCCCGCCACCCGCTTGAGCACCGAGGCGCGCAGGCCGTCGGCGCGCAGCCGGATGCCGATCTCGCGAGCGGACGGAGCGGCGAGGTCGATGTAGACCTTGAGCCCGGCGACGGCACGGGCGGTGAGGACCAGCGGGACGGTGAGCTGGGCGGTGAAGCGGTGCACCTCGAGACCGAGGTCGACCTCGAAGGAGAGGTCGACCGGCAGCGAAACCCGGTAGGCGACGAGCTCGCCGTCGAAGACCGGCTGGCCGCTCGCCTGCCCGATCGCTCCGTGGGCGGTCAGCTTGACCAGGCGCCCGGGGCCGACGCCCGTGGGGCCGATGTCGATCGGCTGCCCGGCCAGCAGGTTGACCGCCCCGAGCACGCGCTCCTGGGTGACGACCTCGGTGAAGAACTGGCGCCCGAACTCGGCGTAGGAGACGAAGTCGATGTCTCCTGCGATGTCACCCGCGCTCAGTGCTCGGTCCACGCCCCGGCCTCCCGTCGTTGCTCAGCGACACTATCTGTGCGGCGGGTGAGAACCTAGGGACCGGCGACCCGCGCGCCCGTGCGTGGGCCAGGCTGTGGGCGTGGTGGTGAGCACCGGCGCACGCGCGCGGCGGGCATAGTCTGGCGCCGTGACCTCCACCCGAGACATCGGACCGCACGCCGCGCACCGCCGCCCGGGCATGACGACCCGCGTGCAGGTCACCGAGCACTCCCAGGGCGACGTACGACGCCGACCCGACCGGCTCGTGACCGAGGAGCCGATGGAGGTCCGGTGCAGCTGGCCCGGACGGCCCGCGGTGCCGGTGGCGGTCACGATGAGGACGCCCGGCCACGACTTCGAGCTCGCCGCCGGGCTCAGCTTCGCCGAGGGGCTCATCGGCGGCGACGGGCGCGACTGGGCCGACCGCGTGACCTCGGTGGCCTACTGCGCCGACCTGCCTCCGGGGACCCGGCAGGACCACAACGTGGTCACCGTCTCGCTCTCGGTCCCTCCCGCGGTCGAGCCCCGGCAGCGCACCGCCACGGTCACTGCCGCGTCCTCGGCGTGCGGCGTGTGCGGGGCCGACAGCGTCGACGCGGTCGTGGAGCGGCTCGGGCCTGGAGGGGCCACGCTGGTCTCCGAGGCACGCACGGTGCCGGTCGAGGTGGTGCACGGGCTCCCGGACGCGCTACGTGACCAGCAGCGCGTGTTCGGCAAGACCGGTGGCCTGCACGCCGCGGGCCTGGTCGACGCCGAGGGCGACGTCGAGGTGGTCCGTGAGGACGTGGGACGCCACAACGCCGTCGACAAGGTGATCGGCCACCGGCTGCTGGCCGCACGGTCGCCCTCGGCCGACGTGCTCGCGGTCAGTGGCCGGCTGGGCTACGAGATCGTCCAGAAGGCCGTGGTCGCCGCGATCCCCGTCGTGGTGGCCGTGGGCGCCCCGTCATCGCTGTCGGTCGAGCTCGCGCAGCGCGCCGGGGTCACCCTGATCGGCTTCGCCGACACCCGGCGCTTCGTGGTCTACAGCCACCCGGACCGCGTGAGCAGCTGAGCGTTCCCGGGCCGCCCGGCGTGTGAGCCCAGGTTTTGTCGGAGGGGCTCCATACCGTCGAAGGGTGCGCATCCTCCACACCTCCGACTGGCACCTCGGTCGCTCCTTCCACGGGGTCGACCTGACCGAGGCGCAGGCGGGGTTCGTCGACCACCTGCTCGAGGTGGTCGCCGCGGAGCAGGTCGACCTGGTGCTGGTCTCCGGGGACGTCTACGACCGGGCCCTCCCCCCGGTGCGCGCGATCGAGCTCGCCGACGAGGCCTTCGCGCGGCTGGCCGAGTCCGGCGCGCGCACGGTGGTCACCAGCGGCAACCACGACTCGGCGATCCGGCTGGGCAACAACTTCCGCCTCGCCGACAGCGCCGGGGTCCACTTCCGCACCCGGTGGCAGCAAGTCGGCTCCCCGGTCACGCTGAGCGACCGCCACGGCGAGGTGCAGGTCTACGGCATCCCCTATCTCGAGCCCGATGCCGTCCGCCAGGCCTGGCAGCTGCCCGCGCGCACCCACCAGGCCGCGCTCGGAGCGGCGGTGCAGCGCATCGGTGAGGACCACGCCCGACGTGGCGGGCGGTCCGTGGTCATGGCCCACGGCTTCGTCGCCGGGTCGGCCGACGCCGCCGGTGAGATGAGCAGCGACAGCGAGCGCGACATCTCGGTCGGCGGCCTCTCCATCGCGCCGACCAGCTTGTTCACCGCCGCCGACTACGCAGCGCTCGGCCACCTGCACCGAGCCCAGGTCCTGACCGACTCCGTGCGCTACAGCGGGTCCCCTGTGGCCTACTCCTTCTCCGAGGAGCAGCAGCGCAAGGGGTCGTGGCTGGTCGAGCTCGACGCCGAGGGGTTGCACCGTGCCGACTTCGTCGAGGCGCCGGTCCACCGCGAGCTGCGGCGCCTCAGCGGCCGGCTCGAGACCCTGCTCACCAGCCCGGAGCTGACACCGGCCGAGGCGTGCTACGTCGCGGTCACCGTGACCGACCAGTTGCGCCCGCCACAGGCGATGGAGCGGCTCCGGTCCCGCTTCCCTCACGTGCTGACCCTGACCTTCGAGCCGGAGGGTCGGGTACGCGCCGCACGCCCCCTGCTCCCGCGCGTCAGCGGCCGCTCCGACCACGACGTCGCCCTCGGCTTCGTCCAGGAGGTGCGAGACCTCGAGGCGACGACCGAGGAGGCGCTGCTGCTGCAGCTGGCATGCGACTCCTGCCTGCGCGGCGAGGACCGTGACGCCGACCCACTGGCCGAGGAGGTCGGCTGATGCGGCTCCACCGGCTCGAGGTCCAGGCCTTCGGTCCCTACGCGGGCCGGGAGGAAGTCGACTTCGACCAGCTCAACGACGCCGGTGTCTTCCTGCTCACCGGTCCCACCGGCGCGGGCAAGACCAGCGTGCTCGACGCGGTCTGCTTCGCGCTCTACGGCGTGGTCCCGGGTGAGCGCGAGGTGCGCAGCCTGCGGTCGGCCCACGCCGAGCCGGAGCTGGCGACTCGGGTCGTGGTCGAGCTGACGCTCGGCGATCGACGCCTCAGGGTGGAGCGGTGGCCCTCGTGGGAGCGACCCAAGAAGCGGGGCCGGGGCATGACCTCGGAGCCCGCGGGGGCGCGGCTGCTCGAGCTCCTGCCCGACGGCGCGGAGACACTGATCTCCAGCCGGGCACAGGAGGTCGGCCACGAGCTCGGGCCGTTGCTCGCGATGACCTCCGAGCAGTTCATGCAGGTGGTGCTGCTCCCCCAGGGTGGCTTCGCCTCCTTCCTGCAGGCGACCTCCGAGCAGCGTCGCGACCTGCTGGAGCAGCTCTTCGCGACCCAGCGGTTCGCGAGGATCGAGGGCTGGGTCCACGACCGGGCCTCGCGGCTCAGGTCGCGCTCGCACGACCACCGCGAGCAGGTGGGGAGGGTGCTCGCGGCGCTGGCCCACCGAGCTCAGCGGGAGGCACCGCCCGAGCTGGACGAGGAGCTCCTCGGCCGGTGGCGCCAGGCCGTCCTGGACGACGCCGCCCACCGCGTCAGTCAGGCCTCCGTCGCCGAGCAGGCTTCCGCCGCTGAGCTGGAGACCCAGCAGGAGTCGGCCGGCCGCCTCGCTCAGGTTGTCGCGGCTGCCACCCGGCGTGCCGCCGCGGTGGCCGAGCTCGCGAGCCTGGAGCAGTCCGGGCACGAGGCCGACGCGGCGCTCGAGCGGCTCCGGGCCCACCGTCGCGCGGCCTCGGTGGCGCCCCTGGCCCTCACCCTGGTCGACGCCGAGGAGCGGGAGGCCGCGGCGAGCGCCGCGGTGGCGGCGGCGACTGCCCAGCTGCCGGAGCCCGACCGTGCCGAGCCGGGCGTCGACCTCGAGGGCTGGCGCAGCCGGCGATCGGCGGCCGAGCGACAGGTCGGGGCGCTGTCGGGCGTGCACGACTCGGTCCGTCGGCTGCACGAAGCGAAGGCACGCCTGAGGAGCCTCGCTGCGGACCATCTCGCCGCCGCGAGCGCGGTGCAGGAGACCGAGCAGCAGCAGCGCTCGGTGCCGGAACGCACCCGGGCCGTGGAGCGCCGGCTCGCGGCGGCGCAGCTCCTCGCCGTGCGGTGCGACGACCTCCGCGCGGCTCGACGTGACGCTGCGAGTGTCGCCGAGGCCGCGGCGCTCCTGGAGCCCGCTCGAGCCGCGCTGCTCGATGCCCAGGGCCGGTCGGTGGAGCTCTCCACCCGGCTCAACGACGTCCGATCGCGTCACCTCGACCTGGTGGAGCGCCGTCTGAGCGGTATGGCCGCCGAGCTCGCCGGGTCGCTGGAGCCCGGCTCCGCCTGCGTGGTCTGTGGCAGCACCGAGCACCCTGCTCCTGCAGCTGCGGCCGCCGACGCGGTGACCGTGGCCGAGCAGCAGGCGGCGGAGGAGGCAGTCGAGTCCGCGGCCGAGGCAGCCGGGCAGGCCCAGGTCGAGGTCGATCGGTGCCGCGCGGTCGTCGACCCCCTGGTCGCCGTGGCCGGCGACCTCGACGCGCGCGCTGCGCAGCAGGCGCTGCTCGCGGCGTCGGTCCGGCTGAGCGAGGCGACCGACGCAGCCGCTGAGGAGCAGCAGCTGCGTGCCGAGCTCGCGGACCTCGAGCGGGAGCGTCAGACACTGGCGCAGCGCGTCGAGCGGTCTCGTGCCGAGGCCGAGTCGTTGCGGGCGCGCCTCGACGAGGTCGGTCAGGTGGTGGCCGAGCTGGAGCCCCGCGTCCGGGCGGTGCTGGGTGACCAGCCGCTCGAGCGGGCCGAGCAGGACGCGCAGCGCCGGGTGGCGGGGCTCACGACCGCGGTGCGAGCCCTGGAGGACCTGGAGCAGGCGCAGGCCCACCGTGGGCGTGCTGCCGCCCGTGCAGCCGTGGCGGCGACGGCCGCGGACTTCCCCGACTTGGCGGGGGCCGTCGAGGCGCGGCTCGACGAGGCGCAGGAGACCGCTCTCGAGCAGGTGCTCGCCGAGCGGGCGCGTCGTCGCTCCCGTGCCGAGGACGCGCTGGCCGCCCCCGAGGTGGTGGCGCTGGCAGAGCTCGACCAGGTCCCCTCCCCCGGTGACCTGGCCTCGGCCGAGGTGGCCGTTCGGGAGGCCGCGGAAGCGCACCGGCGTTGCGGTTCGGCACTCGACAGCGCCCGTGACCTGCAGCAGGCGGTCCATGGCCTGGACCGAGAGCTGGAGCAGGAGCTGGCGCGATGGCGACCGGTGCGCGACGAGCATGCGCTCGTGGACTCGATGGCGACGCTGGTGCGGGGCACCAGCGCCGACAACCAGCTCCAGGTGCGCCTCTCGTCCTACGTGCTGATGACCCAGCTCGACCTGGTGCTCGAGGCGGCCAACGAGCGGCTGCGCCACATGCGCGACAACCGCTACACCCTGCACCGCGCCGACCGGGCGGCTCTGCGGGGCGCTCGAGCACGCTCGCGCACCGGTCTCGACCTGGAAGTCATGGACGAGTGGACCGGCCAGCAGCGCTCGCCCTCGACCCTCTCCGGCGGCGAGACCTTCAAGGTCTCACTCGCGCTGGCTCTGGGCCTGGCCGACGTCATCACCCACGAGGCCGGTGGGCTCGACATCGACACGCTCTTCATCGACGAGGGCTTCGGGATGCTCGACCCCGACACCCTCGACGAGGTGATGGACTGCATCGACGACCTGCGCGGCGGTGGCCGCTCGGTCGGTGTCGTCAGCCACGTCACGGAGCTGACCTCTCGGATCGGCACCCAGCTGCACGTCGAGCCCTCACGCACCGGTTCCCGCGTCCGGGTCCGTACCACCGCGGTCTAGCGCGAGCCGGGGCTCCTCGGAGGCTCTAGGGTGCTGCTGTGCCACAGATCCGCCCCGAGTTCCTCGAGCTCCCTCGTGCCCGACTGGCACAGGCTGCGCTCGACGCGGCGGCGCGGCTCGGGGTGGACCACGCCGACTTCCGGCTCGAGCAGCTTCGAGGTCAGCTGCTCCAGGCTCGCGACGGCGAGCTCCAGGACGCCTCGGAGTCCTCCCACGTGGGCATGGCGGTGCGCGTGGTGCACGGCGGCGCGCGAGGCTTCGCGGCCGGCGTGGTGCTCAGCGAGACCGAGGCGGTGCGCCTGGCCGAGCAGGCAGTGCGGGTGGCGCAGCTGTCGGCGACGATGACCGCTCCCCCGGTCGAGCTCGCCCCGGAGCCGACCCATCGGGCCAGCTGGGTGTCCTCCTACGCGATCGACCCGTTCGAGGTCGCCCTCCAGGAGCGGATCGACCTGCTGCGCTCGCGCTCGGCGACGCTCGCCGCGGGCTCCGGGGTCACGGTGGCCAAGGCGTCGGTCGACCAGGTGCTCGAGCTCAAGCACTACGCCGACCTGACCGGATCCGAGACCGTGCAGCAACGGGTGCGGGTCCACCCGGTGCTCGAGGTGTTCGGCTCGGACGCGGCGCGAGGCGTCTCCGACTCGATGCGCTCCCTCGCCGCCCCGGTGGCCCGGGGCTGGGAGTACCTCGTGGACGGCCACGACTGGCAGGGCGAGGTGGAGAGCCTGCCGGTGCTGCTCGCGGAGAAGCTCGCCGCACCCTCGGTCGCGCCGGGACGCTACGACCTGGTCGTCGACCCGACGAACCTGTGGCTGACCATCCACGAGTCGATCGGGCACGCCACCGAGCTCGACCGCGCGCTGGGCTACGAGGCCAACTACGCCGGGACCTCGTTCGCCACCCCCGACCAGCTCGGCACCCTGCGCTACGGCAGCACCGCGATGAACGTCACCGGTGACCGCATCGTCGAGCACGGGCTGGCCAGCATCGGCTACGACGACGAGGGCGTCGAGGCCCAGCAGTGGGACATCGTGCGCGACGGCGTGCTCGTCGGTTACCAGCTCGACCGCGAGATGGGCCACCGGTTCCCCCAGCTCAACCACGGACGCTCCAACGGCTGCGCGTTCGCCGACTCCCCCGGTCACGTGCCGGTGCAGCGCATGGCCAACGTCTCGCTCCAGCCGGCCCCGGACGGTCCCACCACCGAGGAGCTGATCGGCGGTGTCGAGGACGGCCTGTACGTCGTGGGCGACAAGTCCTGGTCGATCGACATGCAGCGCTACAACTTCCAGTTCACCGGGCAGCGCTTCCACCGGATCCGCAACGGTCGTCTGGTCGGGCAGGTGCGTGACGCCGCCTACCAGGCGACGACGACCGACTTCTGGGGTTCGATGGCCCGGGTCGGTGGCCCCGGCACCTGGGTGCTGGGGGGCGCGTTCAACTGCGGCAAGGCACAGCCGGGCCAGGTGGCCGCGGTCTCCCACGGGTGCCCCAGCGCGCTGTTCACCGGGGTCAACATCCTCTCGACCGTCGGGGACGGCCATGGCTGAGCTGACCGTCCCGGACCTGGGCGCCCCTGCCCCCTACGTGCTGGTCGAGCGTGCGCTGGCGATGCCGGGCGCCGACGACCGGGTCGTCATCGTGACCGCCACGAGCTCGGCCAACCTGCGTTGGGCCAACAACACCCTGACCACCAACGGTGTGGCTGCGGACTGCACGGTCACGGCGATCTCGTTCGTCCACCGGCCCGACGGGGTGGCGGTGGCCTCACGGTCGGGCTCGGCAGTGACGATGGACGAGGTCGCCGCCGTGGTCGCCGGTGCCGACGCCGCAGCGCGGGTCACTCCCCGCGCCACCGACGAGTCGGAGCTGGTCGGCGACCTGGCCGACGCGGACTGGGCCGGAGCGCCGGTCGAGACCGGCATCGAGGTCTACTCCGACCTCGCCCCGGGCCTGGGCGAGGCATTCGGACGTGCCGGCGGCGCGGGCCGGGTGCTCTACGGCTTCGTCGACCACGCCATCACCACCACCTACCTCGGGTCCACCCGCGGGCTCCGCCGACGGCACGTCCAGCCGACCGGTCACTGGGGCTGCACCGGGAAGTCGTCGGGGGCGAGCGCCTGGGTCGGCGGGGCGACTCGCGACTTCGCCGACGTCGACGCGGCCGCGATGGACGACGTCCTGGCCCAGCGGCTGGCGTGGTCGGCTCGCCGGGTCGACCTCCCACCGGGGCGCTACGACACGGTGCTGCCTCCCACGGCGGTGGCCGACCTGATGATCTACGCCTACTGGTGCGCGGGCGAGCAGGCGGCTCGCGACGGCCAGAGTGTCTTCGGCAAGCCCGGCGGCGGGACCCGGATCGGTGAGCGGCTCTCACCGCACCCGGTCTCGCTGCTCAGTGACCCGCAGTACCTCGGCCTCGAGGCGTGCCCGTTCCAGGTGGTCTCGGCGAGCGGCGACGACGCGAGCCTGTTCGACAACGGCGCCGACCTCGGGAGCACCCACTGGCTGCGCGACGGAGAGCTCGAGGACCTGGTCCGCACCCGGCACGCAGCGCAGGCTCAGGGCCTGAGCCCCCGCGGCGGGATCGACAACCTGGTGCTCACCGACGCGCGGGGGGCAGGCACCACCACCGACCTCGTCGGTGAGGTCGAGCGCGGACTCCTGCTCACCTGCCTGTGGTACATCCGCGAGGTCGACGCCCAGACGCTGCTGCTCACCGGCCTGACCCGCGACGGCGTCTACCTCGTCGAGGGCGGCGAGGTCACCGCCGCGGTCAACAACTTCCGGTTCAACGAGAGCCCGGTCTCGCTGCTCTCGCGCTACACCAGCGCCGGGGCCACCGAGGCGACGTTCTCCCGGGAGTGGGGCGACTACTTCGCGCGCACCGCGATGCCGGCGCTGCGGGTGCCGGACTTCCTCATGTCGACGGTGAGCCAGGCCCAGTAGCGGGCCCAGTAGCGGGCCCAGTGACGGGGGCCCCGCCGGGGATCGGCGCGCCCTCGGCGTACGGCGTGCGGGTGAAGACGAAGGTGGAGCTGACCAGGTGCTCCACGCCGGCCTGGGAGACCTCGAGCCGCAGCTCCTCGCCGTGGTGGTGACCGCTGGCCCCCACCAGCCGCCCCGACACCGGGCGCCAGGTGCCGTACGCCGCCCCGCCCGGCACCGAGGTCGCGACCAGCCGGTCGTGGTCCCAGGCGAGGTGGAAGGCGGTGTTGCCCCAGTGCCAGATCCCGATGACGGCTCGCACCTGCTCGGGGACCTCGACGCTGGGGCGCCACGGCGGTGGCACCCGGGGCTCGCCGTGCTCGAGGAGGTCGAGCAGGTCACGACCCAGGTCTGTTGTGCGCAGGCCGGTGGTGCTGTTGGCCAGCACGGTCGCGGTGGCCCGCCGCTGCCTGTCCACCAGCATCGCGGCCTGGAAGCCGGGCATGCTGCCGGTGTGGCCGACCAGGGTGCCGGAGCCGCCGGGGAACTGCCGCACGCCCAGGCCGTAGCCCAGCGTCAGCCCGTCGCGGGCCGTGCCGGACCTCGGGGTGCACATCTGCTCGATGCTGGCGGGGTCAAGCACCTCGCGGTGCCCGTCGACCAGGAGGTCGGCGAAGGTGGCCAGGTCCATGATCGTGCTCCAGAGCTGACCCGCCGGAGCCATCGCCCGGGTGTCGGTGTGGGGCTCGGGCACGAGCTCGCGCGAGTACGGGTCGACCGACCAGCCCTGGGCGTGTGGGACGAACGGGTCGTAGGTGGTGCGCAGCATGCCCAGCGGCTGGAGCAGGCGCTCGGAGAGCTGTTCCCACCACGGAGCCGCGCCGACGGCGTCCACGACGGCGCCGAGCAGGCCGTAGGCCAGGTTGCTGTAGTGGTAGGTCTCCCCGGGCTCGAAGGCTCGGTCGTCGGGGTCGAGCCGGGCACGGAGCTGCTCGAACGGCGCGCCGTCGACCCGCTCCCACCAGTCCCCCGGCGGCTCGGCGGGCAGGCCCGAGGAGTGCGAGAGCAGCTCGGCCAGCGTCCGCTCCCCGTAGGCGATGCCGGGCAGGAACCGGTGCAGCGGGTCGCTCAGGCTCAGCTGGCCGGCGTCGCGCAGCTGCATCAGCAGCACCGCGGTCATGGTCTTGGTGATCGACCCGATCCGGTACTGCGCGTCGTGCGGCGCGGCGTCCGCGCCGGTGAGCTCGCCGTGAAAGCCGCGCCACTGCAGCACCCCGTCGCGGGTGATCGCGGCCACCACGGACGGGAGCCGGCCCTGGACCTGCTCGGCAGCCAGCCGGGCCCGCAGTCGCCGGGCGGTGAGATCGGCGACCGGCACCTCAGTCGACCTCGAACGCCGAGGGGTCGGGGCAGGCGCACACCAGGTTGCGGTCGCCGTAGGCCTGGTCGATCCGACCCACGGGCGGCCAGTACTTGTCCGGGTCGGGACCGGAGGGGTAGGCGCCGGTCTCGCGCGAGTAGCTGCGCGTCCACTCTCCACGCAGCAGCGCCTCGGCGGTGTGCGGCGCGTGCCGCAGCGCGGACTCCGTCGCCGCCACCTCGCCGCGCTCGACCGCGTCGATCTCCTCCCGGATCGCGACCATCGCGGCGACGAAGCGGTCGAGCTCGGCGAGGTCCTCGGACTCGGTGGGCTCGACCATCAGCGTGCCGGCGACCGGGAAGCTCATCGTGGGTGCGTGGAAGCCGTGGTCGATCAGCCGCTTCGCCACGTCGTCCACGGTGACGCCGCTGCGCTTGGTCAGGGCGCGCAGGTCCAGGATGCACTCGTGGGCCACCAGGCCGCTGCGGCCGCGGTAGAGCACCGGGTAGTGGTCCTGGAGCCGAGAGGCGATGTAGTTCGCAGCGAGCACGGCCACGGCGGTGGCCCGGGTGAGCCCCTGCCCTCCCATCATCCGCACGTAGGCCCACGAGATCGGCAGGATCCCGGCCGACCCGTACGGCGCCGCGCTGACCGGTCCGATCCCCTCGCGCCGCTGCGGCACCGGGTGGTCGGGGTGGCTGGGCAGGAACGGCACGAGGTGCTCGCGCACCGCCACCGGGCCGACGCCCGGGCCCCCTCCCCCGTGCGGGATGCAGAAGGTCTTGTGCAGGTTGAGGTGGGAGACGTCGCCCCCGAAGCTGCCCGGCTCGGCGTAGCCCACCAGCGCGTTGAGGTTCGCGCCGTCGACATAGACCTGACCGCCGTGCTCGTGCACGATTCGGCACAGCTCGTCGATGCCCTCCTCGTAGGCGCCGTGGGTGCTGGGGTAGGTGACCATGATCGCCGCGAGGGACTCGGCGTGCTCCTCGCACTTGGCCTGCAGGTCGTCCAGGTCGACCTCGCCGTCGTCGGCAGCGGCCACGACGACGACCCGCATGCCGGCCATGACCGCGGAGGCGGCGTTGGTGCCGTGGGCCGAGGACGGGATCAGGCAGACCTCTCGCTGCTCGTCGCCGCGCGAGTGGTGGTAGCCCCGGATCGCCAGGAGTCCGGCGAGCTCACCCTGCGACCCGGCGTTGGGCTGCACCGAGACCGCGGCGTAGCCGGTGACGCGGGCAAGCCACTCCTCCAGCGTGGCGACCAGCTCGTGGTAGCCGGCCGCGTCCTGCGCCGGCGCGAAGGGGTGCAGGTCGGCGAACCCCGGCAGCCCGATCGGCTCCATCTCACTGGTCGCGTTGAGCTTCATCGTGCACGAGCCGAGCGGGATCATGCCCCGGTCCAGCGCGTAGTCGCGCCGCGACAGCCGCGAGAGGTAGCGCAGCATCGAGGTCTCCGAGCGGTGCTCGGAGAAGACCGGGTGGGTCAGGAACGGCGTGCGCCGAGCCAGCTCGCCGGGGATCGCCGGCTCCGCGGTGGCGGGCACGGCGACCTCGGCCCCGAAGGCGGCCAGCACGACGCTCAGGTGCTCGTCACGGGTGGTCTCGGAGACCGAGATGCCGACCCGGTCCTCGTCGACCAGGCGCAGGTGGACCCCACCCTCCCGCGCACGCGCGACCACCTCGCCGGCCCGTCCGGGCGCACGGACGGTGACCGTGTCGAACCAGGTCTCGGCCGGCACCTCCTCCCCCGCCTCGCGCAGCGCGGCCACGAGCCGGGCAGCGCGGACGTGGGCGGTGCGTGCGATCGAGGTCAGTCCGCTCGGGCCGTGGTGCACGGCGTACATCCCGGCCACGACGGCCAGCAGCACCTGGGCGGTGCAGATGTTGGAGGTGGCCTTGTCGCGGCGGATGTGCTGCTCGCGGGTCTGCAGCGCCAGGCGGTAGGCGGGCCGACCGGCGGAGTCGACCGAGACCCCGACCAGGCGCCCGGGCAGGTGGCGCTCGAGCCCGGAGCGCACCGACATGAACGCCGCGTGCGGGCCGCCGTAGAACAGCGGCACGCCGAAGCGCTGGCTCGACCCGACCGCGATGTCGGCGCCCAGCTCGCCAGGGGACTCCAGCAGCGTCAGCGCCAGCAGGTCGGCGGCGACCACTACCAGCGCGCCGGCGTCATGGGCGGCCTGGATCACCGGACGCGGGTCGTTGATCTCCCCGTCCGCACCGGGGTACTGCACCAGCACGCCGCTGATCGCGTCGACGGGCTCGGGGAGCCCGGTGCTCAGGTCGTGGACGAGCACCTCGATGCCCATCGCCCGTGCCCGCGTCCGCACCACCGCGATGGTCTGGGGCAGGGCCTGGGCGTCGAGCACGAACACCCCGGCACTGCCCCGCTTGGCGCGGCGCACCAGCGTCATCGCTTCGGCAGCCGCGGTGGCCTCGTCGAGCAGGGAAGCGCCCGCGGTGGGCAGGCCGGTCAGGTCCGAGACCATCGTCTGGAAGTTCAGCAGCGCCTCGAGCCGGCCCTGTGAGATCTCCGGCTGGTAGGGCGTGTAGGCGGTGTACCAGGCCGGGTCCTCCACGACGTTGCGTCGGATCACGGCCGGCGTCGCGGTGCCGTGGTAGCCCAGGCCGATCATCGGCTCCAGCGGGTTGTTGCGCGCCGCCATCGCCGCGAGCTCCCGGCCGGCGGCGCTCTCGTCGGCGGCGTCGGGCAGGTCCAGCGGCTTGGAGCTCAGGATGCGAGGCGGGACCGCAGCGTGCATCAGGTCCTCGAGGTCCTCGCGACCGAGGTGGGCGAGCATGGCCGCGACGGCGGTGTCGTCGGGGCCGATGTGGCGGTGGACGAAGGGCAGCGCACCGGCTGCGGTCAGGTCGGTCACGTAGCTCCCGGCGGACGCGCATGAACAAGCGAAACGGCGCGGCCAATCTAGCAGCCGCGCCGTCGGGTCCCGGTCTCGCCGGGCAGGGCCGGCCCTCAGCCGGTGAGCTTGGTCTTACGTCGCGAGGAGAGCTCGTCGGCAGCCTCGGTCGCCTCGCGGTCGGCCTTCTCCGAGGGCAGATCGGACAGACTGCCCTCGATCTCGCGCCAGACCCCGCCGATCGCGATGCCGAAGACGCCCTGACCGCCCTGGAGCAGGTCGATCACCTCGTCGTTGGAGGTGCAGTAGTAGACACTGGCGCCGTCGCTCATCAGGGTCACCTGGGTCAGGTCGTCGGTGCCGCGCTCGCGCAGGTGCTGCACCGCGGTGCGGATCTGCTGCAGCGAGATGCCGGCGTCGAGCAGTCGCTTGATGACCTTGAGCACGAGGATGTCGCGGAAGGAGTAGAGCCGCTGGGTGCCGGAGCCGGTCGCGCCACGCACGGTCGGCTCGACCAGGCCGGTGCGAGCCCAGTAGTCGAGCTGGCGGTAGGTGATGCCGGCCGCCTTGCACGCGGTGGGACCGCGGTAGCCGACGTCCTGGGGGTGCGGAGAGACGTCGTCGTCGAAGAGCAGGCCCTGCTCCCCCGCCTGCGCCTGGGCGATCACCTCAGCCTGCGCGTCGCCACCTTCGGCGGTGTCGTGGTGTTGCGCCACGGTGTTCCTCCGCTCATCCCTTCGCGTGGTGCAGCTCCTGGGAAGCCGTGCGGCCCAGGGCGGGCCACAACGGTGGAACTACAACGAAGGCAGATTCACCGTAGAACTCACCAGCGGTCCCCGTCAAAGACATCACCGCCCCTCACCTCGGCGTGTCGTAACCTTCACGTTGAAGGTGAAGGTTGACAGGTCGATCAGCCTCTGACGTCCGCGCTCAGCCCTCGAAGTCCTCCGGGGAGACCGAGTCGAGGAACTCCCGGAACTTCTCGACCTCCTGCTCCTCCTCCTCGGGCACCTCGATGCCTGCGTCCTCGAGCACCGAGTCGGCGCAGACGATGCGGGACCCGGTGCGCAGTGCCAGGGCGATCGAGTCGGAGGGTCGCGCACTCACCTCGACGCCGGAGGTGAAGACCAGCAGCGCGTAGAACACCCCGTCGGTGACCTCGGTGATGCGGACCTCGTCGAGCTGCTGGCCCGAGACGTCGATGACGTCGCGCAGCAGGTCGTGGGTCAGCGGCCTTGGCGGCACCACGCCCTGCTGGGCGAACGCGATGGCCGTGGCCTCCACGGCACCGATCCAGATCGGCAGGTAGCGCTCCCCGTGGGTCTCCCGCAGCAGCACGATCGGACGATTGGCGGGCATCTCGACCCGCACCCCGACCACGTCGACTTCCCTCACCTTGTCCAGCGTACTCCGCCGGCAACGCCACGGTGCGGCGCACCGCTGGGCCAGCGTTGGGTCGCTGCCGGGTCGCTGCTGGGTCGCTGCTGGGGCTCAGCCCGAGCGCCGGATGCCGACCTTGACCAGCGTCGCGTGCAGCCGCACCGAGAGCGCGGCGATCTGCGAGGCGACGTCGTCGGCGCGTCCCTCGGCCCCGGGCTCACGGCTGCGCCGGATCGGGCGCGTCACCTGGTCGACCAGGCCCACCTCGCGGTCAGCGGCGTTCTTGAAGGCGCGCAGGTGGCGCGGCTCGATGCCGAAGGTCGCCAGGGTGGCGGCGGTGGTGGCGATGACGATCGCGTCGTTGTCGTAGGGCGCGGAGCCTGGGCGTGGGACGACCAGACCGAACGCCTCGAGGTCGTCGAGCAGCTGGTCGGGGATCTCCGCAGCCGCGACCAGCTCGCGCCGGGTGAGCCGCAGCGTGCTGGGGTCGCTGGTGAACGCCTCGGGCGAGGGGGTGCCGTCAGCGGAGACCACCAGCCGCGGGGCCGGGCTCGAGCCGTTGAGCAGCGGTGGCTCGACGCCGCGGTCGCGCGCGTCGAGGTGCTCCTTGATGATCTTCAGCGGGAGGTGGTGATCGCGCTGCAGCACCAACGCCAGACGCAGCCGCTCGACGTCGTCCAGGGTGTACTTGCGGTAGCCCGCCGCGGTGCGCGTCGGCTCGACCAGACCTTCTGCCTCGAAGTAGCGCAGCTTGCTCATCTGCAGCTGGGGGAACTCCTCGCGAAGCCGGGCGTGGACCTCCCCGATGTTCATGCGGCCGGTGACCGCACGGGCCTCGCTCACTGGCCGAAGCCCTGCTGACTGGCGAAGTAGACCAGGCGGAACTTGCCGATCTGCACCTCGTCGCCCCCGGAGAGCGGGACCTCGTCGATGCGGTCGCGGTTGACGTAGGTGCCGTTGAGGCTGCCGACGTCGCGCACGGTGTAGCCCTCGGCGCCGCGGCGGAACTCGGCGTGCTTGCGCGAGACGGTCACGTCGTCGAGAAAGATCTCGCTGTCGGGGCTGCGTCCGGCGCTCACCTCGTCGGTGTCGAGCAGGAACCGGCTGCCCGCACTCGGTCCGCGCTGGACCACCAGCAGCGCCCGGCCTGCGGGCAGGGCGTCGACGGCGGCGGCGTCCTCGGTGTTGAGCGCGCGCTCCTCGGAGGTCTCCGACTTGGTCGGAGCCCGGAAGCTCATGGTCTCGTCGCGCTGGGGCGACTCGCCCCCGCCGGACCCACCGGCTCCGCCGACGTTGACCAGTCGGGTCCCGCACTGGGCGCAGAAGCGGGCGTCGTCGGGGTTCTGGCGACCGCACGCGGTGCAGAACGGCATCGATCCTCCTCTGGCTCGCCCTGTGCCACCCCGTGCCACCGGGGGTGAACCGGTTCATCGTGACCTTCGACGCAACCTCCACCACAAGGTGAAGGTTCGCCCCGAACCTATCAGCAACACCGGCCCCATTTCACCACCGAGCAGGTGCGACACGAGAGCCCCGGTGCGGCGCGTCAGGGAGCGGTTCGGGCAGTGCTGAGCACCTGCTCAGAACCTGCTCAGAACCTGCTCAGGAGCTGGTCTGTGCGTCGTAGGCCGCAGCGTCCAGGAGGCCGGCCACGTCATCGGCCTGCGCCGGCTCGAGCTCGAAGAGCCAGCCCTCGCCGTAGGGGTCGGAGTTGACCAGCTCGGGCTGGGAGTCCAGCGCCTCGTTGACCGCGGTGACCGAGCCGCTCAGCGGGGCGTAGACGTCGCTGACCGACTTGGTGGACTCCAGCTCCCCCACCGCCTCGCCGGCGGAGAGCGTGGCCCCGACCTCGGGCAGCGAGACGTAGACGATGTCGCCGAGCTGGTCCTGGGCGAAGTCGGTGATCCCGATCCGGACGCGCTCGCCAGGCCGCACCCACTCGTGCTCGGCGGTGTACTTCAGGTCCTCGGGCAGCACAACGACCCCTCCCTGTTGTCCAGTGGTCCGTGGTCCAGCGACCCCGTGGTCGCTGGTCGTCCCGCAGGCTACCCCTGGTCCGCGGGCTCGGCGAAGCGCAGGTCGGGGGCCTCGCGGACCGAGGCGATCTCGACGTCGTCGAGCTGCTCGACCTGCACCTGGCCGCCGACGTCCTCCACGCTGGAGACGAAGCCGCCGAAGAAGTCCAGCGCCGTGGCCAGCGTGGCGGGATCGCCGATCGCGTCGATCACGTACGGCGGGGAGAGGCTCTGCCCGCCCACCCGGATGCCGTCACCACCGGGCCCTTCCGACACGGCCGTCTGCGCGACCACCCGCACCCGGTCGTTGATCTCGATCGCCTCGGCGCCTGCGTCGCGCAGCTCCTGGAGCCCGTTGACGACCTGGTCGGTGCCGACCTGGTCGGCCTGCTCGACGGTGACGCGCACCCCGCTGCCCTGCACCGGCACCGTCCCGGCGAGCACCTCCCACACCTGGGCCTGCTGCCGGGCGTCCTGCAGCGCGGCACCGCTGTCGCGGGCGCTGTTCTGCAGGTCCGAGCGCGTCTGCTCCAGCTGGTCGATCTCGGTGCGGGCCCGCTCGGTGGCGAGGGTGAGTGAGTTGATCAGCGCGATCAGGTCGGCCTGACGGGCGCCGGAGAGGTCGTTGTCACCGCCGGAGTCGCGGACCTGGACGGTCGCGGCGAGCCCGAGGATCGCCAGCAGCACCCCCGCGACGACCTGGCCGCGAGTGGGGCGGGTGTGCAGCAGCATCCGGATCCGCATCCGTGGGGTCACCGGCCCGGTGGGCTCGACCGGCTCGGGTGGACCCGGTGGTCGACCCGGCGCTCGACCCGGCGCTCGACCCGGTGGTCGACCCAGCCCGCGCAGTCGCGTCAGGCATGGAAGACGTGGCGCCTGATCGCGGCGACGTTGGAGAAGATCCGGATGCCGAGGACCACCACGACGCCGGTGGAGAGCTGGCCACCCACGCCGAGCTGGTCGCCCAGGTAGACCACGAGCGCCGCGACCAGCACGTTGCTGACGAAGGAGACGATGAACACCCGGTCGTCGAAGATTCCGTCGAGGAAGGCCCGCAGCGCCCCGAAGACCGCGTCGAGGGCTGCCACGACCGCGATCGGCAGATAGGGCTCCAACCAGAACGGGACGTCGGGCTGGACCACGAGACCCAGCACGATGCCCAGCACCAGTCCGAGGACGGCGATCACGAGGCGCCGTCCTGGACCCGCACCGAGCGCAGGTCCTCGATGCCGGCGCCAGGAAGCGTCAGCTCGTCCCTGGAGCTCATCTCGAACCTCACCTCGTAGACGGACCTCAGATTCAACCACCACGCCCCGCCCTCGGTGTCGACGAATCGCGCGGGGAGCTGGTCGGGATCACCGATCACCGAGACGACGTACGGCGGGCGCAGCGGCTTGAAGTTGACGTGGATCGCGTCGCCCGCGGTGCGGATGGCGCTGAGCTGGGTCAGCCGCTGGTCGTTGATCGCGATCGCCTCGGCGCCGGCCTCCCACAGCCCGTTGACCAGGCGCTGCAGGTCGCCGTCCAGCACCCGCTGCCGGTCGGACTGTGGATCGGGGGCGTCGTCGACGGTCACCACCATGCCCGGGCCGGTCACCGCGGTGGCACCCACCGCGCCCCCCAGCAGCGACATCCGCGCCTGAAGCGCGCGCCCTTGCTGGGTGCTGGAGAGCTGCTCCTCGCTGAGCCGGGAGACCTCGCGCCGGGTCTCGACCAGGCGCTCCCGGGTGTCGTCGAGCGCGGTGCGGCGGTCGCTGACCTCGGAGGTGAGCGAGGCCCGCTCGGCCTCGCGCACCGGCTGCTCGCGGGCGGTCTGGATGCCCGCGACGGTGAGCAGCAGGGTGAAGAGGCCGAGCACCACGGCGCTCCCGATCGAGACCCGGGAGACCGTCCGGCGCCTGGGGGCGCCCTCGGACGACTCCGGTTGTGCCTGCGCGAGCCTGCGGCGGGCCACGAGCGCGTAGTCCTCGTCCAGCGCGCCGGCCGCCACGCGGTCCAGCAGGCCCATCGTCACCTGCAGGGGCAGGGGCCGCTCGGGCACGGGCCCGTCCGGCGCCTCGGGCTCATCGGGCTCATCGGGCTCATCGGGTCGGTCGGCGACGCTCACGCGCGACTCCGTGGCCCGGGGGCGTCCTGGGCCGTCGAGCGAGGGATCTGGCGCAGCAGCGTGCGCACCTGCCAGGCGTAGAGCAGACCCGCCCACCAGTACATCCCGGTGCCCCAGATCGCGAAGGCCCACCCGCACACCCGGGCGGCGACCTCGACCCCGCTGCTGCCGTCACCGAGGAGCAGGAGCGGGAAGGCGTAGAGCAGCGCGGCCGTGGCGGCCTTGCCGAGGAAGTGGACCGGGAGCGAGTTGTAGCCCCGACTGCGCAGGAAGGGCACCAGGGTCCACAGGAACGCATCGCGCGCGGGGAGGAGCAGGGCCAGCCACAGCGGGATGATCTCGCGCACCCCGAGGCCGATGACGGCGCACAGCAGGGTCAGCCGGTCGGCGACCGGGTCGAGGATCTCCCCCACCGCGGAGTACTGGTTCCACCGGCGTGCGATGTAGCCGTCGAGGTAGTCGCTGATCCCCATGACCATGAGCACGAGCACCGCCAGCCCGTCGGCCTGGGGGCCGAGGACGAGCCAGAGGAAGACCGGGAGCAGGCAGAGTCGAGCGATGCTCAGCAGGTTGGGGACGGTGAGCACGCGGTCGGTCCGCGGCTCGGCCCCTGGCTCGGTCTGCACGGGGCCACCTTAGTCAGCAGACCCGGAGCCGTCGCACTGCGCGGGAGCGCGGCGAGGCACCCGCCCCGGCACCGCTGCGAGGTCGCGGGACGACCCGGTGGGACCTCGGTCCCGAAATCGGCACAAAAGGCCCCAACCGCCCGTCGCGTCCTACCCGCGCGCTCGTTGTCACTCCATACTGGACGGGCCGACGAGGTGTGTGGGGGCACCGGGCACGACGACCGGATGGGACAAGTAGATGTCGACACTTTCGCTGCAGCGCCGGACCGTGCTCCGCGAGATCGTGCGCAACGCGCAGGAGACCGGTGACACCGTGGCGCCGTGGCGCCAGGTCGCCGAGACCGAGGGCCACTTCGTCGACGGGGCGGACGTCCTCCTGGAGGTCCACCGCGAGTGGGTCCGAGCGCTCGTGGCTCGGCTGCACCATCGCGAGATCGTCGCCGAGCGCACCCCGGTGATGGTGCGCGACCTCTACGACGAGGTGGCCGCGGACCACCCGACCCTGCGCGCGATCCTCGACGCCAACGCGGCCCATCCCGCGCTGTGGGAGCCCACGGCCCAGGAGCACGCGCTGCTCGCCCGCATCGCGGGCCTCGCACCCGCCGGGACGCTCCCCGAGCAGGCCGCCACGGTCGGGCGCACGCTGGTCACCCAGCGCATCCCGACGCAGCGCTCGATGTGACCTGAACCATCGCGGTCCGACCGGTTCGGGCCTAGGCTCTCGCGGGTGATCCTCCGCGACCCCGACACCGCACCCGAGCCCGTGACCGGCCCCGGGGCCGGGGTTGGGGCTAGGCACTCGTCGGGTCGAGGATCAGCTCCGCTCTCAGCGCTGGTCATCGGCACCGGGTTCGGCGGCCTGGCCGCCGCGGTCGCGCTGCGGGGGGCCGGGATCGACGACATCACCGTGGTCGAGAAGGCTGACCGGGTGGGTGGGGTCTGGCGGGAGAACACCTACCCGGGTGCGGCGTGCGACGTGCCCTCCTCGCTCTACTCCTTCTCCTTCGCCCCGAACCCCGAGTGGCCTCGGCGCTACGCCCAGCAGCCCGACATCCTGCGCTACATGGAGGACACGGCCCAGCAGCTGGGCCTGATGGACCTGATCCGCTTCGGCACCGAGGTCCAGGGCGCTCGCTGGGACGAGCGCGCCTGCACCTGGCAGGTGCAGGCGCAGGACTCCTCCGGCAGCGTCTCCTGGCAGGTCGACGTGCTCGTCGTGGCGGTCGGTCAGCTCTCGCGACCGGCGATGCCACGCGTCCCGGGGATCGACGACTTCGACGGGCCGGCGTTCCACTCGGCCCAGTGGCGCCACGACGTGGACCTGCGCGGCAAGCGGGTCGGCGTGATCGGCACCGGTGCGAGCGCGATCCAGTTCGTGCCGCAGATCCAGCAGGAGGCGGCCCACGTGACCGTCTTCCAGCGATCGGCACCCCACGTGGTCCCCAAGCTCGACCGGGGTTACACCAAGGCCCACACCTCGGCCTTCCGCCGGTTCCCGGGCACGCAGCGCTTCGGACGTCGACTGACCTTCACCCTCAGTGAGCCGCTGAACAAGGCGATGACCGACGACAACTGGGTGACGACGGCGGCCCACGCGATGTTCCGGGCGAACCTGCGCCGCCACGTCAAGGACCCCGACCTGCGGGCGAAGCTCACCCCCGACTTCCCCATCGGCTGCAAGCGGCTGCTCTTCTCCAACGACTGGTACCCGGCCCTGGCCCAGCCCAACGTGTCGGTCGTGACCGACCCGATCGAGCAGGTGACCGCGACCGGCATCAGCACCGCCGGGAGCGAGATCGAGCACGACCTCGACGTGATCATCTACGGCACCGGGTTCGCGGCCACGGAGTTCCTGGCACCGATGTCGTTCCACGGCTGCGACGGCGCCGAGCTCGCGCAGGTGTGGGAGGAGGGGGCCCACGCCTACCTCGGGATCACCGTGCCCCGCTTCCCCAACTTCTTCCTCATCTACGGGCCGAACACCAACCTGGGCGGCGGCTCGATCATCTCGATGATCGAGGGACAGACGGGTTACCTCGCCCAGGCGGTCGCCGAGCTGAGGGGTGGCGGGGTCGGGGCGCTCGAGGTGCGCCCGGAGGTCGCCGAGCGGTACGACCGCGAGATGCAGGATCGGCTCAGTCACTCGGTGTGGGCCACCGGCTGCGCCAGCTGGTACAAGACCGAGAGCGGCCGGGTCACGACGAACTGGCCCGGACCGGTCGAGGAGTACCGCGACCGCACCCAGGTCTTCGAGAGCTCCGACTACCACCGGCACCCCGTCCCCACGAGCGCCTGAGCGGGCCACCCGGCCGCGCAGATCCGCTCGGGGTTCTTGTCGATACGTCAAGAACCCTCAGGAATGACTTCCGTGACCGCTGGGTAGAACCAAGATGTCCGAAACACTTCGGGAGGGAGCAACCATGGCATTCATCCTCTGGATCATCGCCGTCATCCTGGTGATCGCGGGAATCGTCCAGATTGTCCGCGGCGGTGTCGTCCCCGGCATCGTCCTCATCGTGGTCGGCCTGCTGGTCGGCCCAGGAGGGGTCAGCATCTTCGGCTGAGTCACCACGACACAGCGGGGCGACGGGGGAGGCGGACCATGCCACGGCTGAGGACCGTCTCCCCCGACGACCCGGGGTGGACGCGGGTGCGCCACGGGCGCGGTCACCGCTACCTCGACCTCGACGGGCAGCCACTGCCTGCCGAGAAGGTCGACTACGTCAGATCCCTGGTCATCCCACCCGCCTGGCGAGACGTGTGGGTCTGCCCGCACCCCAACGCCCACCTGCAGGCCGTCGGCACCGACGAGGCCGGACGGCGGCAGTACCTCTACCACCCCTATTGGCGCCAGAAGCGCGACGAGGCCAAGTTCGACCGGGTGATCGACATGGCCGGACAGCTCCCCCGGGTGCGGCGCACCCTGCACCGGGAGCTTCGCGACGGCGACCTGGACCGGGTGAGCGCGCTGGCCACGGCGGTCCGGCTGGTCGACCTCGGACTCTTCCGGCTGGGCAGCGACACCTACACCGAGCAGAACGGCTCCTACGGGCTCTCCACCCTGGAGCGTCGGCACGTCTCGCGCGCCGGTGAGACCCGGAGGTTCTGCTTCGTCGGCAAGGCGGGCGTGGAGCACGAGATCACCCTCACCGACCCCGTGGTCATCCCGCTCGTCGACAAGATGACCCGGAGACGCGCCCCCGACGCCCGGGTGCTCTCCGCCCGCGAGGGCCGTCGATGGGTGCCGCTGTCCGCGGCCGACATCAACGAGTACATCCGCGAGCTCTTCGGCATGGAGGTCAGCGCCAAGGACTTCCGCACCTGGCACGCCACCGTGCACGTCGCCCGGTGGGTCGGTGCCGCCGAGCCGGTCGGCAGCAAGCGCAAGCGGGCCGCGATCGTGCGCGAGGCGGTGGTGGGTGCCTCCGAGCTGCTCGGCAACACCCCCACCGTGTGCCGCTCGTCGTACGTCGACCCCCGCGTGATCGACCTCTACGAGTCGCAGACCACCATCCCCCGCGAGGTGGCCGAGCTCGACCAGGACAGCGACCGGGCGCGCAACCGGGTCGACGAGGCCGTCGTGGAGCTGCTCGCCGAGTGAGCCGAGCTGCCCCACGTGGCTCGGGCTACTCGGCCGGGGTCAGGCGCAGCACGTCGAGCAGGTAGGCCGCGGACCCGCTGCCGGACCCCAGGGCGCGACGGACGGCCTCGGGGACGTCGAGGTCGTGGCTGAGCGCGTCGAGCACGTCTGCGTCGTAGCGTGGCGGCTCGGACCCGGCGGCGGCCGCGCGGAGGTCACCGAGGACCGAGGCGGCCTGGCCGAAGACCTCGTCGGTGCAGTCCCACGGCTCGTGCCACGGCCGGAGCAGGAGGCCGAGCCGGACCGCAGCGGGCTCGAAGCGCTGGAGCAGGCTGGAGACGAGGACCAGGTTGCCCGTCGACTTGGCCATCTTCACCCCGTCGACGCACACCTCCCCCACGTGCATCGTCGCCTGGGCGAACGGGCGGACGCCGGCCGCCGCCTCGACCATCAGCGACTGGTAGGCGTGGTGGGGGAACGCGAGGTCACCTCCGCCGATCAGCACGTCGATCGACGCGCCGATGCTGCACAGCGCCATCGCCGCGCACTCGGCGTGCCATCCCGGGCGGCCCCACCCCCACGGGCTCGGCCAGGCCGGGTCCTCCTCGTCACTGGGCCGCCAGACCGGGACGTCGAAGTCCGACTCCCGGTCGGAGGAGCCGGCCTGGTCGCCGTACGCCCGCGACGCCTCGAGCGCCCGGTGGGCGTCGAGACCGGCTACCTCGGGGACGTGCGCCCCGCGGAACCACACGTGGCCGTCGCGCTCGTAGGCCGCGCCGACTGCGAGGAGCCGGGCGGCCAGGCGGATGACGGCGACGATGTGGGCCCGCGCGTGCGGTGCCGCACCGGGGGGCGAGACGCGCAGGGCCTTCATGTCGCGGTCGAAGTGGAACTCCTGGGTCAGTGCCAGCTCGTCATAGCGCCAGCCGGTGCCGCGCGCCGACTCGGTGAGGACGTCGTCGACGTCGGTGACGTTGCGGGCGAGGAAGACCTCGTTGCCGCCGGCATGGGCGACCGCGGCCAGGGTGTCTGCCCACACGAAGGTCGAGGCGTGCCCCACGTGGGTCACGTCGTACGGCGTGATCCCGCAGGCGTAGATCCGCAGCGGACCCACCGGCTGGATCTCGTCCGGGCCGAGGTGCAGCGCGAGCGGCGGCCGCTCGTGCAGCGGGTAGCGCCCGGCAGCGCCCAGGAGGTCGGGACCGGAGACGGGGTGGTGCGACGACACGCTCCGATGATGCCTCATCAGTCGTCGTCGCGCGCGAACAGGGCCTCGGCCTCCGGCTCGGCCTCGAGCGCGGCCTCGAGCGGCGTCCGCTGTGCGGCCGGGTCGCGCAAGGTCTCCAGGTAGTTGCGGGCGGTCTCGAAGATGTCGACCTCGTGCCCGGCCTGCTCCGAGAGGTACCACCGGTGGGTGAGCACGTCGTGGAAGAACTGCGCGGGCGAGGTCGAGACGGCCAGGTAGGAGGGCATCAGCGCGGTCAGCGGCTCCCAGGTCTCAGTGAACCAGCGCATCGCCACGACCTGACGCGGCAGCTCGGTGATCCCGTGGTGGGCTGCGAAGCCGGAGATGTCGTGCAGCAGCTGAGCAGCCTGAGCATCCTCGGCTCGGATGCCGGTGAGCGCTGCCAGCTCGCGCACGTGATGACCGGACTCGACCACGCGCGGGCGGAGCTTGACCCGCCGCCCGGAGTCCGTGGTGACGATGTCCATCTCCTCGACGTCGAACCCGTTTCCCCGCAGCTCCTCGACCCAGCGCTCGATCTGCCACATCTCGTCGGTGGGGAACTCCTTGACCTCGGTCAGCGCCTGCCAGAGCTCGGCGTAGCGCTCACGCAGTCGGATCGCGGTCGTCGCCGGGTCGGTCTCCTCCCCCAGCACGCCGGCTGCCTGCAGGTCGAGCAGCTCGGCGAAGACGTTCTCCGAGCCCACCTCGACGTCGTAGTCGCGACGGGCGTCGGAGAGCTCCTCGACCAGCTCACCGGTCTCCGCGTCGACCAGGTAGGCGGAGAGCTCACCGGCGTTGCGCCGGAACAGCACGTTGGACAGCGACACGTCGCCCCAGTAGAAGCCGGCGAGGTGGAGCCGCACCAGCAGCACCACCATCGCGTCGACGATGCGGGACAGCTCCTCGGTCTGGGTGTGCACCTGCACCACGGTGCGGTAGGGCATCGACCAGCGCAGATGACGCGTCACCAGGGCGCAGGGCAGCTCCTCGCCGTCGTCGTCGGTGCGCTCGGTGACCACGGCCTGCGGCTTGACCGCGGGCAGCCCGGCGTGGACCAACCGGCGCAGCAAGGTGTACTCGCGTCGTGCGAGGCGCTCGTTGGTCTCCTTGACCGCCACGATCCGCTGACCGGCCCGCACCACGCGCACCACGTGCCGGGACAGGCCGCGTGGCACGTCGAGGACCCACGGGCCCTCCCACTGCTCGAGCGGCACCTTCCACGGCAGCCGGACGATGTCGGGGTCCGGGTCGGTGGCCAAGACGTGCACGGTGCCTCCTAGAAGCCGAGCCTGCGCAGCTGGCGGGGATCACGCTGCCAGTCCTTCGCGACCTTCACGTGGAGATCGAGGTAGACCTTCGTGCCCAGCATGGCCTCGATGCTGCGCCGGGCGCCGCTGCCGACCTCACGCAACCGCGCGCCGCGATGGCCGATGACGATCCCCTTCTGGCTGTCACGCTCGACGTAGACCCGCGCGTGCACGTCGAGCAGCGGGTCGTCCTCCGGGCGGCCCTCGCGCAGCCCCATCTCCTCCACCACCACCGCGATCGAGTGCGGCAGCTCGTCGCGGACCCCCTCCAGGGCGGCCTCCCGGATCAGGTCGGCCACGATCGCCTCCTCGGGGGTGTCGGTGAGCTCCCCGTCAGGGTAGAGCTGCGGGCCCTCGGGGAGCTGCTGGACGAGCAGGTCGCGCAGCAGGTCCACCTGGTCCCCGGTCGTCGCGCTCACCGGGACCACCTCGGCCCACTCGACCCCGGTCTCGCGACCGAGCTCGGCGATGCCGACCAGGTGCTCGGCGAGCCGGGTGCGTGGCACCAGGTCGGTCTTGGTGGCCAGGGCGATCCGCGGCGTACGCCGGACCTTGGCGAGCTCGCTGACCAGGTGTCGGTCGCCGGGGCCGATCCGCTGGTCCGCGGGCAGACACACCGCGACCACGTCAACCTCGGACCAGGTCGAGGTGACCAGGGCGTTGAGCCGCTCCCCGAGCAGGGTGCGGGGACGGTGCAGGCCGGGGGTGTCGACGAGCACGAGCTGGGCGTCGGGCCGGGTCACGATGCCCCGCACCACGGTGCGGGTGGTCTGGGGCTTGGAGGAGGTGATCGCCACCTTGGTCCCCACCAGGGCGTTGGTGAGTGTCGACTTGCCCGCGTTGGGGCGGCCGACCAGGCAGGCGAAGCCGCAGCGGTGGGTCACGTCGCCGTGCTCTCCCGCACCGACCCGTCGACGCCGCACCCGATGACGGGGACCTCGGAGCCGGCGAGGTCGCGGACCACGCTCACGTCCTCCTCGCGCAGGCCTTCCTCCCCCACCACCACAGTCGCCTCGAGGCCGGTGGCGCCGCTGGAGAGCGCCATGCTGACCGCGACACCGAGCGCCGAGACGCTCAGGTGGGGCAGCGCGACGGTCGCGGCGGCGTAGGTGCGCCCGTCCAGGTCGCGGACGGCCGCCCCCTCCGCCGCCTGGGTCCGGGCACGCGCCGAGCGGGCGAGGACCACCAGCTTGCGGTCGTCGGGATCGGTGAGCTCCACGGGTCCTCCCTGCTGTCGTGGTCTGCCCGGGTCGTCGTCCGGGTCGTGGTCCGGGTGGTCGTCCGGGTGGGGGTCAGTCGTGCACCGCCAGGTGGTCGCCCGAGGTGCGCGCGCCCTCGGCGGGGTCGTCGTCGTCCGGTGCGGCGACGAGGGGGGTGATGACGACCGTGCTGATGCGGTTGCGGCGCCCCGAGAGCCCCTCGGCCTCGAAGGTGAGCCCCTCGGTCTGCACCACCGACCCCGGGATCGGGACGCGCCCCAGGTGCTTGGCCATGAGACCGCCGAGGGTGTCGACGTCGTCGTCGTCGATGGCGACCCCACACAGGTCCTCGAGGTCGTCGACCATGAACCGGGAGCTGACCCGCAACGCGCCGCCGGCGAGGTGCTCGACCTCGTCCTCGGCCTTGTCGTACTCGTCGGTGATCTCGCCGACGATCTCCTCCAGGATGTCCTCGATGGTCACCAGCCCGGCGGTCCCGCCGTACTCGTCGACCACGACGGCGACGTGGCGGCGCTCGGCCTGCATGTCGCGCAGCAGCTCGTCGACCGGCTTGGAGTCGGGCACGTAGGCGACGGGACGCAGCACCGACTCGACCCGTTCGGTGGTCTCGGCCTCGTGGCGGTCGAAGACCCGGCGGGTGATGTCCTTGAGGTAGACCACGCCGATGATGTCGTCGAGGTTGTCGCCGATCACGGGGATCCTCGAGAACCCGCTGCGCAGCGCCAGTGACATCGCCTGGCGCAGCGTCTTGTGCCGCTCGATGAAGACCACGTCCGTGCGCGGGACCATGACCTCACGGGTGATCGTGTCGCCGAGCTCGAAGACGGAGTGGATCATCGCCCGCTCGCCGGACTCGATCACCTGGGTGGCCTCGGCGAGGTCGACCAGCTCGCGCAGCTCGGCCTCGGAGGAGAACGGCCCCTCGCTGAAGCCGCGACCCGGGGTGATGATGTTGCCGAGCACGATCAACAGCTGCGGCAGCGGGCCGAGCACCCGGGTGAACAGGGCGACCACGGGGGCCGTGAGCAGGGCTACCCGCTGAGCGTGCAGCCGGCCGACGGTGCGCGGCCCCACGCCGACGGCGACGAACTGGACGACCAGCATCGCGCCGGCGATCGTGAGGACGCCGGCCCAGCGCGGCTCGATCTGCGGAAGGACGACCTCGGCGACCAGGACGACCGCCAGGATCTCGAAGAGCAGGCGCAGGAAGAGAGCCGTGTTGAGGTGACGCGCGGGGTCGGCCGCGACCAGCGCCAGCCGTCGAGCGCCGGGGTGGCCCTCCTCGAGCACCTCCTCGGCGCGGACCTTGGAGATGTTGGCCAGCGCGGCGTCGGCGCTGGAGAAGAAGCCGGCCGCCAGGACGCACGCGCCGGCGCCCAGCAGGAGCCACACGTCGGCGGGGCTCACGGCGCCACCTCGGAGCCGTGGCGGACCGCCTGCCACTCGGCGAGGAGGCGTGCCTGCAGGCCGAACATCTCCGCGTGGTCCTCGGGCTCGGCATGGTCGTAGCCGAGCAGGTGCAGGATGCCGTGCACGGTGAGCAGGTCGAGCTCGTCGACCGTGTCGTAGCCGGCCTGCCCGTCGGCGCGGGCCTGCTCCGCCTGGCGCTGGGCGACCTGCGGGCAGATCGCGATGTCACCGAGCACGCCCTCCTCGGGCTCGTCGTTGACGGTGCCCGGACGCAGCTCGTCCATGGGCCAGGCGAGGACGTCGGTCGGCCCCTCCTTGCCCATCCACTGCTCGTTGAGCTCGGCGATCGTGCCCTCGTCGACGAAGGTCAGGCACAGCTCGGCGAGGGGGTGCACCCGCAGCCGGTCGAGGGTGAAGCGGCACAGCGTGGCGGTGCGAGCAACGTCCACGGTGTCGCCGGACTCCAGGAGGACCTCGACGCTCACGACGAGCCTCGTCCGGGGCCGCCCTCGGGGGCCCGGCTCGCCCCGCGGCCGTGCGCGCGCTGACTGCGGCCGTGCAGCTCGCCCTGCCCCGAGCCCGGATGCTCCGCGACCGACTCGGCCTCGTACTCGTCGTAGGCCGCGACGATGCGCCCGACCAGTCGGTGCCGGACCACGTCGTTGGCGGTGAGCCGGTTGAACGAGATGTCCTGGACGCCCTCGAGGATCTCCTCGACGACCCGCAGGCCGCTGCGGATGCCGCGCGGCAGGTCGGTCTGGGTGGTGTCCCCCGTGACGACCATCTTGGAGCCGAACCCGAGCCGGGTGAGGAACATCTTCATCTGCTCCGGCGAGGTGTTCTGCGCTTCGTCCAGGATCACGAACGCGTCGTTGAGGGAGCGCCCGCGCATGTAGGCCAGCGGGGCGACCTCGATGGTGCCGGCGGCCATGAGCTTGGGGATCGACTCCGGGTCGATCATGTCGTGCAGGGCGTCGTAGAGCGGGCGCAGGTAGGGGTCGATCTTCTCGCTGAGCGTGCCGGGCAGGAAGCCGAGGCTCTCTCCCGCCTCCACTGCCGGACGGGTGAGGATGATCCGGTTGACCTGCTTGGCCTGCAGCGCCTGCACCGCCTTGGCCATCGCCAGGTAGGTCTTGCCGGTGCCTGCTGGGCCGAGGCCGAAGACGATCGTGTGCCGGTCGATCGCGTCGACGTAGCGCTTCTGGTTCAGCGTCTTGGGGCGGATGGTGCGGCCCCGGTTGCTCAGGATGTTGAGGCTGAGCACATCGGCAGGGCGCTCGCGCGACTCCAGCCGGAGCATGCCGATGGCGCGCTCGACGGTCTCAGGGGTCAGCCCCTGACCGGTGCGCAGGATCGTGACCAGCTCGTCGATCAGTCGCTCGGCGGTGGCCAGCTCGGCGGACTCACCACGCAGCGTGATCCGGTTGCCCCGCACGTGGATGTCGGCGTCGAAGGCTTGCTCCCACAGGGCGAGGTGCTCGTCGCGCGGTCCGAGCAGCGCGACCATGTTGATGCTCGTCGGGACGTCGATGATGTGGACCGGCTGGTCGCGGCGCGTCTTGGAGGTGGGGGGCTCCCCGACATCGGCTCCCGAGCCGCCGTCTGCAGTGGTGTCGCTCATTTGTCCCCATGCTAGTTGTCGCGAGGCACTGATGCCCCATCCAGTCGGGCTCAGCCGGGCGGCCACTCCATCGTGCGACCGCCGATGACGTGGGCGTGGACGTGCAGGACGCTCTGCAGCGCATCCGCGCCGGTGTTGAAGACCACTCGGTAGCCGCCGTCCAGCCCCTCCTGCTCGGCGACCGAGGACACGGTGCGGAACAGGTCGGTGAGCGCCTCGGTGTCGGCCACTGCGAGGTCGGCGACGGTCGCGTGGTGGTCCTTGGGGACCACCAGGACGTGGGACGGCGCCTGGGGTGCGATGTCGCGGAAGGCGAGGCTCCAGTCGGTCTCCAGCACCACGTCGGTCTCGATGTCCTTCGAGACGAAGGAGCAGAACAGGCAGTCGGCGGTCACGTCACTCATGGGCCCACCATAAGACCGGGTCTGGCGAGGGTGTCTGCTGTGCCATGCTCGAGATCATGACCGAGCAGGACCCCGCTCCCCGCGGCTCCGCGACCTGGCGCCCCGCGACCCGGGCGGTGCGCTCTGGGCTCGACCGCAGCAGGTTCGACGAGACCTCCGAGGCGATCTACCTCACCAGCGGCTACGTCTTCGAGACCGCGGCCCAGGCCGAGGCGGCGTTCGTGGGCGACAACGACCACTACATCTACAGCCGCTACACCAACCCCACCGTCGGCATGTTCGAGGAGCGGCTGCGCTCGATGGAGGGAGCCGAGGCCTGCTACGCGACGGGGTCCGGCATGTCGGCGGTGTTCACGGCCCTGGCGACGTTGTGCGGCGCGGGTGACCGGCTCGTCGCGTCCCGACAGCTGTTCGGCGCGTGCTTCACGATCGTCGACGAGGTGCTCCCCCGGTGGGGCGTGGAGACCGTGATCGTCGACGGCACCGACCTGTCCCAGTGGGAGGCTGCGCTGGCCACGCCCGCGTCGGCGGTGTTCTTCGAGACCCCGAGCAACCCGATGCTGGAGATGGTCGACATCGCCGCGGTGTCCCGGCTCGCGCACGACGCCGGGGCCGTCGCCGTGGTGGACAACGTGTTCGGCACCCCCGTGCACTCCCACCCCTTCGAGCACGGCGCCGACATCGTCGTCTACTCCGCGACCAAGCACATCGACGGCCAGGGACGCACGCTCGGCGGGGCGATCCTCGGGCCTTGGGACTACGTCGAGGGTCCGGTCAAGGACTTCATGCGCACCGTCGGCCCCTCGCTCTCGCCGTTCAACGCCTGGGTGCTGCTCAAGGGCCTCGAGACGATGGAGCTCCGGGTCGAGCGGATGGCGCAGAACGCCGAGCACCTCGCCCGGTCGCTGCAGGGGCACCCCCGGCTGCGTCGCGTCGTGCACCCGCTGCTCGACGACCACCCGCAGCGTGACCTCGCGAAGCGGCAGATGACCGGTGGCGGCACGATGCTCACCCTCGAGCTCGACGGCGGTCGCGACGAGGCGTTCTCGTTCCTCGACGCGCTGCAGCTCTTCGACATCTCCAACAACCTGGGCGACGCGAAGTCGCTGGTCACCCACCCGGCCACCACCACCCACCGGCGGCTGACCCCCGAGGCGCGGGCCGCGGCCGGGATCAGCGACGGGGTCGTCCGGCTCTCGGTCGGGCTCGAGGACCCCGAGGACCTGCTCGCGGACCTGACCGCCGCGCTGCGCTGATCCGCTTGATCCGCCAGCCCGGCGTGTAAACCCCCGGGCCTGGTCACGCGTGCTTCTAGCGTGATCACCGTGAGCACACCCGCCCCCACCTCGGGCCAGCCCGGCTCGTGGAGCGCCGACGAGGCGCTGGAGCGCCTGTACGGGGCGCACCACCGCGGCCTCGTGCGTCTCGCCGTCCTGCTGCTGCGGGACCAGGCGACCGCGGAAGAGGTCGTGCAGGACGCGTTCGTCGCGGTCCACCGACGCTGGGACCGGCTCGGCGACCACGACCAGGCGTTCGGCTACCTGCGGCGCTGCGTGGTCAACGGCGCGCACTCGGTCGGGCGCCGTCGCGGTGTCGAGCGTCGCCACCTGGCCTCGGTCGACCCCCGCGAGGGTTCGCTGCCCGGCGCGGACGAGACCTACGCCGCGACCGAGCGCCGCGAGCGCGTGCTCGACGCGCTCCAGCAGCTGCCGCGCCGACAGCGCGAGGTGATCGTGCTGCGGTACTACGCCGACCTCGACGAGGCCGGCGTCGCCGGCACGCTGGGCATCAGCCGCGGCGCCGTCAAGAGCCACACCCACCGAGCAGCCGGGCGGCTGCGCGAGCTTCTGGAGGAGGAGCGATGAACCCCGACGAGCGCGATGACCTCGAGGACCAGTGGCTGCGTGACACCCTGGCCGACACCGTCAGTGACGTCGAGCCGACCACCGGGCTGGACGAGATCCGCCGAGCGGCGGACTCGCGATCGCCGCGTCGCGGGACCTTGCTCGCGGGTGGCGCCGGACTTCTTGTCGCCGCGACCGTGGGCGCGATCGCCCTGGCCGGCGGGCTGTGGGACACCGAGCCGGAAGCGACTCCGGCAGCACCGACACCGTCGGCAACCGGCAGCCCGGAGCCGACCGAACCGACCCCGCCGACCGAGAGCGCCGAGGAGCCTCCCGCACCGGAGCCGGACGGGTCGGAGGTCGCCAGCGGTCCGGTCCCGGTCTACTACGTCGGCGACACCGGGAACGGTGACGTGCTGTTCCGCGAGTTCCGAGCCACCACCGTGACCGGTGACGTGCTCGACCTGGCCGTGAGCATGGCGGTCTCGGCCGACCCCCTCGACCCTGACTACTCGCGCCCCTGGCCCGAGGGAATGGACGCCTCGGCGACGTACGACGAGGGCGCGGAGCTGATCGAGATCGATCTCACCTCGGGTGGCCACCAGCTCCGCTCGCGGCCCGACGGCTACTCCGCCTCGCTCCCCCGCGTGCAGGTGCAGCAGCTGGTCTACACGGCTCAGGCCGCGGCGCAGAGGAGAGCTCCGGTGCAGTTCCTGATCGACGGGGAGGCGACCGACCAGCTGCTCGGCGAGGACACCTCGCAGCCGATCGGTGAGGCCGACCCGATGCAGGTGCTCGCCCCGGTGTGGATCATCGACCCCGCCGAGGGCAGGCGCACCGACGGTCGTCTCCACGTGACCGGCCGTGGCGCCTTCTTCGAGGCCACCGCGGTCTGGGAGGTGATCGATCGCGACACCGGTCGCATCGAGCGTCGCGGGTCCGCGATGGCACAGGAGTGCTGCACGCTGTCGCCGTTCGAGTTCACGCTCCCCCGCCTGCCCGAGGGCGACTACACCCTGCGGGTCTACGACGAGGACGTCTCCGGAGAGCAGCTGCCCGTGAACGAGGACACCAAGTCCTTCTCCATCGGCCCCGTCAGCTGATCGGTCCTCGCCGAGTTCTTCCATGTCTGCTTGGCGATTCTCTCATCGGGCACCAGAAAGTGTCGGTGCCTGTCCGTAGGTTCAGACTCATGACGACCACCACCCGCCCCACCTTCGCCGAGGAGGGTGTGCGTCGTGGCGAGGTCGACGTGCTGGGTGTGGACGACGAGGCGGTGCTGGCCACGATCGGCGAGCACCGTGCGATGGCGCGTCGCGCCGAGGTCGCCGAGCTCCGGGCGGTCGCGGCCTATGCCGACCGGCACCGGGTCACCGAGGCCGAATGGCTCACCCGCGGCGCGATGTCGCGCGTTGGCCGGGAGATGGCGTGGGACCTGGACGACCACCCCGACCAGGCCGCCCAGCTGGCCCACGAGGCGGACGAGCTGGGCACCGAGGGCATCCTGCGCCTGCTCGGGGAGGGCGCGTTCAGCGTACGGGAGTTCGCGCTCACCGACCTCGCGGTCACGCTGGAGCTCTCCGAGCACTCCGCGCGGGCCTACGTCGCCCAGGCGGTCGAGCTGCGCGACCGGCTCCCGCGTCTGTGGTCGCAGGTGATGGACGGTCGGTGCCCGGTGTGGAAGGCCCGTCGGGTCGCCGAGCAGACCATCCCGCTCAAGGCCGCCACCGCGACGTTCGTCGACGCCCAGCTGGCCGAGTTCGCCCACCGGCTCTCGATCACCCGGATCACCCGCGCGGTGGAGGGCGCGATCATCCGCCACCAGCCCGACCTGGCCGAGCAGAAGGCAGCCCAGGCCGCCGAGCACCGCGGGGTCTGGCTGGAGACCGACACCCTCGACGGGCTGACCCGCCTCGAGGCGGTGCTGGACTCACCTGACGCGCACGCGTTCAACCGGGCCCTCGACGACACCGCCACCGTCCTCGGCGCCCTCGGCGACCGTTCACCCCGCACCGTGCGCCGGGCCCGGGCGGTCGGGGTGCTCGCCGACCCGCAGTACGCCCTGGACCTGCACACCACCGCCACTGCCACCGCCGTCGACGGCACCGCCAAGCTGAAGAAGACCAAGGCGTCCGCTGTGTTCCACCTGCACCTGCACACCGGTTGCCGCTGCGGCACTGACATGTCAGGTCCGGTGGCTCGGGTCCGCACCGAGGGGCTCTCCTCGTGGCGCCCGACCCCGATCCCGACCGCAGCGGTCGCACGATGGCTGGCCGGGCTCACCCCCGGCACCCGGATCGAGGTCACCCGCGTGGTGGACCTGGCCGAGCAGATCGCCGTGGACGCCTACGAACACCCCGCCGCCCTGCAACGCCAGGTCGCCGAGCGCGACCACGTCTGCTGCTTCCCCTGGTGCGGGCGGACCAACCCGACCTACGACCTGGACCACATCGAGGCCTACCTCGACCCCGACGACGGCGGGCCGCCCGGCCAGACCTCGAGCATCAACACCGCTCGGCTGTGCCGCTACCACCACCGCGTGAAGACCCACGGCGCCTGGACCTACCGCAGGACCGGCCCCACCGCCGTCACCTGGACGAGCCCACCCGGCCGCACCTACACCGTCGACCACACCGGCACCACCGCCCACCTGCCCTTCCCCTGATGGGTCTGGCACAGGCAGCAGTCAGCCCACACTGACCGAGTAGGTATGGCTCGCGGTTGGAGCATCGCGGCGCTGATTCTCGAAGTACGGCACCTGCTCGGCGCGCGACCGGGTGCCGTACGTCGAGAAGCTCACTGAGACCCGGTCACCCGGGTCGAGGCGCATGGCGTGTGCGGGGTGGTCCTCCGGCGTGAGCGTGGGGACGAGCTCGGGTGCAGCGTCGACTTTCCCGCGGCCGGAGGCGGGGTCAGGACCAGCGTGGGGTGCGGGAGAGCAGGGCGCTCGCACCGGCGACGCCAGCGGTGGACGAACGCAGCACGGTCGGCCCCAGTCTTAGGGCGCTCGCGCCGGCAGCGCCGAGGTGCTCGAGCTCGGCGTCGGTGACGCCACCCTCGGGGCCGACGACGAGCACGACGTCCCCCGAGAGGTCCGACGACACAGCCTCGACGATCGACTGCTCCCCCGACTCGTGCAGCACGAACGCATGGCCTGCGTCCCTCGCCAACCCCGCCACGTCCGCGGTGCTGTGCAGGTCGGTCACCTCGGGGAACCACGCGCGTCGTGACTGCTTGGCTGCGGAGAAGGCGGTGGAGCGCCAGCGGCGCAGCGACTTCTGCCCGCGCTCCCCGGACCAGCGCACCACGCACCGCTCGGCGGACCAGGGCACGACCGCGTCCACGCCGACCTCGGTCAGGAGCTCGACGGCGAGCTCGCCACGGTCACCCTTGGCGAGCGCCTGCACGACGACGAGCCGCGGGGCCGGTCGCGGGACCTGCTCGCTCGACCGGACGACGAGGTCGACCTGACCCTTGCCCACGGCCATGACCTCGACCGTGACGCGCGCGCCCTCACCGTCGGTCAGCGTGGCCGACTCCCCCGCGCGCAACCGGCGGACGACCGCTGCGTGGTGACCTTCCGGCCCGTCGAGGACCACGTGGTCACCCACGGCCAGGCCACCGGCGTCAGGGTGGACGAACGTCGGGAGCGTCATGCTCAGCGGGGGTTGAAGGCGCCCCGCAGGCGGTCGAAGACCGACTTGTGGCTCGAGGTGACCCGACCCGTCGGCTGCTCCTCGCCACGCAGCGTGGCCAGCTCGCGCAGCAGCTCCTCCTGCCGGTCATCCAGCCTGGTCGGGGTCGCCACCGCGACGCGCACCACGATGTCGCCTCGGCTGCCGCCGTGCAGGGCCGGGACGCCCTGGCCGGCGAGCCGCAGCTCGGCTCCCGGCTGGGTGCCCGGGCGGATCTCCAGCGGCAGCTCGGTCGGCGGGGTCTCGGCGAAGCCCGCGTCAGCGGCGGCCGACGGGGACAGGTCAGCCTCCAGCGTCGGGAGCATGATCGTCGCACCGAGCGCGGCAGCGGTCATGGGCAGCTCGACGGCGCAATGCAGATCGCGCTCGTGACGGGTGAACAGCTCGTGGCGGCGCACCTCGAGCTCCACGAACAGGTCACCGGCCGGGCCACCGCCGGGGCCGACCTCGCCCTGCTCGGCGAGCTGTACACGCACACCGTCGCCGACACCGGGAGGGATCTTCACCGTCAGGGTGCGCAGCGTGCGCACCCGGCCGTCGCCGGAGCACTCGCGGCAGGGCTCGGGGATGACCTGACCGAAGCCGCGGCACGCCGCACACGGACGCATCGTGCGCACCTCACCGAGGAACGAGCGCTGGATGTGGTGGGTCTCCCCACGACCGTGGCAGATCTCGCAGGTCTTCGGCTGCGTGCCGGGTGCCGCACCGCTGCCCTCGCAGGTGGGGCACGTGGCCGCGGTGTCGACCTTGATCTCTCGGGTGATGCCGAAGGCGGCCTCGGCGAGATCGATGCTCAGGTGGATCAGGGCGTCCTGGCCACGGCGGACCCGCGAGCGCGGACCCCTCCCCTGTGCACCACCGGCGCCCCCGAAGAAGGCGTCCATGATGTCGGTGAAGGAGAAGCCCGCCCCGGCGCCGCCCGGGAAGCCTCCACCACCGAAGGGGTCGCCGCCCATGTCGTAGGCGCGCCGCTTCTCGGGGTCGGCGAGCACCTCGTAGGCCTTGGAGACCTCCTTGAAGCGCTCCTGCGCCGAGGCCTCCGGGTTGACGTCCGGGTGCAGCTGGCGCGCCAGCTTGCGGTAGGCCTTCTTGATCTCGGCGTCGTCGGCGTCCTTGGACACCCCGAGGATCTCGTACGGGTCGTGACTCACGTGTTGCTCATCCCTGGTCGAGGATCTTGGAGAGGTACATGGCCACCGCGCGCACGCTGGCCATCGCGCCGGCGTAGTCCATGCGGGTCGGGCCCAGCACACCCATCGCGCCGAGGGCCTCGTCGCCCAGCCCGTAGGCAGAGGTGACCACCGAGGTCGCAGTCATCCCCTCGTGGGGGACCTCGGAGCCGATCCGCACGGTGAGCGCGGCCGGCGTGCTGGTGTGGCCGAGGATCTTCAGCAGGAGAACGTGCTCCTCCAGCGCCTCGAGCACGGTCTGCAGCGAGGTGTAGCCCTCGCCGAACTGGGCGAGGTTGGCGGTGCCACCCACGATCACGCGCTCGTCGGAGCGGTGGTCGGACATCGCCTCGATCAGCGTCGCCGCCACCACGCCCATCGCTCCGCGCCGCAACGGGTCCGAGAGCTCCGGCGCCGCGGCCAGCGCGTCGACGGCCTCGTCGATCCGGCGCCCCATCACCGCACGGTTGAGGGCGGTGCGCATCTGCACCAGCGTGTCGTCGTCCACCGGCTCGGGCAGCTCGACCACGCGCTGCTCGACCCTGCCCGTGGACAGGATGAGCACGAGCAGGAGACGCGTCGTGCTCAGCGTCACCAGCTCGACATGGCGCACCGTCGAACGAGACAGGGTCGGGTACTGCACCACCGCCACCTGGCGGGTCAGCTGAGCCAGGAGACGCACCGAGCGCGCCACCACGTCATCGAGGTCGACCGCGCCTTCGAGGATCGTGGTGATCGCACGTCGCTCGGCCGAGCTCAGCGGCTTGATCTGGCTGATCCGGTCGACGAAGAGCCGGTAGCCCTTCTCGGTGGGGATCCGGCCGGCACTGGTGTGGGGCTGGGCGATCAGCCCCTCCTCCTCCAGCGCCGCCATGTCGTTGCGCACGGTCGCCGGGGAGACACCCAGCTGGTGCCGGTCGACGAGGGCCTTGGAGCCCACCGGCTCCTGGGTCGAGACGTAGTCCTCCACGATGGCGCGCAGGACGGCGAGCTTGCGGTCCTCGACCACGGCTGCCTCCTTCGCTGGTGCGGATCGACCCGATCGGGTGGCGGTGCCCCAACCTTGGCACTCACTGATGTCGAGTGCCAATCCTACAAGCCGCTCCGGCGTGTGCCCGGGGGCCGCATAGGGTGCACGCGTGCCGAACCAGGAGTTCCGAGAGATCGCCGACCGGGTGCTGGTGGCCCGCCACCGGTGGCTCGACGTCACCGTGACCGCCGTCCTCGGCAGCCGCGGCATCGTGCTGGTCGACACACTGGGCTCGGTCTCCGAGGCCGAGGCCATGCTGGCGCGCCTGCACGGGGTCAGCGACCTCCCGGTCGTGGCGGTGGTCAACACCCACGCCCACTACGACCACGTGCTGGGCAACGCAGCGGTGAGCGCGCGTCACCCCGGGGTCGAGCTGCTCGCCCACGAGGACGCCGTGGCCGAGATGGCGCCGGCGCGGCAGGCGGCGCTGGCCTCTCCCGAGGACCACGGCATCGAGCCCGACCGGTACGACGAGGTCGAGGCCTCTCCCCTGCTGACCCCGACCCGCACCTTCTCCTCGGTCAGCGTGGTCGACCTCGGGGACCGCGAGCTGGAGCTGGTGTTCTGCGGGCGAGGCCACACCGCCGGCGACCTGGTGGTGCGCGTCCCCGACGCCGAGGTGCTGCTCGCCGGCGACCTGGTCGAGCAGAGCGGGCCCCCGTCGTACGGCGCGGACTGCTGGCCGCTGGAGTGGCCGATCACCCTCGAGACCGCCTCGCAGCTGACCACGCCCGCGACGGTCGTCGTGCCCGGTCACGGTGACGTCGTGGACCACGAGTTCCTCCACGAGCAGCGCCGTCAGACCGCACAGGTGGCCGAGACCGTGCACGAGCTCGTCGGGCGAGGCGTCCCTGTCGCCCAGGCGCTGGCCGAGGGCGAGTGGCCCTTCCCCGCCGACTCCCTGACCCACGCCGTGCGGCGTGGCTATGAGCACATCGACCCCTCCGCGCGTCGGCTCCCGATGGCCTGAGGCCGCCCGTAGCCTCACCGGGGTGAGCCCCCGACACACCCCTCGCACCGGCGACCGGTACGGCGCCGACGTGCTCGCCACCGACTGGCGCGCGCCGGCACGCGGGCGCTCCCGCGAGGTCGCGGTGGAGAAGGGCATGGTGCTGGAGGAGGCGACCAGCGACTGGTGCGGCGAGGTCGTCGGCATCGATCGGGACCTCGGCACCGTCACCCTGGAGGACCGCCGCGGCCGGCGTCGGGTCTTCCCGCTCGGACCCGGGTTCCTGCTCGAGGGGGCGCCGGTCATCCTCCGCCCGCCCAGCCGCTCGGCGCCGGCACGGCCCACCCGCACCGCGAGCGGCTCCCGCACGGTCGAGGGCGCCCGTGCCCGCGTCGCCCGCGCCAGCCGGATCTGGGTCGAGGGGCGCCACGACGCCGAGCTGGTGGAGAAGGTCTGGGGTGACGACCTGCGCCTCGAGGGCGTCGTGGTCGAGCCCATCGACGGGGTGGACGAGCTCCCGGCGCGCCTCGACGCGCTCGGTCCCGGTCCCGGCAGCCGCGTCGGTGTGCTGGTGGACCACCTGGTCGACGGCTCGAAGGAGTCGCGGATCGCCGATGCCGTCGCAGGCAGCCGCCACGGCCCGCACGTGCTGGTGACGGGCCATCCCTTCGTCGACATCTGGCAGGCGGTGCGACCGGAGCGGCTGGGCATGAGCGCGTGGCCGACCATCCCGCGCGACGTGGAGTGGAAGCGGGGCGTCTGCCGTCATCTCGGCTGGGCGCACCGTGACCAGGCAGACATCGCTCAGGCCTGGAAGCGGGTGCTCGGCGTCGTAGGCTCCTACCAGGACCTCGAGCCGGCGCTGCTCGGCCGGGTCGAGGAGCTCATCGACTTCGTGACCGCGGAGGGATCATGACCTCGCAGAACCCGCAGGGGTGGGGACCACCACCCCCGGCAGGGACCACGTCCGAGGAGCGCACCTGGGCCCTGGCCAGCCACATCGGCTGCATCATCGGCGCCTGGATCGCCCTCGCCTTCCTGGTGCCGCTGGTGATCATGCTGGTCAAGAAGGACTCACCTTTCGTCCGGCGGCACTCGGTGGAGTCGCTGAACTTCCAGATCTCCATGCTGATCTACGGCTTCGTCGGCTTCCTGCTGATCTTCGTCGGGATCGGCATCATCGTGCTTCCCGTGCTCGGCGTGCTGTGGCTGGTCTTCGTCGTCATCGCCACCCTCAAGGCGAGCAACGGCCAGGACTACCGCTACCCGCTGACCATCCGCTTCGTGAGCTGAGCTGGGGTGGTGGCCCGAGGGTGCCGCCGGGTCGGCACGCCGGGCAGCTCAGCGCAGCAGCCATCCTCCGCGGACGTGGATGCCGAGCACGCCGTTGACGCGTGTGGGTCGGACTTGGGTCGTCCCAGCGGTGACCGACGCCGCCCAACCTCCGCTCTCCTGCGGGGTCTCGACTCGCGCCTGGACGGGCCCGGCCACCAGGAGGGCAGCGAGAGCAAGTGCCGTTGCGCCTGCGATCGGGCCTCCCGAGGCCTTCGTTCGTGCGATGTGTGTTCTGCTCGTGCTGTTCATGGCTACCCCTTCAGCGGTCGTTGCCTGGTGGTCCGGTTGTCGGGGATCGGGGTAACGGGAGGGCATTGCAGCGGTATCAGCCGGGTATACCGGCCGTTGACCGGTGCACCCCGACGGCGCACAGTCGGCGTCATGGGTATTGGGGTCCTGGGGCCGCTGGTCGTGGACGGGGCACCCGCGCCACTGCCACGGCGCGACCGGGCGGTCCTGGAGGCGCTCACGCTCGAACCCGGACGCACCGTGAGCCCCGAGCGGCTGGCCGACGCGCTCTGGCCCGACAACCCGCCGCCGAGCTGGCCCAAGGTGGTCCAAGGCAGCATCGTCCGGCTGCGCAAGCTCTTGGGTCGCGACGCGATCCAGACCCTCCCCGAGGGCTACCGGCTGGCACTGCCCGCGCGGGAGGTGGACGCCCGGGAATTCGAGCGGCTCCTCGAGCGGGCTCGTGAGCACCTGCTCCTCGGACAACCGGACCGCGCGGCGTACGACGTCAGCGACGCCCTGTCGCTGTGGCGCGGACACCCCCTGGCCGAGCTGACGGAGTGGACCTCCGGTCGCAGCGAGGCGGACCGCCTCGAGGAGCTGCGTCACGACGCAGAGGAGCTGAGCGTGGAGGCCGCGCTGGCGACGGGCCACCACCGGGAGGTGCTCAGCGAGGCCCAGCGACTGGTCCGCGCCGCACCGCTGCGCGAGCGGCGGTGGGAGCTGCTGGCCCTGGCGGAGTACAGGTCCGGACGGCAGAGCGACGCGCTCCGGGCGATCCGGCAGCTGAAGCGGATCCTGCTGGAGGAGCTCGGGCTGGACCCCGGCCCTGACGTGTTGGCACTCGAGCAGGCGATTCTTCGTCAGGACCAGTCCTTGGCAAGCGTCGCCACGGAGCCCGACGCCAGCGCCGAGTGCCCCTACCTCGGGCTGCTGTCCTACGACCTCGGGGACGCCGAGGGCTTCTTCGGTCGCGGCCGCGACACCGCGGCGTGTCTCGAGCGGCTCACGGCGACCGGGGTCCTGGCCGTCGTCGGACCCTCAGGGTCCGGCAAGTCCTCGCTCGTGCGTGCCGGCGTGGCGGCGACGCTGCGTGACGATGGTGAGCGGGTCGTGGTCATCACTCCTGGTCCGCACCCGAACGAGGCGCTGTCGGAGGTCCCCCGAGGCGGCGCTCCGGTCGTGCTGGTGGTCGACCAGTGCGAGCAGGCGCTGTCGTGCACCGACCGTGAGGAGCTGACGACCTTCTTCTCCGCCTTGGCCGAGCATGCGGGTCGGGGCCGTCTGGTGGTGGCCCTGCGTGCCGACAGGCTCGGTGACCTGGCGGCCTTCCCCGACATGGCGAGGACCGTCGAACGCGGGCTGTACCTCCTCAACCCCATGGGTGAGGAGGAGCTGCGGGCTGCGATCGCGGGCCCGGCTCGCACGGCCGGCCTGCGCCTCGAGCCGGGGCTCGTCGAGCTGCTCGTGGCCGAGGTCGTCGACGAGCCGGGAGCCCTGCCCCTGCTGTCCCACGTGCTCCGTGAGACCTGGATCCGTCGCGAGGGCGCGGTCCTGACAGTTGAGGGCTACCGCGCCACCGGAGGCGTCAGGCACGCCCTGACCGAGTCGGCCGAGGCGCTCTACGAGCGGATCCCCGCCGAGCGTCGGCCGATGCTGCGCGACCTGCTGCTCCGGCTGGTCACCCCCAGCCCCGACGGCGAGCCGGTCCGTTCCCGGGTGCCCCGCCGGCTGGTCGCCACCGACGAGGCCCACGAGCGGCTGATCGAGTCGCTGGTCGGGGCCCGCCTCGTCACCGTCGACGAAGGCAACCTGGAGCTCGCCCACGAGGCGGTGATGCGGTCCTGGCCCCGCTTCCGGGGGTGGCTGGACGAGGACACCGAGGGGCAGCGGATCCTGCGACACCTCGCCGTCACCGCGGAGGCCTGGTCGGCCATGGGTGGCCCGGACACCGAGCTCTATCGCGGCGTCAGGCTGGCCCGGACGCTGGAGTGGCAGGACCGCGCAGGGCCCGACCTCACCGCGACGAGCGTGAGTTCCTCGAGGCCGCCCGGCGGCTGGCGGAGGCGGAGGAGCGCAGCGCGGCCGAGCAGGCGCGGCTCCAGGCCCGCGCGAACCGGCGACTCCGGACCGCTCTGGCGGGGACGGCGATCCTGCTGGTCACCGCGCTCGTCGCCGGCTGGCTCGCCACCCAGCAGGCCGACCGTGCGACCGCGGCCGTCCGCGCCGCCGACGCCCGCCGGGTGGCGGCCCAGGCCCTCGTGACCGACCGGCTGGACCTCGCGCTGAAGCGCGCGGTGGCCGCGGTCTCCCTGGACGACTCGGCGGAGGCGCGGGCCGGCCTGCGCTCGGTGCTCGCCCGTACCCCGCAGCTCGCGGCCTACTTCCCCGGGGAGTGGGGTGTACCCGAGCCCAGCCCGGACGGCACCCAGGTCGCGGTCCTGGGCGTGGACGACCGGGTGAGGTTCCTCGATGCCGGCACCGGCGAGGAGCTCGGCACCTACGACCCCAGCCCGCCCGGCTGGCGTGGACGTGGTGTCTGCATCTGCGAGCCGATGGCGTGGTCCCCCGCCGGCGACCGGGTCGCGGTCGGAGTGCTCAACGGCATCGGGCCACCCGTGCGGTTGGTCGACCCCACGACGTACGACGAGACGCCCGTCCCGCTGGGCGGTCTGGCGCAGAACGGCACCGTCGTCTCCGACCTGGAGTTCAGCGCCGACGGCCGGTTCCTCGCGGCGACCGTGGACGGCCCGTACACCGGTGCGAGCATCGACGGAAGTAGTGGCCATGCCTACGTCTGGGACCTGCGCGCCCCGTCGACGCCCGGGCACGCATCCGACTCGACAGTGCCGAGCAGGCGTTGACGCTGAGCGCCGACGGCTCCCGGCTCTACACCGGGCTGGACCGCAACGCCGACGTCCGACGTTGGCCGGTCGCGGTGTGGGACACCGGCACGGGCCGAAGGATCGGTGGGTTCGCCGACCTCGGCACCCCCTTCGCCCTGGCGCCCGACGACTCCGTGCTGGCCTACGCCGACGGCCTCGACGTCGTGCTCGCATCGCCCGTCACCGGTGAGGAGCGGGACAGGCTGAGCGGTCACGCCAAGGCCGTGGAGCACCTTGCCTTCGCCTCGGACGGCCGCCTGCTCGCCAGCGCGGCCTCCGACGGGACGGTCGTGGTCTGGCGGCTCGCCGATCGCCGTGCCCTCGAGCGTGTCGAGCTCGAGGGCGGGACGTTGGCCTTCGGCCCCGACGACGAAGCCCTGTACGTCCAGACCGCGACCGGGGTCCACGCCGTCGACCTGTCTGGCGAGCGCCGATACCTCCTCCAGGTTCGCCCTCCCGACCGCCGTGAACACCCTGTGGGATCGACGAGCCGGTTCCCCTCGCCGGACGGCACGGCACTGCTCGCAGACCGCGACCACCTCGACCCGCCTACCAGCACTCGTCTCATCGAGGTCGGCACCGGGCGCACGACCGACCTCGGCGCGTTCGCATGGGTCGGAACCGAGGCCGCGAGCGTGTCCTGGCGCCCGGACGGGCGGCGGATCGCGGCTGTCGACCCCACCGGCTACGTCCGCGTGGTCGACCGCCGGACCGGACGGATCCTCGCCCGCAGGCAGGTGGACGCGGCCGACTTCGACGCCTGGGTGGCATACACCGCGGACGGGCGGTCCCTGCTGGCCGGCTCCGACCACGGGCTGGTCGTCCTCGACGCCGAGACGCTGGAACGGTCCGGACCACCACTGCGGTTCCCCGGCCGCAGCGTCGCCTTCGCGGCGGCGGGTCCGGACCCCACCACCGCCGTCGTCCTGCTGCGGGATCAGCCCACCAACTACTGGGACTTCCCCGACGCCCATCGCTGGGCTCTGGTCGACCTCGGCACCGGCGAGGCGCTGCGTGAGGGCAGCGTGGACACTCCGATCGAGTCGGCTGCGGTCTCACCCGACGGTCGACGGCTCGCGCTCGGCGGTCAGCCCCTGGTCGTGGTCGACCTCCGGTCCGGGGAGGCGTCCACGTCCTCCGAGCCGAGGGCCGCCATCCCCCAGGTGCACGTGCACTGGGCGCCGGACGGTTCGAGCGTGGTGTCGGGAGGCGAGGGACGAGTGAACCTCTGGGACGGGTCGACCGGCGAGCCGCTCGGCGACGTCGACATCGACGGACATCCGGTCTTCCTGCCGCGATCACGCACCGTGTTGATCGCCTCCGCCGACGGTTCGGCGTACGAGTGGGATACCTCGCTCGAGCACGCCCTCGACGTCGCCTGTCGCGTCGCCGGCGGCGGGCTGACCGGGCAGGAGTGGGACGAGCTCCTGCCGAGGCAGCCGTACCTGCCGACGTGCGTTTGACCTCGACGAGAAGCGGGCCCCCGCGACAGCTCCACCGAGACCAGGGCTCAGTCGAGCAGCTCGCGCACCACTCCGTCGGCCAGCAGCCGTCCGGTCCGGGTGAGGACCACGCGGTCCCCCGACTGCTCCAGCAGCCCCTCGGCCACAGGCGCCGCGACCCGCTCCCGCTCCACGGCCGCGAGCCGCTCGAGCGCCAGCCCCTCACGCAGCCGGACGCGCAGCATCACGTCCTCGAGGTGACGCTCCTGCTCGGAGAGCACCTCGTGGCCCGCCTCCGGGGTGCGGTCCTGCGCCAGGGCGCTCGCGTAGGCCGCCGGGTGCTTGAGGTTCCACCAGCGCCGCCCCGCGACGTGGGAGTGGGCCCCCGGCCCGATGCCCCACCAGTCGTCGCTGCGCCAGTAGCCCAGGTTGTGCCGGCACCGCGCGTCGACCGAGCGCGCCCAGTTCGACACCTCGTACCACTGCAGGCCCGCGGCCTCGAGCCGCTGGTCGGCCAGGAGGTACTTGTCGGCCAGGTCGTCCTCGTCGGGAGCCGCGAGCTCGCCCCGGCGCACGCGGCGGGCCAGCGCGGTGCCCGGCTCGACGATCAGGGAGTAGGCCGAGACGTGGTCGGGCTCGCAGGCCAGAGCGGCGTCCAGCGATGCTCCCCACTGCGCCAGGGTCTCCCCCGGCGTGCCGTAGATCAGGTCCAGGCTGACCTGCTCGAACCCGGCCGCGCGCGCCCACTGCACCGCCAGCGGCACCCGCTCGGGGTCGTGGGTGCGGTCCAGGACGGCGAGGACGGGTCGCTCCGAGGACTGCATGCCGAACGAGACCCGGGTGAACCCGCCCTCGCGCAGCCGCTCCAGCCCCGCCGGGGTCACGCTGTCCGGGTTGGCCTCCGTGGTCACCTCGGCGTCGACGGCCAGGCCCAGCTGCTGGTCGACCCCCCGCAGCACCGCCACGAGGTCGTCGGGATCGAGCAGCGTGGGGGTGCCGCCGCCGACGAAGACGGTGCTGACCTCGCGTGGCCCGCCCAGCGCGGAGCGCGCCAGCGAGGTCTCACGCAGCGCGGCCTGGGCGTAGCTCTCCCGCGATGCCCCCGGGGGTGCGTGGGCGCCGCCGAGCTCTGCGGCGGTGTAGGTGTTGAAGTCGCAGTACCCGCAGCGCACCGCGCAGAACGGGACGTGGACGTAGACCCCGAACCTCGGCGAGGCCGCGGCCCGCTCAGCTGTAGAAGGCGTCGAGCTTCTCCTGGTAGTTGCTCTCCACCACGTTGCGCTTGACCTTCATCGACGGGGTGAGCTCACCGGACTCGACCGACAGGTCGTGGTCGAGGATCTCCCACTTCTTGATCGTCTCCCAGCGGTTGAGCTTGGTGTTGAGCTCCTCGACGTAGCCCTTGACCATCTCCTGGCAGGTGTCGCTGGAGACGATCTCGGCGTAGTCGCCACTCACCCCGTTGTCCTTGGCCCAGTCGGTGATGGCGTCCTCGTCGAGGGTCACCAGGGCGACGCAGTAGTTGCGCTCGTTGCCGAAGACCATGAACTGCGAGGCGTAGGGGCAGATCGCCTTGAACTTGGACTCGATCGCCGGCGGCGCGACGTACTTGCCGCCGGAGGTCTTGAAGAGCTCCTTGATCCGACCGGTGATCCGCAGGAAGCCGTCGTCGTCGAGCTGACCCTTGTCGCCGGTGTGGAGCCACCCGTCCTCGTCGATGGTCTTCTGCGTCTCCTCGGGCATGTTGTGGTAGCCATCCATGACGTTGGGGCCCTTGACCAGGACCTCGTCACCCTCGCCGAGCTTGACTTCGGAGCCTGGGAAGACCCGCCCGACCGAGCCGAACCTGTAGTCGTCGGGGTGGTTGACGAAGGCGCCGGCCGAGGTCTCGGTCAGTCCGTAGCCCTCGAGGATCAAGATGCCGGCGGCGTGGAACCACTCGGCGATCTCGCGGTTGAGCGCGGCCGCACCGGAGATGAAGAAGCGAACTCGCCCACCGAACCGGTCGCGGATCTTGGAGAAGACCAGCTTGTCGAAGAGTCCGTGCTGCAGCTTCAGCGGCAGCGGCACCGACTTGCCCTCGCGTCGGAGCTGGTCGACCTTGAGACCGACGGAGAAGGCCTGGTTGAAGATCTTCTCCTTCAAGCCGCCCTCCTGCTGCTGCATCGTCACGATGCGCGCGTGGGCCTTCTCGAAGATCCGGGGAGCCGCACCCATGAAGGTCGGCTTGACCACGGAGAGGTTCTCGATGATCTTGTCGACCCGACCGTCGACCGCGGTCGCGAAGCCGCAGGCCAGCTGGGTGGAGAGCAGCACCTTGCCGAAGGAGTGCGCCATCGGCAGCCAGAGGTACTGCAGGTCGTCCTCGCCGAGGATCCCCTGGGCCTCGATCGCCGCGCCCTCGTAGGTCCACGACTTGTGCAGCAGCCGGACCCCCTTCGGGCGACCGGTGGTGCCGGAGGTGTAGATCAGGGTCGCCAGGGAGTCACCGGTGGTGTTCGCGATGCGCTCGTCGACGACACCCGGCTCCTCCTTCAGCTTCGCCCGGCCCATCTCCTCGAGCTCGTCGAGGGTGATGACCCAGTCGCCGTCACCGGAGCCGTCGAAGACGACGACCTTGTCGACCTCGGGGAGCTCGCTGCGCTTGCCGGCGAGCTTCTCCACCTGCTCGGCGTCCTCGGCGAACACCACCTGGCACGCGGAGTCGGACAGGATGTAGGCGACGTCCTCGGCGTGGGTGCTCGGGTAGACCGTCGTGGTCGCGGCCCCCGAGCACATGACGGCGAGGTCGGCGAGGATCCACTCCAGCCGGGTGCCCGACGCGATCCCCACGCGCTGCTCCGGCTCGACGCCCAGGGCGCACAGCCCGGCCGCGAGGTTGCTGACTCTCTCACCGGTCTGGGTCCAGCTCACCGACTCCCAGGACTCCCCCGCGGGGAATCGGTACGCCTCGCGCTCGCCACTGGCTTGGACCCGGTCGACGAACTGGCGGCTGACCGTCATCGGGCGGTTCTCGATGGCACTGGGATCTGTCACGATCGCGGACACGCTGACCTCTTCCACCACGGGGATCTCCTGGATCCGGCGAGCCTATCCCGTCGCGTCCACGTAGCGCTGGGCGTGGTCGTAGACCTCCGGTGGCAGCCCGTCGATCTCCAGCAGCAGTGGCAGCAACGACGGCTCCTCGTTGAGCGCGCGGTGCACCGTCCCGACGGTCACACCGTGTGGGGGAACCCAGCTCACGTCGATGGGGTCTCCCGCGGCGACGAAGCCCCGCCCCAGCACCGTGAGGTAGAGACCGGGCCGGCCGTGGGCGAGGTAGCGCTGCGGCAGGTCGGGGTCGTCGACGCCCTGCAGCTCCAGCCAGCGCCACAGCTTGAGCCCGGGGCGCCGGGGAGCGGTGACGGTGAGCCGGGCCGTCCCGACCAGCCACTCCTCCCCGACGACGCACTGGTTGAGGTCGATGTCGAGGGTGGTGAGGTTCTCCCCCAGGAGGCCCGGCCGGATCGTGGTGCCGAGCTCGCGCTCCCAGTGGGTGAGGTCCTCCGAGGCGAGCGCGTGCAGCGCCCGGAAGCTGCCACCGTGGTTGGCGACGTCGGCGACGTTGTCACCCTGGAGCCCGAGGTCGAGCACGGCGACCGGGCCCTGCCGGGGGATCTTGTCGATGGCGCTGTACAGACGCGGCTTCTCCTGGATCACACGCGCCGAGGTGGCGTTGACCGAGACCACGCGGGCAGATCTCATGACGGCATCCTGCCGCAGCCGGCGCCCGTCGGCCGGTTCATTCGCGCTGTGCTGCCTTGGCGATCGTGATCGCGGCGGTGATCAGCTCCTCGGTGGCCTCGACGGTCTGCTCGCTGCCGCGCCGCTCGGCGTGCCGGGACTCCTCCCACTGCTCCACGGCGAAGGCGACCAGCCGCAGCACGGTCCACTCGCGGGCGCGGTCCTCGTCCAGGCCGGCGACGTCCACGATGGTCTCGAGCCGGCGCAGCACGGCGCGACGGGCGTCGCCCTCGGCGAGCGCCTCGTCCCACCGGTTCCACAGCATGGGAGCCGGTTCCAGGTGCGGGTCGCCGCTGATCGGCTTGGGGTCGATCGCCAGCCACGGCTCGCGCTCGGCCGCCAGCACATTGAGGTAGTGCAGGTCGCCGTGGAGCAGGATCCCGTCCGTCGCCGCGTCGACCGAGAGGTCGCGAGCCAGGGATGCCGCCTGGCTGACCAGGCGGCGCGGGAGCGGCGCGTCGGGCGAGAGCTGCGCCAGGCGCTCCTGCCACTGCCCGGTCCACTCGCTGAGCCGGGGGAACTGCGGGCCGGCAGGGACGTGCAGGTCGCGGTAGAGCCCGGCGACGACCTCACATGCCTCCTCGACCTCGATGCTGTCGAGCTTGGAGTCCGAGAGCCGCTCCAGCAGCAGCGCGCGGCGAGCGGGGTCGGCCCGGAGCAGGCGCACCGACCCCCGCCCCGCCCAGGTGCGCAGCGCGAGGTGCTCGTGGGCGGTGTCCTCCTCGGGGAAGGAGACCTTGAGCACCGCGGGACCGTCGTCGCGCGCCACCGGGACCACCAGGGCGCAGAAGCCGTGCATCGCGATGCCGTCCAGAGTGAGCCCCCACTCCTGGGCCAGGTCCGCCACGGAGCGGGGCAGCGCGTCGACCCAGTCCGCCCACTCCGGGCTGCGCTCGGCCATGCCGAGCACGCCGTCGGGCAGGGTGAGGCTCACCCGCCGAGCCTACGGGCGCACCGGTTCGCCGTACGACGCGCGCCGGGCAGCGCGGCGCAGCGTGGCCAGCAGGGCCGGACCGAGCAGGGCCACCGCGAGTCCGTTGGTGATCGCTCGTCCGGTGTCCCAGCCCCCCGTCGAGGTGATGAGCGTGTAGACCGCGAACCGGTGCAGGTTCTCCAGCAGGGGGGCGCCCGCCACGTAGGCCAAGGAGCCTTCCTGCCCCGGCACGGAGATCCCGAGCGCGTAGGGCCACGTCGAGAGGTTCATCAGGAGACCGAACAGGTAGGCGCACAGCACGGCGTACCCGATGAGCATCGCGATCTCCCCCCGCCCTCGCAGCGCCCGGCCCCGGACCCGTCGTGGGAGGAGACCTGCCCCCATGCCGATCCAGGCCGCGCAGACCATCTGGTAGGGCAGCCAAGGCCCCACACCCGAGGTGAGCAGGGCCGAGGTGAGCAGCGAGGTGCAGCCCAGCACGAAGCCGAAGCCCGGTCCGAACACCCGACCGGAGAGCACCAGCAGGAAGAACACCAGCTCGATGCCGGCCAGCCCGGCACCGATGCTCCGCAACGCGGCGTTGACCGCCGTCAGCACCGCCAGCACGGCCAGGCTCTTGGCGTCCATCCCACCCTCGGTGAGCTCGGCGAGCACGACGACCACGATGACCGGGAGGAGGGCCAGGAAGACGAACGGCGGCGCGACCTGCTCGGCGCCCGGCGGGGGCTGGAGCAGCAACGGCCACACGAACATCACCAGGGCCGCCGCGGAAGCGACGGCGAGCATCGCGGCGCTGCGCGCTCCGGTCCTCATGTCGCTCCCTCGACGTCGGCGTCGCTGCGCTCGGCGAGAGCCAGCGAGGCCAGCGCCTGACCGACCTGCTGGACGGTCAGCCACGGTGCCCCCAGCACCTTGGTCACCTGAGGTGCGAAGGCCGGCGACTGGGCCAGCACCTCGACGGCCGGACCGGCGGAGACGACCTCACCCGCAGCCATCACCATCACCGAGTCCGCCGCCTCGGCAGCGAACTCCACGTCGTGGGTCGCCACGACCACCGCGGTGCCTCGAGCCGCGCACCGGCTCAGGATCCTGCTCAGCGCACGCTTCCCCTCGTAGTCAAGCCCCCGGGTGGGCTCGTCGAGCAGGAGCACGGGCGGGTCGGAGCTGAGGACGATGGCGAGGACCAGCGCCAGCTGCTGCCCCTCGGAGAGGTCGCGTGGATGCGATCCCGGCGGCACCCCGGGGACAAGGTCGTCCAGCAGGCGGCGACACGACCCCGCCTCGACCCCCGACTGGTGATCGGCGGCAGCGCACTCCAGCGCGACCGTCTCGAGGTAGAGCAGGTCGGCTGCGGCCTGGGGCACCAGGCCGACCAGGCGCCGTACCTCCCGCGGCGCAAGCCCACGAGGGTCGCGGCCGTGTACGTCGACACGACCCGAGTCGCGCCGGCCCGTCCCCTGCAGTGCCCACAGCAGGGAGGACTTGCCGGAGCCGTTGCGCCCCATCAGGACGGTCGTCTCCCCGGCCAGCAGGTCCAGGGAGATCTCCACCATCGCCGGGGTCGGGCCGTAGGCGAGGGAGAGGTCGCGCGCCCTCAGGGCCGGCGTGTGCTCCGGGGAGCCCACCGCGCGGGCAGGGCGTCGGTCGGGGGTGGCGTCGCTGATGGCGTCCCGCAGCAGTCCGGCCTGGCGGCGGGCAGCTCGCACCGTGAGCGGGAGCGGGCGCCAGCGCGCGACCCTGCCCAGCTCGACCAGGGGCGGAGCCACCGAGGAGTCCTGCAGCATCGCGGCCGGCTCGCCGGCCCGTGCGCGCCCGTCCTCGAGCACGACCATCCGGTCGGCGAAGGGGACGACACGTTCCATCCGGTGCTCCGCCACGACGACGGTCAGACCGAGGTCCTCGACCAGGCGAGCGATCGTGCCGAGCACGTCCTCCGCGGCGATCGGGTCGAGCGCCGACGTCGGCTCGTCGAGCACCAGGACCTGGGGGTGCATCGTGAGCACCGCCCCGATCGCCACCCGCTGCTGCTCACCTCCCGACAGCGAGCGAAGCGAGCGGTCCCTGAGGCCGGCCAGACCGAGCAGGTCGAGGGTCTCCTCCACCCGGCGACGCATGGTGCCGGGGGTGAGCTCGAGCTGCTCCATCCCGTAGGCGAGCTCGTCCTCCACACGACTGGTGACGAAGGTCGCTGCCGGGTCCTGCCCGACGTACCCCACGAGATGGGCGAGGTCCCGCGGCGCTCGAGCCCGCACCTGGTGACCCGCCACCAGCACCTCGCCGCTGACGCGTCCACCGGTGAACCGCGGCACCAGCCCGTTGACGGTCCGCAGCAGCGTCGACTTGCCCGAACCGGTGCGCCCCGCGACCAGCACCAGCTCGGCTTCGTCGACCACCAGGTCGACGTGGTCGAGGACCGGGTGGAGCGCACCGCTGCCGTCGGCATCCTCGTAGGCCACGCACAGATCACGCCACTCGATCACGACGCACCTCCGCTCCCTCGCCCTGGTGGGGGCCGTCGGCCCCCGGTGGGACCCGGATGCCTGCCGGTGCCCGCGTCACGGTCAGTGCAGCCAAGGGCACCAGCACCGCCGCGACCGAGGCGTAGGTCACCGGGGGCAGCGATCCCGGCAGCGGGTTCAGCACGTCCGGGTCGCGAACGAGCCGCACAGCCACCGCGCACGCGACCCCGCTGGCCGCCAGCACGCCCGACGCCAGGGTCCACCGGTCCGGGCGGTACCGGGTGCGCCGTACTCCCCGTCCGGCCAGCACCACTCCCACGATGGAGCAGGTGACCCCGAGCGCGAGCATCGGCATCGCGAGGATCCTCGGCGCCGCGGAGTCGAGGAGTCCATAGGCTCCTACCCCGAGGCCGAGCAGGCCGAGCAGGAGCATCGCCCCGTTGACCCGGCGCGCCGCGACAGACCGGTGGCCCTGCCGGCCGTAGCCGCGCGCGTCCATGCTGGCCGCGAGATGCATCGAGCGGTCGAAGGCGTCCTCGAGCACCGGCACCAGCACGCCGCGCAGTGCCGCGATGCCACGCCCAGGGTCACCTCGCAGCGCGCGCGCCTTCCGGACGCGCTGCACGCTCTCGGCCAGCTGCGGGAACATCGAGAGCGCGATCACGATCGCCGCACCCACCTCGTACAGCGCCGGAGGCAGTCCGGCGAGCAACCGTCGCGGGTCGGCGAGGGTGTTCGCCGCTCCGACGCAGACGATGATGGCCCCGAGCCTCAGCCCGTCGGCGAAGCCTGCCTGCAGCGACTCCAGCGTCACCGGGCCGAGCAGGGAGACCCCGGCGGCCCAGTCCGGCAGCGGGATGCTCGGCAGGTCCAGGAGGACGTGGTCCCCGGGCGCGAGGTAGGCCCCGCCGAAGACCACACGGAAGACCACCCGCAGCACCACCACGACGGCCGCAAGGCTCAGGTAGAGCCGGAACGACAGCGCCCACGGTGCGTCGCTGCGGCGGGAGACGACCACCAGGCACACCGTCGCCACGGCCAGCCCGATCAGCACCGGGTTGGTCGTGGCGGAGACCGCTGCGGCGATGGCCAGCGCCCAGACCCACCAGGCGGCCGGGTGGGGATCGTCGCTACGCCTCAGCAGCCGGTCGAGCCTCATCGGCCCCGCCTGCGCTTGGCCGCCACGGTGGCCGCGCCGAGCGCGACCGCCGCGAGCGCGGCTGCGCTCAGAGGCACCGGCGAGGCGTCCCTCGTGCCGGTGTCAGCCGTGCTGGCGTCGGAGGCGGTCGCCGTGACCTGGCTCGCGGCCTCGACCGAGGGCACCTCTTGCTCGCCCCCGTCCTGGAAGCGCCATCCGACGGTGCCGCCGGCGGGCAGGACCAGCGATCCGGCGCCCGAGGTCGAGTAGGTCCAGGAGCGATCACCGGGCTCGGCCCAGAACAGGCCCCAGTAGCGGTCGTCGGGGGGCGTGTTCGCGCACGGCAGGTCCGCCGGGAGCCCCTGGAGCCGACACACGAAGGTCCCGCGGTAGCGCCCGACCCAGGTCACCTCCACCCCGGCGTCCCGGGTCACCTCCGCCGCGGAGAGGCCGGCGCCCCCAGGCACGCACCGCGTGGTGACGTCTCCGCCGAGGGGACCCGGGTCGAGCACCACCGCGATTCCGCCCGAGCCGGGCTCGCAGCCCTGGTTCTCGGTCGACGACCCGGCCGCCGCCGCCGCTGCGGGGGTCACGGCACACAGCGCTGCGGTGGTGAGCCCCGCGAGGCTCACCACCCGTGCGTTGCCCCGCCAGCCGATGATCACCGGACGAGGGCCTCGATCAGATCCATCTCACTGCTCCGCGACGCTCTGCATCCCCTGGGCGGCCTCGACCGTGGCGCGCTGCCAGCGGTAGCGGTCAGCCGGCTTGATGCCCGTGCGACGCGCCAGCTCCAGAGCCTTGCCGTCGAAGGCGACCACGCCGACCTCGTCGCTCAGCTTGCCGCCGGTGTCCTCGGTGACCACGTGCTCGAGCAACCAGGTGGCCGCCTGGTCGCTGGCGTCAGTGCTGCCGGCTGCGTCGAGGGCCGCGGCCGCCAGGCCGGTGGAGTTGGCGTTCGGGCTCTCCTGGCCCTCGCCGGCGACCGAGAATCCGCCGTCGTCGCCTTGCACTGACTCGAGCCAGCCGACTGCGTCCTCGACGGCCTGGTCGGCGGCTGTCCCGTCCTCCTCGGTGAGGTCCTCGCGCACCTCCGTCAGGGCGATGACCGCGTGAGCGGTGGCGTCCACGCTCGGCTTGCGGGCGCCCTCCGTGCCCTTCTCGCAGGTGTTGGCCTGACCCTTGTCGGCCTCCAGGCTCTCCCGGAACCAGCCGTCGCCGCACTGCTGGTCGAGCAGGAAGCCCAGGCTCGGTGCCAGCCGCTCGTCCCTGTCGGTGACGGCGAGCGCCCGGACGACGAACGCCTGGCTGATCGAGTTGGAGTAGTCGGTGGCGCCGGTGTCCATCGCGCGACCGGCTTGTGGACCGTCGGTCGCGATCATCGCGACGAGGTCGTCGAGGAGGTCGACGCGGTAGTCCGCCACGCGTCGGTCATGGGTCACGACCGTGTACACCAGCTTGGCGGTCGCACCGGCGTACTGGCCGTTCTTCTTCTCGTCGTAGAACGAGACGTAGCCGAGGACCTCCTGCGGGTCCTGCATCGCGTCGAGGATGCGCTCCACGACCTCGTCGTGGCCCCCGATGTCGTCCAGTGCGGTGGCAACGTCGAGGCTCAGACCATGGTCGATGTACTGACCGTCGACGAAGCCCTGGTCGGTGACCTCCCCCGACAACCAGTCGGCGACCGGGTCCAGGTCAGCCGCGACCACCGCCGGCGGGTCGGCGCCGGCGGCGCTCGAGTCGTCGGAGGCCTCCGAGTCGCTACCACACGCGGCAAGCAGTGAGCCGGCCAGCAGTGCTGCCCCGGCTGCGGCCCCGATGCGGGCTCCCGATCGAGCACGGGTCCTGGTGAGAGTCGCGCGCTGACGGCGCATGTGCGGTCCCTTCCCGCTGCACAGGGAGGGACAGCCGCGATCACGGCCAAACCCACCCTGTTGTCCACGACAGCGTGAGGTCGGTCTACATGCCGCAGGTGGTCCGGCTCCCCGTCTCGATGGCTCGAGGCGGGCTACGGTTGCGGGTCAGCGCCGGACTTGGACCGGCTTCCCCTGACGGGCACGGAGAGGTGTTGAGTCGCCGTCGGACGACGGCTGCCTCAGGGTACCTCAGGTGCCGCGCTTGTCCTTCGCGACGCCGGCGGTGGTGGACAGGGCGGCGATGAAGGCCTCTTGAGGGACCTCGACCCGACCCACCATCTTCATCCGCTTCTTGCCTTCCTTCTGCTTCTCCAGCAGCTTGCGCTTGCGGCTGATGTCGCCGCCGTAGCACTTGGCCAGGACGTCCTTGCGGATCGCGCGGATGGTCTCGCGGGCAATGACTCGCGCGCCGATGGCCGCCTGGATCGGCACCTCGAACTGCTGGCGAGGGATCAGCTCCTTGAGCTTGCCGACGAGGGCGACCCCGTAGGAGTAGGCCGCGTCGCGGTGCACGATCGCGGAGAAGGCGTCGACGGTGTCGCCCTGGAGCAGGATGTCGATCTTGACCAGGTCGGAGGCCTGGTCGCCGACCGGCTCGTAGTCCAGCGAGGCGTAGCCCTTGGTGCGTGACTTCAAGGCGTCGAAGAAGTCGAAGACGATCTCGGCCAGCGGCAGGGTGTAGCGCATCTCGACGCGGTCCTCGGAGAGGTAGTCCATGCCCTGCAGCTGCCCGCGCTTGGACTGGCACAGCTCCATGATCGTGCCGATGTGGTCACTCGGCGAGAGGATCGTGGCTCGGACCACGGGCTCGCGCACCGCGGCGATCTTGCCCGCGGGGAACTCGCTGGGGTTGGTCACCGTGACCTGGGTGCCGTCGTCGAGCGCCACCTCGTAGACGACGTTGGGGGTGGTGGAGATCAGATCGAGACCCGCCTCGCGCTCGAGCCGCTCGCGCACGATCTCCATGTGCAGCAGCCCGAGGAAACCGCACCGGAAGCCGAATCCCAGTGCCCCGGAGGTCTCGGGCTCGAAGGTGAGCGCTGCGTCGTTGAGCTGCAGCTTCTCCAGGGCCTCGCGCAGGCCGGGGTAGTCGTCGCCGTCGAGCGGGTACAGCCCGGCGAAGACCATCGGGTTGGGGTGCTTGTAGCCGCCCAGCGGGTTCTCTGCGCCGTGGTGCTGCGAGGTGACGGTGTCGCCGACGCGTGACTGGCGCACCTCCTTGACCCCGGTGATGAGGTAGCCGACCTCGCCCACGCCGACGCGGTCGCACTTGGTGGGCTCCGGGGAGATCACCCCCACCTCGAGCAGCTCGTGCACCGCGCCGGTGGACATCATCTTGATCCGCTCCCGGTGGTGCAGCGCGCCGTCGACCACGCGAACGTAGGTCACCACGCCGCGATAGGTGTCGTAGACGGAGTCGAAGATCAGCGCTCGCGCCGGCCGGTCGGCCTCCCCCACCGGCGGCGGGGTCTGGAGCACGATCTCGTCGAGCAGCTCCACGACGCCCTCGCCGGTCTTCGCCGAGACCCGCAGCACGTCGGAGACCTCACACCCGATGATCCCGGCGAGCTCCGCGGCGTACTTGTCCGGCTCCGCGCCCGGCAGGTCGATCTTGTTCAGCACCGGGATGATGTGCAGGTCGGCCCCGATGGCGAGGTAGAGGTTCGCCAGCGTCTGCGCCTCGATGCCCTGCGCGGCGTCCACCAGCAGCACTGCGGCCTCGCACGCCTCCAGGGAGCGGGAGACCTCGTAGGTGAAGTCGACGTGCCCGGGGGTGTCGATCATGTTCAGCACGAAGCTCTCGCCCGCCTCGGCACCCGCTGCGACCGTCCACGGCATCCGCACCGCCTGGGACTTGATGGTGATGCCGCGCTCGCGCTCGATGTCCATGCGGTCGAGGTACTGCGCCCGGGCGCTGCGCTCGTCCAGCACACCGGTCAGCTGCAGCATCCGGTCGGCCAGGGTGGACTTGCCGTGGTCGATGTGCGCGATGATGCAGAAGTTGCGGATGATCGCAGGGTCGGTCCGGCCGGGTGGCGGCACGACTCGCTTCGCAGGCGGCGGAGGCATGTGACGGCAGGGGTGCTCTCGGTCGAAGAACGGGGACGTTCCAGTCTCCCACAGCGGGCTGACCGGCCCGGTCGGCACCGAGCCGTCGGCGCCGACGGCACCGGATTTGGGACAGCCCCGCGGGAGCCGGTAGAGTGCTGGGTTGGCGTGGCCGGTGGTGCAGACGGGTCGACCAGATCCGCAGCACGACAGCAACACTGCCCGCCTCCCTGACTGACGCACCACCCGACACCGTCCGCGAGACCGAAAGACAGGCCTGACTCCGTGGCGAACATCAAGTCCCAGATCAAGCGCAACCGGCAGAACGACGCTGCGCACGAGCGCAACAAGGCCGTGAAGTCGGCGCTGAAGACCGCCGTGCGCAACTTCAAGCAGGCCGCCGCTTCCGGTGACTCCGGCAAGGCCAAGGAGCTCGCCGCCGTGGCAGCCCGCAAGCTCGACAAGGCGGCCTCCAAGGGAGTCATCCACAAGAACCAGGCCGCGAACCGCAAGTCCGCGATCCACAAGCAGGCCTCCTCGCTCTGAGGTGAGGGCCACGCCCTTCTCGACGGCGCCATCCCGCACGGGGTGGCGCCGTTGCTGTGTGTGCAGCTGACGGTGGCGCACCCGATGCTGCGACCTCAGCGAGCCGCCGCGCCGCGGGCCTCGACGATGCGCAGCACCATCCGCTCCAGCTCGTAGTCGGCCGCCTCGGCGGCTCCCTTGACCGCGGCGTCCGCCTCGGCCACCGCCTGCACGGCGCTCGCCATGCCGGCCGGGTCCCAGGCACGCAGCTGACCTCGCAGGCGCTTGATCGCGAACGGGGGCACCCCGATCTCGCGCGCCAGGTCGGCGTCGCGCATCCCGCGTGGGCTCCCCAGCAGTCGAGCGAGCTGTCGGACCTTGAACGCGACCGGGCCGGTCACCGCCGGGCCGTCCACCCCGAGGTTGAGCGCCCAGCGCAGCTCGGAGAGCGCCTCGGCCAGCTGGCCGTCGAGCGCCTTGTCGGCGATGTCGAAGCCCTTGACCTCCGCGCGGCCCGAGAAGTAGCGCCGGACCAGGGTGAGGTCGAGTCGTTCGCCCGGGAAGTCGTCGCACAGCTGCTGGACCGCCGAGGCCAGCCCACGCAGGTCCTGTCCGACGGCCTGCACCAGGAACTCGGCGGCCTCACGGTCGATCTGGTGGCGGTGACGCCGGGCCTCGTGTCCGACGAAGTCGACGAACCCCCCGGGCCTGACCTTGTCGACCTTGAGCTCGGTGACGGCCGCCAGCTTGCGCAGCTTGGTCAGCAGGCCGCTGCCCTTGGGGCCGCCGGGGTGGACCAGCACCAGGCAGACGTCGGGGTCGGCCGCCGCGGCGTAGTCCACGAGCAGGGGGTGGAGGTCGTCGGCGATCTCGTCGCACTCAGCGACCACGACGAGCCGGGTGCTGGAGAACAGCGAGGGAGCCGACAGCTCGCCCAGGGACGCCGCGGTCAGCCCACCCCCGGTGGTGGTGTGGTGCTCCGCCTCGGGATCGAGGGCGAGCACGTCGGCGCGGATCTGCTGCACGTGACGCTCGTTGAGGAACTCCTCGGGACCGGTGACCACGAACACCCGGCCCACCGGGGACTGCCCGCCTGCATCGACTCCGGAGCTCGCCACAGACGACACCCTGGCACACGGCGCCGACAACGGGCAGGGCCGTCCCACTCGACTCAGCGGGGGGTCACCACCGGACCGTCCGTGGACGAGGTGAGCGCCAGGTCACCGTCGGTGTCGGTGCGCCACACCGCCGCCCCGGAGCCCTCCAGCAGCGAGACCGTGTCGGGCGCCGGATGGCCGTAGTCGTTCTCGGCACCCACCGAGACCAGGGCGACCTCGGCGTCCAGGGACCCCAGCCAGGCCTGGTCCTGGTAGCGACTGCCGTGGTGCGGCACCTTGATGACGTCCACGTCACCGAGGTCCCACCGGGCCGCCAGTGCCGCCTGCCCGAGCGGCTCCAGGTCTCCGGCCAGCAGGACCCGGATGCCCGCGACCTCGACCAGCAGGACCAAGCTGGCGTCGTTCGGGCTCTCGCCGCTGGGCGTCACCGGCCCGACCACCTGCCAGTGGGCGCCTCCGGCGCTGGCTTCCTCGCCCGGTGCGGGCACTCGCACCGGGAGCTCGGCGTCGCGGGCGAGGCGCTCGACGCTCGCCGCGCCCGACTCGGGCAGGGCGAGCGGACTGACCTGGACCTCGCCGACCGTCCTGCCCTCCAGGACTCCGCTCAGGCCGCCCACGTGGTCCTGGTGGAAGTGGGTCAGCACGACCGCCGGGACCCGTTCGACCCGGAGGCGGTCCAGGCACCGGGCGACCGAGGCCGGATCGGGCCCGGCGTCGACCACGAGCGCGCTGTCCTCGCCCGTGCGGACGGCGACGGCGTCCCCCTGTCCCACGTCGCACATCACCACTGCCCAGGCGGGGGGCGGCCAGCCGGTGCCGGGCACCAGGCGGTCGCGCACCGCCCCCGGCACCAGCAGGGCGCCGAGGAGCACGCCGGCGGTGAGGAGCACGAGGCCGGGTCGCCGAGCCAGCGGGCGCACCAGCCCCAGCACGACCAGGCACGCCAGGCAGAGCGCCACCAGTGGCCAGCCGTGACCGGGCCACGGCACGGCCGCGCCAGGCACGGCGGCGCTGCGGCGCGCGACCACGACGATGCCGTAGGCACACCACCCGGCCGCCTCCCCCGGCGCTCGGCCCAGCGGCGGCCACACCAGCCCCAGCGCCCCGCCTGCCAGCCCGAGGACGGTGGTCGGCGCGACAAGTGGAGCGGCTGCGAGGTTGGCCGCGACGGCCACCAGCGACACCTGGTCCGACAGCGCCGCCACGAGCGGAGTGCAGGCGAGCTGCGCGGCGATCGGCACGGCGATGGCCTGGGCCAGCGGTAGCGGGAGGTGGGTCGAGAGCGTTGCGGTCAGGCCTGGTGCCAGCAGGAGGATGCCGCCGGTGGCACAGACCGAGAGGGCGAAGCCCCAGGAGGTGGCGAGCGTCGGGGAGACCAGCAGCAGGCAGAGGACCGCCGCCCCGAGGGCGCGCAGGCCCGCGCCTCGACCGCCGGCGCCCATCCCGACCAGCGCGACGAGACCCATCACCGCCGCCCGCAGCACCGAGGGCTCCGGGCGTGTGATGAGCACGAAGCCCACGACCCCGAGCACGGCGACCAGGTGGACACCGCGGGCCCGCACGCCGCTCCACCGCGCGAGTGGCAGCAGGACCCCGAGCAGGATGGTCAGGTTGGCTCCGGAGACCGCAGTCAGGTGGGTCAGGCCCGCGGTCCGGAAGTCGGCGACGACCTGCGCCGGCAGCGCCGCGTCGTCACCGTCGACGAGCGCGGGGACGAGCAGGTCGCCCGGGGCGGGCCCGCCGGCGGCGCGCCGGATCGAGGCGCGCACGCGCTCGGCCGCTCGCAGCAGCAGGCCCGGTTCACCCTCGACCCCGGTCCGATCCACCACGAGCAGGGCCTGTAGCTCGCGGTCGTCGGTGGGTCCGAGGCGGCCCTCGAGCTCCACGGTGCCGCCCCAGCGGGGCCGGGGCACGGCGTCGGCCATGACCAGCACCGGTGACCTGACCCGCAGGGCCACCGGTCGACTGAGCGAGGTGATCAGGACGCGATAGATCAGGCCGTCCTCCCCGGACCCGAAGCCGGCCGGGCGGGACACCGGGTCGGACTGCACCCGGGCGCTCACCGTGACCCGGCTGCGCTGCTCGGCCAGGTCGCGCACCGTGCCGTCGCCGAGCGCCTGCACCCGGACCCCGGCCAGGCCCGCGAGCACCGCAGCCGTTCCGAGCCAGACCAGCAGCGGCACCCAGCCCGACCCCGTGCCGTGTCGCCGAGCCACCCCCGCCGCGGCGAGCGCGGCGCAGACGCCGGCTCCGAGGAGGGCGACGGCAGCCTGCCCGTGCCCGGGTGCCCCGAGGGCCAGCAGCCCCAGCAGGGTGCCGAGCCATGCTGCCGACGCCACGGCCAGGAGTCGCAGGTCGCGCTGGACGACCTGCGGGCCCGAGCACACGCTCAGAGGGTCACGAAGGGCGCGATCTGCGCCAGGGTCTTCTCACCGATCCCGGAGACCTCGATCAGCTGGTCGACCGAGGTGAACGGACCATGGTCGGCGCGCCACTGCAGGATCGCCGCAGCGGTGACCGGTCCGACCCCCGGCAAGGTCTCCAGAGCCGTCTGGTCGGCGGTGTTGAGGCTGACCAGTGGTGTCTGCCCGGCTGAGGGCGTGCCGGAGGTGGACCCCGTGCCGGCCGCGGGGGCGACCGGGGTCTGCGCACGTCCCGCCAGGATCTGCTCGCCGTCCACGAGCGGCCGAGCGAGGTTCACCAGCCGTAGCCGCCGCTTCGGTCCGGTGTAGCCACCGGCGCCGTCCAAGGCGTCCACGACGCGCGAGCCCGTCGGCAGCACCACGATGCCGGGTCGGCGTACAGCGCCCTGGACGTCGACGACCACCTGGGAGCCGTCGGCGGCCATCGGGCCAGGCGACCCCGTCGGCACCTGCGCGTCCGTGGCAGGGGGGCTGCTCACGCCGCTGGGCGGCGGCTGGACGACGGGCGCCGCGGTGGGCAGCACCTGCTCGGAGCCACGGCTCAGCTGCCAGGCGGCGAGCAGGACGCCCACGGCGAGCACCAGCGCCAGGGCGCCGACCTGTGCCGACCCCAGCCTGACCCGGCCGCGCCACGAGTCGGGGAGCCGGTCCTCGACCCAGCCTCCCCACCGGTCGCCCGGAGGCAGGGGACGGAACGCGTGTCGACCTACCGCGCCGGCTGCTGGGGTCGGCTCGGCTCGACCGGCCTCGGGCTCCCCCGCCTCCTGGTCCGGCCATACCCGCGAGGCCGAGCCGGGGAGGTCGTCCTGCGCGTGCTCGCCGGCGAGCTCACTCAGCAGCGCGTCCAACCGCCGCCGCGCCAGATCATCGACGTCGAGGGCTGCGGAGCCGCGCCGCGTGAGGTTCCTGGATCGCATGGGCCGCAGGCTGGCACCACCGGGCGGGTCGACGACGGCGCCGCGGAGACACGGTGGACAAGCCGACTGCTGGGACCGTCGGGGACAGGAAGCGGCCCACCGCCCCGATCAGGTGGTCCGGTCGCGAGGCACCACGGGAGCGACGACGGCCCCGAGGAGCCCCGGGCCCACGTGGGCACCGAGGACGGCGCCGACCTCGGTCACCCGGATCTCGCCCTGCAGCTGCTCCCCCAGGCGTGTGCTGAGGCGCTCGGCCAGCGCCTCGGCCTGCTCGGCGTTGTCGAGGTGGATGAGGGTCACCTCCACCGGGCGCACGCCGCAGGCCCGGGCGGACAGCTCCTCCAGCCGGGCGATCGCCCTCGAGGCGGTGCGCACCTTGTCGCGGGTCACCACGCGTCCGTCCTCGATCGCGAGGATCGGCTTGACCGCGAGCGCGGACCCGACCAGCGCGGCCGCGGCCCCGACGCGCCCACCGCGTCGCAGGTACTCCAGGGTCGCGACGTAGAACAGCGAGCTGGAGGAGTCGGCACGTCGCCGCGCCACCCGGGCCACCTCGGGTGCGGCCGCGCCGGCTGCGGCGGCTTCGGCGGCAGAGAGCGCGGCGTAGCCGGTCGCCGCACCGACCTGGCGGGTGTCGACGCACGTCACGGGCACCCCGACCCGCTTCGCCGCGAGCAGCGACGACTCGTAGGTCGCGCTCATGTCGGCGCTGAGGTGGACTGACACGATCGCCTCAGCCCCCTGGCGCGCCAGGTCCTCGTAGGTCTCGGCCATCAGCTCCGGAGAGGGCCGTGAGGTGCTGACCGGCACGAACTCTCGCAGAGCCGCCGCGACCTGCTCCGGGCCGGCGTCGGCGTCGACACCGTCGGCGTAGCTGTGCGACCCGATCACCAGCTGCAACGGCACCACGGTGATGCCGTGCTCCCGGGCCACCTCGGGGGGCAGCGAGGCCGTGGAGTCGGTGACGACCGCGACATGACCCATGCGGCGAAGGCTACCGAGTGCTCGCGTGGGCTCAGGTGGCGACGATGTTGACCAGCGAGGGCTCGCGCACGATCACCTTGCGGACCGTCTTGCCCTCCAGGAACCGTTGCACCGTCTCGTCCTGCATCGCGGCGGCCTCGAGCTCCTCGGCGCTGATCGAGGGCGCGACCTCGAGCCGGGATCGCACCTTGCCCTGCACCTGCACCACCGCGGTGACCGTGTCCTCGACCAGGAGTGACTCCTCGACGGTCGGCCAGCCCGAGTGGGCCACCGATGGCTCGTGGCCGAGCCGCTCCCACATCTCCTCCGCGGTGTACGGCGCCACCAGGCTCAGCAGGACCGCGACCGCCTCGGTCGCCTCCCGCACCGCCGGGTCGTCGGGGCCGCAGCCGGTGTCGATCGCCTTGCGGGTGGCGTTCACCAGCTCCATGATCCGCGCGACCATCACGTTGAACCGCTGACCCTCCACCAGCTCCTGCGCCTCGTGGACGGTGCGGTGGGTGACCTTGCGCAGAGCGACGTCGCCGAGCGTGACGTCGACGCCCCTCGGCGAGGTCACGTCACCGGACAGGCGCCAGGCCCGCTGAAGGAACCGCAGGGACCCGCCGGGCGACATGTCGGCCCAGTCGATGTCAGCCTCCGGTGGGCCGGCGAAGACCATGGTCAGCCGGACCGCGTCCACGCCGTAGAGGTCGATCATCTCGCCCAGGTTGACCCCGTTGCCCAGGGACTTGCTCATCCCCTTGCCCTCGTTGATCACCTCGCCCTGGTTGAGCAGGGCGGTGAAGGGCTCGACGAAGTCGACCATCCCCATGTCGTGCAGCACCTTGGTGAAGAACCGGCTGTAGAGCAGGTGCAGGATCGCGTGCTCGACACCGCCGACGTACTGCGCCACCGGCATCCACTTGCGGACCTCCTCGACGTCGAAGGGGCCCTCGGTGTAGTGCGGTGAGCAGTAGCGGAAGAAGTACCAGCTGGAGTCGACGAAGGTGTCCATGGTGTCGCTGTCGCGCGTCGCAGGCCCGCCGCACGTCGGACAGTCCACGTTGACCCATTCGGTCGCGGCCGCGAGCGGCGAGACACCCTTCGGCTTCAGGTCGGAGCCGCGCAGGTCGGGCAGCTCGACCGGGAGCTGGTCCTCGGGCACCGCCACCTCGCCGCAGCGCTCGCAGTGCACGATCGGGATCGGGCAGCCCCAGTAGCGCTGCCGGCTGAGCAGCCAGTCGCGCAGCCGGAAGTTGACCGTCCCGGACCCCGCCCCCTGCTCCTCGAGCGAGGCGATGATGCGGCTGATGCCGGCGGCCTTGTCGCTGAGCCCGTCGAGGTCACCGGAGTTGACGTAGGTGCCGTCGCCCGTCGTGGCGACGTAGGTCTGCTCGGGGTTGTCCTCCCCGGTGTCGACCACGCGGCGCACCGGCAGGCCGAACTCGCGGGCGAAGTCCAGGTCACGCTGGTCGTGGGCCGGAACGGCCATGATCGCACCGGTGCCGTAGTCGGCCAGGACGTAGTCGGAGGCCCACACCGCGATCCGCTCCCCGTTGACCGGGTTGACCGCACGCACGCCGAGGTCGACCCCGGTCTTCGGGCGGTCGGTCGCCAGCCGCTCGATGTCGCTGGCCCTGCGCACCTGGTCGACGTACGACGCCAGCGCCTCCGCGCGGTCGGGCGCCACCACCTCGCCCGCCAGCTTCGCGTCGGCCGCGACCACCATGAAGGTCGCGCCGAACAACGTGTCCGGCCGGGTGGTGAACACCGTGACCGTGCGGGTGCCCCCGTCGGCCAGCTCGATCTCGAAGTCGACGTGGGCTCCCTCGGAGCGGCCGATCCAGTTGCGCTGCATCGCCAGCACGCGGTCGGGCCAGAGCTCCTGCAGCGGCTCCATGTCGTCGAGCAGCCGCTGGGCGTAGTCGGTGATCTTGAAGTACCACTGCGACAGCTCACGCTTGGTGACCTCGGCGCCGCACCGTTCGCAGCGGCCCTCCACGACCTGCTCGTTGGCCAGCACGGTCTGGTCGTTGGGGCACCAGTTGACCGGCGAGTGCTTGCGGTAGGCCAGGCCCCGCTCACGGAACTTCAGGAACAGCCACTGGGTCCAGCGGTAGTACTCCGGGTCGCTGGTGTTGAGCCGACGCGACCAGTCGAAGGAGATGCCGTAGCGCTTGAACGACTCCCGCTGGGTCTCGATGTTGGCGTAGGTGAACACCGCCGGGTTCTCGTCGCGCTTGATCGCGGCGTTCTCCGCGGGCAGCCCGAACGAATCCCACCCCATCGGATTGAGCACGTCGTAGCCGCGAAGCCAGCGGTAGCGGGCGATGACGTCGTGCAGCGCCATCACCTCGGCGTGACCCATGTGCAGGTCGCCGCTGGGGTAGGGGAACATCGTCAGGGCGTAGTAGCGCGGCGCCCCCTCTCCCCCGATGCCGCCCACGCCGGCGGTGAAGGGGTGCTCGGGCCAGACCTCGAGCCACTTGTCCTGGATGGCGGCGGCGTCGTACGTCGCGGGCGCCTGGTCGGAGGCGCTCGTCGTCTCGCTCATCTCGGTGTCACTTCTCCTGGTCGTCTGGGGTCGGTCGTGCCTCGGACATGAAAAAACCCTCCGCAGGGGAGGGTTGCCGCTCTGTCAGGCCGGGGGCCTGGCTCAGAGCGGCGGCCGAAGCAGGAGCTCGCGTCGCACGATCGCCGAGTTTAGCGCACCGGGGGCGGCAGCCCGACTCCGCGCGAGGCCGACGTGGTTGACTCGTGCTCCCCGTGCCCCGTGGCGGGGTGCAGCGGCGCGACGGGCCGCCCACGATCCCCGACGACCTCCGAGAGGACTCACATGACCTGGTTGGTGACCGGCGGAGCCGGCTACATCGGCGCGCACGTGCTGCGTGCCTTCCGCGACGCCGGGATCGACGTGGTCTGCCTGGACGACCTGTCCAGCGGTCATCGTGACTTCGTGCCCGCCGAGGTCACCTTCGTCGAGGCATCGATCCTCGACCGGGACGCCGTGCAGCGCGCCCTGGACGAGCACGGAGTCACCGGCGTCGTGCACGTGGCCGGCTACAAGTACGCCGGGGTCTCGGTGCAGCGCCCGCTGCACACCTACCAGCAGAACGTCACCGGCACCGTGGTGCTGCTGGAGGCGATGCAGGCGCTCGACATCGACCAGGTCGTGTTCTCCTCCAGCGCGGCCACCTTCGGCACCCCGGACACCGACCTGGTCACCGAGGACAGCCCCACCGCCCCGGAGTCGCCGTACGGCGAGTCGAAGCTGATCGGCGAGTGGCTGCTGCGCGACCAGGCCCGCGCCTGCGGTCTGCGCCACACCTCGCTGCGCTACTTCAACGTGGTGGGCTCCGGCACCGACGAGGTCTACGACTCCAGCCCCCACAACCTGTTCCCGCTGGTGATCGAGGCCCTGCTCGAGGGGCGCACGCCGCGCATCAACGGCGACGACTACCCCACCCCCGACGGCACCTGCGTGCGCGACTACGTCCACGTGGCCGACCTGGCCACCTCGCACGTCGCGGCTGCGCGTGCCCTGGAGGAGGGGCGCGACCTCGACGCGGTCTACAACCTGGGCAGCGGTGACGGGCTCTCGGTGCGCGAGATCATGGACGCGATGGTGCGCGGCACCGGCGTCGACTTCACCCCCGAGATCCACCCGCGTCGCCCCGGTGACCCGGCACGCATCGTGGCCGCCGGCGAGCGCGCGGCGCGCGACATCGACTGGCAGATGCGCCACTCCATCGACGAGATGGTGGTCTCGGCGTGGAACGCGCGACGGGCCCACCTCAGCGGTGGCGGAGAGGAGCAGCAGTGACCGGACCCAGCGAGGAAGTCGCCGGCGGCGTCTCGGAGATGTTCCGGCTCGACGACAAGGTCGCGATCGTGACCGGGGCCTCCTCCGGCCTCGGTGTCGCCTTCGCCGAGGCACTGGCCGAGGCCGGGGCGGACGTCGTGCTCGGCGCGCGGCGGGTGGAGCGGCTCGAGGAGACCCGCGCCTCGGTCGAGGCACGCGGGCGTCGCGCGCTCTCGGTGCAGACCGACGTGGTCGACCCCGACCAGTGCCAGGCGCTGGTCGACGCCGCGATGAGCGAGTTCGGGCGGGTCGACGTCCTGGTCAACAACGCCGGCATCGGCACCGCGGTGCCCGCCCACAAGGAGACCCCCGAGCAGTTCCGCTCGGTGATCGACCTGAACCTCAACGGCTGCTACTGGATGGCCCAGGCCTGCGGCCGCGTGATGGAGCCCGGCAGCAGCATCGTCAACATCTCCTCGGTGCTGGCCCTGACCACCGCGGGGCTGCCGCAGGCGGCGTACTCCGCCTCGAAGGCCGGGCTGGTCGGGCTCACCCGTGACCTCGCCCAGCAGTGGACGGGACGGCGCGGCATCAGGGTCAACGCCCTGGCACCGGGATGGTTCGCCAGCGAGATGACCGACTCCTACCCCGACAGCTACATCGAGCAGATGCGCGCCCGGATCCCCGCCGGGCGCACCGGCGACCCCCGCGAGCTGGCCGCCACCCTGGTGTGGCTGGTCAGCCCGGCGGGCGGCTACGTCAGCGGCCAGACGATCCCCGTCGACGGCGGGGTGAGCATCACCTGACCCGGTGGCCGTGGTCAGGCCAGGGTGAGGAAGAGCTTCTCCAGCTTGGCCACGTCGGGCGCCGGCTCGCCGCTCTGCCCGTCGGCGGCGGTGGTCGTGGTCATGCACTGACGCATGCCGCTGGCCACGATCGCGAACCCGGCACGGTCCAGTGCCCGGCTCACCGCGGCGAGCTGGGTCACGACGTCCTCGCAGTCGCGGCCCTCCTCGAGCATCCGCAGGACGCCGGCGAGCTGCCCCTGGGCGCGCTTGAGTCGGTTGACGACCGGGACCATCTCGTCGTTGGGCAGCTGCATGGTGCACCTCCCGGCTCGTGCTGAGCCCCCGTGCTGCACGGCTCGGCCGCTGTGACGCTCGATACCTACCCCGGTATCGAGCCGGACCTGTTGATCATAGCCCAGCGCACAGGCCCCGCCCAGGGCTTGCCGCCCCGCCGGGGAACGACACCCGCGCGAGTCCGCGCCCGTGCGGCTACGGGCGACCAAGGGGGACCGGGGGCGACCGGGGGCGACCGGGGCGGCCCTGGGCAGCATGGGCCGACCGGGCAGGATGCCTGGGTGACCCGCACCAACCCGGAGGTGGGCGGCTCCCCTCGCCGTCCCACCACACGCCCACGCCCCCACACGGTCCTGGTGCTCGTCGCGCTCGTCGGGCTCGCCTTCAACCTGCGCCCTGCCGCCGGAAGCATCGGCCCGGTCATCGCCGAGGTGGAGGACGCTCTCGGCCTGTCCGCGGTGACCGCCGGCGTCCTGACCGCGCTGCCGGTCCTGGCCTTCTCCGTCATGGGCGCCAGCACGCCGTGGCTCGCGAGCCGGGTGGGAGTCCACCGGCTCTCCACGCTGGCCCTCGTCGCGACCGCTGCCGGACTCGGAGTGCGGGCCGCCACCTCCTCAGAGCTGGTCTTCCTCACCGCCTCGAGCATCGCCCTGGGCGGCATGGCGTGCGCCAACGTGCTCCTCCCGTCGTTGGTCAAGCTCCACTTCCCCGACCGGGTGGGTCCGGTGACCGCTGCGTACACCACAGCACTGGCCCTGGGCATGGCGATGTCGACGCTGCTCACCGTGCCCATCGCGCAGGCGACGGGATCCTGGCGCGGCGGGCTGGCCGTCTGGGCCGGCACCGCGGCGCTGGCCGTGCTGCCCTGGCTGGCGATGCTGCGCCACGACCAGCGACCCTCGGAGTCCCATCACGTCGCGCTGCGCACGGTCGCGCGAACCCGCCTCGGGCGTCTCATGGCCCTGGCCTTCGGGCTCCAGTCGCTGCAGGCCTACTCGGCTTTCGGCTGGTTCGCGCAGGTCTACCGCGACGCCGGCTACTCCCCCACGACCGCCGGGGTGATGCTCGGCATCGTCACCGGGATGGGCATCCCGATCTCCCTGGCGACCCCTGCCCTCGCGGCGCGGCGTGAGAGCCAGGTGCCGCTGATGGTCGCGCTGCTGTGCTGCTACCCGCTCGGCCTGCTCGGCCTGATCCTCTGGATCGAGCAGGTGCCGTGGCTCTGGGCGATCGTGCTGGGTGTCAGCCAGGGGGTGTTCCCGTTGATCCTCACCCTGCTCGGACTGCGCACCCGCACCCCGGGCGGCACCGTCGCACTCTCGGGCTTCGCCCAGTCCGTGGGCTACCTGATCGCCGCGGCCGGTCCGATCGGGATGAGCCTGCTGCACGAAGCCACCGGGGGCTGGACCCTCCCGTTGTCGCTCCTGGTCGTCCTCGTCGTGCCCCTCGCGTGGAGCGGCGTGCAGGTCGCCCGCCCAGGACACCTCGAGGACGAGCTGGAGGGCACCGCCCTCAGTGGCCGTAGTGCCGGCGGCACCGGGACTGCCTAGCCGCGGTCGTGCGCGAGCTGTGCGAGTGCTCCCTGCTGGCTTGCCTTCTGGTCGCGGTCGCCCAGAGCCAGGCTCACCGCGGTGTAGGCGATGAGCAGGTGCACCATGCCGTAGACCACGAGGCCCAGGCGCACCCCTGCGTCCTTGGCCTGGTCCTGGCCGTCCTGGTCCCGAGTCGTGGAGGTCACGGGGCCCACCATGGCCGACCGCGACACCCCGTGTCGCCCGATCGAGCAACTCCGGGCACCCGGGGCGCCGGCGGCCTACGCTGGTGCGGCCCGAGCCCGAGGAGCACGCCGATGCGGGGACGACATGCACTGATCGCGGTGGGCGCGCTCGTCTCGGCCCTGGCCGCGCAGTCGCTGATCGCACCGGCTGAGCCGGCCGCTCCGGCGACCGGCACCGTGGCGGGCAGCGCGGTCGCTAACCGGCCCAACTTCGTGTTCCTCATGGTCGATGACATGCGCCGTGACGAGCTGCGCTTCCTGCCCCGCACCAAGAAGCTGATCGCCCGGAGGGGGGTGAGCTTCCGCAACGCGATCATGCCCAACCCGCTGTGCTGCCCCAGCCGCGCCTCGGTCCTCACCGGCCTGCACTCCCACAACCACGGCGTGTGGTCGCACCGGGCGCCCTGGGGGTTCCACGCCTTCGACGACACCAGCACGCTGGCGGTGTGGCTGCACGACGCCGGATACACCACGACCTACCTCGGCAAGTATCTCAACGGCTACGGGGAGCAGCCGCCGCCCGGCCAGAGCCAGGGCCGCTCCACGCAGTACGTGCCCCCGGGCTGGAGCTCGTGGCGCGGCTCGATCGATGGTGGGCTGGCGGCGAGCGACCCGATGAGCGGCAGCACCTACGACTACCTCGACACGACCCTGAACCTGGACGGGCACGCTTACGCCAACTACCAGGGCCGCTACCAGACCAACGTCTATGCGGGGCTGGCCGCCGACCAGATCCGGGAGCTCGCCGCCGCCGACGAGCCGTTCTTCAGCTACGTCTCGTTCACCGCTCCCCACTTCGGCGACCCGGTCGAGCAGGACGACCCCGGACGGGTCCGGAACTCCTGGGGCAACCCCGACCGGTGGGTCCGGCTCACCACGCCCGCCCGGCCGCGCTGGGTGCGGGGCCGGTTCGACAAGGTGATCACGCGGGCACCGGGCAAGCGGTGGCAGAGCGCCGGACCCACCGGTCTGGTCGGACGTCCCACCGCCCTGCCCAGGATCAGCCGCACGGAGTGGCGCCGGGTCCGCGAGCTCGCCAGACAGCGCGCGGAGGCGCTGGAGGTCGTCGACCGGGGCATCGACCGGATCCTGACCGCGCTGGCGCAGACCGGTGAGATGGGGAACACCGTGGTCGTCTTCACCTCCGACAACGGCTACTTCCTCGGGGAGTACAAGATCCGACAGGGAAAGACCTACCCCTACTCGCCGGCGGGGCGGGTGCCGCTGCTGGTGCGAGGCCCGGGGATCCCCGCGGGTCAGGTGCGCTCCGACCCGTTCCTGAGCATCGACCACGCGCCGACCTGGGTGCAGGCAGCGGGGACCTCGATGCCCTACGAGGCCGACGGGCAGTCCCGGTGGGACGTCCTGCGCCACGGCGACCAGGGCTGGGACACCGCTGTGCTCACCGAGTCCGCCCCGGGCCAGGACAACGAGGAGAGCTCGGTGCTCGGCGTGCGCACCCCCGACCTGCTCTACGCCGCGTGGCGCGGCGGCGCCGAGGAGCTCTTCGACCTGCGACACGACGCGGCCGAGCGGCACAACCTGGCCAAGGACCCGGCCCGGGCCCAGGACCTGACCCGGATGCGGCAGCTGCTCGAACAGCTGCGCGAGTGCCGCGGCGCTGACTGCCGCCCGCCGATCCCCGGCCCCTGAGGGACTCACTGCTCCGGCGCGGAGACCTCGGGATCCGCGAGCTCCGCGCGCACCCCGACCAGCCGAACCGCGCGGGTTTGGTCGAAGCGCTCCAGCAGTCTCGCCACCGCAGCGCGGAGCATCGCGGGATCAGAGGTCGGAGCCGCGAGGGTCAGGCTGCGTTGACGCGTGGCGAACGGCCGGTAGCGGATCTTCACCCCCACCCGGGTCGCCGGCCTGCCCTCCCCGGCGACGTCCCCGGCCACCCTCACCGCCAGCTCGTCGGCGTGCCGGGCCACCACGTCCCAGTCCTCGGCGTCCTCCTGCAGGGTCAGCTCCCGGCTGTGGCTGCGCGCCAGCCACGGCGTCGGGTCGACCGTGCTGCTGTCGACCCCACGCCCGAGTCGACGAAGCCACGGCCCGGTGCGTGGCCCGAACCGCTCGGCCAGCACCGCAGCGGGCGTGGCGGCGAGCTCGGCGACGGTGGTGATCCCGAGCTCCGCGAGGTGGTCACGCGTGCGCCGTCCGATCCCCCACAGGGCGTCCACCGGCCGCGGGCCCATCACCGAGTCCCACTCCTCGCTGCGCAGCGACCCCACGCCGTCGGGCTTGCCGAAGTCCGTGGCCAGCTTGGCCTGCAGCTTGTTGTCCCCGATGCCGACCGAGCAGGTGAGGCCCGTGGCCGCCAGCACCGTCGCCCGCACCTGCTCGGCGACCTGCTCAGCAGCGCCAGAGGTCTCCGGTCGTGGCCCGAGGAACGCCTCGTCCCAGCCGAGCACCTCCACGTCCACCGGCAGGGAGCGCACAGCGGCCATCACTTCGGCACTGGCCCGCTCGTAGGTCTCCATGTCCACCGGCAGGAAGACCGCACCGCCGGGCCCGCTGGGCAGTCGACGGGCCGCGATCCGCAACGGGGTCCCCGACCCGACGCCGTACGCGCGCGCCTCGTAGGAGGCGGTGGACACCACTCCTCGCTGGGTCGGGTCACCCCGCCCACCCACCACGACCGGTCGACCGACCAACTCGGGTCGACGCTGCAGCTCGACCGCGACGAGGAACTGGTCGAGGTCGACGTGGAGCACCCACGTCGGCTGCTCAGAGCTGGAGGAGGGCAAAACCGACGATGAGCACGACCAGCACCGCAGCACTCACGTAGATCCAGAACGCCACGCGCAGGTGCCGCGCACTCTCGTGGCCCTGCAAGGAGCTCACTCCGTCCTCACCGTGGGCCTCCCGCAGCTCCACGTGCAGCTCCTCCATCCGCTCGTCGATCGCCGACATCTCATAGCCCTGACGGAACCGTCGCCCGCGGAACCGTGCGTCCTGGACCTCGTAGGGCGCCATCGCCGGCGGGGTGTGGCGCAGCGCCCGCTCGGCCTCGTGCAGGAACTCCTCCACCTGGCCGCAGTCGTAGCCACGACGCGGGAACCGGGTGCGCGGGAAGTCCCGCCCCCGTCGCCGCTTGCCGTCGTTCCCCTCGCGGTCGTCGCGGCCCTGCGGTGGGCTCGCGGACGCGTCAGCGGTGCTCACCTGGGCATTCTGGCGCATCTCAGCACCCCACGGGGTGATCCACACCGGTTGCAGCCGCTCGGGCAGCCCGTCAGGATCGTCCCACCCGATCCTCGAGGAGAGCCATGCTCGTGCCGATGGACCCGGTGTCCGCCTCGTTCATGTTCGCCGACTCCCGGGCCACGCCGATGCACGTCGGCGGCCTGCACCTCTTCGACCTGCCCGAGGGTGCCGGCCCCGAGTGGGTGCGCGCGGAGTACGAGCGCTCCCTCGAGGTCGAGAAGGTGGCGCAGATCTACAGCAAGCGGCCCTACCGCTCGGTGCGCACCGCCGGGCAGTGGTTCTGGCGCGAGGACAGCGACCTCGACCTCGAGCATCACGTGCGGCTCAGCGCGCTCCCCGAGCCCGGCCGGATCCGGGAGCTGCTCGAGCTCGGCGGCCGGCTCCACACCACCAGGATGGGGTTCGACCGGCCGCTGTGGGAGATCCACTTCATCACCGGCCTCGCTGATGGTCGCGCGGCGCTCTACTCCAAGATCCACCACGCCCTGGTCGACGGGGTCTCGGCGATGCGCCTGCTCCAGGCCGGCCTCAGCACCGACGCCGAGCAGCGCGACATGCCCCCGGTGTGGGCCGCACAGGAGAAGTCGGCCCGACGGGTCACCCAGGAGCGCGAGGAGCTCTCCCAGCGTCTGATGGAGGTGCCGATCGGCGCCGCCCGATCCGCCCTCGGCCTGCTCGCCGACGCCGCCGGCATGCCCGGCGCGCTGGTCAAGACCCTCAACCGCGGTGTGCGCAACCAGAGCGCCCCGATGGCGTTCTACTCCCCCAAGACGATCCTCAACCAGCGGATCACAGGGTCCCGACGCATCGCGGCCCAGGACTGGGAGATCGAGCGGATGCGGGCGGTGGGCAAGGCCACCGGAGCCACGATCAACGACGTCGTCCTCGCCATGAGCGCAGGCGCCCTGCGCCACTACCTGATCGAGCTGAACGCCCTGCCCGACCAGTCGTTGGTCTCGATGGTCCCGATGAGCTTCAAGCTCGACCAGGCCGGCGACGCCTCGGCCCAGGGCGGCAACGCCGTCGGATCCCTCATGGTCAAGCTGCACACCGACGAGCCCGACCCCGCCGCCCGCCTGAAGGCGATCAGCAAGTCGGTCAAGGACGCGCGCAGCGCGGTGAGGTCGATGTCGCAGATGCAGCTGGTCGCGATGAGCGGGCTGGGGATGTCACCTCTGGTCCTTGCGCCGATGCTCGGCATCCAGGGCATCACCCGTCCGCCGTTCAACCTGGTGATCTCCAACGTCCCCGGCCCCCGCAAGCCGCTCTACCTCAACGGCGCCAAGCTGGACGGGATGTATCCGCTCTCGATCCCCACCCACGGTCAGGCCATGAACATCACCTGCACCTCCTACGACGGGCGGATGAACGTCGGCCTGACCGGCTGTCGACGCACCGCCCCCTCCCTGCAACGCCTCCTGACCCACCTCGACGACGAGCTCATCGCCCTCGAAGAAGCAACCGGCGTCGCCTGAGCGGGGCGGGGTGGGGCGGGGTGGGGTGCAGTGCGGCACCGGACGCCCGGCAGGGGGTCAGGCCGCACGACCGCGTCGCCCGACTACCCCGGCGCGCTGTCGCCGTGTCGCCCGGGGCTCCCGCTGTGGTTGGCCGCGGCAACGAGGCGCCCACGCCTCCTTGACGCTGCGCCGGGGCAGCCGAGCGCCACGCCCGCACGACCTGACGGGGTGCCGACCGCCCGGTCCCGCGCGTGCTGACCGGGGTGGGGTGCGCCCGGTTCGCCCGGGCGAGCGACAGGGCGCGGCGTCAAGACGGCGTGGGCGCCTCGTCGCCTGACTCACCCCGAGCGGGAGCCACCGGGCGACACGGCGGCCAGCGCGCCCTGGCGCTCGGTCGGGCGGGACGGGTGTGCCCCGCCCCCACCGAGGCGACCCCAGCGCCCCCCGCGCCCCAGCACCCCAGCACCTCAGCACTTCAGGGTGAACCCACCGGCTCGCCGTCGAGCTCAGTCGTCGAGGATGGCGCGGACGTCGTCGGCGTCGATGCCGCGGACCACCGCGTCGGCTCCGTCGAAGACCTGGCCGAAGAGCGCCGCCTTGCGCGCCTTGAGCTCCATCACCTTCTCCTCGATGGTCTCGCCCGCGACCAGTCGGTAGACCATGACCGGGCGGCTCTGGCCGATCCGGTGGGCCCGGTCGACCGCCTGCGCCTCCACGGCGGGGTTCCACCACGGGTCGAGCACGAAGACGTAGTCGGCCTCGGTGAGGGTCAGGCCGACCCCACCGGCCTTGAGGCTGATGAGGAACGCCGTGTCGTCGCCGTCGCGCCACCGCCGCAGGATCGCCTCGCGGTCGCGGGCGCGGCCGTCGAGGTAGGAGGTCGCCAGGCCTTCGGCGTCGAGGCGCTCGCGGACCCGTCGCAGGAAGGAGGTGAACTGGCTGAAGACGAGGGCGCGGTGACCCTCGGCGGCGAGCTCTCGCAGGTGGTCCACGAGCAGCTCGAGCTTGGCCGAGCCGACGCGCTCGTGCTCGGGGTCGACCAGCGCGGGGTCGAGGGCGAGCTGGCGCAGGGTGGTCAGCGAGCGGAAGATCGCCACGCGTTGCCGGTCGAAGTCCTCCAGCAGACCCAGCACGTGCTGACGTTCGCGCTGCAGCCGCGTCTGGTAGATCCGTCGGTGGCGGGTGCCCAGCGGGACCTCGAGCACCTGCTCCTGCTTGGGCGGGAGCTCCCGGGCGACGAGGTCCTTGGTGCGGCGCAGCAGGAAGGGCCTGATCCGGCGGCGGAACCGTGCCAGCGCCTCGGCGTCCCCCTCCTTCTCGACGGGGTTGGCCACCGTCTCCAGGAACCGGGTCGGTGAGGGGTACAGGCCCGGGGCGACGACGGAGAGCAGCGACCACAGCTCGATGAGCCGGTTCTCCATCGGCGTGCCGGTCAGCGCCAGCCGGAAGGGCGTGTCGAGTCGTCGGACGGCTTGGTAGGTCTTGCCCTGGTGGTTCTTGATCGTCTGCGCCTCGTCGAGCACCAGGCCGGCCCAGGGCAGGGCGCAGTAGTCGTCCGCCTCGATCCGGTAGAGCGTGTAGGAGGTGATGACGAGGTCGGCGCCGCGTGCAAGGTCGGCGAGTGACTCCCCGCGCCGGGAGCGGGAGGCGGTGACGGTGCGGACCTGCAGGCCGGGCACGAAGCTCGCGGCCTGCTGCGCCCAGGACCCGACCACGCTCGTGGGTGCCACCACGAGGAAGGGTGCCCCGTGGCTCTCGGTGTCGCCGTGGCTCTCGGTGTCGCCGTGGCTCTCGGTGTCGCCGGCGCCGCCGCTGCTGGTCCGGGTGTGCGCGACCAGGCAGAGGGCCTGCAGGGTCTTGCCGAGCCCCATGTCGTCGCCCAGGATGCCCCCGAGCCCGGCCTGCCAGAGGTAGGCCAGCCAGTCCAGGCCCTCGCGCTGGTAGGAGCGAAGCTCACCGCGGACGCCCTGCGGCTCGATGCGGGGCAGGGTCTCGACCTGGGTCAGCGCGCGCGCCGCCTGGACCCACTGTGCGGCCTGCTCGTCGACGACGCCGATCTCGGCCAGCTCCTCCCACAGCCCGAGGTCGTGGCGTCCCACCCGCAGCGACTCCTCGGGCTGCTCGGTGAGGTCCCGGGCGTCGCGCACGAGCTGGTAGAGCTGCTCCAGCTCGGGCTGGTCGATACGCAGGTGGGTGCCGTCGCGCAGGACGAGCCGCTCGGCCCCCATGGTCATCGCCTCGAGCAGGGACGCGAGCCCGATGCTGCGGCTGCCGACGGTGACGACCACCTCGAGGTCGAGCCAGTCCGTTCGCCCCAGCAGGGCGGCGCCATCGGGCCGGTCGGGGTCGGCGTCCTCGGTCGGGACACGGGGCACGAACCGCACGACGGGGCGCCCGGTCTCCTCGTGGTAGTCCGGACGCACGCCGGTCTGCACGACCTCGACGGTGCCCTCGCGCTCGAAGGGCACGAGCACCTCGTCGTGGAAGGCGACGGCGCGGGGGCCGAGGAAGTCCTGGTGGGCGACCAGACCCGGGTCGCCGCCGCCGCGGGTCAGCAGGTACGCCTGGTCCTCGGTCAGCTGCAGGGCGCTCAGGCACGCCGCCTCCCGTGCCGGGTCGCGCAGGCCACCGAGTCCGTGGGTGTCGTCGAGGGCGTAGACCCGGTCGTCCGTGCCGGGGCCGAGCCGGTAGCGCCACTGCCAGGAGGCCTCGACGTGGGTCGCGTCGTGCCAGACCACCGACAGCGCGAGGTGCGGCTCCGGAGCCTGCGGCACCCGGATGGACTCGTCGGGCGAGGCGACCGTGACGTGACGAGCCAGGCGCGGCAGCACCTCGACCACCATGTCGTCGACCTCGTCGGGCGGGACCTGCACCGGAGCCTCGCGCAGCAGTCGACGCAGCCGCGGGCCGAGGCGGGAGCCCAGCGGCGCGAGCACGACCTCCCAGCCGTCGGGCACCTCGCTCCACAGGGCCACGCCGTGGGTCGGCTCGCCCAGAGGCTCGACCTGGTCGCCGTCGAACCACTCACCGGCGTGCTCCACCCCCAGTCGCACCACCGCTCCGGAGTCGCCGCGGGTCGCCTGGGCCACGACGGCAACGGGCTCGGTGGCGAGCACGACCGCCCGCAGCGCCCCGGCAGGGACCAGCTCCACGCCGGCGGCGACCGCGTCCAGCAGGCTGCGCCACACGGCGGCTCCACAGCGGGCCAGGCTCAGGTGTGACTCCCCGCCGTAGTAGTACGACGCACTGGCGGCGCGGTAGCCCAGGAGCAGCTGGTGCAGTGCGGCCCCCTGCTCGGGATCCACCGAGCCGGTGCGCGCCATCCTCGGCACGTCCTCCCACGTGGCTCCGGACTTGACCCAGGTCGAACGCGCCGAGGCCACCAGAGGGCGCAGCCGGAGCTCGCCGCGGGTCTGATGGGTCGCCCACCGCGAGCGCGTCGCGGGCACCTCGACCTGCAGGGCGAGCGCTCGCCGGGCCTCGCGGCCCTCACGCCCGCCGCCCTCCAGCTCCTCCAGTGCGGCGCCGAGGTGACCGCGCCACCCCGGCTCGGGGTGGCCCGTCGGATCGGAGCGTCCCCGCACCTCGAGCACCAGCGCGGCGCCGTGCTTGCACATCCGCGCCATGGGGCAGGTGCACCGCGAGTCGAGGTAGAGGTCCTCGCCCTCCCCCATGACGGTGAGGTGGGTGCGGTACCGGGCACTGCCGCTGCCTCGGACGTGGGCGGCCACCAGCAGGGCCCCCTGGCTGCCGCCGCTCAGCTCCGGCTCGGCCACGCGGCCCTGCGCGGTGTACTCCTGGCCGCGAGCGAGCGTGGCGGCGCCGAACCGACGCCGCAGCTCCTCGTCGTCGAGCGCTGACCACCGCACGCTCCGACCTTAGTCAGCGGGTCCGACAGGCCGGCTGCTCGGCTGCCGGGCAGGTCGCCCCGGGCGCAGCGTCGCTTGCACCTCCGGACCGGGTGCGTGGCACGGATGAGAAGGAGCGCGAACCGATCTAGTCCGCATCGGGACTTTCGGCCTAGGACGTTTGACCTACTGCGTCGCGGTAAGAGTGACAGCGCACCCACGAGCCGGGGGCGCCGCCCCGCCGACACAGGTGGCGCCCCCGCCTTCGGGGGGCAGTCCGGGCCGGCCCGGGTCCGGATCTCCGGACCCGGGCCGGACGGACCCTTGCCCGGTCCAGTCACCCGCGTGATGCCCCCGCCGCAGGCCGGTGTTCACCCAAATTTCCTCAGCTGCTGTGGGGATTCACACGGCTCGGCGGCAGAACCTTCCTAGAGTTGGACCGTTGACCAAGGCGTGGCCTCAGCGGTCGGCGCGACAGCCGAGCCGGGGGCCACCGCATGGAGCGGGACCCTGTCGAGACCCAATGGCCTCGGCCGTCCGCGCCCCGGGCGAGACCACGACCGCGACCAGCGGCCACACCGGAGGGCGAGCATGAACCACCACGGGGGCGAGCGCGTCACCACGACGTCCGACCAGTCCGACCTGTCCGACCGGTGCGTGGCCCGGGCAACCACTCCGATCGAGCGACGCACCCTGCTCCAGGCGGGGGCGGCCACGGCAGCCGCGAGCTCGGTGGCCCTCGGCCCCGGGGCCGGTCCGGCCGACGCCGGAGCGTCGTACTTCCGCCACGGGGTCGCCTCGGGCGACCCGACTCCCCACAGTGTCGTGCTGTGGACCCGGGTGACGCCCACGGCCAACGCGACCCCCGGTTCGGGCCGTGGACCGCGGATCGCGGTGACCTGGCAGGTCGCCCGCGACCGCCGGTTCCGTCACGTCGTGCGGCGCGGCAAGGTGATGACCGGTCGCGGCCGGGACCACACCGTCAAGGTCGACCCCGGCGGCCTCGGCGCCGGGCGGGTCTACTTCTACCGCTTCCTCTACCGCGGCCAGTCGAGCCCGGTCGGGCGCACCAAGACCGCTCCCCCGGCCAACGCCGACAACGCCGGGCTGCGCTTCGGCATGGTCTCGTGCTCCAACCTGCAAGCCGGCTGGTTCTCCTCCTACCGGCACCTGGCCGCGCGCAACGACCTCGACCTGGTGGTCCACCTGGGTGACTACGTCTACGAGTACGGCCCCGGGGAGTACGGCTACGGCCAGTCCAACGACGACATCCGCACCCACGTGCCGGCGCGGGAGATGGTCTCGCTGGCCGACTACCGGCAGCGCCACGCGCAGTACAAGCGCGACCCCGACCTGCTGCGGCTGCACGCGAAGTACCCCTTCGTCACCACCTGGGACGACCACGAGACCACCAACGACGCCTGGAAGGGCGGCGCGGAGAACCACAACGAGGGCGAGGGCAGCTGGGCCAGGCGCAAGGCCGCCGCGCGCCGGGCCTACGACGAGTGGATGCCGGTGCGGATGTCGGGCAGCGCCCGGCTCAACGACGGCACCCGGCTCTTCCGCCGGCTGAAGTTCGGCCGCCTCGCGGAGCTCAGCATGCTCGACCTGCGGACCTATCGCAGCCAGCAGGTCGCCTACCAGCCCGACCCCGGAGCAGACGACCCGAGCCGCACCATCACCGGCGAGAACCAGATGGCCTGGCTCAAGGAGTCGCTGGACGACGACCGCGCGCTGTGGAAGCTGGTCGGCAACCCGGTGATGATCGCCCCCGTCCGGATCCCCGAGGCCTACGTCGACGAGGTCGGCCAGATCCTCGACACTCCACTCCCCCAGGACGGCCCGCCCTACAACGCCGACCAGTGGGACGGCTACACCGCCGACCGCCGCGAGGTCTTCGACCACATCCGCGACAACGGGGTCAACAACGCGGTCTTCCTCACCGGTGACATCCACTCCGGCTGGGCCTGCGACCTGCCCTTCGACGTCGAGTCCTACGCGGCGGGGACCGACCTCGGCACGAGCGTGGGGTCGGAGTTCGTGTGCACCAGCGTCACGAGCAACAACCTCAAGGACATCACCGGCGACCCTTCTGGGGCGAGCACGACCTTGGTCGAGACCGGCATCAAGACCGCGAACTCCCACGTGAAGTACCTCAACTTCGACGACCACGGCTACTCCGTCGTCGACGTCACCCGTGAGCGGCTGCAGGTCGACTGGTTCGTCATCACCGACCGCGCGGACAAACAGGCTCCCGCGCACCGCGAGACCAGCTACGTCACGCGGGTGAACAGCAACCGCGTCGAGCAGGTCGACGACGGGATCGATGTCTGATGTGCGGAGACACCGAGAGCCCAGGCACCGGTCCGACCCGGCGTCCGGTGGACCTCACCCGGCGCCGGCTGCTGCAGGTCTCCGGCGCGGCGGGCACCGGCCTGCTGTTCTCCGCCGCACTCGGCGCGCCGGACGCCGCGGCCGCGGTCTCGCGCAAGCGCCGGGTCTACGTCCTCGTCGTCGACGGCTGCCGGCCCGGTGAGATCCGCGCCTCGCTGACGCCGAGACTGGCGGCGCTGCGGGCACACGGACGCCACTACCCCAACGCCAACTCGATGCCCGTCATGGAGACGATCCCCAACCACGTGATGATGATGACCGGGGTGAGGCCGGAGCGCACCGGCGTGCCCGCGAACTCGATCTACGACCGCTCCGAGGGCACGGTCCGCGACCTGGACCGGCCCACCGACCTGCGTTTCCCCACCGTGATCGAGCGGCTCAACCGCAACGGGTTCACCACGGGCACGGTGCTGTCCAAGGAGTACCTCTACGGCATCTTCGGCGACCGGGCGACGTACCGGTGGGAGCCGGCGCCGGTGGTGCCGGTCTCGGGTCACGCTCCCGACCTCTTCACCATGGACGCCGCGATCTCGATGGTCGAGGAGCTCGACCCCCACCTGGTGTTCATCAACCTCGGTGACATCGACCGGATGGGCCACAGCGACCTCACCGGCACCTCGGTGCGCGCGGCCCGCACGGCCGCGCTGGCCGACACCGACGTCCAGGTGGGGCGGTTCGTCGACATGCTCCAGGACTCGGGCAGGTGGCGCGACTCCACGATCGTGGTGCTCGCCGACCACTCGATGGACTGGTCGACGCCCGGCGACATCATCAACCTGCACTCCGCCTTCGAGGAGGACCCGCTGCTGGCGGGTCGCGTCGAGATCGCCGACAACGGCGGCGCCGACCTCCTCTACTGGACCGGCCCCGGCGACAAGCGGGCGGCCGCGCGTCGGCGGATGCGTCGCATCGCCCTCGACACCCCCGGGGTGAAGTCGGTCCACCGCCCCGCAGAGCTGCGCCTGGACCGGCTCGCGGGTGACCTGGTGGTGTTCTGCAGGGCGGGCTGGCGATTCTCGGACCCCGAGTACTACGACAACCCGATCCCGGGCAACCACGGCCATCCGGCGACGCGACCGATCCCGTTCTTCGTCTCCGGCGGCTCACGATTCGTGCGCAGAGGCACCTCGTCGTCCAAGGTCGCGCGCACCATCGACGTCGCGCCGACCGTCGGGGCCGTCTTCGGTCTCGGCCGGCCACGTGGCGGCTACGACGGCGTCAGCCGCCTGTGACGCCGGCTCCCGGAGCACGCGCGCGGCGAACCACCTCGCCCAGGTCGACCGGGTCCTGCGAGCGCCACCGGGAGAGCGCGTCGAGGTCGCGGCGACGCCGTGCCTCGTCGGCCCCGGCACGTGCGTGGTGCCAGCGCAACGCGTCCTCCGCGTAGTCGGTCCAGGCGAAGGGTCGCGCACGTCGGATCGCGTCGAGCGCCTGCGCCGGCTCCCATCCCACGGCGAGCAGGATCGCCAAGCCCGCCGACGGCCCGCGGTTGATGCCCGCGTGGCAGTGGGCCAGGACCACAGCCTGCGGGTCCTCGAGAGCCGCGGCGCCCCAGGTGGCCACCGTCTCGAACCACTCCGCCGGCACCCGCTGCCCGGCGTCGTCGATGCCGGCGTGCAGGTAGGCGATGTGCGGGGCCAGGTGGCCGACCAGCTCCTCGTCGCTCCACTCCGAGCGGGCGTCCAGGACGTGGGTCACACCGAGCTCCACCAGCTCGGTGAGCTGGCGCACCGCCAGCTCACCGTCCCAGGCATCGAGGTCGCCACCGATGAGCAGCCGGTCGGTGACGAAGTGGGCGTTGGCCACGCGCGGCCGGCGAGCCTGTGGAGCCTCGTCCGGTGCGCCGCTCACGCCCGCGGCGACTTCTTGCCCAGCCGCGGCAGCTGGGTCTCGCCGCCGTAGAGCGCGGCCACGAGCGTGGCCAGCGCCTTCTCCGCCTTCTCGGTGCGGTCGAACGTGGTCAGCGCGATCGCGGGCTTCATCCGCTGTCGCGCGATGGCCTTGGCGTAGGTGAACTCCTTGAGCCCGTCGGGCCCGTGGATCCGGCCGAAGCCGGACTCCCCGATGCCGCCGAAGGGCAGCTCGGGGATGCCGGCGAAGGAGATCACGCTGTTGATCGCGGTCATCCCCGAGCGCAGGCGCTCGGCCAGCTCCATGCCCTTCGACCTCGAGAACACCGTCGACCCGAGGCCGTACCTGGTGGCGTTGGCGCGCTCGACGGCCTCGTCGAGGTCATGCACCTTGGTCACGGTCACGGTCGGGGCGAAGGTCTCGTCGGTCACCGCGAGCGAGTCGTCAGGGACGTCGACCAGCACCGTGGGCTGGATGAAGCGTCCCTCGATCGCCTCGAGCCCGCCGACGACGGCGCGGCCGCCCTTGGCCAGGGCGTCCTCGATGTGGCTGCGCGCGATGTCGACCTGCCCGGGCAGGGTCATCGGACCGAAGTGCGCCGAGGCGTCGGCGCCGGCGTAGACCTCACGTGCCCGACGCGACAGCGCGGCGAGGAAGTCGTCGTAGACCCGCTCGTGGACGTAGACCCGCTCCACGCCGGCGCAGGTCTGGCCCGCGTTGGCGAAGGCGCCCCACGCGGCGGCGTCCGCCGCGGCCTCGACGTCGGCGTCGTCGGCGACGATGAGCGCGTCCTTGCCTCCGGCCTCCATGAGCACCGGGGTGAGGGTCTCGGCGCAGGTCGCCATGATCTTGCGTCCGGTCGCGGGCGACCCGGTGAAGGCGACCTTGTCCACCCCGGAGCGGCACAGCGCCGCCCCGGTCTCGCCGTAGCCGGTGACGACCTGGAGCAGGCCCTGCCCCGGGACGACCTCGTCGAGGGCCTCCGCGAGCCACACGCCCGCACCAGGGGTCAGCTCGCTGGGCTTGAACACCACGGCGTTGCCGGCTGCGAGCGCGTAGCCGATGGAGCCCATCGGGGTGAACACGGGATAGTTCCACGGGCCGATGACCCCGATGACCCCGAGCGGGACGTACTCGACCGAGGCGGCCTGGTTGGCCATGAGCAGGCCGCTGGAGACCTTGTGGCGCCCCATCACCTTCCCGGCGTTCTTGGCGGCCCACGCGAGGTGGTCGACCGCGAGCGCGCACTCGAGCATGGCGTCGGCGTGGGGCTTGCCGGTCTCGCGGTGCATCACGTCGGCCAGCTGCGCCATCCGGCGCGCGATCACACCGCGCCACTTGTCGAGCACGTCGCGTCGACCCTCGAAGCCGATGCCGCGCCACCACGCCGCCCACTCGCGGGCACTCGCGACCGCATCCTGCACCTCGGGGGCGCCGAGCACGGGGTAGCTCGCAACGAGGTCTCCGTTGAGCGGGCTGGTCACCTCGAGCACCCTCGGAGCCTCCTGGGCCGACGCCGTGGCCTGCTTCGTGGCGGCCTTGGCGGACCGCTTCCTGGTCTTCTTCGCAGCTGTGGCGCTGGTCATCGAGTGCCTCCTGACGGTGCGCGGCGCCCCCGGACGAGGTCCGCCGCCTTCTCCCCCACCATGATGCTGGGTGCGTTGGTGTTGCCGCGCGGGACGGCCGGCATGACCGAGGCGTCGGCCACACGCAGGCCCTCCAGACCGTGCACCCGCAGCTCCGGGTCGACCACGGCAAGGTCACCAGTGCCCATCGCGCAGGTGCCGACCGGGTGGTAGAGGGTCTGGGTGCCGTTGCGGATGTGCTCCACGATCTCGGCCTCGGTCGGGTCGTCCTGAGCAGGCAGGAAGGCGCGGTCGATGTGGCGTGCCAGCGGGCCCGTGTGGGCGGTCTCGATCGCTCGGCGCACGCCGACGACCATGGCGTCCAGGTCGGACTGGTCGTCGTAGTAGGCCGGGTCGATGTCGGGGTGCCAGGTCGGGTCGGCCGAGCGGAGCTTGAGCCGCCCACGGCTGGCGACGTTGACCAGCGTCGGACCGATGGTGACCTTGCGGGTGGACGGCTCGTGCAGCCCGTTGTCCCAGAATCCGGAGGGCAGGACGTGGATCTGCAGGTCGGGCGCCTCGAGCGTGTCGCGGCTGCGGAAGAAACCGCCCGCCTCCCCACCGTTGGAGGTCAGCGGTCCGCGCCCCAGGGTCTTGGCGAGCAGGAAGTTGCGCATCGTGTTGAGGTCGGCCAGGTCGTCGATGTCGCGCGTGTGCCACACCAACGGGGCCGCGGGGTGGTCGTGCAGGTTCTCCCCCACACCCGGCAGGTGATGGGCGACCTCGACCCCGACCTCCCGCAGGTGGTCGGCCGGCCCGATCCCCGAGAGCATCAGCAGCTGGGGAGAGTTCACCGCACCTCCGGAGAGGATCACCTCGGCCTCGACCCGCGCCGTGCGCTCCTCGCGACCCAGCCGGTAGGTGACGCCGACCGCGCGGGAGCCCTCCAGCAGGATCCGGTCCACCTGGGCGAGCGTGCGGATCGTGAGGTTGGGGCGGTCCGAGGCGGGCTCGAGGTAGGCGCTGGCCGTGGACCAGCGGCGTCCGTGGCGGCAGGTGACCTGGTAGCGGCCGGCGCCCTCCTGCTCGGCACCGTTGAAGTCGTCGGTCGGCTTCATCCCGGTGGCGACCGCCGACTCCACCCACAGGTCGCTCAGCGCATGGGTGAAGCGGCGGTCCTCCACGTGGAGCGGGCCGTCCTGGCCGTGGTACGGCGACCCCAGGCGGGTGTTGCCCTCCGCCCGGACGAAGTAGGGCAGCACGTCGTCGTAGCCCCAGCCGGTCGCACCGTGGGCGTCGCGCCAGCCGTCGTAGTCGGCGCGGTTGCCCCGGATGTAGATCATCGCGTTCATCGAGGAGCAGCCACCCAGCGCCTTCATCCGCGGCCAGAAGGCGCGGCGCGAGTGGAGCTGCTTCTGCTCGGAGGTGGTGTAGTTCCAGTCCCACTTGGTCTTCAGCAGCGAGGCGAACGCCGCCGGGATCTGGATCTCGTCGGCATCGGCCGGCGGGCCGGCCTCGAGCAGCAGGACCGAGGTCTGCGGGTCCTCGCTGAGCCTGGCCGCGACCACCGCCCCGGCGCTGCCGGCTCCGATCACGACGTAGTCGAAGGTCTCTGACTCCTGGTGGGCGCTCACCTCGCGAACCTAGCCGTGCGTGTGAAGCAACACAAAGCGATCGGTCCGCGGGCGGGCGTGCCCCGACGGGTCTGGACCGGGCGATGGCGACCACTAGGCTAGGTGGCGTGGAGGACCTGGCGCTGATCAGTCGCGAGCACGTGCTGGAGGCCCTGACCGACGTCCCCGCGATCGAGACCGGCTCGACCGGCCAGTCCCCCGACCACCTGCTGCTGCGCGGGGAGTCCGGCTACCCCGTCGAGCAGGTCGTCGACCGGGCGATCGAGCTGGTCGGGGCGCCGCTTCCCGACGACTCCCCCCTGACCTCGCGCGAGTGCGCCCTGCTCCTGCGTGGCCTCGGGTTCGAGGTGAACGGGGCCGGGCTCCCGCCGCTGCGCTTCACCAGCGCGGCCACCGTCGGCGCCGAGCACGCGCGCGCGACCTGGGCCCTGGCCGCTCGGGAGCGGCTGCTGGAGGTCGCTGCCACGTACGGCGACTCGATCGACTACCGCGACCTCGCGCAGTTCGTGCAGCGGCGCAGCCTGATCCGCAGCGGCGGCAGCAACACCTCCGGCTGGATCGGTGACGTGCTGAGCCGCGTGGCCCACGACTGCCACCAGCGTCGTCAGCCGCTCCTCACCGCGCTGGTCGTCGACGCCCGGGGGCGGGTCGGTGCCAGCTATGCCACCGCCCTGGTGTCCCTGCGCGGCGAGGAGCCCGACGACGTCGACGAGCAGGCGGCGGCCGAGCGGTTGGAGTGTCACCGCCACTTCGGTGCGCAGCTGCCCGCGGACGGAGGTGTGCCGGTCCAGCTGCACCGCCGCCCCGAGCCCGTGGCGCGGCGTGCCGGCCGGGCAGCCACGGCGGGCCCGTCTGGATCCTCCAGCTCCACCAGTTCCTCAGGACGGCCGACCCCGCGTCAGCCGCGGCGCCCCGCGCCCGCACCACGGGTCCGCTCGACCACGACCGGACGGCGCACGGCCGAGGAGAGCGTGGCAGCCGCGTCAGCGGCCCGACCGGCGCAGACGTGCCCGGTGCACTTCACCGTCATCCCACCCAGCGGAGTGTGCGACTTCTGCGAGTGAGTCGGGTCCAGGCCCACCACGCCGCGATGCCGCTGGCGAAGGACACCAGCAGTGCCAGCGGCTCGCTGACCTCCTCGACCGGTGGGTAGACCTCCCAGTGGACGAGATAGACCCAGAGCGACGACGCGGCGACGACACCCACGGGGGCGACCAGCCGCGCCGGCAGCCGGACCCTGGGCACCCAGGTCAGGGAGACCAGCGCCGCGAGCACGATGCCTTCGCGCACCGGGTCACCGAAGAAGCCGAGCGTCGACAGTGCCGCCAGTGCGGTGGTCAGCACCCGCAGCCTCGGGGTGCCCGACCGGGCCGCGAGCCACCCCAGCAGCAGGAACGTCCACACGAAGGGCAGCGAGTAGCGCTGCGGGTTGTCGGCCTGCCACCCGATCTCCCACCAGCGAGCGGCCAGCGACGCGACCAGCAGCAGCAACGGGACGCCGTACGGCGCACGACGTTCCCACCGGTCGAGCAGCGGCACCCGCAGTGCGAGGGCGACCACGAGGAGCCCCCAGGCGATCGCCTCGATGAACCACAGGCGCCACTGGTCGGTCCAGCGCTCGGAGCCCAGCAGGTTGTTCAGGCCGAGCAGCGTGGTCGGCTCGTAGGTGCCGCGCAGCACCAGCACGCTCGCGGTGACCAGGAACGCGGGGACGACGATCTTGACCAGCATCGAGACCACCCGGCCACTGCGCCCCCGCGGCCCCCCTGACCCTCGGCCCGGCGCCCCGGCGTTGCTCGTGCCATTGAGGTGGAAGCGCACCAGGCTGAACCCGACCAGCGCGAGCAACGTGTGGGAGCCGCCGGGCAGCATCCACACGTCGGTGTGGCTGCCGACCACGAGCACGATCGCGACCGCCCGGAGCACCATCGCGGTGTCGACCGTGGGCCAGGCCCGGCGGCGTCGGGGTCTTGACCGCCCCGCAGTGCGCTCGGGGCCGGGAGACGGGGCGGTCGCGCCCAGCTCGCGAGGGGTGAGCCGCGGCCAGTCGGCCGGCACCTCCCCCAGCAGCGCCGCGAGCCGCACGTTGGCCTCGACGAAGGAGAGCGAGTCGCCGCGCAGCGAGACGAAGCTGTCGTCCAGGGTCGCATCGGGCCTAGCGAGGATCGATGCGTACGCCGCCCGCACCTGCTCGGCCCTCGATCCAGCCGCCCCTGCTGCGTCGGCCGGCGCCGGGTCGAGCAGCAACGCGCGCAGCGGGGCGTCGTCGCGCTTGCCCTGTTCCGAGCGGGGCAGCCGCTCCACCCCCCTCACCGAGAGCGCGTGCGCCGGGATGCCCGCGAACTCCGCGAGGCGCCCGCGGACCTCGGCTGCACGACCCGGCCCCTCGCTGCCCTCGACGAACACGGCCAGGCCCGCCTCGTGCTCCAGCACCCGGGCCCGGATCCCGTGCTGCGCCAGGGACCTCTCGCAGCCGTCGAGGTCCACCCGCAGCCCGAGCACCTTGGCGAAGCGGGCCAGTCGACCGACCACGCGCACCACCCCGTCGGGCTCCCGCACCCCGAGGTCGCCGGTGCGCAGCTCCGCGAGCTCCGCCCCTCGTGCCAGGTCCTCGGCGCCCCGGGCATACCCGAGCATCACGTTGGGGCCCACGTAGACCAGCTCGCCGGCGTCCGGGGGCACGGCATCGCCCAGCGCGTCGTCGAGCCCAGGGAGGGGGTCCACGCGCAGCTCGCCGCCGGGGATGGCGACGCCCACGGCGTCGGGGTGGCGCTCGAGCAGGTGCGGCGGCAGCCAGGCCATCCGCGCGGTGGCCTCGGTCTGGCCGTACATGAGGACCAGGTCGGCTCCCTGGCGTGCCAGCCGGCGCGACCACGACCGGACGTCCTCCGGGGCGAGCGTCCCGCCTGCCTGGGTCGCGTAGCGCAGCGTGCTCGGCAGCTCGACCCCGGCGCGATCGATCAGGTCGAAGGTGTGCGGGACACCGGCGAACGAGGTCACGGCGCATTCCCGCGCCTGGCGCCAGAGGTCGGGCCGGGTCACGGACTCCTCGCGAAGGACCACGCACGCCCGGGCGAGCAGGTGACTGGTCAGGACCGACAGGCCGTAGCAGTAGTGCAGCGGCAAGGTGCTCAGCGCGACGTCGTCGGCGGTGATCCCGAGGTAGTCGACGATCGCGCGGGCGTTGCTGCGCAGGTTGTCGTGGGAGAGCCGGACCAGCGTGGGCGACCCGGTCGTCCCGGAGGTGGACATCAGCAGCGCGAGCTCGGGATGCACCTCGTGCTGCCGGGGCGCCTGCTCGGGCCAGTGCTCGAGCAACCGGACACCGGCGTCGCCGGGGGGCACCATCAGCACGACCCGGCCGGCCCGCCACGCCGCGAGCAGCTCGACGACGCTCTCCACGTCGCGGCCAGGCTGCACCCGGTGCAGACCGTCAGTGGGCCGGGCCCGCAGGGCGAGCGCGCGGCGGCTCACCCGACGGTCCAGCTCGCGGTAGCTCACCTCACCGCCGGTCCCGTGCAGCGCCGGACGGTCGAGGTCCGAGTCGCGCAGGTCGGCCAGGAGGTCGAGACCCGACGTGAGCCGCGTCGGGCCACCCAGGTCGAGGCTCACGGCGTGACCCCCGGTGTCCCGGGGTAGGCGCGCACCGCCCCCGCGACCTGCACCAGGACCCGGTCACCAGGCGCCGGGACGTCCTGCCCCACGACGCGGGAGACGAAGCTGGTGCCGTCGGCCAGGCGCAGCCACACCGTCGCGTCGTGCCCGTAGTAGGTCACGTCGTCGACGGTCGCGGCGCGGCCTGAGGGAAGGCTCTCGGCGTCGGCGTCGCCCAGCGGTTCGAGGCGCACCTGCTCGGGACGTACGACGACCTGGACCTCACCCGCCTCGGTGGCCACGGCCAGGGGCAGCACACCGAGGCTGGTGTCGACCAGCTCGGCGTCTCCGTGCTCGGTCGACGGCTCGGCGCGCCCCGACATCACGTTGGCGCCACCGACGAACAGCGCCACCCCGGTGTCCACGGGCGCCCGGTAGAGCTCCACCGGGGTCGAGGCCTGCGCCACCTGCCCGTCACGCATCACCGCGACCTGGTCGGCCAGCGAGAGCGCTTCGTCCTGGTCGTGGGTGACCAGGACGGCGGTCGCTCCGACCTGACGCAGCAGCCTGACCACCCCGCGCCCCGCGGAGGCACGCAGCCCGGCGTCGAGGGAGGAGAAGGGCTCGTCCAGGAGCACCACGCCCGGACCAGGGGCCAGGGCGCGCACGATGGCGACCCGCTGCTGCTGGCCACCGGAGAGCTCGGCGGGGTAGGCCTCGCTCAGGGTCTGCGGGAGCTCGGCGAGGTCGAGCATCTCGTGCAGGTGTGCCTCGGTGCGGGCACGTCGCGGCACCCCGAAGAGCACGTTCTCGCGCACGCTGAGGTGGGGGAAGAGCGCACCCTCCTGCGCGACGTACCCCACCCCGCGACGCTGCGGAGGCACGTGGTCGCGGGCCTGCGCCACCGGCTTGCCGCCGATGCAGATCCGCCCCGAGTCCAGCGGGATGAAGCCGGCGATCAGCCGCAGCAGCGTGGTCTTGCCGCAGCCGGACGCACCGAGCACGGCGGTGATGCTGCCGTGCGGGACCGTGAGGTCGACCCCGGTCAGCACCCGCTCGGCGCCGTACGACTTGTGGACGCCGTCCACGAGGACCTCGCTCATGCCTCACCTCCGGCGAGTCGGCCCTGGTGCGAGAGCCGGGCGAGCCACGCGGTGGCAGGGATCGACACCGCGATCAGCAGCACGGCGTAGGGCGCCGCGGCACCGTAGCGGGCTGCGGAGGACGCCGACCAGAACTCGGTCGCCAGCGTCCCGGTGCCCAGCGGTGCGAGCAGCAGCGTGGCGGTCAGCTCGGTCGAGACGGCCAGGAACACCAGGGAGGCGCCGGCGGTGAGCCCAGGTCGCAGCAGCGGCAGGGTCACCCGCAGGAAGGCCCGGAACGAGCTGAGCCCCAGGCTGCGTGCGACGTCGGTGAGCACACCCGGCGCCTGCTCCAGCGAGGCCCGCACGCTGATGACGGCGCGCGGGAGGAACAGCAGGGCGTAGGCGAGGACCAGCAGTGGCGCGGTCTGGTAGATGCCGGGTGCGACCCTGATCGAGACCGTGACCAGGGCCAGTGCCACCACGATCCCGGGCAGCGCGTGCGCGGAGTACGTCGCCCGGTCGAGCACGGTGGACACGGGGCCGGGGTGGCGCACGGTGAGCCAGCAGACCGGCAGCGCGAGCACCGTGGTGACCAGGGCCGCCGCGCCGGCGAGGGCGAGGGTGCTCAGCAGGGCGCTGCCGAGGTCGGTGACGGGAAAGGCGGCCGAGCTGCCCTGCACGAACCATCGGCCGGTGACCGAGAGCGGCAGCCCCAGGGCCAGGGTCGAGAGCGCGACGAGGCCGCCGAGCAACGGCCAGCGGGCCCGGCCCAGCTGCACCGGGTCCTGGCGACGCGAGGCGCCGGAGCCGACCCGGGCCACTCGGGCGCGCCCACGCACCACGAGCTCGAGGGTCAGCAGGAACAGGCAGGCCATGACCAGCACCGCGGCGAGGACGTTGGCGCCGGCGCTGTTGAAGGCCGAGCGGTACTGGTCGTAGATGGCGGTGGTGAAGGTCGGGAACCGCAGCATCTGCAGGGCGCCGAACTCCGCCAGGGCGTGCAGACCCACCAGGAGCGCCCCGCCCGCGATCGGGGTGCGCAGCAGCGGCAGGGTGACCCGTCGGAACGCCTGGAGGCGGGAGAGCCCCAGGGCGTGTGCCGACTCGACGAGCGCCGGGTCGAGCCCACGCAGCGTCGCGACCACGGGCAGGTAGACCAGCGGGTAGTAGGAGAGCGACACGACGAGCACGGCGCCGGGATAGGACTGCACCGCGTGGGTGGTGGAGACCCAGGCGTAGCTGTTGACGAACGCCGGCACCGCCAGCGGCGCGACCAGCAGGCCGTGCCACAGCCAGGTCCCGGGGAGGTCGGTCGCCTCCACCAGCCACGCCGTGGCCGCCCCCAGGGTGGTGCTGACCAGGCACACGCCCACCACCAGCATCGTGGTGTTGCGCAGCAGCTCGCCAACGCGGGGCCGGCTCAGCAGCTCCCAGGTCTGCGCCAGGCCCAGGTCGGCGGCGTACCAGAAGACGTAGCCGACCGGGACCAGCGTCGCCAGGGCAACCACCGCGGCCAGAGCCGTGACCGTCACCGGGGCGCGCGAGCGTCCGTCGGCCGGTGTGGCCGTCGGGAGCCGGTCCACGGTGATGCTCACGTCGGTCCTTCGGGATCAGGGTGGTGTCGGGTCGGTCAGGGCAGTCCGGTCAGCGGCGTGCTCAGAGGAAGCCGACCTCCTGCATCAGCTCGACCACCTTCGGGCCGTTGAGCTCGGAGACGTCCACCGGCGGTGGGTCCAGGTCGTCGAGGCCCTTGACGCCTCGGCCCAGCTCGACCTCGGGGTTCAGGGTGTACTCCAGCGCGTAGCTGTCGGCGATCTGCTGCTGGCCCTGCTTGCTCACCAGGTAGTCCACGAAGTCCTGCGCCGCCTCCTGGTGCTCACCGGCGGCCAGCACGCCGGCCCCGGAGACGCTCACGAAGCCACCCGGGTCGCCGCCCTCGAAGAAGTGCAGCGCGGAGCTGTCGCTGACCTCGCCGGACTCCTCCTGGTCGCGGTACCAGTAGTAGTGGTAGATGATCCCGGTCTCGGTCTCCCCCGAGTTCACCGACTCCAGCACCACGTTGTTGCCGTCGTAGACCTCGCCGTTGGCCTTGAGGCCCTCGAGCCACTCGCGGGTCGCCTGCTCGCCCTCCAGCTCGAGCACGGCGCTCACGATCGCCTGGAAGTCGGCGCCGGTCGGCGAGAACGAGACCTTGCCCTTCCACTCGGGCTCGGCCAGGTCAAGGATCGAGGTGGGCAGGTCGGCCTCGGAGACCTCGTCGGTGTTGTAGACCAGCACCGTCGAACGCGCCGCGAAGCCGGTCCAGCTGCCGTCGTCGGAGCGGAACTGCTCGGGGATCTGCTCCAGCGTCGACACGGGCAGGGGCTCGAAGAGTCCGTCAGCCTGCACCAGCGACATCGCCGGGGAGTTCTCGGTGAGGAAGACGTCGGCCGGCGAGCTCTCGCCCTCGGCCACGAGCTGGTTGGCCAGCTCCAGGTCCGCGCCGTTGCGCAGCTCCACGTCGAGACCGGTCTGCTCCTCGAACGCGGCGGCGACGTCGGAGATCAGCTCCTCGTGCTGGGCGTTGTAGATCACCAGGTCCGCCTCGCCGCCGGCGCACGAGGCCAACGGCAGGCAGAGGGTCAGGGCGCCGGCGGCAGCCAGCAGTCGACCGGGCATCACGGGTCTGTCACACACCTTCGCGCAGGGAAGCAGTTAGGTATGCCTAACCTTAGCCTCGGACGGTCGACTGCGCATCGAGACCTGGGTCACGTGTCGGGGCACGCCCCCGTGTCAGGGGATGACGGCCAGGAACAGGAACGCACCGAAGGTGGTCAGGTGCACCGCGCCCTGCATCACCGTCACCCGCCCGTGCTGCAGCGTGATCACCGAGGTGACCACGGTCAGTGCCAGCAGCACGATCTCGGGCGGACCGAGTCCCAGCTGCAAGGTGATGTCCAGCATCAGCGAGGCAACCGCGATCACCGGGATGGTCAGGCCGATCGTGGCCATCGCGGAGCCGAAGGCGAGGTTCATGCTGGTCTGCAACCGGTTGGCGGCCGCGGCCCGGATCGCCGCCATCGTCTCGGGGGCCAGCACCAGCAAGGCGATGAGCACCCCGACGGTGCTGACGGGCGCCCCCACCGAGGCGACCGCGTCCTTCAGGGTCGGAGAGAGCACCTTGGCCAGGCCCACGACCGCGACCAGGCACACCAGCAGCATCGCGAAGCTCCACCACGTCGTGGCGGCCGTGGGCCGGTCGACCCGCCCGTCGGCGTCCTGGTCCTCGGGCAGGAAGTACTGGCGGTGCCGGATTGCCTGGAAGAAGACGAACGTGGCGTACAGGGCCAGGGCGAGCCCGGACATGAACAACAGCTGGGCCGTGGTGAAGGTGCGCCCCTCCCCCGAGGTCGTGTAGCTGGGCAGCACCAAGGTCAAGGTCACCAGCACCGTCATCGCCCCGAGAGCGCCGGCGGCGCCGCGGGGGTGGAACGACTGCACGCGGTGCATGAGGGTGCCCACCAGCAGGCACGTCCCCAGGACCCCGTTGTAGATGATCATCACGGCGGCGAAGACGGTGTCGCGGGCCAGCGTGCTCGCCTCGGCGCTGCCGCCGATCATGATGGTGAGGATCAGGGCCACCTCGATGACGGTGACCGACACCGCCAGCACCAACGTGCCGAAGGGCTCACCGACCTTCGCCGCGACCATCTCGGCGTGGTGGACCGCCACCATCACGGTCGCGACCAGTCCCAGGACGACCGCCCCCGCGGCCCAGCCCGGAAGCCGCCCTCCCCACGTGAGCACGAGCAGCACCAGCCCGGCGGGAGGCAGCAGCAGGGACCACAGCGGATTTCGAGGACCGGGCGCGCTCACCGGGGAAACCTAGCGAAGCGGCCTGAGCCCGGATCCAGGCTGGGGCTCGGCTCGCGGTCGGCTCGCGGTCGGCTCCGGGTGCGGCGTGCCTCGGGAGGTCGATATCTTGATGTCCTGACCTGCCCGACGACCCCGACGCGGCGTGGAGGTGAGGATGACCACCGGCTTCCCGGAGCTGGAGGACCTCTACGGCCTGGGTGACGCACCCGGCGCCGCGGTTCGCGCTCCCCTCTGGCCCGTGTACGGCGCCTGCGGGGCAGTCCTGCTCAGCGCGCTGGGCCTGGTCTGGGCCGTGCAGCACCAGGTCGTGTGGGGCGTGCTCGGTTACGTGCTCGCCGGCTTGGTCACGCCCCTGCTGACGGTGAGCTACCGCCTGCTGCGTCGGCGAGCGCGCAAGAACCCCTCGTACCTCCCGCGTCCAGGATGGGAGCGCGTGCTGGTCTGGGCGACGGTGACCGGGATCGTGCTCGGGGTCGCGCACGCCTGGTTCGTCGCGACCGAGCTGGCCAAGCAATGAGTGCGCGCCCGCGGCGGCCCCTCCTGGTGCTGGTGGCCCTGGCGGTCGCGACGACGACGCTGCTGCAGGGGGCCGCTGGTGCCGCTGGTGCCGCTGCCGCCGACCCGCCCGACGCTGCGTTCTCCGACATCGCCGGGTGCATCTCCTCGGCCGACAACGTGCTGGTCTCGATCGTCGTCGACGAGTCGCTGAGCCTGCGCGAGACCGACCCCGACAACCGCCGCGTGGAGGGCATCGCGACGGCGATCGACTCCTTGCAGGCCCTCTCCGACTCCCTGGACGAGACCCGGGTGGACGTGAGCCTGTCGACCTTCGCCCGCGGTTTCGACACCGTCGTCGACTGGCGCCGGCTCGACGACGCCTCGGCCGCTGCCCTGCGGGAAGCGGCTCGGTCCGAGCTGCCGCAACGCGATGCCGGCGACGCGACCGACTACCGCCAGGCGCTGCAGGGTGCGCGCCAGGAGCTGGCCCGTCGTCAGCGCAGCCTTCGCGACCCCGACGCGTGCCAGGTCGTGCTCTGGTTCACCGACGGCGCGCTGGACGTCGATGAGGACACCGGCGCCGCAGCCGAGGCGCTGTGCCAGCAGGGCGGGCTGGTCGATGCGCTGCGTCGCGAAGGCATCGCGGTGGTGGCGCTCGCGCTGTTCACCCCCGGCGCGGGCGTCTCGGAGTCCCAGCGCGAGCAGCTGCGCAGCGTGGCGCAGGGGCGGGGCGCGGGTGTTCGCTGCGGCACCGTCCCCATCCCGCCGGGGAGCACCGCGGGGATCTACCTGCCGGCCGACGACCCGTCGGCGCTGCAGGGCCTGTTCGCGCGAGCCGGGGCTCTGGTCGCCGGCGGCACCCCCGTCGAGTCCGTGACCTGCCCCGGGCCCGGGTGCCCCGATGGTCGCTACGACCTGACGATCGACCCGGGGGTCGCCGGTGCGCGGGTGCTCGTGGCCGGACGCGACGGCGCCGAACCCGACGTGCGGGTCCAGAGCCCGAGCGGTGAGAGCCTCGACCTGTCCTCGGGATCCGCCGAGGCAGACGGCGCCGAGGTCAGACTGATCAGCCGCAGCGGGTTCGCCACGATCGACGTGACCTACCCGCGGTACGCCGAGGAGCAGTCGACGTGGCGCGTGCAGCCGGGGCCCAGTCGCCTCAGCGCGTACTGGTTCTGGGGAGCCGGGCTGGATCTCGGGACCGACGCCGTGCAGGCCGGGGAGCCCACCGACCTCGAGCTGCAGCTGACGGACCGAGTCGGCGACCCCCTCGACCCCGGCCTGTACGACGAGCTGCAGGTGACCGCCCGGCTGGGCAGCCGGGACCTCCCGGTGCAGGTGAGCTCCTCGGGCCTGGTCACCGGCACGATGCGCACCCGCACCGATGGCCTGCCGCCCACGCTGCCCCTCGCGGTCCGCCTGACCGCACGCTCGCGGCCGAGCGGGGTGCGCCTGGGCCCGCTGTCGCTGCGGCAGAGCCTCGACGTGGAGCTGCCCCCGGTCTTCCCCACCCTCTCCCCCGACGAGCTGGACTTCGGCGCGCTCGAGGGTGTCGGCAGCGCCACCACGGTCCTGCGGGCGCGCGGGAGCGAGCTGGGGGCGACGCGCGTGTGCTTCGCCGGGTCCGCCGTCACCGTCCCCGGGACGTCGGTCGACGGCGCCGACCTGGTGAGCGCCTCGCGACGCTGCGTGCGGCTCGACCGTGGCGCCCGGGGTCGCATCCCCCTGTCGATGGAGGTGAGCACCGCCGCCGACGCTGCGACGACCGGCACGGTCACGCTGACCCTCGACCCCGCCGACGGTTCCGCCGCACGCCAGGTCGAGGTGCCGGTGACGCTTGAGCAGTCACGCATCGTCGACCAGTCCACGCGATGGCTGCTGGTGGCCCTGCTGGTCGGGCTCGCCGTGCTGCTGCCGCTGCTGGTCCTGGTGGCCGCCAACTGGCTCAGCGCCCGGTTCGCGATGACCTCACTCTCGCGGATCGGCACCTCACCGGTCACCGTGACCCGCTCCGGGCTGGTGCCGCGTGCGGGCGGTGAGCTGATCGCGGCCGACCAGTTCGACAACGCAGGCTTCAGCGGCCGGCGCCGGGAGCGTCGGATGCGACTGGGGCGCACCGGCATCACCGCCGAGACGCGCGGAGCGCTCGGGCTGCGTGACGCCCAAGGGGTCGCGCTCGGACCTGAGCGGACGCTGCTGGTCTCGGCCATGACGCCGTACCGCGGGGAGACCGGTCAGGAGGCCCCGATCGGTCTGGGCGACGTCGACGGCACCTTCGTGCTGGTCGAACGCACCGGCACCACGCACGAGGCCCAGGGCACGCTGGTCATGGTGGTGCCGGGCACCGTCGACAACGAGGGCATCCACCACCGCGCCGGCGAGGCCAGCAACCGTGTCGACTGGGAGCGGGTGCTGGTCGAGGCCGCCGGGCCCGTGGCGACCTCGGACCCCGCGCCTGCACCCACCGAGGCCGACGCGCGTCCCGGGTCACGCCCGGGCGCCTCAGGCGGCCTGGACGAGGAGCCGGCCCCCGGGGGGTCGGGCTCCGCGGCGCAGGAGCGCGAGCCCTTCCCGTGGGAGAGCGCGGCCGAGACCCGCCCCGCCCCGCCACCCCCAGGTCGCCATTCCCGAGGCAGATCCCGTCGCGTCACGTCAGACTCGGAGGGCACACCCGACCGGAGGTCGGGATCGGCGGCGTCGTCCCCACGTGATCGGGACACCGATGGTGGCACCGGCAACAACCGTGACCACGGTGACGAGAATGACGAGGGGCTGCCGCCGCTCCCCGACTTCTTGAGAGAGGACTGACATGCTGCGACCGTTCCTGCTGATCGGCATCGGCGGATCCGGCGGCAAGACGTTGCGGATCGTGCGCCACGAGCTCCAGCGACGACTCGACGAGCACGGCTGGACCGGCCAGTTCCCCGCCGGCTGGCGGTTCCTCCACATCGACGTCCCCACGGTCGCCGACGGCGACGAGATCGACCTGCCGGCGCAGCTGCCGCAGTCGGAGTACGCCGGTCTGGTCACCGCGGGCGTCAACTACCGCAGCATCGACGCAGCCCTGGTGGGTGGAGCCGGCCGCACCGAGGTCACCGACCTCATCGGTGGATGGCGTCCGACCCCGACCGAGGTGATGGTGCCGGTCGAGCGCGGCGCCGGTCAGTTCCGGGCGCTCGGGCGCGTGCTCACCCTGGCCAACCTCAAGCTCGCCAAGCGCGGCCTCGACGAGGCGCTGCGCGACATCACCGGCCGCGAGGTCAACGCCGAGCTGCAGGACCTCACGCGCCGCCTCGGCGGCGAGCCCTCCCCCATCCTGGCCACGCCGGTCGCGGTCGTGGTGTCCTCGATCGCCGGCGGTTCCGGCGCCGGCGCGGTCATCGACGTCTGCGACCTGCTCCGCACCAGCGCGGGGGTGTGGGGCTCGGAGTCGATCGGCATCCTCTACGCGCCCGATGTCTTCGACTACCTGCCGCCGCAGCGCCGTCGCGGCGTGCGGCCCAACGCGCTCGCCACGCTCTCCGAGCTGGTCTCGGGCTACTGGAACCGCTCGGGCCCCTCGGAGGCCACGGCCAACCTGTACGCCCGCCAGGGCGTCGCGCTCAGCGGCACCGACCGGCTCGGCCCGCGCTACCCCTTCCTCGTGGGGGCGCGCAACGAATTCGTCACCTACAAGACCCAGAACGACATCTACCACGCGATGGGCCGCTCGCTGGCGTCGTGGGTGACCAGCACCGAACTGCAGGACAAGCTCGGCGCCTACGCGTCGGGCAACTGGACCTCCACCGCGATCTCCGTGCCGGACAAGCTCGGCCTGAAGACCACCGACATGGAGACCCCGTTCACCGCGATGGGCTCGGCCCGCGTCGGGCTGGGCCGTGACCGGTTCCGCGACTTCGCCGCACAGCGACTGGCGCGTGCCGCCGCACGACGCCTGGTGGAGCGCCACGAGGACCTCCGCCCGCGTGGCGACGAGCGTGCCTCCCGGCTGATCGCGCAGGAGGTCGCCGACAACGCGTTCGGCGCCTTCCTCGTCGGCTCCGGCCTCGACGAGCGTGGTGAGGACCACGCGGTGCTGAATGCGATCCGACCCGGCGACCGCACCGAGAAGCTGCGCTCGCTCAACAACTCCCTCTTCACCGCGGTGACCAAGGACGCCCCGGAGCGCGGCCTCGAGGTGCCCGAGTGGCGGGCCTTGATCGCGCGCGGCATCAAGAACGTCATCGACCGTCAGCTCGACGAGTTCGAGGTCGAGCACCGCGAGCGCGGTCGCGCCTGGGTCCAGCACATCCAGCGCCACCTGCGCCGGCGGGCGGCGGCGACGCTGGCCATGGAGGGCTACGTGGTCACCACGATGCTGCTGCGCAAGCTCGGCGAGGAGGTGCAGGCCGTCGAGGTCGAGCTCGAGCACGAAGCCGGGCGGATGATGCGCCACGGCGACAACGTCGAGCAGGTGGTCGAGGAGGCGCTGCGTCGCGCCGGTGGCGACCTGCTGCCCAAGAACCACCCGCAGGTCAGCGAGGCGGTCAAGCGCGGGGTGGCCGCGATCCACTACCGCAGCGAGGCGCGGCTGCGCCACCTGGTGGCCGCCCTGCTCCCCGATCTGGCGCGTAATGTGATCACCCCGCTGGCCGAGGAGATCGATCGCGCCGGCCAGTCGCTCGAGGCCGAGCTCAGCCCACGGCAGGGTCTGCCCTCACCGGTCAGCGCCTGGCCGGACGACGACGAGGTCCCCAACCGGCTGCACCCGGCCGCCAACGAGTTCCTGCTGGAGCCGATGGAGACCTACGGCGCGACGTTGCAGGACCTGGTCTCGCGCACCGTCAAGGAGGACGACCCGACCGGTGCGTTCCGGGCGGTGGTCCAGCGCATCGTGGTGGGGGCCGAGGCCGTCGACGACGATGCCCAGGTCGCGATCACCCAGCCTGCGGCCTGGGTGCCGCAGCGCCACGAGCTGCACGCCGAGCTCGCCACCCCCCAGCGGGCGTCGTACGACGTCGCCATCACCACCCAGGTGATCCTCGCGCGGGCCACGCAGTGGCTCACCCGGCCCGGCACGCCTGCCGGCAGCTACGTCGCCGAGGGGCTCGAGCGCTACCTCGATCCCGACCAGGTCGAGCCGCACCAGCACACCGAGCGGCTGCACCGCTTCGAGTCGCTGTTCAACTCAGCGGTCGACGCGGCCCAGCCGCTGGTGGGCATCAACAAGGCGGTGCTGGTCGCGGTCCACGACCGGCACGAGATCGACACCGAGACCTTCTTCAGCGAGCTGCCGTTCTCCCCGAAGTCCCCGGCGGGGCAGAGCGTCCAGCGGGTGCTGCAGAGCCGCGGCACCTGGAACCCCGACCTGGTGAAGTCGTTCATCGAGAGCGACCGCTCGGCCATCGACGTCTTCGCGGTCCTGACCGAGCCCTACGAGCCGGTCGTCTTCGACTCGCTGATGAAGCCGATCGCCAACGAGTGGGGCGACCGCAGCAAGTCCCCCGACGGTCGCGAGGAGTTCTGGCGCTGGCGCCGCGCCCGGTCGCTGCCGGAGTACGTCCCTGCGGCGCCCGCTGTGCGTCGTGCCATGGTGCGCGGCTGGTTCACCGCCAGCATGCTGGGACAGCTCGAGTTCGACGGGATGGAGGTCCGCATCTTCGTGCCGAACCCCGCGGGAGGGTCCGGCGGCTGGTTCACCTTCCCCGACCCGTTGCTGACCGACGGGATCAAGGCCAACCACGAGTACCTTCCCCTGGTGCTGGAGTCCCTGCCCCTGGCTTTCGTCGACGTCGCGGTCGACGCCAAGCTCTCCCCCATGGCGCCGTACCAACGTCTCCGGGCAGTGGGCACCAGCGCCGGCGGTGGGCTGGAGACCTACGAGAGGCTCACTCCCGAGCTGGCGACCTGGATCGCCGAGGGCGACGTCCCTTCCGGTGGGCCGCTCCCCCCGGCCGCTCACGCCGGGAACCCCAGCGACGAGTGGACCGCGCGCAAGGAGACGCTGCTGGCGCGCGTGGTGCATCTGGGCCGGCAGTACCAGGGCCTCTTCGAGGCCGAAGAGCGACGCGACGAGCCCCGCGCTTCCAAGGCCATGGAGATGCGCAGCGACATCACCGCGGTGCTGGCTGACCTGGCCCAGGCCGTCCGCGACTACGAGGTCGCCGGGGCGTCCGGCGACGACTGGAACTAGCTGGGAGCCCACCCCCATGTCTGCGCCCCCCGCCCACCCGACCAGGGAGCCGTCCGGTCCTGTCGTCAGCGACCTGACCGTCGTGGTGACCGCCGACGACGTCGACGGACGAGCGGTGCGCGACCTGGCGCGGCAGTGGCGCGCCGACGGTCTGATCGGCGACGTCGCCTGGGTGACGCCCACCGAGGTGGAGCGAGGGCCCTACAGCCCCCCGGTGATCCGGGCTCAGGTGGTGGGCCACGACGGCACCGTGGAGCTGATGTCGTTCCTCGGCATGCGGCCGCGGTCCTTGATCCGCGTGGTGCTGCTCCACCTGCTGACCCACGAGATGTCGGACCCCGAGACGTTGGTCGAGACCTGCGAGGAGATCGCCGAGCTCGTCAACCGGTCCCGTGCCCGCACGGTGGACGCCGACGGGCGGCACCGCGTCTCCCAGCTGCTGCGGGTCAACCTGATGGTCCCCGAGAGCGACCTGCTCCCGCAGGACCCGCGGATCATCCTCCCGGCATGGGAGGTCAACGCGGTGGTCTCACCCGAGGACCGTCCCGAGCTCGACCGGCAGAGCGTGTTCGTGCGGCGCTCGACCAACCTGTACGGGCACGCCCTGGCTGCTGCGGCGACGGTGGGCGGCCTGTGGTGCGAGACCGACGGCGGGGTGTTCGACAACCTCGAGGCCGACTCGACGACCGGTGGCGGCGAGATCGTGGTGATCCGTTGCCAGGTGCGCGTGGTGGTGGCCCACGACGGTGTGCCCCAGCTGGGGCGCTGCGTCATCGAGGCCCTCGAGAGCTCCCCGACCGGGGCGTCGGCGTGGGTGCCGTGGGCGACGCCTGCGGCCAACCCGGCTGCGTGGGTGCGCAGCTGCACCGAGCTGCTGATGACCCACCCCGACTGGACGCCGCTCGAGCGTGAGCCGGAGCCGTGGCGCCAGGAGCAGACCTCCTTCGGCGAGGAGCTCCGGTCGTGGGTGTGGTTCCAGCTGTTGCTGGTCCCGGCCGTGTTCCACCTGCTCTTCGGCTGGGGACGCGCAGTGGTCGAGCGCCGCGTCACCGCCCTCACCGTCGGGGCGGACGGCGAGGCGCAGGCGCACACCCGGCGGCGCACCAGGCCCCTCCCACCGGAGGCGGTCACGAGGATCGCCGATGCCCGGATGAAGCTGGTGGAGGACGAGCTGCGGCCGGCCCGGCTGGAGGAGGAGGCCGCCGCCTGGGGTCGGACCACGCCCGAGGCGTGGCGCGAGCTGCGCGAGCTCGCCATCGGACTGGTCGACGGTGGTCGGCTGTCGGCGCGCTTCAGCCGGGCCGGTCACGGCGGCGCGGTCGAGGTCGTCGCCCCGGGCTACGTCGTGGGCGCCCCTGACGACCGCTACGAGCTGTGGTCAGGTCAGCGCATCGGGCCGGTCGACGTCGAGCTGGCCGCTGCGGCACTGCACGAGCTCGAGCAGGCACGCGAGGCGGACGAGCGCGCCCGCCGCCGCACGGTCGAGTCCGGGGTCCTCGCGGGTCGGCGTGCGCGGGTCGCCCCGGCCACCGACGCGGGTGCCCGACCCAGGGGCACGGCGCTCCGGTCGCCCGGGCCCCCGGTCGACGGCGCCACGACCGGGCCTCAGCCGGCGAGCGCCACCGAACCACCGCGGCCACCGGTGCCGAGCACGACGACCGATGCCACCACCGGCGCCACGAGCGCAGCAGGGGGGCGGCCACCGGGGTCGGACGGCTCCGACGACCGGCCCGAGCGGTCGGCTGCCGTCGTCACCGAGACCGCCGAGGACCCGACCGGCCCCGACGACGCCGACCACCCCGAGGAGCTCCTGGCGTGGCTGGAGCAGCGCCGCTCCACGCTGATGTGGCAGCTGACCGCACGTGCCCTGGACCTGCGCGACCGTGAGCGCGACCGGGCCGAGCGTGCCCACCGGGCGGTCGCCGAGGCCAAGCCACCCGCCACCGACAAGCTCGAGTCCGCCCGCAGCTTCCTGGTGCTGTGCTGGGGACTCGCGCTGACGGCCCTGGGCGTGGTCGCGACCCTCAACGCCCTCAGTCTCCTGCGCGACCCGGTCGAGTTCGTCACCTCCTTGACCGACCTGCTCTCCGGGGACGCCGTCCGGGTCGTGGTGGTGGTGATCGCCGTCCTCCTGGGCGCCGGGACCATGTACTTCCAGGCGATGCGGTCCTTCGACCGGGCGGTGACCCAGCGGCTGCACGCCCTGACCCGAGCCAGCGAGGACTACGTCACCTCACGCCACCAGGAGCGACGCTGGGAGCTGATGCACCGCGGGCTCATCGACTGGGCCGACGTCTTCAGTGAGCTGCTGCACCGGCCCTGGGCGACCCCGACCCCGCCGGCGCTCGACCGGCTCCCCGCCTACGGCGGGCTCCCGGCCTCGGTGGGGGTGGCGGTGCCCGCGCCCGAGCAGGACGAGCCGGACTCCGGCTTCATCTCCCGTGCGGTGGAGACCGTCTGCCAGAAGGGCTGGCTCTCCGCTGAGCTCGCCCGCGTGCTCGACGCCAGCCCGGCGAACGACCCCAGGCACCGCGACGCGGGTGGCACCGAGGGCCAGCGCGGTGACCTCCCTGCAGACCTGGACCTCGGCCTGCGCGCCCGAGGCCCCCGGCGTGAGCTCGTCCAGGTCGCTGCGCGAGACCAGACCAAGCAGGCCGCGACGCAGGCGATGCTCGACTCGGTCTCCGGCCTGCTCCGGCGCAGTGACGTCCGCGTCCCCGCCCGCACCGTGATGCGCGTGGGGTACTACTCCCAGGGCGAGACCACGTCGGACCGCGACTTCCTCACCCCCCGTGACCAGGTGGCGCCCCTGGTCACCGAGGTGTTCGCGCCTCGCGCGCAGCTGGAGCAGCTGCAGGTCCCCGAACGCGCCGTGCTGGTGCTCCCGCCCGGCATCGAGGTCCCCCCGCGGTTCCGGGCCAGGCATCGCACGAGCGTCCTGCCGGGGCCGGGGACGACGATGCTCCGGGTCGACCTGTCCTCGGTGATGGGCCACGACAACATCTCGTTGTTCCACCGAGTCCCTCGACCGGAGCACCGCCCGCCGACGAGTCCCGACGACTTCAACTGAGCTGGGTCGGTGGATCCGGGCTGAGCCCGGGCGGGCACACGGTTGCGCGCACGGTCGAGCAAAGCCGCCCGAGCGGCTCGGCCGACCGATATCGTGATCCGGCGCGACAAGGGGGCCTGGGATGGACATCGGTGTACCCGACATCGACGACGCCGAGCTCATCGGGTCCGGTGCCTTCGGCATGGTCTACCGGGCCCGGCAGGAGGCCTTCGACCGCACCGTGGCGGTCAAGGTGCTGGCGAACGTCGCGCTCGACGAGACCGCGCTCACCCGCTTCGCACGGGAGACGCGGGCGATCGGGCGGCTCTCCGGCCACCCGAACATCGTCTCGGTGTTCGCACACGGCCTCACTGCCCGCGGACAGCCGTTCCTGGTGATGGAGTACTGCGAGGGGGGCTCCCACGGGGATGCGCTCGAGCGGGGGCAGTCCTACCCCTGGGAGCTGGCGACGGAGGTGGGTCTGGCCATCGCGGGCGCGCTCGCGACGGCTCATCGGGTCGGCATCCTGCACCGCGACATCAAGCCGGACAACCTGCTGGTCGATGCCTACCGGACGTCCAAGCTCGCCGACTTCGGCATCGCGAGGTCGGAGCAGCAGGCCTCGATGACGGGCACGGGGGCGCTCACCGGGTCCCCCGCGTTCATGGCACCGGAGATCATCGAGGGCGAGCGACCGAGCGCATCCAGTGACCTCTACTCTCTCGCCTCGACGATCCACACGCTCATCGCGGGAGCGCCCCCGTTCGTGCGTGACACCGACGGCTCGGTGCTTGCGCTGCTGCGGCGGATCTCCTGCGAGACCGCTCCCCACCTGGGGAGCCTGGGAGTGCCCGGTCCCGTGGCGGACCTGCTGCACCGGACGCTGGCCAAGAGCCCGCTGGAGCGTCCCCCGGACTGCGAGACGTTCGCGCGCGAGCTCCAGGCTGCTCGACGTGACCTCGGCATCCCCCCGGGGGCCTACCGCGTGCTCGGCCCGCTCGAGCAGTCGACGTCGCCGGTCGGCTCCCCTGACCCGGCAGGAGGCGAGGAGACCCTGGTCGGTGCTCGTCGGCCCCCGGCACCCGCCTCGAGCACACCCTTGCCCGAGCCGGCGCCCGAGCACTCAGCCGGTGCGTCGACTCCGCGCTCCCCGGCTCCCCCCGACCGGGACGCCGCAGGGTTCGGCCGTGCCTCCTCGGTGCGCCGCACCCTGGTGCCGCTCGTGGCCGCAGTGACGGCACTGCTGCTGGTGGGAGGGGGATGGTGGTTGTTCCTCACCCTCGATCGATCCCAGCCCACGGTCCCGGTGGTGGACGAGGTGACCACGACGCCCTCGGCGACGGCCGCGCCTCCTGCGATCCCCGGTCCCGAGGCGGCCACGGCGCTCGTCCTCGACGAGGACCAGATGTCCCAGCTCAGCACGGGACGGTGGGTCGGGGTCGACGGCGGCCTGGGCATCGATCCCGGCCAGGGCTTCTGCAACCAGCTCCTCGACCAGGGCCCCACGCATCTCAACCAGCGCCAGTACACCGACCAGAGCCAGACCGGCAGGTCTCAGCTCTCGAGCATCGACGCGGCCGGAGCGGTCTTCGACAGCGAGCAAGCGGCGTCGACCTACCTTCGCGAGCGCGAGGAGTCCGCCGGGTGCGCGGTGTGGGACGACCGAGGGGTGCTGATGCGGGTCGTGCAGCTCAGCGCTGACCCGACCTCGGTGACGTGCGGATGTCAGAGCATCTCGGTCCACCGGACAGGCCCCGACCGCCCCACCGCGGGCACGTCCCAGGTCTACTCGGTGCTGATCCAGCAGGGGAGGTACCTGGTGATGGTGTTCTACTCCCCTCAGGGCAGCGCGGCGCAGGACCCCGAGTCCATGCTCGCCGAGCTCACCGACGTCGCAGCCCGACACCTCGACGAGGTGGCGACGCGAGGATGACCCGCAGCGACCTCAGTCCGTCGAGGGGCCCGCTGCCAAGCGGGTGCGCAGGTCCGTGGCGCCGCGCACCCCGTTCAGCAGGGCAGGATGCAGGCCCTGCCCCTGCTTGAGCACCGAGAACCGGCCACTGGCTTCCAGGATCACCAGGGCGACCTCGTGAGGGTGGGTCACACCTGCGCCCCGCAGTGCCGCCCACAGGGCGGTCTCGTCGACCCGGTAGCGACGCAGCACCGCGAACTCCGGGCGACCGTGGACCATCACGGCCACCGCGCGGTGACGGCTCTTGTCGCCCTTGCGCACGGTGCGGCCGACCCGCCCGGTGACGGCCTCGATCCCGATCAGGCTCGCCAACGCGACCACACCCGCGCCGAGCGTGGGGTCACGACCGAGGATCGAGCGGCCCACGATCGCGCCGAGCACTGCGACCACGGCGAGATCGAGACTGGAGGGAGAGGCGAAGAGCCGCTGGCCCCACCGGTCGAGCAGGGCTGCGAAGCACAGGTACAGCACGACCGTCGAGATCACCACCGCCAGGGCGCCGAACGCTGAGATGCCGAGGTAGAACTGCAACCGCTCCATCTCGCCGATGATCGCAGACCCGGACCGCCGTGGCGTCCTGCGCGCAACCGCGCGGGTGACCGTACGGATGATGCAGCGCGGACCGAAGGTCCTGGATCCCGGTCCATCGCGCGGCCAACCTGGGCACCACCTCCCCGAGGCGGATATCGTGCTGCGTCGGACATAGCGCAGCGCGAGCAGGGGGAGAGGAGGCTGCGATGGGGATCGGTGTCCCCGACATCACCGATGCCGAGGAGATCGGCTCGGGCGCTTTCGGCGTGGTCTACCGCGCGCGTCAGGAGTCCTTCGACCGCACGGTCGCGGTCAAGGTGCTGGCCAACGTCGAGGTTGGCAGCGAGGCGCTCGCGCGCTTCGCCCGCGAGGTCCGGGCGGTGGGCCGGCTCTCCGGACACCCCAACATCGTCGCGGTCCACGCCCACGGCACCACCGAGTCCGGCAAGCCCTACCTGCTCATGGAGTACTGCCAGCGCGGCTCGCACGGTGACGCGCTACGCAAGGGGCGGCGCTACTCCTGGGACGAGGCCACCTCGGTCGGCCTGGCCATGGCCGGGGCCCTGGCCACCTCGCACCAGGCCGGGATCCTGCACCGCGACATCAAGCCCGACAACCTGCTCATCGACTCCTACGGGGTCAGCAAGCTGGCCGACTTCGGCATCGCCCGGGCCAGCTCGCAGGCCTCGGTGACCAAGACCGGCATGCTCACCGGCTCCCCCGCCCACATCGCACCAGAGCTGATCGCCGGACAGCGCCCGACACCGGCCAGCGACCTGTACTCACTGGCCTCCACGATCCACACCCTGGTCACCGGCGAGGCGCCGTTCGTGCGCGAGAGCGACATCTCGATCCTGCCGCTGCTGCAGCGCATCTCCGCCGAGCCACCCCCACACCTGCGCCAGTACGGCGTCCCGGCCCCGGTCGCGGACCTGCTCGACCGAGCCATGGCCAAGCGCCCCGAGGACCGACCCACCGACTGCGCCACCTTCGCCCGCGACCTGCAAGCCGCCCGCAGCGCCGCCGGAGTCCAACCCGGCACCTACCAAGTACTCGCCACCCCCGGCGCCGAACCCGTCGAGGACCTCGCCGACCAGACCGTGGTCCCCCACCACACCTCGACCGACTCCCGCCCTGCGACGGCGACGCCCACCGGCGGCGCGCCGGAGGCGACCTACGTACCCCCCGCGCCACCGCCTGCGGCCCCGCCCTCACCACCGGCGTCGGGCGACGGAGCGGGCCGGTCAGGGCCAGGCGGAGGGTCGCCCACGCCCAGCGGTGGCCGGACGCTGCTCGTCGCGGCGGCGGCGCTGCTGCTGGTCGTGCTGCTCGGTGGCGGAGGCACCTACCTGTACCTGGCCGGCAGCGACTCCGGGGACCAGCGAACCGACCCGCCCGGGCGGACCACCGACACCGACGACTCGGAAACGGACGGACCGGGCGGCGACGAGCCACTGGTCCCCGACAACGAGGCGGCCCGCAGACTGCGCCTCGACGCCCAGCAGCTGAGCTCCATCGACGGCAGTGCGTGGGCCAAGGAGCGCACCCCCGGGGGGGTCAACACCAACACCGGCTTCTGCAACAAGCAGCTCAGCGCCGCGCCCGGGCAGTTCGTCCAGCAGCGCTTCCACGCCGACCCCAACGGCCCCAACACCTTTCCCTTCATCGTGAGCGCCGGGGCGGTGTTCCCGTCCGCCGAGGCCGCCTCGGACTACATGGAGCAGCGCAACCGATCCGCCTCGTGCGGGGTGTGGAACGTCGGCACCGACTCGTACTCGGTCTTGGAGCCGCCCGCCGACGGCGCCGCGCTCGTGGGATGCGAGTGCCAGGACTACGCGGTCCACGAGGTCAGCATCGTGGCCAACACCGGTGACTCGATCGTGGAGTACACCGTGCTCGCCCAGCAGGACCGCTACATCTCGGCGGTCTTCTACACCATCGTCCCCGGCTTCGTGGACCAGAGCGTGATCACCGACTTCGTCGGTACGCTCATCGACCTCGCCATCGCCCGCGTCAACGACGTCACCGTGGAAGCGACAGGAGCAGCATGAGCCAGACACCGTCCCCGGCCCGGGGCGACCTCACACCCAGGCTCCGGGAGACCTCGACCTGGACCGAGGAGATGCTCAGCGAAGCTGGGATCCCGGTCAGTGACTCGCCCATCGTCTCTGTCGGCGGCGGCTTCGGCTCCTTCGTCCTGGCCGACCACCTGCGCGTGGCCGGCATGCCGACCCAGAGCATGCGCGTGGTGACCCCGCTGAACCACCCCTACGAGCAGTACCGCTACCTGGCGGCGTGCTCGCAGATCCCCGACGACAGCAGGCTGCGCTCGGACTCCGCCTCCTGTCCCGACAACCTCTGGGGCTTCCCCAGCTACGCGCTGCGCGAGGCTTGGGAGCGCAAGTCGCCCCGGCACGTCCTCGGCGTCACCACCGAGCCGGTCATCGCGGACTACTTCACCCCTGAGGCCGGGCAGGTCTACCGCACCACCGCCAAGGAGGCGCGACGCATCAGCTGGGACCAGATGATCACCCCGGGGCGCGCCCGAATGGTGCGCAAGCGCAAGGGTGGCGGCTACTTCGTGCTGGTCACGCCCCCGAAGGGCAGCAGGCCCACGGCCCGCGAGGCGATCCGCTGCCGCTGGGTCCACCTCTCCGTGGGCTACCCGGGCGTGAAGTTCCTGCCCGACCTGCAGGAGTACCGCCAGCGCACCCAGGACTTCCACCGGGTCGTCAACGCCTACGAGCCGCACGACCACGTCTACGACGCCCTGGTGCGCGGCGGTGGAACGGTCCTGTTGCGCGGCTCGGGCATCGTCGGGTCACGGGTGCTGCAGCGGCTCCTCGACGACGTGGAGAACAAGGGTGCCCGCACCCAGATCATCCACCTCTTCCGCACGTTCCGGACCAAGACGCACGGCCCGCTGACCTTCCGCCGCGAGTCGGCGAACGGGTTCAACTACCAGGCCTTCAACTACCCCAAGGCCGCATGGGGCGGCACGCTGCGCGAGAAGCTGATGAGCCTCGACGGACCTCAGCGCGTCGACCTGATCCAGGGCATGGGAGGCACCAACACTCCCCACCGCAAGCAATGGGACAAACAGCTCGATCGTGCCCGTCGCTCCGGCGCCTACCGCGTGGCCGTGGGTGTCGTGGACTCCGTGGAGGACCGTGGCCCGGAGGGGATCCTCACCACGATCAAGGACCGCGACGGCGCCAAGCAGCCGCTGCCGGCGAGCTACATCATCGACGCCACCGGCCTGGAGTCCGACATCACCTCCTCCCAGCTGCTCTCGGACCTGCTCGACCACACCGGCGCCGGTCGGAACCCGATGGGACGCCTCGACATCTCCGGCGGGTTCGAGCTCACCGGCACCCGGTCGGGGAACGGCCGGGTCTACGCCTCGGGGTCGATCACCCTCGGCGGCCCGTACGCCCCGGTCGACTCCTTCCTCGGCCTGCAGTACTCCGCGCTCCAGATCCTCGACGAGCTCTCCGCCCAGCAGTTCGTCCGCCGGCTCGGCGCCGCCCGATCCATCTCACAGTGGTTCCGCTGGGCCAGAGGAGCTGCCCCGTGACCCCGACGCTCAACGGCCGGATCCAGTCCCGCCTGTTCCTGCTCGCCCTCGTCGGCCTTCCCTGGACGATCGTCGTGGTGCCCTTCCTCGTCCCGATCGCGGGGGACGGCGCCGAGATCGGCGATGTCTACGAGCTCGCCCTGGTCGCGCTGGGGCTGGTCGCGGTGCTCGGGATCCTGTGGGAGATCCTCTACCACCTGCTCATGCAGCTGCGGTGGGAGAAGGACTGGCCGGCGCTCTTCGGCCTGCTCAACGGCATCAACGAGTTCGCGCTGCTCGCGGTGGTGCTGGTCCTCATGGACTACTCCCTCTCACCGGCAGTGGTGCTGCACTTCGCCACGGTGTGGTTCTGGGTGTGGTTCGTGGCCAACGGTCCGCTGCGCGTGGTGCTCCCACGCTGGCGCTTCCGGGGCGGACGGATCGTCTGATGTCCACCGACGGCGCCCCCGACCTCGGGTTCCTGGACAGCGCGCGGACCTCCCGTGAGACCGAGGACCGCCGTCGGCGTCGCATCGCCACCGGCTTCTCGGTCCTGATCACCGTCGTCTGGTTCGTCGCGGTCCTGACCACCGACACCTTCGACCGCGTGTGGGACAACATCGTGGCCGCCCCGACGATGATGTTCGGCTCCTTCGTCGCCGGGGCCACGCCGCAGGGGGGCGGCGCCGTCGCCTTCCCGGTGTTCACCAAGGGCCTGGGCGTGCCCTCCGAGGTCGCGCGGACCTTCAGCCTGTGCATCCAGTCGGTCGGCATGCTGACCGCCTCGGTGGCCATCCTGGTGCGCCGGCGACCGATCTCGCTCCCGGCCGTGCTGTGGTCGATGCCGGCCGGGCTGATCGGGTTGGCCCTGGGGCTGTGGCTGCTCACCGACCACGACACCCCGTTCTGGACCTCGGTGCTGCCCGGTCCCTACGTGAAGGTGTTCTTCACCCTGCTCGTGCTGGCCATGGCCTTCGTGGTCTTCCTCGGCAGCAGGGTGCCCGTTCGCGAGATCCGCACCAGCATCGACCCGCTCGGTCGACGCCAGATCATCTTCTTGTGCATCGCCGGACTGTGCGGAGGACTCGCCTCCTCCCAGGTCGGCTCCGGGGCGGACGTGTTCATGTACCTCGTCGTCGTGGTGATGCTCGGGCTCGAACCCCGCATCGGCGTGCCCAGCTCGGTGCTGGTCATGGCCACCCTCTCGATCGCCGGGTTCGTCTACCTCGGCCTGATCCAGGGCCAGCTCGACGTCACCGTCGCCGACGGCATGGTGACCAGCGTGGGGGGCCAGGAGCTGAACGGCGACTTCCCGGCACGCCGGTACGACCTGCTGGGCCTGTGGCTGGCCGCGGTCCCCGTCGTGTGCTGGGGGGCCCCGCTGGGGTCGGCCTTCGCGGCCCGGATCACCACCCGTCAGCTGGCCGGGTTCGTCGCCGTGCTCGCCGCGCTCGAGGGCATCACCACGGTGATCTTCCTGCCGGAGCTGCGCACCGACCCCGGGTTGCTGCTCTTCGCACTGCTCGGCGGAGCCCTGCTCACCGGCGTGCTCATCCTGTGCGTGCGGTTCCGGCACCGGATCGGCGAGGTCCGCCTCGACGCCGGCCGCTCGATCACCCGGGAGCGGGTCGACGTCGGGCCGGAGTACCTCAGGTCGCGCCCCGGCCAGAGCGAGCCGGAGTCGGAGCCAGACACCGGCACCGACGCAGGCGCTCGCGCGTCCCAGAACACCGAGACCGAAGAAGGTGAGGACCGGTGAAACGCATCGCCGACTACCAGTTCCTGGAGCTCCTCGGTGAGGGGAACCACGGCGCCTTCTACCTGGCGCGGACCCCGAGCCGACTGGGCGTGGAGGACACCTTCTGCGCGGTCAAGGTGCTCGCCCAGCGTGCGAGCCCCGATGCGTTCCGGCGCATGGCCAACGAGCTGCAGCTCTTCGCCGCAGTCCAGTCGCCCTACCTGGTCTCCCTGTTCGACGCTGGGCACGAGGAGGGGCGGCTCTACTACGCCACCGCCTACCACGAGCGGGGGTCCCTGGCCTCGGAGCGCAACCAGGGCCGGCCGCTGGAGGAGAAGCTGCGCGCCCTGGTGCAGGCCGCGCGGGGCGCGCACGCCCTGCACGAGGTCGGGGTGGCCCACCGCGACATCAAGCCGCAGAACGTGCTCCTGACCCAGCACGGCGCCGTGCTCAGCGACCTGGGGCTGGCCCAGCTGCTCTCCCGTGGTGCCACCTTGACCGGGGTCGGCCCGATCGGCACCTTGGGCTTCATGGAACCCGACGTCGCCCGCGGCGCCGAGGCCTCGCGCGCCTCCGACGTGTGGTCCCTGGGCGCCACGCTGCTGGCGGTCCTCACCGGTTCCGGGCCGTTCCCGACGATGCCCGACCGCGACCTGCTCTCCGCGCTCAACCACCTGTTGACCGAGCCGGCGCACGTGCCCGAGGACCTCGACCCTGCGCTGCGTGCGCTGGTCGCACGCAGCCTGGCTCCGGAGCGTGGTGACCGGCCCGCGACGGCCGACGAGTTCGCCGACGAGCTGGAGGGAGCGATCACCCATGGCTGAGGCAACCGTGCGCATCGTCCCCGGCAGCGACCTGCTCGTGCTGCGCTCGGGACGCGTCATCGCCGTGGTCGAGGGCGAGTCACCCGAGGCCGCGGCCCAGCACTGCGAGGCCCTGCTCGAGGCAGCCACGGCCACCGAGACCGGCGCTGCTGTCGCCGCGGCGCTCGACCGCGCCGACCCCACGGTGCGCGGTGCCGCGCTCGTGCTCGGCGGCCTCGCGTGGGAGATCGTCCTGCGTGGTGACATCGACGTCGTGGCGCGCACGCCGCTGGGCACGATGCAGCTCAACGGCCGCGAAGCCCAGGGGGCTGTGCGCCAGCCCCTCTTCGGCAGCGTCACCGAGGTGCGCCTCGGTGGGTCGAGCGGGCAGGCGCTGGCCGGTTCGCAGCTCGGCGCCGGCGTCGTGCCCGCGGGCGGTGCGGTCGTGCTGCCCGACGCATCCTCGGGTGCGGGGGCGCCGATGCCCGTCGCGGCCTCGGACAGCACTCCTGCCGATCACGACGACGCCGTGGTCGACCTGCCCGTGCGCACGCACACCTCCGAGGACTCCGAGACCGACTCGATGGCCGCGGAGCCGGGTGAGGACGAGGACCCGGCGACCGTCGCGGCGCCCACGGTGCCCCCGGCGGAGCCGGCATCCTCGCTCAGTGGCACGGCGACTCCTCCCGCGCCTGCTGAGGGCCCGCCGACCCCGCCGACCCCACCATCCGAGCCACCGGAGCCGCCGGAGGCCGACCTCGATGCGCCGGCGACGGAGTTCGAGTCGCTGCAGCTCGTCGGCGGCCCGGGGGTCATCGACCTCGCGCAGCTCCAACGCCCGCGCACCCCGCTGCCGCTGGCGGCCGAGGAGCCCGTGGCCGCAGCCGATCCCCGGGGCGCGGCCGACGACCCCGACGCCGTGGTCCTCGACGGCCTCAACTGCGCGCGTGGGCACTTCAACCACCCCCACGCCGCCAACTGCGCATGGTGCGGCCTGGGCATGGCTCAGGTCTCCCACGTCCTGGTTCGGGGCAAGCGCCCGCCGCTCGGTGTGCTCGTGATCGACGAGCAGGCGACCTTCACCCTCGACGCGGACTACATCGTGGGCCGCCAGCCGTCCAAGGACCCCAGCATCGACGGGGTCCGCGTGCGCGAGCTGGTGCTCGCGGACGCGGAGCGCCAGGTCAGTCGGGTGCACGCGACGGTCAGGCTCCAGGGCTGGGACGTGGTGGTGGAGGACCAGGGTTCGGGCAACGGGACCTACGTGGTGGATCCGGCGACCGGCGCACCGGCCCTGCAGCTGCCGCCGCACACGCCACGCGTGCTGGGGCCCGGCGAGCACGTCCACATCGGCCGACACCGACTCACCTTCCACTCCCACCATCTGCGCCCGGTCGAGCGTCCCTGACGCCCCACCGAGGCAGATCGTGGCAGGTCGGCGCGGGACCGGCGCCGACCCCGCGTAACCCGGGCCCCACCAGCGCGTTGCTCACGCTGGAGGAGGCTTCTCATGATGCATCGGTCGAGGTGGGCCACACGCGCACCCCTGGTCCTGGCCCTGCTGGTCGCGCCGGCGGTGACGCTTGCCCCGCGCGAGGCGGCACCCCTCGACACCGCTCCGGCGGCATCCTCGACACGAGCCGCGGCTGAACCGGTTCCCCAGCTGCATCGCCGCGGCCGGTGGCTCATCGACCAGCACGGCCGGGTGGTCACCGTCCACGGCCTGAACCTGGTGTGGAAGCACGCGCCGTACGTCCCGCCGGCCACCGCGGAGGGCTTCCGGGCCGGCGACGCACGGTGGATGAAGCGCCACGGCTTCAACGGCGCCCGGATCGGCACCCTGTGGGCCGGGGTCACCCCGGACGCGCCGGGCGAGGCGGACCCGCGTTACCTACGTCGCTGGCAGCGGGTGATCGACCTCCTGGCGCAACGCAGGATCTGGATGCAGTTCGATGCCCACCAGGACATGTGGCACGAGCAGTACGGCGGCGAGGGCGCGCCGCGCTGGGCCGCGACGCGACCCGAGCCCTTCGCCCAGGCGCCGCCGGTCACGGCTCCGTTTCCCACCGGCTACTGGACACCCGAGGTGTCGACCGTCTTCGACCGGTTCTGGGCCGACGCCGACGGCTTCCTCTCCGGCTGGGTCCAGGCCTGGGAGGTCGTGGCCCGGCACTGGAAGGACCAGCCGTACTCGATGGGCTACGACCTCATCAACGAGCCCTGGTCGGGCAACGAGTGGCAGACCTGCCTGACCACCGGGTGTCCGCAGACCTACGAGACCGAGCTGCAACCCGCGTTCGAGAAGGCGCTGCGCGCGATCCGAGGTGTCGACGCCGACGGCATCGTGTGGTGGGAGCCGCAGCAGTTCGCCGGGGGCCGACCCGTCGACACCTACTTCCAGGACGTCCCGGGGGAGGCCAACCTCGGGCTCTCGTGGCACAACTACTGTCCCGAGGTCTTCTTCGAGTCACAGGGTGCGCCCGGCAGTGACGTGGAGAACTGCACCGAGTTCAGCAACGAGCGCAACGAGCACGCACTCGACCAGGGTCGCCGGATGCGGGCCACCACGCTGATGTCGGAGTTCGGCGCCACCGACAACGTCCGGGCGATCGAGATCGACACCGACGCCGCCGATGCCCACCTGATGGGGTGGATGCACTGGGCCTACAAGGGATGGCGTGACCCGACGACGGCCGACGACGCGCAGGGGATGTTCCGCGACGACCGCGACCGCTCCAGCGTCAAGCGCGCCAAGCTGCGCGCGCTGGTGCGCACCTACGCCCAGGCCACCGAGGGCACGCCGATCAGCTCGCGGTTCTCCCGCGAGACCGGGCGCTTCCGCTACCGCTACACCGCCTCGCGCCGGGTCAGCGCACCCACCGAGGTCTTCGTCTCACCGCTGCACTACCCCGACGGCTTCCGGGTCAGCGTCCGCAACGGTCGCGTCGTGGGGCGATCCGGGCGCGTGGTCAGGATCCAGGGCCGCGGGGACCGTGAGGTCACCGTCGTGGTGCGGCGCCGCTGACCGGTCAGCGGTTGCGGCGCCAGATGCTCGCGTTGAGCGCCGTGGCGAAGCCGACCCAGGCTGCGTACGGCGCCAGTGCGGTCGCGGCGCGCCGGTCCGACCGCGCCGCCTCGCCCACCAACGCGACGTCGAGAGCGTTGAGCACGGCGATCACGGCGAGGCCGCCGGCTGGGGACCGACCGCGGAAGAAGGCCCAGTTCCAGCCGGCGTTCGCCGCCAGGTTCGCGCCCGTCAGCCACCACAGCCGTTCCCGGCGTGAGGGCGCCGAGCGTTCGATCGCGCGCCCGGTTCCGTAGGCGATGGAGACGTAGAGCGGGGTCCACACCAGCGGGAACGCCACCGGCGGCGGCTGCCACGAAGGCTTCTCCAGCGACTCGTACCAGTCGGAGCCCGGGTCGGTGCCCGCGCTCCCGACCGCTGCAGTGATGCCGGTCAAGGCCGTGGTCAGCAGGCTGGCGCGCATGGAGGCGACCCTACGCACGCTCGGAAACGCCCGCCTCGAGGACGACCTCAGTCGTGGGCGAGGTACACCGTGTTCGCCGACTCCCCGCCGGTGAGCGGGTTGGGGAAGCTCACCACCTCGGCTCGGGTGGTGGTGAAGACCTGGCTCAGCACCGAGCCGAACTTGTCGTCGGGAGGGTCGTCCGACCACAGGCCGAAGACTCCCCCGGGGCGCAGCAGGCCCTTCATGGCCGACAGGCCGGCCACGCTGTAGAAGCCGGCGTGGGTCGGGCTCAACAGATGACGCGGGGTGTGATCGATGTCGAGCAGGATCGCGTCATGGATGCCCGGCCCGTCACCGCCGTCGAAGCCCGGTCCGGCCGCGAGCGCGAAGAAGTCGTCGTGCACCAACCGGACCCGTGGGTCCTCGGCCAGGCCGGCGACGTCGGGGAGCAGTCCGTTGCGGTGCCACGAGATCACGGCGGCCACGGCCTCCACCACGCTGAGGCGCTCCACGCGCTGGTCCTGCAGTGCCGCGGCGGCGGTGTAACCGAGCCCGAGCCCGCCGACCACGACGTCGAGCCGCTCACCGACGACCTCGGCCAGACCGAGTCGGGCCAGCGCGCGTTCTGCGACGGTGAACAGGCTGGACATCAAGAACTCCTCGCCGAGCTTCACCTCGTAGACCTCACGGTCCAGGGTCAGGTCGAGCCGGCGGCGCAGGGTGACCTCGCCGTTCGGGGTGTCCTGCCAGTCCAGCTCCTCGAACCTGCGCGTCATCAGCCGATCATCTCGCAGCGGCGTCCTCCAGGCACAGGACGGCCCAGGGTCGGATCTCCAGGCGGCCCGCCGAGATCTCGCGCCCGCAGACGTCGCACCGGCCGTAGCTGCCGTCGTCGAGCTTCTCCAACGCGCGCACCACGTCGGCCCTGGTGACCTGGAGCTGGTCGTGTGCGGCGACCTGAGCCAGTCGCTCCACGGCGATGGAGGTGCCCTCGCCCACCCGCTTGCCGAACGAGATCGAGCCCTGCTCGCTGGGCTTCTCCTGCATCGCGCCCATCCGCTGGTCGATGTCGCTCAGCTTGGCCTGCAGATCCTGACGCACGTCACTCATAGGACCACCATGCCCACGTGGAGCCCGGTCGACCCCGGAGATCTCATCGGCGGTGAGCATCGGTGCGGGTGACCTCGCCGCTGAGGTGACGAGCGGTGTTGACCAAGCCCACCAGGCTGTATGCCTGAGGGGTGTTGCCGAGCTGCCGCTCGGTCACCACGTCGTACTCCTCGCTGAGCAGGCCGAGGTCGTTGCGCAGCCCCAGCAGCCGCTCGAACAGCTGCTCGGCCTCGCCGGTGCGCCCGGCGCCGTGCAGCGCGTCGGCGAGCCAGAAGCTGCACGCCAGGAAGGTGCCCTCGCCCCCGGGCAACCCGTCGTCACCCGACTCGGGGAGGTAGCGACGCACCAAGCCGCCGTGGCACAGGTCGCGTTGCACCGCCTCGATCGTGCCCACCATGCGCGGGTCGTCGGGGGCGATGAAACCCACCCGGGGCAGCAGCAGCAGCGCAGCGTCGAGGGAGGAGGAGCCGTAGGACTGGGTGAACGTGTTGCGCTCGGCGTCGTACCCCTGGGAGCAGACCTCGCGATGCACCTCCTCGGCGAGCCCGCGCCAGCGGTGGGCGTCGCCCTCCAAGCCGTGCGCTTGCACGGTGTGGGCGGCCCGGTCGAACCCCGCCCAGGCCATCACCTTGGAGTGCACGAAGTGGCGTGGCCGTCCCCGGACCTCCCAGAGCCCTGCGTCGGGCTCGCGCCAGTTGCCCTCCAGCCAGTCCAGGAGCGCGCGCTGGAGGTCCCAGGCGCGGTCGTCGGGCTCCAGGCCGGTCTCACGAGCCAGGTGCAGACCGTCGATCACCTCGCCCCACACGTCGAGCTGGTGCTGGTCGGCAGCCGCGTTGCCGACCCGCACCGGCCGCGAGCCCCGATAGCCCGAGAGCCAGTCCAGCTCGCTCTCCGGCAGCCGTTGCGCACCGTGAAGTCCGTACATGATCTGGAGCTTGCTGGGGTCGCCGGCAACCGCTCGCACCAGCCACTCCCGCCAGGCCCGGGCCTCGGTGTCGAACCCCGACCCGAGCAGTGCCTGGAGGGTGAAGGTGGAGTCGCGCAGCCAGCAGTAGCGGTAGTCCCAGTTGCGCACCCCTCCGGGATCCTCGGGGATCGAGGTGGTCGCGGCGGCCAGGATGCCGCCGGTGGGTGCGTAGGTCAGCGCCTTGAGCACGAGCAGCGAGCCTCGGACCTCCTCGCGCCACCGGCCCTGGTAGGTGCAGGAGGACATCCAGTCACGCCAGAAGTGGACCGTGTGCCTCAGCGCACGATCGGGATCGACGGGGTCGGGTGGGCGCAGGTGCGACGGCTGGTGGGTCAGGACGAACTGGGCCCGCTCCCCCTCGGCGACGGTGACGGTGGTGCGCAGCACTCCACCGGACTCCTCGCACGCCACCGGCCCGTGCAGCCAGGCAGCGTCGGGACCAGCCACGACCTCGGCCTCCCGCCCGTCGGCGGAGAGCCGGATCCACGGTCGGACGCGGCCGTAGTCGAAGCGCAGCCGCAGCTCGCTGTGCATCCTCACCGAGCCGCTGACGCCCTCCACGATCCGGACGACGTCGGCCGCCTTGCCACGTGGCGGCATGAAGTCGAGGACATCGACCTCGCCGTCGCCGCAGCGCCACCGGGTGCGCAGCACGAGGGTGTCCTGGAGGTACTCGCGGTGGCTGGTCGCCTCGCCGTCGAGGGGCGCGAGGCGCCAGCAGCCGGCGCGGTCGTCGTCGAGCAGCGCCGCGAAGCAGGCCGGCGAGTCGAAGCTCGGCAGGCAGAGCCAGTCGATCGAGCCGTCCCGCGCGACGAGCGCCATCGTGTGGAGGTCGCCGATGACGCCGTACTCCTCCAGCGGCTTGCTGCTGCTCGAGGTCCGGGCGCTGCCGGCACCGGGGTCGCTGGGCGGCATCGAGTCACTCATCGGCCTCACTCCCGTCGAAGACGATCACGTTCTTCACCACGTCACGACCCGAGGCCAGCGCCTGGTCGAAGGCCTCCAGCCCGACCCGGCGGGTCAGCAGCCGCTCGAGCCACGCCCGGTCGGCGTCGCGCAGCCGCTGCGCAGCCTGCTCGAAGTGCGAGCCGTTGGCGTTGACCGACCCCACCACGGCGTCGTTGTGCAGCACGATCTCCTGGTTGAGCGACCCGACCGCCACGCTCTGCTCGCGGGAGCGCTGCGAGACACCGGTGAGGCACACGACGCCGTAGCGACCGGTGGCGCCCAGCGCCTCCACCACGAGCGAACCGACCCCGGTCGCCTCGATCACGATGTCGGGGACGACGTCGCGCGCGACCTGCTCGAGCGAGGAGACGTGGTAGGTCGCGCCGAGGTCGGTCACGAGGTCGGGCTTGGGTCCCTCCTGCACCTGGTCGAGGACGTGGACGTCGAGGCCTTGCTGCACCCCGATCATCGCCGCCAGCAGGCCGATCGGGCCCGCCCCGGTGACCACCACCGAGCGGGGCTCGAACCACGCGCGGCTGCCGACCAGCTGCACCTGCTCCCAGGCCTTGGCCACGACGCTGGTCGGCTCGGTCAGGACGCCGCACAGCCCCAGGGCATCGTCGACGCGCACGGCGTAGCGCTCCTCCACCGTCCAGATCTGCGAGCCGAACCCGTCCAGCGACTTGATGCCACGCTCGGTGTAGCGCCCGTTGCGACACATGTCGAACTCCCCCACGGCGCAGGCTCCGCAGGGCACCGGGTCGGGCCGGCGCACCACGCCGGCGACGAGGTCACCGGGGGCGAACCGACTGCCGTCGGGGACCTCGAGCACGCGCCCGAGCGACTCGTGGCCCAGGACCATGCGCTCCGCGTCGTCGGGCGCCCAGCCATAGCCCCCGGAGGTCATCTCGCGGTCGGTGCCGCAGATCCCGAGTGCCACGGCCTCGACCAGCAGCTCGTCCGGCCCCCGCCGGGGTGTCGGCCAGTCGACCACAGCAGTCGACTCGGACCGACCCGGCGCCAGTGTCAGCGCTCGCACCTGCTCCCACCTCCTCGGCCGAGCCCTGCTTGCTCAGGCTCGGCTCTCGCTCGGCTCCCTGTTCAGTATCGTCGGGGCGTGGTGAGCCGGTGGAGCATCGACGAGCGCGACGGTGAGCTGCTCGTGCTCACCGAGCGTGAGGGACCCGCTGCGCGGGTGGGCCACCGGCTGACCCTGGTGATGACCCGATGGCGCGCCGAGGTCCAGGAACGCCACGGCGTCCTGCACGGCCTCCGGATGCGCATCGACCTCAGCGGCCTGCAGGTGCGCGAGGGGCACGGCGGGCTCAAGCCGTTGTCCTTCGCCGAGCGCGAGCTCGCCCGCCGCCAGGCGCTCCGGGCGCTGCGGGCCAAGCACCACCCGAGCGTCGACTTCGAGACCGACCGGGTCTCGGCGCTGGAGCACGGCTACGACCTCGACGGCCGCCTGAGGATCGCCGGGGAGACCCGTCCCCGACAGCTGCGGGTGCACGAGGTCGCGGACGGTCGCGTGACGTGCTCGGCCGAGGTGTCGCAGAGCGCTCACGGCCTGACGCCGGTGAGCTTCATGATGGGCGCGCTGCGGGTCAGCGACGTGGTCACCGTGCGGTTCTCCGCGCGGCGACCGGCCCCCTGAGCCGCGGCACGGCGAGGAGCGTGAGGCGGGTCGTCCGGCTCAGGCGGAGGCGGCGAGCCGGCGCCGGCGGCGCTGCTCGGAGAGGCCGCGCCTGATCTCACCGGCGAGGAAGCCCCCCACGGCGCGCACCGGGTGCAGCCCACGGTGGACCTCGCGCCCGTCGCCGATGCGACCCAGCTGGGTCTCGTACCACTCCGACTCCCCGGCCACGCCGGCCACCGTCGGCAGTCGGTAGGTGGGCAGCCTCGTGCCCTCCTCGCCGGCCAGGAGCCGGGCAGGCAGCTCGGGGTCGAGGGCGACCGGTCGCCCCAGCCCGATCACGTCGACGGCTCCGGAGTCCAGCAGCGCCGCCATGGCGCCGCGGGTGCGGATGCCGCCGGTGAGCATGATCGGCACCTCTGGTGCCCCGGCGCGGGCCCTGGCGGCGAAGTCGGCGAAGTAGGCCTCCTTCGCGGCGCGCGGGGTGGGGGCAGCACCCGTGCTGTCGGCTCCGACACCGACTCCGAACAGTGCCGGGTTCTCGTAGGAGCCGCCGGAGATCTCCAGGAGGTCCACGCCCTCGGCGACCAGCAGCCGGACCACCTGCTCGGCCTGGTCCTCGGTGAAGCCGCCATGACGGAAGTCGGAGGCGTTGAGCTTCACCGACACCGTGAAGCCGTCCCTGGTCGCGCCGCGGGCGGCCCGCACCGCGCCGATCAGGGCCTGGGCGCGGCCCGTCACGTCGCCACCCCACCGGTCGTCACGTCGGTTGAGGTGCGGGGACAGGAACTGCGCCAGCAGGTAGCCGTGAGCGGCGTGGACCTGCACCCCGTCGAGCCCCGCCTGCTCGCACAGCGCCGCGGCCTCGCCGAACCGGGCCACGATCGACTCGACCTCCTGCGCCGACAGAGCCCGCGGGCGCGCGAAGAGCCCGAGCATGGCGACCGCGGCGGTGTCGCTCGGTGCGACGGGTCGCCGGGAGAGGAACCGGTTGGTCTGACGCCCGGGATGGTTCAGCTGGGCCAGCATCGGCGTGTCCGCCGCGGCCTCGCGCACCGCGGCCAGACCTCGCAGGTCCAGGTGGCGGTCGGCCACGATGTTGCGGCTGCGCTCCAGGTGGCGCCGGTCCACCATCAGGTTGCCGGTCACGAGCAGCCCGCTGCCGCCCGCCGCCCAGCGCCGGTAGAGCCGCTCGTGGCGCGCGGTCGGCTGGTTGTCCGCGTCGGCCAGGTTCTCCGTCATCGCCGCCTTCGCGATGCGGTTGGGCAGGGTCAGCCCGCTGGGCAGCGTGAGTGGCTGGTCGAGCCGAGGCATGGGTGCGCTCCCGTGACGGTGCTGGGTGAGCCAATCAGGATACCGTCAGTATGTGAGATCGGCGAAACTCAGCTCCACCGGCCCGGCAGCGTGAAGGTCGATCCGGCCCCGGTCTGCACAGTCAGGACGTCTGCGGTCCTGGCGTTGTAGGACGTCTGGTCGGTGGAGGCCAGCACCAGCCGGATCCGGTGACCCGGAGCGAACTTGTGCACGAAGCCCGGCAGCTTGATCCGCACCGGGTCCCCCACCGCGTCCGCCGGCACCCGCACAGGCGCGATCAGACGGTTGATCAGCGTGGCGCTGTCGTCCGGCGCGACGTCGTAGACCTTGGCGAAGAAGACCATGTCCTCGGTGTTGAGGTTGCTGATCCGCAGTCGGGCCGAGGGGACGCCGGCGACCATGAACCGGCGCGGCATCGGGTCGGTGGTGAAGGCGACGTGCTGGCCCGCGACCTCCTGCGGGGGCACGTCGCCAGAGCTGGGTGAGGCGTCCGGCCCCATGAAGTTCGAGGTCTCCGAGTAGGCAGCGGGCTCGCCGCCCTCGGGGTTGGTGAAGCTCACCGACCCGGCCACGGCGCCGGTACCCGGCTCGGCGAGGTCGTCGCTGCCGGAGAGGGTGAACCGTGCGCTGGTGCGCGGGAGCGGGAAGCGCGGTGCCCTGGCGTACTGCTCGTCGTCGGCGCCGCTGCCGTCGTAGCGGACCCAGGGGCGGTAGAAGGTGAAGCCCGGACCACGCCCGCCCCGACGGCCTTTGAGCCAGTGGTCCATCCAGCCCAGCGATCGCAGCGTCAGGTAGCAGTCGCTGGTCTCCGCCACGGTGCGGTCCTTGCCGTCGTAGAGCTCGCACTCGCCGGGCTGGGAGCTCCACCCTCCGTGGCCCCCGGAGTTCCAGATCATGCCGACCGGCACGTGGCGACGGCGCAGCGCCAGGTAGGTCGAGCTGGCGTCGTTGAGGTTGAAGAGAGTGTCCTTCTGGCCCTGCACGAACAGGACGGGCCGCTTCAGGCGCGGGATGAAGGTCGAGGCCGAGCTGCGTCGCACCAGTGCGCGCGACTCGGCGTCGCTGTCACCGGTGGTGCTCAGCAGCTCGTAGGTGCGGCACACCGCGAGGTAGAAGGCTGGACAGCTCGCCGCCGCCGCGAGCTCCACCGGGTCGCCCGCGGCGATCTTGGCTTCCGGGCAGCCACCGTTGCCGCTGGCGGGCTGGCTGTTGCCGGAGGCGTAGAACAGCGAGGTCCACTCCTGCTTGAAGACCCCCTGCACGTCGAGCACGTGGGTGAACCCGGTCCTGTCCCCCGGCACGATCCGGTTGTTGGGGTCCAACGAGTAGCCGAGGTAGCCCCAGGTGCGCCCGACGACGCTGGCGCGGATCCGCCGGTCATGGGAAGCAAGCGGCAGCTGGATGCCGCCACCGTAGGATCCTCCGATCGTGCCGACCTTCACCCCATTGCGGTCCCGGCGCACGTCCTTGCGACGACCCAGCAGCTTGGTGACCAGCTGCTTGGCGACCGGCACGTCGTAGTCCGCGGACTGCAGCGTGATGCAGCCGCCACTGTCGCCGAAGCCGGAGGAGGTGTAGGTGAGCACGAGGTAGCCGTGGGAGGCGAAGAACGCCGCGGTCGTCAGCACCTCGGTGCTGTCCTTGCTCCCACCGAAGCCATGGGTCATCAGGATCGCGGGCTGCCGGTGGCGGCGCGAGGCGTTGCTCGGCACGTAGAGCCGGGTGTCGATGTCCAGGTCGATGTCCCGGCCGGGGCCGGTGGTGACCGGCACCATCTGGTCGTGGGTGGTCCAGGTGCGACGGCCCGGCACCGGCCGCACGTGGTCGGGGTTCAGACCCAGGTCATCGAGGCTCGGCGCAGGGGCGACTCCGGTGGCAGGAGCGGCCTGCGCGGCAGGGCTGAGCGCGACGAACGGAAGCAGCGTCAGCAGGGCTCCGGTCAGGAGCACGACCCCCGTGCGTCGCATGGTCCGACAGCGAACACTTCGCGACATCTCGCCACGGTAGGCCTGCGCCGGGCCAGCGCGCGAGGATTCCCCGGGATCGGCAAGGCTTGGCCCGGTCTGGCAGGTTCTGAGCTAGACCGGCACCCGGACCCGCGGGCGGAGACGGACGGACGAGTAAGCCGGACGACTGCGGGGAACCATGGATTTAGTCGCTGCTGACAACAACTTAGATTTGTGTCAGGCGGAGGGATGAACATGAAGGCATCCAAGGGAGAGCGCCGGGACCGCACGATGGCTGCACGGGCGGAGCGCAACGCTCAGCACCAGGAACACCGCGCGGAGCGTCGGGCGGACATGGCGGAGCGCCGCGAGCAGCGTTCGATTCGCCGTCGGCGACGGCGGGCCGATCGCTCTTCTTGACGACACGCGAGACGGCCCGCACGGGGGTGTGGTGCGGCTGCGCTGAGCGTCGGTGTGACGCACGAGTCAGCTCCCGAGGGCTCGCGCGGGAGTAGCGTGAGAAGCGAAGGCGGGCTCCCCGCCACGCCCGTGGCCCGGGCGCCCCGCCTCCAGCGGGAGGTGCGCGATGACCACGGCCAGTTCCACACTCGTCAGCTCGACGACGGCCACCCAGGAGCGGATCACCCGCGCCCAACCGCTGGCGGTGGCGCGCGCCCTCGGAGTCGTCGCGGGTGGCCCGCTGCTGCTCGATGCGCTCGAGGTGCTCGGCCCGGTCTCGGCCGTCGCCCGCTGGCCGCACCGGATGCCGACCCCGGGCGCCCGCCGGGCCGCCCGCGCGCTCACCGTGCTCGGAGTGGCTGCACCGTTGATCGACCACGGGCTGGTGCGCCCCTGGCTGCGCCGCTGGGGTGCCACCCCCGACGAGCGGACCCGCCGCCTGCCCGGGGACGGCGTGACCGAGCCGCTCTTCACGACCACCCGCGCGGTCACGATCCATGCACCCGCAGAGGAGGTGTGGCGCTGGCTGGTGCAGGTGGGCCAGGACCGGGGCGGCTTCTACTCCTACGACTGGCTGGAGAATCTGGCCGGCTGCCACATCCACAGCGCCGACCAGGTCCACCAGGAGTGGCAGCAGCGTGTGCCCGGAGACGGTCTGACCATCTTCGAGGGCTACACGACGCCGCTGCTCGAGGTCGACCCGCCGCGCGCGCTGGTGATCGAGAACTGGGGCGCCTACGTGATCGAGCCGGTCACCGACTCGACCTGCCGGCTCCTCGCGCGCTCCCGGGCGGAGCGCAACGCCACCGGAGTGGGCTACCTGCTCGCCATCGAGCTGCCGCACGCGATCATGGAGCGCAAGATGATGCTCGGCATCAAGCAGCGCGCCGAGCACGCCCAAGGGGGCCGATAAGACCACTCTCGACGCCCCCTCGGTCGATGAGCGTGGTCTCGTCGAGCGGCACCCGTTCGCGAGCTTCGTGGCGATCGCCTATGCCGTCTCGTGGAGCTTCTGGGCGATCTCGTACGCCGGTGGCGGGCGGGTGCCCTTCCTCCTCGGCGTGCTCGGTCCGGGCGTGGGGGCAATCATCGTGCTGCGACGGACCGGCGGTTCCCTGCGTGACTGGGGCGCCTCCATCATCCGGTGGCGGGTGCCGCTGCGCTGGTGGGCATACGCACTCGGCCTGCCGGCCGTGCTCTATGCGGCCGTCTCACTGACGCTTCAGCTGTCCGGGCGCCCCGTGGACTGGAGCATGGCCCTCGATCGCGCTCCGGCGTACGCCTCCACGTGGCTGTTCGTGCTCGTCCTCGGTGGCGGGCTCGAGGAGCCCGGCTGGCGCGGTTTCGGCCTGCCCCACCTGCTCGAGACGCACACGCCGGTGCGCGCGACGCTGATCCTCGGCCTGGTCTGGGGCGTGTGGCACGTGCCGATCTACGGACCGGCGGGGTTCGTCGTCCCCATGGTGCTGGCGTTCTTCTACACCTTCCTGTGGGCACGCACCGGCAGTGTGCTGCTCGCGATCGCGCTGCACGCCAGCTTCACCCCCGCGCAGGACAACCTGATTCTGCTGCCACGCGGAGAGGCATACTCCGCCGCGCTCGACGGGCCGGACTTCGCGATCCTCGGTGTCTACCTCGCCGCGGTCGCACTCCTGCTGCTGCTCACCCGCGGCCGCCTCGGAGTCCCCGCGCGGCACACCCCCGACCCCAGCCCGGCCGTCACCCCCGACGGTCCGATCACCAAGGAGTGACCATGTTTCCGCTCGTCATCGACCATCTCACCAAGAGCTACCGCGGTCATGTGGTGGTGGACGACCTGACGTTCACCGCGCAACCCGGTCGCGTCACCGGCTTCCTGGGGCCCAACGGCGCCGGGAAGTCCACTGCCATGAAGATACTGCTCGATCTGGCTGCGGCGGACCACGGCACCGCCGCGATCGGCGAGCACCGCTACCGCGACCTGAAGGACCCCGCCAGCACGGTGGGTGTCGTCCTCGAGCCCAACGCCTTCCACCCGGGGCGCAGCGGCCGCAACCACCTGCGCGTCCTGGCCGACGCCGCGGGGATCGGCGCGGCGCGGGTGGACGAGGTGCTGCGGCAGGTCGACATCGCCGACGCCGCGCACCGTCGGGTCGGCAGCTACTCGCTCGGCATGCGACAGCGCCTGAGTCTTGCCGCGGCCCTGCTCGGCGACCCGCCGGTGCTGGTGCTCGACGAGCCGGGCAACGGCCTGGACCCACAGGGCATCCACGACCTCCGCACGCTGTTGCGCGGTCGCGCCGCCCAGGGTCACACGGTCTTCGTCTCCAGCCACCTGCTGGCCGAGGTGGAGCTTCTCGCCGACGACCTGGTCGTCATCGACCAGGGCCGGCTCGTCACCACCGGGGCCCTCCAGGACCTGCAACGAGGATCGGTGACGGTGCGCTCGCCGAGGGCGAGCGACCTCTCACTGGCGCTCGTGGCTGCCGGCGCTTCCGTGGAGCGATCCGATGACCACACCCTGAACGTCACGAGGATGCAGGCCGCCGCCATCGGTGACCTCGCCTGCGACGCCCAGATCCCCCTCCACGAGCTTGCCTCGGGCCCCGGGTCGCTGGAGGACCTCTTCCTCGGCTGGACGAGCCACGAGCCGTCCACCATCCCCGCGCAGTCGCGCTCGAGTGCACAGAAGGAGGTCGTTCCGTCATGACCTGGCTACGACTGGTACGAAGCGAGATCCGCAAGCTCACGACGACCAAGATGCCGCTGGCGTTCCTGGGTGTCATCGTGGTCCTGGCCGGGATCACCGCGGCCGCCGTGGTGTGGGGCACCGACATGGACGGCAGCAAGGGGTTCATCGCCACCGCCGCCGACCAGCAGTCGCTGATGGCCTTCGCCGGCAACGCGCTGATGGGGTCCGCCCTGTTCGGTGCCGTCGCCGTCTCGCGGGAGTTCGGCCACGCGACGGTGGTGCCGACGTTCCTCACCTCACCGAGGCGGTCGCGGACGATGTCCGCGCAGCTGGCCGCCGTCATGCTCGGAGGCGCGCTGCTGAGCATCATCGGGGCGCTCGCCGTCCTCGGCTCGATCGCGCTGGCGCTGCAGTTCACCGACTACGCCTTCCTGGTCAGCGCCGGTGGCGTGCTGCGCGTCGTCGCCGCCTCGGTGCTCACAGGTGCAGCGGGTGCGGCCCTCGGTGCGGGCATCGGCTGGCTGGTGCGCAACCCCGGTGGCGCCGTGACCGTCGTGGTCGGCGTGCTCTTCATCAGCCCGCCGATGGTCGTCCAGCTCACGCCGGACGCCGCATCGTGGGTGCCGAGCGCGCTGGCGTGGTCGATCTCCGGAGTCACACCCGACCCGTCGGTGCCGATGGCGCTCCTGGCCGTCGGGCTGTGGGCGGTCGTCCCCGTGCTGGTGGGCCTGTTCTCGATCCAGCGCCGCGACGTGGTGTGAGGTCGTCATGAACAAGGCCCGGTCCGAGCGTCTGGCCCTCACGGCGGCGGCTGCCCTGGTCGCAGCGGCGGCGGTGGTGCTCGCGCTCGTGCTCCCGGGTGCCAGTGCGGCCGCTGCCGAGGGAGGGGCCGAGGACGACGTCGCCCAGGTGTTGACCGAGCAGCTGGACGCGGCGGGCATCCCGGGCGGCGCGGTGGTCACCGTCACCGCCGACGGCGATGTGGCCGCTCGCGGCGTCGGCACCACGGCCGACGGTGAGCCGGTCACGGCGGACACGCCGTTCGTGATCGGGTCGACGACGAAGTCGTTCACTGCCCTGGCCGTCATGCAGCTGGTGGAGGCCGGCGAGGTCGACCTGGACTCGCCGGTCACCCGGTACGTGCCGGAGTTCTCGCTGGCCGCCGGCGAGCCGATCGGCGACATCACCGTGCGTCACCTGCTCCAGCACACGAGCGGTCTCGACGACCTCAGCGGCGGACCGCTCCTCGGCTCCGCACGCGACGGGACCGCTCTGGAGGCGGTCGGAGAGCTGAGCGGATCCCGGCTGGTCTCCACACCGGGCGAGACGTGGCGCTACACCAACGCCAACTACGCCCTCGCCGGTCTCGTCGTGGAGGCCGCCTCCGGACAGACCTATCCCGACTACCTGGAGACGCACGTGCTCGACCCGCTGGGCATGGACGACACGTCCGTCCTGGCAGACCCGGCCGTGGCACCGGGGCACCAGTACTGGTTCGGCTTCGCCGCAGGGGCCGGCCCGGTGCGGCGTACGGGCGTGGTGGCCGCGGGCTACCTGGCATCCAGCGCCGAGGACCTGGGGCGCTACCTGCTGATGTACCTCCGGGAAGGCACAACACCGGACGGCACCCGCATCCTCTCGGCAGACGGCATCCGCACGCTGACCGCACCCGGTCCCGAGGCGCACCTCGGACCGTGGGCGGACGGCGCGAAGGCGCGCTATGCGATGGGCTGGATGGTCGGCGGGCCGTGGACCGAGCCGACGATCTTCCACCCCGGCAACTCGCCGGACTCCTCGGCGATGCTCGCGCTCTTCCCGGACCGCGGACTTGCTGCCGCGACCCTGGTCCCGGCCAGCCACGAGCTCCCGGTTCCGGGTAACCCGTCCATCACCGACCGCATCTCCCGCAACGTGATGCACGCCGTCCTGGGCGAGCCCGTGCCCGAGCCGACCACCCTCTGGGGCTTCTACGCGTGGTTCGACGCGGTCGTCATCGCGCTGTCCGCGCTCGCGCTCTGGGCGCTGGTCCGGGCGGTTCGCGCCGAGCGGCGCCCGGCCACTCGCGGCCGGCTGCGTCGCTGGCTGCGGCCGCTGCCGTCGCTGCTGATGGCGCTCGTGCTCCTGGGCCTGCCCATCCTGACCGCCGGCGGCTGGAGCGTGATCTGGACCTGGGCCCCGGACCTCGGGGCCACCCTCGTCCTCCTGATCGCACTGCTGAGCGGTGCCGGCGGCCTACGACTGGTCACCGCCGTGCGAGCCAGACCCGCACACGACGCCGATGACAGCCCTGCCGCGACCCGTCAGGCGGCGACGTCGCAGCTGTCGTCGCGGTAGCAGCCAGCTCCTGCCACCACCGGTGCGGGCGCTGCTCGCCTCAGCGCCAGGTCTGCGGTCGGCTCGTCGTGTCGTCGACAGCGTGGCCGCGGGAGCGGAGCATGGGTCCGGTGACGGACTCCCCTGCTGCCGGCGACGGGCCCGGTGCTCCTGCCGACGACGCCACTGCGCCCCGCGACCTCGCGGCTCGCAGCTGGAAGGCGGTGCTCGTGCGGGCTCTCCAGCACGTGCACGAGTCCCGGCTGCCGCTCATCAGTGCCGGTGTCGCCTTCTTCGCGGTGCTGTCCATCGCGCCGGTGCTGGTCACGGCGCTCTCGGTCTACGGTGCCGTCAATACCCCGGCGCAGAGCCTTCGCCGCCTCTCGGAGATCGCCGAGGTGCTGCCTCCGGAGGTGGAGGGGATCGTCGCCGACCAGCTCACGAGCATCACCACGGCCTCCACCCAGGTGCTCACCGTGCGTGGGCTGGCCGGGCTCCTGATCGCGTTGTGGACGGCCACCACCGCGACCCTCGCGCTGATCGACGCGCTGACGCTCGCCTACCACGAGCAGGAGACCCGCAGCTTTCGTCGACGGATCGCCCTGGCGCTGAGCTTCGTGCTCGGCGGCGCGCTCCTGCTCGGGGCGCTGATCAGCGCCGCAGGCTTCGCGGCCCGGCAGATGGATGGCGCCCCCGACCTGGTGCGAACGGTCGTGTGGATCGCTGTCTGGACCGCGCTGGCGGGGATGATGATCGCCCTGCTCGCGGTGCTCTACCGGTTCGCCCCCGACCGCAAACCGCCCCGGTGGTGCTGGACGAGCTGGGGGTCCGCCGGCGCCACGGTGCTGTGGATCCTCACGTCATTCGCGCTCTTGCGCTATGCCCAGACCCTCGGCACGTATGAGTCGATCTACGGATCGCTGGCCGGTGTGGTCATCAGCATGGTCTGGTTGTGGGTCACCGTCCTGCTGATCGTGGTGGGTGCGGCGGTCAACGGAGAGGCCGAGCGCCAGACCGGGCGCGACTCCACGGTCGGCCGGGAGCGCCCGTTGGGCCAGCGCGGCGCCGTGGTGGCCGACAGCACGCCCGAGCAGCTGCACGACGCCTGACGAGGACCCACCTCACGTCGAGCCTCCCTCCATCGTCGGCTCGGGGGGCCGGGCGCACCAGAGGACCTCTGTCGTGGAGCTCGCTCCTGACCGTGGCAGTGGACTGACCGAACTCGTCCCACGGGCTCCCGGCGAGCCTGCGCACCGTCAGCGGTGACCGGTGCGCGACCCAGCACACCGCGCCAGGGTGCATACTGGAGGCGATGACTACCTCGCGCGCACGGCACGGACACCTCGCCACCAGCCCCTTCCGCGTCGAGCCGGAGCCGGACATCGCCACCTTCGAGTGCGGCGACCTGGTCAACCACGACACCCACGGCGTGGGGCGTGTCATCAGCACCGAGGCCAAGGCGGTCACCGTCGACTTCCGCCCCCAGAAGGTGCGCATCGTGAGCCCCTACCGCAGGATGACCGCGCTCTGACGCGGCTTCCGCGTGCCGGGTGCTCGGCCTGGTGGAGCGTGGACGCCGCAGTCGAGCGGGGGGTGCGTATCCACGCAGTTCACGAACCTGCAGTGCCCAGACCTAGGTGCAGCGGCCGCAGGACCGGCACCATGGTGACATGACAGCGTCACTCCCCCACGTCGAGGTGATCCTCGCAACCGCCCGGGGGCACGGCGATGCTTTGGTTCATCTGGTGGCGCCTTTCGGCGCTCGTGCCCTGTGCGGCCGGATGATCCGGGTGCGCCAGGTGCAGGCCTCTTTCCACCAGGCCGGGTGCCCTGACTGCCTGGCGCTCGCCCTCGCGGCCGGCGACGTTGCTGCGCGCGATGCCGACGGGTCGCGGCTGGACCTGCTCCAGCGGCCCCGCACCAGCGCGCCCGGCTGACCGCGGCCAGGCCGTCCGACGGCACGCCGCCTGACGGCGCGGCCCTCAGGGGGCCGGCGCCTCGGTCGCGTGTCCCTGCGGGTCGAGCCGCGCGAGCAGCGCGTCACCGATGTCGCGCAGCTGCTCGAGCTGCTCGGGGGTGAGCGCGTCGACGACGTAGCGGCGCACCGCGGCCACGTGCCCGGGCGCTGCAGCGACCACGGCGTCCCATCCCGCGTCGGTGAGCCGGGCATTGGTGGCCCGGCCGTCCTGCGGGCACGGGAACCGCTCGACCAGCCCGCGCTCCTCCAGCCGGCGCACGACGTGGGACAGCCGCGGCAGCGTGGCGTGGGTGCGCTGGGCCAGCCAGGTCATCCGCAGCGTCCTGTCCTCCGCCTCGGAGAGCATCGCCAGCACGAAGTACTCGAAGTGGGTGACCCCGGAGTCGGTCCGCAGCTGAGTGTCGAGGGCGCCGGGCAGCAGCTGGGCCACGCCGATCAGACGCAGCCAGGCCGCGCGCTCGTCCGGGGTCAACCACTGGGCATCCATGACGTCACCCTAGTCCATGAGTTGACACAACAACTAAATCCGGTACAGTCTTAGTTGAAACAACAACCAAATCCCTACCACCTCAAGGAGCACCTCATGGCACACCTGACCATCATCGGCACCGGCAACATGGGCCAGGCCATCGCCGCGGTCGCAGGCAAGGGCGGCCACACCGTCCAGCTGCTCGACACCAGCGACGCCGGCACCCCCGTCAGCGGCGACGTCGTCGTCCTCGCGGTCCCCTACCCCTCGCTTCGCGACGTGATCGACCAGCGCGGCAAGCAGCTCGCCGGCAGGATCGTCGTCGACATCACCAACCCGCTGGACTTCGAGACCTTCGACTCCCTCGTGGTCCCGTCCGACAGCTCGGCAGCGGCCGAGGTCGCCCTCGCGCTGCCGCAGTCGCGGGTGCTGAAGGCCTTCAACACCAACTTCGCAGCCACCCTGGCCAGCGGCACGGTCGGCGAGCTCACCACCACCGTGCAGATCGCCGGCGACGACGCGGACGCGAAGTCCCTGCTGGCCGAGATCGTCACCTCCGGCGGGCTGAACGCCGTCGACGCCGGCTCGCTGGCCCGCGCCCGTGAGCTCGAGGCCGTCGGCTTCCTGCAGCTCACGCTCGCCGCCAACGAGAAGATCACCTGGACCGGTGGCCTCGGGCTCGTCGCCTGAGCCGGCCCCCGCATCCCGCACCGGAAAGAGAGCACACGATGACCGTCAACGCCGTCCGCCTCAACCACGCCGTCCTCTTCGTGGCCGATCTGGAGCGCAGCCTTGCGTTCTACCAGCAGGCCTTCGCCATGACGGTCGTCGCGCGGGAGCCCCGCGCGAACGCCGCCTTCATGCGGCTCCCCCGCTCGGGCAACCACCACGACCTCGGCCTGTTCGGGGTCGGGGCCCAGCCGCACCGCCCGCGTGGGTCGATCGGTCTCTACCACCTCGCGTGGCAGGTCGACACCATCGAGGAGCTCGAGGAGGCCCGGCGCACCCTGGCCGGCCTCGGCGCCCTCACCGGCGAGTCCAGCCACGGCGCCACCAAGAGCCTGTACGCCCACGACCCCGACGGCAACGAGTTCGAGGTGATGTGGATGCTGCCCAAGGCCAGCTGGGGCGAGTACGAGAACGCCGCCCCGATCGAACGCCTCGACCTCGCGGCCGAGGTCGAGCGCTGGAGCGGCGTCCGCACCGCTGCGGAGCTGGTGCCGGTCCAGGGCGAAGCGTGAGCCCGTCGTCAGGATGACCACGCGCTAGCCAGCGGGTCAGCCGACGCGCTGGTCCCACCCGCGCCGCGGCGCATGACTGCCGAGCTGGGCGTCGTCGCGTGAGCGGTAGACGATGTAGGGCCGGGTCAGGTAGCCGACGGGTGCGCTGAAGACGTGCACCAACCGGGTGAACGGCCACAGCGCGAACAGCGCGAACGCCACCAGTGCGTGCAGCTTGAAGCCGATCGGCGCCTCGGCCATCAGGGATGCGTCGGGCTGGAAGGCGAGGAACGAGCGGTACCAGACAGAGACGCCCTCGCGGTAGTTGTACTCCCCGCCGATGGTGAAGATCGACCCTGCGACCGTGTTCCACATCCCCAGCACGACGACCACGGCCAAGAAGGCGTACATCACCTTGTCCATCACCGTGGTCGCGGAGAACACCGGCCCCTCAGTGCGGCGGCGGTAGATCAGGATCGCCATGCCGACCACCACCAGGACGCCGGCGATCAGCCCACCGATCACCGCGACGTAGTGGTAGAGGTGGTCGTCGACCCCGATCGCGTCGGTCCACGACCGGGGCACCAGCAGCCCGATCACGTGACCTCCGATCACGCCCAGCATGCCGAAGTGCAGCAACGGCGAGCCGAGCCGCAGTAGCCGGTCCTCGTAGAGCTGCGAGCTGCGCGTGGTCCAGCCGAACTTGTCGTAGCGGTAGCGCCAGAAATGACCGACCACGAAGACGGTGAGGCAGAGGTAGGGGACGATCACCCAGAGGAAGACCTCCATCAGCGGGCCCCCTCGCGCAGGGTCGGGGTTGGTAGGTCCTCGGGAGGTCTCGACAAGCTCGACCACCGGGGTTGGGGGCTCGACCACCGGGATTGTGGGTCGGGCAGGAGCTCAGTCGGCGCGCCGGGCCCGTAGCCGTCGAGGCCGACTTCCTCGGCCGGCGGTCCCTCCGCGGCCAGGCGGCGTACGGCGTCCATCTCGTCGCCGGCCAGCTTCGGCAGGGTCGCGCACACCACGTCCACGGCACTCCCCCACGGCGAGCCGCACTCGCGCAGCGCGAGCCGCAGCAGCTCGAGGCCGGCGCGGTGGTCGTTGAGCAGGCGCCACCCGGCGTCGGCGTCCACCGTCGCGCCGAACTCCAGGACCACGCACAGGTGGTCGGGCAGCTCGGCACCGTCGCCGCTGTCCGGCAGCTGGAAGCCCGAGCGCAGGTAGGTCTGCTTGAAGCGCAGCAGCGCCATCCCCCGCTTGCGGGTGTCGCCATGGGCGAAGTAGGTCAGGAACAGGTTGGTGCGCCGGCGGGTGTCGAAGGTCTCGACGTAGTCGGCCTGCACCTGCTCCAGCGGGGTGCTGCGCAGGTGGGCGACCAGCGACCGCAGCGGCTCGGCCATCGCGTCGGGCAGCAGCGTCGTCGCCTCGTCGAGCAGGTCGAGCTTGCCCAGCAGCTCCTCGTCGGGGTAGCCCAGCAGCAGCGAGGCGCTCTGCCAGGCGACCGTGAGCTGGTCGGGGGTGAGGGTCGGTTTGGTCTTGCGGGCGAGGAGGCGGTTCATCGCTCGTCCTCCGGGGTCTCAACAGGCTCGACCGCCGACGGTGGGGCATCGACCGCCGACGTGGGGAAGAGGCCGGCGGGGGTGCTCTTGCCGTCCCAGTTGAGCAGGTTGACACGGGCCCCCTTGTCCGACGGTGACGCGATCGTGTCGGAGGTCTGACGGTCCTGGAGCATCTGGAAGTTCTCGACCGCGATCGGCAACGGCCCACCCGATCCCTCGCCGAAGATCTCCGGGTTGCCGCCGCCGTACTGCGCGACGTCGCACTCGGTGGCCAGCTCCTCCAACGAGTGCGCCTGCTCGGCGTGCGCCGGCGGGATCACGTAGCGCTCGTCGTACTTCGCGATCGCGAGCAGCCGGTACATGTCGTACATCTGTTGCTCGCCCATTCCGACCGCCGCGGGGATGGCGGCATCGGGCTCTCGGCCCAGGTTGATGTCGCGCATGTAGGAGCGCATCGCGGCCAGCTTGTGCAGCACCGCCTCGACCGGCGCGACGTCGCCTGCGGTGAACAGCTCGGCGAGGTACTCGATCGGGATCCGCAGCGCCTCGATCGCGGCGAACAGGTTGCGGCTGTCCTCCGGGTCCTCGCCGGTGTCCTTGACGACGTCGACGACCGGCGACAGCGGCGGGATGTACCAGACCATCGGCATCGTGCGGTACTCCGGGTGCAGCGGCAGCGCGACCTTGTACTCGCTGATCAGCGACCAGATCGGCGAGCGCTGCGCGGCGTCGATCCAGTCGCGTGGGATGCCGGCGCGCTCGGCCTCACGGATCACCTCCGGGTCGTGGGGGTCGAGGAACACCGAGCGCTGCGCCTCGTAGAGACCGGTGTCGTCGGTCGTCGACGCCGCCTCGAGCACCCGGTCCGCGTCGTAGAGCATCAGGCCGATGTAGCGCAGCCGCCCCACGCAGGTCTCCGAGCACACGGTCGGCATGCCGACCTCGATGCGGGGGAAGCAGAACGTGCACTTCTCCGCCTTGCCGGTGCGGTGGTTGAAGTAGACCTTCTTGTACGGGCAACCAGAGATGCACATCCGCCAGCCGCGGCAGCGGTCCTGGTCGACCAGCACGATCCCGTCCTCGGAGCGCTTGTAGATCGCTCCACTCGGGCACGACGCAGCACACGACGGGTTGAGGCAGTGCTCGCAGATCCGCGGGAGGTAGAACATGAAGGTCTGCTCGAACTCGAGCTTCACCTTCTCGCCGATCTTCTTCTGCATCTCCAGCAGCACCGGATCCTTCGCCGCGGCCGTGGCAGAGGCGCCCAGGTCGTCGTCCCAGTTGGCGGACCACTCGATCTTCATGTCCCGCCCGGAGATCAGGGACTTCGGTCGGGCCACCGGGGTGTGCTCCTGCGCAGGCGCGTCGGTGAGCGTGGCGTAGTCGTAGGTCCACGGCTCGTAGTAGTCCTGGATCGACGGCATCTTGGGGTTGGAGAAGATCGTGGCGAGCTTCTTGAGACGGCCGCCGGCCTTGAGCTTGAGCCGGCCGCGGCGGTTGAGCTCCCACCCGCCCTGCCACTCCTCCTGGTCCTGGTAGCCGCGCGGGTAGCCGAGGCCCGGCCGGGTCTCGACGTTGTTGAACCAGACGTACTCCGTGCCGCTGCGGTTGGTCCAGGCCTGCTTGCAGGTGACCGAGCAGGTGTGGCAGCCGATGCACTTGTCGAGGTTCATCACCATCGCCATCTGTGCCATGACCTTCATCGGGTAGCCTCCCTGCCCTTGTTGCGAGGTCTCGACTGCTCGCCTAGCGGCTCGCTGCTCGACCACCGAGGAGGTCTCGACGAGCTCGACCACCGAAAGACGCTCGACCGTCGAAGGGGGGCCATCAGTACTGCACCTCCTGGGACCGCTTGCGGATGACGGTGACCTCGTCGCGCTGGTTGCCGGTGGGGCCGAGGTAGTTGAACGCGAACGACAGCTGGGCGTAGCCGCCGATCAGGTGGCTAGGTTTCACCAGGATCCGGGTCAGCGAGTTGTGGATCCCGCCGCGCTTGCCGGTCCTCTCCGACAGCGGTACGTCGATCAACCGGTCCTGCGCGTGGTGCATGTAGACGGTGCCCTCCGGCATCCGGTGGGAGACGACCGCGCGCGCAACGACCACGCCGTTGCGGTTGACCGCCTCTATCCAGTCGTTGTCCTTGATCCCGACCTTGGCTGCGTCCGCGTCGCTCATCCAGATGTTCTGACCGCCGCGTGAGAGCGAGAGCATGAAGAGGTTGTCCTGGTACTCGGAGTGGATCGACCACTTGTTGTGCGGGGTCAGATAGCGCACCGTCACCCCCAGACCGCCTGCCAGCTGCTCCAACGACCCGATATCGGGCTCGGCGAAGAGCGAGCCCATGTTCAGCGGCGGCCGGAAGACCGGCAGCCCCTCCCCCAGCTCGGTGATCCAGTCGTGGTCCATGTAGAACGACTGCCGTCCGGTCAGCGTGTGCCAGGGCTTGAGCCGTTCGACGTTGATCGTGAACGGCGAGTAGCGCCGCCCTCCGGTCTCCGAGCCCGACCACTCCGGTGAGGTGATCACCGGCACGGGCGCTGCCTGGGTGTCGGCGAAGGTGATCTGCTTGCCCTCGTGCTCGGCGGCCAGGTCGGCCAGCTCGGTGCCGGTGCGCCGCTCCAGCGTCTTGAAGCCCTGCGTGGCCAGGTGGCCGTTGGTGGTGCCGGAGAACGCCAAAATCATCTCGCAGGCGTGCACGTCGCGCACCAGCTGTGGCCGCCCGTGGGCCGGGCCGCCTCGCACGGCGCCGTTCTTGGCGCGCAGGTAGTCGACCGAGGCCTGCACGTCGTAGGTGACGCCCTTGGTGGTGGTGCCGAGCTTCTCCATCAGCGGGCCGAGCGCGGCCATCCGCGCGCCCACCGCGGGGAAGTCGCGCTCCACCTCGACCAGCTTGGGCATCGTCGTGCCCGGCACCGGGTCGCACTCGCCGGCCTTCCAGTCCTTCGCGACGCCGTGCGGGTTGGCCAGCTCGTCGGGGGTGTCGTGCAGCAGCGGGACGGCGACCACGTCCTTGCGCACGCCGAGGTGGTCGGTGGCCAGTTCGCTGAACTTCGCCGAGATCGCCAGCCAGGCGTCCCAGTCGGTGCGGGTCTGCCACGGCGGCGCGATCGCGGGATTGAACGAGTGCACGTAGGGGTGCATGTCGGTGGTGTTGAGGTCGTGCTTCTCGTACCAGGTCGCCGCGGGTAGCACCACGTCGCTGAAGATCGTCGTGCTGGTCTGCCGGAAGTCGAGCGTCAGCAGCAGGTCGAGCTTGCCCTCGGGCGCCTGGTCGCGCCATACCACCTCGCTCGGCCGCTTCTCGGGCGGCGTCTCGGTGGCGAGCAGGGAGCTGTCGGTGCCGAGCAGGTGCTTGAGGAAGTACTCGTTGCCCTTGCCCGAGGAGCCGAGCAGGTTGGCGCGCCAGATCGAGAGGATGCGCGGGAAGTTCTCCGGAGCGTCCGGGTCCTCGCAGGCGAACCGCAGGTCACCGCTCTGCAGCTGGTCGACGACGTGCTCGCCAACCGGTCGGCCTGCCGCGGCGGCCTCGTCGGCGACGTCGAGCGGGTTGCGGTCGAAGGTCGGGTAGGACGGCATCCAGCCCATCCGCGCGCTCTGCGCGATCACGTCGGCCACCGTCTTGCCGGCGAGCTTGCCCCGGCCCGGGGTGACCGTGGTCGAGAGCGTGTCCGCTCCGAACTGGTCGTAGCGGTACTGGTCGGTGTGGAGGTACCAGTAGGCCGTCTGGATCATCTGCCGCGGCGGCCGCACCCAGTCCAGGCCGAACGCCAGCTGCGCCCAGCCGGTGACCGGGCGGCACTTCTCCTGCCCGACGTAGTGCGCCCACCCCCCGCCGTTGACGCCCTGGCAGCCGGTCAGCGTCGTCAGCGCCAGGAAGGCGCGGTAGATCGTGTCGGAGTGGAACCAGTGGTTGGTGCCCGCGCCCATGATGATCATCGATCGACCGCGGGAGTCCTCGGCGTTCTGCGCGAACTCCCGCGCGATCCGTGCGGCCGCGCCGGCCGGGACGCCGGTGATCGGCTCCTGCCAGGCCGGGGTGTACGGCGCGGACGCGTCGTCGTAGCCGGTCGGCCACTGGCCGGGCAGCATCCGGCCGTTGACCTCGCGCGCCACGCCGTACTGGGCGAGCAGCATGTCGAAGACCGTCGTCACCAGCTTGCCGCCGACGCGGCGCACCGGCACCCCGCGGGCCATCGGCGCCACCTCACCGCCCGTTGTGTCGAAGCGCGGCAGCTCCAGCAGCACCGCGTCGCTGGCGTTGTCGGCGAGGGTCAGCTTGGGGTCGACGCCCTGCAGGTCGAGGTTCCACCGCCCCTTGCCGGTCTCGCCGAAGCGGTGGCCCAGCGACCCGTTGGGCACCACCGGCTGGTCGGAGCGGCCGTCGATCACGACGGTCTTGAACTCGGCGTGCTCCTGCCGGTCCTGCCCCGGCAGGTCGGCGGCGGTGAGGAACTTCCCGGGGCGGTAGACGGGCCCGTCACCGGTGGTCGAGCTCGTCGGGACCTCCTCGAGCGCCACCAGGTGCGGCAGGTCGGTGTAGGCCTTCGTGTACTCCTCGAAGTACGGCGTCGTGCGGTCGACGAAGAACTCCTTGAGGATCACGTGCCCCATCGCCATCGCCAACGCGCCGTCGGTGCCGGGTTTGCCGGGCAGCCACTCGTCGGCGAACTTCACGTTGTCGGCGTAGTCGGGAGCGACCGCGACCACCTTCTGGCCGCGGTAGCGCGCCTCCGCCATCCAGTGCGCGTCGGGCGTGCGGGTCACCGGCAGGTTGGAGCCCCACATGATCAGGTAGCCGGCGTCCCACCAGTCGCCGGACTCCGGGACGTCGGTCTGGTCGCCGAAGACCTGCGGCGAGGCGACCGGCAGGTCGGCGTACCAGTCGTAGAACGACAGCATCGCGCCGCCGACCATCGAGGTGAACCGGGCCCCCGAGGCGTGGGAGACCATCGACATGGCCGGGATCGGGGAGAAGCCGGCGACGCGGTCGGGCCCCCACTTCTTGATGGTGTGGACGTACGCCGCCGCGATCATCTCGGTGGCCTCGTCCCAGCTCGCGCGCACCAGGCCGCCCTTGCCGCGCGCCGACTTGTAGGCACGAGCCCGCTGCGGGCTGTCGACGACGTGCGCCCACGCCTTGACCGGGTCGCCGCCGTGCTGGCGCATCCCCTCGCGGTACATCTGCAGCAGCACGCCGCGGACGTAGGGGTAGCGCACCCGGGTCGGGGAGTAGGTGTACCAGGAGAAGGCCGCGCCGCGCGGGCAGCCGCGGGGCTCGTACTCCGGCTTGTCGGGACCCACCGAGGGGTAGTCGGTCTGCTGGGTCTCCCAGGTGATGATCCCGTCCTTGACGTAGACCTTCCACGAGCAGGAGCCGGTGCAGTTGACGCCGTGGGTGGAGCGCACCACCTTGTCGTGGCTCCAGCGGTCGCGGTAGAAGGAGTCGGCGTCGCGACCGCCCTGGCGGTGCAGCGACCGGAGGTCGTCGGACACGGTGCTCTTGGGGCCGCGGGTGAAGAACCGTCTGGTGCGCACCAGCGCCTCGGTCAGCCCCCCGTCCATCCCCGCGTCGGTGCTGCTCTGGTGCTGGCCGGGCTGGGCTTCGGTGCTCACTCGGGGACTCCTCGTGGTGGGACGGCGCAGGCGGTCTGGCGGTCGGTCAGTCGGGCACGTCCACGAGCCCCCGCTCGACGTCCGCGCGCTCCTCGGTGTGCCGCACCACGCTGAGCGTGAGCGCCATCGTCGCCGCAGCGGTCACCGAGAGCAGACCGAGGCCGATCGCGTAGGAGTCGGTCCGGCCGTAGATGTAGCCCATGAGCAGTGGTGGCACGAACCCGCCGAGGCCCCCCGCGGCCCCGACGAGACCGGTGACGCCACCGACCCGCGCCGGCTCTGTGACCCGGGCGATCAGCGCGAACGTCGCACCGCTGCCCGATCCCAGCGCCGCCGCCATCGCCAGGAACGCGACTGCACCGAAGGGCTCCAGCAGCGGAGACGTCGCCGCGAACGCGGCACCGACGACCACCACGCCGTAGCCGGCGGCGAGCACGTGGACCGGGCCGAAGCGATCCGAGAGCCACCCGCCGACCGGACGCATCAGCACCGCGATCACCACGAAGCCCGCCATCCGGTTCGCTGCCGCATCGGGGCTCAGCCCGTAGGCCGTCTTCAGGTAGGCCGGAAGGTAGACCGAGAAGGCGACGTACCCGCCGAAGGCCACGGTGTACAGCAGGGAGGCCTGCCAGGTGATCGGCAGCCGGACGTTGGCGTTGAGCCGCTGCAGCAGCGAGGTGGTCGGCGCGGTGCGGCCGGGGGCGTCGCGCATGACGAACCAGGCCACGACGGCGTAGACCGCCAGGCAGGCGGCGGTGATCAGGAACGGTGCCTTGTCCCCGACGTTGGTGTAGAGCTTGACCGTGGTCAGCGCGCTGATCGCGGTGCCGCCCATGCCGGCGCCGAAGATGCCGACCGCGAAGCCGCGGCGCTCCGGTGGGAACCAGGCGTTCACGAACGGCACGCCCACCGCGAACGAGGTGCCGGAGATCCCGAGGAAGAAGCCGCCGACCAGGATCAGCGTGAACGAGTTCAGGGCCACGAAGGCGATGAACAGGATCGGCAGCACCGTGATCCCCGAGATGACCGGGAACATGACGCGGCCGCCGTACTTGTCGGTGAGCGCGCCGACGATGATCCGGCCGAGCGAGCCCACGATGACCGGGACCGCGACCAGCAGGGCGACGTCGGGCTCGGTCAGGTCGCCCAGCGTGCCCTGCTCGCGGAAGAGGGGGCCGAGCGGGCTCAGCAGCGCCCAAGCCCAGAAGTTGAGCGCGAACCCCAGCGTGGCCATCGCCAGCATGACTGCCGGGGTGCGGCTCGAGGGGGCTGCCGCGGCGACCCCCGGCGCCACCCCGGTGCGGCCCGGTTCACCAGTGCTGTCCACGGTTCCGCCTCTCCTCACCTGTGTCAGCCTCGGCTGAGGCTCGTGAGCCGTGACTGCGTCCACCCGCGACCGTGTCTACTAGTGCGTTCGCCATGACGCCAGAGGCAGCCGTGGATCCGTGCGGTCGAGACCGGCCCACCGAGGGGATCACACCGCGACCCGGCGGGTGAGGGCGACGCGCCACGCGTCGGGTCCACGGTCGAGGTACTCGTACGAGAACGCCCCGTCGTAGCGGTCCTCGACCTGGGCCAGCAGCGGCAGCGGGTCGTGCGGGGCGAGCAGCACCAGGCCGTCACCGACGGAGACGGAGTCGAGGGCCCCGAAGACCGTGGCGTGCCGGATGGCGTGGGGCACCGCGCGTGCGTCGAGCTCGGGGAAGCCAGGTCCGTCGGTCTCGTGGCACCCGCAGCGGTGCGCACGCTCGGGTGCGACCTGGTCGTCGGGGTCCGGCTCGGTCACGTGCTCGCCGTGCCCGCGCTCCCCCAGCAGCTCGTGCATCCCGCCCAGCACGTCGGCGACCGAGACCCCCGGGGTCTGCGCCAGCAGCGGCAGCACCAGGTCGTTCTCCTTGGCCAGGTGGCTGTCGAAGGCGACCTTGAGTGCGTACGCCGAGGCGGCGGCGCGCACCATGTCGTGGGTCTGCTCGAGCTCGCCCAACAGGGCGGTGATGACCTGGTGCTCGGCGAGCATGCCCTCGACCAGGATCCGCCCCTCGAGCGTCGCTCGGGCGGCGGGATACATCGCCTTCTCCTCGGCCAGCGCGTGCGGCACCAGCTCGTCCTCGCACCAGGCGACCAGCGTGCGACGTGCGTCGTCGCAGACGTGCCGCGGCCCGAGCGCCGCACGGAGCAGCGTGTCGACGCGCATCGCCAGCGACCCGGCCATCTCCGCGTGGTGCTCCCGCACCGCGGCTGCGGCCTCGGCGTCCTTGTGGCTGGTGGCGAGCTCGAGGTTCATGGCGACCTTCCTTGCGCCCCGCGGGTATCGGTCTCCGCCTTCGGGTTGGTGAGCGCGTGGCAACAATAGTACGGTTTACCCCGTGGAAATTAACAGTCGGGTCGGGTGGGGCCCGCGGCCCACCGATCCGAGGCCGACCCCGCCCCCGATGAGCCGCGCCCGCGCCGCAGTGCTCGACGCGATCGAGGGCAGCGAGGGGGCTTCGTCCCTGGCTGAGCTCTCCCAGGTCACCGGTCTGCACGCGAACACCCTGCGCGAGCACCTCTCGGCCCTGGTCGCAGCAGGCCTGGTGCGCCGCGAGCGAGCGACGCCCGAGGGCCGTGGGCGACCTGCCTCGTTGTACCGACCCGCCGCTCGCGAGCGCGGCTCGGTCGCGGAGTACGCCGGGCTGGCCTCGACCCTGGCGGCCTCGATCCACCGCACCAGCGCCGACCCGGTCGCCGAGGCCGTCACCGCCGGCACCGAGTGGGGCCACGAGCTCGCCCGCGCGGCGGGCCCTCCCACCGCACCAGGCGACCTCGCTGCACGCCGTCAGGTGATCTCCGTCCTCGACACAATGGGCTTCGACCCGCAGGTCGACCCCGCCGAGGACCCCGGGCACGACACCGTGCGACTCACCCGGTGCCCGCTGCTGGACACCGCCCGCCGCTACCCGGACGTGGTGTGCGGGGTGCACCTGGGCATCGCCAAAGGGGTGCTGCGCGAGTACGACGCCGACGACTCGGGGGTGTCGCTCCTCCCGTTCGCCCAGCCCGACGCCTGCCTGCTCCACCTCGGTGCGCTCCAGGTGAACCGATGACGACCCTCACCACTGGCCGCACCCATGAAGCGCCGACCGCCGCCGGGTCCACCCCGGCGCGCGGTCGGTTGCGCGGCGTCCTGCTGCTTCCCGCCGCGCTGTCGCTGCTGGCCGGGCTGGATGCCGCGCTGCTGCTGCTCGACGTCCCCGCGCCGGTCACCGCCGCCCGCCTGCCGGCGGTGCACGGGATGCTGCTCGTGCTGGGCTTCGTGGGCACCCTGGTGAGCCTCGAGCGTGCCGTCGCGCTGGGGCGCCGCGCCGGGTTCGCCGCGCCACTGCTGCTCGGCGCCGGCGGGATCCTGCTGCTCTCCCCCGCCCCGCTCGCACTGGGCCGGACGGCACTGGTCGCGGGCACCGCCGCCCTGGTGGCGCTCTATGTCCCGCTGTGGCGCCGCCAGCGCGACGAAGCCGTGCTGATCCAGGCGCTCGGTGCGGTGCTGGCCACCGGCGGCGCGTTGCTGTGGCTGGCCGGGGTCCCGGTCCCGGTGCTGCTGCCGTGGCTGGTCGGGTTCGTCGTCCTCACGATCGTCGGTGAACGCCTCGAGCTGGCACGGATCACCATGGCCGACCCCGCCCCGGCGCTCGCCCTCAGCGGCGCCGTGGTGTGCGCCGTGGTCGTCGCGCTGCTGTGGCCGGCCGTCGGCCACGCCCTGCTCGGCGTGGTGCTGGTGGCGCTGGTGGCCTGGCTCGTCGTCCACGACGTGGCCCGCCGAACCATCCGGTCCTCGGGCCTGCCGAGGTTCATGGCGGCCTGCATGCTCGCGGCGTACGGCTGGCTGGCGGTGGCCGGAGCCACCTGGCTGGTCGGCGGTCCCGCGCTCGACGGCGAGGCGTACGACGTGGTGATCCACGCCGTCTTCCTCGGCTTCACGCTCTCGATGATCATGGCGCACGCCGCCGTGATCCTGCCGGCCGTGCTGCGCCGGCCGCTGCCCTACCACCCCGTCTTCGCCGCACCGGCCCTGCTGCTCCACAGCTCGCTCGTGCTGCGGCTCTGGGTCGGCGACGCGCTCGGGTCGTACGAGGCGTGGCGCATCGGCGGGGTGCTCAACATCGCCGCCGTGCTGCTCTTCGCCGGCTGCGCCCTGTGGTCGTCCCTGCGCCGACCGCCGACGCGCAGCGAGGCACCAGGGGCGCTGCTGTGACCACGAACCCGGCACCGGCACGAACCGGCGACCGAGTCCGCCGCGGCGGTCGCAACGCTCGCAGCGGTCGCGGCTTCCAGCCGCTGCGCGACCTGCCCGTCTTGGTGTGGCTGACCGCGCTGGTCGTGGTCACTCTGGTGCATCCCTGGGTGCCCGCGCCCCGCTGGTTGATGCTGCATCTGCTGCTGCTCGGGGCGGTCAGCCACGCCATTCACGTCTGGAGCCAGTACTTCGCCGACGCCCTGCTGCACGCCGCCCCGACCGATCGGGCGCTGCGGCTGCGCACGGTGCGGTTGGCGCTGCACAACGTCGGTGCGGTCACCGTGATCACCGGCGTGCTCGCCGACGCGTGGCCGGTCGCCGTGCTCGGCGCCGCGGCCGTCGGGTCCGCGGCGGCCTGGCACGCGGTCGTGCTGGCACAACAGCTGCGCAGCTCGCTGCGCGCCCGGTTCGCCAGCACCGTCGGCTACTACGTGGCTGCTGCCGCGCTGCTGCCGGTGGGCGCGGCGATGGGCGCCCTGCTGGCCACCGACCTCGCGGACCCCTGGCACGCCCGGGTGCTCGCCGCGCACGTGCTGGTCAACCTGCTCGGCTGGGTGGGGCTGACCGTCCTGGGCACCCTGCAGACGTTGTGGCCGACGATGCTGCGCACCCGGATCGCCGACGGTTCCGGCACCGCGGCGGTCCGCGCACTGCCGCTGCTGGTCGTCGCCGTGCTCTGCGCCGCCGGTGGCGCCCTGGCAGCCATGCCGCTGGTGGTCGGCGCCGCGCTGGGGGCGTACCTCGTAGGTATCGGTCTGCTCGCCGTCCCGCTGGCCGACGCCGCGCGGCGCAAGCCGCCGCAGAGCTTCAGCACGTGGTCGGTGATGGCCGGAGCCCTGTGGCTCGTCGTCGCCCTCACCGTGCTCGCCGCCTCGTTCCTGGGTGGGGTGGGGTCCGGGGCGGAGGCGCTGGAGCAGGTGGTCCCGTTCCTGGCCGCCGGCTTCGCCGCGCAGGTGCTCCTCGGTGCACTGTCCTACCTGGTGCCGGTGGCGCTCGGCGGCGGACCGAGGCCGGTGCGGGCCGCCACGTCCGCGCTCGACCGCGGCAGTGCGCTCCGGGTCACCGCCGCCAACGCCGGGCTCGTGGTCATGGCGCTGCCGGCGCCGAGCATCGTCCGGGTGCTCGCCTCGGGTGTCGTCCTCGGTGCGCTCGGCTCGTTCCTGCCGCTGCTGGTCCTCGGCATCCGCGCCTCCCGTCTGGCCCGGCGGCCCGATGCCGCCGACACCGCGGAGTGGGAGGCCGTGCGCTCCGGCCGGCCCCGCGGTCAGCTGCAGGGGCTCGCCGCAACAGGACTTGCCGCCGTCGTCCTCGCCGTGGCCGTCGGCGTCGCGCTCGACCCGTTGGCGCTCACGGGTGCCGGGGGTGCGGCGGCCGGCGCCGGCGTCACCCCGACCGGCGACACCACCACCGTCGAGGTCCGCATGGAGGGGATGCGGTTCCGGCCCGGCACCATCGAGGCGCCTGCCGGCGACCGGCTCGTGCTCGAGGTGCGCAACGCCGACGAGGGCGAGGTGCACGACCTGGTGCTAGACAGCGGCGCCCACACCTCCCGGTTGTCCCCCGGCGAGTCCGAGACCCTGGTGGTCGGCGTGGTCGGCCGCGACATCTCCGGCTGGTGCTCGGTCGTGGGCCACCGGCAGATGGGCATGGTCCTCACCGTCGAGGTCGTCGGCGCGCGGCAGGCCGCCGTGGCCCAGGGCGTTGCCGCTGGGGACCACAGCGAGCACTCCCACGGCCCCGGCGCGGACACCGCCGAGGCTTCCGGCGACGGGCACCACGCGGACACCGCGGAGGCGGCCGATCCTCCCGACCTGCACGCCAGCCCCGGCGCCGACTTCACGCCGTACGACGCGGCCCTGCCGCCGCTGACCGGCCAACGGGTGCGGCGGGTCACGCTGACCGTGCGGGAGGTGGAGCGCGAGGTGTCGCCGGGGCGTACGCAGACCCTGTGGACCTACAACGGCACCACCCCGGGCCCGGTCCTGCACGGCCGGGTCGGTGACGTCTTCGAGGTGACGCTGGTCAACGACGGGTCTATCGGCCACTCCATCGACTTCCACGCCGGCGCGCTCGCACCGGACCGGCCGATGCGCACGATCGCCCCCGGCGAGTCGCTGGTCTACCGGTTCACCGCCGAGCGGGCGGGGATCTGGATGTACCACTGCGCCTCGATGCCGATGTCGGCCCACGTCGGCAACGGCCTGTTCGGTGCGGTGGTGATCGAGCCACCCGGGCTGGCAGCGGTGGACCGCAGCTACGTCCTGACGCAGTCGGAGTACCACCTCGGCGGCCAGGGCTCCGTGGTCGACATCGACAAGCTGGCCGCCGAGCGCCCCGACCTGGTGGTCTTCAACGGCTACGCCGACCAGTACGCCCACCGTCCACTGCCTGCCCGCACCGGTGAGCGGGTGCGGGTCTGGGTGCTCGACGCCGGCCCCAACCGCTCGACGTCCTTCCACGTGGTGGGCGGGCAGTTCGACACGGTCTACTCCGAGGGCGCCTACCTGCTGCGCCGTGGCGACCCGGGATCCGGGGGCTCGCAGTCGCTTGCGCTGGCGGCTGCGCAGGGCGGCTTCGTGGAACTGACCTTTCCCGAGCCGGGCACCTACCCCTTCGTCTCCCACGTCGTCGTCGACGCCGAGCGCGGGGCCCGCGGCGCCTTCGCCGTCCGCTGACCGGAGCTCGCCTTGTCAGCATGGCTCAACGTGACACGGGATCGCCGGACGTGGGCTCGAAGGGCCTCACCGGCCGCCGCCTCGGCGACGCCTGACGCACCGAAGTGTTCCCGGGCCGGGCGCCTGCGCCGTGACCTTGGTCCCTTATCGGCTCGAGAATGCCCCCAGAAGGGACGTCTCGCGAAGTTGGAGCAACCGCGCCCGGGGCAAAGAAACCGCGGCGGGCTTACGGTCGAGAGGTGGCTCCAGACCCCGGCCGCGACGCGGGGGCTCGACGAGCCGGGCACCCCACCTCTCCCTGAGGCGGTCTGTCGATGAGCGTGCAACGCAGCGGTCTGGACGAGCGCGAGCTGCTGACCCCCGGCGCTGTCGCCGCCGTCCTCTTCGTCGATCCCAAGACCGTCACGCGATGGGCTCGCGCCGGCAAGATCGACTCGATCCGGACCCCGGGCGGACACCGGCGCTACCGCAGGTCCGATGTCGAGGCTCTGCGCTTCGGCGACTCGGGCCAGGGCGGCGGGGCGGCGGGCTCCGCCCCGCTGCTCCCACCCAGCAGCCCACCCGACACCCCGCCGGTCCCCTCCCCTGGACCGCGACGACTCATGCAGGTCACCGTCCACGACCCGCCCTGGGCCGCCGCCGACCTGGCGGAGGTCGTCGCCTCGGCCCTCGAGGTAGAGGCCGAGGCCTCGATCGCCGCGGTGTGGCAGGCCCAGGCCGAGCTGGAGGCGGCCCAGAGCGATGCGCACGAAGCCGCCGCCCGGGCTCGCCAGGCGCGGGCCCGCGCCGACGCGGAGCACCAGGATGTCGCGAGGCGCTACCGGCCACCGCTGAGGTTTCCCACCCAGCACCGACCCCTGCCCCCGCACGACGCCTAGGAGGACCAGCACCACGGACGTACGGGCGACTGCACGAGCCGCCGGTGTGCTGTTCCTCCTGACGGAGGTCTCTGCCGTCGCCGGGTTGGCGCTCTACCAGCCCGCGCTGGAGGCCGACTACGTCCTCGGCGTGGGGGCGGAGACCCGGGTGCTGTGGGGCGCGGTCAGCGAGCTGGTCCTCGTCGCGGTGATCATCGGCAGCGCCGTGGTCCTGTTCCCGGTCATCCGGCGCGTGGACGAGGGCCTCGCGCTGGCGCACGTGTCCGGCCGCCTCCTCGAGGGCGCGGTGATCACGGTCGGGATGGTCAGCGTCGTCTCCCTGGTCACCCTGCGCCAGGACGGCTCGGCGCCCGGCTCCGACGAGGCCGCCCTGGTCGGGGTCAACCAGGCGCTGGTCGCCGTCCACGACTGGACGTTCCTGATCGGTCCGAGCGTCGTCCTCGGCGTCAACAGCCTGCTCCTGGCCTATCTCGTCAACAAGGGCGGCCTGGTGCCGACCTGGATTGCGATGCTCGGCATAGTCGGCGGTCCGCTGGTGACCCTCTCCGCATTCGGCGTGCTCTTCGGTCTCTACTCCCCGAGCACGCACGCGATCTCGGCCATCCCGGTCTTCGCCTGGGAGGTCAGCTTCGCGGTGTACCTGATCGTCAAGAGGTTCCGCCCCTTCCCGGCCACCGGGACGCTGCCCCGGCAGCCCAGACCCCCGGCGGTCACCCACTTCTGAGGCCGCACCAGCGGAGCATGGGCCGGCGGTGCCGTGCCGGCTCACTCGGTGACGACGGCACGCAGCACGTCGACCTTCGCGGCCGTGCGTGCCGGCCCGATGGCCGCCAGCACGCCGGCAAGAGCGGCGAGGCCGACGTACAGCAGCACCTGGACCGCGGGCACCGACAGCGAGTTGACCCCCCAGAACTGCAGCGCCTGCGCACCGGCGAGACCGATCCCGATCCCGAGCAAGGCCCCGGAGACCGCGCCGATGAGGGCGATGACCACGGACTCCCAGCGCACCATCGAGCGCACCTGGCTGCGCGTCATCCCCACCGCCCGCAGCAGGCCGAGCTCGCGGGTCCGTTCGTAGACCGAGAGTGCGAGGGTGTTCACGATCCCGAGCAGCGCGATGAGCACGGCCAGCAGCAGCATCACGGTCACGAAGGTCAGCATCGTGTCGAGGAAGCCACTGGCGAACTGGACGAAGCCGTCCAGGTCGCGCACGAGCGCGTCGGGGTGGTCGGCGAGCGCCGTGGAGATCGCCGCCTCGGCCTCGCTGCTGTCCACGCCGGGAGCGAGGTCGACCAGCACCATCTGCACCAGCTGCGGGCCCGCAAGCGCGTTCTGTGCCGCCACGCTGACGACGTAGTCCTCCTGGATCCAGCCCTTGTCGTAGATGCCGGCGATCTCCAGCGCGTGCGACCCGCTGGCGGCGAACGAGGCGCTGACGGTGTCCCCCACCTCCCAGCCGTGCTCGGCCGCGGCGCCCTCGGAGACCAGGATGCTGTCGCCGTCCAGGGCGGCCGTCGACCCGGAGGACGACGGCAGCTCCATCATGGACCCGGCGGTGGCCGGATCGACCGAGGAGTAGTTCGTGGCGGACCCCTCGAACCGGGCCTGCCCGAAGCCGCTCGGGGACACCCGTTCCACGCCGGGGGTCTCGGAGACCGCGTCGACGACGGACGGGCTGAAGCCGGCGCTGCCGTTCGTGGGCACGGTGACGAAGAGGTCGGCGGACAGCCGCTCGGAGAGCACCCCACCGAAGGAGGCCTTCAGCGAGGAGGCGAGCACGCCCATGCTCACCACGAGGGTGAGCCCGATCATCAGGGCTGCTGCCGTCGACGCCGTACGACGGGGGTTGCGGACCGCGTTCTGCTGCGCGAGCTCACCGGGCAGCCCACGCGCCCGGATCGGGGCGGCGATCGCCGACGCCAGCGGTCGTACCGCGAACGGCAGGGTGACCATGACGCCCAGCAGCACGAGCAGCACGCCGAGGCCGAGGACCCGAGCGTCGACGTCGGCCACGAGGGTCGCACCGATCCCGGCGGCGCCGAGCGCCAGCAGTGCCCCTCCGACGACGAGACGACGCACCGTGGGGCGCTCCGACCCCGGGGTCGCCTCACGCAGCGCCTCGACCGGGAGCACCCGGGTGGCCCGCCGGGCGGGGACGACGGCGGCGACAACCGTCACCAGGGTGCCGACGAGCATGCAGACCCACAGGGTCCTCGGCTCCAGCTGCAGGCTGGTGCTGGGCAGCCCCAGGCCCACCAGGTCCATCAGCACCCGGAGGCCGTAGGCGACTCCCAGGCCGAGCGCGATGCCCACCGCCGAGGCCGCGGCCCCGAGCACGACCGCCTCCAGCAGGAGGTTGCCGAGGACCTGCCGTCGGGTGGCGCCGATCGCACGCAGCAGCGCGATCTCGCGGGATCGCTGGGTGACGATCATCGTGAAGGTGTTCCAGATGATGAAGGCGCCGACGAACAGCGCGATCCCGGCGAAGATCGAGAACAGGATGTTGACGATCTTCAGGTCGGCGGTGATCGCGTCGGCGTTCTCCTGCGCGACCGTCGAGCCCGTCACGGCCTCGCTCCCGTCGGGCAGCACATCGCCCAGCCGCTGCGCGACCACGGCCTGGCTCACGCCCTCGTCGGCGCTGACGTCGATGGCGTCGTACATCCCAGGCGCGCCGAGGACCTGCTGCGCGGTGCGGGTGTCGAAGTACGCCGATGTGGTCCCGCCGAGGTCCTTCTCGTCGGCGAAGCCGACGGTGCCCACCACGGTGAACTCCCGCGTGGGCCCCAGGAACAGCACCTTGATCCGGGAGCCGAGGGCGATGTCGTGCTCCTCCGCGCTGGTGGCGTCGATGGCCACCTCCCCGCCGTCCACGGGCGCGACACCCGTGAGCAGGTGGACGTCGCCGCGAAGTCCCTCGTCGGCCGCGAGGCTCGAGCCGACGCTCGGGGCTCCGCCGGTGCTCAGCACCGCACCACCGTCGTTGTCGGTCATCAGGGCGTAGCCACTGACCGTGCCCTCTGCCGCGCGGACCCCGCCGACGTCCCTGACGTCTCTCAGCGTGGCAGCCGAGATCGGGGGCCGTGCAGTCGAGACGCCTTCGGTCTTCACGTATGGCGCCGTGGTGCGGACCACGGCATCGGTGCCGGCCGAGACCTTGCCGAACAGCTGCTCGAAGGCGAGGCCCATCGTGTCGGTGAGGATCAACGTCCCGGCGAGGAACGCGACCCCGAGCGAGATCGAGGCCGTGGTGAGCACCAGCCGCAGCTTGTGCGCGATCATCCCGCGCAGGGTGGCGCCCCACACCGTGATCAGCTCCCCAGGAACTTCATGTGATCGAGGATCTCGTCCTCGTGCGAGCGCTGCATCTCGTGCACGACGTGGCCGTCGGCGAGGAAGACGATCCGGTCCGCGAAGCTGGCGGCACGGGGCTCGTGGGTCACCATCACCACCGTCTGGCCGAGGTCGGTCACGGCCTCACGGAGGAAGGTCAGCAGCTCGGTGCCCGACGTGGAGTCCAGCGCCCCCGTCGGCTCGTCGGCGAACACGATGTCGGGACTCGACGCCAGCGCCCTCGCAGCGGCCACGCGCTGCTGCTGTCCGCCGGAGAGCTCGGAGGGGCGGTGGGAGAGCCGGTCGGTCAGGCCGACCGTCTCCACGATCGACCTGACCCAGGCGGCGTCGGGGCGGCGGCCGGCGATCTTCATGGGAAGCGCGATGTTTTCGGCCGCCGTCATCGTCGGCAGCAGGTTGAACGCCTGGAAGATGAACCCGATCCGGTCGCGGCGCAGCAGGGTGAGCGCCTTGTCCTTGAGCGTTGTGAGGTCGGTGTCGCCCACGTACACCTGGCCGGACGTGGGTCGGTCGAGGCCGGCGAGCACGTGGAGCAGGGTCGACTTCCCGGACCCCGAGGGGCCCATCACCGCGGTGAACTCCCCCTGGCGCACCGCGACGCTGACGTCGTCGAGCGCCGTCACCGCCGCATCCCCGCTGCCGTAGAGCTTGCTGACTCCGACGGTGCGGGCTGCGACGCTTCCGATGCCGGCGCGGGGGGTGCCGGCGGTGTCGTTCGGGCTTCCGGTGAGGGTCATGGGAGGCCTCCAGGGGCCGGTCCCCCTCACGGTGAGAGGCGACGGGGAGCACACGAGACCTGTCGCGGTCGGCAGCCGACGTGCCTGCCACCACGCTAGGAGCGTCCGCAGGTGCCCGGCATGCCCGAACCGGACGGGCGGCGCCTGAATCGGACGCCTCGCGTGCGACCTACGTCCCGTCCTGTGCGGAGAAAGCCCCCAGACCGGACCGGATCACCGCTGAGGAGCGTCCGAGGCTTCGGGCACGCCTACCGTCGACAGATGCTTGACCAACGGTCGGTCCCCAGTGCTTCGTCGCCCCCAGCGTGTCGCAGGGCGTCCGCCACCCAGCGGCTGGCGGGGAGCTCGGCACGTCACCCCTGGCGGGTCATCACCGCCTGGGGGACGATCCTGGTCCTGTCGATGGCTGTCATCGCTGTCATGCTCGGCTCCGCCCTGACGTCAGATGCCAGCATCACCAGCCGCCCCGACTCGGTGCGCGCTGACGAGCTCGTGGCAGCCAACATGTCCGACCGCGACGCCATCGACGAGGTCGTCCTCGTGCGCTCCGAGAAGCTGACCACCTCAGACCCCGCCTTCAGGTCGTTCGTCTCAGAGCTTCGGTCGGACCTCGAGGAGACAGGGGCCACACGGGCGGTCGGTGACCCCTTCGAGGACGCGAGCGGCCAGGCGATCGCGAAGGACAACCACGCGGTCGCTATGACGGTGCAGATGGGTGACGGTGCCGAGGAGGGCATCACCGACGTGCTCGACGTCGTCGCGGAGGCGAGCCCTTCCTCTGCGTTCGACGTCGCCACCACGGGCACCTACACCCTCGACCGCGACGTCAACGCGCTGTCCGAGTCGGACCTGAAGAACGGCGAGCTGCAGTTCGGCCTGCCCGCAGCGCTCATCGTGCTGCTGCTGGTCTTCGGCGCGGTCGTCGCCGCGTCGATCCCGATGAGCATCGCGATCGTGTCCATCATCGTCGCGGTGGCGGCCTCCGCAGTAGTCGGGCAGGTGACCCCGCTGTCCTTCTTCATCGTCAACATGATCACGGCGATGGGACTGGCACTGGGCATCGACTACAGCCTGTTCGTGCTGTCCAGGTACCGCGAACAACGCGCGCGAGGGCAAGAGAAGATCGAGGCGATCGTGGCCACCGGCGGGACTGCCAGCAAGGCAGTGCTGTTCAGCGGTGGGTCCTTCGTGGTCGCACTGCTCGGGCTGCTGCTGGTCCCTGACACGATCCTGCGCAGTCTCGCGCTCGGCGCGATCATCGTCGGACTCGTCACCATGGTGGCCGCACTGACGCTGCTGCCCGCGCTGCTATCAGTCCTCGGCGACCGCGTGAACGCGCTGCGGCTCCCCTTCTTCGGCCGCGAGCAACCTGCGGAGAGCCCGTTCTGGACCCGCGCCGTGAGCAGCGTGGTGCGCCATCCCAAGGTCGCACTGGCGGCGGGGGTCCTCGTGCTGCTGGCGATGGCGGCTCCCGTCCTGGACCTGCGAACCGGCACTGCGGGCGTCAGCTCGCTGCCCGACTCCGCTGAGGCCAAAGCCGGGTACCTGGCGGTGGAGGAGAGCTTCCCACGCAACGCCGGCTCCGACCCGGCCGAGGTGGTGGTCGCGGGTGACATCGCGTCCAGCGAGGTGTCGGCGGCGATGGAGAGCTTCCAGGGGTCGCTCGCCGGCAACGACGACTACGGGACGCCGCAGGTCTCCGTCGCAGACAACGGTGAGCTGGCGGTCATCAGTGTCCCGCTCCTCGGAGATCCCGACCACACCGCTGCGCGTGCAGCGGTCGAGGAGCTGCGCACGGACCTGGTCCCTGCAGCCTTCGACGGCACCGGGGCGGAGGTGCTCGTCGGCGGGACGACCGCGGGGAACGTCGACTACTCGGAGATGATCGACAGCTGGCTGCCGGTCGTGCTCGCGTTCGTCCTCGGCCTCAGCCTGCTGCTGCTCACCGTGGTGTTCCGCTCGGTCGTCCTCGCGGCAACGGCGGTCGTCCTCAACCTGCTGTCCGTGGCGGCCGCGTACGGGCTGCTGGTGCTGGTCTTCCAGCACGGCTGGGGCGCGGGCCTGATGGGGCTGCAGCAAGTCGAGCGGGTCGAGGCCTGGGTGCCGATCTTCCTGTTCTCCGTGCTCTTCGCCCTGTCGATGGACTACCACGTCTTCCTGCTGACCCGGATCAAGGAGCGCTACGCCGCCACCGGCGACACCGTCGACGCAGTGGTGCACGGGATCGCCACCACGGGCCGCATCATCACGGGCGCGGCCCTGATCATCGTGGTCGTGTTCGCCGGTTTCGCCGCCGGGGAGCTGGTCATGTTCCAGCAGATGGGCTTCGGCGTAGGGGTGGCCCTGCTCGTCGACGCAACCCTGATCCGCATGGTCGTCGTGCCGGCGGTGATGACCCTGCTCGGACGGTGGAACTGGTACCTGCCGTCGTGGCTCGGCTGGCTTCCCGACCTCGATGTCGAAGGAACCTCAGGATCATCCGCTAACGAGACAGCGCCGGTCCCTGACACTCCCCCGCGCGCTCCGGTGCCGGCATGAGCACTCGCCCGTCGTTGTCACCACCCGAGGAGCTCCCATGCTGATCCGGCTCGCGGACTGGTGCTACCGACGACGCCGGCTCGTCGTGGTCGGGTGGGTGGGCGCCTTGCTCGGGGCCTACCTCCTCGCCGCGACGTTCGGGGGCGACTACCGGCAGGACTACCTGCAGCCGGGCTCGGAGTCCGAGGCCGCGGCCGACACCCTCGAGGAGAGGTTCCCCCAGGCCGCGGGCGACACGATGCAGGTCGTCGTGCACTCCGAGCAGGGTGTCACCTCACCGGCAGCACAGGCAGCGGCGGAGGAGGTCCTCGCCGTCGCCGCTGACGACGCGCACGTGGTCGCGGTCGCCAGCCCGTACGACGAGGGTGGCCATGCGCAGATCTCCGAGGACGGCAGGACGGCGTACGCCGACGTCGCGCTGGACCGGCCGGCGGACGACTTCACCCCCGCCGAGGCGAAGGACATCGTGTCGCCGATCCTCGCCGCGGGCACCGACGCGCTGCAGGTGGAGGCCGGCGGCCCGGTCGCCCGGCTCTCCCAGACCGCGCCGGTCGGCTCCGAGGTCATCGGCCTGCTGGCCGCGGCGCTCATCCTGCTGCTGACCTTCGGCTCCGCGGTGGCCATGGGCCTCCCCCTGGTCACCGCGGTCTTCGGGCTCGGTGTGGCGCTGGCCCTCGGTGAGGTGATGCGGCGCGTCGTCGACGTGCCGGACTGGGCGCCACCGACCGCGGCGATGGTCGCGATCGGGGTCGGTGTCGACTACGCCCTCCTCATCGTCACGCGGTTCCGCAGCAGCCTGGCCGAGGGCCAGGAGCCGCGCCGGGCGACGCTGACCGCGATCGCCACTGCGGGCCGGTCGGTGGTCTTCGCGGGCCTGACGGTCGTCGTCGCCATGCTGGGCATCCTGCTCATGGGGCAGCCGACGATGAACGGCTTCGCCTTCACCGTCTCGCTGGCGGTGCTGGTCACGATGACCGCGTCCCTCACGCTGCTGCCTGCGCTGCTGGGCTTCGCCGGCCGCAACATCGAGCGTCTCCACGTGCCTTTCGTCGCCAAGGACCCACACGCCTACGACACCTCGCGCTGGTACCGCTGGAGCCGCTTCGTCCAGCGGCGCCCGGCGCTCTCCGCGATCGTCGGACTGACGGTCCTCCTCGCGCTCGCCGCGCCGTTCCTCGGCATGAGGTTCGGCTACCCCGACGCCGGCAACGACCCGCCCGGCTTCACCACCCGCGCTGCCTCCGACCTCGTCGAGGAGGGCTTCGGGCCGGGCTACGCGACGCCGATGCTGCTGGTGGTCCAGGGAGACCGGGATGCTGCACTGCGTACCTCTGCCGACGACGTCGGTGAGCAGCTGAGCGGCGTCGAGGGGGTTGCCCGGGTGGCACCGGCGGAGCTCAACGACGCGGGCGACACCGCCGTCGTGCGCCTGGTCGCCGCGACCTCGTCGCAGGAGGAGGCGACGCAGGACCTGGTGACCACACTGCGCGAGGAGAGCATCCCCGCAGCGACCGCCGGCACCGGCCTGAGCATCGACGTCGGTGGCACGGTGCCCGTGACGGTGGACGCCACCGCTGGCGTCACGGACCGGTTGCCGCTGTTCTTCGGTGGCGTGCTGCTGGTGTCGTTCGTACTTCTGATGCTGGTGTTCCGCTCGGTCGTGGTGCCGCTGAAGGCGGTGGTCATGAACCTGTTGGCCAGCGCGGCGGCGTTCGGGGTGCTGACGCTGGCCGTCAGCGGCGGCGTGCTGGGGGACCTCGTCGGAATCCCTGAGGCGGTCCCCGTGCCGATCCAGCTGCCCATCGGCATCTTCGCGATCCTGTTCGGGCTCTCCATGGACTATGAGGTCTTCCTGCTGTCACGGATCAAGGAGGAGTACGACCGCACCGGTGACAACGCCACCGCGGTCGCCGACGGTCTGGCGAAGTCAGCGCGAGTGATCACCGCTGGCGCCGCGGTGATGGTCACGGTCTTCTGCTCCTTCGTGCTCGCCGACGACGTGTTCGGCAAGATGTTCGGGATCGGCCTCGCTGCCGCAGTGCTGATCGACGCCACCGTCGTGCGCATGGTCCTGGTGCCGGCGACCATGGAGCTCCTGGGTGACCGCAACTGGTGGCTCCCCCGGTGGCTGGACAGGTTGCTGCCCGACATCCACGTCGAGGGCCACGAGGTCACCGATGAGGAGATGGGTAGCCACGAGGCCCCCGGCGGCGCGCTGCCGGTGCCGGTCGGGTAGTCCAGTCGGTGGCCCTCGGCGAGGAGAGGGCGACCAGCGCCAAGATCGCGACGACGGCGCCCAGCGCGTGGCCGCCCTGCAGGTCGTCAGCCCCGAGGGTGAGCCCCCCGATATGCGTCACCGTGGCGAAGGCAGCGGTGACCAGCAGGAGCCGCCGCGCCACGGCGCTGCGAGCGAACAGGAGCAGCGCCAGCACCGCGATCACCACCGATCCGCCCATGGCGAGACCAGCCAGGACGTGGTTGCTGTCCGGGGCCGACCAGGTCTGCACCGTCGACCACACCATGAACGGCGCGAACAGCAGGCTGACCATCGCGGGCAACCACACCTGGAGCGGGACACCCCCTGCCGGCTGAGGGCCGAGCGCCGGCGCCTCGGGGTCGGGCTGGACGGCGCTGACGTCGAGGATCGGCAGGTGACCGTCGGTGCGCACGTTGTCCCCTCCCCCGTTGCGAGCGTGGTAGCTCGTGGTGAAGTCGCGCAGCACCTCGACCGAGACCGCGGGTTCGGCTCGGGTCACCGAGTCGACGATGTGGTCGCGCTCGACGTCGATGTCGGCGTCGATCTTGTGGGTGATCTGCAGGGTGAACAGCGACAGCCCCACCCGTCGGTCGTAGCTCCCGCCGGCAAGCCAGTCGACGACGGCGCCTCCCGGCAGGGGCCAGCCGTCCGGCGTACGCCAGAACCGCACGTGGTGGCGCTGGGCGGGGTTGCCCTCCACCTCCTGCTGGTAGGCGGCGTCCTGAGCCCGGTCGAACAACAGCAGCGGGCTGACCGGCGCCTGGGGATAGCTGCGCCGGGTCAGCGTCGAGCGCACGATCTCGATCGAGCTGCGCAGCGTCACCGGGTCGGCGAGGATCCAGCCGGCCTTGCTCATCGCGGTGGCAAGCTGCTCCCCGGTGCCGCGGACGGCCAGGTTCAGCGGATCACCGAGGAGACCGTCGCTGGTCCGAGCACGGCCGATGAAGTAGTCGGGGACGTAGAGCGAGGTCATCATCCGGTTGAGCCTGGGAAGCGCGAGGTAGGCAAGGACCAGCCACATCAGGACCAGCGCCGCCAGCCCTGCCCAGTGCAGGCTGGGCGTGTCGGTCAGCAGCACGATCGCCAACCATGCGGCCCCCAGGGCACCGAGCCCGAAGCAGACCTTGTCGAAGGTCCTGACACCCGCGCTCCGGGCCACGGGCGTGTCGTGCACCTTCTCCGGCAGGTCACGAGAATGCCCAGAGCGCACCATGGCGGGAGTCTCTCAGTTCCCGAGGGAGTGGCAGGCCACGCGACGCCCGCGACCCTGCAGCCGACCCGGGCAGTGCTCTACCTGAGGGAGCGACGGGTGAACGCGCTCTTCGCGGCCTCGACGACCTACGTCGTGGCGTGCGGACTGATGTTGTGGTTGCCGCTGAAGAGGTTGTCGGGGTCCCAGTGGGCCTTCAGCGCGGCCAACCGTTCGTACTTCCCGCCACTGAAGCCCGCGCGCACGCTCTCCTCGCTCGTCTCCGGCTCGAAGTTCAGGTAGACCCGACCGGTCCTCGCCGCTGCGACAGCGTCGGAGAAGTCATGGACCCAGGCGATCTCGCGTTCGGTGTCCGCGGGGTGGTCCCAGCACGCGATCGGGTGCGCCATCCAGGGGGCGTCCCGGTCACTGACGGCTGTGTCGTCCTCACCGACCCGGCTGATCGCACCGCCGTGGTGGAAGATGACTCCCGCGGTGAGCGGTGAGCCGATCTCCCGACCGTTCTGCAGGTAGCGCTCGATCACGTCGTCGGGCAGCGAGGTGAGGTGCATGCCCCGGTGGTAGTTGAGCATCCCGGGCGGATTGTTGGGATCGAGCAGGGTCTGGAGAACGGTGTAGGGCATCGGCTGGACGAGGTCCACCCCGCCGGCAGCGAGCTGCCGGATCGGGCCGATGGCGTCCTCTGCTGCGGCAGGGTCGTCACCCAGCCACGCCACGACGATCATCAGCACGGGCTTGCCCACCAGCTCGGGGGGCACGAAGTCCTCGGGCGGTGCCAGCGCCGTGATCAGGGCGACCGCCAGGTTCTCCGACGCCTGCTCCACGTGGTCACGCACCCCGCACGCGACCTCGCGCGCCCAGTCGCCGTCGTTGGGCACGGCGAGCAGACCGGCCAGCATCAGCGGCCGGACCGGGTGGAGGCGGAACTCGAAGGAGGTCACCACCCCGAAGTTGGCTCCGGCCCCGCGCAGCCCCCACATCAGCTCAGGATTGGTGTCGTCGGTGACGTGGAGCAGCTCCCCGCTCGCGGTGAGCAGGTCGGCGGCCACCAGGTTGTCGCAGGTGAGGCCGTGCCTGGTCGACAACCAGCCGTAGCCGCCACCGAGGCAGAAGCCACCGACCCCGGTCGTCGTCACCCGGCCGCCTGGTGTGGCGAGGCCGAACATCTCGGCCTCACGGTCGTACTCGCCCCACAACACCCCCGCGTTGCAGATGGCGGTCCCCCGCTCCGGGTTGATCTGCACGCCCTTGAGGCTGGAGAGGTCGATCTGCACGCCGGCCTCCACCATGCTGACCCCGGCGACGCTGTGGCCACCGCAGCGCACCGCGAGCAGCAGTCGCTTCTGGCGCGCGAGCGCGACGGCGTCCCGGATGTCGGCGGCGCCGGTCGGGCGGATGATGACCGCAGGTCGCCGGTCGACCATCCGGTTGTAGACCGAGCGCGCCGCGTCGTACTCCGCGTCGCCCGGTCTTAGCGCCTGCCCCATGTAGCCAGGAGGAAGGCCGATCTCTGCGGCGACACCGGTGCCAGTGGTCATGGGAAGAGCTCCTTCTCGGTCGATTCCGATGCGGACGTCCCCCTCGGGCACGGATCTGTGCGTAACCCTCGAGTCAACGCCTCAGGCATCCATCGCGCAACGGGCGCTGCTCCACGTGGCTGGGACGAACGTGACCTGGCTAGTCCGGCAGCAGAGCCGGGACACGGTCAGTTGTCGGCCCGATGCACCATTTACCCGGACATAGCCAGGAGACGGGGCGTTCGAGAAGTCGATGGCCGGCTGAAGTGCCCTCCGTGCCCGACCCCCGCCCACTTCCGGCCGCGCCAGAGGGACCTGCCGGTGGGTTCCCGGGCCACCTGAGATGCGTCAGAGTGTGAGCACCCCCCGAGATCGGAGGAGACGTGCGACCCAGCATCGAGCTCTCGCCACCGGAGTGCCGTCGGCTGCTCGAGACCAAGTCCGTGGGCCGCCTCGCCTTCCAGAGCGGCAACGGCCTGCGGATCCTGCCGGTCAACTATGTGGTGCGCGACGACCGCATCGTCTTCCGAACCGCGGGGTACGGCGTCATCGCGCGCAGCATCCGCCTCGCCGACGTCGCGTTCGAGGTCGACGAGCTCGATGACCAGCTGCAGGCCGGGTGGAGCGTGCTCGCGGTCGGCCGGTGTCGTCGGCTCGAGGACTCCGACGAGCTCCGGTCGCTGCAGCAGGAAGGCACGCCGACCCCGTGGTCAGCCGGCACTCGCGAGGTCTACTTCGCCGTGACGTGGAAGGGGTTGTCGGGCCGACGGCTCGGCGACAGCTGAGAGCGGCCCCCCGGGGGGCGTCGGTCAGGCCTCGCCCTGCCGCACCTGCTGCGTGGTGCTGCCGGCGCCGGGAGCGGCGCGATACTGCAGCATGGATCTAGGAATACGCGACCACCTCCTTCCGGAGAGCCAGCTGCGCACCCTCGAGGAGCTGAGCGCCGATCTCGACATGAGCCACGGGGACGTCTCGGCCAAACGGTCCGCGTTCTGGACCATGCTGACGCTGTCGGCGGTGATCGCCTCGGCAGGCGTCCTCGCCGACTCGACCGCCACGGTGATCGGAGCCATGATCATCGCTCCGCTGTCGACGCCCATCATGGGGGTCGCACTCAGCCTGGTGACCCAGCGACGCTCGCGTCCCTGGCTGTTCGTCCTCTGCGGGTCGGCCCTGGTCATCGTGGTGGGTCTCGTCTTCTCCTTCGCACTGCCCGGGGCCTATGACCTGCTGGCCAACAGCCAGGTGGCCTCGCGCACGTCCCCGGGGCTGGTCGACCTGGTGGCGGCCATGGCAACCGGGCTCGCCGGCGCCGTCGCGCTGTCCAGACGCGACGTCGGCGCTGTGCTCCCCGGCGTCGCGATCGCGATATCCCTCGTGCCGCCGCTCGCGGTGATCGGGGTGTGCCTGGGCCAGGGCAGCCTCGAGCTCAGCCTGGGGGCGCTGGTCCTGTTCCTCTCCAACCTGCTGGCCCTGGTGCTGACCGGCACGCTGGTCTTCGCCGCTCTGGGCTACGCCACGCTGGCCCAGGAGCGGCGCGGTCGGCCGCGGCGTCGTGCCTACACCACCATCACCGCGCTGATCATCATCGTCGCGCTGCCTCTGGGAGCGAACACCGCCGCGCACTACGTCCTGACGACCTGGAACGCCCGCGTCGAGAGCACTGCGCAGGCCTGGCTGGCCGACGAGCCCGGGGCGAGCGTGCTCGAGGTCTCAGTGGTCTCCGCGACGTACCACATCCGGGTCCGGGCCCCTCAGGAACTGCCGCCCGTGAGCGACCTGCTGTCGGCGCTGGAGGGCGAGATCCCGGAGGGGATCGAGGTCGTGGTCGAGCACGAGGTCGGTGGCCGCATCGACGCGGGCAAGGTCGGCGGCGACTGACGCCTCGGCTGCACACCCTCGGTGCGATCCGCAGGTGTCATGCAGGTGGACCGGGCGGCTGCGTCGCCTGCCCGACGGTGGCTTGCGAGGCGAAGGGCCCCCACAGGTCGCGGGCACGCTCGGCCCCCGCCGCCACCCGGATCTCCTCACCCGAGGTGGTCCGCAACGAGACGACGGCCGGCTGCTCACCCAGCCGGTGCAGGTGCTTGCGCTCCTGCGGCGTGACCTGCGCCGCTCGCGCCGACTCGATCAGCTCGAGCTGTTCCCTCCAGGCCGCCGGGCTCCCCCGCCAGGCGAACACCTCACCGACCCACAGCGCGTGCCCCCTCATCCACCGCTTCTTACCCACGCCGAGCACGCGCACCGGCACGTCGCCGTGCCGCTTGCGCAGCGAGCGGTTGCGAAGGAGGAAGGCGAGGATCCCGACCGCACAGAGCCACAGGGGTACCCCTACCGCAGCGAGGATCGCCCAGATCACGACGCCTCCTGCCTCCGGACCTGACCCTGGTGCTGAGCTCGTGGGCGCCACGGCCGGGCGCCCACTTCGTCAGTCAGTTGGTCTCCGCACGAATCTCCGAGCCGTGGACGGTCAGGGCCATGATCACCACGACGCAGAACCCGATCATCACCGTCGACAAGATCGGCTGGGCGGCCAGGAACGCGAGGTGGACCAGCGCGCTGCCAAGAGCCACCAGAACCCCCACCGTGCGCGCCCAGACCTGCGCGGCGAACACACCGAACGCGGCCCCGAGAAGCAGCACACCTCCAGCGATGTGTACCCATCCCCACGTCGTCAGGCTCGCGTGGACGAGCAGCCCCGACTCCCCCACCTTGTAGTAGGTGTGGTTCACCAGGGCCACCAGGCCCTCGAAGATGTGGACCAGGCCGATGAACCCCAGCATCAGCGCGGAGAAGGCGATCCACCCGACCCAGCCGGAGGTACCTGGTGCGCCCGGCTGGGGGGCGGTCGAGATGCGAGACGTCTGGCTCATCAGAGAGGCTCCGGACCGTCAGGCGCGGTAGCCCTGCGGGTCGCGGACCTCGCGGCCGTGCACCATCACGGCCCAGATCACCAGGATGTCGACCACGATCATGATGGTCGACCAGATCGGGTAGGCCGACAGGAAGGCGATGTTGACCAGCGCGCTTGCAAAGGCGAGGCCCACGGCCAGGATCCTGGCCCACATCCGCCCGGCCAGCAGTGCGCCACCGGCAAGGGCGACGACGATGCCGCCGATCAGATGGACCCAGCCCCACGTGGTGTAGTCCACGTGCACCGCGAGATTGTTCGGTCCGACCAGGAAGTACTCGTCCTGGAAGAGGGCGACCAACCCCTGGATGGCGTGGAAACATCCCAGCATCATCATCATCACGCCGGCGAAGGCGATCCATCCGACCCAGCCGGTTGGCTCAGGCGCATAGCTCTCCGCTGGCGAGGCGCGGCGTCCGTGGCTCTGCTGTTCCGGCACCGTCTGGGCCGAGGAGGAGGAGACGGTCACATTCCGATCCGACATGGCGCAGTCCTTTCAGCGACTGGTACCAGCCTCGTCGTCGGTGGCGCCGATGACCTCATCCCTCGGGGATGATCGAGGATCCGGTGCATCTGCGACGCGCGGCATCCTCTCGCCGCCCAGGCAGGGTTCGCGGGCGCACCTACGGCGCGGCCGGCGCAGGCGGGGCCGGCGCAGGCGGGGCCGGTCCCGAAGGCGGGGTGACGTCGCCCGGAGCGTCCTCGGCCCTGTCCGGTTCCGGAGCCCGTCCTCGGACCAGCGGCTCCATCCAGGCATGGTCCGGCTCTGCCTCGACGAGCACGGCGCGGACCAGGAGACTCATCGGCACCGCGAGGATGGCCCCCAGGGGGCCGAGGATCCAGGTCCAGAAGATCAGGGAAAGGAACGTCAGGCTGGTGGAGAGCCCGACCGTGTCTCCGACGATCTTCGGTTGGATGATCGACTGGATCACGAAGTTCACCAAGCAGTAGACGACGATGACCCACACCATGAGGGCGGGTCCGCCGTCGAGCAGGGCGATCAGCGCCGGCGGGATCACCCCGATGACGAAGCCAATGTTGGGGATGAAGTTGGTGACGAAGGCCAGCACGCCCCAGACGAAGGCCCCGGGCACCCCCATCAGCGCCAGCGCCGCGGTGTCCACGACGGCAACGATCAAGCCGAAGATCGCCGAGACGCTGAGATAGCTCCTGGTGCCCTGGGCGAACGAGGACAGCGCGTCGACCAGGTGAGGCCTGAAGCGTCGGGCATGGGTCATCAGCTTCTCGGTCTGGGCTCCGTCGAAGGCGAGGAAGAGCAGCAGCGTGACGATGAAGAAGAAGTTGCCCAGCACCCCCAGCAAGCTTCCCAGGACCGAGCTCGCCACCCCAGCGACCCGTGAGATGTTGACGGAGTTCTTCATCTTCTCCAGCTCGCTGTCGCTGATACCCCAGGAGTTCAAGGTGTCGTCCAAGCCGGCCAGCTGGGACTGGAACTCGGCCTGGTACTGCGGCAGGAGCTGCGCGAGACGCGCCAGGGAGACCAGCAGCATCATGCCGAGAACGGCAAGGAGCAGGTAGACCCCGACGAGCAAGATGGTCGAGGCCAGCCACGACGGGAGCGACCGACCCAGACGACGCCTGAGGGGGTGGAAGACGATCGTGAGGGCCAAGGCAAGCACGAGCGGAGCGACGATGCCCCTCGCCTCGTGCAGGGCACCGATGATGATCGCCAGCGCGGCACCAGCCAGGAGGAAGCGCATCGTCCTGGACGGCACGTTCATCGCACCGCCCAGGGCCGGACGCTGGGGCTGGGCTGCGCTGGTGTCCTCGGGTCCGGCGTCGATGTCCCCGGTCGGCGCGTTCTGAGCAACCACCTGATCAGAGGACCACGTGCTGACAGGACGGCGCCTCATCCACCCCGGGTGAGTCGGACGGGTGGGGTGAAACGGCGCCGAACTAGGACCTCCGGCACTGGGTTCACAGTGCCTGCGCAACGCAGGCTGTGTCGTGACGCGGGGCGGAAGGCACGGGGCCGGAGGGTGGAGTGCACGCAGCCACTGACCGACGCAGCACGTCGACACGGTCGGCCCGCGTCGCCGGGGCAGTCGGCAATGCCGTGGAGTGGTACGACTTCGCCGTGATGGGGGCGAGCGCCGCACTGGTCGCCCAGGTCCTGACGCCGGGTGGCAAGGGGTCGCTCACCGCCGTCTTCGCGCTGTTCGGCCTCTCGTTCCTCGTGCGTCCCGTCGGGGCGATGCTGGGGGCCGCCTGGGCCGACCGGGCCGGGCGCCGGGTGCCGCTCATCGCCACGGTCCTGGCCATGACCCTCGCCACCGCCTGCATCGGGTTGCTGCCCTCCTGGCAGGCCGCAGGAGGCGTGGTGGTCCTCGCGCTGCTCGGCCTGCGCATCGTGCAGGGCCTGGCCAACGGCGCCGAGCTCGTGGTCTCCGTGGCGTACCTGGTCGAGCATGCACCCCCTGGGCGACGCGGATTGTGGGGCGGTGCCCAGATGGCGACCATGGCCGCCGGGTTCGCCGGAGGCATGGCTGCGGTCTCGGTGGTCTCGGCGGTCCTCACACCGGCGGCGATGGCCGCGTGGGGCTGGCGGATCCCGTTCCTCGTCGCCATCCCCCTCGGTGTGGTCACCCTGCTGCTGCGGACCAGGGCCACCGAGACCCCGGAGTTCGCCCAGATCGAGATCGCCAGGAGCCAGGCCCCGTCGAGCCCCGGGCGGACGGTGCTCGCGCGCCACCTTCCGGCCGTCGTGCGGGGCTTCGTGCTGACCGCCGCGTTGATGTCGTCGTTCACCCTGTGGTTCGTCTATCTCCCGGCGCACCTGGCACAGACGGGTGGCGTCGCGCTGGACGTGTCGCTGGCCAGCGCCACCGTCGGGCTGGTCGTCCTGGCCGCGTCCGCCCTGGCCTGTGGCAGCGTCTCCGACCGCTGGGGCCGTCGACCGCTGATCGGCGCCGGGCTCGCCCTCCTGGCCGTGACCTGGGCTGCGGCTTACCCGCTGGTGACGCAGGGGGTCGCCGTGCTGCTCCTCGCGCACGTGGCTGCTGGGGCCGGGCTGGGTGCCCTGGTGCTCCAGTCGACGTTGGCCGAGTCGTTCCCGCTCCGCCTGCGCACGACGGGTATCGCCGTCTCGTTCGGTCTCGCGAGTGCGCTCGTGGGCGGGACCTCGACCCTGGTGGCCGACGTGCTCCAGCGCACGGACCCGGCACTCGTCCAGGTCTACGCACTGGCCTGGGTGGTGCTCGCCGCGGGAGCGGCGCTCACGCTCCCCCACCGTGGCGGTGTCGCCAGTCAGGCGGTCACCGCGCCCGGCCTGCTCCCGAACGTGTACGAAGCGAGGCGGTGACGTGGTCGCGCGACCAGCGGTGGTCCACCCGGCTGATTGTCGTGGATCGAGACGAATGGCCTCAGTCCCGGGGGACGATAGACCCTCTCGTTCGACCGGCCCAGCAGTGAGGCTCGACGTAGGGCACCAGAAGATCCATCTCTCGTCCAGACCTGCAGCCGGTGGACCCAACCGGGCTGCTCCCCGCCGGAGGCGAACCCCACGACGAAGTCGCCGGTGAGCGCCCCCCGGGCCGCTGTGCCCACCCAGGCACGGTCACCGTTCCTCAGGTCGAAGCTCCAGCAACCGCGCACCCCGAACCATCTGGTGCGACGGCCACGACTGCTCAACCTGCTCGACGAGCTGACCGGCCGCCCCCTGACAGCGGTCGTCGCCCCGCCGGGCGCGGGCAAGACCGTCCTCCTGTCCGACTGGGTCTCACAGACCACGGTCAGGCGCGCCTGGGTGACGCTGGACGACTCCGAGGCGGACCCGCGCCAGCTGTGGACCACGGTCATCGCGGCCCTGACACCGCTGGAACCCGAGGCCGTGGAGCGGGCAGCTCCGATGTTCCGGCGCGCCGACGCTCTCCAGACCGCGACGGCCACCCTGCTCGAGGACCTGCACGCCACCGAGACCTCACCGCTGGTCCTGGTCCTCGACAACATCCACGTGGTGGACCTCAGCCCGGCAGCCCAAGAATCGTTCTCCGAGATGGCCCAGTCACTTCCGCCGTGGTTGCATCTCGTGCTGGTCGGTCGCCGCGCCCCGGCTCTGCCGGTCGAGCGACTGCAGGTCAACGGCACCCTGGGCGTGATCCGTTTCCCCGAGCTGCGGCTCACCACCGAGGAGGCGGTCGAGCTGATGGGCCGGCTGGCTCCTGGCCTGCCAGGTGACCGCCTCCGTGCTGCCGTGGACCACGCCGACGGTTGGCCGGCGGCGCTGCAGCTGGCCGCGCTTGCGACCCGCACCCGTCAGGCGATCCCGGTCGTCCACGGCGAGGGCCCGGAGGGTGAGCGGCTGATCGACGAGTACGTCTGGCGCGAGGTGCTGCGCGCCGAGTCGCCCGACGTGGTCTCGGTGCTCTTGGACACCGCGGTGGCCGAGCGACTCGCCCCGAGCCTGGCCCAGACCCTGACCGGGCGCGAAGACGCCTTCGACCTCCTGCTGCTGGCCGAGGAGCGCGGGCTGTTCGTGACCCGGCTCGAGCACGGAGGCTGGTTGCAGGTGCACACACCCGTGCGCGAGGTGCTGCTGGCCGAGGCCGAGCGACGTTCCCCGGGAAGGGTCCGCGAGCAGCATTGCCGGGCCGCTCGATGGTTCGAGACGCTGGGCGAGTTCCCCGCCGCGCTCGACCACTGGTTGGCGGGCGGCGAGCCCGGTGAAGGGCTCCGCGTGCTGTCCATGAGTGCGCGTGAGCTCTACGACACCGGTCGGCAAGCCACCGTCCTGCAGATGTTGCCGCGGGTCCGTCCGCAGACCGCGGGCGCCGACCCCACCTCGCTGATGCTCTACGCGTTCCCCCAGCTCTTCGTGAGCCGGTCCGGCTTCCTGGACACCGTGGACACCCTGCGGCACGTGCTCGACCTCAGCGACGGCGTCGACGACCTCACTGCCCAGCGAGCGCAGGTCTTCAGCGCCCAGGCCTCGTTGATGATCGGTGACTGGCTCGAGGCCGAGCAGCAGACCCGTGCCGCGTTGGCCGCTGCCGGACCGGCCGCGATGGCGGACCCGTTCCTGCGCTTCGGCTGGAACATCGTGGCTCGCGGCATCGCCCTGACCGAGCGGTGGGACGAGCAGGGCGCCGAGGTCAAGGACGCGCGGAGCCGGCTCGGCAGGGACCCCGACCGTGCCACCGCCAGCGAGGGGACACGTGCCCTGGGGCTGGCGCTGGCCGGCAGACCTCTGGACGCCATCAGGGTCAGCGCGGGCCTACGCCGCACCGCCGACGTCGCGAACATGATGGCGCTCCGGGCAGAGATCGACACCGCTGAGGCGCTGGCTCACTTCGAGCTCGGCGACCCCGAGGCCGGGAAGCGCCAGCTCAGCCGCATCCGCTCCGAGCTGATCGACGCTGTCCCCCACGCCCAGGGACTGGCATACCTCCTCGAGGTCGACCAGGCACTGCTCCCCGGCGACGTCGACGCTGCGCACTCGTGCTTCGACGTCGCTGACGCCTGGATGCACCAGGTGCTGCCCGGGCCGGGAGGCCGGAGCTGGGTCTGCACCCGGGGCACCCGCGTGGCTCTCGCCCGGGGCGAGATCACCGAGGCACAGCAGTGGGCCGACCGCAATCCCGATCTCTTCTGGCGCCACGTGGGTCGGGCGCGGGTCCTGCTGGCGCAGGGTCGTGGGCGGGCGGCCCTGGAGGAGCTCGCGTCAGCGCGGCCCCGGTGCGTCAAGCACGAGGTCACCCGCAAGCTGCTGGAAGCCAGGGCCCTCGACGACCGGGAGGCATCGGTCAAGTGCACGGCGGCGGCGATCGAGCTGGCAGCCGAGACGGGGCTGCTCGCCACCGTCGCCACGGAGGGCCCGGAGGTCGTCGAGCTGGCCGAGGTGGCGGCCTGGAACGTCCCCCAGGCATGGCTGGACCGACTGCGCCGTGCCGCGATCCCCCCGGTGGAGTCCGACCAGGCGACGGGCCAGGTCGAGCGGCTCACCGACCGCGAGCAGGAGGTGCTGCGCCTGCTGCCGAGCCGGCTCACCCTCCGGGAGATCGCCAGCGAGCTCTTCGTCTCCCAGAACACGCTCAAGTTCCACCTGCGCGTCATCTACCGCAAGCTCGGTGTGAACTCGCGGGCCCAGGCTGTGGAGGTGGCCGCCACCATGCGCAGGTCCCGCAGCGACTGAGGTGCACTCGGCACCACGGGTCAGCCGCCGAAGATCCGCGTGGCCTGCTGCTCGAACTCCCGCGTCGACAGCACACCGCGGTCGTACAGCCTGATCAACGCTCGGAACTGGTCCACCGGGCAGATGGGACCGGCGGCGATGTAGACCGCGATCCGGTCGATCCTCGGACGCCGGACGAGCAGGTCGACATGACCCTGCCTGGTCCTCGCGACTCGTCTCACGCCCGACCTCCGCGTCCAGGCGCATCGACCCGCGGACCGACGCGGCGCGCCGGGATCCGTTCGCCACCCACGATCTGTCCGCCACAGGCCTGCACGGCGTCGGCCAGCAGGGTCGCCCACACGTCCTCGGTGACCAGCAGCAGCGCCGTCGACCGGGGAGGGAGGGCATCGCAGACCAGCGCGATGTCGTCGGAGCTCAACCACCCACCCACCTCGCCGTCGATGTCTCGCAAGGAAGCGAGGCCGGCAACCTCTTCCAGCTCCAGCACGGTGAACATCCCCGTGGCGTCGGTGCTCACGAGGACCAGGTCGAGGGCCCGGATGCTCGACACGCTCACCAGGTTGCGGATCGCGTCGGCGACCGGGGCGGTCGAGGAGTCGTCCGGAAGCGCGATCACGATGAGCTCCACGAGCCCGGGCTGTGGGTCGACAGACCGGTCCTGGGGACCCTCACCCCGGTTGTCCGCTCGGCTCCGCTTCATGACCACACGTAGACCATCCGCCAGTCGATTCCACTCCAACTCGACGCCCACCGGGCTCGAGGCCGGTCCGCTCGACCGGTCCGCCCCACCCTGACGGTGCAGCGGGTCGCCGCGCACCACCCCGGGGGGGTGAATCGCTCACGGAGACCCGTCGTCATTGCAGAGCCGCCGTCAGCCGCATCACGTTGTCGACGTATCGCGACGAACGCCCCTCCGCCCCCCACTCCTCCCGCGTGAGCTCACGGGAGAGCTCGCGGTAGCGGTCCTCGACCTTCTTCATCCGGTCCACGACGTCCGGGCCGAGGAGCATCAAGCTGACCTCGTAGTTCAGGGCGAAGGAGCGCATGTCCATGTTGCTCGACCCGATCACGGCGACATCGTCGTCCACAGTGAGGTGCTTGGCGTGCAGCACGTAGGGACCCGGGTAGAGGAAGATCCGCACGCCGGCCTCGAGCAGCGCCTGGTAGTAGGAGCGCTGGGCGTGGTGGACCATGAACTGGTCTCCCTCGGCGCCGACGAACAGCTCCACCGCCACCCCCCGCTGGGCCGCGGTCGTCACCGCGTAGAGCAGCGACTCGTCGGGCACGAAGTACGGGCTCGTGATCGAGATCCGGTGATGGGCAGAGTAGAGCAGGGTGTTGAACATGCGCAGGTTGTTCTCCGTGCTGAATCCCGGTCCGCTGGGCACGACCTGGCACGTCGTCGCGGTGGCTGAGGCCGGGGCGACGTCCAGCGTCTCCATTCGCTGGTCATGCAGGATCTCGTCGGTCTCGCTGTACCAGTCGGTGACGAACACGGCGTTCAGGGCCGCCACGACCGGCCCTTCGATCGTCAGCGTCAGGTCGACCCACTCCCGGCCCAGCTCCTGGTTCTTCGGCTTGTCGTAGGACGGTTCGATCAGGTTCTGCGAGCCCATCAGACCGACGCGGCCGTCCACCACCAGGATCTTGCGGTGGTTGCGCAGGTCGGGCCGACTCAGCCTCCCGTGGAGCGGGCGGACCGGCATCATCGCTTGGGAGACGATGGTTGTCTCCGCGAGTCGCCGCAGGGTCTCCTTGTACGCCGGGATGCCACGTGACCCGATGTGGTCGTAGAGCAGCCGAACCGGAATGCCACGCTCAGTCGCCCGCACCATCGCGGCGAACACCGGCTCGGTCACGTGGTCCCACGTGGTGATGTAGAACTGCGCGTTGACGAAGTGCTCGGCGGAGTCGATCGCCTTCACCATTGCCGTGAGCGAAGCGACGTAGTCGTCGTAGAACTCGATGTTGTGGCCGCTCAAGGGCGGCAGCCCGCCCAGGTTGCGGTTCAGGCTGGCGACCGACGAGATGTAGGCGAGACCCGGCTCGGTCTCGGGCAGCTCGGCCACCGCCGCGGTGCGCTCGCGGATCACCTGGTTCGCCTCGGCCTGCTTCTGCAGGCGTCGCCGGTTCACCGCCGTGCTCCCGAAGAGCAGGAAAAGGGCGAAGCCGAGGTAGGGCACCGCAAGCACGAGCACCAGCCACGCCATGCCGGTGGAGGGTTTGCGGTTCCCGGGAATGACCCCGAGGGCGACGGCGCAGATCACGATGTGGAGCAGGGCGAGGCCAGCCGCTATCAGCGACGGGATGACGTCGAACCAGCCGGGCCCGACGGCCCACGGGGTGAGGAGAGTGTCGAAGGGCGCCACGACGCACCACTCTCACGCTCAGGTCACCCCGTGACCTCACCCGGAGCAGATGACACCGGCTCCACCCCGCCGAGGGTGGTGCCAGCCAACCCCACCCTCTGAGCACGATGGCTCCGACGTCCACGAAAGGGATCACAGGTGTCGAGCGAGGCAAGCACCCAGATGGACCCCGAGACCGAGACCGTCCAGGTCTGCACTGCGGCCGTGGCGAACACCGCGGCTCCACTGCTGGTCTCCCGCCCCCGGGTGAGCGCGCTGCTGTCGAGCGTGCCGGCGAGCAGATTGGTCGTGGTGAGCGCACCCGCGGGCACCGGCAAGACAACGGCGGTGGCCCAGTGGGCCGCCGGGCTACCCGGCGAGGTCGCCTGGGTCCGGGCCACAGCCGCTGGAAGCGACTCACCGTGGGAAGCGATCCTCGGGGCGTTGGCGGCACACGGCGTGCCTGTCGACGTCGCCCACGGCCGGCCCGGCCGCGAGCGAGTCCTCGGCCTGGCCGCACGCGTGAGCTGTTCACCGACGCCGCTCACCGTGGTCCTGGACGGGTTCGACTTCCTCGGAGCGCCGGTCACGGCGCAGCTGGAGCTGTTGGTGCGGCACGCCGCCCATCGGCTGCGCGTGGTCATCGCCTCCCGGGGCGACCCCATGGTGCCGGCGGACCCCCGTACCCGTGGCAACACCGTGGCCGTGGGGCAGACGCAGCTCGCGTTCACCGACCCCGAGGCGGTGGACCTGCTCACCGCCCTGGGGGCCGGCCTCCCGGCGCCGGTGGTGGCACACCTCAACCGCACGCTCGCCGGCTGGCCGGTCGGGCTCCACCTCGCAGCGGCGGTCCTCGCCGGCAGCGGGTGCACGCCGTCGGCGGCGGGCAACGCCGTGCGACGCGCCAGCGGCATCAACGAGTACGTGCTGGACGAGGTGGTCAATGCGCAGGCACCCGAGGTGCGCCGGTTCCTGTTGCGCACCTGCGTGGTGGAGGAGCTCACCCCGCAATCGGTCGAGCAGGTGGCTGGGCCGCGAGCCGTGCAGATCCTGGCCGGCCTCCAGCGGCTCAACGTCTACCTCGAGCCCGCGGCCGGAGTGCCGGGTTCTCACCGTTACCCTCCGTTCTTCCGAGACATGCTGCGATCCCAGCTCAGCTATGAGTCGCGGATCCCGCAGGAGTCCTCCCACCTCGGCCACGTGCCGGCGCAGCGGGCGCCGTCCTCCCAGCCACAACGCCGGGCTGTCCTTCAGGTCGTCGGCCAGGCCGGCCCCGATGAGCCGCTGCTCATCGAGACCCTGACGCCGAGGGAGCTCGAGGTGCTCCGACACCTCGAGGACCTGCTCACCACCGAGGAGATCGCGGACTCGATGTTCGTCTCGGTCAACACCGTGCGTACCCACATCCGCAACGTCCTGCGCAAGCTCGGGGTGAACGGCCGCTACGCAGCCGTCCGGCGTGCACGTGCGCTCGGCCTTGTGGCGCGCGTCGGGTAGTCGCGTCACGGTCAAGGGCGGGTCTCCGTGGTGGACGCCGCGGGGCTGACAGGAGGCCGGATGACCACCTCACGGAGATGGACTGCAGTGCTCTTCGTGACGGGGTCGCTGTGCTTCCTCGTCGGGCCCCTGCCGTTCTTCCTCGACCTCGTGGGCGCCCACGTCGACGCCCTGGTCTTCTTCGTCGGTTCGCTGTTCTTCACCGCTGCGGCGACGCTGCAGATGAGGACCTCGCTCCGAGCTCGCTCCACACCCGCGACCGGAGCCGGTCGGTCGTCGAGCCGGAGCCGCGACCTGGACCTGTGGAGCTCCGGGGTGCAGCTCGCCGGCACCCTGTTCTTCAACCTCAGCACCTACCAGAGCATGGACACCGCGCTCACCTCGGCGGACTACAACCAGGTGGTGTGGCGACCCGATGCCTTCGGTTCGGTGTGCTTCCTGGTGTCAGGGTGCCTGGCCTATGCCGTGACCTCCGGCCGGCTGCTCACTGCGCCTCCGCACTCCGCGGACGGTGCGATCGCCTCGTCGAACCTGTTCGGCTGCCTGGCCTTCGGCGTCTCGGCGGTGGGCGCCTTCGTGGTGCCCCAGACAGCGAAGGCCCTCGACGCCGCAGTCGCCAACGCAGGCACCGCTGTCGGCGCGCTGGCCTTCCTCATCGGCGCCTTGCTGCTGCTGCCTGACCGCACGAGCGCTCCACTCACGAGTCCAGGTCGATGAGCCGGCCTGCGCTGGTGCGGCAAACCGGAGTCATCCGCTCCGGGTGAGGGTGCGGGCCGCCGGCCGCGGTTTCATGGTGATCTGGACAGCGCGAGGAGACCCGCATGTGCCGATGGCTCGCCTACACCGGATCGCCGGTGCTCATCGAGGACTTGTTGTACCGACCGGAGCACTCTCTGATCGTCCAGAGCATGCACTCGACGTTGGGGGCCGAGGCCACCAACGGTGACGGCTTCGGACTCGGCTGGTACGCCGAGGCCGACGTGCCCACGCCGGGGGTGTTCCGCAGCATCAAGCCCGCCTGGAACGAGCGCAACCTCAAGGAGCTCGCGGCACACATCCGCTCGCGCTGCGTGCTCGCCCACATCCGTGCCTCGACCGGGACGCCGGTGCAGGAGACGAACTGCCATCCATTCCGGCGGGGACGCTGGCTGTGGATGCACAACGGACTGATCAACGGCTTCCACCGCTTCAAGCGGGACCTCGCGATGGAAGTCGACCCCTCGCTCTTCGCCGACATCGAGGGGTCGACGGACTCCGAGATGTTCTTCTACCTCGCCCTGACGCACGGTCTCGAGTCAGACCCGGTCGCAGCGGTGGGCCAGGCAGTCGCCCTGATCGAGGACGTCGGCCGGCGGTGGGGTGAGCCGTTCCCGCTCCAGATGACGGTCGCCACGACCGACGGAGACTGCTTCTACGGCTTCCGGTACTCCAGCGAGGGTCGGTCACGGTCCCTGTTCCACAGCACCGACGTCACGACGCTCCAGGAGCAGTACCCGGACAACCCCCTGCTGGGTGGGCTCTCCACCGATGCTCGGCTGGTCGTCTCCGAACCGCTCGGCGGGCTGCGCGGCGCCTGGCGGGAGGTGCCCGAGTCCACCTGTGTGCGGATCCAGGACGGTCACCAGGAGATGCTGCCCTTCGCCCCGGCCGCACACCCGGCCGCCGTGTGAGGAGGCCGGTTTCATCCCCCGCGGAGGATCCGGTCCCTGACCTGGACCCGCGAGGTTGGTGCCAGTGGGCCCCAAGGCGTTTCGGGTGACCCAGTCGCCGTACTGATCCAGTGCCACCAGAGCAAGGAGCGAGCCGTGGACGTGTCACAGCGTGGTGCCCTTCCCATTCCCGACCGGCAGTACCTGGGGCGGGTGACCTACGACGCCAAGGACCCGGAGACCTCGTTCCCCCCGATCGAGCCGCTGCTCCCACCGGAGAACGCTCCCAACGTGCTGGTGGTCCTCCTCGACGACGTCGGGTTCGGTGCGTCCAGCACGTTCGGAGGACCCGTCTCCATGCCGACCGCGGAGCGCTTGCAGCGCTCCGGGCTGACCTACAGCCGATTCCACACGACCGCGCTGTGCGCGCCGACGCGCGCCGCACTGCTCAGCGGTCGCAACCACCACTCCGTCGGCATGGGCATGATCACCGAGACCGCGACGTCGGCTCCCGGCTCGAGTGGCGTGCGCCCCAACACCAAGGCCTCCCTGGCCACGACCCTCAAGCTCAACGGATACGCCACCGCTCAGTTCGGCAAGTGCCACGAGGTGCCCCCCTGGCAGACCTCACCGGCAGGGCCGTTCGACGCCTGGCCGACCGGCGGCGGGGGGTTCGAGTACTTCTACGGCTTCATCGGAGGAGAGAACAACCAGTACTACCCGGCTCTCTACGAGGGAACGACCCCGGTCGAGCCGGACCGGGCACCCGAGGACGGCTACCACCTGACCGAGGACCTGGCCGACCGAGCCATCGACTGGGTCAGGATGCAGAAGGCCTTGACGCCGCGGCAGCCGTTCTTCATGTACTTCGCGCCTGGCGCCACGCATGCGCCCCACCACGTGCCCGCCGAGTGGAGCGACAAGTACAAGGGTCAGTTTCGATGACGGCTGGGATGCCCAGCGGGAGGCGATCTTCGAGCGCCAGAAGCAAGCCGGCGTCGTGGCCGAGGAGGCGACGCTCACCGGCCGCCCCGACGCCATCCCCTCGTGGGACGACATGGACGACCAGCTCAAGCCAGTCCTGGCACGACAGATGGAGGTCTACGCAGGATTCCTCGAGCACACCGACCACCACGTGGGGCGTCTGATCGACGCTCTCGAGGAGATCGGAGCCCTCGAGGACACCCTCGTCTACTACATCATCGGGGACAACGGCGCCTCCGCCGAGGGCACGGTCAACGGGGCCTTCAACGAGATGGCGAACTTCAACGGGCTGGCCGCGATCGAGACCCCGGAGTTCATGGCAGCGATGCAGGACAAGCTGGGGACGCCGGAGGCCTACAACCACTACTCGGTGGGCTGGGCGTGGGCCATGTGCACGCCGTACCAGTGGACCAAGCAGGTCGCCTCGCACTGGGGAGGCACCCGCAACGGCACCATCGTGCACTGGCCGCACGGGATCGAGGCTCGCCACGAGATCCGCGACCAGTTCACCCACGTCATCGACGTCGCGCCCACGGTCCTCGAAGCCGCCGGAATCCCCGAGCCCACCTTCGTCAACGGGGTCCAGCAGTCCCCGATCGAGGGCACCAGCATGTTGTACAGCTTCGACGACCCCGATGCGCCCGAGCGCCATGACATCCAGTACTTCGAGATGGCCGGCAACCGCGGCATCTACATCGACGGGTGGAGCGCCGTCACGCGGCACAGCACACCGTGGCTCCCGAACGAGGTGCTTCCTGCCCTGGACGACGACGTCTGGGAGCTCTACGACGGTGCGAAGGACTGGACCCAGGCACACGACCTCGCTGCTGAAGACCCCGGGCGGCTCGCAGCGCTGCAGCGGTTGTGGTTGATCGAGGCGGTCAAGTACAACGTCCTGCCGATCGACGACCGACGCTTCGAGCGCCTGAACCCGACGATCGCCGGGAGACCGCAGCTGATCACCGGCAACACCCAGGTCCTCTTCCGAGGCATGAAGCGGCTCAGCGAGCACAGCGTCATCGACATCAAGAACCGGTCGTTCGCCGTGACGGCGGCGATCGAGGCACCGGCCGACGCCGCGGTCAACGGGGTCCTGATCGCCCAGGGCGGACGGTTCGGAGGCTGGGCCCTCTACACCAAGGACGGACACGCCGCGTTCGTCTACAACCTGCTGGGCATGAAGGAGTTCCTGACCGTGGCCGACGAGGTGCTGCCTGCAGGGCGCCACCAGGTCCGGGTCGAGTTCGACTACGACGGTGGTGGGTTGGCGAAGGGCGGTGACGTCACCTTGTACTACGACGGCGACCGCGTGGGCGCCGGGCGGGTCGAGACCACCCAACCGATGGTGTTCTCCGCGGACGAGACCACCGACATCGGCGACGACTACGGCATGCCCGTCAGCTCGGACTACGCGGGGCGGAGCGCATTCAGCGGACGCATCGAGGTGATCCAGATCGACGTCGGGGACGACGACCACTCCGGCCTCGTCGACCCGGCCGAGATCGCCCGGGTCGCCGTCTCGCGGCAGTGAGCCCACCCAGCGGACCTCTCGCCGGGGCCCGAGTCATCCGCTCCGGGTGAGGGGCCCGCCCGCCGGCTGCGGTTGACTGCAGACCTGGCTGGGAGGAGACCAGGATGTGCGACGGCTCGCATGCGCCCACGGTCCGCAGCGACCCAGGCACGGCGACAGACTGCCCCCGGCTCCGTCCCCGGCCCGGGCCACGCGGCCAGGGCCGACAGACCCTGGTCGCGGGTCAGCACGTGTGCGGCGGTCCCATCCAGTCGGGCATCACCCAGGACGTGAGAGATGACCTCTGAGGACAGCGCTCCGAGGGGTGTCAGCGTCTACCTGCTCGACGACCACGAGGTCGTGCGCTGGGGACTGCGCGCCCTCCTGACCCAGTACGGGTTCGATGTGGTCGGCGAGTCGGGCTCTGCGATCGAGGCCGCCGGGCAGATCGGAATCCTGCAGCCGGACGTGGCGGTGCTGGACCTCCGGCTGCCTGACGGCACCGGGGTGGAGGTCTGCCGTCGGGTCCAGGAGGTCGCCCCCGCGACGAGGGTCATGCTGCTCACGTCCTTCGGCGCGGACCGCGAGTCGCTGTTCGAGGCGATCCACGCCGGCGCCAGCGGCTACGTCCTCAAGGACGTCAACCACCTCCAGATCGTCGACGCAGTCCGGCGGGTTGCTGCGGGACAGTCCTTCATCGACGCCGACCTCACCGAAAGCGTGCTCGAGCGGATCCGTGAGCCACGGGGCGCGCGGATCGGCCCCGCTCACCTGACCCGGACGGAGCTGACGGTGCTCAAGCACATCTACGTCGGGCTCACCAACAACGAGATCGCCCAGCGCATGCAGCTCGGTGAGCGCACGGTCCGCACACATGTCTCGTCCGTGCTGGCCAAGCTGGGGGTCAGCTCACGCACGAAGGCAGCCGTGGTCGGGCAGGGGCTCCTCGAGCAGGTGGAGCCCTAGATCGCCGCACTCACGAAGGGCAGGAGAAGCCCGACCTGGGCGACCTGGCCGCGGTGAACGGACCGGCCCGGGAGGACGATCGATGAAGACCGCCGCTGGAGCCGTCGGCGCCCCCAGCGCCTCAAGGCACCCCCGCACCGGCTGCGTAGGCTCGACCCGTGCCCTCACGGATCGCTCTGAGCCTCGGCAGCGGCGGTGCGCGCGGGTATGCCCACATCGGCGTCATCGAGGAGCTTCAGGCGCAGGGTCACGAGATCGTCGGGGTCGCGGGCACCTCCATGGGCGCCCTCGTCGGCGGTCTCTACGCCGCCGGCAAGCTCGAGGAGTACGTCGAGTGGGCGCGCAGCATCACCCAGCGCGATCTGCTGCGGCTGCTGGACGTCTCCTGGCGAGCTCCCGGTGCGATCCGGGGCGAGCGGATCTTCGCGCGGGTGCAGGACATCCTCGGCGAGACCATGATCGAGGACTTCGCGATCCCGTTCACCGCCGTCGCGACCGACCTGCTGACCCGCAAGGAGGTGTGGTTCCAGCGCGGCCGTGCCGATGTGGCGCTGCGTGCCTCCATCGCGCTGCCCACCATCTTCACCCCGGTGATGCTCAACGGTCGCCTGCTCGCCGACGGCGGCATGATGAACCCGTTGCCGATCGCCCCTCTGTCCTCGCTGCACGCCGACGCGGTGGTCGCTGTCGATCTCACCGGCGCTCGTGCGGACGTCGGCAACCACCCGGTGCAGGAGACCGCGGAGGAGCTGCCGGAGGGCGAGTGGCGCGATCGCGTGCGACGCACCGCCTCCCAGCTGCTCGACGCCGAGGTGACCCGTCGGTTGACCAGTCGCCTCGGCAGGTTCAAGGACGCCGAGACAGAGGAGGAGGCTCTTGAGGCCGCCCTGTCGGCCGACCTCGAGTCCGCACCGGCCGAGCCGGACCCGGCGCACCAGAGCCCGTTCGATGACCTGCCTCCCAAGCTGCGCACGCTGGAGGTCATGGAGCTCTCCCTGGACGCGCTGCAGAGCGTCGTCACGCGCTACCGGCTCGCCGGCTACCCGCCCGACGTCACGATCCAGATCCCGAAGAGCGCCGCTCGGACCCTCGACTTCCACCGGGCCGCGGAGATGATCGAGGTGGGTCGCGCTGCGGCTGAGCAGGCCCTGGCCGAGGGTCCGCTCGCATGAGCCGGCTCAGGCAGAACGGCCCCGCCGGCCCAAGGTCCCGCCAGGCCCGACATCGGGGAGCGCAGGGGATCATCCTCGGCTGCACCGAGATCGAGCTGCTGATCGGGCAGGAGCACTGCCCGGTGCCGGTGCTCGCGACGACGGCGTTGCACGCGGTGGCCGCCCTGGACGCCGCGCTCCCGTCGGACATCGATTCGAGGCAGACTCCATGAACCGCTCCCTCGGCTCGACGTTGCGCCTGGACGACAACGCCGCGCTGCTGGTGGTCGACGTCCAGGCCGGCTTCGACGACCCGTGGTGGGGCCGGCGCGACAACCCCGAGGCCGACCACAACATTGCGGCGCTGGCCGCCGGGTTCGCGGCCACCGGTCGCCCACTGGTCCGTGTGCGCCACGACTCCACCGACCCGGGCAGTCCCCTGCACCCGAGCAGCCCCGGCAACCGGATCAAGGACTACCTGACCCAGCCCGCGCAGCTCGAGGTGCGCAAGTCGGTCAACTCCTGCTTCCACGGCGCGCCGGACCTCGACGCCTGGCTCTCGGCGGCAGGCATCGGCCAGCTGGTGATCGCAGGCATCACCACGAACCACTGCTGCGAGACGACCGCCCGAGTCGGCGGCAACCTGGGCTACGACGTCCGCTTCGCGCTCGACGCCACCCACACCTTCGACCGCGTCGGTCCCGACGGGCAGCACTACCCGGCCGAGCAGCTGGCGGCGGTGACGGCGGCGAACCTGCACGGGGAGTTCGCGACCGTCACCTCGACGGCCTCGGTGCTGGCTGCTCTGGACCTGGAGTCGAGCTGAGCGCCGTCAGAGGTGCGAACCTCGCCGTGCGGTTCGTCCTCGAGCTGTGCGGGTTGGCCGCACTGGCCTCCTGGGGCGCGCAGACCGGGGAGGGCACCGTCTCCGAGGTCGGTCTGGCGGTGGCAACCCCGATCGTGGCGGCCGCAGCCTGGGGCCTGCTGGTCTCGCCCAAACGGCGTGTGGACGTGCCTGTGCTGCGGTGGGCGGTGGAGCTGTCGTTCTTCGCTGCTGCCGCGCTGGGACTAGCCGCCGTGGACCACGCCGGCCTGGCGGTCGCCCTGGTCGTGGTCTACGCCGTCAACCGGGCGTTGATGCTCCTCTGGAGGCAGTGAAGCCCCCGACCTGTCGTCCTGCCGTGCGAAGCTCACTCCAGGTCGACGGGCGCTCCGCACTCGTCAGCGATCTGCAGCAGCGGAACGATCGCACCACCGGAGAAGAGATGGTCGATGCCCTTGCTGTCGCCCGCCTTCGTCTCGACGTGGGGGTTCTTCGAGCCGAGCACTCCGTCGTGGGGGGCCGGGACCTTCACCATGATGGTGTACACGGTCCGAACCCCCTGTTCCGCGGCCGCGTTCGTCACGCACTCGGTCTCCTCGGAACTCCACCCGAAGTCCTCGGCACCGGCTGCGATCAGGTCGAGCTGGTACCAGGCCTGGCTCTTCACACCCGACTGGGCCTTCATGGACTGGTTTGCGATGTAGCACTCGTGGGCGAAGCCTGCGCTCGCGCTCAGTGCGATGGTCGCAGTCGTGGCACCGGCCACGACTCCGACACGACGAAGAAGATGCATGGTGGGTTTCCCCTCGGCTCGTCGGGGCCCGGGTGCGAGGCAAGGTTTCCCATCAGGTTTAGACCCAGCGACTCGCGCGGGGAAGTGGCCTTACCGCCTGCGTGCAGGGCGGAAAGTCCCGGGCTGCTCACCTGCGGCCCGTCAGCGTGTGCCTCGACCGGATGTCAACGCCACCATGCGAAATCATTCGAGGTGATCGCCGCTCAGGTGGGGGTTCATCGGCTCGAGCAACCGCCGTCCGCAGGGTGGGCGCTCCGCCTGGCCGAACGCCTTGGCCCCGCTACTGGCCCGAGGGTCCACAATGGGCTGGACACCCGACCGATGGGAGCACGCAGATGACTGAGCAGGTCGACCTCCAGTCCGTCGGCAGCGAGCTGCTGGCCAAGGCCCGCACCTCGACCCACAAGACCGCCTCGGCGTCCGTCGTCCACGGTGAGCGGCAGCGCGCGGTACTGATGGCGTTCGCCCCCGGCTCCGGCCTCGGCGAGCACGACACACCGCCGGCCGCGACGCTGCACGTGCTGCAGGGACGAGCGCGGCTGCAGTGCGGCGACCAGTCCTGGTCGCTCGGGGCGGGACAGCTGGTCGAGATCCCCCAGGAACGCCATTCCCTCGAGGTCGACGACGAGGAGACGCTGGTCCTGCTCACCGTCACGATCCACTGAGTCCGGCGGGCCCAGCCCCTGGGTCGAGGGCGACCGCGGCGTTGATCAGGCAGCCCAGGCTGACCGGTCACGGACCCTGGTCAGGCGGGGTCCGCCTGGACCGACGTCATTGCTGGGGGTGGGGCCACTGCTTCACGGATTGCCTGGTCAGTCCGGCTTCGGGTAGCTGCCCTTGGACCACGTCGTGGGCCACGTCGACAAGACGTCGCCGAGAGGATCGGGCCGTCGATCGCAGAATCTCAAAGGCCGCGGTCATCGACGCCCCTGCTCGCTCGGCCACGATGCCTTTTGCCTGCTCGATGACGACGCGAGAGTCCAGAGCGTGCTGCAGCTGTCGGCTGAGATCATCCTGCCGGCTCACCGTCCGGTGGGTGAGGATGCCGAGGGTGGCCATCGTCGCCAGCTTGTGTGCCGTCTCGATCTCGGCGCCGTCGAGGCCGTTCAGCGACGTGCAGAACAGGTTCAGCGCCCCGATGGTCTTGTCATGGATGTGCAACGGCACGGAGTACGCCGAGGCGAAGCCGAGCGCGAGTGCCTGCCGGCTGAAGCTCGGCCAGCGGTAGCCGTCATGGCGCAGGTCAGGGGCTTCGACCAGCGCACCGCTGCCGAACGAGTCGAGACACGGCCCCTCGTTGCCCTGCAGCTCGAGGAACTCGAGGATCCTGGTCTCCTGGCTGGTCGAGGCCAGCACCTGGAGGCGGGACTGCTGGTTCTCGACCATCAGGCCTGCGTCGCGCACGGGCAGGAACTCCGCGCACGCATGGACCAGGGCGTCTGCGGCCCCGAAGACGTCGAAGTCAGCAGCCAGCGCATCAGCCAGGCTGAGAAGTCGGGCGAAGAGAAAGTCTTCGTGGTGGGGCGTGGGCACAGTTGCAATCCTTTTGACCTTTAGTACCCAGTCATCGATGCCCCGACACGCCCCATTCGGGATGGTCTGGACGGTATGCGGTCAGTAGCCCGGGTCGGCAAGGATTGCCGCGCTCACCGCGAGCTGACCCGTGGCCCCCGGACTGAGCCACCAGCTGTCCCCGATGATGCTGACGTGCGCGTGCATCGGGTTGGGTCGTTGGCGGCAGGCTGCGTCTGACCACGTTGCCGGTGGTGACCCTGATCGTGACCCTGAGCTGGCTCAGCCTGGGGGGCGACGGCCTACTGGGTCGGGCACCTCGATGACACTGTCGGGGGCATCGGCCCGCGTTCGCCTCTCGGCGGCGTCGCTGGGCGCGTCGGCCTGCTGGTGGCCTGACGGTGGACTCACCGCCCTGACCTGGCAGGCCGCGCCGGGGCGCCGGCTCGGACTCGCGGTGGCTGGGGACGCCACGAGGCCCGGCCCCCCTGGGAGGAGTAGGGCCAGGCCTCGCGGCGTCGCTGCTCAGCTGCAGCCGCTGGTGGAGCCGCAGCCCTCACAGACGTAGCAGCTGCCCGCGGGCCGCATCTTCGTGCCGCAGGTGAAGCACAGCGGGCTGTCCACGGCGGTGCCGGTGATCGCCTCCAGCAACTCGGCCGAGGTGTGCACGTTGGAGGTCTCGACGGCCGGCTCCCGGCTGGCGCCTCGATCCTGCTCGACCACCGAGTCCTCCACCGAGGGGTGGTCGCGCAGCGACTCGACCTCGGAGATCTCCTCCTCGTCCTCGACCGGGAGGTAGGACCCGGTGTCGAGCTGACGCTGCCGTTCCTGTGCGGTGTGGATGCCGAGCATCGACCGGTCGTCGAAGGCCATGTAGTCCAGGGCCAGACGACGGAAGATGTAGTCCATGATCGACTTCGCCATCCGCACGTCGGGGTCGTCGGTCATACCCGCGGGCTCGAAGGAGAGGTTGGTGAACTTCGAGACGTAGGTCTCCAGCGGCACGCCGTACTGCAGGCCGATCGAGACCGCGATGGAGAAGGCATCCATCACTCCGGCCAGGGTCGAGCCCTGCTTGCCGAGCTTGAGGAACACCTCGCCGAGCTCACCGTCGGCGTGGGCGCCCGAGGTCATGTACCCCTCGGCCCCACCGACGCTGAAAGAGGTGGTGCGCGAGGCGCGCGACTTCGGCAGACGCTTACGGAACGGCTTGTGGACCTCGACCACCTTGGTCTCGGCAGGCTCGAGCGACGACGAGGAGGACTTGGCCTTGGCGTCGGCCAGCGGCTGACCCACCTTGCAGTTGTCGCGGTAGATCGCGGTCGCCTTCAGCCCCAGCTTCCAGGACTGCAGGTAGACGTCCTCGATCTCCTCGACCGTGGCGCTCTCGGGCAGGTTGACGGTCTTGGAGATCGCACCGGAGAGGAACGGCTGGGCCGCCGCCATCATCCGCACGTGACCCATCGGCGCCAGCGCCCGCTGGCCCATCGCGGTGTCGAAGACCTCGTAGTGCTCCGGCTTGAGCCCCGGGGCGTCGATGACGTGGCCGTGCTCGGCGATGTACTCCACGATCGCCTCGACCTGCTCGTCCTGGTACCCCAGCTTGCCCAACGCCCTCGGCACCGTCTGGTTGACGATCTGCATCGACCCGCCGCCGACGAGCTTCTTGAACTTGACCAGCGAGAAGTCCGGCTCGATGCCGGTGGTGTCGCAGTCCATCATGAACCCGATGGTGCCGGTGGGCGCCAGCACCGAGGCCTGGGCGTTGCGGTAGCCGTTCTTCTCGCCCAGCTTGACGACCTGGTCCCAGGCCTTGGTGGCCAGCTTCTGCACGTCGCGGTCGGCCGCGTGCAGGGTGCGCACGGCGTCGTTGGCGGCCTGGTGCTTGCGCATCACCCGCTTGTGGGCCTCGGAGTTGCGGGCGTAGCCGTTGTAGGGGCCCACGACGGCGGCCAGCTCGGCCGAGCGCTTGTAGGACGTGCCCGTCATCAGGCTGGTGATCGCGCCGGCCATCGCCCGGCCGCCGTCGGAGTCGTAGCCCAGGCCCATCGCCATGAGCAGCGCCCCGAGGTTGGCGTAGCCGATCCCGAGCTGGCGGTAGTCGACGGTGGTCTTGCCGATCGCCTCGGTGGGGAAGTCGGCGAAGCAGATCGAGATGTCCATCGCGGTGATGATCAGCTCGACCGCCTGCGCGAACTTCTCGGCCTGGAAGGTGTCGTCGTCGCCGAGGAACTTCATCAGGTTCAGCGACGCCAGGTTGCACGAGGAGTTGTCCAGGCTCATGTACTCCGAGCACGGGTTGGACGCGGTGATCCGGCCGGTCTCGGGGTTGGTGTGCCAGTCGTTGATCGTGTCGTCGTACTGCAGACCCGGGTCCGCGCACTCCCAGGCGGCGGTGCTGATCTTGCGGAACAGCTCGCGGGCGTCGACCTCCTCGATCACCTCGCCGTCCTTGCGACCACGCAGTCCGAACGTCGTGCCGTCCTCCACCGCGCGCATGAACTCGTCGGTGACGCGCACGGAGTTGTTGGCGTTCTGGTACTGCACCGAGGTGATGTCACGACCGCCGAGGTCCATGTCGAAGCCGGCATCTCGCAGCGCGCGGATCTTGTTCTCCTCGCGCGCCTTGGTCTCCACGAACTCCTCGATGTCGGGGTGGTCGACGTCGAGCACAACCATCTTCGCCGCGCGCCGGGTCGCCCCGCCGGACTTGATCGTGCCGGCGGAGGCGTCGGCGCCGCGCATGAAGGAGACCGGGCCCGAGGCGGTGCCACCGGAGGAGAGCAGCTCCTTGGAGGAGCGGATCCGCGAGAGGTTGAGACCGGCGCCACTGCCGCCCTTGAAGATGAACCCCTCCTCCTTGTACCAGTTCAGGATCGAGTCCATCGAGTCCTCGACCGAGAGGATGAAGCAGGCCGAGACCTGCTGCGGCGAGGTGGTGCCGACGTTGAACCAGACTGGGGAGTTGAACGAGAAGTACTGGTGGAGCAGCAGCCAGGTGATCTCGTGCTCGAAGACCTCCGCGTCGGCGGTGGTGGCGAAGTAGCCGAACCGCTCCCCCGCCTCGCGGTAGGTGTGCACGACCCGGTCGATGAGCTGTTTGAGGCTCCACTCACGGGCCTCGGTGCCCACCGCGCCGCGGAAGTACTTCGTGGTCACGATCGTCGAGGCGTTGGCCGACCACGACTCGGGGAACTCCACGCCCCGCTGCTCGAAGACGGCCTCGCCGGTCTTCCAGTTGGTCTGGACGACGTCTCGTCGCTCCCAGGTCACCTCGTCGTAGGGGTGGGCGCCCTCGGTGCTGAAGACATGCTGCATCTTCAGCCCTGCTCGACGTCCGCTCCGCTGCTTGGCGGGGCCACTCACCATGTCGGTCATTCCTGCTCCTTCTCCCTTGAAGAACCATCGGCGGCTGCGAGGTATTGCCTCACGTGAGCTTTTTCTCGGTCGTGCGGCTCTGCTGGACCGTCGGGCGGCGCCGGCGGCAGGGGAAGTGTTGGTGCACCCGGCGCGCAGCTTCCCCACTACGCGCCGGGTGGTCTGTCAGGTGGCCAGTGCCACCGGGGACCCGGGACGGGCGTGAGCGCCTCCGGGGTCGTGCTCGCTGCGCGCACGCAGCGCAGAGATCGCGGACTCGAAGTCCGCAGCGGACTCGAACGAGCGGTAGACCGAGGCGAACCGCAGGTAGGCCACCTCGTCCAGGTCGCTGAGCGGGTCCAGGATGGCCAGGCCGACCTCGTGGGCCGGGACCTCCGCCCAGCCCGCAGCCCGCAGTGCGTCCTCGACCTGCTGACCCAGCCGAGCCAGCTGGTCCTCGGTGACCGGACGGCCCTTGCACGCCTTGCGGACCCCGGAGACCGCCTTCTCGCGGGTGAAGGGCTCACTGGCCCCTGACCGCTTGAGGACCAGCAGCTGCATCTGCTCGACGGTGGAGAAGCGTCGCAGGCACTGCGAGCAGGTGCGTCGGCGGCGGATCGCGCCCCCGTCGTCGGCGACTCGGCTGTCGAGGACCCGGGTGTCCTGGTGACGGCAGAACGGACAGTGCACGAGGGTCCTCCTGTCGTCGGTCCGCGGCCTGCCGGCGGGTCCTGCTGTGGACCGGCCTGTGGGGAAACTGCGGAGAACTACGCTGGGCTTGTGCAGAACTGACCACAACCTGTGGAGAACTACACGTTTGTAACTACTAGATGTTGGGGAACCGTACGCGGGTGATTCAGCCCACGCAAGACCTGGGCGGCCTCGGATCCCCCGGCCTGCGCCCTCGACACACGAAACCGCAGGTCACGGGCCGGAGCACAGCTCGAAAATGATCCGAACGAGCCACCTCGCCCGGCGCGTCGACCCGTGCGGCTCCCCACCCGCTCCCTCGTCGTCGATGGCAGGATGCGCCCGTGGCCCCCCGTCCTGCTCGCCCTGCCCGGACGCCGGTCGCGACCTACGTCGCGCTGGCCGCTCTCGACACCTGGCTCGCTGCGGCGCCGTCGGCGTCTCGGCGCCGCCTGCGCATCGCGACCAAGCCGCTGCTCATGCCGGCCTTGACCACCGCGTTCGCCCGGGCCACCGCTGGCTCCGGGGGCGGCGCGGGCGAGCCTCCGGCGTCGCTGCGCCCTGGGCTTCGCGCGGTCACGATGAGCGCTCAGGCCCTCTCCGGCGTCGGCGACGTCGCTCTGCTGGCCCGGCGGGACAGCGCCTTCCTCGCCGGCATGGGCGCCTTCTTCGGCGCCCACGTCGCCTACACCCTCGGGTTCGCCTCGCAAGGTCGGCCACTGCGCGACCCGACGAAGCGCACCGCCGCACTCGCGACCGCTCTGCTCGGCACGGCCTCGGCGCTGGGAGTGGGACAGCTGGCCGGCCGGCGCAGCCAGGCGATGCGGGGCCCGGTCAGCGCCTACGGAGCCATGATCAGCACGATGGTCGCCAGCTCGCTGCGTCTCGACGAGTCCGTGCCGTCCTCGGCCCGTCGGCAGATCGAGCTCGGGACGGGCCTGTTCCTGGCCTCGGACTGCATCATCGCGGCGCGCAGCTTCGTGGTGCGCGACCCCCGTCCGTGGTCGGACGCCGTCGTGATGGCGACCTACACGGCGGGGCAGGGGCTCATCGCCCTGGGGCTCGCCCAGGCTGCGAGAGCACCCCACCCCGCCGTCGCTGCACCGCCGGTCCGGGTCGAGGAGACCGGCGGCTGATCGAGGGACCCGCGCCATGCCGTGAGGCGGCCGCGGGTCGGGCCCGGTCACGGGGCCGGGATCGCCAGCTTCTGACCTTCGACCAGGGAGCTGCTCGGCAGTGAGTTGAGCTCGCGGATGCGGTAGACCATCTCGCGCACCTCGCCGGGGGCCGCGACCTCGGAGGCGATCCCCCACAGGGTCTGCCCCTCCTCCACCTCGAGCACCGACACCGGCTCGGGCGAGCCGGCATGACGGGTCGCCGTCGACGCCCCACCGAGCACCAGGGCTGCCGCCAGGATCAGGAACGTCAGCGCGACGGTCACCGCCCAGCGGCCACGCCGCGTCAGTCGCACGGCGCCGCGACGCCGAGCACCGCTGACCGCGGCGGCGCGGGCCGTGCCTCCTGCCGGACGCACCCGCAGGGCGTCCCACGGACCAGGCCCCTGGCAGTCACGCTCGAGCCCGATCACGATTCCGGTTGCACTCATCGGAAGTCCTCCTTCTTGTGTGCGACCCCTGACGCCGTCGAGGCGTCTGGCTCGATGGAACCCGTGAGCTCCGACATTTCTCGGCGCCGGCCGCATGGGCCGGCGACACACGCCGGTCGATCACACGTTCGATCGAACATGTGATCGAAGATAGGGGGCGACACGATCGCACGCAAGGGCTGGTGCGAACAAATGTTCGACCGCGCGCAGGACACGCCCGGTTCGAACAGGTGTTTGATTCGCCGGTGCCGCGGGCCTAGCCTGAAGGCCTTCCCACCAGAGAGGCGCATCCATGGCAGGAAAGTCCGGAGGCCCCGGGTCCCAGCAGAGCGGCACCACCAGCAACGTGCGCGAGCTCCCCGACGGTCCGCCCGACGCCACCGGACTGACGCCCCGCCAGCAGCGGGTGCTCGCGGTCATCCGGGAGTCGCTCCAGACCCGCGGCTACCCGCCGAGCATGCGCGAGATCGGCGAGCGCGTCGGCCTGACGAGCAGCTCCTCGGTGGCCCACCAGCTGCGCACCCTCGAGGAGAAGGGCTTCATCAAGCGCGACCCCAACCGCCCCCGGGCGCTCAGCGTCTCCGGCGCCGAGGCCCAGGACGAGACCGGGATCAACGACCAGCACCCCAGCCCGACCTACGTCCCCGTGCTCGGCAGGATCGCCGCCGGCGGCCCGATCCTGGCCGAGGAGCGGGTGGAGTCGGTCTTCCCCCTGCCCAAGGAGCTGGTGGGCGAGGGCACGCTGTTCCTGCTGGAGGTCGCCGGTGACTCGATGCTCGACGCAGCCATCTGCAGCGGCGACTACGTCGTGGTGCGTCAGCAGCCGACCGCGGAGAACGGTGAGATCGTCGCAGCCATGATCGACGGGGAGGCCACGGTCAAGACATTGCAGCGCAAGGGCGGTCAGGTGTGGCTCCTGCCCCACAACGACGCCTACGAGCCGATTGACGGCACCCACGCCACGATCCTCGGCAAGGTGACCACAGTCCTGCGTCGGGTCTGAGGACTCCGGACCGGACAGCGGTCGAACCGATCTGAGCCATCAGCACCTCAGGTCGCGATCCACCGCCTATCCTGGGGTGGCGCCCGCTCATCGAGCGGGCTTCACCTACGTCACCAGGGGGAGTGTGCGTGTCCCGTCATCGGCCGCGTCGGCGCCACGCGACGCGGCTCCTGTCTGTCCTTGTCGCCGCTTGCATGCTGGGGCTCCCCGTGGCCGGATCGGCTGGCGCGGCGCCCGAAGCGAGCGGGAGCGGGTCGAGCGCCGAGCCTCCAGGCGCCGCGACCGACCCCCCGGCAGCGGCGGCGGCGCAGGAGGCACTGGCGCAGGTCGAGGACATCATCGCCGCGAGCGAGGAGGGCCCCGCCGCCGCGGAGCCTGAGCGAGCCGACCTGACGCTGGCGCTGCGCGACCTGCGCCTGGGGCTGCGCCACCTGGATCGGGCTGACCGGCGCCAGGCGCGGGCGCTCCTGGCACGTCCGACCGACCGCAACGACGAGTTCGCCTACGACCGTCCGCGTCAGGCCCGCAACACCTGCACGGTGGACCCCCAGCCCGAGGAGCACCTCTGCTTGTGGTGGGAGCCCACCGGGCCGCACGCACCCGCGGACCTCGACACCGACGACAACGGCGTCCCCGACTTCGTCGACACCGCACGCTCCGAGCTCGACCTGATCTGGGACCGCGTGGTCACCCGGGGCGGCTACCGAGCCCCACTGCCCGACGAGGACGGCGTCGACGAACGCCTCGACGTCTACCTCGCCGACATCGGTGGCGGTGGTCTCTACGGGTTCTGCGCCCCGGAGCAGCTGGTCCAAGGACTCAGCGCCAGCGGGTACTGCGTGCTCGACAACGACTACGCCGCTGCCCAGTTCCCCTCACTGACCGTCGAGGACAACCTCCGGGTGACAGCGGCCCACGAGTTCTTCCACGCCGTGCAGTTCGCCTACGACTCCGCCGAGGACCCGTGGCTGATGGAGGGAACGGCGGCGTGGATCGAGGACGAGATCTACGACCAGATCAACGACAACCAGCAGTTCATCAGCGGCGGCACCCTGACCAACCCCCGGGTGTCCCTCGACGCCTCGGGGGGCAAGCGGGCGGACTTCTACCACCCGTGGACCTGGTGGCGCTTCCTCAGCGAGCAGCACCCGGCGCAGCACGGGAGCGGACTTCCCGTGATCATTCGCGACATCTGGGAGCGGGTCGACGCCACCGACCGCAAGCACGACCAGGACTCCCTGCACGCCACGGTCAAGGCCATCGCGTCGCTCGGAGACGGGTTCACCGCGACGGTCGCGGCCTACGGCGAGGCCAAGCGTCATCCCCACGACGCCTTCGAGGAGGGCGCCGCCTGGCCGACGGTCCCGCTGATCCGCAGGTTCACGGTGCGAGGTGGCTCACGCACCTCGCGCAAGGCCACGCGGCTGCCGCACCTGACCAGCCAGACGTTCAGCTTCGTCCCCGGCGCCCGGACCGCTGGGGCGGCGTGGCACCTGAAGGTGCCGGTGGACGCCCCTCATCGGCGCACCGGCAGTGACGCCCAGGTCTCGGTGGTCTACCTCGACGGACGTCGCGAGGTGACCCGCATCGCCCTCAACGTGCGCGGCAACGGTCGGATCGTGGTCCCGTTCAGCTCCTCGCAGGTCGAGCGGGTCGAGCTGACACTGACCAATGCCTCCCAGCGCTACTCGTGCTGGCACGGCACCTACCTCGCCTGCCGGGGGCGTCCGCTCGACGACGGCCGCCGCACCACGTTCCGCGGCATCACGGTGCGCCGCTGAGCGGCTCTGCCCGCCCCCTCGCCGGAGCTTCAGACCGTGAGAGTGCCGCAGAGCCGGCGCAGCGCACCGAGCACGACGGCTCGATCGGTCGTGCGCCACATCGGTGGCAGCGACGACTGCAGGAAGCCGCTGTAGGACATCCCCTGCAGGCGCGGATCCAGCACCGCCACCACGCCGCGGTCGGTCTGGGTCCGGATCAGCCGGCCCGCGCCCTGGGCAAGCAGCAGTGCGGCGTGTGTCGCCGACACGGCGATGAAGCCGTTGCGGGTCTCCCGGTCCGCGGCGCGCTGGCGAGCCGCCATGAGCGGGTCGTCCGGTCTGGGGAAGGGGATCCGGTCGATGATGACCAGCTGGCAGGTCTCACCTGGCAGGTCCAGGCCCTGCCACAGCCCGAGCGTGCCGAACAGAGAGGTGTGCGGGTCCTTGAGGAACTGCGCGGTCAGCTCGGGGAGCTGGGCGTCGCCCTGAGCCAGCACCGTGAGGTGACCCAACCTGCTCCGTGCGTACTCAGCGGCCTCCTGGGCGGCCCTGCGGCTGGAGAACAGCCCCAGTGTGCGTCCGTCTGCGGCATCCACCAGGTCGACGATCTCCTCCAGCGCCGCCGCCGACAGACCGTCCCTCCCGGGCCGCGGCAGGTGCCGCGCGACGTAGACGATGCCCTGACGCTCGTAGTCGAAGGGCGACCCGACGTCGATGCCGCGCCACGGCGAGGAGTCGGAGTCCTCCCCCGGCTGGTCGGGGTCGCTCGACCCGGCTGCGCCGACGGTGGATGCCGGCTGCCCGGGTGCGGCGGTCTCCAACCGTTCCTCAGCGCGCAGGCCCACCGTGGCGGCGAGGGCGTCGAAGTCCCCGCCCAGCTTCAGTGTGGCGCTGGTCATCACCACGGTCTTCTCGGCCAGCAGCCGCGAGCGCAGCGGCCCCCAGACCTGCAGCGGGGCGATGCTCAGCTGGTCCCCACCGCGTCCGGGTTCTCGGCGGGCACGCCACAGCACCTCGCTCGGCGACCCGGCCGCCATCCGCTCGGCGACCTCGAACACCTCGTGGGTCCACGCCTTGGCCTGGGTGGCGCCGGCGTCGTCCGACGCCTTCGACCCGAACTCCGAGAGCGCCCTGCGAGCGGTGTCGCGCACCAGTGCCAGCGCCGCGACCACGGCATCGGGCACCGGGTCGAGTCGACCGTCGGGACAGCCGGCGATCGCCGAACGCAGCGGCTCAGCCGCTCCGGCGAGGTCGTCGGCGACGTCGTCCGGGAGGTGTCGACCCGCGCGTGCCGCGGCGCGCTCCACGGTGCCCGGTGAGAGGTCAGCCGTCGCAGCCTGGGTCACGCGAGATGCGAGCTCGTGCGCCTCGTCGACCACCACCACGTCGTAGGACGGGATCATCGGCACGCCCTCGATGGCATCGATGGCCAGCAGGGAGTGGTTGGTCACGACCAGGCGCGCCTCCGCGGCCCGCGCTCTCGCCCGCTCGGCGAAGCACTCCTGGGCGAAGGCGCAGCGTGAGGCCCCCAGGCACTCCCGAGAGCTGACCGAGACCTGGCGCCACACGCGGTCGGTGTGGCGCGGGGCACCGTCGCGGTCACCGGTGGCCCCGGCCGAGGCCTGCTCCTCCACCCAGGCGCGCAGCCTCACGACCTCCTCCCCCAGTGCGCTCCCGCCGACGTTGAGGTCCAAGGTGCCCTGGTCGTCGGGGACGCCCTCGCGCACGCGGTGCAGACAGGCGTAGTTCGAGCGTCCCTTGAGCACCGCGTACGACGGGACCTCGTCCAGCACGGCGGAGGCCGCCTCGATCAACGCCGGTAGGTCACGCTCGACCAGCTGATGCTGCAGGGCGAGCGTGGCGGTGGCGACGACGACACGCTGAGGATGCAGCAGGGCGGGCACCAGGTACCCCAGGGACTTGCCGGTGCCGGTGCCGGCCTGGACGAGCAGGTGGACGCGCTCGCGCATCGCAGCCGAGACCTCGGTGACCATCCGCTGCTGACCGGGCCGCTCCTGACCTCCCAGGGCGGTGACGGCGGCCGCGAGCACCTCGGCCTCGGCAGCCTCCGGTGGCGATGGCACCTGCGCCGCGTGGGTCTGGGGCCCGGCATCTGACACCGCGTCAGGCTAACGGGTGCGGACCGCGCAACGAGACCTGAGCCGCGGCGCCACCCCGCCCGCGTGGCTCAGAACTGCACGGTGGGTGGTAGCTGCTGGCCCGCGGGCGCGTCGTAGAACCTGCGTCGCCCGACTCCAGCCATCGGTGCGACGAACATCCACGGGATCGTGGACACCGAGGTGTTCAACCGGGCAGCAGCGTCGTTGTAGTACTGCCGGGCGAAGGCGAGCTGCGACTCGGTGTCTGCCAGCTCGCGCTGGAGCTGGGCGAAGTTGTCCGACGCCTTCAGGTCGGGGTAGGCCTCGGCCACGGCGAGCACGTTGACCACGGCCTGGTCCAACCGGGCCTGGGCGGCGGACTTCTCCTCCACCGTGCCGGACCCCGCTGCCTGCTGCACGCCGGCACGGGCCGCGGTGACCTCCTCGAAGACCGACTTCTCGTGCGTGGCGTAACCCTTCACCGTGTTCACCAGGTTCGGGATGAGGTCGGCGCGCCGGGTCAGCTGGACGTCGATGCCGCCCTCGGCCTCGTCGACGGCGATGTCCTCGCGGCGCAGTCGGTTGAACCCGACCACGACCACCACCACACCCAGGGCCAGGACGGCCCCGAGTCCGAGGGTCAACCAGACCATGTGCGGCACCTCGTCTCACGCGTTGCGGGGATCACTGTGGCACAGCCCGCCGCTGTGTCGCCCGCGGCGCCACGGAGCGCGTCACCACGAACCGCCACCGCCACCACCGCCGCCACCGCCGCCACCGCCGCCTCCCGAGCTGGAGGACTGGGTGGCCTGGTAGGCGCCGATGGAGGACTGCAGTGCGGAGTCGAACGAGGAGAACCCGCTGCCACCGCTCGACCAGCCGGAGGCGCCGCCGTAGGCGACGGGGTACCACGCGGGCTCGGGCGCCGGCTCACGCATGGCGGCCTCGTACTTGCGGGCCCACTGGGTCGCGCAGCCGAAGCCCAGCGCGAACGGGATGTAGGCGGTGTAGAGATCGCGCCGGGCGGCGAAGTCGAAGCGGGCCTCGGCCGAGTCGGTGGAGAGCATCCGGTGGAAGCCGGCGGCGCGTGACCAGGCCTCGCGACCCGACGTCGTACGACGTGAGCCCACGCCGGTGCGCAGCAGCGGCACGCCACCCACGACGAAGCCGGCCAGCGGCAGGACCGGCAGGGTCGAGCCGCCCGGGGTGGTGAAGGCCAGGATGCCGGCGACGACGACGGCCGCGATCACCAGGAGCTGGTTGATCCGCTCCTGGTGAGCCGGGGTCGTCAGGCCCTCCGAACGCGCCCAGGACGAGGCGCGCGAGCCGATCGCGTCACGCACCTGCTTCAGCTCCTTGCCCGAGGCCACCGACCCGTCGGCGTCGAAGATCGCACCGACCCGGTCGACCCCGAGGCCGCGGCCCACCGACTGCTCGATGGCATCGACCACCACCCACTGCTCCGGCGTGGCCAGACCGGTGATGCGCCAATGCTTCGGCGAGAGCTGCTCCAGCCTGACCAGGCCACGCTCGGCGAGGTGGAGCAGAGTGGCGACCAGTCCGTCGCCCGGCGCCCGCTCGTGGACGACGTAGAAGGTCGCCACCGGCCCCATGCCCTCGGGTGGGGCATAGGTGAGCGGGAACCCGGGCGTAGGTTCCGACGCGCGCAGCGCGAGCGCCCGTCCCAGCGCCAGGAGCGCGAGCGAGATCAGGACCACCACCGCCAGGACGGGCACCGAGTCGCCCAGGCTCATGTCCCAGGCGGCCGACCACGGGACGAGGTCGCGGTCCGGCGGCGGCACCGCAAGGCCCACCTGCACCGCGACCGGGGTGCGAGGCGCGAGCTGCTGGGCAGTGACCCGCACCACCCCGTCGTCGCCCACGCGGGCTCGGCAGCCGTACTCGCCCTCCCACCCCGCGGTGCAGGTCGGCGTTTCGGGACGCGCGGGGAGATGGACCGTCAGGCGGGCCTGGTCGATCGACATCTGCCAGCCGCCCGGGATGAGGTCCCAGTCGAAGACCGACCGGTCCTGGTCGTCGGTGCTCCTGCCCAGCGCATGGTCCACCTGGTAGCGGATGACGTAGACGTGCTCGCCCGGATCGACGAAGACGTCCGGGTCGCCGATGCGTGCCACGCGGTAACGGCGACTGGTCTGCCAGGAGAGCTCGGTCTGCTCAGGCCGGCCGTCGCGGGTCACCTCGATCCCCTCCGGCTCGAGCCGGGCCCCGGCGACGTCGGGGTCGACCCGGTCCCAGAAGCGGAAGATGCCGTGCCGCCCGGGCGGGAACTGCGCACGGATCCGCTCCTCGGCGGTCAGGGTCCCGTCGCGATCGAGGGTGAAGTCGGCGCGGTACTCGCGGATCGTGACCGGGTCGGGCGTCGCCTCGGCGTCGGGAGAGCCGTAGAAGCCGATGACGGGCCAGAGCCAGGCTCCGGCACCGAGCAACAGGGCCAGTACCGTCAACGGCCACGAGGTGCCCGCCCCCCGGGCCCTGCTCCACCAGCGCACCCGACGACCGTAGCGGCACTGCGCCGCGTTTGTCCGCAGGGTCGGCCGGGGAGGAGACTAGAACTGGACCGAGGAGGGACATGTCTGACGACGACAAGCCGGTGGCGTCCGAGAAGGCCGTGGCAGAGCAGGTCGGTGAGACCACCGAGGACCAGATCGAGCGTGCCGTGGCTGATGCCCGCTCCCACCCGGCCTCGGACGCCGCTCGCGCCGCGATGCAGGACCCCAGCGAGCACGCAGGTGCCGCCGACACCTCGGCGGCCGACGACCCGGCCGGGGAGAACCCCGACGAGATGGCCGGCGACATCGGTGTGAGCAGCGGCGCCACCACCACGGACCACCCGCAGCCGCACGGCGCGAAGGACGTCTCCCCCGGACGCCACGACGCCCCGGACCCGGCGAACGAGGACCTCGACTCCCCCGAGAACTACCGCAACCGGATGTGGGACGGCCCGATGCGCCTCGAGGAGACCCAGCCGGACCCGATCGAGGACGAGAAGACGCGTCGGGAGAACATCAAGCCGGACTGACGCGACAGTCCGACCGGCTCGCGCCGGGCCTGACTCAGACCAGGTAGGGCGCGAGCTCCCCCGCCAGCGCCTCGCCCACGCGCCCAGTGACCCGCGTCCCGTCCCCGGTGTGCTCCACGGCGTCGACCTCGCCGGAGAGGTGGATCCGGTTCAGCAGGTCACCGCGCTCGTAGGGCAGCAGGGCCTCGAAGGACACCGCGGGTCGCGGCAGGTCGGCCTCGATCGCCGCCAGAGCCGCGGCGATCCCCTCACCCGTGCGGGCCGAGACCGCCACGCTGTGGGGCTCGGCCGTGCGCAGCCGACCGACCACGAGCGGGTCCGCGGCGTCGGTCTTGTTGATCACCACGATCTCGGGAACGGTGTCCGCCCCGATGTCCGCGAGCACCTCGCGCACCGCGCGCAGCTGGCCCTCGGGGTCGGGGTGTGAGCCGTCCACGACGTGCACGACCAGGTCGGCGTCGGCGACCTCCTCCAGCGTGGAACGGAACGCCTCCACGAGCTGGTGCGGGAGGTGACGCACGAACCCCACAGTGTCCGAGAGGGTGTACACCCGCCCGTCCGCTGTGGTGTTGCGTCGGGTGGTCGGATCGAGCGTGGCGAAGAGCGCGTCCTCGACCAGCACGCCGGCTCCGGTCAGCCGGTTGAGCAGCGAGGACTTCCCGGCGTTGGTGTAGCCCGCGATCGCCACGGCGGGGACGGCGTGGCGGCGTCGCTCGGCGCGCTTGGTGTCGCGGGTGGTGCGCATGTGCGTCAGCTCCCGACGCAGCTTGGCGATCTTGGTGTTGATCCGGCGCCGGTCGGTCTCGATCTTGGTCTCACCCGGGCCGCGGCCGCCGATCCCGCCGCCCTGAGAACCGACCCGCCCACCGGCCTGGCGCGAGAGGTTGCCGCCCCAGCCGCGCAACCGCTGCTTCATGTAGTTCAGCTGGGCGAGCTCGACCTGAGCCTGGCCCTCACGGGACTTCGCGTGCTGGGCGAAGATGTCGAGGATCAAGGCGGTGCGGTCCACGACCTTCACCTTGACCCGGTCCTCGAGGTTGCGCAGCTGGCCTGGAGCCAGCTCGCCGTCGCAGATCACCGTGTCCGCGCCGGTTTCCTGGACCACGAGATGGAGCTCCTCCACCTTGCCGCGTCCGACGTACGTGGCGGGGTCGGCCTTCTGGCGACGCTGGTACATCGCCTCGAGCACCTCCGAGCCCGCGGTCTCGGCCAGGGCGGCGAGCTCGGCCAGCGAGTTCTCGGCCTCCTCGACGGTGCCCTCGGTCCACACCCCCACGAGGACCACCCGCTCCAGGCGCAGCTGGCGGTACTCGACCTCGGTGATGTCCTCGAGCTCGGTGCGCAGCCCGGTGACCCGGCGCAGCGCGTGGCGCTCCGCCAGGTCGAGAGCGCCGTCGCTCTCCTCCGGGTCCGCTGCGTCGAGGTCGACGTCGTCCGGCTCCGCGAGCAGGTCCTCGTCGAGCTCGATGTCGAGGTCACGGCGGGCGAGCTCGCGCTCGCTCGCCCCGCTCAGCGCGGCCTCGGAGCGTGCCGATTGGATGCTGTGGATGCTGTGGATGCTGTGGATCGGGTAGTCATATGCCTCCAGGGTCGCAAACAGCTCAACGCCGGGCGAACCATTTTCCTTCCGCCACCAGCACGGCCGGGCCGCTCATCAGGATCCGGTCGTCCTCGGTCCACTCGATGCGCAGCGTTCCCCCGGGCAGGTCGATCCGGTACGGCGTGGCTCGTGGGGCCTGGTCGGCCAGCGCGGCGGCGACCATCACCGCGCAGGCGCCCGTGCCGCACGAGCGGGTCTCGCCCGACCCTCGCTCGTGCACGCGCATCGCGAGGTGCTGCTCGCCGCGTCGCACCACGAACTCCACGTTGACCCCGGCGGGATACTCCTGGTCGTCGTACGCCGGGGGGTCGAGCAGGTGCCCCGCCTGCTCCAGGTCCTCGACCATGGCGACCGCGTGCGGGTTGCCCATGTCGACGTGGCGGGCCGGCCAGCGACGCCCGGACACCTCCACCCACGTCTCACCGATCACCCTGGGCCGACCCATGTCGGCCGTGATGAGCGCGCCTCCCGCCTCGACCTGGAGCACCTTGACCCCGTCGCGGGTGGCGATGGGCAGCGGCCGGTCAGGATGGACACCCTCGCGCTCGAGGAGGTAGCGACCCATCACCCTGATGCCGTTGCCGCACATCTCCGAGCGCGAGCCGTCGGCGTTGCGGTAGTCCATGAACCACTCGGCCTCCTCACGGGCGGCCACGGCAGCTGGATCGTCGCTCGCGGAGGTGCGCACCATGCGGATCACGCCGTCGGCACCCAGTCCCGCGCGGCGGTCGCACATCGCCCGCACGAGGTCCACGGACGGCTCGCCGACGGCTCCGTCCGCGTCGGGCACCAGGAGGAAGTCGTTCTCCGTGCCGTGGCCCTTGAGCCAGTGCAGCTCGTCGTGGCTCGGGGCGCTGGGGTCGGTGGTCACTCCTGCGCGTGCCCGTCCGCGCTGCTGCGTCGTGCCGCGTCGTCGAGCTGCTCCAGTCCGCGCTCGAAGTCCTCACCGACGATCTTGTCCACGTTGAGCAGTGGCCCCATCAGCTTCATCAGCAACGGACGCGCACCGATCATCCGCCACGTGACCTGGGTCGAACCGTCGGCGGAGGCGTCGAGGACGAAGCTCGTGGTGTTCTGGGACTTGAAGGGCTTGAGGAACTCCACCGCGATCTCGACCGTCGACTCGTCCAGCGCGAGGATCTCCATCGTCCCGGCGCCCGCCTTGCGGTTGCCGCTCCAGGCGTAGTGGGCGCCGACGCCGGCGTGCGGGCCCGAGTAGGCCCGGTGGAGGTCCTTGTCGACGTCTTCCCACGGCGACCAGAGCCGCCAGTTGCGGAAGTTGCTGAGCAGCGGTCGGATCTCATCGGGCGTCGCACGAACCGTGCGTGAGCGCTCGACGCGGTAGGTGGAGGCCATGAGGAGTTTCTACCCCCTCGCCGGGCTGCGCGCGATCCGGCGCGTCCTATCCGGTTCTGTCGGTGGGCCGTGTGACCCTCGTGAGATGGAGGTGGTCGCGATGGTTCGCAACAGCAGGAGCGCGATCGGCCGAGAGATCGGCGCGACACTGAGCGGCGTCGAGGGCCTGTGCCCCGACTGCCACGAGCAGCACGCCGTGGTCGCAGTCGACGTCGACCAGGTCGAGTGGTGCTGTCTTGCCTGTGGGGCGGCCTTCGTCTCCGGGCACCACACGACGACGCCCGCGGGCTCGCGGACGTCGTCGGATGCTGCCTGAGCCCTCAGAGGTCCCCCATCACCAGGCCGAAAGGGCACCGGCGTACGACGGCTCGCGGTGCGTGACCGCGTCCAGGCCGTCGTCGTCGCCTACGAGTCCGGCCTGGTGCGAGCTAGCGCGGACTGACCGCACCCGAGACCAGCTCGGCGGCGCGGTCCACGAGCTCTGGGTCGTCGAAGCGCAGCCACACGATCCTGGGGTCCTTGCGCAACCACGAGTCCTGCCGGCGGGCGAACCGGCGGGTGCCCCGCACGGTCGCCTCCAGCGCCTCTGACTCGGTGCATTCCCCCGCCAGGAACGAGAGCACCTGTTGGTAGCCCAGGGCTCGACCCGCGGTCAGCCCCTCCCGGAGGCCTTGCGCCTCGAGCCGGCGCACCTCGTCGACGAGACCGTCGCGCCACATCCGACGGACCCGCAGCTCGATGCGCCGGTCCAGCACCTCTCGAGGACAGTCCAGACCGATCTGCACCGTCGCCGGGTCGAGGTACTCCTGCCGCGGCAGCGAGGCGCTGAAGGGACGCCCGGTGAGCTCGACGACCTCGAGCGCGCGCACGATCCGCCGCCCGTTGCTCGCGATGATCCGCTGGGCGGCCTCGGGGTCCACCTCGGCGAGGCGCCGGTGCAACCGCTCGGGCCCCTGCTCCTCCAGCTCTCGCTGCAGGCGCGCCCGCACCTCGGGGTCGGTGCCGGGGAAGTCGAACTCGTCCAGCACCGCCCGGGTGTACAGCGCCGACCCGCCGACCAGCACCGGCAGCACGCCGCGCGACCTGCACCGGTCGATGACGGCTCTGGCGTCTCGCTGGAAGGCGGCGACGCTGGCCGTCTGGGTGACGTCCAGGACGTCCAGAAGGTGGTGGGTCACACCCGCCTGCTCGGCGAGCGGTAACTTGGCGGTCCCGACGTCCATCCCTCGGTAGAGCTGCATCGAGTCGGTGTTGACCACCTCGCCTCCCAGCCCGCGCGCCAAGGAGACCGCGAGGTCGGACTTGCCGGCCGCGGTCGGGCCCACGATCGCAACGACCGGCAGCGCCGCCGGTGAGCGAGGAAGGTCCGACACCGCTCCATTGTCCCCTCGTGCGCCCTCGGCCGACCGGGGCCCCGGATACCGTGGACCCGAGGGCCCGACCTGGGGCCACCGGACGTGCAGGAGTGTTCATGGGAATCATCGCGGGGGTCGTCGAGCGGGCCAAGGCCTTCGCCCGGGTCGGTGCGAACAAGGCAGGCTCGGCTGCCAGCACCACCGCGGCGGCCGCGGCCACGAAGGCCGGCGACGCCGCCACCGCGGGCGCGGACCGGCTCAACAAGGCAGCCGACAACCTGCTCGCCGAGTCGGACAGCCCAGCCGACTCAGCCGACGGGGCCGACGGGGCCGGTCCCGCGGGCTCCCCCGGCGGGGCCCCACGCTGAGTACGCCCGGCTTCCAGGTCGTCCCCGCGGCGTACCTGATCCTCGAGCGCGGGTCGGGGCGCGAGACCGAGATCCTGCTGCAGCTGCGCGGGCAGGGTGCCACCTACATGGCCGACCACTGGGCGTGCGGCGCGGCCGGGCACATCGAGTACGGCGAGTCGGTCGCAACAGCTGCGGCCCGTGAGGCGGCCGAGGAGCTGGGCATCACGGTCGACCCCGTCGACCTCACGCCCCTGTGCGTGCTGCAGCGCACCAGGCCGGGTGACCGCGATCCGATCGAGCAGCGGGTCGACTTCTTCCTCCGCGCACGTCGCTGGAGCGGCGATCCCAGCATCCAGGAGCCCGACAAGTGCCAGGAGCTGCGCTGGTGCAGCCCGCAGGCGCTGCCGGACCCGGTGGTGCCCCACGAGGCGCGGGTGCTGAACGCCCTGTCCGAGGGCGCCCTGCCTGCCTTCCTGAGCCTGGGCTTCTGAGCCCGGCCCGGGTGGCCGTGTCGCCCGACGGGCATTTGGGGCACGATGGGCCCGTGAGCGAGGACAACAACGACAAGAAGTCAGCCGACGCATCGAAGCCCGAGTCGACCGGCGACCTGAAGCGATTCCTCAACAACGACCCTGAGGAGCTTCCCGATGCGGGGGCCCGTACCCCGGAGATGGGGCCGGGAGGCGCCGACGCCACGGAGAACGAGTCCGACGTCGGGCGCGGCGCGGACGAGGAGAACCTGGTCAACGAGCAGCCCCTGTCGGCTCAGCAGAGCGGCGAGGACGTGCCCGATGAGGTCCAGACGCCCGAGGAGGTCGACGAGGAGGGCGAGGCCATGGACCACGACTCCGGGGCGGAGAAGGAGACCTCCTGACCCCGTGAGCGGTGGCTCAGCAGCCGCAGGCCGGATCCGCCGCGGCGACCGGCGGTGCCCCCACTCCGGGCAGCCCGAGCATCACGCCGGACTGTGACTCACCTCGACCCTGCCGAGCCTGCCAGGCGTCACCGGAGCGGGTCGCCCGCACCGAGAGCACCGGCGCGTCGGAGACCAGGTGGTGGGGCGCGGCGTAGGTGACCTCGACCTCGACGACGTCGCCGGGCCGGATGCCCTCGCTCGACCCCGTCGGGGCCATCGGGGACGTCGGGGCGACGAAGTGGACCAGGCGGTTGTCGGGGGCCCGGCCGCTCATCCGGTGCGTGGCGGCGTCCTTGCGGCCCTCGCCCTCGGAGACCAGGAGCTCCAGCCGCGACCCGACGAGCCGCTTGTTCTCCTGCCAGGCGATGTCGTTGACCCGGTCCACGAGCCGCTCGTAGCGCTCCTGGACGACAGCCTTGGGCACCTGGTCCTCGAGCACGGCCGCCGGCGTGCCGGGACGCTTGGAGTACTGGAAGGTGAAGGCCCCACTGAACCGGGCACGCTCGACCACCTCGAGGGTGTCGCGGAAGTCGGCCTCGGTCTCGCCGGGGAAGCCGACGATGATGTCGGTCGTGATCGCCGCGTGGGGCATCGCCTCACGCACCCGGTCGATGATCCCGAGGTACTTCGAGCGCCGGTAGGAGCGGCGCATGGCGCGCAGGACACGGTCGGAGCCCGACTGGAGCGGCATGTGCAGCGACGGCATCACGGTGGGGGTCGCTGCCATCGCCTCGATGACGTCGTCGGTGAACTCAGCGGGGTGGGGGCTGGTGAAGCGGATCCGCTCCAGGCCCTCGACCTCCCCACACGCACGCAGCAGCTTGCTGAACGCCGCTCGGTCGCCGAACTCCACGCCGTAGGCGTTGACGTTCTGGCCCAGCAGGGTCACCTCGCTGACGCCGTCGGCGACCAGCGCCTCGACCTCGGCGAGGATCTCACCGGGCCGACGGTCCTTCTCCTTGCCGCGCAGGCTGGGCACGATGCAGAACGTGCAGGTGTTGTTGCACCCGACCGAGATCGAGACCCATGCCGCGTAGGCCGACTCGCGCTTGGTGGGCAGCGTGGAGGGGAAGACCTCCAGCGATTCCAGGATCTCGACCTGCGCCTCGTGCTGCACCCGAGCCCGCTCGAGCAGGGCAGGCAGGGAGCCGAGGTTGTGGGTGCCGAAGACCACGTCGACCCAGGGGGCCTTGCGCGTGATCTCACTGCGGTCCTTCTGGGCCAGGCAACCGCCGACGGCGATCTGCATGCCCGGCCGGCTCGCCTTGACCGGGGCGAGGTGGCCGAGGTTGCCGTAGAGCCGGTTGTCGGCGTTCTCACGCACCGCGCAGGTGTTGAAGACCACGACGTCGGCGGTGTCGTCTGAGGCTGCCGCGAGGTAGCCCGCGTCCTCGAGCAGACCGGTCAGCCGCTCGGAGTCGTGGACGTTCATCTGGCACCCGTAGGTGCGGACCTCGTACGTGCGTGCCATGGCCGCCACAGTCTACGTGCGGCGCCGGCGCATGCCTCGCGGCGTGTCGAGACCGGCTCGGCTCGTGCCGCGGCGCACCGTGGACGCGATGGTCGCCTCGGCGTAGCCTCGAACGCCAGACCTCGAGCGAGGAGGACGACATGGCTGATCACAAGGACGCCGAGCTCCTGGTCCAGCTGGCTCAGTGGGGCTCGATGATGGAGCTCGAGAAGTCGATGGCTGCGGTGATGGGCGACGACTTCGACCCCGAGAGGGCCGATGCCATGGACCCACCGATCGCGCGGGCCCTCGAGTTCTACGAGACCGTGGGCACGCTGACCAAGAGGGACCTGCTCGACACGCCGCTGGTCCTGGACTGGCTCTGGGTCTCCGGCATCTGGGAGCGGTTGCGCCCCGCCGTGGAGCGCCTCCGCGACAAGCACGGGGTCCCTCAGCTGTTCGAGAACTTCGAGTCGCTGGCCCGGATGCAGGCCTGACCGCTCCCAGACGGGGGTGCTATGCGCTGAAGGCGTAGGCCTCGAGCGGGAACCGGCCTGCCTCGCGCAGAGCGGCGGTGGTCGTGGTGGGGCGCAGCAGCGTGGCCTCGCCGTGCTGGTTGAAGTAGTAGCTGTTGGAGCCGGCGCAGCTGCCGCGCGCGAAGACCGTGTCCTCGACCCGGTGCTTCATCCGGGCGAGGAACTGCTCGTTGGCCTCCTCGGTGACCTCGAAGACGGTGGCACCGGACTGCTGCAGCGCACCGAAGAGCCGCGCCATGTGCTTCATCTGAGACTCGATGGTGGTGAAGTAGTTCAGCCCGCTGTAGGAGTACGGGCTGTTCAGCGAGAGCAGGTTGGGGAACTTCGGGACGGCGACCCCTTCGTAGGCCTGGAACCCGACCTCACGCCACCACTTGCCGAGATCGCGCCCCTCCCGGCCGATCACCTCGATCGCCGGAAAGTTCACATCCCACAGGTTGTAGCCCGTCGCGCAGACCAGGACGTCGATGTCGCGCCGCGCGCCGTCGGCGGTCACGACCCCGGTGGCGTCGACGCGCTCGATGCGCGCGGTCTCGACGTGGGTATGGGGCCGGGCCATCGCCGGGTAGTAGTCGTTGGAGAACGTCGGCCGCTTGCAGCCGAAGGAGTACGACGGGGTCAGCTTCCTGCGCAGGTCACGGTCCGGCACCTGGTGGGCCAGGTGTCGCCGGCACAACGCCTCGGTCACCCGGTTGGCTGCCGAGAGCTGCTTGTAGTGCAGCACGCCACCCACCATGAGCGCCTCGAGCGCCGCCGCGCCCACCAGCCGGGCGACCCGCTGGGTGAGCGGGACTGCTGCGAACAACGCACGCATCGCGCGTGGCACCTCGAAGTCCAGCTTGGGAGCCACCCAGATCGGCGTGCGCTGGTAGACCGTGAGCTCGCCGACCTCGTCCACGATGGTCGGGATCAGCTGGACCGCGGTCGCCCCGGTGCCGACCACCGCGACCCGCTTGCCCCGCAGGTCGGCCTCGTCGTCCCAGTCGGCGGTGTGCAGCACCTGCCCCTCGAAGTCGTCGATGCCTGCGATGTCCGGCATCCGGGGCTGGGAGAGGAAGCCGGTTGCAGTCAGCAGGTAGCGCGCGGTGTGGCTGCCCTCGGTCGTGCTGACCCGCCACAGCGACCCGTCCTCGTCCCACACCGCGCCCTCGACGGCCACCTCGAACCGGATGTGCCGCCGCAGGTCGTAGCGCTCGGCGACGTGCTCGGCGTACTGCTTGAGCTCGGGTCCGGGCGCGAAGAGCCGTGACCAGCCGGGGTTGGGCTCGAAGGAGTAGGAGTACGTGGCCGACGGGATGTCGACCGCGAGCCCCGGGTAGTGGTTGACGTGCCAGGTGCCGCCCAGGTCGCTCTCGCGCTCCAGGATCAGCAGGTCGTCGTACCCGAGGCGCTTGAGCTGGATCGCCGCACCCATGCCGCCGAAGCCGGCCCCCACGATGATGACGTCGTGCTCGGGCTCCGGATTCTCGCTCAACATCAGATACCCCCGGTATGTGAAACCACGTCCGCAGCCTAGCGTGAATCCCGCCGTCCTTGAACGGGGAACCAACGCGGTGTTGGCTGGCAGGCATGATCACCACACCTGCTCTCGTCACTCCGTCCGCCGGCGCGCCCTTCGAGGCGCGCGAGATCGAGCACCGCGACCTGCGCGACGACGACGTCCTGATCGACATCGAGTTCGCCGGCATCTGCCACAGCGACATCCACCAGGGCCGCGAGGAGTGGGGCGAGGCGATCTTCCCCATGGTTCCCGGACACGAGATCGCCGGCGTCGTCGCCGCCGTGGGTGGCGCCGTCACCGGCCACCAGGTCGGCGACCGGGTCGGCGTCGGCTGCATGGTCGACTCCTGCGGCGAGTGCGAGTACTGCAAGGACGGCCAGGAGAACTTCTGCGCGCGTGGAGCGGTCATGACCTACAACGGCCGCGGCTACGACGACGAGCCCACGATGGGTGGCTACGCCCAGAAGGTTGTGGTGCAGGAGAAGTTCGTCTGCCGGATCCCCGAGGGCATCGAGCTCGACGAGGCCGCACCGCTGCTGTGCGCCGGCATCACCACCTGGTCCCCGCTGCGCCGCTTCCAGGCCGGCCCCGGGAAGAAGGTGGCGGTCGTCGGGCTCGGCGGGCTCGGACACATGGCGGTCAAGCTGGCCGTGGCCATGGGTGCCGAGGTCACCGTGCTCAGCCGCAGCGACGCCAAGAAGGACGACGGTCTGGCCATGGGCGCGTCGGACTACATCGCGACCGAGGGAGCCGACCTCAAGGCCCTGCGCTCGAGCTTCGACATCATCATCAACACCGTCAGTGCCGACCTGAAGATCTCCAGCTACCTCTCGATGCTCAAGCCGATGGGCGCGCTGGTGAACGTCGGACTGCCGCCCGGTCAGGTGCAGTTCCACCCGGGAGCCCTGACCGGCGGGACCAAGATCTTCGCCGGCTCCAACATCGGGGGGATCCCGGCGACCCAGGAGATGCTCAACTTCTGCGCCGAGCACGGCATCGGGGCCACCGTCGAGCGGATCTCGGCGGACCAGGTCGACCAGGCCTGGGACAAGGCCGTGGCCGGTGAGGTCCGGTTCCGCTACGTCATCGACACCGCGACCATCTCGCCCACCTCCGACTGACGCCGAGCTGTCGTGACGAGGGTCCGCGAGCTCAGCGAGGAGATGGTGAGGTTCTGGACAGAGCCTCACCTGTGCACCGTCACCTCGCTGCGCGCCGACGGCAGCCCGCACGTCGTCCCGCTGGGGGTGGTGCTCGACGCCGAGCATCGGGTGGCGTGGGCCATCACCACCGCAGGAACCCAGAAGGCGGTCAACCTCGCGCGCGACCCACGGGTGGCCGCGTGCCAGGTCGACCGCGGACGGTGGGCCAGCATCGAGGGGTCGGCGCAGGTGCTGCAGGACGCCGACTCGGTCACCGAGGCGGTCCGGCGCTATGCCCAGCGCTACAAGCAGCCCCGGCACAACCCGCAGCGCGTCGCGGTGCGGATCGAGATCCAGCGAGTCATCGGCAACCTCTGACCCGCGCCCGGTCGACCCAGCTCAGCTCGCCGAATCGTCGGTGTCCTCACCGCGACTGCTCGAGGAGTAGACGACCTCGGTCTCCTCGGGCACGTGGGTCGGCTGGGGTCGTGACGGACGTCGGGCGGCAGCGGCCTGCTCCTCGGCCAGCGCCTCGCCCACGACGTCGACCGGTGGCTCGACCTCCTCGGGCGGTGCGTCCATGGCGAGCACCACGTGCGGCTCGTCGGTGGCCTCGACCGGCGGCTCCTGGGTCGCTGCGCGCGGTGGGGTCGCCGTGGACTCACCCGCCTGCTCGGCGGCGTGCTCGGGGGTCTGCTCGACCCGCAGCCCCAGCAGCCGGGTCGCGCTGCCGACGATGCGGAGCGGAACCCCGGCGGTGAACCTGACCGTGCGCAGGCTCGCGCGAGTCAGTCGATGGGCAGTGTGTCGCAACACCGGAGTCTCCCGTCTTCAGGACGCCAGGGGCGTCGTGGACAACGTCTCACTCGTGCCGTACCCGATCTGCAGCCGCCGAACCGGGGCGTGCGCCGCTCCCCCTTCGGTGGGCCCGTCCCTACTTCGGCTGCATCCGGATCCCGCCGTCGACGCGGATCGTCTCGGCGTTGAGGTAGCTGTTGGTCACGGCCTCGAGGACCATCGAGGCCAGCTGCTCGGGGGACCCCAGCTTCTTGGGGAAGAGCACACCCTTCTCCAGGGTGGCCTTGAACTGCTCGCTGGCCTCGCCCTCGCCGTAGATCGGGGTGTCGATCAGGCCGGGCGCCACGGTGTTGACCCGGACTCCGATGGCGGCGAGGTCACGCGCGATCGGCAGCGTCATGCCGACCACGCCTCCCTTCGAGGCCGAGTACGACGCCTGGCCGATCTGGCCCTCGAAGGCGGCGACCGAGGCGAGGTTGACGATTGCACCCCGCTCGCCGGTCTCGTCGAGGGGCTCGGTGCGGCTCATGGCCGTGCCGGCGAGCCGGATCGCGTCGAAGCTCCCGATCAGGTTGATCGCCACGACCTTCTTGAAGGCGTCCAGGTCGGCTGCGGAGTCATAGCTGCCGTCCTTGCCCACCGTGCGCTGGGCCCACCCGATGCCGGCGCTGTTGACCAGGACCCGGACCGGGCCGAGCTCCTCGGCCTTGTCCACCGCGGCCTTGATCTGCTCGGAGTCGGTCACGTCGACCTTGACGAAGGCTCCCGCGATCTCCTCGGCGACCTGCCTGCCCAGCTCCTCGTTGAGGTCGGCCACGACGACCTTGGCCCCCCGGGCCGCCAGCCCTCGTGCACACGCGGCCCCGATACCCGAGGCGCCTCCGGTGACGATTGCGCTCGCTGCGCTGATGTCCATGCGCGGGACCCTACCGGGCTGCCTTGTCGGTGACCCACAGGTGGATCGTGCCCTCGATGACGGTCGTGCCGTCCTTGCGCACACCACGAACGCGCACCGGCAGGTCGGGGTCCTCGCCCTCCCACTGCTCGGGGTCGGTCTCGGCGATGCAGCGCACGTCGCTGTCGGCCTTGGCCGTGTAGCGCACGTCCATGCCCTTGGGGATCCAGCGCTTCGAGGTGGGGATCGTGGCCTCGGCAAGGGCTCCCATCGCCGCCTCCAGCCCGTTGCACAGCGCGATCGCATGCACCGTGCCGATGTGGTTGTGCACGGCACGACGCTTGTGGATCACGAGCTCGGCGTAGTTGGGTCGCAGGTCGATGAACAGCGGCCGGATGGAGGCGAAGTACGGCGCCTTGAGGGTGAAGGCGCGGGAGAAGACCCGCTCACCCTGAGGCAGCTTCGACAGCGTGCGGTACATCTCGAGCACAGAGGGCATGGCACCCAGATTACTCGCTGGTAACTCCGGCCGGTCCCGGGTCCCGGCCATCGGGCAGCTGCTCAGTCCAGGTGGTCGAGACCGACCAGATCCTCTCCCGAGCCCTCATGCGCCAGCTCCTCGCGCACGACGTCGTAGGCCACACCCGAGGAGTACCCCTTGCGGGCGAGTGCCCCGACCAGGCGCCGCACCTTGACCTGGTCGTCGAGCCCGGTGAGCGAGCGCAGCTTGCGACGCACCAGGGCACGAGCGGCCTCGACCTCGCTGTCGCTGCTCACCTCCTGCAAGGCGACCCCGATGGTCTCCGTGTCCACGCCCTTGCGACGCAGCTCGGCGCCCAGCGCCCGTCGCGCCAGACCGCGACTCGCCTGACGCGACTGCGCCCACTCCCGAGCGAACGCCGTGTCGTTGATCAACCCGACGTCCTCGAAGCGGTCGAGCAGCCGCTGCGCCACCTCGTCGGGGACGTCCTTGTCGGCCAGCTTGGTCGCCAGCTCGGCACGGCTGCGAGCTCGCCCGGTCAGCTGGTCGAGCAGGATCTTGCGGGCCACCGACTCCTGGTCCTCCTGGGGACCCCGCTCGGCCACGTCCGGCGGGGCCTCACGAGGCCCTCGATCTCGACGAGGAGCCATCGATCAGAAGGTGACGTTGACCGGCTGCTCCACCGCGCCGGGCTGCTCGACGACCACGCCCTCCTCGGCTTCGTCGGTCACCTGAGGACCCACGCCGAGCTTCTCGAGGATCTTCTTCTCGATCTCGTTGGCCAGGTCGGGGTTGTCCTTGAGGAACGTGCGCGCGTTCTCCTTGCCCTGCCCGAGCTGGTCGCCTTCGTAGGTGTACCAAGCGCCTGCCTTGCGCACGAGGCCTGCCTCCACCCCGATGTCGATGAGCCCGCCCTCACGGCTGATGCCGAAGCCGTAGAGGATGTCGAACTCCGCCTGCTTGAACGGGGGTGCGACCTTGTTCTTCACGACCTTGACCCGGGTGCGGTTGCCGACCATGTCGCCGCCGTCCTTGAGGGTCTCGATGCGACGCACGTCCAGACGCACCGAGGAGTAGAACTTCAGCGCCCGCCCACCGGTCGTGGTCTCGGGGCTGCCGAACATCACGCCGATCTTCTCGCGCAGCTGGTTGATGAAGATCGCCGTGGTGCCGGAGCCGGCGAGCGCTCCGGTCATCTTGCGCAGCGCCTGACTCATCAGTCGTGCCTGAAGGCCGACGTGGCTGTCACCCATCTCGCCCTCGATCTCCGCGCGCGGCACCAGCGCGGCCACCGAGTCGATCACGATCAGGTCCAACGCGCCGGAGCGGATCAGCATGTCGGCGATCTCCAGCGCCTGCTCACCGGAGTCGGGCTGGGAGACCAGGAGCGCGTCGGTGTCGACCCCGAGGGCCTTGGCGTAGTCCGGGTCCAGGGCGTGCTCGGCGTCGATGAACGCCACGATGCCGCCGTTGGCCTGGGCGTTGGCCACCGCGTGCAGCGCGACCGTGGTCTTTCCGGAGGACTCCGGGCCGTAGATCTCCACCACCCGGCCGCGAGGCAGCCCGCCCACGCCCAGGGCGACGTCGAGGGAGATCGCGCCCGTGGGGATCACCGCGAGCGGCGCCCGGGTCTCCTCTCCCAGTCGCATCACCGACCCCTTGCCGAACTGCTTCTCGATGTTGGCCAGCGCCATGTCCAGGGCTTTGTCGCGATCTGCCATCAGTCTCGTCCCGTCTTGTCGAGCGCCCGGCGGCGCCTGAGTGAACTGTGTCGAGTGCGACCCTAGGAACCCCCACCGACAATCCCTGGCGACCGGTTCTCGCTGGGGATCTCTCGGAGCGTGCGACCCGTGGTCATCCGAACTGGCCCCACTCTATGCCGAACACCTGTTCGAGTCAGGCCACCTCAGTCACTGCGGCGTGTCTCACCGGTCGGGCACCGAGCAGGCCCCTAGTCCTCGCGCTGCAGGAGCGTGAACCAGCGGCCACCGACCTCGTCGAGGTAGTCCACGCGGAAGCCGGCTGCTGCCGCGGCCACCCGCGCACGTCGCGGTTCCACCGACATCCACCAGAACGGAGCGGAGGCGTGCCCGTCGACCTCCACCGTCACCCGTCTCCGGCCGGCAGGAGACCCGGGGGACGCGAGCTCAGCGACCACCCGGCCACCGGAGTCGAGCAGGCAGCGCAGCCGACGCAGCAGCCGCTCCACGTCGCCCCCGATGCCGATGTTGCCGTCGGCGAGCAGCACCGTCTCCCAGCGGCCCTCGGCGTGGAGCGGGGAGAACACGTCGGCCAAGCGGGCCACCGCCCCGCGCGCCCGGGTCATCCGCACCGCCTCGGGGGCGATGTCGATGCCCATCACGTGCAGTCCGCGTGCGGCCAGCTCCTCGGTCAACCGGCCCGGTCCGCAGCCGACGTCCAGCGTGGGGCCGTCGCACAGGTCCAGCAGCACGTGGTCGTCGGCGTCGGCCGGAGCCCGCCACGCGCCGACCTGCATCGGCAGCGGCTCGGGCCCCATGCCGTGCATCAGCACCTCGCGCCCGGCGAGCGCCGAGGAGAAGATGCGCCCCAAGTAGGTCATCTGGTTGCCACCCCGCGCGCCTCCCATGCCACCGCGAACCTGGTGTGGGGCGCCGACGCCGCCACTGCCTCTGCATCGGTGAGTTCGTCCACGTCACGCAGTGCGGATGGCTGCGCGCACCTGCGCACCCCGCCGACGCAGCGCCTGCTCGGTCTCGGCGCCCGTGGACGAGGTCGACATCGGCACCTCGCGCAGCGCCTGCGCGAGAGTCGGGTCCCTCAGGGCGAGCACCCACCAGCCACCGTCCTCCGCGGCGCCGAGCACAGCGGTCCGCTCGTCACCGGAGGTGAGGACGACCTGCTCGAGCACGCGGCGGTCGATCTGTGGGGTGTCCATGCCGACCTGCACGACCAGCCGGCCCCCGCGTGCCGCCTGAGCGTGGGCGTGGACCAGCCGGTCGGCGAAGTCGTCCCCGACCTGCTCGGAGACCTCGCAGCCACTCAGCGCCGTGCTGAGAGCCTCGCTGCGTGCGGCCTGCGACAGGTCGCCGGTCATGGACACGTGCACGGTGCGGAACGTCGCGCGCAGGGCGTCGATGGTGTCGAGCAGCGAGGCGGCGGCCAGGTCCGCCGCGACGTCGGGGCCCACCGTGGCCGCGAGCCGGGTCTTGGCACGACCGGGCACAGGCGCTCGCGCCACCAGCAACCCGATGGCATCGCCGGCCGCAGGGCTCATGCCAGGACTCTGGCGAAGTCCCGGGCGGCCCGCAGGCTGCCTCGCACCGAGCCCGAGACCTTCGACCGGGTGCCCTCCGCGCGGGGGAGGTAGCGCACGTCGTGCTCGGTGAAGCGCCAGCCCGCCTCGTGGGCGCGCTGCAGGAGCTCGACTGGATACCCGAACCGTCGGTCCTCGACGCCGAGGTCCAGCAGCGCCTGACGTCTCACCACGCGCATCGGCGCGATGTCGTGCACCGCGATCCCGGTGCGGCGCCGCAGCCACCAGAGCACCGCGCGGTTGCCCGCGCGGGCGTGCCACGGCCAGCTCGGGCGACCCCCGTCGGGCCCCGGTGCAGCGCGGCGCCGACCCACCGCGATGTCGGCTCGGTCGGCGAGGACGTCGCGGACCAGCGGCTCGAGGTCCCTCGGGTCGAAGGAGCCGTCACCGTCCATCACGGCCACCAGGTCGCGCGCGGCGGCCACCAGACCCGCGTGCACAGCCGCCCCGTAGCCGGGCTCGGGCTCCACCACCACGGTGGCACCCAGGCGCCGAGCCGTCTCGGCGGTGCTGTCGCGTGAGCCGTTGTCGACCACGATGGGGCGTAGGTAACCCGGCAGTGCCGGCAGCAGCGCGGCCAGCGCAGGAGCCTCGTCCCTGCAGGGCAACACGAGGTCGCACTCGGGCAGTCCCTCGTCCCCAGGCATCCACCCAGTGAACCAATAAGGTCAAATCCATGACGAGGACGGGGCGCTGGGCAGCCGCGGGCCTGTCCGTGTCGCTGCTGCTCATGGCGGCGGCCGCAGCCGTCCCGGCTCTGAGCGGCTGGAACGTGCGCGTGAACTCCTGGCCGCCCCTCCACGCCGAGTGGGGCCCGCGACTCGGGCCGGGCACGGCGCCGGCACTGCTCGTGGCGATCGTCCTCCTGAGCCAGGCCCAGCGCTGGTCGGAGCGGCTCTCGTGGCCTCGGCTGCTGATCGGCTGCTACCTGGCCGGGCTGGCCTGGATGATCTCGTTGGCGCTGGTCGACGGCGTCGACGGCATCAGCGAGGTGCTCGAGGACCGCTACGAGTACATGGGAGTCGCGCGACGCACGGACGACGTCCCCGGGATGCTGGAGGAGTTCACCAGCCGCATCACCTATGCCGCCATCCCCCGCAACTGGCCGGTGCACGTGGCCGGGCATCCTCCGGGCGCGACCCTCTTCTTCATCCTGCTGGTGCGGCTCGGCCTGGGCAGCGGGCTGGCGGCGGGGCTGGTGGTGACCGCGGTCGCCGCGTCGACAGCCGTGGCCGTGCTGGTCACCATGCGGCTCCTGGGGGCCGAGAAGCACGCCCGCCTCGCGGCGCCGTTCCTGGTCCTGGGACCCGCCGCGATCTGGCAGTCGGTCTCCGGCGACGCGGTCTTCGCTGCGGTCGGCTGCTGGGGGCTCGCCGCCCTCGCCGCCGCGGCGACCTCCACGAGTCGGGCTCGCACGGTGCTGTGGGCGGTCGTCGCCGGTGGCCTCCTCGGCTACCTCGTGATGATGTCCTACGGCCTGTGGCTCTACGGCGCCCCGGCGCTGACCGTGCTGCTGCTGGCCCGGGGGCGACGAGGCGACGGGTCGTGGTCGCCCCTGACGGTGGTCATGCCGATCGCGGCGCTGGTCGCGGCCGGTGTCGTCCTCGTCTTCGCCGCCTACGGGTTCAACTACCTCGAGGCGCTCGGGCAGATCCACATCCGCTACTTCGAGGCGGTCGGCGGTCGACGCCCGGCGTCGTACTGGATGTGGGGCAACCTGGCGGCGTTCAGCTTCAGTGCCGGGCCCATGGTCGGCGCCGCGGTCGCCGTGGTGGTCGGCACCTGGCGTGGCCTCAGAACCGCGACCCAGTCCGCCCGCACCACCTGGTGGCTGGCTGCCGTGGGCTTCGCCATGGTGCTGGTGGCGGACCTCTCACAGATGAGCAAGGCCGAGGTCGAGCGCATCTGGCTGCCTTTCGCGCCGCTGGTGCTCGTGGGGTGCGCGCTGCTGCCCCCGCGGTGGCGCCGCGCGGGCCTGGTGGTCCAGGCTGTGGCGGCGGTCGTCGTGCAGCACCTGCTGGTCACGACCTGGTGATCCGAAGTGGTTCAGCGCAGCGGCGCGTGCACGAACTCACGCAGCCCGTCCTGCGGCGAGACCGAGGCGCTGAACCCGAGCTCGTCGGTCGCCAGAGCCGGTGAGGCCACCACGTGGCGCACGTCGCCGATGCGGTAGTCGCCGGTGACGACGGGCGCGATGCCGCTCTCGGAGCCGAGGATCTGCGCGACCTCACGGATCGAGACCGGGGTGCCCGAGCAGACGTTGTAGGCGTCGAACGACGCCTCGGCCTCGCGCCGGCCGACCGCGTCGATCGCGGCGAGGTTGGCGCGCGCCACGTCGGCCACGTGCACGAAGTCGCGCATCTGCGCGCCGTCCTCGAAGACCCGGGGCGCCTCATCCCGCTCCAGCGCCGAGCGGAAGATCGCCGCGACCCCGCTGTACGGCGTGTCACGGGGCATCCGCGGCCCGTAGACGTTGTGGTACCTCAGGGCGACCACCCGCCCGCCCACCTGGCGGGTCCAAGCCGAGGCGTAGTGCTCCTGGGCGACCTTGCTGGCGGCGTAGCTGCTGCGCGGGTCGAGCCTGGCGCTCTCGTCCACCAGCTGCCACTGCAGCGCGGCGCCACAGGTGGGGCAGGCGTGGTCGAAACGGCCTCGGTCGAGCGCAGCCACCGGCCGCGGGGCGGCCGGGGCCTCGCCGTGGTCGGGGCAGGCGTAGCGGCCCTCCCCGTAGACCACCATCGACGAGGCCAGGACCAGTCGGTCGACGCCGGCGAGCGCCATGGCCGAGAGCAGCACCGCGGTCCCCAGGTCGTTGTGCCCGGCGTACAGCGGGAGGTCGGCGACGTCGGCACCGGCGCCGACCATGGCCGCCTGGTGACACACGACGTCGACGCCCCGCAGCACCTCGGGCAGCTCGTCGGGGAGCCGCACGTCGAGCCGGTGCAGCTCGGCAGGCACCTCCCACGCCGATGCCGAGTCGTGTGCCTGGGGGATCAGCGCGTCGAGCCGCACGACCTCGTCGCCCCGCTGCTCGAGCTGGGCGCAGACGGCGCCGCCGATGAAGCCGGCGGCGCCGGTGACCAGGACCCTCACCGCGAGCGCCTCATGCCCCGGCCCCAGGGCGGTGCGCGGGGTCGACGTCGGCCAACCAGGCGCTGCATGCGTCGGCCTCCGGACCGGGAGCCGCGGCGATGGCTTGGGAGAGCACCCCGCGCAGCCGCTCGAGGTTCTGCTCGAACATCGCGAAGACCGTGGCCTGGTCGACCGACTCGCCGACCTCGACCCCTGCGTCGAGATCGGTGACCAGCGCCAGCGAGGCGTAGCACATGCCGAGCTCGCGGGCGAGCACAGCCTCGGGATGTCCTGTCATGTTGACAAGAGACCAGCCTTGCGCGGCATACCACTGCGACTCGGCCCGGGTGCTGAAGCGCGGTCCTTCGATCACGACCATCGCTCCCCCGTCGACGGCATCGGGTGCAGCCTGGAGGAAGGCGGTGCGCAGCCCCGGGCAGTACGGGTCGGCGAACGGTGCGTGGGCCGCGCCGGTGGTGACGTAGGTCTGGGCGCGTGAGGTCGTGCGGTCGACGAGCTGGTCGGGCACCACGAGCGACCCGGGTGGGGTGTGGGGCTGCAACCCGCCGACGGCACAGGGCGCCAGCACCTGGCGCACCCCCAGGGAGCGCAGGGCCCAGAGGTTGGCGCGGTAGTTGATCAGGTGCGGCGGGTGGCGGTGCCCGGAGCCGTGCCGCGCGAGGAACGCGACGTCGCGTCCACCGACATGGCCGAGAGTGATCGCCGACGAGGGGTCGCCGTACGGCGTCTCGACATCGACCTCCTCGGCGGCATCGAGGAAGGAGTAGAAGCCGCTGCCGCCGATCACGGCGATGTCGGCCCGGGTGGACCGCTCGGGCTGGATGGCTGACATGTCGTCGAAGCCTACGAGGCGACCCCATCCAGGTCGGTGTCGCGCTGCCGGCGGGCCACCTCCGCGGCCCACAGCACCCCCAGCACCAGGGTCGCGGCGAAGACGTTGAGGGCGGCGAAGCCCAGCGTGCCCACCACGACGCCGCCGAGCACCGCGGCGACCGCGGCCGCGGCGTTCATCAGCAGGTCGGAGGTGCCCTGCACCTCGGCGCGCTGGTCGACCGGGGTGGCGTCGGTGAGCAGGGCTGACCCGGCGACGGTGGTGGCCGACCAGCCGAGGCCCAGCAGGAAGAGGCCCAGCCCGATCGCGAACGACGCACCCTCCGGGGACAGCCCGGTGACCACGCACGCCAGCAGGAGCAGCGACCCTCCGCCGTAGAGCACCGGGGCGCGGCCCAGCCGATCGGCGAGCCAGCCCATGACCGGGCTGAAGAGGAACATGCCGAGGACGTGGATGCTGATGACGAACCCGATGAGCTCCAGCTCGGCACCACCGTGGTCCATGTGCAGCGGGGTCATCACCATCACCGCGATCATCACCGCGTGCGCGGCGCTGACCGCCACCACGGCGGCCCCGACCGTCGGCCGGGTGCGTGCGACCTCCCAGGTCTGCCGCCACCCGCCGGCCCGCGGCCCCTGACCGGCTCCGCCGCCGGCGACCTGACGCGCCACGTGCAGCGGGTCGGGTCGCAGCCGGACGAAGACGATGGTGCCGGCGATGGCCGAGATCGCCACCGACATCAGGAACGGCCCGGTCAGCGCGGGCAGGTCGAGGCTGCGAGCCAGGTCGCCGGCCGGCCCGACGAGGTTGGGCCCGAGCACCGCGCCCACCGTCGTCGCCCACATCACGGTGGCCAGCGCACGTCCCCGTCGCGCGGGAAGGGCGAGGTCGGCCGCGACGTAGCGCGCCTGGTAGGTGCTCGCGCCGGTCGCCCCGAGCAGCAGGCAGCCGACCAGCAGCAGGGCGAAGGAGCCCACGGCGCCGGCGGCCACGCAGGTCGCGGCACCCAGTCCCCCGGCGGCGTACCCGGTGACCACGCCGGTGCGTCGCCCGCGGGCGCTGCTGATGCGCGCCAGCAGGTAGGCGGCGACGGCGGCGCCGAGCACCTGCAGGGTCTGGGCGAGCCCGGCCAGTGACTCGCTGCCGGAGACGTCGCGCGCCAGCACGGTGGTGACTGCCACGGCCACGGTGAGCGCCAAGCCGCCGAACGCCTGGGCGCTCACCATCACCCGCACCGTGCGGGCCTGGATCGCCTGGACCTCGGGGGCTGCGAGCGCGTCGGGATCGCGCTGCCCGAGCAGGTCGCTCATGACCTCACCGCTGCGACTCGGGGAGGTCGAGCCGCGCCGCCACGGCCCGCCACACCTGCTTGGGTGACTCCCCCGCGGCCAGCGCCTCGTCCACGGTGCGACCGCCGAGGTCGGCGAGGACCTGCTGGCTGGCCCACACCGGGGCGTACGCCGGCCCGAGCACCTGGTGCATCCGCGCCCAGAACTCGGTGAACCTCATCTGATCTCTCCTGCCGCTCGCTCGCCGGTCCGTCGCCGGACGTCTGACCTGCTGGGAACCCCGACTACACCATCAGGATGCGATGGACCCGACGCGCGGCGATCCGGGACCCGACGTACCCGACCACGAGCAGGTAGACCACCGAGACCGGGCTCGCCCAGGTGAGGACCCCGGTGCTGACCTCGCGCACCAGCGCCACCCCCCGGTAGAGCGGGGTCAGCTCGACCACCCAGCGCAGCCCGTCGGGGTAGGCGGAGAGCGGGAAGAACGTGGCGGAGAACAGGACCAGCGGCATCATCGTCAGGGTGATGAACTCGAAGTCCTGCCAGGACCGCATGAACGTGGTCAGGGCGAAGCCGATGCCGCCGAAGGCGTAGCCGATCAACGTCGCTGCGGGGACGGCGAGCGGGAACCACGGCCCCGACGTCAGGCCCATCAGGGCCATCACCAGCAGGAAGACCGCGGCGTAGACCGTGCCGCGACCCAGCGCGGACGCCAGGTCCGCGCGCACGATGTCGGACGGCGTCAGCGGCGTGGCGATCATCGCCTCGTAGGTCTTGTCGTACTTGAGCTTGAAGAAGACGTTGAACGTCGTGTCGACCACCGCACCGTTGGCCGCCACCGATGCCAGCAGCGCCGGGGCGACGAACTCCTGGTAGCTGAGACTGCGACCACCCACGTCGAACCCCGTGACCAAGGCACCCACCCCGACGCCGATGGAGAACAGCCAGATCATGGGCTCGGCGAACACCGAGACCGTCGGCTTCCAGTTGCGCCGGGTGTAGCGCAGGTTGCGCTCGATGACCGACATGGGTCCGCCGCCGTGGGACGAGGACGGCGCCAGCAGTCCGCCGAGGGTGCGCGTCGCCCGTGCCGTGGTGGAAGGACTCACTCAGACCACCAGCCGTCGGGTCAGGCCGCGGACGCCGAGCGCGGTGCCGACCGCGAAGAAGGCCACGAGGTAGGCCAGGTGTCCCGCCACCGTCAGCGGCGAGGCCCAGGCGCCCAGCGACGCCATCCGCGTCAGCTCGACCCCGTGCCAGAGGGGCAGCACTCGCGCCGCCCACTCCATCGCGTCCGGCAGGTTGCTGACCGGGAAGAAGGCGCCGGAGAAGAGGAACATCGGGAAGATGCCCAGCCGATAGATCATCGCGAAGTCGGACATCACCGTGATGCGCACGCTGACCGCGTAGATCGCAGCCGCGATCGACATCGCGGTGAGCGAGGCGAAGCCGGCGGCCAGCAGCGTCCCCCACCAGGAGCTGAAGACTGCGAAGGGGGCGAGGACCGCGACGAACACGGCACACACCGCGACGGTCCGCGCTGCCAGCGCGGCGAGATGCCCGGCGACGATGTCGGCGACCCGCAACGGGGTGGCGATCATCGCGAAGTAGCTCCGGTCCCACTTCAGGGCGCCCATGACCGGCCACATCGCCTCGGTGCCGGCGTACTGCATCGCGGTCGCGGCGAGCAGTCCCGGCGTCACGAACTGGAGATAGCTCACCCCCAGCGCGTCGTTGGTGCCGCTAGGTCCGTCGACGTACTGGCCCAGGAGCACGCCCATCGAGACGACGTAGAACAGCGGCTCGACGAACGCCGTGACCACCGAGCCCCGCCAGGTGCGCCGGTAGACCGTCCACCAGTAGGCGCTCTGTCGCAGGACCATCTGGGGCATCGAGGCGACGCGGGCGCTCCCGCCCGCCCCGGTCGAGGTCGCCTCGGTCCCGGCCGAGCTGCTCATCAGTCGACCAACGTGCGGCCGGTCAGCCGCAGGAAGACGTCCTCGAGGCTCGAGCGCCGCACGAGGGTGTTGGTGGGGCTCAGACCCTGGTCGTGGATCCGGCGCAGGACCTCCTCGCCGTCCTCGGCGTAGAGCAGCAACCGGTCCGGGAGTGCCTCCACGCGCTCGGCGAGGCCGGCGACGCGGGGCTCGAGCGAGGCGTGGTCCTCCAGCCCGAACCTGACCTCGGCCACCTCGCGGGTGGAGTGCTCTCGGATCAGGGCCGTAGGGGCACCCTCCGCCACGATCAGCCCGCCGTCCATGACCACCAGACGGTCGCAGAGCTGCTCGGCCTCGTCCATGTAGTGGGTGGTGAGCACGATGGTGACTCCGCGTTCCTTGAGCCGGAAGAGCTTCTCCCACACCACGTGCCGGGCCTGGGGATCGAGGCCGGTCGTCGGTTCGTCGAGCAGCAGCAGGTCCGGGTCGTTGATCAGGGACCGCGCGATCGAGAGCCGGCGCTTCATCCCGCCCGAGAACAGGTCGGCCTTGACCGCGGCCTTGTCGTCGAGCTGCACGAACTCGATCAGCTCGTCCGCCCGCCGTCGGCACAGCTCGCGAGAGAGCCCGAAGTAGCGGCCGTAGACGACCAGGTTCTCCCGCGCGGAGAGCTCCAGGTCGATGCTGTCCTCCTGCGGACAGACGCCCAGTCGCGCCCGGACCGCCGACCCCTGGGTCACGGGGTCCAGCCCGAGCACCTGCAGCCTCCCGGACGTGGGCGGTGAGACGGCAGCGACCATGCGCATCGTGGAGGACTTGCCGGCACCGTTGGGGCCGAGGAAGCCGAAGGTCTCACCGGCCGGGATCTCGACGTCGATGCCCTTGACCGCCTCGAAGGACCCGAAGGACTTGCGCAGGTCGCGGGCGAGCACCACCGGCGGGGCCCCGCCTCCCCTGCCGACGGCCCGAGCGGGGGCGGTCGCGGGGTCGGTCACCCAGCGACGATAGCCCCACGGCCCTGAGCGCGACGACTGCATTTCTTGGTTTGTCGGCGCCCTGGGAGAGGATGGCGAGGTGCCCAGGCAGCCCCCTCCCCCGGACTCCGGATCGGCCACGCCTGCGACGACCTCGGCGAGCAGCACCGACGAGACGGTCGCGGCGGGCCGGGAGTCGGTGTGGTCCGACTTCGGCAAGCCCACCAGGTCCTGGTTCGAGACCTCCTTCGAGTCACCCACTGCGGCCCAGTCAGGGGCCTGGTCGGCGATCGCTGCCGGTCGCAACGCCCTGGTCGTGGCGCCCACCGGTTCCGGCAAGACCCTCAGCGCGTTCCTCTGGTCGTTGGACAAGCTGGCCTCGGCCCCGACCCCGCCGAAGGCTCGCCGCTGCCGGGTCCTCTACGTCTCTCCGCTGAAGGCGCTCGCGGTCGACGTCGAGCGCAACCTGCGGGCGCCGTTGGCCGGAATCCGACACGCGGCGTCGCGCCTGGGCCTGCCGGAGCCGGACATCACGGTGGGCGTGCGATCGGGTGACACGACCGCCCAGGAGCGGCGAGCCATCGCGACCAGCCCGCCCGACATCCTGATCACCACTCCCGAGTCGCTGTTCCTGATGCTGACCTCCCGTGCCGGCGACGCGCTCGCCGGTGTCGAGACGGTCATCCTGGACGAGGTCCACGCGGTGGCCGGCACCAAGCGCGGCGCCCACCTCGCCCTCTCCCTCGAGCGTCTCGACCAGCTGCTGGACCGTCCGGCGCAGCGGATCGGTCTCTCGGCCACGGTGCGTCCGCTGGAGGAGGTCGCCCGCTTCCTGGGCGGCCCGCACCCGGTCGAGATCGTGGCGCCTCCCGCCCACAAGGAGTGGGACCTGCGGGTGGTGGTGCCCGTCGAGGACATGGGCGAGCTGGGAGGAGCCCCGGCGGAGCCGGAGGGCGACCTCCTGGAGGGCCCGGCTGCCGGGTCCGAGCGCCGCACCTCGATCTGGCCCTACGTCGAGGAGCGGGTCGTCGACCTGATCGAGCAGCACCGCTCGACCATCGTCTTCGCCAACTCACGGCGTCTGGCCGAACGGCTGACGGCCCGGTTCAACGAGATCGCCGCCGAACGAGCCGGTGAGAGCGCTCCCGGCGACGACCGGACCCAGGGCCCCCCGGCGCAGGTCATGGCCCAGTCCGGCCAGACCGACGCAGCCGCACCGCTGGTCGCGCGGGCACACCACGGGTCGGTCTCCAAGGAGCAGCGAGCAGTCATCGAGGACGACCTCAAGCGCGGCCGGCTGCCGTGCGTGGTGGCGACCTCCAGCCTCGAGCTCGGCATCGACATGGGGGCGGTCGACCTGGTGGTGCAGATCGAGTCGCCGCCCAGCGTGGCCTCGGGCCTGCAGCGCGTCGGCCGGGCAGGTCACCAGGTGGGCCAGACCTCCCGCGGCGTCATGCTCCCCAAGCACCGCGCCGACCTGATGCACACCGCCGTCGCGGTCGAGCGGATGCGCGAGGGCGCGATCGAGTCGCTGCGGGTGCCGGCCAACCCGCTCGACGTCCTGGCCCAGCACGTCGTCGCCGCGACGGCCCTGCAGGAGTGGGACGCCGACGAGCTGTTCTCGATGGTGCGCCGGGCCGCGTCCTTCGCCGGCCTGCCGCGCAGCGCCTTCGACGCCACCCTCGACCTACTGGCAGGGCGCTACCCCAGCGACGAGTTCGCCGAGCTGCGCCCACGCATCGTCTGGGACCGTGTGAGCGGTGCCGTCACGGGCAGACCCGGGGCCCAGCGGCTCGCGGTCACCAGCGGCGGGACCATCCCCGACCGCGGCCTGTTCGGGGTCTTCCTCGTCGGCGAGCGAGCCAGTCGCGTCGGCGAGCTCGACGAGGAGATGGTCTACGAGTCCCGCGTCGGGGACGTCTTCGCCCTGGGCGCCACCAGCTGGCGGATCGAGGACATCACCCACGACCGGGTGCTGGTCTCCCCGGCGCCGGGCGTGCCGGGCCGGCTGCCGTTCTGGAAGGGCGATCAGCTGGGACGCCCCGCCGAGCTGGGCGCCGCGATCGGCGCTTTCTCGCGCGAGCTGGCCTCGCTGGACCGCGAGGCGGCGACCAGCCGCTGCCGCGACGCCGGGCTCGACGAGTGGGCGGCCGACAACCTGGTGGGTTTCCTGGAGGAGCAGCGCCAGGCGACACGCACCCTGCCCTCCGACCGCACCCTGCTGGTCGAGAGGTTCCGAGACGAGCTGGGTGACTGGCGGGTCGTGCTCCACTCGCCGTACGGCACCCAGGTGCACGCCCCGTGGGCGCTGGCGGTGGGCGCCCGGCTCTCCGAGCGCTACGGCATCGATGCCCAGGCGCTGCCCTCCGACGACGGCATCGTCCTACGCATCCCCGAGACCGACCAGGATCCGCCGGGCGGGGAGGTCTTCGTCTTCGAGCCCGACGAGCTCGACGAGCTGGTGACCCGCGAGGTGGGCGGATCGGCGTTGTTCGCCAGCCGGTTCCGCGAGTGCGCCGCGCGGGCGCTTCTGCTCCCCCGCCGCAACCCGGGCCGACGCTCGCCGCTGTGGCAGCAGCGACAGCGCGCCGCCCAGCTGCTCAGCGTCGCCTCGAAGTACCCGTCGTTCCCGATCGTGCTCGAGTCGGTGCGTGAGGTCCTCCAGGACGTCTACGACGTGCCTGCCCTGACCGAGCTGATGCGTGACCTGTCGGCGCGTCGGATCAGCGTCGTCGAGGTCGCGACCGAGCAGCCCTCCCCGTTCGCCCGGTCCCTCCTCTTCGGGTACGTCGCGGCGTTCATGTACGAGGGCGACAACCCGCTCGCCGAGCGCCGGGCCGCCGCGCTCAGCCTCGACCAGGGGCTCCTCGCCGAGCTCCTCGGGCGGGCCGAGCTGCGCGAGCTGCTCGACCCGCAGGTGCTGGCCGAGGTCGAGGCCGAGCTGCAACGCCTGGCCGACGACCGCCGGGCGCGCGACGCCGAGGGGCTCGTGGACCTGCTGCGCCTGGTCGGGCCGCTCTCGACCGAGCAGGTGGCTCGACGCTGCCGCGCCGACCCCGACCCGTGGCTGCGCGAGCTCACCGACGCACGGCGCGTGGTGCAGGTCAGGATCGGCGGCGAGGCGCGCTGGGCCGTGGTCGAGGACGTCGGCCGGCTGCGCGACGCGCTCGGGGTGCCGGTCCCGCCCGGCACGCCCGAGGTGTTCACCGAGTCGGTCGAGGATCCGCTGGGCGACCTGGTCGCGCGCTTCGCCCGCACCCACGGCCCGTTCACGACCGGCGACGTCGCCGCGGAGCTGGGCCTCGGCGCCGCCGTGGTCTCCCACACCCTGAGCCGTCTGGTGGCACAGGGCCGGGTGATGGAGGGCGAGTTCCGCCCCACAGGCCAGGGCATGGAGTGGTGCGACAGCGAGGTGCTGCGCCGGCTCCGCAGGCGGAGCCTGGCAGCACTGCGCAAGGTGATCGAGCCGGTGGAGCAGGCCACTCTGGGCCGGTTCCTCCCGGAGTGGCAGCGCGTGGTCACCGACCGCTCCTCAGCAGGTGGGGCCGAGCGCAGCGGGCGCGGGTCTCGGCGACGCACCCGCCTGGCGGGTCCCGACGGGGCGCTGGCCGTCGTGGACCAGCTGGCCGGGTGCGCGCTCCCGGCGAGCGCCCTGGAGACCCTGGTCCTCCCCAGCCGTGTCGAGGACTACGCCGGCGCGGATCTCGACGAGCTGATGGCCACCGGGGAGGTGGTGTGGGCCGGCCACGGCACCCTGCCCGGCACCGACGGCTGGGTGTCGTTGCACCTGGCGGAGACCGCCCACCTGACGCTCCCGGACCCGGGCGAGCACGACGCGACCCCGGTGCACGACGGCGTCCTGTCGGCGCTCGAGGGCGGGGGCGCCTACTTCTTCCGCCGCCTCGCCGACGCCGTCGCGTCCCAGGTCGGCACGACCGACGACGCCGCTGTCGAACAGGCGGTGTGGGACCTGGTGTGGGCGGGCCTGGTCACCAACGACACACTGGCGCCGTTGCGGACCCTGACCAGCACCGGTCGATCCGCCCACCGGGGCCGGCGATCGGCCCCTCGCGCGCGGGTCGCGACGCGTCACCAGCGCGGAGGGCGCCCCTCACTGCCTGCGCGCAGCGGGCCGCCGACCATGACCGGGCGGTGGTCGCTCCTGCCGCAGATCGACTCCGATCCGACCCGGAGGGCTCACGCTGCCGCCGAGGGGCTGCTCGAGCGGCACGGCATCGTCACCCGTGGCGCGGTGATGTCCGAGCGGGTCCCCGGGGGGTTCGCCGGCGTCTACAAGGTGCTCTCCGCCTTCGAGGACTCGGGGCGCTGCCGGCGCGGCTACTTCGTCGACGGTCTGGGTGCGGCGCAGTTCGGCATCCCCGGCGCCGTCGACCGGCTCCGGTCCTTCTCGACACCCGAGACCGAGCAGCCGGCGTGGACCGATCCCTGGTCGACGCAGTCCCCCGGCACCGCACCGGTGAGCGTGGCCCTCGCGGCCACCGACCCCGCCAACCCCTACGGCGCCGCGCTGCCCTGGCCAGCACGCGGCACCGAAGAGTCCGCCGGGCACCGACCGGGTCGCAAGGCCGGCGCCGTGGTCGTGCTCGTCGAGGGCGACCTGGCGCTCTACGTCGAGCGGGGCGGGCGGACCCTGCTCACCTTCCCCGGCACCTCGGCCGACGAGCCGGGCACGCGGCTGCGCGCCGCGGCAGCAGAGCTCGCCGACGCCGTACGCCGTGGCGCTCTGGGCAGGCTTCAGGTCGAGCGCGCCGACGGCGAGAGCATCCTGGGCCGCAAGGACCCGTTGCGGGAGGCCCTCGAGGGAGCCGGGTTCGTGGTCACCCCACGGGGGCTGAGGCTGCGCGCCTGAGGGCGCAAGACCGCCTGGAGCACAGCTCGACGCAGTGGTGCCCGAGATGCCGGCGAACGGGCGGACCGCAGCCGAAGGTCAGGCCGATCCGAGGCAGCCCCGGCTCAGGCAGCGGAGGCGACCACGTCGTCGCCGGCGGCCGAGCCACCCTCGGCCATCGGAGGCAGCGGGGCCTCGCTCGTCCCCAGCGCCTCGATCTGCATGCCGAGCCGTGCCTCCTCGAGAGCGGCGGCGTCGGCGACCTCCGAGAGCAGCTCCGAGAGGGGGGCGTCGAGGGCTGCGCAGATGGAGGCCAGCAGCTCGCTGGAGGCCTCCTTGCGGCCGCGTTCGATCTCGCTCATGTAGCCCAGGCTGACCGAGGCCTCGGCGCACAGGTCCCGCAGGCTGCGGCCCTGCTCGAGACGGCGGGTGCGCAGCACCTCACCGAGCAGGCGACGGAAGACAACCATGGTCGATCCTCCTGTCGATTGGTGACGCGGTCCGCGGGTGCCCCACGCTACTCCCCCGCGCCAATACCGCGCGCAGGGTTCCCGAGGAGTGTCGCGACCAGCAGTCGCAGCGCCGTGTCGACGACCTCCCGACGGATCTCGGCCCGGGTCCCACTGGTCTGAACCTGTTCGACCCGGACGCCATTCCCCTCGGCGAGAGCGACGTAGGCGAGCCCCACCGGCTTGCCCTCCTGCGGGTCCGGGCCGGCGATTCCGGTGGTGCTCAGGGCCAGGTCCGCCGAGAACAGCCGACGGGCACCCTGCGCCATCTGCGTCGCACACTGAGCCGAGACCGCCCCGTGCCGACCCACGGTCTCGAGGGAGACCCCCAGCAGCGCGGTCTTCGCCGGTGTGGCGTAGGTGACGACCCCGCCGAGGAAGAACGCGGAGGCTCCCGGAGGCGTGGTGAGTGCTGCGGAGAGGTCGCCCCCGGTCAGCGACTCCGCGGTCGAGAGCGTGAGCGCACGCGCGAGCAGCAGGTCGCGGACCCTCGTGGGGTCCGGGACCGACTCGGAGGTGTCGCCCGGAGCGTCGTCGGCCACGGTCAGCCCGCAGTCCGACCCAGCTGCTCACGGCGGGCGACCAGGGTGTCCCGCACGTAGTCGAGACCGGTGAGCACGGTCAGCGCGACGGCGAGCCCCATCGCGGCCACGCCGACGCCCCAGAAGAACTCGCCGACCGGCTCCCAGCCCCCGGGCAGCATCAGCAGCGGGGCGACCAGGAGGCCGAGCGCAATCGTCTGCACGGTCGTCTTGAGCTTGCCGCCGCGGCCGGCGGGCAGCACCACGCCGGACCTGATCAACCAGAACCGCATCAGCGTGATGCCCCACTCGCGGACCAGGACGACCACGGTGATCCACCACCACAGCTCGCCGATCAGGCTGAGGCCCACGAAGGCCATGCCGGTCAGCGCCTTGTCGGCGATCGGGTCGGCGATCTTGCCGAAATCGGTGACGAGGTCGTGCTTGCGGGCCAGGTCACCGTCGATCTTGTCGGTGACCATGGCCACCGCGAACAGCGCGTAGGCCACCCAGCGCCACCCCGAGGACTGCCCGTCCTCGACGAGCAACGCGTAGCCGAAGAACGGCACCATCACGATGCGCAGCGTCGTCAGGGCGTTGGGCACGTTCCAGTTGCTCACCGGCGTGGGCTCCGAGCCCACGGCCCCACCGGTGGTCGCGTCGTCGTGGCTCATGCCCGGCCCTCCCTGGTCTGGTGGCGGCTCGGCACCGCATCGACCGGGCGCGCGACGAGGTCGACCCCCTCACTGTGGACCACCTCGACGTCGACGAGGTCACCCACCGAGCACGACGCGCCGAGGATCGTCGTGCTCCCGTCGACCTCCGGTCCCTGGTGCTCACCGCGCCCCTCGACCAGGTCGTCCTCCACCAGCTCCACCAGGACCTGCATCCGCTCTCCGATCCGCTCCTCGGCCCGCCGAGCCGTCACGTCCTCGACCAGGCTGCTGAGGTGGGCCACCCGTGATGCGATCTCGGCCTCGTCCAGCTTGCCCTCGTACGAGGCCGCCTCGGTGCCGTCCTCGTCGGAGTAGCCGAAGACCCCCACCACGTCGAGCCGAGCCTGGTCGACGAAGTCGCAGAGCACCTCGAAGTCCGCCTCGGTCTCACCGGGGAACCCGACGATGAAGTTCGAGCGCACCCCGGCACGCGGACTGCGGGTGCGCACCTGGTCGAGCAGCGCCAGGAACGAGTCGGCGTCCCCGAACCGGCGCATCCGACGCAGCAGCGGGCCGGAGGCGTGCTGGAAGGAGAGGTCGATGTAGTCAGCGACACCCGGGGTGGTCGCGATGGTCTCCAGCAGTGACATCCGGGTCTCTGCCGGCTGCAGGTAGGAGAGCCTGACCCGGTCGAGGCCCTCGATCGCCGACAGCTCGGGGAGCAGCGTCTCCAGCAGCGTGAGGTCGCCGAGATCCTTGCCGTAGGACGTGGTGTTCTCGCTGACCAGGAAGACCTCGCGCACCCCCTGCTCGGCAAGCCACCTCGCCTCGGTCAGCACGTCGGAGGGGCGCCTCGAGACGAAGGATCCCCGGAAGCTCGGGATCGCGCAGAACGCGCACCGACGGTCGCATCCGCTGGCCAGCTTGAGCGGAGCCATCGGCCCCTCCCCGAGCCGGCGCCGCACCGCGCGCGGCCCGGTCGCAGGAGCCAGGGACTCGGGCAGGTCGGGAGCCGCGACCGTGTGCCCGGGCAGGACCACGTCGGAGGCGCCGCGCTCTGCCGGGGCGATCGGGAGCAGCTTGCGCCGGTCGGAGGGCACGTGGGGCACCGGTGCGTGCCCGGCCAGCACGTCACGGACCCGCTCGGCGATCTGGGGGTAGTGGTCGAACCCCAGCACGGCGTCCGCCTCGGGCAGCGAGTCGGCGAGGTCCTTGCCGTAGCGCTCAGCCAGGCAGCCGACGGCCACGACGGCCTTGGCCTGGCCCTCGTCGCGCAGGTCTGCTGCAGCCAGGATGGTGTCGACGGAGTCCTTCTTGGCGACGTCGACGAACCCACAGGTGTTGACCAGGACGGCGTCGGCGCCCTCGGGGTCGTCCACGAGGGTGAAGCCGCCGGCCTCGAGTCGGCCGGCCAGCTCCTCGGAGTCGACGTCGTTGCGGGCGCAGCCGAGCGAGACCAGGGCGACCGTCTCCGGCCGCCGGGTGTCAGAAGATGTGTCAGGCATACCAGGACGAGTATGACGGGCTAGCGCAGGTTCTCCGGACGCAGGGACACGTGTGCGCTCGATGCGCGGCGGTCGAAGCGAGTGAAACCCGCGCGTTCGGCCGACTCCTCGGTGTCGAAGTAGACGTCGGCGACGACCCGACTGTAGAAGCGGCCGCCCTTGGGATAGAACAGCATCATCGACTCCTGGCCCTTGATCGCGTACCCGGGCGGAGCGATGCCGTCGGCGGGTGCGTAGGCCGACCCAGGGCCGTACGGGCGAGGCACGCCGTCGTGGACCGGGATGCCACCCGAGCCGGCGTCGTCGTCGGCCAGCGACCAGCTCGACGCGTCGGACAACCTCACGAAGCCGGAGCCTGGCTCGGTGTCGTCGAGCATCGCGGCCGACGCGGGCTCACCGTCGGACTCCCCGGGGCCATCCTGCACATCCTCGTCCGTCACCGAGGCCACCAAGTCGTGGTCGGGCCAGGTTTCCGCCCCTGACGGCTCGTCGTCCAGGGTGGGGAACGGGCTGGCGCCACCCACGGCGTCGGCGTCCCACGAGCCGTCCCAGCCGCGACCCGACTGTGCCGCGCCAGCGGTGTCCATCTCCTCAGCCAGGGGGCCGTCCTCGGAGGCCTCAGCCTCCTGGGTGTGTGACCCATGCGCCCACGCGGTCCACTGGGCGAGCGCGTCCAGCTCCTCGACCGGGCCGTCCTCGGCGTGCTCGGTGTGCTCGGTGTGCTCGGTGTCTTCGGTGTCTTCGGTGTCTCCGGTGTCTCCGGTGTCTCTCGGTGTCCTCGGTGTCAGGGCCGTCGGCCGCCTGGTGCTCCTCGGCTGCAGGGAAGTCCTCCGAGGCGTCGGCAACCTCGACGTCGAGCACCTCCCACGCCGGTTCGTCCTCGAGCCGGCCCACCGCCTCGTCGACCTCGGCCTCGACGGGGACAGGCTGGTCATCGGCCGACGGACCCGAGTCGGTCGCCTCGTCGTGGACCACCGCGGCGTCATCGAGCGCTGCGGTCTGCGCCGGAGCGTGGTCTCGCTGACCACCCTTGCGACGACGCCGGAACCGACCGCTGAAGAACCCCCCACCGTCGGACCCGGCATCGCCTTCCTCGGAGTCGGCAGCTGGCATGTCGCGCTCGACCCGCTCAGCCTCCAGCCGCTCGGCCTCGACCCGCTCAGCCTCCAGCCGCTCGGCCTCGACCCGCTCGGCCTCGACCCGCTCGGCCTCGACGCCGCTCAGCCTCGAGCCGCTCAGCCTCCACGCGCTCGGCTTCCAGCCGCTCGGCCTCGACCCGCTCACTGCCTCCACGCGCTCGGCTTCCAGCCGCTCCTGCTCAAGCGCGCTCGGCTTCCAGCCGCTCGGCCTCCAGCCGCTCCGCTTCGAGCCGCTCCGCCTCCAGCCGCTCAGCCTCCACCCGCTCGGCTTCGAGACGCTCGGCTTCCAGCCGCTCGGCCTCCAGCCGCTCCTGCTCGAGCCGCTCGGCCTCCAGCCGCTCGGCCTCCAAGCGCTCCGCTTCGAGCCGCTCGGCTTCCAGCCGCTCGGCTTCGAGCCGCTCAGCCTCCAGCCGCTCGGCCTCCAGCCGCTCGGCCTCCAGGCGCTCGGCTTCGAGCCGCTCGGCCTCCACGCGCTCGGCTTCCAGCCGCTCGCCTCCAGCCGCTCGGCCTCCAGCCGCTCGGCTTCCAGCCGCTCCTGCTCAAGGCGCTCGGCCTCCAGCCGCTCCGCTTCGAGCCGCTCGGCCTCCAGCCGCTCCTGCCTCGAGCCGCTCCGCTTCGAGCCGCTCCTGCTCAAGGCGCTCGGCCTCCAGCCGCTCGGCCTCCAGCCGCTCCTGCCTCCAGGCGCTCGGCCTCCAGCCGCTCGGCCTCCAGCCGCTCGCCTCCAAGCCGCTCAGCCTCCAGCCGCTCAGCCTCCAGGCGCTCGGCTTCCAGCCGCTCGGCCTCGAGCCGCTCGGCCTCCACGCGCTCGGCTTCGAGCCGCTCAGCCTCCAGCCGCTCGGCCTCCAAGCGCTCCGCTTCGAGCCGCTCCTGCTCGAGCCGCTCGGCCTCCAAGCGCTCGGCCTCCAGCCGCTCAGCCTCCAGCCGCTCGGCCTCCAGCCGCTCAGCCTCCAGCCGCTCAGCCTCCAAGCGCTCAGCCTCCAGCCGCTCAGCCTCCAGCCGCTCAGCCTCCAGCCGCTCAGCCTCGAGCCGCTCGGCCTCGAGCCGCTCGGCCTCCAGCCGCTCAGCCTCGACCCGCTCAGCCTCCAGCCGCTCAGCCTCCAAGCGCTCCGCTTCGAGCCGCTCCTGCTCGACCCGCTCGGCCTCCAGCCGCTCAGCCTCCAGCCGCTCAGCCTCGAGCCGCTCAGCCTCCAGCCGCTCAGCCTCGACCCGCTCAGCCTCCAAGCGCTCCGCTTCGAGCCGCTCCTGCTCGACCCGCTCGGCCTCGAGACGCTCAGCCTCCAGCCGCTCCCCTCCCGCTCGGCTTCGAGACGCTCAGCCTCCAGCCGCTCGGCTTCGAGACGCTCAGCCTCGACCCGCTCGGCTTCGACCCGCTCGGCTTCGAGACGCTCGGCCTCCACGCGCTCGGCTTCCAGCCGCTCCTGCTCGACCCGCTCGGCCTCCAGCCGGTGCTGCTCGATCTCCTCGGTGCCCGCAACCGTGGCCGCCGCCGCGATGGACGCCGACCCCGTGGTGTCCCGGGACTCCTCCGCGTCGTCCGAGTCGTCCGAGCCGTCCGAGTCCTCCGAGTCCTGCCCCGCCTCACGCATCAGCTCGCTGCGGCGCTTGCGCCGGAAGGGTCGCGGTCGGGCAGCCGCAAGGAAGCCACCGGCACCCTCGTCGGCAGCGTCCTCGACGGGCGGTTCGGTCGTGCTCGTGGCCTCAGGCGTCGGCTCCGGCTCCTGGCTCGCCGCCTGGTCGACACTGTCGGGGATCGACTCGGGTCGAGCCCACTCCTCTTCGCCGTCCGACACCGACGGGAAGGGGGACTCGTCGTGGCCAGCGCCCATCCCCGCGAACGGCGACCCGCCGGCGCTGTCATCCCATCCGGCCCCGAAGGGCGAGCTCACCTGCGCCTGCCGGTCCGGCGCAAACCGGTCCTCATCAGCCGCGCCCGTGTCGTCACTGCCCCTCGACGCCGGATCTATCGCGCGGTCCCGCTCAAAGAGATCGTCGTCGCTGACACGAGCCTCGACGTCCTCGAGCTCACGGTCCTGCGCGAACAGGTCGTGGTCGCTGAGGGGACCACTGCGAGGGACTCCCCCCTCGTCCGCCGTCTCGTCGTCGCTGTGGCTGCCCGCCTCATCGGCCCAGGTCCGCCAGCTGCTGGCGGCCTCGTCCCACTCGTCACGTGCCCCGCGACGCACAGTCGACCGGTCGGCGAGCTTCGAGGGCCGAGACCAGGCCTCTGCCTCTTCCCACGGCGCCGGCACATCGCCGTCCAGCGTCGGGAACGGCGAGGTCTCCTCCGGCGTCGGCTGCTGCTCCTCGACCACGACGTCCTCGGCAGCCAGCTGCTCCACCTCCGCTGCTGCGGGAGCCGCGAGCGCCGACGCGGGGGCCGGGATCTCTTCCCAGCGCTCCACCACCACCCGTCGCAGGCTCGCCAGCGCAGCACTCACGAGACCGAGCAGGAAGGCGAGCCCGACCCACAGCGCCATCTCCTGGAGAAGGAATCTCATGGCGCCGCCTCCGTGGTCGGCGCGGGCCGGTCAGCCGGATCGCCGGACAGACCCAGGGTGAAGCCGTCCGTGCGTCGCACGAGCAGCCGCACCGCCAGGAGGCCGACGCCGGCCCCGGCAAGGAACGCGACCAGCACGGCGACATAGAGCTCGAGGTACCACAGCCACATGGCCGCTCACCCCTCCACCGGGATCACCGAGCCGCGCTCGTTGCGCTGCTTCGCCGCGGCCGAGTCGCCGTCCGCGACCTGGTACTGCGCGCCGTACCCCCGGGGCACCAGCCGCTCCTCGGGCGCCCCGGACTTGCGCATCAGGGCGATCATGGCCCGCGCACGCTTGATCGTCAGGGTCGAGCCGCCCGGCGTGCTGGAGTCGGTGTGAGCACCCACGTAGACGCGGGCGCTGCCGCAGGCAGCAACCAGCTTGGCCGCAGCGACCACCATGCGCTGTCCAGCAGAGGTCAGGCGGGTCGTGCGTCCGGAGAACGGGATCCGCTGGCGGTTGGTCGCACGGTCCAGCTTGCCCCTGAGCCCGGTGCACGCCTTGGCTTCCTTCTTGGACCCGAAGACCTCCTTGGTGCTCACCGAGGAGACCCCGCCCACCTGGTCCACGACTCGACCGACGCGTTGCGGATCGACCCTGGTGGGGACCAGTGCGGTGACGAAGGGCCCGTCTGTCTTGAGCCTCACACCCTTGAGGCCATCGGCCTGCAACGCCGACGAGGCATCGGCGACCAGCGCGTCCTCCGCCGCGGAGCCGGCGAGGTAGCCACCGCCGGCTGCCAGCAGGGCAGGGACGACGAGACCGGCGAGCAGGAGCCGTCCGCCGGGCGCACGCCGGGCCAGCTTCTTGTCCGCCACCATGCGGTAGTCAGGCGACGGCGCGGAGGGGGGCAGGGGCCCGGCCGCCTCGACCGGTTCCTGGGCTCGCTGCATCGGCTGCTCCTGGGGGGACGTCCGTCGTCGACGGCCCGTCGAAAATACCGCGCGGCCGGTGCCAATGTGGCAAAAGTGGCGAGTCCAGGCCTCTCGCCCACCACGGCTCGGGTGACGCCGCGCCGTCAGGTCAGGGAGCCGACCCCTGGCCCTCGAAGGTCTGGGTGGCGGGCGCGCCCAGGGAACCGAGCGCCCCGAGGTCCTCCCCGGCGACCTGCACGCTCACCGCGCCGCCGTCGTCGCTGGTCACGGTGACCGGCGGCGGGACCCGCAGCCGCTTGACCTCACCGATGACCAGCTCACCGTCGTGCACCAGGTTGCCGTCGCCGTCCTGCACCTGCACGTCGGCGCCGGCCTCGGTGGCGCTGAGCACCACACTGACCGGCTTGGGGCCGGACGCGGCCTTCGTGCCGCCGTAGTAGCTGCTCAGGCCCGCCGAGCCGTCCAGCACCGGTGGCGGCTCCTGGAGCGCCTCGGTGCCGTCGCCGGCGAACAACCGGACGCCGGCCCAGATCAGGACCAACATGAGCACCGCGGCCACCAGACCGGTCCAGTTCGGCCCGCCGTAGGGGCGGGTCATCTGTCCGCCCATCCCCGTGGCGAGCTCGGCCTCGAAGACCTTGCGGGCGTTGACCGGGGCGTGGGCGTAGCGCGCTTCGTACTGCTCCAGCAGGGGCACCGGGTCCTTGCCGAGCACCCGCGACAGGGTGCGGATGTGTCCTCGCGCGTAGAAGTCGCCACCGCACGGGGTGAAGTCGTCGACCTCCATCGACTCGATGACGTGGGGGCGGATGCGGGTGCGCTCGGCGAGCTCGTCGACGCTGAGCCCCACGCGGGTGCGCGAGGCCGCGAGCTCCGGACCGATCACCGGGTCGTAGGCCGGCTCGGGCTGGTAGTTGTCGATGACCAGCGGAGCCACCGGGTCGCCCAGCTTGGCGATCGCGCGCACGCGAGAGTTGCGTCGGCCCACCGGGTTGACCGCCTCGCGCACCGAGTTGACCGCGTCGATGGCCCGGGTCGAGCGGTGCGGGACCTCGTCCACCTGGATGGTGACGCGGTCGGTCTCGGCGCCGCGCAGCGGAATCGCCCCCGCCCGCTGCGTCGGCAGCGGTTCTGCGTCCTGGGGCTCGCCCACGGGACCGGGCTCGGGGCGCGGCTCGGACGCCGCCTCGCGCGGCGTCCAGCCGACGGTGAGCGGCTCGGACGCCGCTGGCGGCGCCACCTCGACCTGCTCCTGGTGCGAGCTGAGGTCGCCCGGCGCGTCGACGGTCTCCGGAGACTCCGACAGCTCCGAGGTCTCCGGCAACTCCGGCGTCTCCTGGGCCTCGGCCGACGCGGGGCGACGCAACCACGCCCATCGGGAACGGCCCGGAACCGTCTCCTCCTCGACCAGGTCGGCCTCGGCAGGGCTCGCTTCCGAGGTGAGGTCGGGCTGGGGCTCCTCAGCCGGTGTCTCGGTCTCGGTCGCCGCCGTGGCCTCGTCGTCGGCCACCTCGGGCTCGCTGAGCAGGGTGACGACCTCTGCTCGGCCCTGGGAGAGGGTGGCGATGCGGTCGCTCAGCTCCTCGTCCGGAGTGTCGGTGCGCACGGCCAGGCCCAGCGGAACGGCCAGGGCACCTCCGTAGACGCGTCGGTTGATCAGGGCGTGTCGTCGCGCTCGTCCCTCGAGCCCCTCGATCGACCGGGCCACGTGCACCAGCTGCACCACCACCGAGCCGTCGCGGGCGATGCCGCGCCGGGGGCGGACCACGACCCGCTCGATCGCCTCCCAGGGAAGTCCCCGCCAGGTCGTGCCCAGCCGGATCCGGATGCCCATCTCGTCGGCGATCAACAACGGCGTGCGCGCGTCCAGGAGACTGTGCAGGAAGACCGTCGCCAGCAGGGCCAGTGCGCCGCAGAGGACCCAGTCGAGCACCTGCCCGACTTCCGCGGCACGCCACAGGTAGGCGATCCCGACCGCTGAGGCGGCCGCCCCGAGCACGGCCGAGGCGACGGCGTTGCGCCGCACCTCCACGTGAGGTGGTTCGCGCAAGGCGTCGTCGCCCGGTCCACCGCGGGACTCCACGTCGCCGGGAGCCTCCCCGTCGACCGAGTCGACCCCGTCGACCTCTTCGACTGGCTGCGCGCTCATCGACGCTCCCTCCGGGAAGACCGCGGTGTCGGCTTCACTGCTCTCCCTGCAACGTTGCGATGACCTCGTCGAGGTCGTCGGGCTTGATCAGGACGTCTCGTGCCTTGCTGCCCTCGCTGGGGCCCACGACGCCACGGCTCTCCAAAATGTCCATCAAGCGGCCCGCCTTGGCGAAGCCGACACGCAGCTTTCGCTGCAACATCGAGGTGGACCCGAACTGGGTGGACACCACCAGCTCGATCGCCTGGACCACCAGGTCGAGGTCGTCGCCGATGTCGTCGTCCAGCTCGCGCTTGCTGGCGGCCGGTGCCGTGACGTCCTCGCGGTACGTCGGCGCCAGCTGCTGCTTGCAGTGCGTGACCAGGGAGTGGATCTCGGTCTCGGTCACCCAGGCGCCCTGCACGCGCACCGGCTTGGACGCGCCCATCGGGAGGAACAGCCCGTCGCCCTGGCCCACGAGCTTCTCCGCACCCGGCTGGTCGAGGATGACCCGGCTGTCGGACAGGCTCGAGGTGGCGAAGGCCAGCCGGGACGGCACGTTGGCCTTGATCAGACCGGTCACGACGTCGACGCTGGGGCGCTGGGTGGCGAGCACCAGGTGGATGCCGGCGGCTCGGGCGAGCTGGGTGATCCGCACGATCGCGTCCTCGACGTCACGCGGCGCCACCATCATCAGGTCGGCGAGCTCGTCCACGACCACGAGCAGGTAGGGGTAGGGCGCCAGCTGGCGCTCACTGCCCGGGGGCGGGGTGACCTTGCCCGCGCGCACCGCCTTGTTGAAGTCGTCGATGTGGCGGAAGCCGAAGTTGGCGAGGTCGTCGTACCTCATGTCCATCTCCCGCACCACCCACTGCAGCGCCTCGGCCGCCTTCTTCGGGTTGGTGATGATCGGGGTGATCAGGTGCGGGATGCCCTCGTAGGCGTTCAGCTCGACCCGCTTGGGGTCGACCATGATCATGCGGACCTCGTCGGGTGTGGACCGCATCAGCACCGAGCTGATCATGGAGTTCACGAAGGAGGACTTGCCCGAACCGGTCGCACCGGCGACCAGCAGGTGGGGCATCTTGGCCAGGTTGGCGACCACGAAGCCGCCCTCGACGTCCTTGCCGAGACCGATGACCATCGGGTGGTGGTCGCCACGGGCGTTGCCCGAACGAAGCACGTCACCGAGGGAGACGATCTCCTTGTCGGTGTTGGGGATCTCGATGCCGATCGCGCTCTTGCCCGGGATCGGGCTCAGGATGCGCACGTCCGCGCTGGCGACGGCGTAGGCGATGTTCTTGCCGAGCGCGGTGACCTTCTCGACCTTGACCGCCGGGCCGAGCTCGACCTCGTAGCGGGTGACCGTCGGGCCCCTGGTGTAGCCGGTGACCTGGGCGTCGATGTCGAACTGCTCGAGCACCTCGGTCAGCCGCCCGACCACGGCGTCCGATGCCTGGCTGCGGGCCTTGTGCGGGCTCCCGGGCTTGAGCATCTCGTTGCCCGGCAGGCTGTAGGCGACGTCCCCGGAGATGGAGAGCTGCTCGACGCGTGCCGGCAGCGGGGTGTGCGGCGGGGCGACCTCTGGCTCGCCGGTCGCGGCGCCGGCCTCCCCTGAGGCGGCTGCGTCGCTGCCTTCGACCTTCGGCTTCGCCCTGCCCCGCTTGGGCTTCGCACCCTCTGCGTCGGGGAGCATCGGGGAGTCGTAGGCCGGGTCGCCCTCGGGCTCGAAGCCGTCGGTCATCGCGCCGACGCGGCGACGCGGACGACGACGCTGGAGCGCCAGGTTGGCGGTGTCCTCGGCCTCCTCCTCCGGGGCCGCAGCCGTGCGGCCCAGCAGCCGGTCGCGCGCGGCCGCCAGGCGGGTCGGGATCATGTAGACCGGTGTGGCCGTGACCACCAGCAGGCCGAAGGCCGTGAGCAGCACGAAGATCGGGACCACGACGTAGACCGAGCGCAGCAGGTCCATCGCGAGGGAGCCGACCACGAACCCGATCGCTCCGCCCGCGCCCATCAGCGCCTCGGTGTCGTTGCCCTCGGGGCTCCCGTTGGCCAGGTGCATCAGGCCCAGGACCCCGAAGATCAGGGCCGTCCAGCCGATCAGCTGCCGTCCGGCGGGTCCGGAGGCCTCGGGGCTGCGCATCGTGGCCGCTCCCACGCCCACCAGCAGCAGCGGCACGAACCACCCCAGCAGGCCCAGTGACCCGGTGACGACCGTGCGGGTGCCGTCGCCGACGCCCCCGGGCAGCTGCCACCAGACGCTGGCGGCGACCACGACGGCCAGCGCCATCAACGCGAGCCCGGCGCCGTCGCGACGGTGCTCGGGGTCGAGCTCGCGCGCCGTGCGCCCGACCCGACGCACGGTCAGGCCGATGCCGTGGGCCAGCCCCATCCAGAAGGTCGAGACGGCCCGCCACAGCGTGGAGAAGAAGCGGTAGACCGGCCCGGGACCGTTGCGCACCGCGCGCGGCGGTGGCCGACGGCTCGAGCTCGCCTTGCCCTTCTTGGTGCCCTTCTTGCTGGAGGAGCCCGAACGCGTCGAGGACGACCGCCCACGGCTCGTGGGGGTCGAACGGCCTCGCGCGCCCGAGCCGCCCGTCGTACGACGGGAGCTGGACGAGCGCGACGCAGGGGGGGAAGACGTGCGCGTCGCCATGTCGGTGAGGCTACGCGAGGGTCACACCAGTCACATGTCTCCCACGCCGGGAGCCCCCAGGTGCTGCTCGGCTCGCCGATGGGGCACGGGACGAGGCCTCGGCGAGCCACCGTCGCAGGCTCGGTCCACCGACCGGTCGGCACCCTGGAAGGGGTCGACGGGCTCGATAGGCTCGAGCGACACCGACACCGAGGGAACACAGCCGCAGGGAGAGAGCCACATGGTCGTCGTCATGACCCCGGACGCCACCGACGAGGACATCGTCCGCGTCGTGGAGAAGGTGACCGCCGTGGGTGGCGAGGCCTTCGTCAGCAAGGGCGTCAACCGCACGATCATCGGGCTGGTCGGTGACATCGAGTCCTTCCACGGGCTCAACCTGCGCACCCTGCCGGGCGTGGCCGACGTCCAGCGCATCAGCGACCCGTTCAAGCTCGTGAGCCGCCAGCACCACCCCGACCGCAGCACGATCTGGGTGGGCCCCCAGGGCCGCCAGGTCCCGATCGGTCCCGACACCTTCACCCTCATCGCCGGCCCGTGCGCCGTGGAGTCGGCCCAGCAGACGCTGGAGGCGGTCGAGATGGCCAAGGCTGCCGGCGCGACGATGATGCGCGGGGGCGCCTACAAGCCGCGCACCTCGCCGTACGCCTTCCAGGGGCTCGGTCGCCGCGGGCTGGAGATCCTCGTCGACGTGCGCGAGGCGACCGGCCTCCCGGTCGTGACCGAGATCGTGGACGCCCGCGACGTCGAGGTCGTGGCCGAGCACGCCGACATGCTGCAGATCGGCACCCGCAACATGGCCAACTTCGGCCTGCTGCAGGCAGTGGGACAGGCCGGGAAGCCGGTGCTGCTCAAGCGCGGCATGACCGCGACCATCGAGGAGTGGCTGATGGCGGCGGAGTACATCGCTCAGCGGGGCAACCTCGACGTGGTGCTCTGCGAGCGCGGCATCCGCACCTTCGAGCCGGCCACGCGCAACACCCTCGACATCAGCGCGGTCCCGGTGGTGCAGTCCAAGAGTCACCTGCCGATCATCGTCGACCCCTCACACGCAGCCGGGCTCAAGGAGCTGGTGGTGCCGCTCTCCCGCGCAGCGGTGGCGGTGGGCGCCGACGGCGTGATCATCGACGTGCACCCGCACCCCGAGGAGGCGCTGTGCGACGGGCCGCAGGCGCTGCTCGGCACCGAGCTGCGCGCGCTGGCCAGCGCGATGCGCCAGCTGCCTCCACTCCTCGGCCGCGCCACCCCCACCGTGGGTTGAGCCCGGAACCGCCGAGCTGAGTCAGCCGGCGGAGCCGAGCAGCCGGGAGAGCACGTCCGCTGCGCGACGTACGTCGTCGGGTGAGACGTCGAGGTGGGTCACCAGCCTCAGGGCGCGAGGCCCCACCGCCGAGATCACCACCCCCTCCGCGCGTGCCGCCTCGATGACGGACGGCGGGTCGGGGTGCTCGATCACCACGATGTTGCTGTCGACGGTCTCGGGGTCGACGCCGCACGCCTGCGCCAGCAGCCGCGCGTGCTCGTGGTCGTCGGCGAGACGTTCCAGGTGGTGCTCGAGTGCGTGCAGACCGGCCGCCGCCAGCATGCCTACCTGGCGCATGCCGCCGCCGAGGCGCTTGCGCCAGACCCGGGCCTGTGTGATCACCTCCTGGCTGCCGACGACGAGTGAGCCGACGGGAGCCCCGAGCCCCTTGCTGAGGCACACCGCGGCGACATCGGCGATCGCCCCGAAGTCGGCCAGCGGGGTGCCGGTCGCGACGTGGGCGTTCCAGAGCCGGGCGCCGTCGAGGTGGACCGCCACTCCCCGCTCGTCCGCCCAGGTGCGCAACGTGCGTAACGACTCGATGTCGGTGACGGCGCCGCCGGCGAAGTTGTGGGTGTTCTCGACCGAGATCGCCCGCGTCGGCACGAAGTACGGGCTGATGTCGGGGCTGAACAGCCCGTCGACCAGGTCGAGCTCGACCGGGCGACCGGCCCAGGTGCGCATGGTCAGGCCGGCGACGAACCCGTGCGCCCCCAGCTCCGCGCGGGCGATGTGCGCGGTCTCATGGCACAGCACCTCCTCGCCGGGGCCCACCAGCGCGCGCACGGCCAGCACGTTGGCCAGGGAACCGGTGGCGGTGAACAGCGCCGCCTGGTGACCCAGCAGCTCCGCGACCCGCTCCTCGAGCCGGATCACGGTCGGGTCCTCGCCGTAGACGTCGTCCCCGACCTCGGCGCTCGCCATGGCGCGACGCATCGCCTCGGTGGGCGCGGTCAGGGTGTCGCTACGCAGGTCGACGACCACGGGCTCAGGCCTCCGGCTCGTGCACCTGGCTGAGCATCTCCGCGGTGAGGAACGCCAGCTCGAGTGACTGCACCCGGTTGAGCCGGGGGTCGCACACCGACTCGTAGCGGTGGGAGAGGTCCTCCTCGAGCAGCGACTCTCCCCCGCCCACGCACTCGGTGACGTTGTCGCCGGTCAGCTCCACGTGCAGGCCGCCGGGCCAGGTCCCGAGCTCGCGGTGGACGTCGAAGAAGCCCTGCACCTCGTCCATGACGTCCTCGAACCTGCGGGTCTTGAACCCCGACGACGCCTCGAAGGTGTTGCCGTGCATCGGGTCGCAGACCCACGCGACCTGCACCCCGGCCGCAGTGACCTTGTCCACGACCTCGGGCAGCGCCTCGCGCACCCGGCCCGCACCCATCCGGGTGATGAAGGTCAGCCGGCCCGGCTCGTTGAGCGGGTTCAGCGTGGCGGCGAGCGCGATGGCGTCGTCGGCGCTGGTGGTGGGCCCGAGCTTCACCCCGATCGGGTTCTGGATGTGGCGCAGCATCTCGACGTGGGCGCCGTCCAGCTGGCGGGTGCGCTCGCCGATCCACACGAAGTGCGCCGAGACGTCGTAGGGCAGGCCGGTGCGGCTGTCCTCCCGCGTCAACGCGTGCTCGTACTCCAGCACCAGCGCCTCGTGGCTGCTGTGGAAGTCGACCCGGTGGAACTCGTCGGGGTCGGCACCGATCGCCTTCATGAAGGTCAGGGCCCGCTCGATGTCGGCCGCCAGTCGCTCGTAGCGGCGCCCGACGGGCGAGGACCGGACGAAGTCGGTGTTCCAGGTGTGCACCTGGCGCAGGTCGGCGTACCCGCCGGTGACGAAGGCGCGCACCAGGTTGAGGGTGGCGGCCGAGGAGTTGTAGACCTCGAGCAGCCGCTGCGGGTCGGGGACGCGGGACTCGGTGGTGAAGTCGAACCCGTTGACGGCATCGCCGCGGTAGGCCGGGAGGCTCACCTCACCACGGGTCTCGATGTCCGACGAGCGAGGCTTGGCGTACTGGCCGGCGAGCCGGCCGACCTTGATCACCGGGACCGAGGCCGCGTAGGTCAGCACCACCGCCATCTGCAGCAGCACCCGCAGCTTGGCGCGCACGTTGTCGGCGGTGGCGCCCTCCAGCGTCTCGGCGCAGTCGCCGCCCTGGAGCAGGAAGGCCTCTCCCCGTGCGACGGCTGCGAGCTTCTCCTTCAGGTCGTCGCACTCACCGGCGAACACCAGCGGCGGGACGGCGCGCAGCTTCGCCACGGTCTGGTCGACCGCGGCAACGTCGGGGTACGTCGGCTGCTGCCGGGCACCCATCGCGTGCAGGTCCTCGAGGGAGGGGAAGTCCACGCGCGCAAGCCTACGGTGCGCCAGTCACCGTCCCCGGAGGGCACCGTCGACGGCCACGACCACCCGCTCGGAGCGCGGCACCCCCACCAAGTGGGCTATTCCGCTTCGCCGTTGGGACGGAAACGACCCGGGCCCACCCGCCGCAGTCCGATTCGGGCCTAACGTCCTGTACATGGGGCGAGGGAACGACGAACAACGGGAACCAGCGATGTCAGGGGATCACTGGAGCCCGCCGGTGTACGGCAGCTGTGAGTGTGATGGGCACATCGAGGACGTGCTGGAGCTTCGCCTCCAGCTCGACCCCGTCGAGGCTGCCACGCCGGGTCAGTCGTCCGTGGGGGCGCCGTCACCTGGAGGGGACGGCGGCTCCCCCGCGGACATGGCCGTCTGGGCGTTGCTGACCAGCGGCGCGCTGGCCACGATCCCGCTCGCCGACGACCAGCGCGAGTGGACCAACGGGATCTCGATCCTGCGCCGCGGCCCGTTCCACTGGAAGGTGCTGACCGGGCTGCGGCTCCAGCCCTTCATCGTCGGCGGCGAGATGCGCGAGCTCGAGCGGGCGCTCGAGGTGCAGCCGGGGATCGACAGCGCGATGTGGTGCCACCGCAACCAGGCGATGGTGCTCGGAGCGCCCACGCTGTGCACCAACGGCGTGCAGTGCGCGATCGTGCTGGCCCTGCGTGCCCTCGGCGTACGGCGCCCCAGCGAGACCGCGATGGGCGCGCCGGCCTGAGCCGACCCAGGGGGCGGGCCGCAGGCCTCAGCCGAAGAAGACCTCGGCCTCGGCGTACTCCTCGGGGCTGACGGTCTTCAGCTCACCGGTGCCCTCGATCAGCGGCACCCGCACGATGTCCTTGCCCCGCACCGCGACCATCACGCCGTACTGCCTTCTCGGCGACGGCGGTGATCGCGTGCAGCCCGAACCGGGTGGCCAGCCACCGGTCGTACGCCGTGGGGGTGCCACCGCGCTGGACGTGGCCCAGCACCACGGCCCGGGCCTCCTCGCCGGTGCGCTGCTCGATCTCCTTGGCCAGCCGGTCGCCGATGCCGCCGAGCCGCACGTGCCCGAAGGCGTCGGTCTCACCGTTCTGCAGCGTCATGTCACCGCCCTCCACCGGCACCGCACCCTCGGAGACCACGACGATCGGCGCGTAGTGCTTCTCGAAGCGCTTCTCGACGTAGGCGCACACCGCGTCGATGTCGAAGGGCTTCTCGGGGATCAGCACGATGTTGGCGCCACCGGCCATGCCGGCGTGCAGCGCGATCCACCCGGCGTGGCGCCCCATCACCTCCACGACCAGCACGCGGTGGTGCGACTCGGCGGTGGTGTGCAGCCGGTCGATGGCCTCCATCGCGATGTTGACCGCGGTGTCGAAGCCGAAGGTGTAGTCGGTGCCGGAGAGGTCGTTGTCGATGGTCTTGGGCACGCCGACGACGTTGACTCCGAGGTCGGCGAGCTTGGTCGCGACCCCGAGGGTGTCCTCACCCCCGATCGCGATCAACGCGTCGACGTGGTTGGCGGCGAGGTTCTCCTTGATCCGCTCCACTCCCCCCTCGACCTTGAAGGGGTTGGTGCGCGAGGACCGCAGCACGGTGCCACCGCGGGGCAGGATGCCGCGCACCTGTTCCACGCCGAGCTCACACGTGACGTTCTCCAGCGGACCTCGCCACCCGTCGCGGAAGCCGACGAAGTCGAAGCCGTAGACCTCGACCCCCTTGCGGACGACGGCGCGGATCACGGCGTTCAGGCCGGGGCAGTCCCCGCCTCCGGTCAGGACTCCAACTCGCATGTGGCCCACCGTAGTAGCGCGACACCACGAGACTCCATGCCCTGGCGCCCGTTACCGCGGGGTACCTCCCCGTTGCTGCGGCTCTTTGGCAGGATCACGGCCATGAGCGTCCTCGCCATCGATGCCGGTACCACCGGAGTGACCGCCCTGGTGGTCACCGCGCAGGGGCAGATCGCCGCGCGCGGCTACCAGGAGTTCGCCCAGCACTTCCCCAGACCGGGGTGGGTCGAGCACTCCCCCGAGGAGATCTGGCAGGCGACGCTCGAAGCCACCAAGGATGCCGTCGCGGCCTACGACGGGCCGGACCTGCAGGCGGTCGGCATCACCAACCAGCGCGAGACGGTCGTGCTGTGGGACCGCGAGACCCTCAACGCGCCACGGCGCGCGATCGTGTGGCAGGACCGGCGCACGGCGCAGATCTGCCGCTCGCTGCGCGAGGACGGCCACGAGGACCGCATCAGCGAGCTCACCGGCCTGCGGATCGACCCCTACTTCTCCGGCACCAAGTTCCTCTGGCTGGCCGAGCACGAGGAGCACACCTGGGGCATGGTCGGTGAGGGCCGCTACGCCGTCGGCACGGTCGACTCCTACCTGATCGCGCGGATGACGCGCGGCACCTACCACGTCACCGACGTCTCCAACGCCTCCCGCACCCTGCTCTTCGACCTGGCCGAGGGCGCCTGGAGCCAGGAGCTGTGCGAGCTCTTCGGCGTGCCGATGGACTCGCTGCCCGAGGTGGTGCCCTCCTGGGGCGAGATCGCCCGCACCGACCCGAAGGTCTTCAACGGCCTGGACCTGCCGATCGCCGGCATCGCCGGTGACCAGCAGTCCGCGCTCTTCGGCCAGACCTGCTTCGACGTCGGCGAGACCAAGTGCACCTACGGGACCGGCTCCTTCATCCTGACCAACACCGGCACCGAGGTGGTGCGCAGCGAGGCGGGTCTGCTCTCCACCGCCGCTTGGCTCTCCCCGGGCGGGGAGCTGACCTACGCCCTGGAGGGCGCCATCTTCGTGACCGGTGCGGCGGTGCAGTGGCTGCGTGACGGGTTGCAGATCGTCGGGTCCGCGGCGGAGACCGAGGCGGTGGCCGCCACCGTCGAGTCCTCCGATGGCGTGGTCTTCGTGCCGGCGCTGACCGGGCTCGGCGCCCCCGACTGGGACCCGCACGCCCGCGGCACGATCCTCGGCATCACCCGCGGCACAACCCGCGCCCACCTGGTGCGCGCCACGCTGGAGGCGATCGCCTTCGAGGTCCGCGACGTCATCGACACCCTCCCGGACGACGCACCGCTGACCTCGCTCACGGTCGACGGAGGGGCGTCGGCCAACGACCTGCTGTGCCAGCTGCAGGCCGACCAGCTCGGGGTGCCGGTCGAGCGGCCCGAGATCGTGGAGACCACGGCGCTGGGGGCCGCGTTCCTCGCCGGCCTCGGCGCCGGGGTGTGGGAGTCGCCGGACGACCTGCGCGAGACGTGGGCCCTGGACCGCCGCTTCGAGCCGCAGGGTGACCGCGAGGCGGCCGACGAGGCGCATGGCCGTTGGCGAGAAGCCGTCGAGCGCGCCAAGGGCTGGGCCTAGCCGCATGCGGTTCATCCCGAAAGCTCTACGGTCCGCCGCCGATCGTGAGTAATCGCGCGGGGCGCTGGGGTGTCGGGGCGCCGCTCCTTCCGCGAGTGACCGAAGTGCAACACTCACCGCGTGAGTGAGCCCGATTTCAACGCACGTGCGTACTGGGAAGAACGACTCAGCGCGGACTACTCGCTGACCGGCGTCGGGTTTCGTCGCTTGGGCCCACGCTTCAACTGGTGGGCGTACCAGGTACGTAAAGAGATCTTCCAGTCCACCCTTGACCGGGAGCTGCTCGACCATTCCGGGTCACGAGTCCTAGATGTCGGCGCCGGAACCGGCTTCTACGTCGAGCGGTGGCAAGAGGTGGGTGCCCACGTGGTTGGGTTGGATCTGACGAAGACGGCCGTCGACGCCCTGAGGGTCGCATTTCCTCGGAGCGACTTTCTCCAGGGCGACATTTGCGACGAGGGCATAGTGACATCGTTCGGACGCGGGTCCTTCGACGCCATCTCGGCTATGGATGTGCTGTTTCATGTCGTGGACGACGCAGCCTTCAGCCGAGCCTTGCGAAACATGCACGCACTACTCCGCCCCGGCGGCCACCTCATCTTCACCGATATGTTCGTCCACCGGCCGCAGCGCAGAGTGGCCCACGTCGCTGTTCGAACCCTGACGCAGCTGACGACATTCGTGGAGGATGCCGGCTTCGAGGTCGTTGACCGGCGCCCCTTCTTTGTGTTGATGAACGAGCCGTTGGACAGTTCCAGTCGCCTCTACCGGTTGCTCTGGTACCTGGTCGCCTTCCTGGTTTCGAGCTCCGACCGCTTGGGTGGGCTGATCGGGCGACTGGTGTACCCCGTGGAGCTATCACTGGTGCGAAGGAGGACAGAGAGTCCAACGACTGAAATCATGGTCTGCCGCTCGTCGGGCCTGCTCAAGTCGACCACGGCCACGGTCCAGACTTGACGGCCGAGGTCGGCGGTGGTTCACGCGCGCGGTCCGATTCCGTGTCTGCGGCTTCCTTGTCTGGGCCTGCGGGCAAGAGGGACTTCACGTTTCACCTCGTGTGCTGAGCCGATAGGCGAGGATGACCACGATCAGCACGCTCGGGCCCCGAGGTCGTGCGAAGCTGCCGTCCGACATGAGGCGGGGAGGACAGGTGTTCAAGCGCGGCGACTACGTCGACACGACCGAAAGGGTGGATGAGGCGACCGCCTACCGCTCGGCGGGCGACTTCTTGGTCTACCTGTTCCACATCGCCGCCTATCAGTTCGCCCTGGATCGCGTAGCACAGTTGCGCGTGCTGGACTTCGGGACCGGGACTGGTTACGGAGCTCACTTCCTCTCCACAGCAGCTGGTTCCGTGGTGGGAGTCGACGTTTCGGAGTCGGCCATCGCCTATGCCTCCACGAATTTTCAGCGACCCAATCTCAGGTATCAGAGCATTCAGCCTGTCGATGATGCGCCACTACCCTTCGCCGACTCCTCTTTCGACGTCATCGTTTCTTTTCAAGTGATCGAGCATGTCCCCGAACCGGCTAGGTACCTGGCCGAGGCAGCGCGGGTACTAAGCCCCGGAGGGCTGTTCGTGTGCGTCACTCCGGATCGCAGAACCAGGTTGCGGCCGTCACAAAGACCCTGGAACCGGTGGCACGTCGATGAATTCACGCCCGGGTCGTTGAGAGTGCTGGCTGAAGAACATTTCGCAGTTGAGTCCGTGCTCGGGATGTCGGCGCCGGACGACGTCCTCCGCATCGAGTTGGCCAGGTGTCGCCGGCATAGCCTCATCACGCTTCCATTCACGTTCCGCCGCGCGCCCGAGTGGTGGCGCCTGTTCGGATTGAGGGTGTTGGGATATGCGAAGCGGGCCTCGGCGATCCTGAAGCCCCGAGGAGCAGCTACGTCCTTCACCCGCCAGGAAGCCGAGGAAGCGTACGGATTCTGCATTTCCGACATCGAGATCGCTGCTGAGGCCTCCCCATCGACCAATGTCGTTCTGATAGCCCGGCCCAAGTGAGCTGACAGCAGGTTTCCGGGTGCGAGACGTCACACAGCTGTGCGGCGTGCAACTGCCTCGCGAAACACAGTGGCGAACTCGCGTCCAACGTTCTGCCATGAGAATCGGTTCACAGACTCTGAAGCCCGCGTCCCGATGCGCTCGGCGAGCTCTGGATCCATTGTGAGAGCGACGATCGACTCGAACAGCTCGACAGGGCTTCGGTTGTTCACCAGGAGTCCGTTCACGCCGGACGAGATGGCATCTGGGATGCCACCGGTCGACGTGGCCACGACGGGACGTCCCAGTGCCATTGCCTCGACAACCGCTACGCCCTGGGCCTCTCTCGCGCCATCGGACCCGATGCGCGATGGGACCACGACGACGTCTGCCGCGCCTGCAAGGCGGATACATCCTGGGGCTGGAGCCACCCGACGAAGCTGACGTGCTCCGCCAGTCCCAATGCACTCGACTGTGCCTCGAGCTCGTTTCTCATCGGACCGTCACCCGCAATGACAGCGCGTAGCTCGACGCGTGCGCCTTCGCGAGCGAAAGCGCATCGAGAAGGTCCTGCGCTCCCTTCCATTCGACGAGCCTCCCCACGAACACCACGAGCGGCATTCCGCCCGCGGACTGCTTCCACCGGTGGATCATCTCGGGCCCGGCACTCCGTGAGAGGTGAACCCCCATAGGTATCACGCGCGGACTGATCTCCGGGGCCAGGAGCTGAATGGCAGCTTTGGTCGCGTTTGAGTTCGCAGTGACGACGTCGGATGCACGCAACGCGGACCGCTTGAAGGCCCCAAGGATTCTCCCGTTCAGCCCGAAGATGTCGCTCCCGTGGACCGTCGACACGACTGGAACCCCGCTGCAGCCCAGTCGCGTTGCGGTCCACGCCTGCGGTAACAACCAGTGAGCGATACAGCGTCGTACCGCTGGCTCGGCACGCGTGCCATGGTCGCCCCCCACTGCGCTAGAACAAGTGCAGGAAGCTTGGCGGCAGTGCGCTTTGACCAGGTGATGTTGAAAAGTGCGCCACCTGAGTAGCAGACGTCTGGGTGGACGCGGGTACGGCGTATCGGAACCGCTTGACCGGGATCCCCTCGATCTGCTCGCGGCGCGTGGCCTCGGGGCATGCGGCGCGAGCACGTAGACATTGATCCCTTGCCTGACCATCTCCTGGGCAAACTGAAGGATGAAGGGCGCTGTGTAGTCGCCGTCCCAGCGTGGGAACGTGCTAGTGGACAACAGGATCCGCACCCCGCTATACAACCATCTGCTCCTCCTTAGAATGTTCGAATGGGTAGACCTCGCCGACGGTCCGGGTAGAGTGAGAAACAGACTCAGGACGCAGCACGCGTGAAGCTTTCGCGACTGGCCAAGTGGGCAGCCTCGTTCGCAGTGCTTGCCGCACTCGCCTACTCGATCCGACTTCAGTGGACTGAGGTCCGCGCCAGCCTCGACGAACTGACCATCATCAGTTCGCTCGGCGCCATAGGATTGTCCCTCGCTGCTCTCGGCGCTGCAGTGATGGCGCTCAGTGAAGTGCTGGTGGGCTTGGGCACCGTACTGAGCACGCGTGCTGCGCTGTGCATATACGCGATGAGTCAGTTGGCAAAGTACGTACCTGGAGGGATCTGGCCCGTAGTGGTGCAGATGCAGGTCGGTCGCGTCTTCGATGTCCCTCGCCACCGGTCGGCAGCCGCGTTCTTCCTCACTCTCGGTGCCAGCGCGGCGGTAGCCACCGCTCTTGGAGGGCTGCTGGCACTCACGGGCGACGGCATGGGCCTGTTGTACGGATTCCTGCCCCTGTGCCTTGTCCTGTTCCACCCGGCTGTCCTCGCACGCGCCCGCCGACTGAGCGGGCGGGCACAGGAGCGAGTGCCAGAAACGTTTCGCGGCGCACCCAAAGTGGCGAGCTGGTTGCTACTTCACTGGCTTCTGATGGGAGCAGCCACCATCGTGTTGTTGAACGGCGTGGGCGCCGATGCCCCGCCCACACGAGTCATCGGGGCTGTGGGTCTGTCCTGGGCAGTGGGTCTTGCCGTCATCTTCGTTCCCGCTGGAGCTGGTGTCCGCGAAGGCCTTTTTACGGTCCTGCTGTCGCCATTCATCGGTGTCGGAACCGCACTGACAGTTGCGCTGCTGTCCCGCTTGGCAATCACGGCAGCAGACGTGATCTTGGCTCTCGCTGGTTTGACTGTTTGGCGCACAGCCCTGACCGAGCAGATCTCCTCAGATCAAGAGTTGAATGCCACCGGTTAGACCGTGTGAACGCCGGGCAGTTTCGTGGACACGAGCACGTCTCCGAGAGGCTGCGCGCCAGTCTCTGAGGCCGTTGCGACGTGAGCCAGGCCCCCAGGAGCTCGGATGTACCTCGTCCGCTTGGTGTGCTCAAGGGTCACCTCGAGAAGCGTTCGGTTGGTCCTGATGAGGTCAGCGAGGACGCCGAGCATGACGCAAAGGAACGACAGGATCAGCAGCACGGCCCCCACCAACAGAGACTGAAGGTGTCCGCCGCCCTCGCCCATCGCCACCAGCACGGCGTAGCGGATGAAGGGGAGCAGCCCGACCAGGGCGAACAGAAGCGCCGCGAGGCCGAAGATGACGTAGGGCCGGTACATGACGAAGGACCGGACGATTGCCGCCGCCGACCTGAAGATGTGCTGACGAGTGGAGGAGAACAGCCGGGACTCACGGGTCTTCGGGTTCGTGACTACCGGCACGCTCTCGATCCGCAGCCGCTTGTTGCCGGCTTGGATGATCGACTCCATGCAATAGCTGAACCGCGTCACGGTGTTGAGTCTCATCAGACTCTCGCGGGAGTAGGCCCTGAACCCGCTCGCGGCGTCGGGAAGACGCGTCCCGGCAGCCAGGCTGACGACGCGACTGCCGAGACGTTGGAGCGCGATCTTCGAACGCGAGAAGTGCTCGACCAGGTGCACCTGCCGGTCAGCGACCACGATGTCGGCGCGCCCCGCGATCACGGGCGCTACCAAGTCGGCGATGCGCTCCTGGGGATACTGGTTGTCGCCGTCGGTGTTGACCAGGACGTCGGCGCCCATCTCCAGGGCGTAGGCGACGCCGTCCTGGAACGAGCGGGCCAGCCCCTGGGTGCCAACGTGTCGCACGAAGTGGCGGACGCCGTGCTGCTGTGCCACCTCGACCGTTCGATCGGTGCACCCGTCGTCGATCACCAGCACGACGATCTCGTCGACTCCTTCGATCTGCCGCGGGATGGAATCGAGCACCAGCGGCAGGGTCTCCTCCTCGTTGAGGCACGGGACCTGCACGACGACCTTCATGAACACTCCAGCGAGACCGGGAACACCACATCGGACTGCAGGACAGCGCCGCGCTCGTCCCGAGCCCAGGTTGCCATACACCACTTTCGCTGACGTCGATTCTCCACCTACCTCGGCCCATTCGGGTCAGAATGACCTCTGTGACCATCACATCTCGGCAGGAGCCCGACGATGGTGTCGAGTCGGCGACCGCGGACCAGCCTGACCGACGGCCGGCCTTCTTCATCTTCATCGGCTCCCTGCTCGTCTACGGTGCCACCGCAGCCCGGACCACGGTCAGCGCCGACGTGTGGACGGCGTACGTCGCCGCGAACCGCGTGCTCGACGTGGGCCGCCCTCGACTCGACGCGACGGGTGTCCCTGGGTGGAACGACAGCCGTTCCTGCCGGTGTGGGTGATGACGGCCCCGGACGGCCACGAGGTCATCGGACGCGCTCCCGGCGTGATCGCGGCCGGGCTGCCCGCTTACTGGATCAGCGGCGGGACGACGCCGACCACGCTGCCCGGCGCGCTGACCGCGGCCCTGCTCACGGCACTCGCGGTGACTCTGTTCTATCTCTGCATCCGCACCTACCTCTCGCAGACACACGCCCTGGTGAGCGCGCTCGCCCTGGGCTTCACCACCCCGGTCTGGAGCGTCTCGGCCGACGGACTCTGGCCGCACACCCTGACCGGCCTCGGCCTCGCAGGGATGGCCTGGGCGGCTGCACGCGATCGATGGTGGTTGGTCGGCCTCCTGGCCTCGGTCGCGATATGGGGCCGGATCCACCTGGCCGTGATCGCAGCCGTCGTCGGCCTCCTCGTCGGGTGGTCCCGCCGTCGGCCCGACATCACCGCCAAGATCGGGCTGGTCACTGGTGCGTCGATCGTGCTGATGAGCATCTGGTGCCGATGGATGTACGGCACCTGGAATCCGTCTGCCGGTTATCCCGTCGGAGATTTCCTCGACAATGCGACCACCAACAAGCTCGACCTCGTGAACCACCTGGGTTTCTGGATCTCCCCAGGCTTCGGCCTCTTCGTCTGGACGCCCGTGCTGCTCCTGCTGCTGCCGTCGCTCGTCCGAGCGTGGAAGGACCTGCCGGACTGGTCACGAGCCCTGGCCGTCGGCGGGCTTCTCTACACGCTGATCCAGCTCACGCTGAACCGATACAGCGGTGGCGTCATGTTCTGGGGCTATCGCTACGGCATCGAGCTCCTCGTGGCCTGCGCACCCGCCCTCGCGCTGTCCTCCCGGGCCATGACCCCACGTCTGCGACGTCTCGTCGGGCCCGTCCTGGGGCTCCAGTTCTGCGTGATCCTGCCGGGCGCCCTCTTCGAGAGGATCTTCAATGTGCCCCAGGAGGTCGCCTGGACCCACAACCCGTTCACCCACCTGCTCGGACGAGGTCCGGCGTTCGTGCTGACCATCCTCCTGCTCTGCATCGTCATCGGTGCGCTGACCCAGAAAGCCATCGAGCGCCGGGTAGCGCGATCGGAGTCCGATGGGGCTGCCGAACCTGCCTGAGGTGCTCCACTGCTGCGCGCAGCCATGGGCAAGCAGCGGTCGAGCGCGCCAAGGGCTGGGCCGAGTAGTCCCGAGGCTCAGCGGGGCAGCTGGTCCAGCGCGGCTCGGGCCGCCTGCAGGTCGAGCTCGGCCTGCTCGGTGACCTCACCGGCGTCGGCGAGCGCCTGCTCCAGCTCCTCGGCCTGGTCGACCGCGGTCTCGGCCTCGCTCTCCAGGTCGGCCAGGCTGCGGCGTACCTCGTCGATCCGGGCCTCCACCTGCAGCACCCGCGACCTCGTCCGCTCCAGCTCGACCTGGGCTTCCTCCGCCGACGCCTTCGCCTCCTCCAGCGCCTGCTCGGCGTCGGTCACCTCCTGCTCCGCCGCCTCGCGGCGCAGCCGCCGGCGCTCGGCGGAGAGCTCTTGCAGCTGCGCCTGTGAGTCGGAGTCGTCCGACTCGTCAGCGGGTCGCGGCGCCGTGGCCGAGGACCTGCTCCGGAGCACCGCCGGGGCGACGTGCTCGTCCAGGTCGAGCGTGGGGAGGACCCCGGCCTCCAGGGGGCGCACCACGGCCCCGGACATCAGGACGCGAGCCGCCTGCGGGTCGGCGAGGGCCGCGTTGAGGGTGTCGCTGACCTGTTGCCGGGCGGAGTCGGCCAGGGTGCCGCCGAGCTCCTCGACCAGGTCTGCCGCACGGTCGACCAGCGCGGAGACCAGGCCGCGACGTTGCCGCCCCAGGTCGCGCAGCGCCTCACCCTGCAGCTCCTGCTGCGCCTGACGCAGCGACTCCCCGACCTGGAGCACCTGCTGGACCAGCTCCGGCTCCCGCCGCACCAGGAGGTTCAGCGCCCAGGCCGCAACCGTGGGGCGGCGCAGGTCCTTCAGCGCGGCGGCGAGCTCGCGGTCACCGTCGGCTCGCGCCGCTCGCACCATCTGGTCACGCTCGCCGGTGAACTCCCCCGGCGTGAGGCCGTAGAGCTCCTGGGCGGCCTGCGCCACCCGCTCTGCGACACCGTCACCGCTCACAGCTCCTCGTCGAGCCCCTGCTCGATCGCGTAGCGCACCAGCTGCACCCGGTTGTGCAGCTGCAGCTTGCGCAGCGTGTTCTGCACGTGGTTCTGCACGGTGCGGTGCGAGAGCACCAGGCGCTCGGCGATCTGCTTGTACGACAGCCCCTTGGCCACCAGCCGCAGCACCTCGGTCTCACGCTCGGTCAGCTGGGGGGTGTCGTCCGGGGCGGCGCCCTTGTCGGCGAGCCTGCGGTACTCCCCCAGCACCAGCCCAGCCAACCCCGGGGTGAACACGGTGCCACCGTTGCCGACGCGCTGGACCGCCTCGAGCAGCTCCTCGCGCGATGCCGACTTCACCAGGTAGCCGGTGGCCCCCGCCTTGACGGCGTCGAGCACGTCGCTCTCCTCCCCCGAGGCCGAGAGGATCAGGATCCGCACGGTCGGATCGGCCTGCAGCAGCGCCGCGGTGACCTCGACCCCGTCGGGTTCGGGGATCTGCAGGTCGAGCACCACCACTCCTGGTCGGGTCGCTCGTGCCCGGTTGATCGCGTCGGTGCCGTTGGCTGCGGTGGCGACGATCTCGATGCCCGCCGCCGCCAGGTCGCGCCCGACGGCGTCGCGCCACATCGGGTGGTCGTCGACGACCATCACCCGCAGCGGCTTGCTGGCACCGTCAGCGGGCCCATCCTCGTCGACGACGGGGGTGTCGGGCTCGTGGGCCGACACCTCGGAGGGGTCAGGTCGTGCGGTCACGGGGGCGGACCTCCTGGTCGGGTCGAGCGGGTGCGGGGGACGTGCAGCTCCCACTCGGTGCCGATCGTAGGGCCGGTGGTGAGCTCGGCACGCCCACCCAGGTCCGCCAGCCGTGCGCAGATCGATCCGCTCACCCCCAGCCGCCCCTCGGTCCTCGCCTGCGCCAGTCGGTCGTCAGCGATCCCGGGCCCGTCGTCGCGCACGGTCACCACGACCTCGTCGTCGAGGTCCTCCACCAGCACCCACGCGCTGGCGTTCTCGCCGACGTGGCGACGCACGTTGAGCAGGCACTCCGTCACGGCCGCCACCACCTCCTCGACCACGTCACCCTCCAGCAGCACCGGCCGACCCGGGGTGCTCATCGAGTGGCTGCCGGCCGCCCGCTGCACCGCCTGGACGAGATCGGCCTCGCCACCCGGTGGTCGGGCGCCACCCGGGGGTCGAGCCCGTCGAGACCCCCGCAGCAGGCTCGCCCCGGCCGAGCGGGCGTCGTACTGGACCAGCGAGCGCAGCGACGCCTCCTGCTCCGCCGCCAGGCGCCCGAGGTCCTCCAGGTCGGGGACCTCCCGCGAACGTCGCTGCACCAGGGCGAGCACCTGCAGCACGCCGTCGTGGACCGCTCGCGAGAGCCGGGCGCGCTCCTCCAGCGCGGCGCGGAGCCGCTCGGCCGCCGCGCGCGCCTCCGCCGTGCGGCACAGCGCCGTGGCCATCGCCCCGACCGCTGCGGCGGCGAGGGTGAGCAGGAAGATGTTGGCCCAGGTGTTCGTCGTCGTCTCGACCCGCACCGCGACGTCGACCACCGAGACGCACACCGCCGCCAGCACCGCCTGCCACCAGCCGATGCCGACCGAGACCGCGAGGACCGCTCCGAGCACCCACAGGGTCGGCAGGCTCGAGACGCCTCGGTCCTGCATCTCCTCGCTGTGGGTCGCCAGGGTGAGCAGCAGCATGCCGCAGGCGACGGCGACGTCGAGGACGTCGAACCACCACCCGACAGAGCGCCAGACCTCGTGCACCACGTCGGCGACGACGGTCCAGATCGCCATGGTCGCCAGTCCGGCCCAGGCCAGCCCGGGCCGCGCCATCTCGTCCATCCGGCCCGCGTTGATCGCGACGGCGTATCCGAGCACGACCACGCGAAGCACCGCCAGGATGCGGAAGAGGGTGAGGCGGACCTGGTCGGAGGCGCTCAGCGAGGCGGAGGGGGCGGCGCCCAGGCTGGACATGTCTGGCAGCCGCCGAGGTTCAGGAGCCGCCGCGCCCGGGGTCCCCGGACTCGCTCGACTGCTTCGACTCCTGCTTGGCCGCGTCCCTGGCGGCCTCCTTCTCCAGCGCCTTGGCCCTGGAGGCGTACATGTCGACGTACTCCTGGCCGGAGAGCCGCATGATCTCGTACATGATCTCGTCGGTGGCCGAGCGCAGGATGAACCGGTCGCCCTCCAGGCCCTCGTAGCGGGAGAAGTCCAGCGGCTTGCCGAACCGCACCAGAGGCCGCGTCCAGTGGCCGAAGGTCTTGCCGGGGGGAGCCACGATGTTGGTGCCGACGACGGCCACCGGGATCACCGGCACACCGGTCTCGATGGCGAGCCTGGCGACCCCGGTCTTGCCGCGGTAGAGCTTCCCGTCGTGGGAGCGGGTGCCCTCGGGATAGATGCCGAACAGGTCGCCCTGACCCAGCACGCCCTTGGCGGTCTTCAGCGCTCCCGAGGCCGCGTCACCGCTCGACCGGTCGATCGGCACCTGTCCGGCTCCGGTGAAGAACATCTTCTGCAGCCAGCCCTTGAAGCCTGGAGTGGTGAAGTACTCCGCCTTGGCGACGAAGGTGACCTTGCGGTCGAGGGTGAGCGGCATGAACAGCCAGTCGGCGTAGGAGAGGTGGTTGCTCGCGAGGATTGCCGGCCCCTCCTCGGGCACGTGCTGGGTCCCCTCCACGGTGGGCCGGAAGACCAGTCGCAACAGTGGGCCGATGGCGATCCACTTCAGGAACCAGTAGAACAACCCACCCTCCTCGACTCGCTCTCCAATTCGCCTGCACCTCGCCCGCCATCCGACCGGTGTGGGCTGCCTCGATCCGGCCGGTCCACCCTAGCCCGTCCTCAGGGGCCGTGCGACGATGACCGGGTGACCCAGGCCTCCGCCCTCGACCCTCGTGTCGCACCTCTCCATGCACCCGTCCCCGGCGCCCGCGTGGCCGTCCTGGTGCTGCACGGCTTCACCGGCAGCCCGGCCTCGATGCGGCCGTGGGCAGAGGACCTGCAAGGTCGTGGCTACTCGGTCTCGATGCCGCTGCTGCCCGGTCACGGCACCCGCTGGCAGGACCTGCAGGCGCACACCTTCGCCGACTGGTACGCCACGGCGGAGGATGCGTTCCTCAAGCTGAAGGCGGAGCACGAGCAGGTGTTCCTGGCCGGGCTCTCGATGGGCGGCACGCTCAGTCTCGCCCTCGCCGAGGAGCACGGTCGCGACGTGGCCGGCCTGATGCTGGTCAACCCGGCGATCGACAGCCGTCGCAAGGACATCAAGCTGCTCCCGGTGCTCAAGCACGTGGTGCCGGCGTTCCCCGCGATCGGCAACGACATCAAGAAGCCGGGCCAGGACGAGGTGGCCTATCCCCGCACCCCGCTGAAGGCCGCTCACTCGATGTTCAGCGCCTTCCCCCGGCTTCGCGAGCGCCTCGACCAGGTGACCCAGCCGGTGCTGCTCTTCCGTGCGCCTGAGGACCACGTGCTCGACTCCTCCTCACGCGAGGCGATCATCGCGCGGATCTCCTCGCGCGACGTGGAGGAGGTCGAGCTCCCCGAGAGCTACCACGTCGCCACGCTGGACAACGACGCCCCGACGATCTTCGAGCGGTCGGCCCAGTTCCTCGAGCGGCTCAGCGGAGCTGAGTGAGCCCCGGTGACCGCACCCCCACCGGAGGAGCCCGACGACCGCTCGGCCGCTGACGAGGACGCCGAGGAGCGGGCCGAGCTGGACTTCGATGCCGAGTTCGAGCGGATGGTTGCCAACTGGACCGCGACCGACCCATCGTCGGAGACCGCCCCGGTCGCCGGTCGAGCCCGTCGAGACCAACGACCCTTCGTCGGACCGCTCGCCGCCTTCGTCGGTCGACCCCCGGCCTTCGTCGGTCGAGCCCGTCGAGACCTCCGACGACCGCCTGCGCAACCTCTTCCGCGGCGCCTGGCCGGACGACCCTCCCCAGACCGAGGGCGTCGACCACGAGGAGCACTACGTGCCCCCGCCGGCTCCCCCGCTCCCGCGGCCCGAGCCGCCTCGCCTGCTGGCCTGGTTCGGCGTCCTCGGCGCACCCCTGGTGGCCCTCGTCCTGCTCGTCATCGGCGTCCTGCCGTCGTGGGCGTCGTTCTTCCTCTTCTGCTGGTTCGTCGGCGGCTTCGGATATCTGGTCGCCACGATGAGAAGTGACGGGCGTGACGGCTGGGACGACGGAGCCCGGGTCTGAGTCGCTACCGCACCAGCGACGGGCTCGTGGGTGGCCGCGGTGCTTCCCAGTCGGTCCCCCCGGGCCCACCTGTCAGCTTCTCGATGACGAGAAAGAGCCCGCCGCCGGAGGTGACGCTGCTGGAGGAGTAGTTGCTCGGGTTGTTGGTCGTGCAAGCCCCCTCCGTCGGCCAATCTGTCGACGCCGCTCTCGGATTGAACTTGAAGCCACACACCTCCACGGTTGCGATCCGCCAGATGCCGTACGAGGCGTTCTGACCCTGCGCCTTGTACGCCGGCTCGGAGCACTGAGGTGGCCAGCAGAAGACCGGCATCGTGATGTGCTCACCCACGAGGGTCTGCCACTCTTCACTGGAATTGTGGAAGTTGTTGCCCGGGTCCGAAGCAAGACACGACGGGCCCTCTGACTTCTTCGGGCAGTACGCAGTCATGTGGTTGTAGAGCGCGGTCGGCGTTGTGCTCGGCTGATTGGGCACAGCCTGGTAGGTGTCGGTGGGGCAGCCGTTGAGCACGCTGGCATCAGTCTCTCCGTTGCCGTTTCCCTGCCCTGTGCATTGCGCCACCCACCACCCGCCCGGAGGACCAGTCGTCCCACAGGGGTCGGTGCTTCCCTGTCCCGAGGCTGTCGACCCACCCTTCATGGGCACGAAGGTGACGTTGCCGCTGGTGTTCGCCACGTTCGAGCAGATCCCCCACGGCCGAAGACCATCCAGCGGCTGAATGTCCGCGACCTCGACACCGGCGTGGGCGTACGCACTCACGTCCACTGAGGACGACCCCGCCAGCCCTCCGAGAGGCGTGTCGACAGTGCGCGCCGGCATCACGACCCGCACCTCTGTCGGGTTGAGATCCGGCTTGAACGAGATGCAGTCAGCCTGGTCCGAGGCAACGAAGCCCGGAAAGTTGACCCGCTTGGCGTCGACGCACGACGACCAGTCGGCGTCTTGCACGCCGAAGTTGGACGCCGCGTACTCCTTGACTGCGGCCACGGCAGCGTCCTTGTCAGCGAGGCCACTGTCGTACAGCACATTTGCCCCCGCGAGTGCAGCCGCGTCCGCGCCGTTCTGCGCCTGCCGGCGCGTGTCTCGAGCGAGGCCGAGGTCGACCACGAGCGCAGCCAGGGTGAACATGACGAGGGCGAAGACTGCCACCACGACAGCGACGGCTCCCCGCTCGTCCACCTCACCGCGCCTGGTAGCCGTCATGGTTGATCGCCACATCTCAGCACCAGTCCCAGTTGCCGCCCGCCGGCGAGCTGTCCGCCGTATAGGTCACGGAAGCCGGCGTGGGGTCGTCGACCTCGATCGACATCTCCGTCTTCGACCGGATGATCCGGTCGTTCGGGAGAGGGACGAGGCCCATGACCTTCGATCGGACCTGCGCACAGACCACCAGCGGTTCCTGTTTGGTCCACCCCTCCGGCGTCTCGATGCGCACCGCCGCAGCCCCGGTCACACTGGAAATTCTGTTCTTCGTCTTGCACGCCAGCTTCGCCATGTCCGAGCCGGAGCAGCCGGTGTCGTCGAAGTTCTGGACGACACCCGCTCGAGCGCCCTCCCTGACGCCTTGGCGGACGTTGAGCGAGTCGTTGAACCACATCCCGTACTCGAGGATGCCGAACAGGAGCGGAAACAGCACGACGGAGACGAGCGCAAACTCCACCGCCGACGCGCCCCGTTCGCCACGATGACGCAGGCCACTCATGACTTCCTCCATGCCCCGCTCCTCCAGTGCCGCCCCACGGCTACCAGCAGTGATCCCGGATTTCACACTAGGTCGGACAGGAGATGGACATGGCCCGGATGCCGGGGGTCGTCATCAGAAATGGCCGTTCGGACGAACCTGGTCCCCCGATCGAAGTAGTGGGCGGCCTTTCCCTCTTCTGCTGGTTCGTCGGTCACTCGAATACCTCGTGGCACGACGGGAAGTGACGGCCGTGACCAGTGAGACGTCGGAGCACGCGTGTGACCGGAGCCTTGCGGACCTAGGTCTGGCGAGGTTCGCCCGAAATGCCCAGCCTCCGACGGGTAAAGCCCCCTAGACTGGCCGTGACCGTGGGCTGGATTGCGACTGTTGCCTGCTGGGGAGGGCATCATGCGAAGACTTCTGCGTGCGCGACGTCGCGATGATCGCGGGGCTGTTGCCGTCGAGTTCGCCCTGGTCTTCCCGCTCCTGGTGCTGATCGTCTTCGCGATCATCCAGTACGGCTTCTACTTCTGGGGCATGCAGGGTGGAAGCGCTGCGGCGCGAGAAGCTGCGCGCAAGGCTGCCGTCGGCGCGCCCACCAGCTGCGCCGACTTCCGCGACGAGGTCGAGGAGAACGTCGAGGCCATGTCGACGGGCAGCTACACCGCCAAGCGCACCTACTCGAGCACGCCCGTGACCGTCGGAGCCGATGTCGACGTCACGGTGTCGTTCCAGAGCGTCGACTTCGGCTTCCCGTTCGTCCCGTTCATCAACAACGGCAAGGTCAGTCAGTCGGCAACGGCCCGCGTGGACTACGTCCCGGACGACACGATCGGCGACTGCCCATGAAGATCCAATGCAGGGACGACGAGAGCGGGGCTGTCGCCATCATGGTGGCGATCTTGTCCGCACTGCTACTCATTACGGGAGCCCTGGCGGTTGATCTTGGCAATGCCTGGGCGAGACGCCGTGACATGCAAACCCAGGCAGACGTTGCAGTCATCGCTGCCGGCAACTGGGCCAAGGACCAGACGCCGACCCTGTGGCCGGCCGACACCGCCGCCGAGAAGGACGCGATCGCCCAGAAGATGGCCGAATACATCCTGCAGGACAACAACTCCGCCATCGGAATGAACGTCACGACCGTCGCGGGCGTCAAGAGCGCACTCACCGACGCCAGCCCCGGCAACGGTGAGATCGAGTTCCTGGACGGTGGCACCAAGATCCGCCTTGCTCCTCCCCCAGTGACAGTCAACTTCGGGATGGCCGCGGTGTTCGGGATCGGATCGACCGACATCACCGCCGACGCCACCGTCGGCTTGTTCTCCGAACCCAGTGGGACCGACGTGGTCCCCCTCTGGCTCCCGAACGGTTGCTCGTTCGGAGCAGCCGAGGTCGACACGACCGGCGGCTCGAAGGGCGGTGGATCGGGTGGCGGGACGAAGACCAAGACGGTCAACTTCCAGCAGGACGCAGACCCCTCCCCAGCAAGCACCGCCCGCGAGACGTCGATCACGGTGACGCTCAAGGTCAACAGCAACAACAGTCTTGACCTGGACGAGAGTCAGCCGCCGGTGGTCGCCTTCCAGCTCACCGACGGTGCGGCGACCTATCGGCACGATCTCAGCGGAACCTGGACCAATACACCGAACGGCAACAACAAGACCTGGACCCTCACGGTGCCGATCACCGCTGACAATGTGACCGCAGTGGCGGGCACCTGGCAGGTCCAGGTCTCGGCGCAGGGCTCGGCCGGCACGGAGATCACCGACATCAAGACCTTCACGGTCACGGGGACAAATCCCGTGGCGACGGATCCCGAAGGCGGCTGCGCCGGTCAGGACAAGGGCAACTTTGGGCAGCTGAACTCCCCACGAAACGGCTTCGGCAGCGGTACGGGCGCGCGCGGCCCTCGACTGAAGGCCAACATGCTCTACGGCCTGGACCACCAGCTGCTGCCCTACGACGACGCTCCGCGCGACAACTGCGAGAAGCCGTCCAAGCTCACCGACGCGCAGTACGACAACGCCGTCGCCAACGGCAACAACTGCATCATGGGCGACACCGGTAACGACGGGCCGGCCTTCGCGGACGCGCTCATCCACGGCGATGGCGTTCCCGGGCGCCTTGATGTTGCCAACGGGACCGGATGCGGGGACCACGGTCGTCCTTGGCGGCGAGACCCTCAACAACGACGACATCTCGTGCTACCTGAATCCTGGTTACACCAAGTCAGACATCATCCAGCCCAACAACGTGAGCCCTGAGTCGCTGGACCAGGACATCATCAACTCACCTCGATTCGTGTGGATCCCCCAGGTCTACGCCTCCGACCGATCGATCAAGGACTTCCAGCCGATCTTGAAGTTCGTCCCCGGCTTGATCACCAGCGAGACCACCACCGAGACCGCCGCGCAGTACGACGCAGCCAACGGCTTCGTCAACGGCGTCAAGTGCAACGGCGGCGGACCGAACTGCAACAGCCTCAGCGCGCTGCACATCTTCACCTTCAACCCGCGCGCAGTACGCGACCTCCCCGACTCACCCGTGGTCGACTACGACCCCGACATTGGTCGCGACACGGTGCGCCTCATCCAGTGAATCCCGACCCCAGGTAAACGTCCTGCCCTTTTCGGGCCTTTAGTCCCATTTGGGACATACACTCGTGGCCGAGGCCGGCTCCCCCCACCGGTCTCGCTGGGAGGTCCCTCATGCGCGTGGCTGCTCACCCCCACCGCCGCGCCGACGAAGACGGCGCCGCTGCCGTCGAGTTCGCGCTCATCTTCTCGCTCGTGCTCGTGCCCCTGCTCATGGGCATGATGCAGTACGGCTGGTACTTCTACTCCTCCCAGGTCACCAGCTCGGCGGCCCGGGAGACCGTCCGCCGCCTGTCCGTCGGTGACTGCCAAGGCGGGTCGAGCCCGACCGACGCGACCGCGCACGCGCGGCGCCAGTCCGGGTTCTCCGACCTCACCCTGACCTACGGCTCCACGAGCTCGCCCTCCAGCAACACCTTGCCCGACGTCGGCGAGGTGGTGCGAGTCACCGCATCGGCCGACGCAGGTCTCATCGGGTTCCTCCCGGTCCCGAACGGTGGCGTGGTCACCCGCACGGTCGAGGCACGAGTAGAAGACACCACCGAGGACACACCATGCTCCTGAGCCGGGGCGCCCCGGCTCGAGACGAGTCCGGGGCATCCGCGATCTTCGCCACCCTGGCGGCGCTGCTCCTCTTCTGCTTCTCCGCGCTCGCGGTCGACCTGGGCAACGCCGTGTCCCGCAAGGGCGACACCCAGATCCAAGCCGACTTCGCAGCGCTGGCCGGCGGGGAGCTGATGCCTGGGACCAAGACCGCGGCCGACCCGGCGATCGACGCAGTGGCGGACTACGTCTGGGCCAACCGACCCCAGGACGACCGGTCCACCAACTGGGCCGCCACCAAGTCAGGCGTCGCGACGAACCTGGTGGACGGCAACGACGCCAACGGCGAGGTCTACTTCCCGGCCGAGAACAAGATCCGCGTGGTCAGCCCGAAGTCCCGGGTGCAGTTCGGTCTGACCGGCATCTTCTCGATGTTCGGCAGCAAGGTGGCCAACGGGATCGACGTCTCCAGCGACGCCACGGCGGCGGTGGGGACCCCCGACGGCTACGGCGTGTGGCCGATGTACGTCGCCAACCCCACCTCCGGCAACCCGGCGTGCGACTACGGCCTCCAGACGCTCACCGACCCGCCCGGCGGTCACACCGTGCCACCCACGGTCCCCACGCTCTACGCCGACTCCGACACCAACGGCAACGAGCTCTCCTCGATCTCGGTCTACGACGGCGGCGCATCCTCCGGTTCCGTCTCGATGAACTCGACGACGGGCCAGATCAGGGTCTACGGACGGTTCGACAAGGCGATGCGGGTCGGGTTCTTCCGCTCCGACGACCCCACGATCGCGCCCACGCTCGTGGGGCGCGGGGAGTGGCTCGACCCGCCCTCGGGCAGCACCGGCAGCCCCTACAGCCAGAACAACGGCTCGGTGTGGGTCAACGTGCCGACCAGCGTCTCGGCTGTCGACAAGCTCTGGTACGTCCGGATCTACCAGGTGGGCACCGGGGCCAGCGCCGACAAGTGGTCCGCGCGCTCCGAGGCGCAACCGCTCAGCGTGGGGGACGCGCCGTACGAGTGCGTGTCGGGGGCATCCGACGGCAACTTCGGCACCCTGAAGATGCCGCGCAGCACGAACAACTCCTCGGGCGGCGACGGCTGGATCTCGCGCAACATCGCCCTCGGGCTCGAGCCCCCGTTGACCCTCGACACGTTCCCCTCCCCCGCGCCGTGGACGTGCAACGGCCACCCGCAGGCAGTGACCTCGACCTCGAAGACCGACCGCAAGCCCAACACCAACTGTCTCGACACCGACACCGGGCTGACCGACGGCACGGCGACCCCCGGCTTCATCACCGGCTACTCCTCGGGCTCCTCCTACCAGGGGCTGCTCGCCACCGGGGCCAGCTCGGAGGACCCCGACGGCACGGGAGGCTGCTCACCCAACGGGTGACACCTTGCCGCTGAGCCTGGGCGGAAAGAGCCTCAACAACGACCTGCTCACCTGCTTCCTGACCGACAACAGCACCCAGCTCGGCGACGTGGCGCGCCGCAACTACTCGGGGGACGTGAAGTTCGACCCGGCGATCTACAGCTCCCCCCGGTTCGGCTGGGTCCCGGTCTTCACCCAGGAGACGACCTCGGGCGGAAGCAACAAGTACAGCATCTTGACGTTCCGTCCCACCTTCATCACCGACCAGCCGATGAGCGCCACCAAGACCAACATGGCCACCAACAGCACCACCCAGAACGGTCTGGGGGCCACGACCACCGGCACCTTCAAGCTGCACACCATCAAGGTCGTGTTCCTCAACCCCAACGCGCTACCCGAGGGAGACGCCAGCACCCCCATCGGCCCGCTGCTGGACGACGACCTGCCCAAGGTGCTGCGGCTGGTCGACTGAGCCGAGGCCGGCTGCCGCAGGTCAGTCGTCGAGGTCCAGGTCGACGTGGTGCGGGACCCGAGGTCGCATCACCGTCGACGTCGCCACGGTCGGGCTGGCGCAGCGCAGCCGTCGCGGCCTGAGCCAGAGCGCTCACGGCCAGCGCCAGGTTCTCGCGCACCTCCGGGCTGGTCTCCCGGACCAGGCGCACCGCCTGGCACAGCGGGCAGTAGCGGCAGTCCTGCCCGTGCCCCACGTGGTCGCCGATCGAGGAGAGGCCCTCGGCCATCCCACGGGCGGTGCCGCGCGCCTGACCGACTCCCGACTCCGTCGCCCAGTCCTGCAGCGCGCCCAGGAGCTTCGCCGCCTCGTCCGCCACGGAGCCCACCTCGGGCTCGGACGGCCCTGCCCCGCGCTCGTCGTCCTTGGTCACGGCGCCACCCCGAAGCGCACCCGGAGAGCGCCCTCGCGCAGCCCTGCGCCGCGGATCTCCAGGTGGCGCAGCGCCGTCGGCAACGACATGACGCGTCGATGTCCGCCCACGGTCACGATCAGCTCCTCACCCTGGCGCGCCAGGCCGACGTCGTCGCGGCTCGCGAACGGCAGCGACAGAGCAAGGGTGATCTCCTCGTCGGTCCTGCTGAGCTCGAGGGGGCCGGGACCGGTGGGCAGCGCGACCGGGTCATCGCGGCCGTAGACCTCCGACCCGAGCCCCTCCAGCTGGGTCACCCCCACCGGTTCGCTCGCCTGGTAGGTCGCGGTCCACAACGGGAGTCCTGAGAAGGACTCGCGGACCTCGTCCATCATCCGCTGCTGCGCCTGCGCCCACCCCTCGCGCCAGGCGTCCCCCTCCGAGGCGGGAAAGACCCGGTTCGCCACCACTCCGTCCACCGCGTAGCCGAAGAGCGAGAGCGTGGTCCAGCTGCGACGGGCCTCCGCCAGCACCACCCGCTCGGGTGTCAGGACCAGGCGCACGCTGCTGTGCTTGCCGGTGAGGATCTCGCGCAGGTCGACCAGGTCGGCGTGCAGACGCTCGATCGCCTCGAAGACAGGGTCCTGGGGCATCGGCACGCCGGCCGCCTTGGTCAGCACCGGCCGCAGGGCGCGGACCACCCGGCGGTTGGTCGGGAAGATGCGGTCCATGTACCAGTTCAGCGCCTCCGGCAGGGCCAGCAGCCGCAGCGTCTCGGCGGTGGGAGCGCAGTCGACGACGACGACGTCCCACTCCTCGCTGCGGACCTGTCGCCGCAGCTCCAGCAGGGCCAGGACCTCCTCCGCGCCGGGCAGCACGGTGAGCTCCTCGGCACTGATGGGATCGATCCCGGCCGCGTCGAGCACGCTGGCGAGGTAGCGCTGCACCTCCAGCCACGACTGCTCGAAGCGACGCCGGACGTCGACGTGCTGGGCCCACACCCCGGGGGCGACGAGCGTCGGTTCCGCCCAACGGCGGCATCGACTGCGTCTCCCAGCGAGTGCGCGCCGTCGGTCGACATCACCAGCACACGGTGACCCTGCGCTGCGGCCAGGCATGCGGTGGCCGCGGCAGTCGTCGTCTTGCCGACGCCGCCCTTGCCGGTGAGGAGGAGGACCCGAGTAGTCACGTCGCGTCGGGATCAGGCCGGGAGGGACTCGACGCGCTTCTTGAGGCCCTTCAGCGCCGTGTCGATGATGACCTTCTCGGCCTTGCGCTTGAGCATCCCGATCATCGGGATGCCCAGCTCGGCGGTCAGGATGTAGGTGACCTGGGTGCGAGCATCCGACTGCTCGTCGAGCACGTAGGCGCCGTCGAGCTTCTTGAGCATCTTGCCGTGCACCAGCTTCCAGTCGACCCGTTCGTCGCCACTCCAGTCGTAGCGCAGGTTGTAGGAGTCCTTGATCGGCGTCGCCTCGATCTCGAAGTGGACCTCGCGCGCCCTGCCGTCGGGGCCCTCCTCGGTGACCTCGGCCACGTGCATGCCCTGGGCCCACTCGGGATACGCGGGGAAGTCGGCGATCACGTCCATGATGCGAGCCGCGGACGCGTTGATCGTGATCGACGAGCTCGTCTTCTCGGCCATGCAGCGACTCCTGATCGGTCCGGGGCGGGCAAGTGCCGATGGTACCCAGGCACCATCCGGGCGGCGACGACCGACCACCGCCCGCACCGGTCACGGGCGTGCGAGATCCCCGCACCCACGCACTAGGCTCGCGCCAGCGACTCGGTGGTGCCTCGACGAAGGGAGTCCTCAGGTGCGTGAGTACTTCACTCCCGCCGCGGATGACTCCAGCCCCGGCTCCAACCTGACCGACGAGATCTTCGAGCGCGCAGCGCGAGAGCCCGGGCGTGTGGTGTGCCAGCGCTACGTCGGCCCCGGGCGGTGGGAGCCCGTCACGGCTGCGGCACTGTGCGACGACGTGCGCCGCTGGGCCGGAGTCCTGCTCACCGCCGGGATCGAGGTCGGCGACCGCGTCGCACTGCTCGGTCGGAGCAGCTATGAGTGGACCGTCCTGGACCTGGCGGTGTGGAGCGTCGGTGGCGTGACGGTCCCGCTGTACGACACCTCCTCGGCGGCACAGGTCCGCGACATCGTGAGCGACTGCGGCGCCCGCGTGATCCTCGTGCAGAGCGTGGCCCATGCCGAGCTCGTGACCGAGATCGACGGCGACTGCCCCGACCTGGAGCACGTGTGGCCCTTCGATCCTGACCAGCCGGTCCTGGGTGCTCGCACCCCACCGGCCCCGGACGGCTCCGCGGACGCGGTCGACAGCCGGCGGCGCGCCGTCACCGCCGACCACTTGGCGACGCTGGTCTACACCTCCGGCGCCACGGCGACGCCGCGCGGGTGCCGGCTGACCCACGCCAACCTGCTCTTCGAGTCCGACGCCGTGGCCTCGACGCTGGGGGACGTGCTCGACAGCGACGACGCGGCCACGCTCGTGGTCCTCCCCCTGGCTCACGTGCTGGCCCGCGTGATGCAGGTGACGGCCCTGCGCCGGGGGGTGCGCCTGGGCTACGTGCCGGACCTGCATCGTCTCCTCGAGGACGTCGAGGCGTTCCGCCCCACGTTCCTGCTCGGGGTGCCCCGGATCCTGGAGAAGCTGTTCACGCAGTACAGCCAGCAGGCTGCGGCCGCGGGGCATGGCCGGGTGTTCGACAAGGCTGCTGCCGCCGCCATCGCCTACAGCACCGCACTGGACTCCGAGAGCGGCCCGAGCCTCACGCTGCGAGGGCGACACCGGCTGTACGGGCGACGGACCTACCCCGCGTTCCGCGACGCGCTCGGCGGGCGCCTCACGTGTGTGCTCTCGGGCGGGGCTCCCCTGGGTGACCGGCTGGGCCACTTCTACCGAGGCGTGGGGATTCCCGCCCTCGAGGGCTACGGGCTCACCGAGACCACGGGAGCCAGCGCCGTGACGACCCTCGACGACGTCCGGGTGGGACGGGTCGGTCGCCCGCTCCCAGGCACCGGGGTGCGGGTCTCCGACGACGGCGAGCTCCTGGTCACCGGCCCGCACGTGTTCGACGGCTACTGGGGGACGACGACCGGGGACGCGACCAGACTCGACGACACCGGCTGGTTGCACACCGGCGACCTGGGCGAGATCGACGGCGACGGCTCGATCCGCGTCACCGGGCGCACCCGCGAGATCATCGTCACCGCCGGCGGCAAGAACGTCGCCCCGGGCCCGCTGGAGGAAGCGGTGCGCGCACACCCTCTGGTGGACCACTGCCTCGTGGTGGGCGACGAGCGGCCGTTCGTCGCTGCGCTGGTCACCCTCGACGTGGACCGTGCGGCGCAGTGGGCCCGGGAACGTGATCTTCCCGAGGACCTGGCGCACGTGGCGGCGCATCCCCAGGCCCGCGCCGAGGTGCAGGGGGCGCTCGACGTCGCCAACGACCAGGTCTCCCAGGCCGAGGCCATCAGAGCCTTCCGGATCCTGCCGGACACCTGGTCGGACGAGAGCGGACACCTCACCCCGAGCCTGAAGCTGCGTCGCGGCGCGATCCTGCGGGCCTACCGTCGAGACATCGACGAGCTCTACCGGTCCTGAGCCAGGTCCTGAGCGCGACGCCGCGGGGTCAGGTCCCACTGACAACACGGTCACCTTTGTTCTCAGATTCTTGTGCGCGAACGCCGTATCTAGGACAGGCTTGCTCTTGCTTATCTCACGCGGGTTTTCGACGCGTGGGACCGTGATGTGCCTCATGAGGAGAGAGACAGGCCGGACATGGGACGCAGGACTGTGATCTTGATCGTCGCGCTGGTGATCGCCCTCGTGGGGGCCGCCATGGTCTACCTCTACGTCCGCGGTGCGGACGAGCGGGCACAGGCCAAGCAGGAGCCGGTCGAGGTGCTCAAGGCCGTAGCTCAGATCGAGGCCGGAGAGTCACTCTCCGACGCTCAGACGGCCGGCAAGCTGGAGCTGCAGCCGGTGCCTCGCGAGCAGCTGCTCGAGGGCGTCATGGACGCCGTGGGCGAGAGTGGCGGGTTGGTCGCCATCTCGCCGGTCTTCCCGAACGAGCAGATCACGACCTCGAAGTTCGGAGCACCCGGCGAGCAGGACCGGCTCACGTTGGACGAGGGACAGATCGCGATCTCGATGGACCTCTCCGACACCGGGCGCGTCGCCGGATTCGTCTCCCCAGGGTCAGAAGTCGCGATCTTCGCCAACAAGGCCGGTCTCGCCACACGACTGCTGCTGCCGAAGGTCACGATCATCGCCATCGGCCAGACCACGGTCACGACCTCGACGACCACGGCCGAGGGCGGCGCGCAGACCACTGAGTCGCTCCCCAGGACCTTGATCACGGTCGGAGTCGACCAGAAGGAGGCCCAGAGGATCATGGCGGCCGGCACCGAGGGCTTCGAGCTCAGCTTCGCCCTCCTCAACGACAAGTCGAAGATCAAGAAGAGTCCGGCCATCACACTGGGCAACCTGTTCGGATGATCTGATGCCCATCGTCGTCGAACCGAACTCCACCACCTCCGACCTGGTCCTGACGGTCGCGGGGTCCGCCACGCTCGTCGTGAAGAACCTCGACGACCTGAAGCGGGAGCTGTCGCAGCGCTCCGACGAGCACGCCATCGTGATCGGCCCCTCCATCGACCTGGAGTCCGCGGCCTCGCTCGCCGACAACCTGCGCGTGACCCGGCCGGCCGTCAGCGTGATCCTGATGCGCCGCCGCGTCGACACCATCGTCCTGGCCGAAGCGCTGCGCTCCGGCATGCGCGAGGTGGTCGAGGAGCGCGACCTGACCGGGCTCGGCGAGGCCATCAAGCGCGCGCTGCAGGTCTACCGCGCGGTGACTGGGCCCTCGACGGCTGGGTCGGACTCGCCCACCGGTCGTCTGGTCACGGTGTTCTCCCCCAAGGGTGGGGTCGGCAAGACGACCATCGCTGCCAACCTGGCGGTGGCGCTGACCAACCGTGACCTGCACGTGTGCCTGGTGGACCTCGATCTCGGCTTCGGCGACATCGCGATCACGCTCCAGCTCTTCCCGGCGCGCACCATCGCGGATGCCGTCGCGGTCGAGGACGGCCTGGACTTCACCGTGCTGGAGCCCCTGCTCACCCCGCACCGTCGCGGCTTCACCACGCTGGTGGCCCCGGTTCAGCCGGACGCGAAAGACTCGATCCCCCCGTCGCTGATCAGCAAGATCCTGTCGATCCTGAAGTCCAACTTCGACTTCGTGATCGTCGACACCTCCCCCGCGTTCGACGAGCACGTCCTCCAGGCGTTCGATGAGACCGACGACCTGCTGCTGGTGACGACGCTGGACGTGCCCACGCTGAAGAACGTCAAGATCGCCTCCGAGACGCTCGACCTGCTCAACTTCCCCAAGCCGCGGCGCCACCTGGTGCTGAACCGCGCCGACGACAAGGTGGGCCTCTCCACCGACAAGGTCGAGGCGACGCTGGACATGAAGATCGCTCAGACCATCCCGACCTCGCCCGAGGTGGCCAACGCCACCAACTCCGGCGAGCCGATCGCAGCCTCTCTGCCGAAGCATCCCGCGAGCCTGGCGCTGGCTCGGCTCGCCGACGTCGTGGCCAACGTCCCCTCGGCCTCGGGGCCATCGCCGTCGCAGGCAGGTGGTGCTCGGAAGCCGTCGACCCAGGCGCAGAAGCGCGGTCTCCTACGACGAGGGGGTAAGTAGTGAGCAGTCTGGCCGACCGTCTCGCGGCCGCGTCACGTGACCGAGCCCAGGGCAACCAGCAGAAGTCCGACGCCCTGCCGGAGAAGCGGGGCGGCAAGGGGAAGAGGGAGGACACCGACGCCTTCAGGGAGCTGAAGTCGACGGTGCACAACCGGCTCCTGACCCAGCTCGGCCCCAAGCTCTACGACGCCAACCTGACCCAGGGCGAGCTCGAGCGCATGGTGCGCGGCGCCCTGCAGGAGGCGATGCAGGACGAGGACATCATCCTCACCCCGGCCGACCGCACCAGGATCGCGCAGGAGATCGCTGACGACATCCTCGGCTACGGCCCGATCGAGCCCTTCCTGCGCGACCCGGACCTGACCGAGGTCATGGTCAACGGCTGCGACGACATCTGGATCGAGCGCAGCGGCCGGCTGCAGCGAGTCGACGGCCGGTTCTCCGACGAGCAGCACCTGCGGCGCACGATCGACAAGATCGTCTCCCGCATCGGTCGTCGCGTCGACGAGTCCAGCCCCATGGTGGACGCCCGCCTGCCCGACGGCTCACGTGTCAACGCAGTCATCCCACCGCTGGCGATCGACGGCTCCCTGCTCACGATCCGCAAGTTCTCCGCCGACCCGTACATGTCCGACGACCTGGTCGCCTTCGGCACCTACACCGCCCGCACCGCCGAGTTCCTGGCCGCCTGCGTGCGCGGCAAGCTGAACATCATCGTCTCCGGCAGCACCGGCGCCGGGAAGACGACCACACTCAACGTGCTGTCCAGCTTCATCCCCAGCGACGAGCGCATCATCACCATCGAGGACGCAGCCGAGCTCCAGCTGCATCAGGACCACGTGCTGCGGCTCGAGTCCCGCCCCTCGAACATCGAGGGCAAAGGCGCGGTCGACATCCGAGACCTCGTGAAGAACTCGCTGCGCATGCGGCCCGACCGCATCGTCGTCGGCGAGGTCCGCGACTCGGCCGCCCTGGACATGCTCCAGGCGATGAACACCGGCCACGACGGGTCGATCTGCACAGTGCACTCCAACGGTCCGCGCGACACCCTGGCCCGCATCGAGACGATGGTGCTCATGGCCGGCATGGACCTGCCGATCAAGGCGATCCGCGAGCAGGTCGCCTCCGCGGTCGACGTGATCGTCCACCAGGCCCGACTGCGCGACGGGTCACGCCGCATCACCCACGTGACCGAGGTGGAGCGGATGGAGGGCGACATCATCACCCTGCAGGACATCTTCCTCTTCGACCACTCCATGGGCTTCGACGAGCACAGCAAGTCCCGCGGCGTGATGAAGGCCACCGGGCTGCGTCCGAAGTTCCTCGACAAGCTGGCGCACAACAACGTCTACGTCGAGCCCCAGGTCTTCGCCCGCGATGGCGGCTGAGGTGTCGGCGCGCTCACGGGCAGCGACCGGGCTGCGGCGACTCGGCGTCGCCGCGGCCGCCCTCGTGGTGCCGGCTCTGCTCGCCTCACCCGCCCAGGGCGCCACCAGCAACATCGACCACGTCGAGCTGGAGGACGAGGACGTCACCCTGGTGGTCTCCATGGCGCAGCTGCGCCGTGGCGAGTCCCCTGACCTCGGCACGGTCACGGTCACCCTGGACGGAGAGTCAGTCCCCGCCGAGGCGGAGTCCGCGTCGGAAGGCTCCGACAAGGTCCAACGCACCACCATGCTCGCCCTGGACACCAGCGACAGCATGGCGGCCGGTGGTCGGTTCGAGCAGGCCAAGTCCGCGGCTCAGGCCTTCCTGGAGTCGGTGCCCGCCGATGTCCAGGTGGGTCTGGTGACCTTCGACGGCAAGGTCCGCGTGGTGGCCGAGCCCAGCGACGACCGAGACGGACTGAGCGAGGCGATCGACGACCTGGAGCTGGCTCGAGGCACCCTGCTCTACGACGGACTGATCCAAGCGGTGAAGACCGCGGGCGCGGACGGCGCACGGTCGGTGCTCCTCCTCTCCGACGGCAAGAACACCAACGACACCCCGCTGGAGAAGGCCACCAGGGCGGCGAAGAAGTCCAAGGTCAAGGTCGACGTGGTCGCCCTCGCGCAGGGCAGCAAGGGCGCGCCCTTCCTCGAAGAGATCGCGGACGCAGGTGACGGTCGCCAGATCGCCGCCAACGACCCCGAGGCGCTGACCGCTCTCTTCGAGGACGAGGCGCAGACACTGGCCAGCCAGATCTTCGTGACGATCCCGAACTCCGAGGAGCTGCAAGGGCGCGAGGGGTCGCTCGAGGTGACGTTCCTCGTCGACGGCCAACCGGTGACGGACTCCGCCTTCGTCACCTTCCCTGCCGCCGAGCAGGAGGTCGGTGGCGGGGAGTCGCTCGCGGACCTGAAGAGTGTCGACCCGGGCCTGGAGATCCCCACCGAGCTGATGCTGGGGGGCCTGGTGGCCATCGTGCTGGGGCTGGTGGCGGTGGTGGCGGCCTTCTCGATGGGCGGTGAGGTCAAGCAGGACGAGCTGCGCGCCTCGATCGAGGCCTACACGCGCAAAGGGTCCAAGAAGCTCGCAGCCTCAGCGGCGTCCGGCGCCCGCCCCGGTGACCCCCAGACGATGACCCAGCAGGCCGTCGCGATGGCGCAGTCCGTGCTGGAGAACCAGAAGGGCCTCGAGACCTCGCTGGGCGACAAGCTCGACGCGGCAGGGATCAACTTCAAGCCCGCGGAATGGTTGCTGATGCACGGCGGCATCGCGGTCGCAGCGGGGATCATCGGGCTCCTCGTCGGCGGTGGCAACGTGCTGTACATGCTCGTCGGCCTCGTCCTGGGCGCGATCGGGCCCTACATGTTCCTGTCCTTCGCCAAGTCACGTCGGCTGAAGCGGTTCAAGGGTCAGCTGGCCGACACCCTGCAGCTGATGGCCGGTGCGTTGTCCGCCGGCCTCTCGCTGGCCCAGGCAGCAGACACGGTGGTCCGAGAGGGCTCCGACCCGGTCGCCGGCGAGTTCCGCAGGGCCTTGGTCGAGACCCGGTTGGGCGTCGAGATCGAGGACGCCCTGAGCGGTGTGGCCGACCGGATGCAGAGCGTCGACTTCGAGTGGGCCGTCATGGCGATCCGGATCCAGCGCGAGGTCGGTGGAAACCTGGCCGAGCTGCTCAACAAGATCTCGGAGACGATCCGCGAGCGGGAGTACCTCGAACGTCAGGTGCTCACCCTCTCGGCCGAGGGTCGCCTGTCGGTCTGGATCCTGGGCGGCCTCCCGCCCGCCTTCATCGCCTACCTGGCGCTAGCAAACCCGACCTACCTGTCCCCCATGTTCAGCAACCCCATCGGCTGGGTGATGCTCACCGTGATGGCCGTGCTGCTGATCGTCGGGATCTTCTGGATGAAGAAGCTCGTCAAGGTGGAGGTCTGAGGTGGATCTGATCTTCCTGCTCGGCGGCCTCATCGGTGTCTTCGCGGCCCTCTTCCTCGGCCTGACCGCGATCGGTGTGTTCACCAACGAGGCCCGCGGAGTCAGCAAGTCGCTGACCGTGATCGAGGCCTTCTCGGCCGCGCCACCGGAGATGCAGCGCGAGCTCACTCCGTCGTTCCAGGAGCGGGTCCTGGGTCCGCTGCTGGACAGGTCGCTGAACATGGGCAAGCGGCTCGCGCGCTCCGACCACAGCCAACGCATCAAGCAGAAGCTCGAGATCGCGGGCAATCCGCCCGGCTGGTCCGTGGACCGCGTCACCTCGATGAAGTTCCTCGGGCTCGTGGTCTTCCCGGTCATCGGCCTGCTGCTGGCGCTGGTGCTCGGAGTCAGCTTCGGGATCCTGCTCCTGGTGCTCCTCGGCAGCGCCGTCGTCGGCTACACCGCGCCGAACATGTACCTCTACCAGCTGGGCTACGACCGCACCAACAAGATGCAGCGCGCGCTCCCCGACGCGCTCGACCTGCTGACCATCTCGGTCGAGTCCGGGCTGGGGTTCGACGCCGCTCTGTCCCAAGTGGCCCGCAACACCGATGGTCCGCTCGCCGAGGAGTTCGCGCGCGTCCTGCAGGAGATGCAGATCGGCAAGGGGCGCGCCGAGTCTCTGCGTGCACTCGGGGACCGCACGCACGTCGACGACGTCAAGCAGTTCGCCTCGGCCATGGTCCAGGCCGACCAGCTGGGCATCCCCATCGCCCAGGTGCTTCGGGTCCAGTCCCGCGAGATCCGCACCAAGCGGCGTCAGCGTGCCGAGGAGCAAGCGCAGAAGGTTGCCGTGAAGATCCTGATCCCGCTGATCTTCTGCATCCTCCCGTGCCTGTTCATCGCCGTGCTGGGGCCGGCCGGCATCACGATCGTCGAAGCCTTCTCAGGCCGCTGACCCGATGCACGCGGACAGTCGGCTCGACATCACGAGCCGGATCTTCACCCTCGCCACCATCCTGGGCCTGACCCTTGCCTTCGGCGAGGCCCAGGGCCTCCAGGGCGTTCTGCTCCTCGTCGTCGTCTCCTCGAGCGCCGCCATCGCCGGACGGACCTCCTGGGTGCGCTATCAGTGGCTGGGGCTCGTCGAGGGCCTCACCGCCGGGATCGTCATCGGCGTGACCCTCCCCGACGGTGCGCTGCTCCTCCCCTACTTGCTCGTGCCCGCCCTACTGGTGGGCATCAACGACGGTCGACGCGGCACCGTGCTCGTCGTCGGTGGGGAAGCGATCGGACTCCTGGCCGTGGTGTCCCTGCTGGAGTCCAACGCCGTGGCCCTCGACATCATCGAGGTGTCCGCTCCCTGGACCATCGCCAGTCTGGGTGTGGGTTTCACCGCCGAGTGGATCCTGCGCCTGCGGGGAGACGTGGCTCTCGCTGACGAGCAGTCATACGTCTCCGCGCGGCGGCTGCTCACCCAGCTGCGAGCGGTGACCCGACGGCTGTCCTCGGGTCTGGACCCGGTGAACATCGGCAACCAGATCCTGCTCGAGGTCGATGCCGCGGTGATGTCGGCCAGGTCGGCCTTGTTCGTCCGGGCCGAGAGTGGCAGCTGGACACCCCTGACCTTCCGCGGTGCCGACGCCCGCATGGCGCTGCTGCCCGAGGGAGAACCGTTCGACACCTGTGTCGACCTGGGACGCGCCCTGTCGGTCCCTCAGGCCAGCGGACGGGCCGACTGTCGGCACCGGTTCGCTTTCCCGGTGCGTGTGAGTGACAACCTGATCGCGGTGGTGATCGCGGACGGGCCCGCAGCGCTCGGGGACGACATCGACGTCCTCGAACCCGTGCTCGCCGAGCACGCGCTGCGCCTGGACGCCGCGCTGGTCTTCGACGAGGTCCGAGCCTTCGCGACCGTCGAGGAACGGCAGCGCCTCGCCCGTGAGATCCACGACGGTGTCGCTCAGGAGCTCGGGGCACTGGGCTACCTGGTCGACGACCTGGCCGACACGGCGGCCAGCGAGGCCCAGGCCCGACGCCTCCACGGACTTCGCGGCGAGATCACCCGCGTCGTCAACGAGCTGCGGCTCTCCATCTTCGACCTCCGTAGCGAGGTCGACGGCACCGCAGGCCTCGGGTCAGCGTTGTCCACCTACATCCGCACCGTGGGAGCGCGATCAGGTCTGACGGTCCACCTCAAGCTCGACGAGGCGCCGCAGCGGCTGCGCAACGACGTCGAGAGCGAGCTGCTGCGCATCACCCAGGAAGCCGTCACCAATGCGCGCAAGCACTCCGGTGGTGAGAACCTCTGGGTGGAGTGCCGGATCCGGCCGCCATCGGCCCACATCTGCGTCCAGGACGACGGCGGCGGCCTGGGCGCTGCGCGCCCGGACAGCTACGGACTGAAGATCATGAAGGAGCGGGCAGAGCGCATCGGTGCGAGGCTCGATGTCGGCGATGCCGCCGCCGCGACAGGCGCACAAGGTACTAGAGTCACAGTCACCCTCATGTGACCAGCGCAGCCCCCAAGCGTCCCACCGGAGGTAACACCATGAGCCACGACGGCACCGAGCTGTCCGTGCTCCTTGTCGACGACCACGAGCTGATCCGACAGGGACTCTCACGAGCCTTCGAACGCTCCCCCGACTTCACCGTCGCCGGTCAGGCGGGCACGGTCGAGGAGGGCCTGCGACTGGCTCGGACCCTCAAGCCCTCGGTGATCGTCAGCGACGTGCGGATGCCCGACGGCACCGGCCTGGACCTGACCCGGGCGATCCGTCGCGACGACCCAGCGGTCGGCATCGTCATCCTCACGATGTACGCCGGCGACGAGCAGCTCTTCGGCGCGCTCGAAGCCGGAGCCTCCGCCTTCGTCTCCAAGGACGCCCCGTCCGAGGACGTCGTGGCCGCGGCGCGCCACGCCAGCGTGTCCCCCCGGTCGTTCGCCGCCGCGGACCTCGCCGGCGCGATGCAGCGCCGGCTCGAGCCCAGCGGCCCGCAGCTGAGCCAGCGCGAGACCGAGGTCCTGGAGCTGCTCGCCGAGGGGCTGGGCGTCGCGGGCATCGCTCGGCGCCTCTACGTCTCGGAGTCCACCGCCAAGACCCACATCTCGAAGATCTACGAGAAGCTCGGCGCCGCCAACCGTGCCCAGGCGATCATGCTCGCGATCCGCGCCGGCCTGCTGTCGGACCAACTCGGACAATAAGGACTATTGGGGCTAGCCTGAACGGGCCATGCCACGGGTGGCGGATCGGCCAATTGGCGAGGTGATCCCAGGCGTTTCGCTGATGCGCCACCGTCGGATGTGCTGCAATCTAGTGACCGGAAAGCCGGACCATCACACCCTGGGAGACCATCATGCAGCAGTACCTGCAGCGACTCATGGACCGTCGCAAGAAGAACAAGGACAGCGAGGAGGACGGCGCCTCGGCAGTCGAGTACGGCCTGCTCGTCGCCGCCATCGCCGCGCTCATCGTCATCATCGTGTTCGCACTCGGTGGCATCGTGAAGGAAGTCTTCACCGACACCTGCGACACGATCGTCTCCGAGGGCACCAGCATCTCCGGTTCCTGCGGCAGCTGATACAACGGGCTGACGAACGGCCTAAGGAGTCCCAATGGAGCTGCAGGCCGTTGTTGAGCACGATGAGCTCGGCGCCAGTTCCGTCGAGTACGGACTCATCGCGGTCGCGATCGCAGCCCTGATCGTCGTCATCCTCTTCCTCCTGGGCGGCGTGGTCAGAGAGCTCTTCGACGACTCGTGCGAGGAGATCAGGAGCGGAGCGACGTCGCTGTCGACGAGCTGCGCTTCCTAGCCGACAACCTCCAATGATGGGGTCGAGCCGCCGGGCTCGGCCCCATCATCAATTGGGTCGCGGGGCTGCTTCGGGCGTCCCTCCGGCTCGACCTGGGACGACTTCCAGCCCGCAGGCCGCCGCCTCGAGGAAGCTGATGCCGAGCCCTTCGACCTCCAGCCCGAACAACCGGTCCCGCACCGGCATCGCGAAGACGTCCGCAGCCGCGTAATACCCCGCGACGTCATCGACCTGCCCCACCAGCAGGACCCTGGCCTCCAAGCGCCGGCGGCGAACCATGCGAGCCAGCCGACGTCGATCGGGACCATCACCGGCGATCACGAGACGGGCGCCGGGGAAGCGCGCCAGCACCTCGGGCCAGATCCGGACCAGGCGGTCCTGCCCCTTGCGTCGCACCAGGCGTGCCACACAGATCGCGACCAGGGCATCGGCCGGGATGCCCAGACTGCGCCGGACCCCCCGGCCGTCGACCTCGGGATGGAAGCGTGGATCCACCCGTGGCGTGAGTGCGACGAACCGCTTCGCGACCCCGCCCACCGCCCCCCGGAGGCGATCACGAACGAACTGACTGACGTAGGTCATGACGTCCACCTCGCGCGCAACCTTGCGCAGCGCCTGCCGGGTGCCGGGCACGCCCGCCCACCACACCTCGTGGCCGTGGGTCAGCGCGACCTGCCACTCCAGGCCTGCCCGGCGCAGTGCAGGCGCCAGCAGGCCCAACGGCACGCTGGCGCCGTAGACGACCTGGGTGCAGCCGTGCTCCTGCGCCGTGTGGGCCACGCGCCGAGCCAGAGCGGGGGTCGGGAGGAGTGTCGTCGAGTTATCCCTGACGACGACGAACGGCTGCTCCTCGTCGTACCCAGCAGCGCGCGGGTGCCGGGGGGCGTAGACCACGACGCGCTCGCTCGGCAGCTCGTCGCACAGCTGTCGCACGAAGGTCTGGATCCCGCCGACGTCGGGCGGGAAGTCGTTGGTCAGAAACAGCACCGAAGATGCGGTGTCGTGCCGGACAATGTCTGAGAGCACCTGACTACCCACCAGATCCGTCCGAGCGCAAAGGGGTCATCGCCGTGTCGACTCCCCTCCTCCCCGCGGAGGACGACGTCCGCGACGAGTCGGCCGAGCGCCAGGTGGTGACAGCGCCGCCACGTCGACTGCGGTCGAGGTCGGCCTGGACGCGCCAGTTCTTCATCGCCGGCGTGCTCTCCTTCCTGTGGGCCTGTCTGTGCAACGCGACCATCGACGTGCTGCAAGCAGGTGGCAACCTCGAGCGGCTCGTGAAGTACGAGCTGCCGGACACCCCGGTCATATTCCTGCTCTCCTCCACTGTGGTGTGGCTCGTCTGGGGCCTGGTCTTCGCGCTCGTCGGACGGTACTTCCTCACCGGTGCGCTCGTGCTCTCGGCCGCGGTCGTCGCGGGTTTCGCCAACTACGAGAAGCTGCGCGTGCGCGGGGAGCCGATCCTCCCCTCGGACATCGGGTTCGCCTCCAACCCCGGCTTCCTCGGCGACGTCGTGGCCCGGTCGACCGTGGTCGCCGTGATCGTCCTGATCTTCCTGGTGGTGCTGATCGCGGTGCTCCTCGGCCGCGTCGTTCGCCCGACGTTCCCGCGAGTCACCCGACGCAGGTTCCCGGGCATGTGGCGGCGATGGATCCTGGTCCGCGTCGTGATCGGGGTGGTCTGCGCCTCGCTCCTGGTCTACGTGTCGAACTTCAACCAGGGCGACAACGCCGCCCGCGGGGCCTACGAGCGCGCCGGTGCGCACTGGGCGTTCTGGTTCCAGAAGGTCAACTACCTGCGGCACGGGGTCGTCGCCGGTTTCCTCTACAACATGCCGACGGACCCCATGGAGATGCCCGAAGGTTACTCTCGGGAGCGGATGGACCAGCTGGCCACGAAGTACGAAGGCCTCGCCACCGCGATGAACCGCCGAGGAGGCGGGCAGCAGAGCGTCGACGACCTGAACGTGGTCGTGGTGCTCAGCGAGTCCTTCGCCGACCCCACCCAGATCCCCGGAGTCGAGCTGGAGCGGGACCCCATCCCCTTCACCCGAGCGCTGATGGCCGACAACCCCTCCGGATCGCTGCTCGCGCAGCACTTCGGTGGCGGCACGGCCAACATGGAGTACGAGGCACTCACCGGCCTGTCGATCTCACAGTTCGCACCCCAGCACGACACGCCGTACTCGATGTCGGTCTTCGACCAGGACAGCTACCCGTCGGTGATCGGCTACCTCAAGGCACGCGGTCATCGGGCCACGGGCATACACCCCTACATGCCCACGATGTACAAGCGGCAGGGTGCCTACCGTGCACTCGGCTTCGACGAGTTCGTCAGCGAGGACGACCTCCACGAGCAGCGCAGGATCGACAACGCCCAGTTCATCGCCGACTCCTCAGCCTTCAAGGAGACCCTGCTCCGGATGAAGGAGTCGACGGGGCCCGATGTCGTCAACCTCGTCACGATGCAGAACCACTACCCCACCGACGACGTGTACGACGACCCCCTGCAGGTGTCGGGGGTCGAGGACGACGTGGTCGACCCGCTGGGTAACTTCGCGCGCGGTCTGGAGCACAGCGACGAGGCGTTGAAGTCCTTCCTGGCCGAACTCAAGGCGTGGGACGAGCCGACGGCCGTCGTGTTCTACGGCGACCATCAGCCGGCCCTGTGGGGCGAGGACGCCGAGATCTCCGCCAACCAACAGCTGATGCACCAGGCGCCGTTCGTGCTGTGGAGCAACACCAAGGACCTGCCGGCCCAGAAGGCCCCGCTGGTCAGCCCGATCCAATTCATGCCCATGCTCTTCCAGGGCATGGGCGTCGACCTTCCCCCCTTCTACGCCCTGCTCGCCCAGCTCGACGAGCACGTGAGCGCCATGGAGAACGGTGAGTACTACTCCCCGTCGGGTGCGCTGCTCGAGGACCCCGAGTCGGACCCCGCGACCGCTGAGCTCCTGGAGGACTACCGGTTGGTCGAGTACGACCTGGCCGTCGGCGAGCGCTACTCGCTGGACCGGATGTTCCCCCAGTAGCCCGCGGTGGAGCTCACGAACCTGATCCGGCGAGGGCGGTGAGGTCGGCACGCCAGCGCTGCACGAAGTCGCGCTGGGTGGTCTCGAGCTCGGCACGGAACGCCGCTGCGGTCCCCTGGTCCCGCACGGCGCGGCGGTAGAAGCGCCACAGCGCGTCCTCACCGTAGGTCTGCTCGATCAGTCGCACCGCAAGCCAGGCGGCTTCGTACCAGGCGCCGATGTGCCGGTCGGAGCCGTCGAACCTGGCGTCGCCGGGCAGCATCTGCGGGGCACCCTGCTGCCTGGTGAGCTCGAGGATCTGCGCAGCCAGCCGAGTCACCGGGGTGTCGCTGTTCGCCAGCGCGACGTAGTCGGCGATCCCCTCCGAGAGCCACAACGGGAGCTGCAGCAGCGCCGCGCCGAGCGCGACGTGGGCCGCCTCGTGCGCCAGCACGATGTCCCTGCCTTCACCGGTCAGTGGGTCGAACAGCTCGGGGTTGACGTACACGTGCTGCGCGGCCCCGCGGGTGCTGACCCCGTCGGGAGTCGTCGTGACAGCCGCGACCGCCGCTGCCTGCTCCTGCGGGATGCCCGCCACGTCGCGGAAGTTCTCCTGGTCCTCGGCGACCTCCACGCAGAGCCGCCCGCGCCAGCGCGGCACCACGGCGTCGACCGTCGCGGCCGCGCGGTCGGCCAAGCGGCGAAACCTCGACGGGGAGTGGTCGCCGGAGGTGACCACCAGCGATCGCCGGCTCGACGCGACCCGGACCGGGCCCTGCAGCCACAGCGGCAGCCGCTCGGCCTGGGGCAGGTCGGCACTGACGAAGTGCGCGGTCCCACCCTCGGTCTCGAAGACCAGCGGCACCGTGAGCACCGACGGCTCGCGGTCGACGCGTCCGTAGCGCCAGCTGAGCTGCGCATCGGTCACCAGCGCCGAGTCCCCCCACCGCAGCCGTTGCTTGTCACTGAGCTGGGTGACCGAGTCGGTCAGGTGCCGCAGGGTCAGGTCCCTCAGGTCGAGCCGTCGCGCGTTGCGCACCAGAGTGCGCAGCTCCTGCAGAGACTCCGCGGAGAGCTCCTCATGATCCGCGACGCCGGCGATGCTGCGTCGCCGCAGCACCCGTTCCAGGTCGGAGACGACGTCGGCGGCGAGCTCGTCGTGGTCCTCCGGACCCACCGAGGAGCCGGCCGAGGCCTCCGGGGCGCCCAGGTCTGCGGAGCGACCGCTGTCACACCCCGCCAGCACGACACTGGCGACCGTGGCAGTCGCCACGATCGCCAGTGCGCGTCGTCTGGGAGGGGTCACCCCCCCATTGTCCAGGTGTCAGCCAGGACGCACGGCCCCGGACGCAGGCATCGAGTTCACCGAGGTGATCTGGACACCGGTGCTCGGGTTCGCCGCGTGGACGAGCTGACCGTTGCCCACGTAGATCCCCACGTGGCTGACCGGGCTGTAGTAGAAGACCAGGTCGCCAGGCTGCAACGCGCTCATCGACACCGGGGTGCCCGACCCCATCTGTGCGCCCGAGGAGTGCGGCAGGGAGACACCGCCCTGCGCCCACGCGGCCATCGTCAGCCCGGAGCAGTCGAACGCGTCCGGTCCGGTGGCGCCGTATGCATAGCTGTCGCCGACCTGGGCCATCGCGTAGGCGACCGCTGCAGCGGCGCCGGAGGCTGCCGGTGCAGCAGCAGGTGTCGGGTTGGCGGGGGCCCGGGTGGCGCTGCGAGTCGGTCGAGCTGCCTCGCGGGCCTCCTGTCGGGCCTCCTCCAGAGCGGCTGCGGCGTGGCTCACGCGCTTGTTGATGCGCTTGAGCGAGGCGCCACTCTTGCGCGCCTTCGTGCGCATCGCGTTGACGCGGCTCTCCAGAGTCGTCTCGCGGTCCTGCAGCGAGGTGATCTTGTCGTCGAGGGCCTGCGCCGAGCGCGGGGCCATCTCGATCTCCTCGGCCTGGTCCTGCGCGCGCTCGTAGGCCCGCTCAGGGTCCTCGGAGCGCACGACCGTCGAGGCCTGGGCGAGCCGCTCGAGACCGAGCTGGTCCTGCTCGACCGCCTCGATGTCGGCCTCGACCTCGGCGAGGGCGACCTCGTGGGCCCTGAGCTGGGTGCGCGTGTCGTGCAGACCCGTGCGCGCCGCGGCCAGCCGCTTGGTCAGCTTGCGGTCGGACACCTTGGTCTGGTGGCGGTGCTGCTGGGCACTCTTGAGCTGGTCACGCGCCTGGTCCACATCGGGAGCTGCGGCGCTCGGGGTGGCGCCGATCAGCGACGTGGTCGCGACGGTGGCGCAGATGGTCACAAGGGCGCGCGAAACGCGCCGGGGGCTGGCGTGCATGCGGCAGCTGGCTCCTTCATCCTCGTCTACCGGGTTAGCTGACGGGTTCGGGCGGACAACGACCCTACGGACGGCGCGCCACGCGCGCCTGCGTCCGATTCACCCCAGGAACGTGGGTCCCCGGCTCAGGTGCACCGCCGTCGTGTGGACGACACGAGCACCTGACTCGACGCGTGCCCGGCCGAACGCGGTTCGCCGGCTACGACGGGCAACGGCTGACCAAGATAGGGGTCACCCGGGCAGGGATCCAACCGGACACGTCACACAAAGCGTGTTGCGCCGGACACACCGGACACCGAGGCCGGGGCCAGTGTGACCGACCCCTCAGCCGCAGGCGGTGTCCGGACCGCTCGTCGGCTCCACCATGCGCAGCCTCGGCACCAGCCCGGACTCGGCGAGGACGCTGAGGGCACGCTGCTCCTCACCGTCCAACGCCAGCTCCGGCGGGGGGCCGAGCAGATGGGTCACCAGGCAGTCGTGACAGGCCAGCCCGCGCACGGCGCAGCGGTCGCAGTCGATCTCCAGGCTCATGGGGAAGCTCTCCTTGTGTCGGCTTCACACACCGAACCACGCGGCTCCGACACTTCTGGATCGGTCAAGGCTGGTCGCGACACGGGGACGTCGACCCGTCGACCGATCCCGAGTCGACCACCTTCCCCCCTCGGGTCTGCTTGTACTCGCGACAGACGATGTCGGTCCTGATCAGCTCATCGGACCTTGGCCGATAACCGAGAACCACTCGCGGTGCGCGCTCCGGTTCGGTCATTGCGATCACACCGCGTCTGTCGGGAATGACGTCGGGTTCAGCCAGGTCCATCCCCTGCATGAAGTCGGGCGCCTCGAAACCCAGGGCGTGCAGGACGGTGGGCGCAACATCCAGGCGCTGCGCATTGACGTCTTCCCGCCCACTCGGCTCACCGGATGGGAAACGGATCATCAGTGGCACTCGCTGGCGGGCATCGAAGACCTCGCCATGATCTGAGGTGATGATGACGATGGTCGAGTCGAGCTTCCCGGCGCGCTCTAGGTCAGCGAACACTTCGCGCACGTACCCGTCGAAGACCCGGATCGCCTCCTCGTAATAGTCGCGATCCCAGATCTCGGTCTGCTCCTCCGCGATACGCCCATCCGGCAGGGGGAAGAAGGGACCATGACTCACCAGGAAGTGACTGGTGATGAAGAACGGCTGGCCAGACGAGATCTCGCGATCAATTCCGTCGAGCCGTGCCTCGTCAGCCACGTTGCCTCGATGTGCGACGACGAAGTCGTAGGGGTTCACCAGCTCATCGATCCACAGCGCGTCCTTCCACAGGCCGACTGACCACGTGGTCAGGTCCTCGACGAACCATCGGGCCGGCCCTGAGCCGAGCGGGAGTGCTCCCACCAGCGGCTGCTCCTCGCCGTTGTCCAGCTCGAACGCATCGACGAGGTTCTGGCTCCTCGCGTCGACGTAGTGGGGAACGGACCAGCTGGTGCGCCGGTACCCCTCTCGTCCCAACAAGTACGGGAGGGTCATCCGGGCGTCGTTCTGCTGGAGCGCATCGGGGGGATAGACGACTCCGGTCTCCACCGGCGAACGGCCGGTCATCATCGAGGTGATAGACCCTGTGGTGTTGCCGTTGTTGGTGAATCCGTTCTCGAAGATCAGCAGCTCGTCCGCGATCGAGGTCATGAACGGTGTGGTGTCCCCTTCGCCTGTGTAGACCTCCATGTCCTTGGCGTTCAGACCGTCAGACGACAGGATGAGGACGTTCTCCGCACCATCCCCCCCGACCCGTGTGAGCGCGGGAGGCTGCTCTTCGTCGCCGAGATAGATGGCGATGACGACAGCCGAGGCCGTGGACAGCAGGGCGGTGCTGATGACCACCGTCTTGACGAGCGTGGCCGACGGTCGCGACCTGGCTCGCCCCCACAGCAGTCCGGGCGCGAGGGCCAGGACCAAGAACGCCAGCTTCGCCGGAGATCCGTTCTCGCTGCGCAGAGATGCCCCTGCCACGGTGTACAGGATGTTGTCGACGAAGAGCAGGATGAGAGTCGATGCCAGGAGAGTCTTGGCGGTTACCGTCCCTAGTCGCTGGGAGCGAATGGCGAGGCCGGCGACCCGGTCCACGACCCGGGCCACGACGGCCAGAGCCAGCGCAAAAAGGGCCGCCAAGGCCACTCCGTAGGCACCGGCGACCACGATCTGCCAGGTGGAAGTGCGAATGAACGGACTGGGCTTGGTCAGGTGGAGCCCGAGCCAGTACAGCACGATTGCACTGGACAACAGCATCAGCTCGGTGAAGGTCGTCCCGAGTCCGCGAGGCTTTCTCGACCGCGACGAGCTATCGCGATCAGGAGTCGTCGTCACGTGAGGCGATTATCCGCGCTCGCCCGGCGCTCGAGCAGGAACAACACTCGGTCGGAGGGACTGAGCGGGTACTCGCGCACCACGTCGAAATGCTCCCCAAGAGCCTCTCGGAAGCCGGTCTCGGTATAGGAGCCGAAGATGTCCTCACGCGAGGCCAGCATGTGGCGCACCATGGGATCGGACTTCGGGACCCACTCGACGACGGCAAAGCGTCGCGTGGTCCGTGCCACAAAATCCATCACGTCGGGCAGCGGCACGTTGTTCGCGATCGCCAGGTGGTGGATCAAGGCGAGCGCCATCGTCAGGTCGGACGGCCCACGCGTCAGCAGCGAGTCGCGCTCCTTCTCCGACCACCCGACGCCCGGGGACGGGCAGGTCAGGTCGACCACCATCGGAAGGACGCCGACCTGAGGGTTCCTCCAGTTGATCTCCACGGCGGAGACATCGAACTCCATCGCCAGGACCTGCGCCGCGGTCGACTCCGCAACCAGCCCGGAGAAGCGGCCCGTGTTCGCCCCGAGGTCCCACACCGTCTCCAGTGCATGGAGCTGGTGTGCGGCTCCCACGGCCTCGCACACCGAGCGCCGCTTCACCTCCATGGACTCAGCGGAGTAGCTCTCGCCTTCGGCGTAGTAGTCCGACCACACGGATTTGGGCGGCGACCACTCCTGTTTGCGGGTCACCGCCCTCAGGCTCTCCAGAAGACCTCGAACCGCCTTCTCCGAGACGTGTCGCTGCGGCGATTCCGAGTCACGGGCGTGCCGTTGCTGTGCCGAGGCGTGAGCATGCAGATGGACGCCCAGCCCCCAGGAGAATCGACTGCCACGTGGCAGTAGGCCGACTGCCAGGTCGAGCGGGATGCCGTCGATGTGCAGGGATGACAACCGCATCAGCCGCGGGTCGACCAGTCGGGCGACGGCCAGCGGAGCGAGGAAGTGCCTGCAGTACTGCCCATAGGCCGACCATGGCCGACCCTCCACGTATGGCTCGAACGACAAGGTGTCGATCAGGGTCGGCTTGCCGTCGACGAACGCGATGTTGAACGCACTCGCGTCCTTCAGGGTGAAGCCGTGGTCGAGCGCCCGCTCCTGGATCTGCAGCGTGGCGAGCGCCGCGTCGCGCAGCTGTCCTGGGCACCACTCATACGGATGGGTGATGAACGGGACCCGATCGGGGCGCAGGACGTGAGCCGAGATGGCCGGTTCGAACGGATCCGCGTCGGACTCCTCGTGCGGGATCAGCAGTCCCTCGGCCGTCAGGCTCTTGATGAGACCGGACTCGACCAGCGCCTCGTAGGTGGGGCTGTATGAGCGGTTGACCTGGCGGTACAGGACACCCTCACGCGTGAAGACGAATCCCGCAGGGTCGCGGAAGGACGCAGGGTGCCTGCCGTTCACTCGGAACGTCGACGGAAGACCGACCGAAGCCGACGACCGTACGTGCGCATCGCCAGTCCCATGGCCATGATTCCCCCGACAACAGCCTGGAAGATGATGCTTCCGGAGCCTGGATCGATGTAGTACGGCGTCAGCATGTGTCCTCGCTTCGTGGGGCCTGGCGTTGCCAGCCGGGTGCTGATGTCAATGGTGCCGCCCGCGGTCGGGTTTGTCTCGAAGTCGCCTAATGAGCCTCGGCCCGGGAGACCAGCTCGATGGCGTCGGAGCGGCCGCACCAGCGGCACGTGACCGACTCGACGACCTCGTTCTGCACGTCGGTCGCCTCGATCTCGTGCTCACCGGCCAGGTCGAAGTGCCAGAACTCCGTGGTGCGACGGGTGCGGGCCACGTCGAACCGGGTGAGGTTGCCGCATCCGCCACAGCGCCATCGCGAGGTCGAGTCGGGCAGGGCGGGCATGGCATCTCCTTCGGGCGCAGTCGGTGTGGTGCGGCGCAGCCGCACCCGCAGACCGGGCCAGGGTACGTGCAGCGCGCCTGACGGGTTCTGTCGGTGCCGCTTCCTAGCCTCCAGGCATGACGAGCGTGACCGGTGCGGATCGATGGGCGGCACAGCAGTCCTTCGACGAGCTGGGGCGCCCGCTGCGAGACGTCACCTTCTGCGTGGTCGACCTGGAGACCACTGGCGCCTCCCACCGCTCCGGCGCACGGATCACCGAGATCGGCGCGGTCAAGGTGCGTGGCGGCGAGGTCCTCGGCGAGTTCCAGACGCTGGTCGACCCGGCCGAAGGGATCCCCGCCTTCATCTCGGTGCTGACCGGCATCACCGACGCCATGGTCGCGGGGGCACCTCGGATCGACACCGTCCTGCCGGCGTTCCTGGAGTTCGCGGCCGGTTCGGTGCTGGTCGCCCACAACGCCCCGTTCGACGTGGGCTTCCTCCGCGCGATGTGCGCGGAGCAGCAGCGGGCCTGGCCGGTGTTCGAGGTGCTCGACACGGCCGTCATCGCCCGCCGGGTGGTCCTGCGTGAGGAGACGCCGAACTGCAAGCTCTCCTCCCTCGCGCAGCTCTTCGGCGCCACCACCACACCCAACCACCGCGCCCTGCAGGACGCCCGGGCCACGGTGGACGTGCTGCACGGACTCATCGCGAGGCTGGGCAACCTAGGGGTGCACACCCTGGAGGAGCTGCAGACCTATACCTCGCGGGTCACCACCGCCCAGCGGCGCAAGCGCCACCTCGCCGAGCACCTGCCACAGTCCCCCGGCGTCTACCTCTTCCGCGACGCCAACGACAAGGTGCTCTACGTCGGCACCTCCAAGGACCTGCGCCGGCGGGTGCGCAGCTACTTCACCGCCGCCGAGACCCGCTCGCGCATGGGGCGCATGGTCGGACTCGCCACCCGCGTCGACGGGATCCCGTGTGCCACGGCGCTCGAGGCAAACGTCCGGGAGGTCCGCCTCATCGCCCATCACCGCCCTCCGTTCAACCGACGCTCCCGACACCCCGACCGCGTGCACTGGGTCAAGCTCACCGCCGAGCCCTGGCCGCGCCTGGCGATCGTGCGTCGGGTCCTCGACGACTGCGAACGTGGTGCTGACTACATCGGCCCGTTCCCCACCCGGGCTCGTGCGCAGCAGGCGATGGAGGCGCTGCACGAAGCGTTCCCCATCCGCCAGTGCACCGCACGCATGGCCCGCACGCCGTCGATGAGTGCGTGCGCGCTCGCCGAGATGGGCCGCTGCCTGGCTCCCTGCGACGGGCGGGTCTCTCCCGAGGCCTATGCCGACACCGTCGAGCGACTCCGCGCGGCTCTGCGGGCCGGCGCCGAGGGGGTCGTCGGCGTGCACGACGCGCGCATGGCCGCGCTGGCCGAGCAGGAGCGGTTCGAGGAGGCCCGCAGCTTCCGGGAGCGGCTCGCGGCCTATCTCAAGGGCGCGGCTCGCGCCCAGCGAGTCGGCGGCTTCACCCGCTGCCCCGAGATCGTCGCCGCCCGGCACGAGGGCGGGCAGTGGCAGGTCCATGTGATCCGGCACGGCCGGCTCGCGGCAGCCGGGGTGATCCCCGCCGGCGCCGACGCGCTGCTGTGGATCGCCGAGCTGGTGAGCAGCGCCGAGCACGTCCCGCCCGGCATCGGTCCCCTGCCCGCCTCCTCGATCGACGAGGTCGAGCTCCTCGTCCGCTGGCTCGAGACCCCCGGCACCCGCCTGGTCGAGCTCTCCGGGGTCTGGGCCTGCCCGGTCTCCGGTGCCTCGCGGCACTCGGAGGTCTATGCGACGGACCGACGCGTGTTCGACCCCGCCGACTGAGGCCGATCCGGCTCACCGTGCCGTACCCTGCCGGAGTGATCACCGCGATCGTCTTCATCAACGCCGACGTCTCCAAGATCCCCGAGGTGGCCCAGGCCGTGGCCGGCATCGAGGCGGTGAGCGAGGTCTACTCCGTGACCGGTCAGATCGACCTGATCGCCATGGTGAGGGTGCGCAACCACGACGACGTCGCCGCCGTGGTCGCCGACGGCATCAACAAGGTCCCCGGCGTGATGTCCACCGAGACCCACATCGCGTTCCGGACCTACTCCAGCCTCGACCTCGAGGCTGCGTTCTCCATCGGCCTGGAGTGACCACCCTGGAGTGATCGCCCGGTGGGATCGGCCGGCGGGATCGGCCAGGGGTCGATCAGGGTCTGGCCGACTGACCCGACGCGGCTACCCAGCGGTCCAACGCCTCCTCGGCACGGCCGGAGTCGACGGCCTCCGCGGCGCGTTCGAGACCCGCCGCCAGCCGCTCCATGACCGTGCCGGCAGCCGCGTCGTGCACCGCGATCGCGGCCGCGGCGTTGAGCAGCACCGCATCGCGGACGGCCCCTGCCTCGCCGGCGAGCGTGCGCCTGACCACCTCCGCGTTGTGCGGGGCGTCGCCCCCCCGAAGCTCACCCGGGGCGCTGAGCGGCACCCCGAGCTCGGTGGGGTCCAGCGCCATCTCCTGCACCGCTCCGTTGCCGACCACCCACATCCGCGACGTGGTCGTCGTGGTCAGCTCGTCGAGGCCGTCGTCGCCGCGGAAGACCCAGGCGTCGACTCCGCGCTCGGCGAACACACCGGCCATGATCGGAGCCATCCTCGAGTCCGCGCACCCGATCGCCTGGGCCGCCGGAGCACCGGGGTTGGCCAGCGGGCCGAGGAAGTTGAAGACCGTCGCGACGCCGAGCTCCTTGCGCGCGACGGCTGCGTGGCGCAGCGCCGGGTGGAAGGCCGGCGCGAAGCAGAACGAGATGCCTGCCTCGAGGGCGACGCGCGCTACGTCGTCGGGGCTCAGGTCCAGCCGCACCCCCAGCACCTCGAGCACGTCGGCCGCGCCGGCCTTCGACGAGGCGGACCGGTTGCCGTGCTTGATCACCGGGACGCCGGCGCCCGCCGTGACGATCGCGGCCATGGTCGAGATGTTGACCGACATCGAGCGGTCGCCCCCGGTGCCGACCACGTCGACCCAACGGCCGGGGAGGTCGATCGGCACCGCGTGGCGGTACATCGCCTCGATCAGCCCACTGATCTCGGCCACCGTCTCGCCCTTGCCGCGCAGCGCTACGACGAAGCCGGCGATCTGGACCGGCGAGGCGTTGCCGGCCAGGATCTCGTCCATCGCCCACGTGGTCTGCGCGCTGGAGAGGTCGGTGCCCGTGAGCAGGGTGGTGACGAGGTCGGGCCAGGTGAGCTCATGGCGCTCCACCGAGGGTCCGGTCATCGCGGGGGTCGGCCGGGCTCAGCCGGAGGTGGCGAGCCGGCCGCGGATCAGGCGGATGACGACGTCGCCGAGCTGCATCGGGTCCAGCGGGTGCGGCACGGCAGCGTCCGCCCGGGACCACGTCGCGAGCCAGGCGTCGTCGCGCCGTCCGGTCAGCACGACCACCGGTGGTGCCTGGTAGATCTCGTCCTTGACCTGTCGCGCGACCCCCATCCCCCCTGCTGGGACCGCCTCGCCGTCGAGGATGGCCAACGAGAAGGTGCCGGTGTCCAGGTGCTCGAGGACCATCGGCTCCGTGGCGACCTCCACGAACTCCAGCCGAGGCAGGTCGGGGTGGGGCCGCTCCCCCAGCGCCAGCATCACCTGGTCGCGGGTGTTGGCGTCGTCGCTGTAGATCAGCACCTTCAGGGGTGCCGGGTGAGGATCGTGCGCTGCCTGGGTCACCGCACGGATGCTACTCGGTCGTCGACGTCGACTCCGCGGGGTCGCGACGCGCCCGCGCCTGCGCCGACTCCAGGCGGTCCAGCCTGCGGTCCTCACGCTCCGCCTCGCGCATCGAGGAGCGCACCCACTGCACGAAGAGGACCGCGAAGAACGTCAGTCCGACCAGGTCACCACTGCCCCACAGGATGCCGCCGGCCAGGTGCTGGTCGTCCATCGGGTCGGGCAGCCAGGCCAGGTCGAGCGAGCGGTACCAGTCGCCCGCGATCAGAGTCGTCTGGCTCATGATCGTGACGCCGAGGAACGCGTGGAACGGCAGAGTCATGGCCATCAGCAGCACCCGGAACGGGTACCCGACCCGCCCGGGCACCGGGTCCACACCCACCAGGGGCCACAGGAACAGCGCCCCGACCAGCACGAGGTGCACGTGCATCGCCTCGTGGATGAAGTCCGAGCGCAGCGAGGCCTCGTACCAGTCGGTGAAGTACAGCACCCAGGGGCTGAGGACGAACAGGGCGAAGGTCAGCGGCGGGAAGGACAGGACGCGCGCCACCCGCGAGTGCAGGACCGCGAGGAGCCACCGTCGCGGCGTACCGCGCACCACGCGCAGCGCCAGGGTCACCGGAGCGCCCAGCGCCAGCAGGAGCGGGACCAGCATCGAGAGCACCATGTGCTGGACCATGTGGACGCTCAGCAGCGTCGTGTCGTAGGCAGCCAGGCCGGACGAGGTGGCGACGTAGAAGGTGCCCATCCCCCCGACCACGAACGCGGTGGTCCGGCCCCACGACCAGGAGTCGCCCCGCGCTCGCAGCTGCCACACCCCGAGCAGGTAGGCCCCGGCGACCCAGACCGTCAGCACCGTCAACCAGGGGTCCACGCCCCACTCGGTCACCACGCGACCGAGGTCGAAGGGTGGGAGCGGGTCGGATGCGGCGGCGGTCGCCACCAGCTGCTGTCCGGACCCGACGTGCTGCACCGCTCCACAGTAGGCGCGCCAGGAACGGGCCTCCCGGTCCGGGGCCGGCGAAGCCACTCAGAACGGGACCAACCGCCCGTTCACACAAGAACATGGGGTCCAGGGCGGGGCCGATGATGCCCCCGGGGCCAGTTATCGACATAATGGCGCGCGTGGCGACTACGACTGCTGTGATCCCTGCATCCCGTCTGCACGGTCATGACGACCGGCCGAGCATGGTCAGTGTCGGAACGATCATCTGGCTGGCCTCGGAGCTGATGTTCTTCGCGGCGTTGTTCGCGGCGTACTTCACGATCCGCGCGGTCTCCCCGGAGCTGTGGGCCCAGGAGACCGAGAAGCTCAACGTGCCGTTCTCCTCGGTCAACACCACGATCCTGGTGCTGTCCTCGGTGACCTGCCAGCTCGGCGTCTTCGCTGCCGAGCGCGGCCAGCCGGGACGCACCGGCGGCCTGCTGAACGTGGGCAAGTGGGGGCTGCGCGAGTGGTTCGTCCTGACCTACATCATGGGCGCGATCTTCATCGGGGGCCAGGCCCTGGAGTACGTCGAGCTGGTGCACGAGGGCGTGACGCTCGGGTCCTCCGCCTACGGCTCGGTCTTCTACCTCGCGACTGGATTCCACGGACTGCACGTCACCGGCGGGCTGATCGCGTTCCTCTTCGTCCTGGGACGCACGTTCCTGGCCAAGAAGTTCACCCACGAGCAGGCGGTCACCGCCATCGTCGTCTCCTACTACTGGCACTTCGTGGACGTGGTGTGGATCGGTCTGTTCGCGACCGTCTACCTGCTGCAATGACGAGCCATCCCGGCGACTCCCCCGACCGAACCCGACGCAGACGGCAGAAGGAACCCACCGTGCGACTCTCCGCTCGACTCTCCGCCACGCGACGCAGCCGCTACGCCGGCAGCCTCGTGCTGCTGCTCGCGCTGGTCTTCACCGGCGGCATCTACTGGCTGGTCGGCCCCGCCGCCACCGCGGAGGACGAGGTCAGCGTCGACGAGCAGACCCTGGCCGAGGGCCGGGAGCTCTACCTTGTCGGGTGCTCGAGCTGCCACGGGCTCAACGGCCAGGGCATCACCACCAAGGACAACGGCCAGTACGGCCCGCCCCTGGTGGGGGTGGGCGCCGCGGCGGTCGACTTCCAGGTCGGCACCGGACGGATGCCGTTGGCCCAGCCCGGTGCGCAGGCGCCGAAGAAGGAGGCCATCTACACCGAGGAGGAGACCCAGCAGCTCGCGGCGTACGTCGCCTCGCTCGGGCCCGGCCCCGCGGTGCCCTCGGAGGAGATGTACGACCCCGAGACCATCCCCGAGGAGGAGCGGGAGGAGTCCGTGGTCCGCGGCGGTGAGTTCTTCCGCACCAACTGCACGGCCTGCCACAACTTCGCCGCCTCAGGTGGAGCCCTCGCCAACGGCAAGTACGCCCCCTCGCTGATCGGCGTCGAACCGCGCTACATCTACGAGGCGCTCATCACCGGCCCCCAGCAGATGCCGCTGTTCTCCGACGAGGTCCTGACCCCCGAGGAGAAGCGCGACATCATCTCCTACATCCAGAGCATCGAGGAGAGCCCGAGGGTCGGAGGCTTCAACATGGGGTCGCTGGGTCCGGTCAGTGAGGGGCTCTTCGCCTGGATCGTCGGGATCGGCGGCCTGGTGGCGTTCGCGATCTGGATCGCCTCCCACACCGCCCGCAGCAGCCGGAAGGGAACCCTGTCGTGAGCGAGCACAACGAGAACACTCCTGCAGTGCGCGAGCACGGTCCCGGCGGCGAGGTCCAGACGACGGGCGACCCGGTCCCGGACCCGGGGCTGCCGGCTCACTCCCCTCGCCCGACTGATGTCGACCCGGTGGCCGAGAAGCGGGCCGAGCGCCAGATCGCGACCTTCTTCGGTCTCTCCAGCGTCATGGCGATCCTCTTCGTCGTGGCCTACTTCAGCTTCGACATCGGCGACGACCCGGACCTGTTCCTCGGCCTGGGTGCCTCCAACGTCTTCCTCGGCCTGACCCTGGGTCTGGCCCTGCTGTTCATCGGCATCGGCGCGATCCAGTGGTCGCGCAAGCTGATGAACGACACCGAGATCGTCGAGATGCGCCACCCCGTCGGCTCCTCCGAGGAGGACAAGGAGGTCTCGCTGGCCGGCCTGCACGCCGGCATCGAGGACTCCGGCATCGCCCGGCGCCCGATGATCCGCAACTCCCTCCTGGGCGCGATGGGCACCTTGGCGCTGCCTGCGGTCATCGCCCTGCGCGACCTGGGTCCGCTCCCGGGCGACAAGCTCTTCAGCACGGTGTGGCGCGACGGGATGCGGGTGGTCAACGACGTCTCCGGCACCCCGATCCGTCCGGAGTCGATCGAGATCGGCCAGCTGATCAACGCCGAGCCGGAGATCTTCTTCAACGGCGAGCCCTACGGTGAGGAGACCATCGAGGGCGAGGAGCTGTTGATCGGGAAGACCAAGGCCCCGATCATCGTGGTGCGGATGCAGCCCGACGACATCACGCCGGCGAAGGGGCGCGAGGACTGGGGCGTCGACGGGATCCTGGCCTACTCCAAGATCTGCACCCATGTCGGCTGCCCGATCTCGCTGTGGGAGCAGCAGTCCCACCACCTGCTGTGCCCCTGCCACCAGTCGACCTTCGATTTGGCCGACAACGCTAAAGTCATCTTTGGCCCCGCGGCCCGGGCTCTACCTCAGCTACCACTGGCGGTCGACGACGAGGGTTACCTCATCGCCACCGACGACTTCGACGAACCTGTCGGCCCGAGCTTCTGGGAGCGTGACTGACGATGAAGATGCGCAAGCGGGCCGCGAAGCCCGAGGGGCCCACCCCGATCGGCGCGGTCGCGACCTGGGCTGACGATCGGTTGGGCCTGGGCGGTCTCGCCAAGAAGCAGATCCGCAAGGTCTTCCCCGACCACTGGTCGTTCATGCTGGGCGAGATCGCGCTGTGGAGCTTCGTGGTCCTGCTCCTGACCGGCACCTTCCTGACCCTTTGGTACAACCCGAGCATGGGCGAGGTCACCTACCAGGGGTCCTACGAGCAGTACCGCGGCCTGGAGATGTCCGAGGCCTACGCCTCGACGCTGGACATCTCCTTCGACGTCCGCGGCGGTCTGCTGCTGCGGCAGATGCACCACTGGGCGGCGATGCTCTTCGTGGCCGCGATGTTCGTCCACCTGATCCGTGTCTTCGTCACCGGCGCCTTCCGCAAGCCGCGCGAGCTGAACTGGTTGATCGGTGGCGTCCTGCTCCTCCTGGGCATCCTCGAGGGGTTCACCGGCTACTCACTGCCCGACGACCTGCTCTCCGGCACCGGCCTGCGGATCGCCGACGGCATCGTCAAGGCCACTCCGGTGCTCGGCAGCTACATGTCGTTCTTCCTCTTCGGCGGGGAGTTCCCAGGCGACGTGATCATCCCGCGGTTGTATGCGATCCACATCTTGTTGCTGCCAGGCCTGATCCTCGGCCTCATCGGCGCTCACATGATGCTGCTCGTCTACCACAAGCACACCCAGTGGCCTGGCCCTGGAAGGACCGAGCAGAACGTCGTCGGCTTCCCGCTGATGCCGATCTACATGGCCAAGGCCGGCGGCTTCTTCTTCATCGTCTTCGGGACCATCGCCCTGATGGGTGGCCTGCTGGCGATCAACCCGGTCTGGCGCTACGGGCCCTACAACCCCTCCGAGGTCACCGCTGGGTCCCAGCCCGACTGGTACATGGGGATGGCTGAGGGCCTGCTACGCATCTTCCCGGGCATCGAGACCAGCATCCTCGGCATCACGATCAGCTGGAACATCATGATCCCGGCCCAGATCCTGCCCGTGGCCATCCTCGGGCTGATGCTGGCCTACCCCTTCATCGAGGCCTGGATCACCGGTGACAAGCGCGAGCACCACCTCTTGGAGCGCCCGCGCAACGCGCCCAACCGCACGGCCTTCCTGGCTGCGATGATGACGCTCTACGGCCTGCTGTGGGCCGCCGGTGGCAACGACATCCTGGCGACCCAGTTCGACTTGAGCCTGAACGCGATCACCTACTTCATGCGGGTGGCGGTGTTCGTGGGCCCGGTCATCGCCTTCATCGTGACCCGTCGGTGGTGCATCTCGCTGCAGCGCGCGGACGAGGCTCGCCTGCTGCACGGCTACGAGACCGGCGTGATCATGCGGTCCGCCGAGGGTGGCTACTCCGAGCGTCACGCCCCGATCCCGGTCGAGGAGGCCTACAGCCTCACCTCACGCAACCGCAACGAGGTCTACGCGGGTGCGAGCGCCTTGACCGACGGCAACGGCGTTCCGGCCAAGCGGGGAGCCGTCGCGACGGGTCTGGACAAGACCCGGGCCCGGTTGTCGAAGTACTGGTTCGCCGACAACGTGCAGAAGCCTTCCCGCGAGGAGTACGAGGAGGCCCAGCACCACCTCGAGCACGAGATCGTCGACCACGGCGGGCAAGGCGAGCTGGTCGCGGCCGACGGCCACCAGTTCGACGGTCGCCACGACATCCACGGCGACGAGCTGCGCAAGGGTCACTGAGCCACGCCACGAGGCCCCGGTCCCCCACGCAGGGGGCCGGGGCCTCGTGCGTGTCCTGGGACGACGGCGCGTGCTTCGGTGATCGAGCAGGCAGCGCAGCGACCGGACGGCGAGATCATCCGCCGGCGGCTCGTGTGAGGCTCAGGAGAGGGCGCTGCCGGCCTTCCAGTCGGCCCAGGAGAGGTTCCAGTCGCCGTAGCCGTTGCCGAGCTCCATCTGCCGGTCGGTGCCGGTCACCTCGACCACGTCGCCGACCTTGGTCTGGGTGAACAACCAGCCGGCGTTGGCCGTGCTCATGCCGACACAGCCGTGCGAGACGTTGGCCGACCCCTGCGAGCCCACTGACCAGGGAGCAGCGTGCAGGAACTCCCCGGAGTAGGTCACGCGCTGGGCGTACTCGACGTTCTCGAGGTCGTAGAAGTCCGAGCTCGCCTCGTCGCCGATGCCGATGGAGGCGCTGGTCATGTCCTTGTAGCGGAACTGCTCGACGATCACCTTGATGCCCGAGCGGGTCGTGAACCCTGCCTTGCCCGCGCTGATCGGGATCGAGCGCAGGAACTTGCCGTTGCGCAGGACACGCATCTGGTGCGAGGCGATGTTGGTCTTCATCACCACGCGGTCACCGATGCTGAAGTCCGCGGTGCGGTTCTCCTGGCCGTAGATGCCGTTGCCGGCGTCGACCGAGTTCACCGCAGCGGTGACCGAGACGTCGGTGCCGGGCTTCCAGTAGTTCTTGGGCCGCCAGTGCACCTCGGTGTCGGAGATCCAGTACCACGAACCCTTCTGGGCGGGCTCGGTGTCGACGGAGAGCTTCTTCTCGAAGGCCGCCTTGCGCTGGACCGGCAGGTCGAACTTGAGGATCACCGGCATCCCGACGCCCACCGTCTGCCCGTCGAGCGGCGCGATGCTGGGGTAGGTCTGCTCATCGAGCGTGAGCTCGTCGGTGGTGAAGGTGCGAGCAAACTTCTTGGTGCCCCCGGAGTCGGCGTCAGCGACCGCGGTCAGTCGGTAGGACGTCCCGGGCTCGAGGAGCTCGGTGGCGCGCCAGACGGCGCCCTCGTCCACGATCTTGCCGGACACCTGGCCCTTGCCGTTGGCCACGCTGAGCCGCGCCTTGGCCAGGCTGCCGTTCTTGGTCCTCAGCGACACGACGTGGTCCACGGCGACGTCCTTCTTCGCCGAGACGTTCGCCCGGAACTTCACCGGCGTCGGTGTGGCGCTCTGCTGGCCGCCGGCCGACTCGCCGTCGCCGCCGAGTGCGTCGCTGCAGGCGGTCACGGAGGCAGCCCCGACGAGCGCAAGGCAGGCCAGGCCGACCGCGCGGTTCACAGGACGTTTGTGGGAGGGGGTAGTCACCAGTCTCGACTTCTCTTCCGAGTGCAGAATCTGCTTCCAGACTAACAACGCAACCCACTGGTTCCGTGTTACGCGACGGTGGCTCGAGTCACTTCCTCGCCCGTCCACGCCGCGGGGAGAGCCATCTCACACGCCCAGTCGGCCACGACGAGGCACAGGAGGCCTGGTCCGACGCGGACCAGGCCTCCTGTGCAGGAATCGACGACCCTCAGTGGGCGTGGTCACCCACGTAGTACTCGAAGATCCACCCGCTGAGGGCGGCCACCCCGAAGATGCCGCCGATGATGGCCAGCCAGAACAGCTGCAGGGCAAGCCCCAGCACGATCGCCCCCAGGGTGCAGGCGCACCACAGCGGCCACCAGGAGTACGGCGGGAAGAAGCCCAGCTCGCCCGCGCCGTCGGCGACCTCGGCGTCCTTGCGGTCCTCCGGTCGGGGATCCATGCGCCGGGCGTGGAAGCCCAGGTAGAAGGTGATGAGCAAGGTCAGCAGGAACGTCATCGCCAAGGCGGTGGTGCCGGTCCAGTCACCCGCAATGATCCAGTACGACGGGGCCACGACCAGGAAGAAGATCGTGCACCCGCCGAACATCAAGGTCTCGGCCTTCATCAGAGAGCTCCCTTCCCCGCGCCGTCGACGCTCGCGACTCGCTCCGCGGTGCCGTTGTTCTCCGCCTCCATCGCCGCCACCTCGGGGTGGTGCAGGTCGAAGGCCGGTGACTCGGACCGGATCCGCGGCAGGGTGTGGAAGTTGTGCCGCGGCGGCGGGCAGCTGGTGGCCCACTCCAGGGACCGGCCCCAGCCCCACGGGTCGTCAGTGAGCACGTCAGGCGACTTGGAGGTCTTGTAGACGTTGTAGAGGAACGGCAGGACCGACGCGGCCAGGATGAACGAGCCGACCGTGGAGACCTGGTTCAGCACCGTGAATCCCTCGTCGGGCAGGTAGTCGGCGTAGCGGCGTGGCATGCCCTCGACCCCGAGCCAGTGCTGCACCAGGAACGTGGTGTGGAAGCCGACGAACAACATCCAGAACTGGAGCTTGCCCAGTCGCTCGTCGAGCTTCTTGCCGAACATCTTCGGCCACCAGAAGAAGAACCCCGCGAACATCGCGAAGACGACCGTGCCGAAGACGACGTAGTGGAAGTGGGCGACCACGAAGTAGCTGTCGGAGACCTGGAAGTCCAGCGGCGGCGCCGCCAGGATCACGCCGGTCAGGCCACCGAAGAGGAACGTGGTCAGGAAGCCCAGGGACCACAGCATCGGTGTGTCGAAGGACAGTGACCCGTTCCACATCGTGCCGATCCAGTTGAAGAACTTCACCCCCGTCGGCACGGCGATGAGCAAGGTCATGGCGGAGAAGAACGGCAGGTTCACCGACCCGGTCACGAACATGTGGTGGGCCCAGACCGCCATCGAGAGGACGGCGATCGCCAACGTGGCGCCGACCAGGCCGACGTAGCCGAAGATCGGCTTGCGGCTGAAGACCGGCAGGATCTCGGTGATGATGCCGAAGAACGGCAGCGCGATGATGTAGACCTCAGGGTGCCCGAAGAACCAGAACAGGTGCTGCCACAGGATGGCTCCGCCGTGTGCCGCGTCGAACACGTGGGCCCCGAAGACCCGGTCGGCCTCCAGCGAGAGCAGCGCGGCGGCCAGGATCGGGAACACCATGAGCACCAGCAGGCTGGTCACCAGGGTGTTCCAGACGAAGATCGGCATCCGGAACATGGTCATGCCAGGAGCTCGCATGCAGATGACCGTCGTGGTGAAGTTGACCGCTCCGAGGATCGTGCCCAGACCGGCCATCCACAGGCCCATGATCCACAGGTCACCGCCCGCACCGGGACTGTTGACCGCGTCGGAGAGCGGCGCGTAGGCGAACCAGCCGAAGGCGGCCGCTCCTCCGGGGGTCAGGAACCCGGCCCCGGCGATCAGGCCGCCGAAGAGGTAGAGCCAGTAGCTGAACATGTTCAGCCGGGGGAACGCCACGTCGGGTGAACCGATCTGCAGCGGCATGATCGCGTTGCCGAAGGCGAAGAACAACGGGGTGGCGAACAGCAGCAGCATGATCGTGCCGTGCATCGTGAACATCTCGTTGTAGCGCTGCTCGCTCACGATCTGCTCGCCGGGGTAGGCCAGCTCGGAGCGAATGATCAGCGCCATGATCCCCGCGAGGATGAACCAGCCGAAGGCGGTGGCGAAGTAGAGCTTGCCGATCAGCTTGTGGTCGGTCGTGGTGAGGGTGCGCACGACCTGGGTGCCCAGGCTGCGCCGCGGCGGCCCCGGCGACGAGGCGTCGCCCGGTGTCGCTGTCGGGGGGGTGGTGGTGGCGGTCACTCGCCCTCCTCCTCGTCGTCCAGGCCGGCCTGGGTGCCGGCGTACTCCGGGCCGTCGTACAGCCCGACGTTGTCGGGGTCCTGGCTCAGCTCACGCAGGTAGGCGTCGTACTCCTCGGGGCTCACGATCTCGACGTTGAAGAGCATCCGGGAGTGGTAGGTGCCGCACAGCTCGGCGCACTTGCCGGCGTAGGTGCCTTCGCGCTCCGGCGTCAGGGTGAAGCCCTGATCGTCCTTGCCCGGGATCACGTCCATCTTGTAGGTGAAGGCCGGCACCCAGAACGAGTGGATGACGTCGGGCGACCACAGGTCGAACCGCACGCTCTCCCCCACCGGCAGCACCAGCGTGGGTGGCTCCGCCGGCGAGCCGACCACGTGGACGGTCTGACCGCCGATCGAGGTCTCCTCCACGTGGTTGAAGCTCCACGACCACTTCTGCCCCACGACCTTGACCGTGTGGTCGGGCGTCGGCGCCTCGTTGACGTCGTTCTGCACGTCGACGATGTACTTGAAGAAGACCAGGACGACGATGATCGGAGCCACCGTGTACAAGATCTCCATCGGCAGGTTGTAACGGGTCTGGACGGGCACCTCGTCGTCGCTGCGGCGGCGGAACTTGATCACGACGTAGGCCATCAGCCCCCACACCAGGACACCGACGGCGAGCGCGGCGACCCAGCTCCACTGCCACATCGTGATCATGGCATCGGAGCGGTCGGACGCACCCTGGGGCATCGCACCGCGCTTCCAGGCGTCCTGGTCCTGCTCGGAGCAGGAGGCGAGCAACGTCACCGAGGAGATCGCCGCGAGCGCGACGCCCGTTCGGCGTGCTCGGGCAGGGAGCTGCAGACCCACGGACAGGCCTCTCTCTTCACCAACGACGGACAACCGGAACCTTACTACTCACGCGCGCCGTGTGACCCCTGAGGTCACGCGCAGCGGGTCGTGGCGGCGCGACGGGTCGACGCGAGCCACCCGCGGGGGTGGCAAGCGTCCCGTTTCGCCGGATTCCACCTGCGGTGCACGTGGTCGGCTCGTGGCGCCCCGACACCGACGCGGCACCGGCGCGGCACACTGGGACCGTGCCCGGCTACCTCGACCACGCCTCCAGCGAGCCCCTGGCCCCGGCCGCTCGCGAGACGCTGCTCGCTGCCCTCGACGCCGGCTGGGCGGACCCGGCCCGGCTCCACTCCCCCGCCCGGCGGGCACGTCTGCTGCTGGACAACGCCCGAGCCGTGGTCGCGGAGTGCCTGGACGCTCGGCCCGAGGAGGTCGGGTTCACCACGTCCGGCACCGAGGCGGTCCACCGCGGCGTGCTCGGGCTGCTGGGCGACCCGCGCGACCCCCGGCACGGCGACCGGATCGTGCTCTCGGCCGTCGAGCACTCCGCGGTGTTCGCGGCCGCACGCTGGTGGGCGGACCGCGCGACCGACCCCCGGGCCGGCGATCACGACGCGAGTGACCCGGTGGTCGAGGTCGGCGTCGACCACGAGGGGCAGGTGCTGGTCGGCGACCTGGCCGCGGCGCTCGGCGCCACGACCCGCCTGGTTGCGGTGCAGCAGGCCAACGCCGAGGTCTCCACCCTCCAACCCGTGCCCGACGTCGTGGCGCTCGCCCGTGACGCGGGGGCCCCGGTCTTCGTCGACGCCTGCGGCACGGCCGCCCTGCTCCCCCCACCGCCGGACGCGGACTGCGTGGCACTCTCGGCGCACAAGTGGGGCGGGCCGGCCGGGGTCGGCGTGCTGCTGGTGCGCAAGCACGGAGCCTGGCGGACGCCGCTTCCCCTCGACGAGCGCACTGACCCGGTGGCCACCGGCTTCGAGAACGTCCCGGCCGCGCTCGCCGCCGCGGCCGCTCTCCAGGTGCGGGTCGCCGACCGGGACGAGCTGACCGACCGGTACCGGGCCCTGGGCTCGCGACTGGTCTCGGGGCTTCGGGAGATCCCCGACGTCGACGTGCACGGGCCCGACGTCCTCGAGGCACCCGAGCGGCGGCTCCCGCACCTGGTGTCGTTCTCGCTGCTCTACCTCGACGGCGAGACCCTGGTCCACGAGCTCGACCGCCGTGGCCTTCAGGTGGCCAGCGGCTCGGCCTGCACCTCGAGCGCCCTGGAGCCCTCGCACGTGCTGGTCGCGATGGGTGCCCTGACTCACGGCAACGTGCGGGTCTCGTTCGGCCCGGAGACCCAGGCCCACGAGGTCGACGACCTGGTGCGAGAGCTGCGCGAGATCGTGCCCCGACTGCGAGGCCGTGCGCGATGAGCGAGCAGCTGCCCGGCTCCGAGCACGAGATCGACGCGCGTGGCCGGCCGTGTCCGGTGCCGGTCATCGAGCTGGCCAGTGCCGTGGCCGCGGTCCCGGTCGGCACAGTCGTCAGCGTGGTCGCCGACGACCCCGCCGCCGCGGCGGACGTGCCCGCCTGGTGCCGGATGCGTGAGCAGGAGTACCTCGGCAGCGAGCCGGCCGGGTCGGCTGCGCGCTACGTCGTACGCCGCTGCACCTGAGCCCGGCCCACGCGGTCTACGGGCGGCGGGTGCGCAGCAGGCCGGAGACGTCCCGAGCCGCATCCGCGCCGTACGCCGCGGTGAAACGTGCCAGGAACCGCTCGCGGTGCAGCGTGTACTCCTGGGTGCCGACGCGCTCCACGACGTACGCGGCCAGGCAGCACCCCAGCTGCATCGAGCGCTCCAGGCTCACGCCCCAGGTGAGCCCCGCGAGCAGACCCGCCCGGAAGGCGTCGCCGACGCCGGTCGGCTCGACCGCCGTCACCCCGGGGACCGGATCGACGTGCAGCGACTCACCCTCGACGCTGTCGGCCCTGACGCCCTCGGCACCCAGCGTGACGACCCACAGCCCGACCCGTTGCAGCACCTCGGCGGGGTCCCAGCCCGTCTTGCGGACCAGCAGCTCGGCCTCGTACTCGTTGGTGACCAGGATGTCGGCTCCCTCGACCAGGTCCCGGATCAGCTCGCCCTCCCCGAAGGCCAGCTGCTGGGAGGGGTCAGCCACGAAGCGGTAGCCGCGGTCCCGACACTCCTGGGTGTGGCGCAGCATCGCCTCGGGATCGTTGGGGCCGATCACCACGTACTCAGGTGGCCCGACCCGTGAGACCACCGGGCTCAGCTCGATGTCGCGCGCACTCGACATGGCACCGGCGTAGAACGACGCGATCTGCGCCATGGCGGCGTCGTTGGTGCACACGAAGCGCGCGGTGTGCCGGTCGGAGTCGACCAGCACCGACTCGCAGTCGACGTCGTGACGCTCCAACCAGGAGCGGTAGTCGACGAAGTCGTGTCCGACGGCGCCGAGGAGCACGGGCCGGACCCCCAGGCTGCCGAGCCCGAAAGCGATGTTGGCCGCACAGCCACCCCGCCGCACCTCGAGGTCGGTGACGAGGAAGGACAGGGCCACCCGGTCGAGCTTGTCGGCCACCAGGGAGTCCGAGAACCGCCCCGGGAAGGTCATCAGGTGGTCGGTCGCGATCGACCCGGTCACGATGAGAGTCACGGCACAGAACCCTACTTCCGCGTAGGCGTTGGGCGACCCACCGGTAACACCTAGCGTCGTGGACATGACCTACCAACGCACGCCCTACGACGACGCCGAGAGCACCCAGGCGATGAGCGCGGACTGCCACGAGGTCGAGCACAACCTGCACCTGGGGCACCGCGCGATCGACGACATCTCGTCAGCGCAACCGCTGCGCGCTCCCGGACGGCCGAGCGCAACCTCCAGGCTCCGCACGAACTACGAGGTCTCCGACGACCTGGCGCGCCGGGCCAGCGGCCTCGAGCTGCACTTCGACTGAGCCGACCAGCGAGCCGAGACGCACGACGGCCGGCGCCCCGAGGGGCGCCGGCCGTCGTCGTCTGACCGAGTCGGTCAGACCGGTCTGATCAGTGGAACGAGTCGCCGCAGGCGCAGGAGCCGCCGGCATTGGGGTTGTCGATGGTGAACCCCTGCTTCTCGATGGTGTCGACGAAGTCGATCGTGGCGCCGTTGAGGTACGGCGCGCTCATCCGGTCGACCACCACGGCCACGGGCCCGAAGTCGGTGATGACGTCGCCGTCGAGGTCGCGCTCGTCGAAGAAGAGCTGGTAGCGCAGGCCCGAGCAACCGCCGGGCTGGACCGCGATACGCAGCTTGAGGTCGGTGCGGTCCTGCTGGGAGAGCAGGCTGCCGGCCTTGTCTGCAGCCGCTGGGGACAGGTTGACGCCGTCCTGGCGGATCTCGGTGTGGGTCTCGACCTGCTCGGTCATCGTCACGACTCCTGTTGCTCGACTGCTGCGGGGGTCCTGGTCTCAATGGTCGCACACGGGCCACATATTCCCGAAGCAGCGAAGTCACGCGGACCAGGGACCACCTACCGCGGTGACCAGGACCGCGCGACCCGCTCGGCCAGGTCCGCCAGGGCATCCGCCGGGGCCGCCAGCGCCCGCGCCTGCCCCACCAGCTCGGAGACCGAGTAGGCCGATTCCATGCCGAGCGCCCGCATCTCGCGCGAGCCGACGTCCACGCGCCCCGCCAGGGCGATGCAGGGACGGGCTCGGGCAGCGGCCAGCGCGGCGACGCCGTAGGGGACCTTGCCCGACCGGGAGCTGAAGTCGAAGGCGCCCTCGCCGGTGACCACCAGGTCGGCGTCAGCGACCCGCCCGCCCAGGCCGACCGCGTCGGCGACGACGTCCACGCCGGGGCGACGCCGTGCCCCCAGGACCAGGAGCGCGAAGCCCAGCCCGCCGGCGGCCCCGGCCCCGGGCGTCAGCGCGGTTCGGCGGTCCACCACGGCCGCGTAGCGCTCGAGCACGCCTTCCACCCACATCAGCCGGTCCTCGGGGAGGCCCTTCTGCGGGCCGTACGTCGCGGTGGCCCCGATCAGCCCCAGGAGTGGGTTGTCGACGTCGGTGGCCGCGACCAGCTCGACACCGGCGACCTCGCCGCGGGCCCCGGAGAGGTCGACGCGCTCCACCCCCGCCAGCGTCCGCGGTCCGCCACCGAGCAGGCCCTGCGGCTCGGAGGTCGCTCCGAGCGCCTCGAGGAGTCCTGCGCCGCCGTCGTTGGTCGCGGTGCCTCCGAGACCGACCACCACCGTGCGCGCGCCGGCGGACACCGCCGCCGAGACCAGCTGACCGACACCGTGGCTGCTCGCGATCTCGGGGTCGCGTCGCTGCGGCGGCGTCAGCTGGAGCCCGCACGCCTGGGCCGCCTCGACGTACCCCACCTCGCCGTGCACCAGGAGGTCGGCGGGCACCGGGTCGCCGTACGGTCCGTCGACCTGCAGGCTCACCCGCCTGCCGTCCAGGGCGCCGCCCAGGGTGTCGACGAACCCGGGCCCACCGTCGGCCATCGGGACCAGGTCGAGCTGGTCCCCCGGGGCCTGCCGTCGCCAGCCCCGCGCGATGGCCTCCGCAGCCTGCGCGGCGCTGAGGGTGCCGGCGAACTTGTCCGGCGCGATGACGACCCGCACGCTGAAGGTCCTTTCCTCGGGCCCGCCCGGCCTGACCGCTCGGCCGGCCCCTCCCGGGGTAGGGCGGGTGGGCAACAATGGACAGCATGACCACCACGCAGAACGGGCCGGGCAACGCCCCCGTCGACCTCCCCCTGCTGTCGCTGGGTCGCGGAGCAGACCCGCGTTCCGAGCGTGGCGTGGACTGCCCCGGAACGCTGCCGGAGCCCTCCGACCCGACCCTCGTCGCGCGTGCCCGGGCAGCCAAGGAGTCGCTCGGTGAGCGGCTGTTCGTTCTGGGCCACCACTACCAGCGCGACGAGGTGATCGAGTTCGCCGACGTCACCGGCGACTCCTTCAAGCTCGCGCGTGACGCCGCCGGCAGGCCGGACGCCGACTACATCGTCTTCTGTGGCGTGCACTTCATGGCCGAGTCCGCAGACATCCTCACCGCCGAGCACCAGAAGGTCATCCTCCCCGACCTGGCCGCGGGGTGCTCGATGGCGGACATGGCTCGCCTGGCCCAGGTCGAGGACGCCTGGCGCAACCTCGAGGAGTCGGGCGTCGCCCACCAGACCGTGCCGGTCACGTACATGAACTCCTCGGCGGACATCAAGGCGTTCTGCGGGCGCCACGGCGGCACCGTGTGCACCTCGAGCAACGCCGACGTCGCCCTCGACTGGGCCTTCGCCCAGCACGGCGACGACACCAAGGTGCTCTTCCTGCCCGACCAGCACCTCGGCCGCAACACCGCGGTGCTGCAGCTGGGGCTCACGCTGGAGGACTGCGTGGTGTGGAACCCGCTGCGACCGCACGGTGGTCTCTCGGTCGAGGAGCTCACCGATGCCCGAGTGATCCTGTGGAAGGGGCACTGCTCGGTGCACGGCCGGTTCAGCGCGAGCTGTGTGGACGACGTGCGCGAGCAGATCCCGGGTGTCAACGTGCTGGTCCACCCCGAGTGCACCCACGACGTGGTGACCAAGGCCGACCTCGTCGGGTCGACCGAGTTCATCATCAAGACCCTCGACGCCGCCCCAGCGGGCTCCGCCTGGGCGATCGGCACCGAGCTGAACCTGGTCCAGCGGCTGGCTCGGCGGCACCTGGACAAGACGGTCGTCTTCCTCGACAAGACCGTCTGCTACTGCTCGACGATGAACCGCATCGACCTGCCGCACCTGGTCTGGGCCCTGGAGAACCTGGTGGCGGGCGAAGAGGTCAACGTCATCCAGGTCGACTCCGAGACCGAGCACTGGGCCAAGGTCGCCCTGCAGCGGATGCTCGACCTGCCGGGCAAGTCCCACCGCGACTAGGCTCGAGCAGCGACTCGGCTGCCCGCGACATCCGCGGGGCTAGAGCGCCGGCGCGTCCCAGAGGGCCATCCAGCGTGCCCGGTCGCGCTCCACCGGGAGCTCGGCGCCGAGCAGCTCGCTCACCTGGATCTCGAGCAGGTTGTCGCGCCGCTGCGCCTGGCCGGTGACCGGCGCAAAGGGGTAGAAGCTGCCCTGCTTGTAGAGATAGACCAGGCCCAGCCGCCGGCCGGAGGGGTCCTGGAACCCGACCACCGAGCAGAGCAGGCCGGGAGCGAAACCCTGGGCCTCGAGCGAGGTGTTCACAGCGTGCAGGTCGGTCACGAGGTCGCTGACCTGCTCCTGCTGGGCGACCAGCCAGGCGTAGCCGAACTCGTCGGTGACCTGCTCGACGTCGGGGTCGTCGTCGTTGTCGAGCAGCGCCACCACCTCACGCATGGTCTGCTCGAAGGCCGGGCCCTCGAACCGGCGGAAGCAGACCCCACCCCTCCCGGTCGGTCGGAGATCGAGCGCGCTCTCCAACGTCAGGGCCGCACCGGCGAGCCGGAAGAGGGCGTCGAGCCGGGCCGGAGCGGGCCGGCGTCGCGCGGTGAAGATCTCACGAAGTCCCATCAGCGCCGCCTCGGACTCCTCACAGGGACCCGCCCGGGAGGTCCGGCCCGCTGCTGAAGCCTCCGTCGATCGGGCGTCCGAGCTCGGCGGAGATCTTCGCCAGCTGGCTGAGCCGCTGCTCGAGGCTCGGGTGGGTGGCGGTCAGCGTCCGCATCGAGAGCCCCGCGGCCGCCGGGGCGATGAAGAAGGCGTTCATCGACCGCGCGGCCCGCAGGTCGCGCTGCGGGATGGTGGCGATCTCACCGGTGATCTTGCTCAGGGCGTTGGCCAGCTCCGACGGCTTGCCCGTGAGGTACGCCCCGGCGCGGTCGGCGGAGAGCTCGCGGTAGCGCGACAGCAACCGGATGGCGAAGAAGCTGATCGCGTAGACCACGACGCTGGCCAGCAGGATCAGCAGCACCACCGGCAGCGTGTTGCGGTCGCCGCCGCGGCGGCCGCCGAACAGTCCGAAGCCACCGAACTGGGCACTCCGCAGGACCATGCCGGTGATGATCCCGGCGGAGGAGGCCAGGGTCATCACCAGCACGTCACGGTGCGCGACGTGGGAGAGCTCGTGGGCCAGCACCGCCTCCACCTCCTCCCGGTCGAGCCGGTCGAGCAGCCCCGTGGTCACGCACACGGCCGCGCGGCTGGGCGAGCGGCCGGTCGCGAAGGCGTTGGGGAGGTCGGTGTAGGCGATGGCCACGGTCGGCTTCGGCATGTCGGCCATCGCGCAGAGCCGGTCGATGACCGCGTGCAGGTCGGGCGCCTCGTGCGGCTGCACCACCCGGGCGCGCATCGCCTTGAGGGCGAGGGTGTCGGACTTGTACCACTGGAACCAGACGATGCCGAGGCCGACGATTCCGATCACGACGGCCCAACCCGGGCTCGCGAGCAGCATCGCCCCGACGACCACCACCACGAACAGGCCGCCGAGCAGGAACATCGTGGCCGTCATCCGGGCGGTCAGCCCGGCGTCGCCGACGAAACGGGTGCGGGCCATCAGTCGGGGATGAGCCCCTCGTCACCGAGGAGCGCCCGCACCTCCTCCAGCGATGCGTCGGCGGGCGGCAGGATGAGGTCCGACTCGTCCAAGGAGTCGTCGTCGACGCGGTCGCCCTGCTGGCGCACGGCGTCGAGCAGGGCAGTCATCTCCACACGGAACGAGCGCTCGTCGCCGGAGTTCACGGCGCGTTCGAGGGCGTCGTCCAGGGCATTGAGGGCCGGGAGGTGCTCGTCGGGCACGTCCCACTGACCCTCGCCCATGATCCGGACGATCATGCCTCCTCGCCCTCCTTCTGCGGACTCTGGACGTGCTCGGGGCTCGCGTCCTCACCGGCCTCGATGGCCCCGGCGGACTGTCCACCGCTCGGGAGCCCGGACTGCTGCTTGAGCGCCTCGAGCTCACGATCGACCTCGGACTGCGACGACATGGCCTCGAGCTCACGGGCGATGTCGTCGCCCTGGTTGAGAGACGTGGCGTCGTCGAGGGCGCCCGAGGAGATCAGCTCGTCGATGGCCCCGGCGCGTGCCTGCATCTGCGCGGTCTTGTCCTCGGCGCGCTGCACCGCCATGCCCACGTCTCCCATCTCCTCGGAGATGCCGGAGAACGCCTCGTTGATCCGGGTCTGCGCCTGGGCAGCGGTGTACGACGCCTTGATCGTCTCCTTCTTGGTGCGGAACGCCTCGACCTTGGCCTGGAGCCGCTGCGAGGCCAGGGTGAGCTTCTCCTCCTCACCCTGGAGCTGGGCGTGCTGGGCCTGCAGGTCGGCGATCTGGCCGGTGATCGCGCTCTTGCGGGTCAGCGCCTCTCGCGCGAGGTCCTCGCGGCCCGCACCCAGCGCCTTCTGCGCCTGCTCGGTGAGCTTGTCCGCCTGCTGCTGGAGCTGGGTCATCTGCAGCTCGATGCGCTTGCGGCTGGTCGCGACGTCGGCGACCCCCTTGCGCACCTTCTGCAGCAGCTCGAGCTGCTTCTGGTAGCTGTAGTCCAGGGTTTCGCGCGGATCCTCTGCCCGGTCCACCGCCCTGTTGGCCTTGGCCTTGAAGATCAACATGATGCGCTGCATGAGCCCCATGGCGGGCAGCCCCTTTCGGTGAGGACAGTTCGCGACCGCAGGTGAGCACACCCCTGGGTCCTCCCGCCAGCCTACGAGGCAGACGCCACTCATGGGGAGCAGGCAGGCGAGACGTAGACTGGTCCGGTTCCTCAGCGATCCCGAAGGTGTGCGTTGCTCCGTCGTCAGAAGTCCACCACCGAAGCTCCCGTCGTCGAGCCCGACCCGGCCTCGAGGCCCGGGTCCAAGGGCCACCCGACGCGGACCCGCAAGGAGGCGCTCGAGGCGCGCAAGGCGGCGGCCAAGGCCGCGCGCAACCCCAAGGGCGCACGCGGGGTGCAGCGCCAGGCGAAGGCGGAGAAGAGCCACGAGATCCGCGCGGCCATGAAGGCCGGCGACGAGCGCTACCTCCTTCCCCGCGACAAGGGCCCCGTGCGCCGGTTCGTGCGTGACTTCGTCGACGCCCGGCTGACGATCCTCGAGATGGCCATGCCCCTGCTCATCGCCTCCCTCGTCGCCTCGATGATCGGCGCGGCCGCGGTCGCCGCCGCGGTCATGAACGCCACGGTGCTCGTGGTGGTCCTCGACGGACTCTTCCTGCGGTGGCGCGTGCGCAACGAGGTCAAGAAGCGGTTCGGCAAGGACCACACCAAGGGCGTCACGTTCTACGCGCTGATGCGCGCCCTGCAGATGCGCTTCCTGCGGATCCCCAAGAGCCAGGTGCGCCTCGGCCAGCCGCTGACCAAGCACTACCCGGCCCCCTGAGACTGCCCTGAGACTGTCCTGACCCGGCCCGTCTTGCCGGGCGGCATAGCGTCGAGGCCATGCGCACACGACACCTGGGCTCGAGCGGGCTGAAGATCACCGAGATCGCCTACGGCAACTGGATCACCCACGGCGGACAGGTCGAGGCCGAGGCAGCCCAGGCGTGCGTGCGCGCAGCCCTCGACGCGGGCATCACCACCTTCGACACAGCCGACGTCTACGCCAACACCGCGGCGGAGTCGGTCCTCGGCGAGGCGCTCGCGGGCGAGCGTCGGGAGGGGCTGGAGATCTTCACGAAGGTCTACTGGCCCACGGGCCCGGGTGGCCACAACGACTCGGGGCTCTCACGCAAGCACGTCATGGAGTCGATCGAGGGCTCGCTGCGCCGGCTGCGGACCGACTACGTCGACCTCTACCAGGCCCACCGCTACGACCACGAGACGCCGCTGGAGGAGACGATGCTGGCCTTCGCCGACGTCGTGCGACAGGGCAAGGCGCTCTACATCGGGGTCTCGGAGTGGCGCGCCGAGGAGATCCGGGCGGCGCACCCGCTGGCCCAGGAGCTGCGGGTTCCCCTGGTCTCGAACCAGCCGCAGTACAACATGCTGTGGCGCGTCATCGAGTCCGAGGTCGTGCCCACCTGCGAGGAGCTCGGACTGGGCCAGGTGGTCTGGTCACCGATGGCCCAGGGCGTGCTCACGGGCAAGTACCGCCCCGGCGAGCCGCCACCGCAGGGCTCGCGCGCCACCGATGAGAAGGGCGGTGGGAAAGGGATGGTCTCGCGCTACCTGGAGGACCACTCCCTGCTCGAGTCCGTGCAGGCGCTGGCGCCGGTGGCCGAGGAGGCAGGGCTGAGCATGGGTCAGCTCGCGGTGGCCTGGACCCTTCAGAACCCCAATGTCAGCGCCGCCATCGTCGGCGCCACGCGTCCGGAGCAGGTGACCGAGGCGGCCGGCGCGAGCGGGGTCGAGCTTGACGACGGTGCGCTCTCGCGCATCGACGAGGTGCTGGAGTCCCACGTGCGTCGCGACCCGGGGCTCACCCGCTCCCCGGCGACCCGCGAGTTCTGAGCGACCGCTCGAGGGGGCGCCGGGTCAGGGTCGCAGGCTCATCGGGCCGTAGACCTCCCGGTCGCCGTCGAGGAGCGTGACCTGCTCGGCGCCTGCGTCGAGCAGGTCGCGCCAGGACTCCCCGAGCCACGTCTCCGCATCGGCCTGGCTCGGGAAGCCCTCGGAGGGCTCCACCTCGACCTCGGCCCCGGCAGCGTCGAGACACCGCCAGCGCCACGGCTTGGGTGGCTCCTCGCCGGCGGGGCGGGAGAAGAAGGAGTCGGTCGAAGGCGGGATCATCTCGGGGTGCCGTCCTGCTAGGAGACGTGGGGGGTGACGAAGGGGGGCTTGGTGACGACGAAGACCTCGTGACGCCCACGGACGTCGACGAGCACCTCCGCGCCGTCGGTGACCTGAGGGTCGACCAACGACAACGCGATGCCCTGGCGCAGCGTGGGCGAGAACGTGCCCGAGGTGATGCGACCCACGGGCACGTCGGGCGTGAGCAGCACGCGCATCCCGGGGCGGGGGATCGCCCGGCCCTTGGCGACCAGGCCGCGCGAGATCACCGACGGACCCTGCTCACGCTCGGCCGCGAGCACGTCCCTGCCCCAGAAGTCGGGCTTCGACCAGCCGACCGCCCACGAGAGCCGAGCCTGGACCGGCGTGATCTCCGCGTCGAGGTCCTGTCCGTGCAGCGGGTAGCCCACCTCGCACCGCAACGTGTCGCGGGCGCTCAGCCCGCAGGGCCGCACCCCGCCCTCGCAGACGTCGCGACCGGCCTGGGCGATCGCGTCCCACACCTCGAGTGCCGCAGGAGCGGGCACGATGAGCTCATAGCCCCGCTCGCCGGTGTAGCCGGTGCGACACACGATCAGCTCGCGCCCGGCGAGCTCGCCGGGGACGAAAGACATGTACCGGTGGCCCCGCGGCAGCCCCATGCGCTCGAGCACCTCCTCGCTCAGAGGTCCCTGGACCGCGAGGATCGCGTGCTCGAGGTGCTCGTCGGCGACCGTCACCGGCTCGGGCGCCGCGGCGCTGAGCCGCGAGACCACGTCGTCGGCGTTGGCGGCGTTGGGGACCAGCAGGAGCTCGTCCTCACCGATCACGTAGGCGATCAGGTCGTCCACGACGCCACCGGTCGCCGGGTCGCACAGCAGCGTGTACTGCGCATTGCCGGGCTCGGTGCGTCGCAGGTCGTTGGTCAGCACGCGGTTGGCGAACTCCACGGCGCCCTCGCCGGTGATCCGCACCTTGCCCATGTGGCTGACGTCGAAGACCCCGACCGACTCGCGCACGGCCGCGTGCTCCTTCAGCGTGCCGCCTGGATACTCCAACGGCATCTCCCAGCCCGCGAAGGGTGCGAGCTTGGCACCCACGGCCGCGTGACGCTCGTGCAGCGGGGACCGTCGCAGCGGTGCCGGTACCGACTCACCCATGGTCGGCAAACTACCCCACGCGAGGCTCGGCGCCGCGGGCTAGCATGCGCCGCGTGACTACCTACACCTTGCGCACCGGAGCCCCCGAGAAGACCGCGACCGACGCGTTGGTGGTCGGCGTGCTCTCCACCCGCAAGGGGCCGCGCCCGATCGCCGCCGCTGCCGGTGTCCGCAAGGCGTTCGGACGCAAGTTCGACCCGCTGCTCGCCACCCTCGGTTTCGAGGGCAAGGCGGACCACGTGGTCAAGGTGCCGACGCAGGGCATGGTGAAGTCGCCGTTGCTGATCCTGGTCGGGCTCGGCCCCGAGCGCAGCGGCGAGGGCGCCGAGGTGGCGCCGGACCAGGTGCGCCGAGCCTGCGGCGTCGCGGCGCGCGCCCTGTCCAACACCGCCTCCGTGGCGATCTGCATGCCGGCGGAGACCTCCGCACACGTCCAGGCAGCCGTCGAGGGCTTCGCCCTGGGCGCCTACCGCTTCGACGCCTACCGCACCTCGGAGCGCACGGACTCCCCGAGCGAGATCGTCGTGCTCAGCGCCGGTGCGCGTCGCGCCGAGCAGCAGCAGGCCTTCGACGCCGGACAGGTGGTGGCAAGCGCGGTCGCGCGGGCGCGGGACTGGGTCAACACTCCCCCCGGCGACCTGCGACCGCCGGTCTTCGCCGAGGCGATGGTGCGCGCCGCCGAGGACGCCGGCAAGGTCAGGACCACCCGCGCCAAGAGCTCGCCGAAGGTGACGGTGGAGGTCTTCGACGAGGGTCAGCTCCTCGAGAAGGGGTGCGGAGGCCTCATCGGCGTCGGCCAGGGGTCGGAGGCGCCGCCGCGGCTCGTGCGGCTGACCTACGCCCCCAGCGAGGCACGCGGCCACCTCGCCCTCGTCGGCAAGGGCATCACCTTCGACTCGGGTGGGCTCTCGATCAAGCCCTCCGGGTCGATGCCGACCATGAAGATGGACATGGCAGGGGCAGCCGCGGTGGTGAGCGCGACCATCGCGATCGCCGAGCTCGACCTGCCGGTCCGGGTGACCACCTACGCCGCACTCGCCGAGAACATGCCGTCGGGGACCGCCACTCGCCCCGGCGACGTGCTGCGGATGTACCGCGGCAAGACCGTCGAGGTGCTCAACACCGACGCCGAGGGACGCCTGGTGCTGGCCGACGCGCTCGGGATGGCCGTCGAGGACGAGCCCGAGCGCGTCGTGGACGTGGCGACCCTGACCGGCGCGTGCATGGTCGCCCTGGGCGACCGGGTCAGTGGACTGTTCGGCAACGACGACGAGCTCGTCAGCGCCATCGAGGCCGCAGCGACCGTGGCGGGTGAGGCCATGTGGCACATGCCGATCCCGACCGAGATGGGCGAGAAGGTGCGCGGCAACTCCAAGGTCGCCGACCTCGCCCAGCACAACTCCGAGCGATGGGGTGGGGCGTCCTACGCCGCGGCCTTCCTGCGTGAGTTCGTCGAGGACGTCCCGTGGGCCCACCTCGACATCGCCGGACCGGCGTTCAACGAGAAGAGCGCCTACGGGCACGTCGGACCGGGTGGGACCGGGGTGGCGGTCAGCACCCTGGTCGAGCTGGCGCGTCAGATGTCCAGCACCGGCTGATCGCGTGCCCCTCGCCGGGCCTCAGAGCTCGCCGGCCTTGCGGCGCCGGTTGTACTCGCGCATTCGCGGCGGGTAGCCCATCACCGACGCGTCGTAGCTGGGGATGCCGTGACGGTCGGCGAACTTGTGCGCCCATGCCGTGGACGGCACGCGGCGACGGGTCCACTCCCCGTCGTGAGCGATCAGCAGCACGGTGACGTCGCTGACGGCGGTGCGCGGCTCGAGGAAGGCCTCCACCCCGCGGCGCGACGCCACGAAGTCGTTCAGGTGGTTCTCGTCGGCGGAGTTGGCCGTCCGCACGGTCGTGTAGCCGCCGGCCGTGCGGCGCATGCCGCTGCGTCGGCGTCGGAAGCGGTCCAAGATCCCCATGGATGCATTGTGAGGCATCTGGGCAATGTGAGCGCGACGGGCGTGCCGTGGCCGGGGGCGTGGCAAACCTCCACGCGCTCACCATGCGCCCGTGAATGATGCAAGGATGGGCACGGCCGGTGGGCATCAGCGGATGTCCGCGGAGACCTCTGGACCGACCGACCAGAGCCCGACACAGTGCAGTGCGGCTGGCGACGCAGCCGCGGCGAAGGAGCGATGCAGCCGATGGCCACACCAGTCAACCTCCCCGCCCTCGGCGAGTCCGTCACCGAGGGCACCATCACCCGCTGGCTGAAGTCCGTCGGCGACACGGTCGAGGTCGACGAGCCGCTGCTGGAGGTCTCCACCGACAAGGTCGACACCGAGATCCCCTCCCCCGTCGCCGGCACGCTGCTGGAGATCAAGGCCGAGGAGGACGAGACCGTCGAGGTCGGCGCCGAGCTCGCGATCATCGGCGACGAAGGTGAGGGCGGCGGCTCCGACGAGGACGAGTCCGACGACGCCGAGGACGAGTCCGACGACGCCGAGGACGAGTCCGACGAGGACCAGTCCGACGACGGCTCCGACGAGGACCAGTCCGACGACGCAGACGACTCCGACGACGAAGACGCGGATGAGTCTGAGGACCGCGAGGACGAGGAGAAGTCCTCCGGCGGCTCGGGTGGGTCCGGCGGAGGGGGCGGAGGCGGCACGCCCGTCACGCTGCCGGCCCTGGGCGAGTCGGTCACCGAGGGCACCATCACCAGCTGGCTGAAGTCCGTCGGCGACACGGTCGAGGTCGACGAGCCGCTGCTGGAGGTCTCCACCGACAAGGTCGACACCGAGATCCCCTCCCCCGTCGCCGGCACGCTGCTGGAGATCAAGGCCGAGGAGGACGAGACCGTCGAGGTCGGCGCCGAGCTCGCGATCATCGGCGACGGCGAGGCGAGCGGCGGTGGCGACGACGGCGCGGAGCCGGAGCCGCGAGCCGGAGCCCGAGCCGGAGCCCGGAGCCCGAGCCGGAGCCCGAGCCCGAGCCGGAGCCCGAGCCCGAGCCGGAGAAGAAGCCCGAGCCGAAGTCCGAGCCGAAGTCCGAGGAGAAGTCCTCGAGCGATGGCGGGGGCTCGAGCGCCTCGAGCGACAGCGGCGGCTACGTGACTCCCTTGGTGCGCAAGCTCGCCTCGGAGCACGGGGTCGACCTGGATTCCGTCGAGGGGACCGGGGTCGGCGGGCGGATCCGCAAGCAGGACGTCCTCGAGGCGGCGAGCCGCAAGGACGAGGCCCCCGCGGCCTCGAGCGACGCCGACGGCACCTCGTCGGCACCGGCCGACGACTCCTCGCCGGAGCCGAGCCCGCTGCGCGGCAAGACCGAGTCGATGACCCGGCTGCGCAAGACCATCGCCAAGCGGATGGTGGAGTCGCTGCAGGTCTCCGCTCAGCTGACCACGGTCGTCGAGGTCGACCTCACCACCGTGGCCCGGCTGCGCGACTCGGTGAAGCAGGACTTCGCCAAGCGCGAGGGCGTGAAGCTCTCCTTCATGCCGTTCTTCGCCAAGGCCGCGATCGACACGCTGAAGGCGCACCCCGCGCTCAACGCCGCGATCGACACCGACAAGGGCGAGATCACCTACTTCGACCACGAGAACCTCGCGATCGCGGTCGACACCGAGAAGGGCCTGCTCACCCCGGTGATCAAGAACGCCGGTGACCTCAACGTGGCCGGCCTGGCCCGCCACATCGCGGACCTGGCCGATCGCACCCGCCGCAACAAGATCAGTCCGGACGAGCTCAGCGGTGGAACCTTCACCCTGACCAACACCGGCAGCCGCGGGGCGCTCTTCGACACCCCGATCATCAACCAGCCGCAGGTCGCGATCCTGGGCACCGGCACGGTGGTCAAGCGTCCGATCGTCATCGACGATCGCGACCTCGGGGAGACGATCGCGGTGCGTCAGATGTGCTACCTGGCGCTGACCTACGACCACCGACTGGTCGACGGCGCTGACGCGGCGCGGTTCCTCTCCGACGTCAAGTCGCGGTTGGAGTCGGGGAGCTTCGAGGTCTGAGCGTCGTGCGATTCGTGATTGCCGGGGCCTCCGGCTTCCTGGGGCAAGCCTGGGCACGGCACCTGCGCTCCCACGGCAACGATGTGGTCGAGCTGGTGCGGCGAGACCCCCAGGGCCCCCATCAGGTCAGGTGGGACCCCTACGGCGACGGTGTGGATGCCGAGGTCATCGAGGGCGCCGACGTCGTGGCCAACCTTGCGGGCGCGCCGCTGGCCCACTGGCCGTGGACGCCGTCCTACCGACGCACGTTCCTGGACAGCCGGATCGTGACGACACGGGTGCTCGCCGAGGCCGTCGCCGAGGCAGGGAACCAACCCGCTCTGCTGTGCCAGAACGGCATCAACGGGTACGGCGACCGCGGCGCGGAGATCGTGACCGAGCAGACGCCCACCGATGGCGACACCTTCATGGGCGAGGTGTGTCGGCAGTGGGAGGCCGCGGCCGAACCCGCGGTCCGTGCGGGAGCGCGGGTCGTGGTGATGCGCTCCGGGGTGATCCTGGACCGATCGGGTGGCGCGATGCGCCTGATGCGTCTGGGGTTCCTGACCGGGCTCGGTGGCCGGGTCGGTGACGGGCGACAGTATCTGCCCGCCATCACCCTGCACGACTGGCTGGGAGCAGCGACCTACCTCGCTCACGACGCAGAGGCCCGCGGGGCCTACAACCTCAGCGGTCCGGAGCCGGCGACCAACGCCGAGTTCACGCAGGTCCTGGCGGCGCGGCTGCACCGCCCGGCGAAGATCCCGGTGCCTGCCCGCCCCTTGCGCATGATCGCCGGCGTGCCGGCCGGTGTCCTGCTCGAATCGGTCCGGGTGGAGCCCCACCGACTGCTCGAGGACGGCTACGCCTTCGCCCACGTCGACGTGGAGGGGCGGGTCAGGGCTGCCCTGGAGGGTTACCGCCCGTTCACCCCGCGCGCACCGAGCTGACTCGCCAGCGCCCGGCGCGTTCCTCGAAGCTGATCACGCGCGTCGCATAGCTCGTGCCGCGGACCGTCCGCACGGTCCCGTCGGGCATCCGCAGTCGCGCGCTCGCGACCCTGTCGTCCACCCGAACCCTGATCGCGCTCGGCCGGGATGCGAGGAGGTCGACGCGGCGCACCTGGACCTCCACCCCCAGCACGCGCGCGGCACGCCCTCGGTAGGTCCGGAGCAGGCGGAGGTCCTGCGCTGCCAGACCGCTCCCGCTGGTGTAGAGGCCGCGCAGAGCCGTGGCGTCACCGCCCTGGAGGGCGCGCTCGCGGCGCCGGTCCCATCGCCGCAGGACCCGCAGCGCTCGGCCCGCGGGCGCAACCTCGGTCGCCGAGGCACCTGTCGGTGCGACCGCTCGGGTGGCACCGGACGGCGACGGCGCCGCGGCGCGGGAGGCATCGGGCGCCGGTGTCGAGGAGCAGCCGGCCACCACTCCCGTGGTGAGCGCGAGGCCCAGGAGGAGGCGGAGGCCAGCCGGGTGGATCATCGGGCGATGATGCCCCGATCCGGGGAAATCGGCGTGGCGTTGTCCACAGGCCGGGGCGGGTACGCTCGAGTCATGTCAGATCGGCTTCGCTACCTGACGCCGGGGTTCGGGCCCGAGGCGGTGGCCTACGAGCGGGCCTGGGACCTGCAGCGCCAGGTCCACGACCGGGTTGTCGCCGGCGAGGACGACACCGTGATCCTGCTCGAGCACCCGCCGGTGTACACCGCCGGCAAGCGCACCGAGCCGCACGAGCGGCCCACGGACGGCACGCCGGTCATCGACGTCGACCGCGGCGGGAAGATCACCTTCCACGGCCCCGGGCAGCTGGTCGGCTACCCCATCGTGCGGCTGCCCACCCACGTCGCCGTCGTGGACTACGTACGGCGCCTGGAGGAGGCGCTGATCGCGGTGTGCGCCGACCTCGGCGTGCTCACCGCGCGGGTCCCGGGACGCAGCGGGGTCTGGCTGGCCGCCGACGAGCGGGGCCCCGAGCGCAAGGTCGCAGCGATCGGCATCCGGGTCAGCCGTGGCGTCGCGATGCACGGCTTCGCCCTCAACTGCGAGGTCGACCTGAGCTACTACGAGCGCTTCGTGCCGTGCGGGATCAGTGACGCCGGCGTCACCTCGCTCTCCGCCGAGCTCGACCGCTCCGTGCCGGTCGACGAGGTCGTGCCGGCGGTCGAGCGACACCTGGGCCGGCTCCTCGCGTGGGAGCCCTACGAGCGGACCCCCGACTACGCTGCTCGCCCCGAGCCGGGTCACCCGCGCGTCCCGGTGCTCAATCCGCTGTCCTGAGGCCGACCCGCGAGAGGATGGGGAGCCCAGAGGCACCCAGAGGCACCAGTCGGACGGGAGAGACGTGGACGACCTGGTCATCGAGACCATCGGCCTGCGCAAGGAGTACCGCGGTGCGCGGGGCCGCAAGGTCGCCGCGGTCCAGGGGCTCGATCTCGCCGTCCCCGCCGGACAGGTGCACGGGTTCCTGGGGCCCAACGGCTCGGGCAAGACCACGACCATCCGGATGCTCCTCGGACTGGCCAGGCCCACCTCCGGCGAGGCTCGTCTCTTCGGTGAGCCAGTCCCCCGGCGGCTCCCCCGGGTCATCTCCCGCGTCGGTGCCGTCGTCGATGAGCCACGCTTCGCCTCCTTCAGCGGCCGCCGCAACCTCACGCTCCTGGCCGACTCGCTCGGCATCGAGCACGCGCGCGTCGACGAGGTGCTCGAGCGGGTCGGGCTGCCCCACCGCGAGCGGGACCGCTACCGCAGCTACTCGCGGGGTCAGCGTCAACGGCTCGCGATCGCCGCGGCGCTGCTCAAGCGGCCCGAGCTGCTCATCCTGGACGAGCCCACCGTGGGTCTCGACCCCGCCGGGGTGCGCGACGTGCGTCGGCTGATCCGCGACGTCGGCCGCTCCGGGGTCGCCGTCCTGGTGAGCTCGCACGTGCTGGCCGAGATCCAGCAGGTCTGCCAGGCAGTGACCATCGTCAGCGACGGCGAGGTGCGCAGCACCGGAGCGGTCGCCGACCTGGTCGGGCGGGAGCGCGCCCGCGGCGTCCGGGTGGGCGTGGCCGACCCGCAGCAGGCGACGACGGTCCTGCGTCAGGCCGGCCTGGAGGTGGCGCGCGAGCAACGCCACGTCTACGTCGCCCAGGTCGCCGACCCCGGCGATGTCACCCGGCTCCTGGCCCAGCACGAGATCTGGGTCCGCGAGCTGGTCCCCGACGGCGACGACCTGGAGGACCTCTTCCTCGACGTGACCGCGAAGGACACCGGCGCCGCGACCTCACACGCGGGTGAGGACCAGTGAGACAGCTCGCTGTCGAGCTCCGGCGGTTCTGGGCACGCCGGGCCATCGCGCTGACGCTGCTCCTGGCCACCGGCGCGGCCCTGGTGCTCCTCGGCGCCACCGTGTGGTCGACACGGAGCGTGACCGAGAGCGAGGCGAACGCCGCTTCCGCGCAGCTGGAGACCGAGCGCACGGCGCTGCAGGACGACCTCGAGCAGTGCCGCAAGCGCCAGGAGGCCCTGGGCGCGCCGCAGCCCGACCAGGCCTCGCAGGACCCGTGCGAGGACCTCGACCCCCAGCTGGAGTGGTTCCTTCCCCGCGAGCAGCTCGACCTCGCCGCGGAGCTGAGCGGCACCGGGCTGGCGCTGGCCCTGATCATGGCGGGAGCCGCCATCGTCGTGGGTGCGACCTTCGCCGGAGCCGACTGGCACTCCCGCTCGCTGTCGACCCAGCTGCTCTTCAGACCGGCCCGACTGCGCCTCTGGGGGGCCAAGGCGCTCGCGGTGGTGCTGGGGGTCACCATGGTGGTGGCGAGCGTGAGCGTGCTCTACTGGGGAGCGCTGGCCGGGGTCGCCCGTGCCCGCGGCATGTCGGTCGCCGGGTCGACGCTGCAGGACATCGCCCTGCAGGAGACCCGCTCCGTGGTCCTCTCGGCAGCCGCGGCGCTCGGGGCGTACGCGCTGACCATGGCCCTGCGCAGCACCCTGGCGGCCCTGGCACTGCTCTTCACCTACGCCGCCGCTGGTGAGGCGCTGCTCGCCTCGCTGTCGATCGACGAGAGCGGCCGGTGGTCGCTGGCCAACAACGTGCAGGCCTGGGTGCTCGGTGGCATCCGGGTCTACGACGAGTCCCTGTGCGCGCCCGGAGCCGGTGCGTCGTGCGACGCGACGTTCGGGTTGTCAGGAGCGCACGGAGCGGTCTACCTGGGGGTGCTGCTCGCGCTCGCCGTCGTCGCGTCGCTGGTCACCTTCGCCCGGCGCGACCTGCCCTGATCGCCTCACGTCGGATCGGGCGCAGCCTGGGGACGCTGGCTACGATGGACCAGATGTCCACTCAGCCCGCCACCGACCGCACTGCGGCCCCCGTGTCGTCGCCCGACCCGACCGTCGCACCGGACGGGCGCAAGCTGCTGCGCCTGGAGGTCCGCAACGCCCAGACCCCGATCGAGCGCAAGCCGGCGTGGATCAAGACCCGGGCCCGGATGGGGCCGGAGTACACCGAGCTCCAGGCGCTGGTGAAGTCCGAGGGGCTGCACACGGTGTGCCAGGAGGCGGCGTGCCCCAACATCTTCGAATGCTGGGAGGACCGGGAGGCGACCTTCCTCATCGGGGGCGACCAGTGCACCCGGCGCTGCGACTTCTGCCAGATCGACACCGGCCGGCCCGACCCGCTGGACCGCGACGAGCCGCGTCGCGTCGCCGAGAGCGTGCGGACCATGGGGCTGCGCTACGCCACGATCACCGGGGTTGCGCGTGACGACCTCCCCGACGGCGGGGCCTGGCTCTACGCCGAGACCGTGCGCGCGATCCACCAGCTCACTGCTGAGCTGGAAGGGGGCGCCACCGGGGTGGAGAACCTCATCCCGGACTTCAACGGGCGCCCTGAGCTGCTCGAGGAGGTCTTCGAGTCACGGCCCGAGGTGCTGGCCCACAACGTCGAGACCGTGCCGCGGATCTTCAAACGGATCCGCCCGGCGTTTCGCTACGAGCGCTCCCTCGACGTCCTGACCCAGGCCCGGCGCTTCGGGCTGGTCACCAAGTCCAACCTGATCCTCGGCATGGGTGAGACCCGCGAGGAGGTCAGCCAGGCCCTGCGCGACCTGCACGCAGCAGGCTGCGAGCTGGTCACCATCACCCAGTACCTACGTCCCTCGGTGCGCCACCACCCGGTCGAGCGGTGGGTCCGGCCGGAGGAGTTCGTCGAGCTCGCCACGGAAGCGGAGGAGATCGGGTTCTCCGGCGTCATGAGCGGTCCGCTGGTGCGCTCCTCCTACCGCGCGGGGCGGCTCTACCGCCAAGCGATGGAGCGACGCGCGGACTGACGTCCGGCTCTGAGACAATCCGCGACATGGCCAGGAACTCCCCCAAGAAGAACGCCGCAGCGCACGGCGGCGCCAAGCCCGGCGCCCAGCCCGGTGCGAAGCAGAGCCGCATCTCCCAGATGCGTCAGGTCTACCGGATGACCAAGCAGACCGATCGACACATCGGCCTGATCATGCTCGGCACGGTCCTGGGCATCACGCTGGCTGCCTTCTTCGTGCTCTCCCTGGTCCCGCCGGGGTGGTTCTGGGTCGACCTCGTCACCGCGGCGCTGTTCGGTCTGCTGGGGGCGCTCATCGTGTTCAGCCGCCGCGCCACGAAGGCCCAGATGTCGCAGATCAAGGGCCAGCCCGGAGCCGCTCTGGCGGCGCTGTCGGTGCTGCGCCGTGGCTGGCGCACCGACCAGATGATCGCGTTCAACAAGAACCAGGACGTCGTCCACCGGCTGATGGGGCGCCCGGGCATCATCCTCATCGGTGAGGGCAACCCCAACCGGGTCAAGCAGCTGCTCGCCACCGAGCGGACCCGCCACCAGCGGGTCGCCTCCGAGGTGCCGGTCCACCAGGTGGTGGTCGGCGACGGCGAGGGCCAGGTGCCCCTCGAGAAGCTGGTGCGCCACGTCTCCAAGCTGGACAAGGCCCTCAAGCCCGGCGAGCTCACCGAGGCGATGTCGCGGCTCAAGGCCATCGACGCCACCCGCTCGCAGATGCCGATCCCCAAGGGCCCGGTGCCGACGTCGATGAAGGGGATGCGGGGCAACCTGCGCGGTCGCTGAGCCGCATCGTCGGCCCGTGGGCTGGGTACCCAGAACCACGTGGTGTACCTCGCACCACCAATCCCGCGGCTTCCGGAGAACGAATCAGTTGTCATGACCAGCGACATCACTGCCGGCGCACGCCCGCGGGTGGCCGTGGTGGGCTCCGGTGTCTCCGGCCTCACCGCGTCCTACCTGCTCGCGGGCTCCCACGAGGTGACCCTCTTCGAGGCCGAGCCACGGCTCGGGGGGCACGCCCACACCCACGAGGTGAGGTTGCGCGACGGCTCGCCGGTCCCGGTGGACTCCGGCTTCATCGTGCTCAACGATCGCACCTACCCCCTGCTGCGTCGGCTCTTCGACGAGCTCGGCGTCCAGACCCGGCCGACCGAGATGAGCATGAGCATCACCTGCGACGGCTGCGGCCTCGGCTACGTCGGCGGTCGTGGGGCGCGGGGCATCTTCGCCCAGGCCCGTCGGACGGTCGACCCCCGGTTCTGGCGGCTGCTGCTGCAGATCCGGCGGTTCCAGCATCGCGCCAAGGCGCTGCTCTCCACTGCTGAGGACCGCGGGCCGGACTCCCCCGACCAGTCGCTGAGCTACGGGGAGTTCCTGGCGCGGGAGGGCTTCGAGGAGCACTTCATCGCCCACTACGCCCTCCCGGTCGTCTCCTGCGTGTGGTCCATGGGCCGCGACGAGGCCCTGGGCTACCCCGCGGCGTACCTCTTCGCCTTCCTGCGTCACCACGGTTTCCTCGACCTCGGGGACGCTCCCACCTGGCACACCGTCGTCGGCGGCTCGCGCAGCTACGTCGCGGCGGTCGCCGACCGGGTCGACGTCGTCCGGCGCCAGCGGCCGGTCACCGCGGTGACCCGCACCGGGGACGGTGTCGTGGTCACCAGCCGCGAGCCCGGCACCGAGGTCAGCGAGCAGTTCGACCAGATCGTGCTGGCCACCCACGCCGACGACGCACTCAGGCTGCTCACCGACGCCACGGACGCCGAGCGGCGCCTGCTGGGCGAGTTCGGCTACTCGACCAACCAGACCTACCTGCACCGTGACGAGTCGGTGCTCCCGGCGCCGAGGGTGCGGGGAAGCTGGAACTACCGGCTCGAGGGCTGCTCGCACCAGGTGGACCGCACCCGCGTCTCCTACTGGATGAACCGGCTCCAGGGCCATGACGAGCACGAGCCCCTCGTGGTCACCCTCAACCCCGACAAGGCGCCCAGCGACGTGATCGCCGAGATGTCCTACCGGCACCCGACCTACACCGCCGGATCGGTCGCCGCCCAGCGCGAGCTCGGCCTGCTCAACGACGGGCGCACTGCGTTCGCGGGCGCCTACCAGGGCTGGGGCTTCCACGAGGACGGATGCGCCTCCGGTGTGCGCGCGGCCGTGTCCTTGGGCGGTCGCGACCTGGGCTCGGGGCTCACCTCGCGCCCCGACGATGAGCTGGAGACGATCGCGGGATGAGTGCCACGGTCGACGGGGCGGTCGAGGTGCCGGCCGTCGTGCGCGCCCGGGTTGGTCACCGCCGCACCCGGCCCTTCCCCTACTCCTTCGCGCACCGCAGCACCGCCTGGCTGGTGGACGCCGACCGACCCGACGAGCCCTTCCCGGGTGTGCTCGGCAAGGTCCTGCGCATCCGCGCCCGCGACCACCTCGGCTCCGGCGAGGCGGGGCTCGGTGACAAGGTGCGCCAGTACCTCGCCGACGAGGGCGTCGGCTGGTCGGCGGCCCGGATCCTGTCGCTGACCAACGCGCGCAGCTTCGGTCACGTCTTCGACCCGCTGACCACCTACTTCGTCTTCGACGCCCACGGAGAGCTCGAGGGGATCCTCGCCGAGGTCCACAACACCTACGGCGAGCGCCACTGCTACCCCCTTGACGTCGGTGAGGCGCCGATGACGACTCCCAAGGAGTTCTACGTCTCGCCGTTCTTCACCGTGGAGGGTCGCTACGACATCCGCGCCCGGCTCGGGCCCGAGCAGGTCACGGTGTCGATCTCCTTGACCCAGACCACCGAGGCCGGGGAGGACCAGCAGGTCTTCCACGGCTACGTGACCGGCGCCCTGACGCCCGCGACCCGGGGACGGGCGTGGCGGGCGTTCCTTCGTGACCCCCTCGCCTCGCACAAGGTGAGCGCACTCATCCGGTGGCACGGCATCAAGCTCTGGCTTCGGCGTCTGCCCGTCGTCCAGCGCGTGCCGCACCGAGCCTCGAAAGGACTCTCATGACCAGCGCAGCGACCCACATGGACGTCAGCTCCACCCTCGGCGGCACCTCGGAGGCGCGTGCGGTGCCGCTCGCTCCCGAGCTGCCGGTGCGCAGCAAGGCGGCCCGGGCGGTGCTGAAGCAGATCGTGCTGCGCAAGGTGCCGGTCGCCATGGAGCTGCCGGACGGGCGACGGTGGGGCTCCAGCGACCCGGCCGCTCCGCTGCTGCTGGTGCACGACGAGATGGCGTTCTTCGCCCGGCTCGCCCACAGCCCGATGATCGGCATCGGCGAGTCCTACATGGCCGGTGAGTGGTCCACCGCCCCGGGCACCGACCTCGCCAAGGCGCTGACGCCCTTCGCCTCCACGCTCTCCGACATCATGCCGGCGGCGTTCTACAAGCTGCGCCACGTGGTGATGCCCAAGCTGATCCGCGAGGAGGAGAACACCAAGGACGGCTCGCGGCGCAACATCCACCGCCACTACGACCTGTCCAACGAGATGTTCGAGCAGTTCCTCGACCCCTCGTTGACCTACTCGTGCGGGCTCTTCGACCGGCTCGACCCCGCGCCGGTGCAGGCCGACCACGAGGCCGCCCAGATCGCGAAGATCGACGCGGTGCTGGACGCCGCCGGGGTCACCTCGGGCTCGCGGGTGCTGGAGATCGGCACCGGCTGGGGCTCACTGGCGATCCGCGCGGCCGAGCGCGGCGCCCGCGTGGTCAGCCTCACGATCTCCTCCCAGCAGGCCGAGCTGGCGCGCGAGCGGATCGCGGCCGCCGGCTACGCCGACCAGGTCGAGGTGGTGCTGCGTGACTACCGCGACGAACAGGGCCGCTACGACGCGGTGGTCAGTGTGGAGATGATCGAGGCGGTCGGCGAGAAGTACTGGCCGACGTACTTCTCGACCATCGACCGGCTGCTGCTCCCCGGCGGCCGGGTGGCGATCCAGGCGATCATCATGGAGCACCACCGGATGGTCGCCACGCGCAACACCTACTCCTGGATCCACAAGTACATCTTCCCCGGCGGGCTGCTGCCCTCGATCAAGGCGGTCGAGCATGTGCTCGACCGGCACACCACCCTGCGGCTCTCCCAGACCCAGCACATCGGCCCGCACTACGCCCACACGCTGCGGTTGTGGCGCGAGCAGTTCCTGCACAACTGGAGCGAGGTCCAGGGGCTGGGGTTCGACGAGACCTTCCGCCGGATGTGGGAGTACTACCTCGCCTACTGCGAGGCCGGGTTCGCCAGCGGCTACCTCGACGACGCGATCCTGACCCTGGAGCGCTGAGCTCGTCGGGTGGGCTGAGTCGCTCAGGGCGCGCACTCCCCAGCTACCGCCGCAGGAGCACCGTGCCGGCGGCGATGTCGTGCAGCCCGCGGTTGTCCTGGTTGAAGACCACCGCCGGGATCACCAGGCAGATCAGCAGCGTGCGGAGCATGGCCCGCCCGAGACTGAGTCGGCTTCGGTCGAGCCGCGCGACCGTGAGTCGGGTGGCCAGCTGGCCGAAAGAGCTGCCGGTGATCGCGGTGAACAGGCTCACCTCGACGAAGAAGACCGCCAGGGGCAGGAACGAGGCCTGGTCGGCGCTCAGCCCCCACACCGCAGCGAGCAGGTTCGCCACCAGCGCCGAGGGGATCCAGTCGATCAGCAGGGCGAGGAAGCGCATCCGCCACGACGCCACCGACCCCGGCCCGTCGGCTGGAAGACCGAGACGTGCTCCCGGATGGTCCGCGGTCGGGGAGTCGGTCACGGGTTCGAGGTTACCGAGACCCAGGCTGGCTCACGGAACCGGCGAGGATGCCGCGGCGGAGCGTCGTGCCCGCGTCAGACCGGCGTGAGACCCGCGTAACACTGCCGAAACAATAGAGATACGGTGAGGAAACCGCTGGTCCGTACTGTCAGCGCCAACCGGTGCGCGATGGGCCCAGCGACGTCGTGCGCCGCGGTGGTGCAGCGTGGCATCGCCACTCCATGACACAGAGAGGTCGCGCACGCGCGTGACCGAGGAGGATGAATGTTCGCCAACAGCGACGAGATGCTGAAGTTCATCAAGGACGAAGGCATCGAGATGGTCGATGTCCGGTTCTGCGACCTGCCCGGCATCATGCAGCACTTCACGGTCCCGGTGTCGTCGTTCGGCCAGGACGTCTTCGACGACGGCCTGAACTTCGACGGGTCGTCGATCCGCGGCTTCCAGGCGATCAACGAGTCCGACATGTCGCTGTTCCCCGACCCCTCCACTGCGTACGTCGACCCCTTCCGCACCGCGAAGACCTTGGTCGTCAACTTCTTCATCCACGACCCGATCACCGGGGAGCCCTACTCGCGCGACCCGCGCAACATCGCCCGCAAGGCGCTGGCCCACCTCTCGACCACCGGCGTGGCCGACACCGCGTACTTCGCCCCCGAGGCGGAGTTCTACGTCTTCGACAACGTGCGCTACTCCACCGACGCGCACGAGGGCTTCTACCACATCGACTCCGTCGAGGGCTGGTGGAACAGCGGCGCCGAGGGCGACAACCGCGGCTACAAGACCCGCTTCAAGGGCGGCTACTTCCCGGTCGCGCCCTACGACCAGTACGGCGACCTGCGCGACGAGATCGTGAAGAACCTCGAGCTCTGCGGCCTCACCGTCGAGCGCGCCCACCACGAGGTCGGCACCGCCGGCCAGGCCGAGATCAACTACCGGTTCGACACGCTGCTCAAGGCCGCCGACGACGTCATGAAGTTCAAGTACATCGTCAAGAACACCGCCTGGCACGCCGGCAAGTCGGCCACCTTCATGCCCAAGCCGATCTTCGGTGACAACGGCTCGGGCATGCACGTACACCAGTCGCTGTGGAACGAGGACGGCCCCCTGTTCTACGACGAGACCGGCTACGGCGGCCTCTCGGACATGGCCCGCTACTACATCGGCGGCATCCTCAAGCACGCCCCGTCGCTGCTGGCGTTCACCAACCCGACGGTGAACTCCTACCACCGCCTGGTGCCGGGCTTCGAGGCACCGATCTCGCTGGTCTACAGCTCGCGGAACCGCTCGGCGTCCGTGCGGATCCCGATCACCGGCGCCAACCCGAAGGCGAAGCGGATCGAGACCCGCTTCCCCGACCCGTCGGCGAACCCCTACCTGGCCTTCTCCGCGCTGATGCTCGCGGGCCTGGACGGCATCAAGAACAAGATCGAGCCGGCCGCGCCCATCGACAAGGACATCTACGAGCTGCCGCCGGACGAGATGGCCGAGATCGACCAGGTGCCGACCTCGCTCGGTGCGGTGCTCGACTCGCTCGAGGCCGACCACGAGTTCCTGACCCAGGGCAACGTGTTCACCAACGACCTGATCGAGACCTGGATCGAGTACAAGCGCACCGAGGAGATCGCGCCGGTGCAGCTGCGCCCGCACCCGCACGAGTTCGAGCTCTACTACGACATCTGACAGACGTCGTAGCGCTGGAAAGGCCCCTGACCTGCACGTTTGCAGGCTCAGGGGCCTTTTCCGTTGCCCTGAAACCGGCCGGATTCCGCAGGGATTCCGCAGGAGATCCGCTCGAACTGCCAGCAAGGGCTCGCGTTGGTCTGACTAGCCTTGAGCGTGACCGATGAACCCACCCGACGTCTGGACGAAAGAGATGGTCGGGCGACTCACGCTTGGGCAGATCGAGCAGTTGGCGGACCCAGCACACGGGCTTCTGTCCAACCTCTTCGCTGCAGCCATCAGAGACCCACACCGGCCCTCTCACTCGTGGAGGGATGCTCCCACGATCCGGACCGAGAATCGGGGCCGCACACGATCGACATCGAACCTCACGCCACCGTGGTGGTACGTCCTGTCGCTCGAACGCCGACGCCGGACCCCGCCGACGCGACCGTCCGAGTCGCTACTGCGATGGCGCCGTCCCACAAGACTGCGCGCGCTGACTGGACGGCTCGCAGCAGGCTCGTCAGCCCCGACGCCCCACGCGTTCGGCGAAGGCGTCGAGCGCGTCGATGACGTCTTGGGCGATCCAGGCGCGGTTGCGCTGCCCCCCGCCAGCCCGCTTGACGATGCCGGCTTCCTCCAGCTGCTCCACTGCGCGCTGGGCGGCCGAGAGCGCGACGCCTGTGACGGCTTCCGCGTAGGCGACATTGATGGCGGGCTGGTTCAGCAGATGAGGCAGCAGCCGTCGAGCCGCTGAGCCTCGCCGTGACGTCAGGCGCTCGCTCCAGCCCTCGTAGAGCGTCTCCAGGTCGTCAACGAGCCGACGCCCGTTGCCGATGGCACGGAAGGAGGCGTTGATGAACTGCCGGATGATCGTCTCGGGATATCCCTCCCGATAGTCCGTGAGCGCTCGGAAGTAGGCCGACGTGTCGGTGAGCAGACCGGCAGAGACCGGAACCGTCAGAGTGCGAGTGACGCCCGAGTGGCGCAGCATCGCGTGGACGAGGGTCCGCCCGATGCGGCCGTTGCCGTCGTTGAAGGGGTGGATCGTCTCGAATTGCGCGTGCGCGATCGCGACGTGCACCAACACCGGCAGGTCGACTCGCCGCACGAAGCTGATGAGGTCATTGAGGGCGGCCGACACACCGGTGTGGTGAGGAGGGACGAACGAGGCCGTGTGCGGACTCATAGCGTTACTGCCGATCCACACTTGCTGGTCACGCAGTGTGCCTGGGGCGGCGTACGCATGATGATCTAGCAGTGCTTGGTGTGCCGCGAGGATCGAGGAGACGCTGATCTCGTCGGCCAGCTCGACCGCACGTTGCATCGCCGTGACGTTCGCGGTGACCAGCTGCGCGTTGGGGCCGGCCTTGGCCTCAATCGCTGCCATCGCCAGCGCTCGGGCCCCGACACTCACGCCTTCGATCTCCGATGACGACGCCGACTCGGTGCGCAACAGCACCGAGGCGAGCGGGGCCAGCTCGGTGGCCGCATCATCGCCTTCACCGGCCGCGCGGCGCTCGGAGACCGCGGTGATCTCGGCATCGAAGCGGGCGATCTCGCGGACAGCATCCTCGGCCTCGGCCTGGAGCGCGCCGTTGATCCGGACCTCGGCTTCAGTGATGCTGGCTGGTACAGCCGCCTGGTAGGGCCCTCGGGCCGCGAGCTGCTGGCGGCGTGAGGCAGAGTGATCCGGTTCGCGGTCCCAGGGATGTGTCTCCCAGCCGACAGCGAACTCGGGATGCAACTCGCCTCGGTCTTGGTTCACATCCCTACTTTACACCACTTTATTACACAAAGTGGTTTAACGGGTCGGCGAACAACAGGACAGTCACATCGCCAGCCCTCCGACACAGGCAACCTCCCCGACCGCCTCCAGGCTGAAGCGGCACGGCGGCGAATCGTGCGCGAGGCCATTGCGTGGGCCTCCTCGACCAGCTGCGTGACCGATGGTGTCATCAACCCGCCTCGCCCACGACGTCCGGGAGCGTCGACCCGCTCGGCGACGTGGGCCAGATGCATCAGGAGGTCACGGTCAGCCGCCGACAGCCTGCCCGAGTCGATCGCTCGCTGCAGAAGGTCGTTGAGCTCCTGGAGGCCACGAGCAGCAGCCAACTTCGTCCGTCACGCGAGAACAGCGTTTCCGCAGGTCAGACCATGTTTTACCCAGGTACCCAACATCGGCCAACACACCCCCGAGTGTTCGAGCTCTACTACGACATCTGAGGAGCGAGGCGCAGGTAGCCGGACCCGCTCGATCGGGTCCCAGCGGCGGCTCGGCCGCCGCAGCGCTGCTCGCTCCCCGGCGACGTACGCCGCCGCGCGGGGTCAGTTGGTAGCCGGCGGCGAGCCCGGCCTGGCCCGCCCGATGATCAGAGTCTCGACATGCTGGGTGGTCATGGTTCTTCTCCTTCGAGTGGTCAGCGGATGACGAGGTGCAGGCTGAGGAGCGGGGCGTGCCTCATCGCCCGGCCACCAGGTGCTCCCGAGCCAGGTCGGCGACCAGGTCCGCCTGGTGGAACCACGGGGCGTGGCCACCCGGCACCACGTGCAGGTCGGCACCGGGGATCAGGTCGGTGATCCGTCGCCCTGCCTCGGGTGGTCCGAAGCTGTCCCGCTCGCCCCAGATCAGCCGCACCGGGTGAGCCATCTGCCGGAGCCGATCGGGGGTGGACACGATCTCCGGGCGTGGCCGGGTCCAGCTCATCACCGCTCGCATCAGGGCGAGCAGGCTCGGGGTGTAGGTCGGCAGCCGCTGCGCGGCGAGCAGGACGTCGCGGATCTCGCCGAGGCCGAGGGGCTCCTCTCCCACAGTGCGGAGCATCCGCTCGGTGTTCCGCGTCGACGGACGCTGCGCCCTCACCATCAGCGACCCGAGACCAGGGATCGAGGCCAGTCGGAAGGGCAGGACCGCCGAGGTCTCCAGGAAGAACGCCGGGCACCCGACCATGACCTGGGAGCTCACCCTTCCGGGGTGGTCGGCGGCCAGCCAGGCGGTCCACTGCGAGCCGATCGACTGGGTCACGAACTGGCTCGCCCCCAGACCGAGTGCGTCCAGGACGCCGGCCAGGTAGTCGACGGCGGTCCTGCGCAGCGTCCCCGCGTCGTACGTCGTCGGGTCGGTGAGCCCGAAGCCTGGGAGCTCGATCGCGTAGCACGTGCGGTCCGGGAACCTGGCCATGAGCGGCGCCCAGAAGGCCGCCGGCACGGCCCCGCCGATGACCATCACCAGGGGTGGCCCGTCACCGGCCACCAGCACCTGCGCGTGGAGCCCCGTGGGCGCCTCGACGTAGCGACGCTGTGCGGTGACCTGGTAGCGGTCCATCACCCGCTGCTGAGCGTCGAGGAAGGCAGCGACGCAACCGCTCGGGTCGCGGTACGTCGCGGTTCGTCCGCTCGGAAGGTTGTCGGTGTCCATGGCCCTGACGTTAGGAACCGGACGGCAGGCGCGCGTCGGGCTGGATACCCAATCGCCGCAGCGAGCGATGGGTGTTATGCACCACGGACGTTCAGGGGGGTGGGCCCTGCCTCGGCCGGGCGGACGGCTCCGACGGTGGACCGGCCGAGCGGGAAGGGCGACCATGGAGGTATGCCTACGCGCCCTCCCCCGCGGATGGCGGACCTGCTCCTCGCCCTGTCACGGCTCGGAGACCTCGGCTTCGGCCTGGAGATCGGCTCGGCCGGAAGGTCCGCGCTGCTCGCGGCTCGGCTGGGTGAGGCCGTCGGGTTGCCGGCGGAGCAGGTCCGGGCCGCGTACTACACCGCCCTGCTGCATCACGTCGGCTGTGTGGGCTACGCGCACGAGTCCGCGCGGCTCCTGGGCGACGACCTTCGTGCGAACCGGGCGGCGGGACCCACCGACCTCGCCGCCCCGTCGGCACTGGTCACCACTTTCCTGCCCAGCCTGACCGGCGGCGAGCCGATTGCCCGCAAGGTCTGGCTGGTGGCCGCCGCTCTCGCCCGGGGCAAGCAGTGGGGCGGGGCGTACGTGAAGGCGGCCTGCGAGGTGGGGCGCGAGTCCGCGCGGCGGCTGACCCTCCCCGAGGAGGTGCAGTCGGCGTTGTACCGCGTCTACGACCTGTGGGGCGAGGTGGAACGGCGTGCGGGCGAGGAGATCCCGGTCGCGGCGCGGGTCGCGCGTCTGAGCGGCCTGGCTGTGCTGCTCGCCGCCCTCGGCGGCCCGGAGCTCGCCCGCAGCCAGCTTCGGGAACGGTCCGGCGGCATGCTCGACCCGGGTCTTGTCGACGCCTTCGACGCGCACGCCGAGGTCTGGTTCGCCGAGCTGGCCGAGGTCGACCTGCGCGAGGCCGTCCTGGCGGCAGAGCCGCGTCCCCACCTGCAGGCACCCGACGTGAGGCAGGTGGCGCGGGTCTTCGCCGACCTCGCGGACCTGAAGAGCCCGCACTTCACCGGGCACTCGCGCGCCGTGGCGGACCTTGCCGTGGGTGCGGGGGGACGGCTCGGCCTCGACGAGCACACGGTCAGCGACCTCGAGCTGGCCGGCCTGCTGCATGACGTCGGCCGGGTCGCAGTGAGCAGCGCCGTCTGGGACAAGCCGGCGCGCCTCACCCCGGACGAGTGGGAACAGGCGCGGCTGCACCCGTACCACACCGAGCGCATCCTGAGCGCGTCCGAGGAGCTGTCCCGGCTCGCGCCCTGCGCGGGACGGCACCACGAGCGTCTCGACGGGTCGGGCTACCACCGGGGCTCCACGGCGGTCGATCTCCCGCTGCCGGCGCGGGTGCTGGCAGCAGCCGACCGCTACCGCACCCTCGTCGAGCCGCGTCTCCACCGGCCGGCCCGCTCCCCGGACGAAGCGAGCCAGACCCTGTGCGGCGAAGCCCGCGACGGTGCCCTGGACAGCGAGGCCGTCGCGGCCGTGCTCGAGGTCGCGGGTCACCCGGTGGACCTGCGACCGCTCTCGCCGCCCGGAGGGCTGTCGTCGCGCGAGCTCGAGGTGGCGACCCTGGTGGCGCACGGCTGCACGAACCGCGAGATCGCCGCGCGGCTGGTGATCTCCCGGCGTACCGCCGAGCACCACGTGCAGCACGTCTACACCAAGATCGGCGTGTCCAGCCGGGCTGCGGTTGCGCTGTTCGCCGTCGAGCACGGACTGGTCGACACGCACGGGCTGGCGAATAGGTAGGCGAATAGGTAGGTCTGCCGATGCCGCCCGCCGGACTCAGCGGCAGTGTGGGATCTCCAGAGGAGAGGAGAGCACGATGACCACCCACACCACCCAGCCCGACGCCCCCAGCCGGACGAGCCTTGTGGAGTCCGCAGACGGCACCCCGATCGCGGTCACGACCTCGGGCCGGGGACGCCCCCTCGTGCTGGTGCCGGGCACCAGCGCCGACCACACGTCCTGGCGGTTCGTCCAGCCCCACCTCGAGGCCCACTCGTCCGTGCACGCCGTGGACCGCCGCGGTCGCGGCGCCAGCGGTGACGGCCCCGACTACCAGGTGGAGCACGAGTTCGCCGACATCGCCGCCGTGGTCGACGCGGCGGCCGCTGATCACGGTGGCCCCGTCGACCTGGTGGGCCACTCCTACGGTGGAATGCTCTGCTTCGGCGCCGCCGGCCTGACCCACAACGTACGACGAATCGTGCTGTACGAGGGCTGGCCGCTGCTCGACCCGGCCCGTCGCGCGGTCGCCCCGGAGGTCCTGGCCCGCGTGGAGCGTCTGCTGGCGCAGGGCCGACGCGACGAGCTGCTCACCACGTTCTTCGGCGAGATCGTCCAGATGGGCGAGGGTGAGGTGCGGGCGCTGCAGGAGGCGCCGACGTGGCCGGCGCGGGTGAAGGCCGCCCACACCGTGCCCCGGGAGCTGCGCGCCTTCTCCGGCCAGGTGCTCGACCCCGAGGCTGCTGCCCGGATCGAGGTCCCCGTGCTCCTGCTGGTGGGCGCGGGCTCTCCCGATGACATCCGCGCGGACCCGGAAGCGGTGGCAGCGGCTCTTCCGGATGCTCGGGTCCAGCTGCTCCCCGGCCAGACCCACGTTGCCAACCTCTCGGCTCCGGTCATGCTAGGCGAGGCCGTGGCGGCGTTCCTGCGCCGCTGAGAGGGGCAGGCTTCACCCTCGGCATCCCGGCGGCCCTGATGACCTCAACTGCAGGAGCCCCCGTGGCCGCAGTGGTGGCGATCGTCATCGCACTGCGAGTGACGGGAGCGCCCGATGACCGGCGGCTGGTCGTCGCGACCGCCGGCTTCTTCGCGTTCCTCCGGCGCTGGGGCGTCGTCCTGCGCGCAGCTCGGCACCCGCTCCCGGAGCGCGTCGTCGAGACGACCGGCCTCGTCGCGCCGGCGGTCGAGGAGCTCGGCCGCCCGGCCTACGGCGTAGGCGTGGCTCAGGCCGTGGAAGCCGTAGCGTCGCAGGGCCCAGTCCGCCGCTCCTGCCCGGGCGCGGAGTCCCACTCCCGATGGCGGACCTCCGGCAGGTCCTTGCCGCGGGTGCGCACGTAGATGCGGTGATCGATGAGCTTGTTCTTCAGCTCCTCACGAACAAGGATGCGCTTGACTGGTTCGAACACGTGTTCGATCATAGAGGGATGTCGTCCAGCCCGCTCGCGCTCCACCCGAAGCGGGAGGTCGTCGAGCAGCTGCGCGCCCGCGTGGCGGCGATGGAGCGCCGTCCCGCAGCCGAGCCGGTGCCTACTCTGCCCGGGGTCGCCGAGGTCCTGCCACTTCACGCGGGGGCGTCGTACTCCGTGGACTCCGCGTCGCTGGCCCTCGCTCTGGCCGCGGGGGCCTCCCAGGCCGGTGAGTGGGTCGGCTTCGCCGGGTGCACCGACTTCGGCGCCGAGGCGGCGGCGGAGCTGGGCGTCGAGCTCTCGCGCACCGTGCTGGTCCCCGACCCCGGCGAGCACTGGCTGGAGGTGACGGCCGCGCTCGTCGACGTGCTGCGGGTAGTGGTGCTGCGGCCGCCGGCGTCGGTCGACGAGCGGAGCGCGGGTGTCCTCGACTCGCGGCTGCGCACCCGCTCGGCGGTCCTCGTCGTGCATGGCCACTGGCCGCGGGTCACCGCCCGGCTGAGCACCGAGGCGTCCATGTGGCAGGGCCTGGGTGCGGGCACCGGCCAGCTGGCGCAACGTCGCGCTCGGATCGCGGTGCACCGGGGCGCGCGGCCACCGCAGCGGCTGGACCTCACCTGGCCTGGAGCCCAGCGCGTCGAGCGCGAGTCGCCCGCGATGCGCGAGGTGCTCCAGGTGCCGGGATGAGGGTGATGGTGGTGTGGTGCCCCGACTGGTCGGTGGTCGCCGCGCTCGAGGAGGCGCAGGAGTCGCCGCGCTCCCCCGCCGCCGTGCTCCACGCCAACGTGGTCGAGACCTGCAACGGCCCGGCCCGGGCAGAAGGTGTGCGACGCGGGCAGCGACGCCGCGACGCCCAGGGCCGGTGCCCCGAGCTGGTGCTGCTGCCCGCCAACCCCGACCGCGACGCTCGAGCTTTCGAACCCGTCCTGACCCTGGTCGAGGACCTGCGACCAGGCGTGGCCGCCCTGCGCCCGGGCCTGCTCGCCGTCCGGGCGCCGGGCAGCTGGTACGGCAGCGAGACCCACGCCGCGGCCACGGTCAGCCAGGCCCTCGTGGAGCACGGGGTCTGGGACGTGCGGGTGGGCATCGCCGACGACCTGTTCACCGCCGAGCGCGCCGCGCGCACCGCCGAGGTCCAGGCGTGGACCGTCGTGCCCTCCGGGGGCTCAGCCGGGTTCCTGCGGGGGCTCCCGGTCTCGGTCCTCGCCGACGAGGGGGTGCGGGGGCGCGAGCTGGTCAGCCTGCTGCACCGACTCGGGCTCCGCTCGCTCGGCGACTTCGCCGACCTCCCGGGGGAGGCGGTCGAGCACCGCCTGGGCAGCCACGGCGCCGCCGTGTGGCGCCAGGCCCGCGGCGAGGACCCCGCGCTCTTCGCCGCCCGCACCCCGCCCCCCGAGCTCGAGGTGTCGGTGGACTTCGAGCCACCACTGGACTCGGTCGAGGCGATCACCTTCAGCGTGCGCACGAGCGCCGAACGGTTCGTGATCCAGCTGTCACAGCGTCAGCTCGTGGCCACCGGGGTGTGCGTCGAGGCCGAGTCCGACGGCGTCGTGTGCTCCTCCCGGGTCTGGCTCCACCCTCGCCACTTCAGCGAGCGTGACCTCGTCGACCGGGTGCACTGGCAGCTGCAGTCGGCCACGGTCGGCGGCTCGCTGCGCGCCCGCAAGCAGTCGGGGTCGGTGCGGGCACCGATCGACCGGATCAGGTTCCTGCCCGAGGTGGTCGAGTCGGCCGCTGCTCACGGCGAGGCGCTGTGGGGCAGCGCCTCCGACGACCTCGTCGAGCGGGGCGTGGCGCGGGTTCAGGGCATGGTCGGCTTCGACGCCGTGCGCCGACCCGTGCTGCAGGGCGGACGCAGCCCGGCGGCTCGGCAGTCGCTGACCGTGTGGGGGGAGCGCGCGGTCGACCTGCGTCCGGTCGACCGGCCCTGGCCGGGGCGGGTGCCGGGGCCGGCGCCGGTCCGCGTCTTCGCCACTCCCCCAGCGGCCGAGGTGGTGGATGACGCGGGGCGCGACGTCGCCGTCACCGAGCGCGGCATCGTCACCGGCGAGCCCCGCCGGTTCCGGGTCGGCAGCGGCGACCTCCCGTGGCAGCCCGTGACGGCGTGGGCCGGGCCCTGGCCCACCGACGAGAGCTGGTGGTCCGAAGGCGCCGGTCGGTCGGCCCGCTTCCAGGTCGTCGGCGCCGACGGACGCGCCTGGCTGCTGCTGCGCGCCCCCGACCGCTGGTGCCTGGAGGCGGCCTATGACTGAGCCTGCTCAGGCTCTCGAGGGTCTCGACACGGCTCCTCGCTGCGCTCGTCGCCTGCTCGACCGACGAGGGGAGCGCTGATGGGGTGGAACAACCCGGCCATGAAGTGGGCCGAGCTCGAGCGACGGCTCAGCGGGCTGCCGGGCGCCGACGACGCGCCGGTCTCGCGGCGCAAGCGCGGCCCGACCACCACGCGCGACATCGAGCGGCCCACTGCCGTCACGCCGTACGCCGAGCTGCACTGCCACAGCCACTTCAGCTTCCTCGACGGTGCGAGCTCGCCTGCCGAGCTGGTCGAGGAGGCGGTGCGCCTGGGTCTGCATGCGCTGGCGATCACCGACCACGACGGCTTCTACGGCGCCCCGATGCTGGCCGAGGCGGCCGCGGTCTACGACCTGCCCACGGTCTTCGGCGCCGAGCTCTCGCTCGGTCTGACCGGGCCTCAGAGCGGCGTGCCCGACCCCGAGGGCAGCCACCTGCTGGTGCTGGCGCGCGGGGTCGAGGGCTACCACCGGCTGGCCGCGGCGATGACCGACGCCCACCTGCGCGGCGACGAGAAGGGGCGCCCGGTCTACGACCTCGACGAGCTGGGCGAGCGTGGCCGCGGACACTGGGCGGTGCTCACCGGCTGCCGCAAGAGCCCGGTCCAGCAGGCGCTCGCCGGCGGCGGCGAGCGTGCCGCGGCCGAGGCGCTCGACCGGCTGACGTCCTGCTTCGGGCTCGAGCACGTGCTCCTCGAGCTCTCACCGCGCCCGGGCGCCGGCCCGACCAACGCCTCGCTGGCGCGGCTGGGGGCAGTGCACGGTCTCGACGTGGTCGCGGCCGGCAACGTCCACCACGCCACTCCGCACAGACACCGGCTGGCGTCCGCGATGGCGGCCGTGCGCGCTCGGCGGAGCCTGGCCGAGCTCGACGGCTGGCTCGACCTCTCCGGCTCCGCCCACCTGCGCAGCGGCGCCGAGACCGCCGCTGCCCTTGCTGCGTACCCCGGTGCGGTCTCTCGCAGCGTGACCTTGGCCGACGAGCTGGCCTTCGACCTGCACAAGGCCTCGCCGGCCCTGCCCAAGCAGCAGATCCCCGCCGGCCACACCGCCGACTCCTGGCTGCGGGTGCTCGCCGAGCGTGGCTTCACTGAGCGCTACGCCGGCGTTCCCCACGAGCGCGAGGCTCGCGAACGGCTCGAGCACGAGCTGCGGGTGATCGCAGAGAAGGACTTCGCCGGCTACTTCGTCATCGTCCACGATATCGTCGCCTTCGCTCGCAGCCGCGGGATCCTCTGCCAGGGACGCGGGTCGGCGGCCAGCTCCGCGGTCTGCTTCGCCCTCGGCATCACCGCGGTCGACGCCGTGTTCTACCGCCTGCCGTTCGAGCGGTTCATCTCCGCTCACCGCGACGAGGAGCCCGACATCGACGTCGACTTCGACTCCGACCGGCGCGAGGAGGTGATCCAGTGGGTCTATGAGACCTATGGGCGGCGCAACGCCGCCCAGGTCGCCAACGTCATCGCCTACCGGCCGCGGATGGCGGTGCGTGACGCGGCCAAGGCCCTGGGCTTCTCGCCGGGCCAGCAGGACGCCTGGTCCAAGCAGATCGACGGCTGGACCTCGGTCGTGGCCGGCGACCAGGGTGACCCCGCCGCCCACGACGTGCCCGCCCCGGTGGTGAGCCTCGCCGAGGAGCTGATGGGCGCGCCGCGTCACCTCGGCATCCACTCCGGCGGCATGGTCCTCACCGAGCGGCCGATCGGCGAGGTCTGTCCGATCGAGCGGGCGCGGATGGACAACCGCACGGTGCTGCAGTGGGACAAGGACGCCTGCGAGTCGATGGGGCTGGTCAAGTTCGACCTGCTCGGCCTGGGCATGCTCGGCGCGCTCGACCACATGATGCGGCTGGTCGCGGAGCACCTCGGGGAGCAGTGGGACCTCGCGAGCATGCCCAAGGAGGAGCCTGCGGTCTACGACATGCTCTGCCGGGCCGACTCGATCGGGGTGTTCCAGGTCGAGAGCCGGGCACAGATCGGCACCCTGCCCCGGCTGCGTCCCCGCGAGTTCTACGACCTGGCCATCGAGATCGCCCTGATCCGACCCGGTCCGATCCAGGGCGGGGCGGTGCACCCCTACGTGCGCCGGGCCACCGGACAGGAGCCGGTCACCTACGACCACCCCGAGCTGGTGCCGGTGCTCGAGCGCACCAAGGGTGTGCCGCTGTTCCAGGAGCAGCTGATGGCGATGGCGGTCGCCCTCGGCGACTGCAGCCGCGACGACGCCGACCTGCTGCGCCGCGCGATGGGTTCCAAACGTGGCGTCGAGCGCATCGAGTCGGTCAAGGCCAAGCTCTACGCCGGGATGCGGCGCCGCGGCGTCACCGGCGAGCTGGCCGACTCGATCTACGTCAAGATCCTGTCCTTCGCCAACTTCGGCTTCGCCGAGTCGCATGCTCTGTCGTTCGCGCTGCTGGTCTACGCCTCGTCGTGGTTCAAGCTGCACTACCCCGCGGCGTTCCTGGCCGGTCTGCTGCGCAACCAGCCGATGGGCTTCTACTCCCCGCAGTCGCTGGTCGGCGACGCCCGACGCCACGGCGTCGAGGTGCGTCGGCCCGACGTCACCAGGTCCGCCGCGCAGGCCGACCTCGAGGCCGCCACCGAGGGACCGGCCGAGGTCACCGGCCTCCAGGAGTGCTGCCGACCACGGTTCGAGCGGGTCGAGTGGGTGCCGGGCACCCCTGACCCGGTGCCCGCCCACCGGCGTGACCGTGCGCTCGCCGTGCGGCTCGGGCTCGACGCGGTGCGCGGCATCGGGACCGACGTGGCGCGCCGGATCGTCACTGCGCGGGAGGAGGCGCCCTTCGCAGACGTCACCGACCTGTCCCGTCGTGCGGGCCTGACCTCGCCGCAGCTCGAGGCCCTGGCTACCGCCGGGGCCTTCGACGCCTGGGGCCTGGACCGCCGTGAGGCGCTCTGGGCGGCCGGCTTCGCGGAGAGCGAGGAGCACCTGCCGGGCAGCACGCCCGCTCCCGCGGCGCCCGCCCTGCCCGGCCTGAGCGAGCCCGAGATCACCCTGGCCGACCTGTGGGCGACCGGTGTCTCCCCCGAGCGACACCCGGTCGAGCACCTGCGCGAGGAGCTGCGGCAGGCCGGCATCCGGTCGGTGGCCGAGCTCGCCACCACCGATTCCGGACGACGTGTCCATGTCGGCGGACTGGTCACCCACCGCCAGCGACCCGGGACGGCGATGGGAGTCACCTTCCTCAACCTGGAGGACGAGACCGGCATGCTCAACGTGGTCTGCTCGATCGGGGTGATGAGGGCGCATCGACAGGCCGCCCGCAACCGGGTCGCCGTGGTCGTGCGCGGGCGGCTCGAGCGCAACGAGGGGGTCACCAACCTGGTCGCCGACCGGGTCGAGCCGATCGACGTCGTGGTGCCGGGCGCAGGAGCGGTGCTGCAGGCGCGGGCGTCGTCGCGCGACTTCCGCTGACCTTCGACCCTGCACTCAGTGGCGCAGGCGGCGGCGCAGCCGACGCACCTCGTCCTCGAGCTCGAGGACCCGGGCGATGCCGGCGAGGTTGAGGCCCTCGGCGAGCAGCTCGCGGATGCGGTGCAGCAGCTCGATGTCGGCCTGGGAGTAGAGCCGGGTGCCGCCGGTGGTCCGTTCGGGCTCCAGCAGGCCGCGGCGCTCGTAGACCCGCAGGTTCTGCACCTCCATGCGCACCATCTGGGCAGCAACGGAGATCGCGTAGACCCCCCGCCGGGCGGGAGCACCTCGGGATGTCGACATGGACTTGATTTTCTCCTACATCTTGGAATACAACAAACCTGTAACCGTTGATATAGGTACGGCGCCTCGTCTCGAGTCGTCGGACCGCAACAGGACCGTCAGGAGGACCCCATGCTGCTGCGAACCACCGACCCTTTCCGTGACCTCGACCGCTTGGCCCAGCAGATGCTGGGGACGTCGGGCACGACCAACCGCCCCGCCGTGATGCCGATGGATGCCTGGCGCGAAGGCGAGCGCTTCGTCATCGAGTTCGACCTCCCCGGCATCAGCCGCGAGTCGCTCGACATCGACGTGGAGCGCAACGTGCTCACCGTGCGCGCCGAGCGCGTCGCGCGCAACGGCGACTGGGAGCGCCTGGCCTCCGAGCGCCCGACCGGGATGTTCAGCCGCCAGCTCGTCCTGGGCGACAACCTCGACCTCGACCACATCGAGGCCAGCTACGACGCCGGCGTGCTGCGCCTGATCGTGCCGGTGGCCGAGCGGGCCAAGCCCCGCAAGGTAAGCGTGAGCGGCCTCGACTCGGCTCCGGAGCAGAGCTCGATCGAGGGCTGAGGACCGGCGGCCCGCGGCCCGCGGCCGACTCGACCGCGGGCCGCGACCACCGGCAGGGGGTTGCCGAGCGAACCTTCGGCGCCGGGACCACGCGCCCGGCATCCTGGAGGAGTGCTCGTCACCAACCACGTCCTGTCCGGCGCCCTGGTGGGGGCCGCCTGCCCGGGACCGGTCAGCGCCTTCCTCACCGGGGCCGCCTCGCACTTCACCCTCGACGCGCTGCCCCACTGGGGTGACGTCGACTGGGAGGAGATGGTGCCCATCGGCGTACGCGACGGCCTCACCGGGCTCGGCGTCATCGCGATCCTCGGCCACCGCGCTCGCGCCGGTGCTCGACTGCGGGTGCTCGCCGGGATCGCCGGCGCATGCCTGCCCGACCTGGACAAGCCCGCCATCTTGTTCTTCGGCCGCTCCCCCTTCCCGGACCGGTTCGACGACTTCCACCTCAGGATCCAGCGCGAGTCCCGCGACCGGATGCCGCAGGAACTCCTCGTCGGCGCCGTCCTGATGGGCATCGCCTGGCGGCTGCTGCCGCGAGCCGAGCCCGCGTCGGCACTGATCCGGCACTGAGCCGCACGGCCCTCGTTCGGGTGGGCCACGGTTCACGGCCCCGTGGCAGGATCGGGCCATGCAGTCGGGACAGCTCGCCTCGCAGGGATGCCCGGTCGACCTGGATGCGCTGGTGGCGCGTTTCGACCGGGTGCGCAGCTACACCGAGCGCCTGGCCGCGCCACTGTCACCGGAGGACCAGACGGTGCAGACCATGGCCGACGTCTCCCCCACCAAGTGGCACCGCGCCCACGTGACCTGGTTCTTCGAGACCTTCGTGCTCGCCGAGCACGAAGCCGACTTCGCGCCGTTCCAGGACACCTACTGGTTCCTCTTCAACAGCTACTACGAGGCCGTCGGGCCCCGCTACTCACGGCCGATGCGCGGCGTCATCAGCCGGCCCGGGGCGCACGACGTCGGCGTCTACCGCGGCAACGTGGACGAGCGGATGCGTGAGCTGATGAGCTCGGTCGACGACGGGACGCTGGAGAAGCTGGGCCCCACCATCGAGCTGGGGTTCCACCACGAGCAGCAGCACCAGGAGCTGCTGCTCATGGACATCAAGCACGTGCTCTCGCTCAACCCGCTCCAGCCCGTCTACGCAGGAGCTCCCGTCCGCGCCCCCGAGCCGGAAGCCATCCGGTGGCTCGACTACGAGGGCGGCCTGGTCGAGATCGGCCACTCCTCCGAGGCCGCCGACGGGTTCAGCTTCGACAACGAGCTCCCCCGCCACCAGCAGTGGCTGGCGCCGTACCGGCTGGCGGACCGGTTGGTCACCAACGGTGAGTGGCTGGCCTTCATGGCCGACGGCGGCTACGAGCGGCCCGAGCTGTGGCTCTCCGACGGGTGGTTCGTGGTGAACCAGGAGGGCTGGCGAGCCCCCTTCTACTGGTCGGAGAGCAACGGGTCGTGGCGAGAGCACACGCTGCACGGCACCGCACCGGTCGACCCCGCGCTCCCGGTGTGCCACCTCAGCCACTACGAGGCCGACGCCTACGCCACCTGGGCCGGCAAGCGGCTGCCCACCGAGGCGGAGTGGGAGCACGCGGCCTCGCTGGTCGACCCGGTCGCGGCGAACGCCAACCTGGCCGACACCGAGAGCTGGCACCCACGCGCCGCGTCCCCCGGCGACGGGCTGCGCCAGCTCTTCGGCGACTGCTGGGAGTGGACCTCCTCGGCCTACCTGCCCTACCCGGGCTTCCACCCGGCCGAGGGCGCCATCGGGGAGTACAACGGCAAGTTCATGTCGGGCCAGATGGTGCTGCGCGGCGGGTGTGCCCTCACCTCGCCGGGGCATGCCCGGGCGAGCTACCGCAACTTCTTCCCGCCCGGTGCCCGCTGGCCGGTCACCGGCCTACGCCTGGCCGACGACGCCCGCCGGCCCGGCTGAGGGAGGTCTGGACGGGCTCAGCGGCTGCGCACCCGCGGACTCAACGTCAGCCGGTCCTGGATCGGGGCGTTGCGCAGCCCGTCGTCGACGTACTCGGTGAAGGTGTTCTCGCCCGCCTCCAGCCCGATGGCCGCGCCGCCGACGCGCACCCAGCGGGGCTTGCCCAAGCAGCGCCTCGGGATGCTGACGGTGGCGAACTCGAGCCTGCGGTCCACGTTGCGGTACACCCGGTCGCAGGCGACCCGGCGACCGTTGCCACGCACGAAGAGGAAGCGAGGCGCGAACTTCTCCTTGCCGAGCCGCTGCAGCACGAAGTAGCGACGCGTCGGGGTGCGGATCTCGTACTGCATCAACCCGCTCCGCGCAGCGATGTCGACCAGCTGGACGTTCAGCGTCAGGCGGTGCCGCAGGTGGGTGACGCTCATCCGCTTCACATCGCTGTCGGTGCGCCCCGGGGCCGGTTCGGGGCCGATGAGCTCCTCGGTCTCGAAGTCCACCGTGAAGGACTCGACGTCACCGACGCCGTCGTCGTAGGAGTAGGTCGCGGCCGAGGCAGGCGCGAGACCGGTGAGGCTCAACGCAGCAACGCAGGCAACCCCCGTCGCGGCACGAAGGAATGTCTTCACCAGGTCTCCTCTTTGTCCGAGATATCAGAGCAGGATCGTAGGGCCGGCCCGGAGAAAATCAGGCACACACGCCGTGGAACCACCCGAAGAGTCGGTCTTGGGCGATTTCACTCCGCCGTGACGAATTCCGTGCTGCTGCGTTGGACCTCACATGCGCCTGACTCACCGTGCCGCCGTGCTCACCGTCGCCGCCGCCAGCGCTCTGGCCGCAGTGGTCGCAGGGTCGGGGCTGGTCGGCCTCTCGCCGGCCAACGCCGAGGAGTTCGCCTACCCCACCTCACCCAACGACCCGCCCGGGGCCAACGACTGGTCGTGCGAGCCGACGGCGCAGCATCCGAGCCCGGTGATCCTCGTCCATGGCACGTTCGGCGACCGCACACACCTGTGGGAGCCGATCTCCTACCGCCTCGCCCAGGAGGGGTACTGCGTGTTCTCCCTGGACTACGGCAACCGGGCGACGGGGCCGATCGAGGAGTCCGCGCAGCAGCTCAAGGAGTTCACCGGCATGGTCCGCCAGGCCACGGGAGCCGAGCAGGTCTCGATGGTCGGACACTCGCAGGGCGGCCTGATGCCGCGCTACTACATCAAGTTCCTCGGCGGTGACGCTGTCGTCGACGACCTGATCGGGATCGCGCCCTCCAACCACGGGACCACCACCGTCAACAGCTCGATGTTCTCCGGGTCGCAGGGCGGCTACGGCTGCGAGGCCTGTGAGCAGCAGGCCGCCGGGTCGGACTTCCTCACCGAGCTCAACGCCGGCGACGAGACGCCGGGCAGCGTCGACTACACCAACATCGTCACCCGCAACGACGAGGTCGTCGTGCCCTACACCTCGGGCTACCTCGAGGGTGGGCGCGACACCGGCCAGCTGACGAACGTGGCCCTGCAGGACACCTGCCCGGTGGACCTCAGCGACCACGTCTTCGCGCCGACCAGCCCCACGACGTACGCCTGGGTGGCCGACGCGCTGGCGCACGACGGCCCGGCGCGGCCGGGCGCCCGGATCGGCTGCGGGGTCTGAGGGTCACCGCACCTGGAAGTCGCTGAACCCCGCCACGTCGACCTGCTCGACGTCGACGCCCCGCACCTGAGCGCTGGTCGAGCCCGAGCGGCACCACTGCACCATCGTGTCGACCTCGTGCTCCGGCCCCTCGAAATGGGCCAGCACCGTGCCGTCGGCCTCGTTGCTCACCCAGCCGGTGACGCCCACCGCCTGCGCCTCCGACTGGCAGGTGTCGCGGAAGAAGACTCCCTGGACGCGACCGTGGACCCGGACCTGGCGCGCGATGCTCATCGGCACTCCTCCTCGTTGCCGGCTGCTGAGACGCTACCCATGGTCTCGACAAGCTCGACCACCGACCATTCCGCTGATCGAGCAGCGATGCGCAGCGAGCGCCCGTCGAGATCACCATGGTCTCGACAAGCTCGACCACCGACCATTCCGCTGATCGAGCAGCGATGCGCAGCGAGCGCCCGTCGAGATCACCATGGTCTCGACAAGCTCGACCACCGAACCTCCCACCGACCGACCACCGTGAGGGGTCTCGACAGGCTCGAGCGACGACGGGGGACGTAGGCTCGAGGGGATGACCACCGAGACGAGAGCCGGGCTGAGCCTGGCCCACGACTACGCCACGACGCTGCCCGAGCTGGCCGTGCCGTGGCAGGCGCGCGAGCTCCCCGACCCCGAGCCGCTGCTGGTCAACGAGCAGCTGGCTCGCGACCTGGGCCTCGACCCCGAAGCACTGGCCACCCCCGCTGGGTCGGCCCTGCTCAGTGGTGCCGGCCTGTCGCAGGACGCCTCGCCCGTCGCCATGGCCTACGCCGGGCACCAGTTCGGCATGTACTCCCCACAGCTCGGCGACGGTCGCGCCCTGCTGCTGGGCGAGCTCACCGGGCCCGAGGGCCGGCTCGTCGACCTGCACCTGAAGGGTTCGGGGCGCACCCCGTTCGCCCGCGGCGGGGACGGACTCGCCGCGATCGGCCCGATGCTGCGCGAGTACGTCGTGAGCGAGTCGATGCACGCCCTCGGTGTCCCCACGACCCGGTCGCTGGCCGTGGTGTCGACCGGCCTCCCGGTCCATCGCGAGACGCTGCTCCCCGGCGCCCTCCTGGCGCGGACGGCGTCGAGCCATCTGCGGGTGGGGACCTTCCAGATCGCCCAGGCCGTCGGCGGCACCGAGCTGGTCCGGCGCCTGGCTGACTACGCGATCGCTCGGCACCACCCGACGCCGACCGAGGCGGAGAACCCCTACCTGGCGCTGTTCGAGGCGGTGGTCGCCGCCCAGGCGGACCTCGTGGCGCGCTGGATGCTGGTGGGTTTCGTGCACGGGGTGATGAACACCGACAACATGACGATCTCCGGGGAGACCATCGACTACGGGCCGTGTGCGTTCCTCGACGCCTTCGACTTCAGTGCCGTCTACAGCTCGATCGACGAGAACGGCCGCTACGCCTACGGGCGCCAACCGGCGATCGCGGAGTGGAACCTCGCCCGGCTGGCCGAGACCCTGCTCCCGCTGATCGACCAGGACGCCGAGGCCGCGGCCCAGGTCGCCACGGACTCCCTCGCGGGCTTCCGTCGGCACTACGCCGAGGCCTGGTACGGCGGGATGGCGCGCAAGCTCGGGCTCCCCCATGGCCTGGCCGACGACGTGCTCACCCCGCTCGTCGACGCGCTGGTGGGACTGCTGCAGGGCAGCCACCCGGACCTCACCACGTTCTTCCGCCGCCTCGGGCGTGCCGCCGAGGGCGAGGCGGAGCCGGCCCGCGAGGTGATGCTCGACCTGCCGGGCTTCGACGCCTGGGTGCAGCAGTGGCGGGCGCTGTCACCGGACAGCACAGCCATGGACCGGGTGAACCCGGTCTACATTCCGCGGAACCACCTGGTCGAAGAAGCGCTGACGGCAGCGACCGAGGGTGACCTGGAGCCGGTGCACCGACTGCTGGAGGCCCTCACCGCGCCGTACGACGAGCGGCCGGGTCTGGAGCGCTACGCCGAGCCCGCGCCCGACGACTTCGGCGCCTACACCACCTACTGCGGCACCTGAGGCCCGCGGGCGCGTCAGCCCTGGGCGTCGAGGAGCTGCTGCTCGCTGAGACCGAACTCGTGCAGTCGCAGTGCGTCGCGGTCGGTGTCGACGAGGCGCGGGAGCCAGCACGCTGCCATCCCCGCCCGGTCGTGCTCTCCCAGGGTGCGGAGCACCGCGACCACGCTGTCGCGAGTCGTCACCATTGCCATCTGCCCTTCTGTACGACCGTCCCGAGCGACGGCGAGTCCTATTGGACACCTGACCAAGGACCTTCAATGAACGACACGCGAACAAATGGACAACTGGCGGCAAGTTTGCCCACTTTGGGCCTGGCCGGGGCGGGCCCTATGACACGGGTGGACTACCCCCACTAGTCCCACCGGTGCCCCCTGCCCCGGCTGGCCCCACAATGCGCCGATCAGGACCTCGGCACCGGAACCGCCGGCGGCACGCCGGCGCTCAGCTCTCCCAGAAGGCCCGCTCGACCACCGAGTGCGCGCGACGGGTCAGCCGCAGGTAGTCGTTGGTGAGCCGGTCGGCCTCCCCCGGCGGGTAGCCGAGCAGCAGGGCGATCGCACCCAGCTCGTGGTGGTCGCGGGCCAGCTGGTCGGTGCCGCGTCCGCGCACCAGCATGGCCACGTTGCGCATCCGGCTCACCATCAGCCAGGCCTGCTCCAGCACCTGCGCGTCCTGCGGCGAGATCAGCTCGGCATCACGCGCCTCGCGCAGCGCGAGCAGGGTGCGCGGCGTGCGCAGCCCCGGCACCCGGTGGGCGTGGCGCATCTGCATCAGCTGCACGGTCCACTCGATGTCGCCCAGACCTCCCCGCCCGAGCTTGAAGTGGGTGGCCGGGTCGGCCCCGCGCGGCAGCCGCTCGTCGTCGACTCGCGCCTTGATCCGACGAACCTCCCGGACGTCGTGCTCGTCGAGCCCGTCGGCGGGGAAGCGCAGCGGGTCGATCAGCTCGATGAAGCGCCGGCACAGACCGGGGTCGCCGACCGTGGCCTCGGCACGCAGCAGGGCCTGGGCCTCCCAGACCTGCGACCACTTGGCGTAGTAGGCGCCGTAGGCGTCCAGCGTGCGCACCAGCGGGCCCTGCTTGCCCTCGGGGCGCAGGTCGGCGTCGACGACCAGCGCTGGGTCGCTGCCGGAGACGCTCAACAGGTTGCGCAGCTCGTTGGCGATCGACTGTGCGGCGCGTGCCGCCTCCTGCGGGTCGGCGCCCGCGACCGGGTCGTGGACGAACATCACGTCGGCGTCGCTGCCGTAGCCGACCTCGTGGCCACCCAGGCGGCCCATCGAGACGATCGCCATCCGGGTCGGCAACGGGTGCCCCAGCTTGGCCTCGACGCTGCGACTGACCGCGCTCAGCGCTGACTCCAGCGTGGCCTGGGTGAGCGCGGTGAGCGCGACCCCGACCTTCTCCACGTTGTTCTGGTCGTCGGCGAGGTCGTTGACCGCGATCCGCAGCAGCTCGCGACGCCGGACGGACCGGATCGCACCGACCGCCGCAGCAGCGGCCTCCTGCCGCCCCGCCGCGGCGAGCATCTCGGTCTGCACCGCCTCGCGGTCGCGCAGCTCCAGCTCGGCACCGGAGAGCAGCTTGACCCCCTTGGGCTCGCGCTCGAGCAGCTCGGTGGCGTAGCGGCTCGCACCCAGGACCCGGGCCAGCCGCTGGGCGACCTCCCCCTCGTCGCGCAGCATCGAGAGGTACCACGGGGTCCGCCCCAGGGCGTCACTGATCTTGCGGAAGCCCAGCAGCCCGAAGTCGGGGTCCGGTGAGTCGGCGAACCACTCCAGCATCACCGGCAGCAGCGCCCGCTGGATCGCCGCGGTGCGCGAGTGACCGCCGGTCAGGGCCGTCAGGTGCTGGATCGCGCTCTGCGGGTCGGCGTACCCCAGCGCCGAGAGCCGATCCTGGGCGGCCACCGTGGTGAGGGTGTGCCCCGGGTCGTCCGCGGTCTGTGCCACGGCGTCCAGGAGCGGTCGGTAGAAGAGCTTCTCGTGGAGCCGGCGCACCTCGCGTCGGTGCAGCGCCAGGTCCGCCTGGAAGTCGGCCACCGGCCGCTTCAGGTGTCCCAACGACCGCCCGATGCGCCGCAGTGCCTCCTCGTCCTTCGGGATCAGGGCGGTCCGGCGCAGGTCGTGGAGCTGGAGCCGGTGCTCGACGGTGCGCAGGAACTTGTAGGCGTCGAAGAGCTCCTGGCCGTCTCGGCGACCGATGTAGCCCCTCCTGGTGAGCTCGGAGAGCGCCGAGAGCGTCGTGGGCAGACGCACGCTCTCGTCGAGCCGGCCGTGCACCATCTGCAGCAGCTGGACGGCGAACTCCACGTCCCGCAGACCGCCGGGGCCGAGCTTGAGCTGCCGGTCGCTCTGCGCCGCCGGGATGTGCTCGACCACGCGTCGTCGCATCGCCTGGACCTCGGTGACGAAGCCGTCGCGCCGGCTGGCCTCCCACACCATCGGCGCCATCGTGTCCATGTAGGCCTGCCCCACCTGGGGGTCACCGGCCACCGGGCGGGCCTTGAGCAACGCCTGGAACTCCCAGGTCTTCGCCCACTTCTCGTAGTAGCCGCGGTGGCTCGCGATGGTGCGCACCAGCGGGCCGGCCTTGCCCTCGGGGCGCAGCGCCGCATCGACCGGCCAGATCGTGCCTTCCTCGGTGTGGTCGGAGCAGGCTCGGATCAGGTGGGTCGCGAGCTGGGTGCCGATGGTCACGGCCTCGTGGTCGTCCACGCCGTCGGGGGCCTCGGCGACGAAGACGACGTCGACGTCGCTGGCGTAGTTCAGCTCGTGGGCGCCGCACTTGCCCATGGCGATCACGGCCAACCGGCTGTGGGCCGCCCGATCGGCGCCCACGGTGGCCCGCGCGATGGCCAGCGCCCCCTCCAGCGTGCCCGCCGCCAGGTCGGAGAGCTCCGCAGCCACGTCGTCCACGGCGAAGCGGTGGGCGAGGTCGCGGGCCGCGAGGCGCATCAGCAGGCGGCGGTAGGTCACGCGGAGCCGGCACAGCAGGTCCCCGTGCTCACCCCGGGCCACCGGGACAGCCGCGGCGGGGTCCGCCCCGACCGCCTCGAGCATGTCAGCGCGCAGCGCCGCCGCGGCCGGCCTCGTGAGCGGCAGGTTGTCGTCGGAGAGGTCGACCCACTGGTCGGGATGGCGCACCAGGTGCTCGCCGAGCGCAGGGCTCGCCCCCATCACGTGGAGCAGCCGTCGCGCGGTCGCCTCGTCGCGCGAGACGGTGTCGAGCAGATCGGTGCCGCCCTCCCCGCCCGCCTCGTCGAGCGCGTGCGCCAGGTCGACGAACCGCGCCAGCGCCAGGTCCGGGTCAGCGGTCTCACTGACCAGCGGGAGCAGGCGCTCGCCCAGCTCTGCCAGCTCCTGGAGCAACGCGGCACTGGTGTCGCCGTCGGTGAACCCTGCGCGCAGCAGCCGGCTCCGGGTGGACGAGGTGCGGGTCACCGCAGGCTCTCCGCACGTCGCCCGGCCAGTGCGGCGAACCGGCTGGCCAAGGGCGCCCAGGAGTCGATCAGCAGCTCTTGGCGGCTCCGGACCAGCTCGACCAGGTCACCCATCTCGCGTCGCTGGTCGTCGTCGGCGTGGGCCCAGTCCTCCTCCAGCCAGGTCTGCACGATGTCGACGTCCACCTCGGGGTGGGACTGCACCCCCCAGACCGACCCGCCGAGACGCGCTGCCTGGACCGCGCCGTCGACGCTGCGCGCCAGGACCCGGGCGGTGGCCGGCAGCTCCACCACGACGTCGCTGTTCCAGTGCACCGCGGCCCCGGCCGAGACCGACGAGCCGAAGAGCGGGTCGTCCCCCGCATCGTCCAGCCAGCCGACGGCGGCCACGGCGACGGTGCGGCCCGCGGGATTGCGGCCCGCCCGCCCCCCGAGGGCGTGCGCAGCGATCTGGTGCCCCAGACAGATGCCGAGCGTGGGGACCCCGGCCACCTCCGCGCTGCGCACGAGCTCGCGCGTGGCCGGCAGCCAGGGCGCAGCCTCCTCGTCCCAGGAGTCCACGGCGCCACCGAGCACCAGGAGGGCGTCGAACCCCTCGAGCGCGGGCAGCACGTCGCCCTCGTACGGCGTGGCGACGCTCAGCGAGCAGCCGTGCTCGGTGAGCGCCTCACCGAACCAGCCGGCCGGGGCGCCCGGCTCGTGCTGGACCACCAGGACCTGTGCCCGCCCTGCGGGCTCGTGCGCGCGTGTGCTCATCCGCCCGAGGGCTCAGATCACGGGCAGCATCTGGTCGCGTTCCCACCGGGAGACCTCGCCCCGGTAGGCCTCCCACTCGGTGCGCTTGTTGCGCAGGAAGAAGTCGTAGACCTTCTCCCCCAGGGTGTCGGCCAGCAGCTCGCTGTCCTCGACGACCTGGATCGACTCGTAGAGGGTCTTCGGGAGCGGCTGGATGCCCATCGCCTTGCGCTCGCGGTCGTTGAGCGACCAGACGTCGTCCTCGGCCTCGGGCGGCAGCTCGTAGCCCTCCTCGATGCCCTTCATGCCGGCCGCGAGGATGGTCGCGAAGGCGAGGTAGGGATTGGCCGCGGCGTCGATCGTGCGCAGCTCGACCCGGGTCGACTGGCCCTTGTTCGGCTTGTACATCGGCACGCGCACCATCGCCGAGCGGTTGTTGTGGCCCCAGCAGATGTACGACGGCGCCTCGCCACCGCCCATCAGCCGCTTGTAGGAGTTCACCCACTGGTTGGTGACGCTCGTGATCTCGGCGGCGTGGGTCAGGATGCCGGCGATGAACTGGCGGCCCAGCGTGGAGAGCTGGTACTCCGCGCCCGCCTCGAAGAAGGCGTTGCGGTCACCCTCGAACAGCGAGACGTGGGTGTGCATGCCCGACCCCGGGTGGTTGGTGAACGGCTTGGGCATGAAGGTCGCCCACATGTCCTGGCTCAGCGCGACCTCGCGCACCACGGTGCGGAAGGTCATGATGTTGTCCGCCGTGGACAGGGCGTCGGCGTAGCGCAGGTCGATCTCCTGCTGACCGGGGCCACCCTCGTGGTGGGAGAACTCCACCGAGATTCCCATCTGCTCCAGCATCGTGATCGCCTCGCGCCGGAAGTTGGAGCCGCGGCTGGTGGCGGTGTGGTCGAAGAACCCGCTGCGGTCGACCGGGATCGGCTCGACACCGTTCTCCGGCTGGTTCTTGAACAGGTAGAACTCGATCTCGGGGTGGGTGTAGAAGGTGTAGCCCTGCTGGGAGGCCTTCGACAGGGTGCGCTTGAGCACGTAGCGCGGGTCGACGTACGACGGCGAGCCGTCGGGCATGAGGATGTCGCAGAACATCCGGCCGGTGGCGGGGCCGTCGCCACGCCACGGCAGGATCTGGAAGGTCGCGGGATCGGGCTTGGCGAGCATGTCCGCCTCGTAGATCCGGGCGAAGCCCTCGATCGCCGAGCCGTCGAAGCCGATGCCCTCGGCGAACGCGCCCTCGAGCTCGGCGGGCGCGATCGCCACCGACTTGAGGAACCCCAGCACGTCGCTGAACCACAGCCGCACGAACCGCACGTCACGCTCGTCGAGCGCACGGAGCACGAAGTCTTCCTGCTTGCCCATGGCCCCATCATCGCGCATCGGGTGCCACGGCGTACGTCCGACCGGTCCGCTCAGTGTCGAGTCAGCGCTGAGTCAACGCTGGGGCACCCGTGCCAGGTCGGCCAGCCACGCCGCGGGGCTGCTGTCCGAGGGCGCGCGCCAGTCGCCACGCGGCGACAACGAGCCGCCGGCTGCGACCTTGGGCCCGTTGGGCAGCGCGGAGCGCTTGAACTGGGCGAACCCGAAGAACCGCCGGACGAACACCTCCAGCCACTGCCGGATCTCGGCCAGGTCGTACGCCGGCCGGTCGCCCTCGGGCATCCCGGGTGGCCACTCCCCCTCGGTCGGGTCCCTCCAGGCGTGCTCGGCGAGGAAGGCGATCCGGTGGGGTCGTGCGCCGTGACGCAGCACGTGGAAGAGGGTGAAGTCGTGCAGCGCGTAGGGACCGATGGTCTCCTCGGTCGACTGCGGACCCTTGCCCTCCTCGGCCGGCACCAGCTCGGGGGTGATCTCCTGCGCGACGATCGCGGTCAGCACCTCGTTGGTGGACTCGTCGAAGATGCGCTCGGAGACCACCCACCGGATCAGGTGCTGGATCAGCGTCTTGGGGACGCCGGTGTTGACCGCGTAGTGCGACATCTGGTCACCGACACCATAAGTGCACCAGCCGAGAGCCAGCTCGGAGAGGTCTCCGGTGCCGAGCACGAGCCCGCCGACGTGGTTGGCGAACCGGAAGAGGTAGTCGGTGCGCAGACCTGCCTGGACGTTCTCGAAGGTGACGTCGTAGACCGGCTCGCCGGCCGAGAAGGGATGGTCGAGGTCGCGCAGCATCCGCTCTGCCGCGGGGCGGATGTCGACCTCGGCGAAGGTCACCCCGAGACTCTTCGAGAGTGAGGTCGCCTGCGCCTTGGTCTGCTCGCCGGTGGCGAAGCCGGGCAGCGTGTAGGCGTGGATGTCGCTGCGAGGTCGACCGAGCCGGTCCATCGCCCGCGCCGCGACGATCAGCGCGTGCGTGGAGTCCAGGCCGCCCGAGACCCCGATGACGACCTTCGGCTGACCCCCTGGATGACTCAGCGCGCGCAGCCGCTGCTCGAGACCGGCGACCTGGATGTTGTAGGCCTCGAAGCAGTCCAGCGACAGCCGCTCGGGGTCGTCGGGGACGAAGGGGTATCGATCGACCTTGCGACGCAGCCCGATGTCACCGCCGGGCGGATCGAGGGTGAAGCCCACCGTCCGGAAGGCACCGACGCGCTGGTCGTGGGTGCGCCGGTTGTCGTCGAAGCTGCCCAGGCGCAGCCGCTCCTGACGCAGCCGGTCGAGGTCGATGTCGGCCACGGACCTGCGCGGGCCGTCGGGGAAGCGCTCGCTCTCGGCGAGGAGCTCGCCGGCCTCGTAGATCATGGTCTGGCCGTCCCAGGCCAGGTCGGTGCTGGACTCCCCCTCGCCGGCCGCCGCGTAGACGTAGGCAGCCAGGCACCGCGCGCTCTGCGAGCGCACCAGCAGCCGGCGGTCGTCGGCCCGGGCGACCGTGATCGGGCTGCCGGAGAGGTTCGCCAGCACCGTGGCACCGGCCAGGGCAGCCTCGGAGCTGGGAGGCACCGGCACCCAGAGGTCCTCGCAGATCTCCACGTGCAGCCTCAGGTCGGGCACGTCGTCGGCCGCGAAGAGCAGATCCGGCCCGAACGGGACCGCCGAGCCGGCGAGGTGGATCGAGCCACCCCGCTGGTCGTCACCGGGGGCGAACCACCGGCGCTCGTAGAACTCCCGGTACGTCGCCAGCAGCGACTTCGGCGCGACGCCGAGCACCCGACCGCGATGCACGACGACCGCGCAGTTCCACACCCGGTTGCGGTGCGCCAGCGGCGCGCCGACGACGAGCAGCGGGGTCAGGTCTCGTGAGGCCTCGACCAGCTCCTCGATCGCGGCCCGCACCCCGGCCAGCAGGGCGTCCTGCAGCACGAGGTCGTCGATCGCATAGCCGCTGAGGCACAGCTCGGGGAAGACCGCGACCGCCACCCCGTCGTGGTGGCACTCGCGGGCGCCCTCGATGACCGCAGCGACGTTCGACGCGGGGTCGGCGACCGTCACCGGGACGGTGCAGGCCGCTACCCGCGCGAAACCCTGGGCGTAGGCCGAGCGGAAGTCCACGCCTCCAGTGTCCCAGAGACGACCGCAGCTCAACCGCGAACCCAGCCCGACAGCTCAGCCGGGGACTGAGCCGATGATCAGCTCGTGACCTTGTCAGCGATGGCCGAGGCTGCCTTGCTCGCGGCGAGCTGGGTGCGGCCGACCAGCAGAGCGGCGGCGAGGCCTCCCTGCACGATGATGCCTGTCTTGGTGCCCTGGGAGGGCTCGCCCTCTTCCATCGCCACGCTCCCGGCCGCACCAGCAGTCGCGCCGGCCAGTACGAGCGCGAGCGTCCCGGCGCTGCTGGGTCGCACCACGAGCAACCCGGCCATCGCGAGCGAGGCACCCCCGCGGACGGATCGGATGTCGTGGCGCTGCTCGGGTGTGTCCGCCTTCATCCCGAACATCTCAGCGAACTTCTCCGGCTGGTAGAGCGCCAGACCTCCGGTCCCGGCCAGGGTGAGCGCACTGAGAGCGATGAGTCGGTTCATGGGGTCAGTCTTACCGCAGTAGGTGGCCTCACACCACCGATCCCCATGTGGCTGGGCCGTCCCGAGGTCTAGATTGACCAGATGAGCAGCCAGGCCGAGCAGCCGGCGCCGTACGGCGGCGCCACTCCACCCTCCGAGGGCGGTGTCGACACGGGCCCGAAGCGGCGCCGGGTCCGCACCCACCACCTGCGCGAGATGAAGGAGCGCGGGGAGCGCTTCGCGATGCTCACGGCCTACGACATGTACGCCGCGGCCACCTTCGACGAGGCCGGCATCCCGGTGCTGCTCGTGGGCGACTCGGCCTCCAACAACGTCTACGGCAACGAGACCTCCCTACCGGTCACCGTCGACGAGCTGATCCCGCTGTGCCGGGCGGTCTCCGGTTCGGTCACCTACGCGCTCGTCGTCGGCGACCTGCCGTTCGGCTCCTACCAGGGCTCACCGGAGCAGGCGTTCCACACCGGCGTGCGCTTCATGAAGGAGGGCGGCGCGCACTGCGTGAAGCTCGAGGGCGGCGCCGAGATGGCCCCGCAGGTGGAGCTGCTGGTCAGGGGCGGCATCCCGGTCATGGCCCACGTCGGGTTCACGCCCCAGTCCGAGCACACGCTCGGCGGCTACCGGGTGCAGGGCCGTGGTGAGGCCGCCGACAAGGTCCTCGCCGACGCCGTGGCGATGCAGGACGCCGGGGCCTTCGCGGTGGTCATGGAGATGGTGCCCGGCGACGTCGCCGCCCAGGTCACCAAGGAGCTCGCGATCCCCACGATCGGCATCGGCGCGGGCAACCAGTGCGACGGCCAGGTGCTCGTGTGGCAGGACATGATGGGGCTCCGGACGGGCCGGATGCCCCGCTTCGTCAAGCAGTACGCCGACCTGCACGGCACGATGCTCGAGGCCGCGCGCCAGTACGCCGACGACGTCGCCTCGGGAGACTTCCCGGGCCCCGAGCACACCTTCTGACTGCTCCGGACCGCGCCGTGCTGGCGCTCAGCCCCACCCGAAGGCGATCGCGCCGCCCATCAGGGTGACCAGCCAGATCACGAGCACCACCGCCGGCGTGGCGAGCACCCACCGCGGTCGGGTCATGAACCAGCGGGACGAGCGCACCAGCGCCGCGACCCACACCAGGATCAACACGCCGACCACCCACCAGGGCAGCACCGAGCTGGACGCCAGGATCAGGAACAGCATCATCGCCAGGCCGGCCATGCCGATGAAGCTGGAGCGGTAAGGGCGCGCGTCCGGACGCGGGCCCGCCCACTGGTCGATGCGTCGGGGCTCGGGGGCGACCCCGCCCAGGGGCATCGCCTGGGTCTCGTCGTCGGCGGAGGACCTGCCCCCGGAGTCTCCTGGTGCTGGAGTCATCGGCGCCCCTCGTCGTCGGCGTCAGTCCCTCCAGGATGACATCAGGGCGTCTGGTCGTCCCGTGGAGCGGTCAGGTCGTCGTTCCAGTCGGGATCGTTGTCCCACTCCTCGTTGCGCTCCTGCACCTTCTCCAGCGCGTGTGCCGCCTCGTCGTGGGTGTCGTAGGGGCCGAGCCGGTCCTGGTTGCGACAGCCGTCCCTGCCCTCCACCGCGTGGTGCTTGATGCAGTACCAGTACTCCTCGGCCATCGCTCCTCCTCGTGGTGGGGTCGGCACGCCATGCCTGCGCTCCCTAGACTCGAGCCGTGCTCGCTCCTGCCACTATCTCTGCCCGACGCCCCGTGCCGGCACACATCGAACGACCCGAGTACGTCGACCGTGACGCACCTGCGGAGTTCACCGGCTCCGAGGTCAAGGACGCCGAGACCATCGAGCGGATGCGGGTCGCCGGCCGGCTGGCCGCGCAGGCCCTGCAGGAGGTCGGCAGCCACGTCGCCCCCGGCGTCACGACCGACGAGCTCGACCGGGTGGGCCACGAGTTCCTCTGCGACCACGGGGCCTACCCCTCGACGCTGGGCTACCGCCACTTCCCCAAGTCGCTGTGCACGAGCGTCAACGAGGTCATCTGTCACGGCATCCCCGACAGCCGGCCGATCGAGGACGGCGACATCGTCAACGTCGACATCACCGCCTTCATCGGCGGCGTCCACGGCGACACCAACGCGACCTTCCTCACCCCGGGCGTCGCCGAGGAGACCCGCGTGCTGGTCGAGCGCACCCAGGAGGCGCTGCGCCGCGCGATCAAGGCGGTCAAGCCGGGGCGGCAGGTCAACGTGCTCGGCCGCGTGATCGAGGCCTACGCCGCCCGGTTCGGGTACGGCGTGGTGCGTGAGTTCACCGGGCACGGGATCGGGACCTCGTTCCACTCCGGTCTGGTGATCCCCCACTACGACGACCCGCACTACCGCGACGTGATCGTGCCCGGCATGACCTTCACGATCGAGCCGATGCTGTGCCTGGGCACCGCGGAGTGGGACATGTGGGACGACCAGTGGACGGTCTCGACGAAGGACAAGCGCGCCAGCGCGCAGTTCGAGCACACGCTCCTGGTGACCTCCGACGGCGCCGAGATCCTCACCCTGCCCTGACGCTGGCGCCGCAGGGGCTCAGGGCCGGGCCAAGGACCGGGGCAGGTCCTGTCGGCACGGCGGCCCCTGGCAGTCCCGGAGCCGCTCGAGCAGCCGGTGCAGCTGCGCCTGGGTCCGCGCGTGGCGTGGCTCGCCCGCGAGGTTGTCGTACTGCCGAGGGTCGCGGATCACGTCGTACAGCTCCTTCTCACCGGTGGCGAGCTCCCAGTACGCCCAGCGCGGCGTGCGCACCCCGATCAGCCACCGCTCGTCGCGAGGCCCGGCCCCCGCGGAGTCCAGCGGCCTGCCGCTGATGTCGGTCTCGCGCACCCCGGGGAACGGCGTGCCCGGCTCGTTGTGCGGACCGGTGTTGAGCAGGATGCCTCGCCCCCAGCCCCGGTCCTGGACCAGCGAGTCGAGCACGGAGTCGCCGTCGACGACGACGCCGGGCTCCGCGCCGGCGAGCTCGGCGATCGTGGGGGCGAAGTCCAGCGAGGTCACGGGGTCGTCGCGTACCTCGCCCCGCGGGACGCCCGGGCCCCGCACGAACGTCGGCACCCGGATCGAGACCTCGTTCGGGAAGAGCTTGCCCTGACGCAGCTTCTGCTCGCCGAGGAAGTAGCCGTTGTCGGAGTGGAACACGATCATCGTCTCGTCCAGCACGTCGGCGCGCCGCAGCGCCCGCACCGTGCGGGCCACCGAGCGGTCGAGGACCTCGAGGGACTCGGCTCGCTTGCGCGTCAGCTGCAGCACGGCCTGCTTGATCGGCGCGCTGAGCGGCTGCCGGCTGCGGAGGTACTCCGGCTCGTCGCTCGGGTCCGGGTCCGCCCAGTCGGCCCCCGGGGCGGCGGTGATCTGCCGGTCGAACTTCCCGCGCACCCAGTCCGGGTTCGCCGGCACCACCAGCGGCCGACTGCCGCCACCGGGCAGCGGGATCTGCGGATCTCCGGGCTGCTCCTCGTACCCGAAGTGCGGCGCGGTGTAGGAGGCCACCAGGAAGAACGGCTTCGGTTTCGGTGCGTACTCCTTGATCAGCCGCTCGGTGATGCCGGCGTACGCCGTGGTCTGGAACCTGCCCTCCAGGGCGATGTAGCCGTTGCTGTCGTTGCTCAGCGTGGTGTCGAAGTACAGGTAGGTCTCGCCGAACTTCGGGTGGTCGAGCGGAAGCCCGTCAGCGGTGGCGTGCCAGCGGGTCCACCCCGGCGGCCGGTAGTCCGTCGACCCGCCGGACGTCTTCCCCGGTGGCGGCATGAAGCCGTAGCCGTTGAGGTACTTGCCGAGGTAGACGGTGTTGTACCCGGCCTCGCGCAGCCACGTCGCGAGCGTCGAGGAGTCGTCGAACGCGTGGAAGCCCCACGGGTCCCGGATCGAGAGCACGCCGTGGTTGTGGGAGTACTGCCCCGTCAACAGCGAGGCGCGTGCCGGGCAGCACCAGGGATAGGGGGCGAACGAGTTACGGAAGCGCACACCCTGGTCGACCAGCAGCCGCTTCGTGCGAGGCATGTACCTCAGCTCGTCGTCGCGCATGTCGTCGACGAGGATCCACAGCACGTTGGGCCTGCTGCCCGCCAGCGGCTCGGGCTTGCTCGAGGAAGGCGTGGCGCCGTCCTCGGTCGACGGGTCGGACGCACCCGGTGCCGTCGACGAGGGCGAGCTCGCCAGCGTGACCCAGCCCGCGACCAGCGCCGACAGCAGGAGGACTCCCAGGACCAGCCACACGGCCCCCCGGCGTGTCCCCATGACCGGCCCCCTCGGGTCGCCAGCTGACCGGCGACCTCAGGTGTGCGTCGGCCAGCTCGCCGCCGGTGCGCCCGGTCGGGCGCCACGACCATGCTCTCAGGTGACGTGTCGCGAGCTCTGCAACTGGTACGGCACCGAGGTGATGACCACACCGGGCTGGAAGAGCAGCGCGGTCTTGATCCGGAACGCGCCCTGGTTGTGCAGCAGCCGCTCCCACCAGTGGCCCACGACGTACTCCGGCACGTAGACCGCCACCACCCCGCGCGGGTAGGCCTTGCGCACCGCGCGGACGTGCTGGACCACCGGGCCCACGGCCTTGCGGTACGGCGAGTGGACGATGCGCAGCGGGATGCCGATGCCGCGCTCGTCCCACTCCTCCATCAGCCGGGTCACCGCCGCATGGTCGGTGTCCACCACCACGGCCTCGAGCTCGTTGGGACGCAGCGCCTGGGCGTAGGCCAGCGCGCGCAGCGTCGGCTTGTGCAGCTGGAAGACCAGCACGATCGCATGGACCCGGGTCGGCAGCACCTGGTCGTCGTCGTCGACGACTGCCAGCTCCTCGGCGACCGCGTCGTAGTGGCGTCGGATGCCGAGCATGATCGCGTAGACCACGGCCATCGCCAGGATCGCGATCCAGGCGCCACGGGTGAACTTGGTGATCAGGACGACGACCAGGACCACCCCGGTCACCGTCAGCCCGACGGCGTTGATCAGCCGGGCCATGCGCATCTTGCCGTTGGCGATCGGGTCGTCACTGGCCCGCAGCAGCCGGTTCCAGTGCACCACCATGCCGGTCTGGCTGGCGGTGAAGGAGACGAAGACCCCGACGATGTAGAGCTGGATCAGCCGGGTGACCTCGGCCTCGAACGCAACGATCAGCACGATCGAGAAGGCCGCCAGGAGCAGCACGCCGTTGCTGTAGGCGAGCCGGTCGCCTCGCGTGGTCAGCTGGCGCGCCATGTAGCCGTCCTTCGCCAGGACCGAGGCGAGCACGGGGAAGCCGTTGAACGCGGTGTTCGCCGCAAGCATGAGGATGAGTCCGGTCGCGACGGCCACCAGGAAGAAGCCTGGGGGGAAGTTGTCGAAGATGGTGTGCGCCAGCTGCCCCACGATCGGGTCCTGGTGGTAGCTGGAGTCCACCAGCTTGCCGTCGGGTCCCAGCAGCTGCTCCTCGGGGATCTCGACCACCCGGACGTGGGTGAGGTTCGCGAGGGTGACGATCGAGAGCGCCATCGTGGTGGCCACGATGCCCAGGACCAGCAGGGTGGTCGCCGCGTTGCGGCCCTTCGGCTTCTTGAAGGCCGGCACCCCGTTGGCGATCGCCTCCACCCCGGTCAGCGTCGCGCAGCCGGAGGCGAAGGTGCGCAGCAGCAGGAACGCGGCCGCGGCGCCGGTGAACCCCTCGACGAAGTCCTCCTCGGGCAGGATCCCGTAGTCCGCGCTCGGGGCCTGTCCCAGGTCGCCGGTGAGGAACTGGATGAACCCCCAGGCGATCATCCCGAGCATCGAGACCATGAAGACGTAGGTGGGCACGGCGAAGGCCGTGCCGGACTCGCGCACACCGCGCAGGTTCATCGCGGTCAGGAAGCCCACCGCCAGCACCGCGACGAGCACCTTGTGGTCCTCCAGCGGACTGATCGTGGTCGCGGCGTACTGCGCGGCGGAGGAGATGGAGACGGCCACGGTGAGCACGTAGTCGACCAGCAGGGCGCTGGCCACCGTGAGGCCGGCCCAGCTGCCGAGGTTGGTCATCGCCACCTCGTAGTCACCGCCGCCGCTCTGGTAGGCGCGCACGTTCTGCCGGTAGGAGAGGACCACCACGCCCAGCACGAAGGCGATGACCAGCCCGACCTTCCAGGAGTAGGCGTAGGCCGCCAGGCCCGCCATCGACAGGGTCAGGAAGATCTCGTCCGGGGAGTAGGCCACGCTGGAGAGCGGGTCGCTGGCGAAGACCGGCAGCGCGATCCGCTTGGAGAGCAGGGTCTCCCCCGCCTGGCTGCTGCGGAGCTTCTCGCCCACGACGAGGCGTTTCAGGGCGCCGCCACGGCCACCCTGGGCGAACCGGACGTCGCGGCTCGCCATCTCGGGCAGGGTCATCGGCACGTCCTGCTCTGCTGGTCTCCCATGGCGCCTCCCATGGTCCGGCGCGGGCCCTCGTCGACGCACGCCTACGGCGTCAAGCCTGTGACAAGAAACAACACCCCTCATCAGCCACAATGGCGGGTGTGAGCGGAAGCGCGCTGCTGGGCGCACGACGACAGGCCGGGGGCTGGGCGATCGCCCTGCTGGGTCCGGCCGCGCTTGCCGCCTCCCTGGTGCCCTCCACCGACGCGACCACCTCAGCGGTGGAGGCGATGGCCTTCCTCGCGCTCACCGTGCTGTGTGCCCTGGTGGGCGGCCTGTGGCCGGCGGTCGCCTCCGCGGTCGTCAGCACCGGCCTGCTCACCTGGTACTTCACGCTTCCTCGTCGCACGCTGCTCATCGAGCGCACCACCGACCTGGTGGTGCTGGTGCTGTTCCTGACGGTCGCGGTGTCGGTCTCGCTCATGGTCAGCCACGCCGCCCGACGAGCGGAGCAGGCGGTCGAAGCGCGTCGCGAGGCCGACGTGCTGGTGCGGCTCAACCGGCTGATGCTGGCCAGCGACCAGGGCACCGAGGACCTGCTGGAGCTGGTGCGCGAGACCTTCGCCGCCCAGGCGGTCTCCCTGCTCCGGCTCGACGCCGGGGGCGAGGAGTGCGTGGCTGCCGTCGGCGAGGACCCGCCGCTGGGTGCGGACCAGGCCGACGAGGTCGCCACCGTCGCTCACGAGCAGCAACCACTACACCTGGCGCTTCGCGGCACGGCGCTGTCCGGACCGGACCGACGAGTCTTCGCCTCCTTCGCCGACCACCTCTCCGTCGCCCTCGAGCGGCGCGAGCTCGCCGGCCGCGCGGCACGGGCCCAGCTGCTCGAGGACGGCAACAAGGTGCGCAACGCACTCCTGGCGGCGGTCTCGCACGACCTGCGGACCCCCCTGGCCCGCACGAAGGCCGCGGTGTCGAGCCTGCGCAGCCTCGACGTGGAGTGGACCGAGGAGGAGGAGCGCGAGCTGCTGGCGACGATCGAGGACTCCACCGACCGGCTGCACACGATCGTGGCCAACCTGCTCGACCTCAGCCGGATCCAGAGCGATGCCGTGCGGCCGGTCCTGCAGGAGGTGGGGCTGGAGGACGTCGTGGCCCGCGCCCTCGACCACGGTGACGGCATCGGGTCGATCGAGGTCGTCGCGCAGGCCGACCTCCCCCCGGTGAGCACCGACGTCGGCCTGCTCGAACGGGTCGTGGCCAACCTGGTGGACAACGCCCAACGTCACTCCCCCGGCCCCGGCTCGGTCCGCGTCGAGCTCACCGGCGACGGGCAGCGTGCCCAGCTGCGGGTGGTCGACCACGGCCCGGGCGTGCCCGACGCGGACAAGGAGCAGATGTTCGGGGCTTTCCGACGGCTCGGTGACACCGAGTCCCGCGACGGGCTGGGGCTGGGCCTCGCCGTCGCCCGCGGCCTCGTCGAGGCGATGTCGGGGCGGCTCGGCGCCCAGGACACCCCCGGAGGAGGACTGACGATGGTGGTCGACCTGCCGCTCGTCCCGGGACGCGGGGCCGCGCCGCGTCCCCCGGTCAGGGGCCGCGCCCGATGAGCCGGATCCTCCTCGTCGACGACGACACCGCCATGCTGCGCACCCTCGCGATGAACCTGCGCGCCCGCGGCCACCAGGTGGTCTCAGCCGAGACCGGCGCTGCCGCGCTCACCGCGACCCGCGGCGAGAGCCCGGACGTGGTGATCCTCGACCTCGGCCTCCCGGACGTCTCCGGCGTGCAGGTGCTGCGCGAGCTGCGGGAGTGGAGCGCAGTGCCCGTGATCGTGCTCTCGGCCCGCTACGGCTCCGACGACAAGGTCGCAGCGCTCGACCTGGGCGCCGACGACTACGTCACCAAGCCCTTCGGCATCGACGAGCTGCTGGCCCGGCTGCGCGCCGCCGTACGCCGGGCGGGCTCCAGCACGCCGTCCGTGGTCGAGACCCCGCGGCTGCGCGTGGACGTGGGCGGACGCCGGGTCGAGCGCGACGGCGAGGAGGTCCGGCTCACCCCGATCGAGTGGGGGCTGCTGGCGGCCCTGGTCACGCGGCCGGGGCGGCTGGTGCCGCAGCGCCAGCTCCTGCAGGAGGTGTGGGGGCCGGCGTACGGCACGGAGACCAACTACCTGCGGGTCCACATGGCCAACCTTCGTCGCAAGCTCGAGGCCGACCCCGCCCGACCTCGCCACCTGGTCACCGAGCCGGGGATGGGCTACCGCTTCGTCGCCTGAGCCGGTGTGAGGGCAGGCATCGGACACCTCAGCTCACCTGGTGAGTCGAGACGTCCGAAGGTCTGGACGTCTCGCAGGTCAGGCTCGGCCTGTGTTGCTCAGCCGGAGGTGATCTTGGCGATCTGCGAGAACGACTGCGAGAAGCCCTGCGAAGCCCGGGCCCGTGCCTGGAAGAAGTGGGCTCCGCGGCGCGGAGCGCTCAGCTTCACCCGGTAGCGACCCTGCGAGCTGGTGATCGGTCGCGCCCAGACCTTCCACGCACACTTCTGACAGGTCTTCCGCTTCACCACGACCCGCTGCTTCGCGTAGCCCGGGGTCACCGAACCGGCCATGTAGATCGCCCCGGGTCGCGGCTGCTTCAGCGAGATCGGCATCTTGCGTCGAACCCCGATCCTGAGCGGGTCCTCGTCGCCGTCGTCGGAGGCCGAGACGCCGATCGCGTCCGAGTCGGACAGGCCGGTGAAGCGGACCCGGTAGCTGGCAGTGCGGTCGGCGACGCGGTTGAAGGTGTACATCACCAGCTTCTCGTCGCCCCACTGGGTCTCGGCCGTGGTCGTCTGCGCCACCGTGGTCCACGGGTCGCTGTCGCTCACCCGTCGTTCGAGGACTACCGGGCTGTTGGGCAGCGGCGCGGGGCTGTCCCCCAGCAGCAGGAAGACCTGTCCCACGATCTTGAACCCGTCGCCGACCACCGGGGTGGGGTTGGTCGCGATGGCCGTGGTCGCCGTGGGGAACAGTGGGTCGGCGCTCGCGGGCTGCAGCGTCATCGGGACGAGCGCGCCACCGGTCGCCAGCACGAGCACGAGAAGGCGCCGCACCAGGCGGACGGACATGGTCGACAGCGCAGGGCGAGTCACCGGCTCAGGTTAGGACAGCGTCAGGGCAAAAGGTGAGAATGCGGACCTTCGCGACATCAATTGCGACCTTGGTCCCGCTGGTCCTGCAGCGCGCAGTCGTTCTCGCCCAGCTGCGGATCCGCTTCGCCGTCCAGCACCAGCCCGAACCGCGACCCGGAGCACGAGTTGCCCGACGCCAGGCCCCCGGAGCTGCCCATGAACACCAGCCCCGCCGACCCGTTGTCACCCAGCTCGTTGTCGAGGACGCGCGGCGCGGCCCCCGCGGCCACGTCGACGAGGACGCCCGCCTGATCGTGCCCGCTGACGTCGTTGCCGCGCACACGCGGTCTCGCCGTGCCGTAGACAGCCACCCCGATCGAGCCGTTCGAGCGCAGCGTGTTGCCTCTCACGACCGCCCGCACGGATCCCTCGAGGACCAGGCCCGCACGCTGGTTGCCCTCGACCTGGTTGTCCCGCACGAGCGGCGCGCTGCGCTCGCCCAGCAGCACACCGGCCCCGTTCGTGGCCACACGGCTACCCACGAGCCGCCCCGTCGCGGTTCCGAGGTAGCAGACCCCGCAGACCGCGTTGTCCTCGAACGTGCTCCCGGCGACCTGGGGAGCCCCGGTGGCGACGAGCAGCCCGGCCACCGCGTTGTCGGAGGCGACCGAGTCACGCATCGTGAGCCGCTCGGCGCCGGCCATCACCACCCCGCTCCCCCCGGTCAGCGCCTGGCGCGGCCGGCGGCCGGCCGCCCCCTCACGAGTTGCCCCGCCGACCTCGAGGTCCTCCAGCTCAGCGGCCCCGGCGCGCAGCACCAGGACCGAGGCGGTCCCGCCACCTCGGTGCTCCAGCCTCATCCCGCGCATCCGCAGCCTCACCTGGGAGGCGAGCAGGAGCCCGGCGTCCTGGGCGCTGGAGGTCACCGTGCGTGCGGCCTGCTCCGGCGCCGACGATGGTCAGGTCCTGGATGACGGCGAGCGTCCGGTCCAACCGGAAACGCCCGGCGGGCAGCACCACGGTGGCGCCCGCCGGCAGTCGCTCGAGCGCCGACTCGAGGTCGTCCCCTGACTGGAGCCGGCGTCGCACGGGCTGGTCAGCGTCGGCGAGCTCGGCCAGGACGTTGGCGGCCATGGCGGCGCGGACCGCGCGCGCCAACGCCCCGCGGCCACCGACGTCGTCACGCCACTGCTCGATCGCGTCGCGGGCCTCACTCTCGTCGCAGTCGGTCTGCGCCAGCTCGGTCCGGAACGCCCCGGCCTCCTCGCGCAGCTGGTCCATCGACGGCATCGGGGGGACCTTCTGCGTGCCGAGCGCGGAGAGCCCGTCGAACTGCTCGGCGAAGGAGTCCAGCGCACTGACCAGCCGGTCGATGCGACCGGCGCACACCTCCTCGCGGGCCGCGTCGGTGTCACTGGCCTGCTGTTCCTGGTGGTCCAGCGCCCCCGCGACCAGGAGGGCGCCGGGCACCGCGAGAGCGATCATCACGAGCGCCGCGACGTACTTCGACCACCGGCTCGTCCACACGCCGGTCACGCTATCTGTCGGAGCACCAGAACCAGGTCGTACGCGGACTGTGTCGACGGCATCCACAGGAACTCGTAGGTCGCGCCGCTGAGCACGTCGTTGGAGATCGAGATCGACCCGGTCGTCGACTTCGCCTTCACGCTCAGCGTGCCCACGGTGGTGAGCTGCTCGTCCAGGTCGGCCACCTGCACGAGGACCTGGTAGGTCGCGTTGCGCTTGGCCGAGAGGTTGACGGTGAGCGTCGAGCTCTTCTTCCCGGGGGTCAACGTGGCCTTCGAGACGGGCACGCTCGGGCCGAAGACCGCGGCCGTCGAGGTGCTGGTGTAGGTCGTCGTGGCTGCGGTCGCCACCGAGTCCTCGAAGGTGCCGCCGTTGCCGGGCTGGGGGTCGCCCGGCGCACCGTGCTGGTCACCCCACTCCGCGTCCGCCGAGCTGGTCAGGCCCAGCTCGCCGTACGGCTCGCCGTTGCGGGTGCCGAGCGGTGCCCGGGTCTGGTCCGCTCCGTCGGACCTCGACATGTCGTAGAGGAACTGCCGCACCGCCGGCGACGAAGCCCGCCAGATCGTCGAGGCGCCGAAGGGGTTGAACGGCACCAGGTAGGAGTTGTACTCCCCGATCCAGTCGATCAGGCGGTCGTTCCTGCTGTTCGCGATCAGTACGTCGCGTCCCGCACCACCGTAGGCGTAGTCGATGAAGCTGTCGGGGGTCTGCTTGCTCTTGGGGTTGACGCTCGGGGTCCGGTCGTCGACGTCGAGCAGGTCGTTGCCCCAGCCGCCGTAGAGGTGGTCGCTGCCGGTGCCGCCGGAGATCCAGTCGGAGCCGCCGTCCCCGAAGAGGGCGTCGTCGCCGTCGTTGCCGGTGGCGTCGGCGGTGGTGAGGATCGGGATGCAGCTGGTGCCACTGGCCAGGCAGACCATGACCAGGCGCATCGGGTCGTTCTCGTCGTAGTGCCGGAACTCCTCGGGGTCGGAGTAGCCGAACTGCAACGGGTTGTCGTCGAGGTAGTACAGCGCCAGGGTCGCCAGCGGGTCGGCGGTGTAGTAGACCGCAAGCGCCTCGCCGCCGGAGATCGCGTCGTCACCCTCCCCGCCGTGGACGAAGTCGTTGCCGAGCCCGCCGTAGAGCACGTCGTTGTAGCCGACGTAGAACGGCTCGAGGTCGGCGACCTTGACCAGCTGACCGGTCGGGTTGACCACGGCGGAGTGGTGCGGACCGTTGCTCGTGACCGTCCCCTGCACGGTGGGCTCGTCACGGTAGTTCAGCGGCTCGGTGCTGCCGTTGCGGCTGGTGAGGATCAGGCCGTCGTCGCCGAGGATGCCGTCGACACCGGTGCCGCCGGAGACCCAGTCGTGGCCGGCCTGGCCGTAGAGGTCGTCGTCACCGGCGTCGCCCCAGACGGCGTCGTCGCCGGTCATGCCGTGGATGACGTCGTTGCCGTTCTCGCCGTGCAGGAAGTCGCCGCCACCGATGTTGGTGCCGGTGCCTGCGGTGAGCACGGGGTGCGCCCGGTCGGTGCCGGTGAGCCAGTACTGGCCGGCCTCGCCGGTCGGCGAGTAGTCGAGGTGCTGGACCACCCGCGGGACGACCTGCGCCTGGTGGGTGAACGAGGCGAACTGGCCGTCCGCGCCGATGATCTTGTAGATGTTGCCGTTGTCGCCGATCATCACGTCGGCGTCGGCGTGCGGCGGAGCCGTCACCGGCCTCGTTGCGCGTGATGGCCGTGCCGTTGCCGCCGTAGACGGTGTCGGAGCCGTCAGGCCGCTGCTCAGGGGTGAGGAGTCCGAAGAGGTTCGAGCTGCCGCCGATCAGGTCGTCCTGCCCCAGGCCGCCGAAGATCGTGTCGTTGCCGCCGTTGCCCTCGACGTAGTCGGCGCCGTCGCCGCCCTTGAGGATGTCGTTGCCCAGCTGGCCGAACACCCGGTCGTCGCCCGCCCCGGCGTCGATGACGTCGTTGCCGTAGAGGCCGGCCGCGGTGTTGTTGGCGTGGTCGAGGATGGTGATCGTGCGCACCTCGACCCCGGTCGGGTCGAGCTGGGGGTCGCCGGTGATGCTGTTGCCGGTGTACCAGGTCTGGGTGGCCGGGTCGAGCAGGTAGAGCCGGCCGCCGACGAGCACCCGGATCAGGCTGCTGAGCGTCGACCCGGTGCGCAGCACCTCGGCGTTGTCGCCGACGATGACGTCGTTGCCGGCACCGCCGTCGACGAAGTCACCGGAGTCGAGTCCGCCGGCGACGTTGTGGCCGCCGATGATGTCGTCGTCACCGGTGCCGCCGCTGATGATGTCGGAACCCTGCTGGCCCAGGATGATGTCGCTGCCGGCGTCGCCGTACAGCGTGTCGTTGCCGCCGTTGAGGTCCCGGGTGTCGACGGAGACGAAGGCAAACGGGTGGACGGCCATCGAGAGCGGCAGCTGCGCGGTGTTGACGAAGGTGCTGCTGCTCAGGGCGCCGACCCAGCCGAAGTCTCCGAAGACCAGGTCGTTGCCGGCGTCGCCGTTGATGGTGTCGCCGCCCTTGCCGCCGAGCAGGATGTCGTTGCCGCCGCGGCCGGCCAGGGTGTCGGCGCCGCCGACTCCGGTCTCTGCGGTCCGCAGCACGTCCACGGTCAGGAAGGCGGCGTCGCCGGTGACCGTCGCGCCGGTCTTCGGGTTGGTCAGGTGCCCTGCGACAGGGGCGCCGCCGAGGACGATGTCGTAGCCCGCGGCACCGGCCGGCTTCAGGTAGTACACCCGCCCGGTGTCACCGAAGACCAGGTCGTCGGCCGCGCCGCCGCCGAGGGTGTCGGTGCCGGTGCCGCCCAGCAGGACCAGCGGCTGGGTGGCTGACGGGTTCGCCAGGATCGTGTCGTTGCCGCCCTGCCCGTGGACCACGAGGCGGGCCGCGCCGGCGGTGGGCGCGTTGGCGTTGATCGTGACGGTGTCGTTGCCCTCGCCGGTGTAGACCGTGGTGATCGTCGCGCCGAACGGCGTGGTGCCAAGCGCGCCGCCGCGGACCGAGTCGATCCTGCCGGTGTTGCCGCCGGAGCCGAGGAAGATCGAGATGCCGCGACCGAAGAGTCCGGAGTCGGCCTCCAGGGTCCAGGCGCCCTGGCCGGCCAGGTCACCGCCGGTCGAGGTGTAGCTGATCGCGCCGGTCGAGAGCCCGGTGATGCTGGAGGAGGTGATCGCGAAGCCGCTGTCGGCGTCGGTGTCATCTCGGTCGCTGACGGCCAGGGTGTTGCTGCCGGCACCCGTGTCGATGTTCAGCGCGCCCTGGATCAGGTCGAGCGAGCCGTGGAAGGTCAGGTCGTCGATCGTGACGGTGCCGTGCAGCAGGGCCTCGAAGAGCGCCGCGACGTCGCGGTCGGCGTGGGCCGTGAGCCAGGCAGCGAGGCCGGAGAGGTCGACCGCGTCGAGCACGTCGGCGTTGTTGCCGAGGTTGGCGGCGTCGGAGACGAAGACCAGGTCGTCGCCGGCGCCGGTGCGCACGGTGGTCGCCGCGCTGGTGCCGCGAACGTTGACGCCGTCGTTGCCGCTGCCCAGGAGGAGCGTCAGGTTCTCCAGACCGTAGTAGTTCACACCGTCGTTGCGTGCCAGGTCGGTCATCGTCGAGGTGAGGACCGGGCCGGCCGCTCCTGCGTACTCACCGGTGAAGCCGATGAGGAAGGTGTTGCCGTCGCGGAAGACGTAGACGCTCTGCGCGCAGCGGCTGTCCTGCGCGTCCGTGCTGGCGCCGTCCGCTCCGGCCGGGAGGCCGCAGGAGTTCGCGTTGGGGAACAGCAGGTTCTGCAGCGCCGTCTGCAGCGCCCCGGCGGTGATGCTCTTGCTCACCGTGATGGTGCCGATGCCCGCGAGAGTGATGGTGAAGCTGCCGGTGCCGCGGACGGTGACCGAGTAGATCTTGTCGCGGTCGGCGTCGACCACCATGTCCAGGCCGGTGAGCGTCTCCTGGGTGATCGTGCCGAGCTGGTCGTCGGTCTCGGCGCTGTCGTCGAGAGTGGCGCTGTCGGTGCCGGCACCACCGTTGAGCACGAGCAGGGTGCCCAGGTCGTCGAGCAGTCCGGCGTTTCCGATCACGAAGGTGTCGTTGCCCTCGTCACCGTCGATCCGGGTGAACCCCGAGGTGGTCTTCACGGTGATCACGTCGTTGCCGGCGCCGCCGGTGATCTCGGTGCGACCCGTGTGGGTGCTGAAGACGGTGAGCTGGTCGACGCCCTTGCCGAGGTTGACCACCAGGTGCTCGAGGTCGCCGTAGGTCACGCCGCCCGCGATGGTCTGGCCTCCGATCACGCGGTCGCCACCCAGGCCCAGGCCGGTCACGGTGCCGATGCCGGTGATGCCGTCGACCACCGCCGTCGGGTCAAAGGTCACGGCGCCGGTCTCGGCTGCGACGTCGTTTCCGTTGTCGAGGACCAGGGTGTCGACCTGCTTGCTCTCGATCACGTCGAAGGACGAGTTCGGAGTGGTGACCAGCTCCTGCGAGCTCTCCCCGGGAAGCATGATCGGCGGCGGGATGGTGTAGGCCGCGTTGGGGTTCTCGCCACCGAAGACCGAGAGCGGTCCCTGGATCTGGTTGATCCGGCTGATGGAGGTGGTGGCGAAGGCCTGGTAGTCGCTGCCGTCGACGTAGGTGTCGTCCGCGGCGCGGACGTACACGGTCTGGGCGACGCCCCAGTTCGAGCCGGTGAAGCTGAGGCTGACGCTGTCGTGCCAGTCGTCGGCGTTGCCCGTCAGGCTGACCTGGACCTGGACGTCGTTGTGGAGGACCGAGCCGTTGCGGGTGCCGGTCGGCTTCGCCGTCGCCGTGACGGTGACCGAGCAGCCGCTGCCCGCGCCGGTGCAGGGGTTCGACCCGAGCACGACCTGGTAGCTGTCGGTGTCGCCGGCCTCGACCACGTGGGTCCCGCCATCGGTCTCGATGATCCGGACGGTCGGGGTGTCGTTGTCGTCGACCAGCACCGCGACGGTGGGAATCTGCAGGGAGGTCGTGTAGCCGGCGTCGTCCCCGACCAGGACGGCGTGGGTGATCGCGTCGTAGGCCGACCCCTCGACGACCATGTCGTCGTAGCCCTGCACATAGATCGTCTGCGGGGTGTTCGCGGAGTCGAAGGTCACGTCGACGAACTGGTGCCACGTCACACCACCGTCGGTGCTGACCCGCGTCTGCGGTCCTGCTGTGACGCGGATCGTGACCGGGCCGGCGGGGGCCTTGGCCAGGTTGAGTGTGTAGAACGAGATCGCTCCACCCTCGGCGACGCGGACCGGGTCGCCGGCGACGACGGTGACGGCCGGCCGGTCGTTGTCGATCAGCCGGATCACCGCGTTCGGCAGCACCAGGCCGTCGTACTCGCGGTCGCCGTCGTTCTGGACCACGAGGTGCTGCAGCACGATGAAGCGGTCGCTCTCCTCGGCCAGGTCGTCGATCGCCTTGACCCAGACCTCGTGCGACATGTTGTCGGCGTCGAAGGTGGCGGTGGCCGACGGACCCCAGGTCGCGCCCTTGTCGAAGGAGACCAGCACGGTGCGGATCCGGGCGTCCTCGTCGTCGGGCGAGAGCAGCGGGGCGGACACGGTGATCCGCACGGTCCCGCCGTTCGTCGGTGTCTTGGTCAGCGTGACCGTGTACACGTCGTGGCCGCCGGCCTCGCGCACGATGTTGCTGCCGTTGGTGGGGGTGATGACGACCGCGGGGGTGTCGTTGTCGGTGATCTCCGCGGCGACGCCGTCGACGGGCACGCCCGCCCAGGTGCTGACGGTGCTCTCGACACTGTGCTCGATGATCCCGCTGTGGCCCTGCAGGTCGTCAGCGACGACGATCGGAGCAGCGGATCCGACCAGGATCGTGTCGCTGCCGAGCCCGCCGAAGATCCGGGTCTGCACCGTCGGGCTGGTCGAGATCACGATGAAGAGGTCGTCGCCCTCGGCGCCGTCGACGTCGACCTTCTCGATGCCGACGAAGGAGACGAAGCGCCCGGCGCCCCAGAGCCCGTCCTTGGTGATGACGAAGATGTCGTCGGCCTCGGTGCCGATCAGCACCAGGGTGTCGAAGCCGTCGCCGCCGTCGACGGCCACCGGGGCGTTCATGACGTAGGAGACCAGGTCGGCGCCGGAGCCGGTGCTGACGTTGGACACGGCGTCGCTGTCGGGGTTGGTCGGGTCGTTCTCCAGCAGGAACGTGCGGATCACGAAGGTGTCGTCGCCGGCCTCGCCGTTGAGCTGGAGCGCCGCGCGGTTGCGCAGGATGCTGAAGAGGTCGTTGCCGGTGCCGCCGTTGATGGTGGTGGAGTAGCTGACGCCGTTGGTCAGCTCGCCACGCGTGGTGTCGGTGAGGACCGCGCCGAACTCGTCGTCGAAGTCGACCGTGTCGCCGTACATCTGGCCGACGAAGAAGCTGTCGTTGCCCGCGCCGCCGTTGACCACGGTGCTGGTCGAGTTGTCGTCGAGCGCGAAGACGTCGTCACCGGCGAGTCCGTTGACCGCGAGGCCCGGCGTTGATCGTGTTGTCGTAGACGATCAGCTCGGCCCCGCCGAAGCTCTTCTGGATGCCGTCGGTCCCGGTGAGCGGCCCGTTGAGTGCGGCGACCACACCGGAGCGGAGCAGGAAGGTGTCGTCCGCGGTGGTGCCGTTGACGTTGAGGACGTTGCTGCCACCGTCGTCGACGTCGGAGACGATGATGCGGGAGTCGCCGGTGCTCCACACGGTGACGGTGTAGGTGTCGGAGCCGGCACCGCCCTCCAGGGTGAGGGCGTTGTCGGTGCCGTGGGTCGTGCCGCCGGCCAGTCCGTTGTCAGTCCCGGGCGCGTCGGGGACAGCGTTGACGAAGATGCTGTCCGCTCCGGCGCCGCCCTTCACCAGGGTGGGCCCGGAGGTCGTCTCGACGGTGAGGACGTCGTCGCCCGCGCCGGAGTCCACGGTGGTGAGGCCGGAGGTGCCGGTCTGCGTGGAGTCGACGTCGAGGAGGTCGTCACCGGAGCCGAGGCCGAGGGTGAAGGTCTCGAAGGTGTCGTAGTCGATGTAGCCACGGGTCATCGGGTCGAGCAGGATGCTCGGGGTGCCGGACGTGGCCACGAGTCCGGAACCGTTGACGGTGACCGCCGGTGGTGCGCCGGTGAAGGCTCCGACCCAGCGGATCAGGTAGGTGATGCCGTGCGCCCGGGTCACCGGGGACCGCGTCACGGTGACGAAGCTGCCACCCAGGGCGGCGTTGATCGCGTCCTGGACGACCTTCGCCTTGGCGTCGAACGGGATCGCAGCCGTCGTGTGGCCGCCGATGGTGATCGGGAAGTCGCCGTCGGCCGCGTTGCCCACCGTGATCGACCAGGCCGGCTTGGCGGTGTCGTGCGTGGAGTCCACCGACATGCCCAGCCCCGCGATCCTGCTGTCGGTGACGTAGCCGATGTCACCGGTGGAGTCGCCGGTGTCGTCGAGCTGCACCGTGTCGGTGCCGCTGCCACCGCTGATCTTGAGGTAGGCCGCGATCAGGTCGAGCACACCGCCCAGGCTCGGCGCGAGGCTGCCGACCAGGAAGCTGTCGTTGCCCGCGTCGCCGTAGGCCTCGGTCGGTGCGTGCACCGCCAGGATCCGGATCACGTCGGCCCCGTTGTCACCGTGCACGGTCAGCGCGGCGTGGGTGTCCTTGATCGTGATCGTGTCCGCGCCGTCGCCGCCGTTGATCGCGGTCACGCCGTGGGCGTCGACCAGGGTGATCGTGTCGTTGCCCAGGCCGCCGTTGACGGTCGTGAGCGCGTGGGTGTTGGTGATCGTGACGGTGTCGTTGTCGTTGCCGCCGTTGACCGTGAGGACGGCGTAGGCGTCGGTGACCGTGACCGTGTCGTCGCCGGCGTCACCGTTGATCGTGGTCGCGCCGTGCGTCGTCACGACCGCGACGGTGTCGGCGCCGAGTCCACCGTTGACCGTGGTGGCGCCGTGGGTGTCGGTGATGTTGATCGTGTCGTTGCCGCCGTCGCCGTTGATGGTGGTCGGCCCGTTGACGTCGGTGACGTTGACGGTGTCGTTTCCGAGGTTCGCGTTCAGGGTCGTCGTCGCGCCGGAGGCAGTCGAGGTGATGGTGAAGGTGTCGCCACCAGTGCCCAGGGTGATCGTGAGCGCCTCGAGCTGGCTGTAGCCGATGCCGGAGGAGTACAGGCCCAGCCCGGAGAGCAGCGAGCCCGTGAGCGTGCCGTCGGTGTCGCCGCTGCCGTCACCCGAGTCGTCCACGGTCATGGTGTCGGTCCCGATCCCTCCGCGCACCGTGAGCGCCGCGTCGATGCCGTCGACGGTGCCGCCGGTGTTCGTCGCACCGTTGGCCAGGCTCCCGACGGCGATCAGGTCGTTGCCGTCGCCGGCGTCAACCACGATGTTCGCGCTCAGGCCACGCAGGTTGAGGACGTCGTCGCCGGCGAGCGCGTTGAGCATGAAGAGATCGGTGTCCGCGGCGCCGGAGCCCACCAGGCGCACCACGCTCGACCCGCCCTGCCAGGAGACGGTGGTCAGTGGCACGATCACCACCGCCCGCCGTCGGGTACTCGATGACGTCGCCGGCCGGCAGCCCGCGCGAGCGTGTACACCTGGGGGGCCGTGCCTGCCGGTGACGCCGGCGGCGTCGTTGCCGGCCGTCAGGTTGAGCACGATGGTGTCGGCCTCGTTGCCCGTGGTGAGCTCGGTCAGGCCCAGGGTCAGCTCCTGCAGACCCGCAGCGCCGAGGTTGCCGCTCACGGTGACCGCGTCGCCGCCCTGGTTGACCTGCAGCACGACCTTCTCGAAGCCGGCCAGGTTGAGCGTCTTGTCCGTCGCCGGCCGGTCCGGAGTAGCTCACCGTCAGCGCGTCGCCGTTCACGACGATCCCGAAGACGTCGGCGCCGGTGGTGCCGATGATCTCGTAGGTGTCGACGCCACCGCCGGCCTGCGGCGACTCGCTGAACGCGTCGGCGATGAGGGCCACGAAGACGTCGTCGTTCTCCCCGCCGTTGAGCTGGTCGATGCCGCCCCGGCCCTCGAGGTAGTCGTTGCCCGCCCCGCCGTTGAGGACGTCGGCAGCACTGCCGCCGACCAGCATGTCCGCACCGGCGTTGCCGTTGAACGTGGCGACGCCCGAGCCGTTGCTGATCAGGGTGTCACTGCCGTCGCCACCGGAGATCGTCACCGGCACGGCGCCGTTCACCAGCGTGAACACGTCGTCGCTGTCGCCGAAGTCGCCCGTGATCGCCGAGACGCCCTTGAACACCTGCGAGCGCCCGAAGGCGTTGACCTGCACCGTGTAGGTGCCGTTGTCCTGCACCGAGAGGACGACGACCTGGTAGTCCTCGACGGTCTCGGTCGGCGAGACCAGTCGCTCGTCGCCGCGGTCACCGACGTTCAGCACGAGCGTGACGCCCTGGAGCTCGGCGAGCTTGGGGTCGTTCTCCGGCAGGATCGAGCCCGGCAGCCGGATCGTGGCGACCTTGATGGTCGCGCACACGTCTCCGAGGAGCAGGTCGACGCAGCCGCGCACCTTGACGTCGAGGTAGCTGGGGCTGTTGGGGTCGCCGCTGATCACGCCGTCGAGGATCACCGAGACGCTGATCCCCAGGCAGACCCCGAAGGCACAGGCCTCGGCGCTGCCGGTCAGCTCGAAGCCGAACCTCAGTGCGCCATGGTTGGCGATGCCGCAGTCGGTGATCGTGGTGTCGTCGGCGTTGCACACGGCTCCATTCGACGCCCGGGTGTTCTGCATGAAGATGTGCAGCGAAACGGTCCCGCCGATGTGGACCACGTCGGGTCCGATCTGGAGCCCGGCGGTGAACGAGAGGTCGAAGGTTCCGTCGGAGCGGATCGTGCCCGAGCCGGAGATGGTGACCGGTCCGAAGTGGCCGGAGGCGCTCACGCTGACCGACCAGGCGTTGTTGGCCACCGTGACGTTCAGGCTGCCGTTGACGCTGAAGATGCCGAGCACGTCGAGCCGGCCGCTGAGGTCGAGGATGAAGTGCTTGTCGGGTCCGTAGGTCTTGATCTTCAGGTGACCGGAGACGTCGAAGTGGAACAGCGACGTGACGTCGGCGTTGATCGAGACCGCGATGTCGAGCAGCAGGCCCTGCGGGTTGATCTCGACGAAGCCGCTGGAGTCGAAGTCGAGGCCGGCACCCTCGAAGCCGATGCTGAAGTGCAGGTCGAAGACCAGCTGGAAGACGTCACCGCTGATCCGCACGCCTGCCAGGCCGCTCGCCTCGGCGAACCCGAGGAAGTCGAAGCTGCCGTCGAGCAGGACCACGACGTAGGCGCCCGGGCTGCCGGAGGTGGTGATCGGTCCGCTGGGGTTGTGCAGCAGGTTGTAGACGGTGGTGCTGTTGCCCAGGTCGGGAGCGGTGTCGCCGATCTCGTAGCAGTGGACGGTGGTCGTGGCGCCCTCGGGCTGCTCGTCGCAGGCGGGGAGCCGGTCGAGCAGCTCCTGCGCCAACGTGCTGACCGCCGCCTGGTCGGAGATGAACTGGTAGAGCCGGTCCGGGATCTCGACCACCTGGGGGTCCCCGGTGCTGTTGAACAGGATCCGGGCGGACGCCGCGACGCTGATGCCCGGCACGTTGAGCGAGAAGTCGACGTCGAGGTCGGCCGCGATCCCGTCGCCGTTGATGATCAGGACCCCGAGCGCACCGATCTCCAGGATCGGCGAGACGCCCGTCCCGTGGTTGCCCGAGACGTTGGCTGCGGTGGGGTTGCTGATCTTGTCCGGCCCGATCAGCAGCTGGGCGTCAGCCAGCATCTTCAGGCCTTGACCGTCCACCTCCAGGTAGAAGACGCCGAGCGCCTGGACGAAGTCGACGATGTTGAGCACGCCGGCCAGCGAGACCGAGACGAAGGTGGTGTCGAAGTCGATGAGGATCGGGTTGTCCGGGTCGCCGGTGTCCAGCTTGAGTCCCGGGAGGTCGTCGCAGTTCGGGTCCTCGGCCGTCGACGGGTTCTCGGGGGTGCACAGGCTGGTCGATCCGTCGGCGCCCTCGGACTCCTCGGGCTCGCGGTCCGGGTCGTAGGTGTAGGTGCGCTTGAAGTCGATCCCGCCGACCGCACTGGTCTGGCCGAGTGCCAGGCCGAGGTTGAGCATGATTGCCAGCGTGCCGAGCGCGGTGATGCCGGGCACTCCGATCAGGCCGAAGTCGTCGATGACGATGCTGGTCGCCACGAAGACCCCGGCGCTCACGTCCGCGGTGCTGGGCGTCTTGACGCCGACGAAGATGCCGAAGTCGAGGTCGTTGATCAGCAGTCCGACAGCGTCCGGGTTCTTCACGATCTCGCAGTCGACGCTCATGCTGGGCGTGCAGTCGGCGCCGTGCTCGTCGACCCAGTGCACGGTGCCGTCGCTGTTGAGCTCCCAGGCCGAGCCACTGTCGGGGACGTAGCCGACGAAGCCGAGCAGGTTGGACCCGCCGATGGTCATCGTGACCACGTTGTTGACGACCGTGTGGCCGGAGTCCGCCAGCGTCGCGTCGACGGTCTCGCCGAGCCGGAAGGCGAGGCTGCCACTCAGGGCCAGGACCCCGAAGACGTTGAGGTTGAACTGACCGCTCGCCCGGATCAGCGCTGTGCCGAAGGTGAACGGCACGACCACCGGGTCGCCGCCGAACTCGGCCGGCGCCCCGACCTTGACCGCGAACGGCTGGACCCCGGCAGTGCTGTCGTCGTCGTCCCAGCTGGCGAAGTCGACCACGGGGAGGACCGGGAGGCCGTAGAGCGTCGGCGTGGAGATGTTGAGCTCGACGATCAGGTTGCGGGCGTCGGCCACCAGTCCGTCGATGCCGACCAGGGCGACCTTGGCGGCGCTGGCCTTGAGGCTGATGTAGCGGATCGGGTCGAGGCGGTTGGTCGGCGTCATCATCGCCATCGCGAAGTCGACGTCGTCGAGGACGAGCCCGACGGCCTCGGCGTTGACTTCCTCGTCGACGATCTGGCCGGTCTTGGGACCGGAGGTGTAGCGATCGATCTCACCGTCGCCGTCAGCGTCGACCCAGTAGGGGCCGCCGAGCCCGACGAACGCGTGGACGTCCTGGGCGCCGATGGTGAGGAACTGCAGCTCCTTCTCGGTCGCACCGATGGCTGCGGTGACCTCAGGGCTCACGGCTCCGAGAAGGTCGGTCAACAGGCTGGCGTCGATGAGGCCGTTGGTCAGCGGCATGGTGCGGACGGTGCCGTACTCGAAGTAGAAGCGTCCGGCGAGGTAGACGAACTCGGAGATCTGGAGCGTGAACTGGTTCACGCCTCCACCGATGATGAACCCCTCGTAGTCGAGGTGCACCGATGGGTTGTCGCCGCCCGTGGGGATCTCCAAACCCTCCTCGGACAGGCTGGTCCAGTCGATAGACGGTGGCGAGTTCGCGCCCTCACCACCGGTCCACTTCGAGGCGGAGTTCACCTCGACGGTCGCGCCCTTGGCGTTGAGGATGATCCCCTGGACGCCTACCAGACCCATGTCCGCCACGTGGGCCTTGATCGAGTAGAACGAGGGCACCTTGCCCATCCCGGGCGCTTGCGTGAACGCCCCCCGCACCAGGGTGGCGAAGACGAAGCCGAGGTTGATGCCGCTGCCGAGGAAGCCGATGGCGCCGGGTCCCAGCTCCGAGACCTCCAGCACGTCGTCGTTGCCGTCTTCGTCGCCGGCGGTGTCGAAGACCGGGCAGCTGTCCTCGCCCTCGGGGCATTCCGGGTGGGGGTTGTAGCCGATGAAGACGCTGGCGTTGTAGACCCCGACCTTGATGGTCTCGACCTTGGCGCCGGTCAGGGTCGAGCAGTCGCTGCTCAGCTCGATGTCCTCGCCGGCGACACCGGCTGTCGTCGCGGCCGTGGCGAGCACGCCACAGGTCGGAGCGTCGGGCCCGAGCAGCACCAGCCCGGTGTTGATGGTGACCGTCTCCTGGCCACCCTTCTCGAAGGCGAACCCACCGGAGATGTGCACGAAGTTGTAGATCGAGATGACCACGCGCCCTGCCGAGACCCCGATGATCGGGTCCTCGAAGTCGATCAGCACCGGGGTGTTGCCGGTCCCGGTGGGAACGAGTAGGCCGGCGGGCTTCGCCACGGAGCCGTCCGGGTTGAGCTCCTCCGGGAAGCTCGAGGCCCAGTCCACCCAGGAGTTGGACGTGGTGGTGGTCCCGACCTTGCCCCCCTTGTTCAGCGACAGGCCGATGTCCTCGAACCGGAACACCAGCTCCTTCGGGAGACCGACCGGCGCGAGCAGGGCGATCTCGGCAGCCACCGCCATGAAGGTCGGAAGCGCGTAGGTACCGCCGGTTTTGAGCACCGTCGGAGCGTCCGGGGAGACCTTCGCGATCACGATGCCGACGTTGATGCCGTTGGCGAGGAGACCAATCGCGTCTGGGGAGAGGTCGGCCTCGTCCAGGATCCCGTCGTTGCCGGCGTTGAACGAGGTCCCCTCGGTGCCGGGCTGGTTGGGGTTGTAGCCCACGAACATCGACGCGTTGGAGATGCCGATCGTGGTGGTCAGCACCGGGACGTCCCAGATCGTGCTTCCGTTCTTGGTCGCGCGTGTCTGGTTGCCCTCCGGGTCCTCGTCGAACCCGTCCGGGTTGGCGAGACCGTTCAGTGCGGTCCCCAGGCCAGTGCCGCTCGTCAGCCCGCTGGTCCGGACATCAAGGTAGGTGTTGCCGCCCTTCTCGAAGGAGAAGCCGCCGCGGATGTAGACGAAGTCGGAGATGGACAGCGTCACGAGGCTGGCCGAGAGGCCGATCAGCTGGCCGCGGAAGTCGATGTAGACCGGGTCGTTGCCCTCGCCCGTGGGGACCGCGAGGCCACCCTTGAGCGGGCCACCCTCGACGTCGTCGGTGGTCGAGTCGTCCCCGTCGTCGGTGAGCGGGTTGTCGGCCCCGTCGGGGTCCGGGAAGCTCGAGAGCCAGTCGACCACCGCCTTGCTGCCGACGATCGGCGTCCCGGGTGCCGTGCCGGTCCGGATCGCCCCCCCGGTGTTGACCGAGAGCTTGATGCCCTTCAGCTCCAGCCCGAGCTCGGAGGGCAGACCGAGGATGTCGACCGAGCCGATGTAGGCCGAGACGCCGATGAAGGTGCTGAAGCCGTAGCCGGTGATCACGCCGTCCTCGGCGGTGGCGAACACCATGCCGACCTGGATGCCCGAGGCGGCGAAGCCGATGGCGTCGGGCGAGAGGACCAGGTTGCCGTCCTCGTCGACGGAGAACCGCTTGGCGGGGTCGTAGCTGGCGTTGGCCGGGTCGTCACGCGTCGGGTCTGGGTTGTAGCCGATGAAGATCGCGGCGTTGCTGATGCCGAACGTGGTGGTGATGACCGGCAGGTTCCAGATGGTCGAGGTGCCCGCGTTGTGGCCGAGGGTGTCGCCCGGATCCGTCTCGACGGGAGACCCCGGGATCGCGTTGCCGAGCGCGGTCGCGGCGCCGGCGTTCAGCCCGGAGGTCCGCACGTCGAGGAGGTGACGCTCACCCTTGCGGAAGGCGAAACCGCCCTGGATGAAGACGAAGTTCGAGATCGCCAGGGTCACCCGGCCGGCGGAGATGCCGATCACCGGGTCTGCGAAGTCGATGTAGATCGGGTCGGTCGTGGTGCCGGTGGGCACGGCCAGACCCGCGGGCGGGTCGGTCTCGTCGTCGTTCGGGTCGGGGAAGCTGGCCTCCCAGTCGATCCACGCCGTGGAGGTCGCCGGGGCGGACGGTGCGGCCTGGGTGAGCGCCACGCCGTTCTTGGTGATGACACCACCGCCGTTCACCTCGAGCACGATGTCCTCGAAGGAGAGCTTGAAGATGTCCTCCGGGATGCCGACCGGCTCCAGCAGACCGACCTCGGCGCGCAGTGCGTAGAACTGGGAGAACCGGTAGCCGGTGACGGCACCCGCGTCCACCGTCGCGAGCACCAGGCCAACGTTGATGCCGGTCGCGACCAGACCGACCGCATCCTCGGACAGCACCAGGGTCCCGTTCTCGTCGAGCTGGAACTTTGTGCCGTCCTCGTGCGTGGGCTCGTAGCCGACGAAGAAGTTGGCGTTGGAGATGCCGATGAGGATGGTGTTGACGCTCAACCCGGTGATCTCGGAGCCGTCGGACTCGGCGGCGAGGTCGCCGCCCATCCCGTTGACCGCCGTGCCCAGCGCGGTGCCCTGCGACGAGGTGAGGCCGCCGGTCTTGACCACGACCTCCTCGTCCCCGCCGAACTCGAGCGAGAACCCACCCGAGACGTGAATGAAGTTCGAGATCGAGAGCACGGCGAGGTCGGCACGCACCGCGATGACAGGGTCCTCGAAGTCGATGACGACGTCCTCGCCGCCCGTTGCCACGGGGAGGCCGGGGTTCTCCTCGTCGGGGAAGGAGGCGGCCCAGTCGACGTTGGCCTTGGCGTCGGTGTCACCGGTCACGGTGCTGGCCCGGTTGACCTCGAGCCGGATGCCCTCGAGGTAGAAGTCGATGATGTCGGTGGGGAGCCCCGGGATGGTGAACGAGGCGATGTCGGCCCGCACTGCGAGGAAGCTCTGGAACTTCGAGGCCGCCGCGAAGCTGCCGGTGCCGGTCAGCGGTGTGGCGAGGACCAGGCCCATGGTGATCCCGCTGCCGAGGAGACCGATGGCGCCCTCGGCGAGGTCGTCAGCCGTCAGGGGGAGGTCGAGGCTGCTTGCGTCGGGGAAGCCGCCAGGGTTGTAGCCGACGAAGACGCTGCCGTCGGAGATGCCCAGGAGCATCGTGCTCACCGGGAGGTTCCAGATCATGGAACCGTCTGCGTTGGTGGCCAGGGTCCCCGCCTCGGGGTCCTCGCTGGCGGTGTTGTTGCTGATCTGGCCGCGGATCTCGTCGACCAGGGTCTGGTCGAAGTCCTCGATCTCGACGTCGACCTTCTGGATCGCGCCCTGCTCGAGCGCGAAGCGCCCGGCGATGTGGACGACGCTGCCGATGGAGAGCACGGCACGGTCGGCGGAGAAGCCAATGGTGGAGCCGGTGGAGTCGAGGTAGAGCCCAGGCGGGTCCAGTCCAGTGACGAAGATCTGGTAGCCCGCGGGCGTCGGGTCCGCCTCGGTCGCGTCCTCGGGGTCGTCGGTGAGGTCCGGGTCCGGGAACGAGGACACCCAGTCCACGACCGCAGCCTGACCTTCGCCGCTGACGATGTGCTGGCCGTGGTTCGCCTGGATCTCGATCCCGCTCAGCGAGAGGCTGAAGAAGTCACCGAGGCCGACCAGGTCGAAGCTGCCGATCTTGCCCTTCATCCCCAGGAACCGGGTCGACAGGCCGCTCGCGCCCAGCGGGGTCAGGAGGACGAAGGCGAGGTTCACGCCGGAGGCGAAAAGGCCGATCCCGCCGGCAGCCTCGACCTCTGCCTTGGTGATGACCCCGTCGGTGTCTCCCGGGTAACCGGCACCGACGAAGGCGGTCCCGTTGGTGAAGCCGAACTGCAGCGACGACACCTCGACGTTCCAGAGCTTGGTGAAGTCCTCGCTGCGGCGAAGCTCGCCTCCCGCCGCGAGCTTGTCAGCCGCGACCGCGATGTCCTGGATGGCCTGGGGGATGGCGCTGACGCCGTCCAGCCCGGTGTTCACGTCGACCTTGGTGGGGCCGCCCAGGGTCAGCGTGACGTCGCCGGAGACGTAGAGGAAGCCGCCCAGGTCGAGCCGGGCGGGGGCGGTCGCCGAGACCAGGGCGGTGGACATCGTCAGGACCGTCGTGCTGGCCGCCGAGCTGATCGGGTTCAGTGACAGGTTCAAGTAGGAGCCGTCGGCCGACTTGGTGTTGGCCGAGACCGTCAGGCTGTCCAGGCCGAGGTCGAGGTCGCCGAGCCCCAGCTGGGCCGTGGGGGTCGTGATGGTCCCGGAGGCGGCGTGCCAGGCCTGCTCGACGGCGGTGACGACGGCCAGCGTGAAGGTGCTCAGCGCTCCCGAGATGCCGATCGAGGATCCGAGCACCTCGACCCCGACGAAGCCCTCGCCCGAGGTGCCCCCGAGCTTGAGCAGGTTGGCGCTCACGGTGCCACCGCCGCTGAGGTGCGCGGTGTAGGCGGCGTCGCGCACGAAGCCGTAGTCGCCCTTGACCCGGATGAAGCCGGCGACGCTCACGGTGAGCTCACCGCCGCCGTCGTCGACCGCGCCGGTCAGCCCGGCCTTCGTCTCGAAGCGGAACTCGTCCTTCGCTGTGGCCGCACCGGTCAGGCTCTCGACGTTGGAGAACTCGACCTTCGCGCCGCCCGGCAGCTCGAGGGTGCCGGAGTTGATCCCGGTGATCGTCCAGACGCTGTCGAGGTTCGGGCCCACGAGCACGTCGTCGCCGTCCATGCCGTCCACGGTCACGGTGCCGTCGGCCGAGACCGTGGCGACGTCACTGCCGCCGACCTGGACGGTGTAGGTCCCGTCGCCGTTGTCGACGACGGTGATGACGTCGGCACCGGTGGTCCCGTCGGCCGACGCCGAGGCCGAGGTGATCCCGAAGGCCATCGTCATCATCATGGGCTCGTCGGACAGCTGGAGGGACTCGGTCGACAGCTTCGGGACGTCCAGGCCCTTGGTGTCCAGGCCCGAGTCGCTGGTCCCGTCCACGGGCTCCGGCATCGTCATCGGCTCGACGGTCGGCTCGTCGGAGCCGCTGATCGAGCTGGGGTCCGTGGACGCCGTGGTCTGCGGGTCGGGCTCGCCGGCCGCGGAGTCGGAGGTCCCGGCCGAGCCGTCGCTGCCGGTCGTCGTCCCCTCGGCCGGGTCGGCAGCCGGCTCGGTCGACTGGGTGGTCTCGGGCTCCGGCTCGGCGTACTCGGCGCCGACACCGCGGGTCTCCCCCGGGGTCAGCGAGGCACTCATCAGTCCGGTGCCGTGCTCGAGCCCCAGCACGTGGCCGATCTCGTGGCGCACCACCGTGGGCAGGTCCATGGCCTGCCAGCCCCACCCGGCGGCGTCGAGGTCGACCGTCACGCTGTTGCCGGACTGGGCGCCGAGCTCGAGGCCCGGCAGGTCGGCGATCGAGACCGACACCGCGGACAGGTCCGCCGACGGCCGCACGGCGGCCCAGTCGGACTTCGCCTGCGCCACCGCGGCGGCGAGCTGGGACTGGCTCAGCGCGGCCTCGGGCCCCACCGGTTCGGCGGGCGCAGAGGCGGCGACCAGCAGGTCTCGGTGCACCCCTGGCCCGCCGATCGCGAGGAGCAGGTTGCCACCGGACCACGCCGCGGCCAGGAGGACGAGCAGCACAGCGGTGGCGGCGTCGGACGCAGCAACGCGTGCCCGGGTCCACGACCCGGACACGGCAGCGTCCACCGAGTCCACTGACACATCTCTCCCTTGGCCAGCAACACGCGGACCTCTCACCGTCCGCGTCGAGCGCCCATCCCAGATGGGCGATCTTCGAATCATTGGGTGCGACGCCGGGCCGGGGACAGGTGCCATAGGGCACGAAATCGGACGTCTTCGGGGCACAGCCGGTCTAGTCAGACCTGGCTATTCCCTTCGCCCGGTTCGCGTGCCTTCCTCCCCGCGCGGGCCACTGATCAGGCAGCGTCGCCCGGCGCGTCGCCGGGTCACCTGGCCTGGGCCGACCTCGGTGCGGTCACGCCGACCTGGGCGGATGAGCCGACCTGTAGGCCGGGTTCTGTCCTCGCGTGCCTCGCGGCGCTCGCGATGGGCGACCATCCATCTGGGACCGCTGTCGCCAGCGGCCTCGTGCGATCTACCCGCGAGCTCGGGCGGGCAGCCCTCGGTCGCTCGCGCAGGTCCGGCGGACCGGACCCTCTTGATCTTGCTCCGGGTGGGGTTTGCCGAGCCACGCCGGTCACCCGGCGTGCTGGTGGTCTCTTACACCACCGTTTCACCCTTACCGCGGCCTTCGCCGCGGCGGTCTGTTCTCTGTGGCACTGTCCCGCGGGTCAACCCGGGTGGGTGTTACCCACCACCTTGCCCTGTGGAGCCCGGACCTTCCTCGACGCCGGTTGCCCGACGCCGCGGCCGCCCGGTCGGCTCATCCGCATGCCGATCCTACCGCTGAGGCCGGTCCTGCGCCGACTCCAGCGCGCGCGACCGCCTAGGGTGCTCGCGTGCTCATCCTGCTGCCGCCCTCGGAGGGCAAGCACTCCCCTGCCCGCGGCAAGTCGCTCGACCTCGGCGACCTCACCTTCCCCGAGCTGGCGCAGGCTCGGTCGATCGTCATCGACGAGCTGGTGCGGCGGTGCCGCGAGACCCCCGAGGAGATGCTCGCAGTGCTCGGCCTGGGGCCTCGGCAGGCCGACGACATCCATCGCGACGCCTCGTTGACGCAGGCGCCGACAGCCCGCGCCGACCGGGTCTACACAGGGGTCCTCTACCAGGCCCTCGACATGGGGAGCCTCGACGCCGCCGCACGTCGCCGGGCGACCCGATGGCTCCTCATCACCTCGGGCCTCTTCGGTGTCGTCGGCGCTGCGGACCGCATCCCCGCCTACCGGCTCTCCGCTGACGTGCGGCTCCCCACGCTGGGCAGCGTGGCCCGACACTGGGCGCACCATCTCGCCGAGCCGCTCGACCGCGCGGCTGGACGTCGCCTGGTCGTCGACCTGCGCTCGTCGTCGTACTCCCCCTTCTGGCGCCCGTCCCGCGACCGTGCCCAGCAGGTGGCGACGGTGCGCGTGCTGCACGAGGCCGACGGACGCCGCAGCGTCGTCTCGCACTTCAACAAGGCGACCAAAGGACAGATCGTGCGCGCCCTGCTGCTGGACGGCGCCACGCCGCGTCACCCGCTCGCGCTCGCGGAGCACCTGCGGGGTCTCGGCTGGCACGTCGAGCCGCAGCCCCACCGCCCAGGCTCACCGACCCGGCTCGACGTCGTGGTCTCCTCGCTCACCTAGCCACCCGCTCACCTCTGATCAGACCTCAGGCACCTCGCAGGGGGCGGGGAAGGCACCTGTGGTCTGACGGCTGTGCTCTGCGCGGGTCGGAGCTCGGGCTGAGCTCGTCAGGCCAGGCCGTACTCCGCCGCCTTCTCCCACAGCTCCGCGCGCGCGTCCGGGTGGGCGGCGCGCTCGATGATGTTCGCCGCCTGGGCCTTCTCGTCGCCGCCGAAGACCTCGGCAGCGCCATGCTCGGTGACGATCGCGCTCTGCTGGAAGGAGGTGACCGGCTCGTCCACCATCGGCACGATCGTGGAGACATCGGCCTTCGGGTGCCAGGAGCGCAGGGCGATGACCGCCTGACCGCCCGGCGAGTGCAGCGCCCCGACGATGAAGTCGGTCTGGCCGCCGAAGCCGGAGTGGATCCGGCGGTTGATGCGCGAGGCGTTCGCCTGGCCGAAGAGGTCCACCTCGAGCGCGGTGTTGACCGAGGTCATCAGCCGCTGCTGCGAGATCAGCCCGGGCTCGTTGGTGTGCTCGGTGCGCATCATCCGCACGCGGCGGTTCCCGTCGACCCAGTCGTAGAGCTCCCGGCTGCCGAACATGAACGACGTGGTCAACGGGTGGTCCTGGTCCAGCGCCCCGGCGCGTTCCAGCGCGAGCACGCCGTCGGAGAACATCTCGGTCCACACCCGCAGCTGGCGTCGCTCCACCAGCGCCGCGAGCGTCGCGTCCGGCACGCCGCCGATACCGAGCTGCAGGGTCGCTCCGTCGGGCACTCGGTGGGCGACCAGCTCGCCGATGGCGCGGCTGGCGTCATCGGGCGGCGGGGCGATCACGGTCGGCAACGGCTCGGAGACCTCCACGGCGAGATCGATCTGGGAGACCGGCACCTGGGCGTCGCCGTAGGTGTAGGGCATCTGGTCGTTGACCATCGCGATGACCGTGCCGGACCGCGAGCGAGCGCCTGCGATCGCCGCCGGCAGCACGTTGACCTCCAGGCCCAGGCTCAGCTGCCCGTCGCGCGGTGGTGCACAGTGCACGACCACGACGTCGGCCGGGATCACCCGCCGGAGCAGCACCGGCACCATCGAGAGCCGGCTGGGCACGTAGGACAGCCGCGGGCGGCGCCGCATCCCCGGCCCCACGAAGCAGGTCTCTGCGGTCACGCCCTCACGGTCGGGGATCCCCGGGGGCGCGTTGAGCAGGTGCAGCGTGTACTGCGCCAGCTCCTCGTCGAGCAGCCGCAGCAGCGGCCACGGCACGCAGGCGTTGCCGCTGGTCACCACGCGCGCGTGCTCCCGGACCCCGGCCACGGCGCTGCGCAGCTGCTCGGGCGAGACGACCCTCATGACCCCCATGCTGCCGTACCACCGCCTCACCTGCGGACCCGGTGCGACGCCGGCAGCTTCCCAAGGTCTGTTGCCGAGCTGGAACTTCCCACGAGACGTACGTCGTGGGAAGTGGCAGTTCCCCTACATACCTTGGGAAACTGCCGCGCGCCTCAGCGGACGCTGGCGGCGCCGACGTAGGCCCCGGTCATGGGCAACCCGTTGAGCAGACGTACGACGCCGCGGCCGTCGGGATACCAGGTCAGGACGGTGACCGAGGCCGGCATGATCTCGGTCCGGAAGGCGCCCTCGAACGGCAGCTCGAGCACGTCCTGGAGCAGCGCCTTGATCGGGGTCAGGTGGGTCACGGCCACCACGGTCCGGCCCGGGTGCGCGAGCAGGATCAGGTCGCGCGCCTCGACCACCCGACGCGCCACGGCGTCGATGGACTCGCCGTCGCCACCCGCCGGGGCCGAGGAGTCGGAGAGCCACCGGGTGAAGCCCTGCGGGTCGTCGCGCAGCACCTCGCCGTAGGTCAGCCCCTCCCAGGAGCCGAACCCCGCCTCCATCAGCGCATCGACGACGTCGAAGGAGACGCCCAGCTGCTCGGCGACGATGTCGGCCGACTCGCGGGTGCGCCTCATCGGGGAGCTGAGCAGGACCAGGTCGCCCTCGTCGGCCAGCGGCGCCAGCCACCGCGCGGTGGCCGCGACCTGGGCGCGGCCGTGCTCGTTCAGGCCCGGGTCGGAGCCGGTGCTGCCGCTGAAGGTACGCGCCGCGGTGTGGTCGGTGTCGCCGTGACGCACCAGGACCAGCGTGGTCGGGCGGCCCTGCTCCCAGGGGGGTCTCGGCCGGATGCTGTCGACCTGCGGCGACCCGACGGCGGGAGCAGCGTCGGGCTCCTCGGCCGCCTCGGCCGCCTCGAGCGCGAGCGTGGCCTGCGCCTCGGGGTCGCTGGCCAGCGGCTCACCCCAGGTGCTGCCGTGCAGCTCTCCCTCCTCGCCGTCCAGCGCCTGGTTCGCCAGGGCGTCGGCGTGCTTGTTCTGCTCCCGCGGCACCCAGGTGTAGCGGATGCCCGGTGGCGCGAGCCGGTTGGCCTGCAGCGCCAGTGGCTTCATGTCGGGGTGCTTGATCTTCCAGCGCCCACTCATCTGCTCCACCACCAGCTTGGAGTCCAGTCGTGCTTCCACCGTCGCGTCGGGAGTGAGCTCGGCAACCATCTCCAGGCCGGCGATGAGACCGCGGTACTCCGCGACGTTGTTGGTCGCGATGCCGATCCGCTCGGCACGCTCCGCGATGACCTCACCGGTCTGCGCGTCACGCAGCACTGCGCCGTACGCCGCGTTGCCGGGATTGCCCCGGGAGCCGCCGTCGGCCTCGATCACGACCGCCGCGGGAGCCCGCCGCGACCGCTGCGTCACAGGCCGGACTCCGAGGTGCGGACCAGGATCCGTCCGCACTCCTCGCACCGAAGGACCTCGTCGCTGGGCGTGGCGGCGATCTCGGAGAGGATCTGGTTGTCGAGCTGCAGGCTGCACCCTGCGCACCGCCGCGCGCGCAGAGCGGCGGCACCGACCCCGTTCTTCTGCTCGCGCAGCCGGTCATAGAGCGAGAGCAGCGGCTCGGGGATGTCGCCGGCCAGCGGCGCGCGCCGCTGCTTCAGCTCGGCCGCCTCCGCCTTGAGCTCCTCGCGTCGCTCGTTGCGTCGGGAGGTCAGCAGCTCGATGCGGTGGTCGTTCTCCGCGATCTCCTCGCGCACCGCGGCCAACGCCTGCTGCGCCTCCTCGAGCCGCTCCATCACCTCCAGCTCGTCGTCCTCCAGGTTGCTGATGCGCCGATCGAGCGAGGTCAGCTCGTGCTGGAGGTGCTCGAGGTCCTTGGCGCTGCCCTGGCCGGCATCGAGCCGCTGCTGGTCGCGGACCCGTCGGGTCTTGACCTGCTCGACGTCCTGGTCGGCCTTGCGCTGCTCGCGCGTCAGGTCGTCGACGCTGACCTGCAGGTCGCCGGCCCGTGCCTGGAGCTGCTCGCGCTTGGCGGCTCGTTCGGCGAGCTCGGGGCCCTGGGTCGGGTTGCGGGCCTCGTGCCGCAAGGTGTCGAAGTGGGAGTCGAGCTCCTGGACGTCGAGCAGCTTGAGCTGGACGAAGGGATCGGCCTTCATGCTCTCCCCTCGGTCGGTGCGGGCGGGTCGGCGCGGAACGTCCACGGATCGGTGACGGTGGTGCTCACGTGGACGTCCACGGTAGCGCCGCGCCGCTCGGCGTCACTGCGCAGGTGACCGGCCGCGATCGGGAGCCAGGTCCACTCCGCTGCCCAGTGGGCGATGTCGACCAGGGCCGGTGCGCCGGCCTCCTCGAGGAACTCCCCGGCCCGGTGGTGCTTGAGGTCCGAGGTGAGGAAGACCTCGGCTCCGGCGCCCCGAGCGTCCTCGAGCAACGACTCCCCGCTGCCGGCGCCGAGCGCGACCCGGCGTCAGCACCCGGTCGGGGTCGCCGGCCACGCGCACGCCGTGCGCGGTGGCGGGGAACCGCTGAGCCACCAGGTCGGCGAAGGCACGCAGCCGCAGCGGCTCCGGGAGCATCCCCACCCGGCCGTGGCCACGGACGGACTCGAGGTCGCCGGTCACGAAGCCCCCCGGCGGCGTGACGATCTCGGTGATGTCGAACGCCGGCTCCTCGTAGGGATGCGCAGCGCGCAGGGCGGCGACCGCGGCGGAGCGCGACGACCGCGGCAGGATGCACTCGACACGGTCCTCCGCAACGACCTCGGGCGCTCCGACGGTGCCGATGGCGGGGTCGGCGCCCTCGAGCGGACGGAACCGGCCGGTGCCGCTGGTGGTCCAGCTGCACGAGTCGTAGGCGCCGATGTGACCGGCGCCCACCTGCGCCAACGCGCGCCGGACGGCCTCCGCCGCGTCAGCGGGGACGAAGACCGCCAGCTTGTCCAGGGCGGTCTGGTCGGTGGGGGCCAGCACCGTCACGTCGGTCAGGCCCAGGGTCCGGGCGATCGCGTCGTTCACCCCGCTCGGCGGCACGTCGGCGCTGGTGTGGGCGGTGTAGAGCGCGATCCCGTGACGGATCAGCCGGTGCAGGACCCGGCCCTTGGCCGACGTCGCGGCCACCGAGCTCACCGGGGTCAGCAGGAGCGGGTGGTGCACGACCAGGGCCTGGGCGCCACTGCTCCATGGCCTCATCGAGACGACCGCTCGACCGGGTCCACGGCGAACAGCACCCGCTGCACCTCGTCGCCGGGGTCGCCGCACACCAGCCCGACCTTGTCCCACGGCTCGGCCCAGGCCGGGTCGTAGCGCTCCTCCAGCAGACCGATCAGCTCGCGCAACCGCATGCCAAGAGACTAGGCCCCGATCAGCCCGACGCCTGGCGGGGAGCGGGCACGGCCGTCGGCGATACGCCCGCGTAGCTCCAGATCGGCTGGCCGAAGGCCACCACGGAACCTGCGCGGTCGACCACCTGCAGCCGGTGGAAGCAGTCGTCGGTGGTGTCCGCGAGATGGGTCGTGCTGTTTGCTGCGAGGGTCTGCACCGTCACGTTTGGAGTCGGGTCCGCGGTGCCCCGCGGGTCGACGACGCCGCGCACCACCTGTACCGCGCCGCCAGTGGGCACGTTCGTGACCTGAAGGTTGAGCGTCCGGGTTGCGCTGGTGTTGTCGACCGAGACCTGACCCATGCCAACCGACCCGTCGAGGTCCATGTCGATCGTGCCGGTGAACCCACCGAGCTTGCCGACGTAGGTGCGGCCGGCGGCCAGTGCGGTGAGCAGCGACGGCTCGGTCTTCGCTACGGCCCAGGCCACCGTGTAGAAGCGGTTGGCCTGCGATGCCCAGTTCTGCCCGGTGTGGTCGTCGGAGACGCCGTTGCCGGTGAGGTACAGCCCGTTGCGGGAGAGGGTGTCCCAGACCGCCAGGTGCTCGACGAGGTTTCCGCCGTACTTGTTGGCGAATCCGACTTCCATCAGGTCCGCGCCGCCGGCGCCGATCCGCAGCAGGTCGGTCGCCACCGCCGTGGCCGTGGGCAGGGTTCCGGAGTCACCAGGCTTGAACGGGTGGTTGATCGAGGCGAGCCCCTGCAAGGCGTGGATGTGCTGCACGATTGACGGGCGGATCTCACCGAGATTCTGCTTGAGGCCGGTCGGCGAACCGTAGTCGAACGGAGTCTGCGGTCCGCCGTACTGGTTCATGTGCGCCCCCAGCGAGATCTCCGTGCCGTTCAGACCCAGCACGCTCGGCACCTGGCTCGCGTACCCGTCCAGCAAGGTCGACTCCACCAGCAGGGGGTCGTAGTCCACCTTCTCCGCGAACCGGAGACAGCTGAAGAAGACCTCGGTGGCAGACCGCTTCCGGCTCGCGGCGTGGAACTCGATCTCGTTGAGGGAGTTGTCCGCAGCGGGCACGTCCGGCCATACCTCCGCAGCGTCCTGGGTGAGGTCGACGGTGACCGTGCTCCACTGGTTGGCGACGACAGGGACGTCGACCACCCCGGTGAGGCCTTGCGGCGTGGCGGTCCTGACGCTGACGTCGGTGCGCAACCGGTACAGCAGCGTGTAGACCCCGGCGGGCCGCCCACCGGTCGCTGGGTGGTGCGAGAGCCGGAACAGCACCTCGGCCCATCCGTCGACGCCGCTCTTGGTGGGCAGCACGTCGACAGAGACCGTGCGCCCGGCGATACGGGCGCGGAAGTTGGCACGTGAGCCGCCACCCTCGGCGTTGACGCGGTAGCGCACCGTGCCCGTGCCACTGCCTGTGCTGGTCGCCCGCAGCCGGAGCGCGCCCTTGCGCAGGGTCGTTGGGGCTGACCGGGCTCGTGACCAGCAGCCCGCCGCTGGTGGAGTTCAGCGAGCCGACGTTGGCCAGCTTGCCCAACGTCCACCGGCCACCGACCTCGAAGTCCTTGGCGAGGAAGTGGTAGGCGGACCGGAACAACATCCGGTGCCGCCGCCAGTCGTGGTCGGTGAACCAGGCGACGTCGAAGCCGTTGAGCGCGGCCTGGGCCAGCTGTGACTGCACGCTGCCGACGCCCTCGGACGCCGAGGCGTGCAGGTGCATGGCCAGCGCGTAGGCGTTGCGGCCGTCCGCGCTCGGTGGCCGGGGCACCAGCGGCGCTGCCGCCGCGGACGTCCGACCGATGCCCACGCCGGACATGGCTGCCAGTGCGACCATGCCCTGCAGGACGCGGCGTCGCGGCAGCGCAGGCATGGCATCGTCTGCGTGCTCGTGGTCGCCACACATGTTTCCCGGTCCTTTGTATCCCCGCCGGCGAATGCAGGGGGATCAGAGACAGTCAGATGTCAACCGTGACCGATTCGCCCCGCGTTCGCCAGGGAACAATGGCACCGTCCTTCGGACCTCGGTCGGCGCAGCAGTGTGGGCGCAGCAGGGATCGAACCTGCGACCACTGGTTTGTAAGGCAAGTGCTCTACCGCTGAGCTATACGCCCCGGACGACGCACGCGAGGGTATCGCGGCACTCGAGGGAAAAATGAAGCAGCCGCTGGCGTCTCGGGTCACCAGCGGCTGCGGCAGATATCTAAGCACGCCGGCTGCGTGCAATCCACCCCTAGGGGTGAGATTTTGCCGGGTGGTCCAGTCCCTCCCACCGGCTCGACACGACCTGCCCTGCTGACTCGCAGGTCAGGCGCGGGGCACGCACAGTGCCTGCTCGAGGTCCTCGAGCGAGCGAGCCTGCGCCGACGGGTTGTGCACCGCCCAGCTGATACTGCCGTCGCGCTGCACGACGTAGGTCGAGCGGCGCGCCGTGCCCGACCCCGCGTCGAGCACGGCGTAGGCCTGCGCGACGCCACCGTGGGGCCAGAAGTCGCTGAGCAGTGGGAAGTCGAGCCCCTCGCGCTCGGCGTAGCCGCGCAGCGAGAACATCTGGTCGCAGGAGACCGCGAGCAGCTCGACCTCGGCCGGGCGGTCTGCGCCGGTCCACCACTCCTGCAGCTCGCGCAGCTCGGAGCCGCACACACCGCTGAACGCGGCAGGGAAGAACACCAGCGCCACTCGAGCACGTTCGAGCACCTGGGAGAGCACCACGCGCTGACCGTGCTGGTCGCGCAGCTCGAAGTCCGGCGCGACCGCCCCCGGGTGGAGGCCGGTCACTCCGCGGCTTCGTCGTCGCCTGAGTCGCCCGACTCCTCGGAGTCCTCGGAGTCCTCGGAGTCCTCGGAGTCCTCGGAGTCGAGCTCGCGCTTGAGCACCTTGCCGGTGGCGTTGCGCGGCAGCTCGTCGAGGAACTCGATCTCGCGGGGCACCTTGTAGCCGGCCAGGTTGGCCTTCACGTGCTGCTTCAGGTCGTCCTCGGAGACCTCCTGCGAGCCGTCCAGCACCACGAAGGCCTTGAGCCGCTGGCCGTACTCGTCGTCGTCGACCCCGATCGCGGCGACCTCGTGGACCGCGTCGTGCTTGGCGATGCAGTCCTCGACCTCCTGAGGGAAGACGTTCTCGCCACCGGAGACGATCATCTCGTCGTCGCGGCCCTCGATGAAGAGGCGACCCTGCTCGTCGAGCCTGCCCACGTCACCGGAGGACATCAGGCCGTCGATCGTGTCCTTGCTGCCACCACCGGTGTAGCCCTCGAAGAGGTGGGCGTTGCCGACGAAGATCCGCCCGGTCTCCCCCGGCGGCAGCTCGTTCTCGTCCTCGTCGTAGATCCGGATCTCGGTCGCGTGCGGCGGCTGGCCGGCCGTCCCCGGGGCCTCGCGCAGGTCGGCGGGGGTCGCGATCGTGGCGTAGGCGACCTCGGTCGAGCCGTAGGTGTTGTAGAGGTTGTCGCCGAAGGTGTCCATCCACGTGGACGCAAGATCGCCGGGCAGGGCGGATCCCGAGGCCGCGACGACCTTGAGGTTCGGGAAGTCGTAGGAGTCCAGCGTGTCCTGGTCGAGCTTGAGGATGCGCTGCAACATCACCGGGATCACGACCAGTGAGTCGACGTCGTGCTGCTTCATCGCCTCCAGGCACTCCTCGGGCTTGAAGCGCCGCCGCAGCACGACGGTGGTGTCCAGCAGCATCGCCAGCGCGAGGTGGGCGAAGCCCCAGGTGTGGAACAGCGGTGCCGCGATGTGACAGGTCCAGCCTCGTCGCAGCGGGATCCGCGAGAGCATCGAGACCGCCGCGTCCACGCCGGTGTCGCTGCGTGGAGCGCCCTTCGGCGTCCCCGTGGTGCCCGAGGTGAGGATGACGATCTTGCTGCCGCTGCCCGGCGGGTCGAACGACGCGCCGGTGTCGCCGTCGTCGATCAGCGTCTGGACCGTGGCCACGTCGTCGTCGGGGTCGCGGTTCTCCTCGTCGTCCTCCACCCAGGCGACGACGCGCTTGATGCTGTGGTCCACCTCGGAGACCAGCTCGGCGAACTCTTCGTCGTAGACCAGCACCTTGGGACCCTCGCGGTCCATGACCTCGACGAGCTGGGGCCCGGAGAACGCGGTGTTGAGGAACAAGATGTCGCCGCCGAGGAGCCCGCTGGCCACGAGGACGTCGATGAAGAAGCGGTGGTTGCGAGCCATGACCGCCACGCCCTCGTCGGCGTCGACGCCCATCGAGCGCAGGGAGTCGGCCAGAGCGGTGGCGCGCTGCATGACCTGCTTCCAGGTCAGCTCACCGAGCTCGTCGATGATCCCGATCCCGTCGGGGTTGCGCACCGCCAGCGAGGCGAATCCTCCCGCGGGGCCCACGCCCCAGCGGCGCAGGGTCGAGGCCAGCTGGGTCAGCTTCTTGGGGCCGTAGGGCTTGATGATGCCGCTCTCCAGCAGCACCTTCGCCCTGGTCACCTGGTTCCCGACGACCGCGGTCGCCTTGTTGTGCTTGGGCACATGCCCCCCTGTTGATGCAGTGGATGGATGGGTGAAGGTCCGTCTCAGCGGTGAGCGTTCTTCGGTGCGGCGAGCCGGGTGGCGGTCCACTCGTTGCCGGCGGGGAAGGTCGTGGTCACGGCCAGACCCGCGACCGGCGCGGCCTCGGTGATGTCGGCGGCGTCGACGGCCCCGGGCCGCCCCACCTTGGGGGTGAGGAGCCAGATCACACCGCCGGACGCGAGGTCGGTCAGGGAGTCCACGAGAGCATCGACCAGGTCGCCGTCGCCCTCGCGCCACCAGAGCACCACGCCGTCGACGACGTTGCCGTAGGAGCCGTCGACCAGGTCTGCGTCGATCGCATCCTCGATCTGGATCCGGACGTCGTCGTCGACGTCCTGGTCCCAGCCCAGCTCCTGGACGACGTTGCCCCGCTCGTACCCGAGGCGCTCACCCAAACCGTCCACGTTGTTGTTGGTGTCGGCGCCCCCTGGCGTCGCGCTCACGTCCAGCCTCCATCCACAAAAGAATCCACGGTCTGGCTCAGTCCACCGGATGCCGCGCCTGTGCGCAACACTTTCCCGATATGCCCATCATTGCGCCGATCCACTCATCGGCGTGACGAGACCCCGCTCACGGCTCGTCCCGGGCCCGCCAGGTACTCGCGCGTACTTCGCACGGCTGTAAAGATGGCGGGGTGAGCGCCAAGAAGCACGATGATGACACCAGCCCGGGCGGCGGGGGGACCGCGGGCCGCTCCGACAGGCGAGCCGTGATCCACGAGGGGCTGCCCACCCAGCTCCCGGACATCGACCAGGAGGAGACCCAGGAGTGGGTCGACTCCCTCGACGCCCTGATCGAGGAGCGCGGCCGTGACCGCGCCCGGTTCGTGATGCTCAAGCTGCTCGAGCGCTCACGGGAGAAGCAGGTCGGCGTGCCGGCGCTGCGCAGCACCGACTACATCAACACCATTCCGCCCGAGCGGGAGCCGTGGTTCCCCGGTGACGAGGAGGTCGAGCGCCGGATCCGCCAGTTCATCCGGTGGAACGCCGCGATCATGGTCTCCGACGCCAACCGCCCCGGCCTCGAGGTGGGCGGGCACATCGCGACCTACCAGTCCTCGGCCTCGCTCTACGAGGTCGGCTTCAACCACTTCTTCCGCGGCAAGGACGACCCCGGCGGCGGCGACCAGATCTTCATCCAGGGCCACGCCTCCCCCGGCATCTACGCCCGGGCCTTCCTCGAGGGGCGCCTGACCGAGCAGCAGCTGAGCTACTTCCGCCAGGAGGTCCAGCACGGCGTGGGCGAGGGCCTCTCCTCCTACCCCCACCCCCGGCTGATGCCGGAGTTCTGGGAGTTCCCCACGGTGTCCATGGGCCTGGGGGCGATCAACGCGATCTACCAGGCACGGTTCAACCGCTACCTGCAGAACCGCGGGATCAAGGACACCAGCAAGCAGCACGTGTGGGCCTTCCTCGGCGACGGCGAGACCGGTGAGCCCGAGACCCTGGGCGCCATCGGGGTCGCCGCGCGCGAGGAGCTCGACAACCTCACCTTCGTCATCAACTGCAACCTGCAGCAGCTCGACGGCCCGGTGCGCGGCAACGGCAAGATCATCCAGGAGCTGGAGTCCTACTTCCGCGGCGCCGGCTGGAACGTGATCAAGGTCGTCTGGGGCCGCGAGTGGGACCAGCTGCTGGCCCGTGACGTCGACGGCGTGCTGGTCAACCAGATGAACACCACGCCCGACGGGCAGTTCCAGACCTACTCGGTGGAGAGCGGCGACTACATCCGCAACGACTTCTTCGGCGGCGACGCGCGGCTGCGCAAGATGGTCGAGCACATGAGCGACGACCAGATCCGCAAGCTGCCCCGCGGCGGTCACGACTACCGCAAGGTCTACGCCGCCTTCGACGCGGCGGCCCAGCATGTCGGTCAGCCGACGGTGATCCTGGCCAAGACCGTGAAGGGCTGGACCATCCCCGCGCTGGAGGGCAAGAACGCCACCCACCAGATGAAGAAGCTGACGCTGGACAACATCAAGACCTACCGCGACGCGATGCGCCTGCCGATGTCGGACCGCGACATCGACGAGCACTACGACAAGACCGGCATGGCGCCGTTCTTCCACCCGGGCGAGAAGTCCGAGGAGATCCAGTACATGCTCGACCGGCGCAAGGCCCTGGGTGGCAGCATCCCCAAGCGCCGGATCGACGCCAAGCCGCTCACTCTGCCCGGCGACTCGACCTACGACGAGCTCAAGCAGGGCTCCGGCAAGCAGGCGGTCGCCACCACGATGGCGCTGGTGCGGCTGCTCAAGGACCTGATCAAGGACAAGGGCATCGGAGCCCGCATCGTGCCGGTGGCGCCCGACGAGTACCGCACCTTCGGCATGGACTCGATGTTCGCGAAGGAGAAGATCTACCAGCCCTCCGGGCAGCTCTACGAGTCCGTCGACCGCAAGCTGCTCATGGCCTACAAGGAGTCACCCCAGGGCCAGCTGATCCACGAGGGCATCTCCGAGGCCGGCTCGATGGGCACCGTGACCGCAGCGGGGTCGGCGTACTCCACGCACGGCGAGTTCATGATCCCGGTCTACTTCTTCTACTCGATGTTCGGCTTCCAGCGCACCGGAGACTCGATCTGGGCCATGGCCGACCAGCTGGCGCGTGGCTTCCTGATCGGAGCCACAGCCGGCCGCACCACCCTGACCGGCGAGGGGCTGCAGCACGCCGACGGCCACTCGCCGCTGCTGGCGGTGACCAACCCGGCGGTCGTGCACTACGACCCGGCGACGTCGTACGAGGTGGCGCACATCGTGCAGCGCGGCCTGGAGCGGATGTACGGCAGCACCGAGGAGCACCCACACGGTGAGGACGTGATCTTCTACCTCACCGTCTACAACGAGCCCTACCAGCAGCCGAAGGAGCCCGAGGGCCTCGACGTGGAGGGTCTGCTCAAGGGCATGTACCGGGTCTCCGAGGCCGAGACGGGCGAGGGGCCCGAGGTGCAGCTGCTCGCCTCCGGTGTCGCGTTCCCCTGGGCAACCGAGGCGGCACAGATGCTCCAGGAGGACTGGGGCGTGCGCGCCGCCACCTGGTCGGTGACCTCCTGGAACGAGCTGGCCCGCGACGCCATCGCGACCGAGGAGCGCAGCTTCCTCAACCCCACCGAGGCGCCGGGGACGCCGTACGTCACCGAGGCGCTGGCCGAGACCACCGGCCCCGTCGTCGCGGTCACCGACTACATGAGCGCGGTGCCCTACCAGGTCGCCAAGTGGGTGCCGACCGACTTCCACGTGCTCGGCACCGACGGCTTCGGCTTCGCCGACACCCGCCCCGCGGCCCGGCGCTACTTCCACGTCGACGCCGAGTCCGTCGTCGTCGCGGCGCTGCACGCGCTCGCCAAGGCCGGCGAGCTCGAGCCCGACGTGGTGCAGAAGGCGTTCGACAAGTACCGCATCGACGACCCCACCGCCGTGCGGGGCGTCAAGCAGGAGGGCGCCGACGCCTGAGGTCGGTCTGCGTCCTCGGTGCACGGCCGAGCTTCTCGACGTACGGCACCATCTTGGTCAGTGAAACGGTGCCGTACGTCGAAATGCTCGCCCACACCCCGCTCAGCGGCAGATGCGCTGAACGCGTTGCAGGATGCCCTCGCACCGCGCAACGCTCAGGCGATGGTGACCACGCGGGAGTCCGGGACGACGGTGCCCGAGGGGACGCCGCTCTTCATCAGCGCGCGCCAGCGGCCACGGTGGTGGGTCGCCGCAGGCGTCTCGGCCACGAAGCGCCGCAGCACCTCGACCGTCTGGTCGGGGGCGTCCTTGTGCGGGAAGTGCCCCATGCCGGGGATGATGTGGACCCGAGCCTCCGGCACCAGCTGGCGGATGTGCTGGGCGTGGCTGACCGGGATCACCATGTCGTCCTCTCCCCAGAGGACGCACATCGGCATCTCCTGGGCGAGGTAGGCGCGGTCGACCATGGTGATGATCTGGCCGCGAAGGTCGATGCAGGCGCGCACGACGTGAGCGAGCGCACGACGCTCGCGGGGGTCCTTGAGGTGCTCGATGATGTCGGCGATCTCGCCGAGGTCGCGCACCGCGGCGTGATCCATCCGGTTCAGCCGGCGCATCGCGCGGCTGATGCCATGACGCACGCCCGGCGCCGTGAGCAGGCCCATCACGGTGTGGAAGCCGGGCAACGTGACCGCCTTGATGATCGGCGTGACCTCGCTGCCCAGGCCGCCCGGCGCGACCAGCGCCAGCCGTTCGGTGCGCTCGGGGTACTGGTAGGCGAACTGCATCGCTACCCCACCGCCCAGACTGTGACCGACCACGGTGACGCGGTCGATCCCCAGCACTGTCAGCAGGTCGCGCATGCCGTTGGCGTAGCCGCCCACGCTGTAGTCGGCACGCGGCTTGTCGGAACGGCCGTGCCCCAGCAGGTCGGGGGCGATCACGGTGTGCTTCTCGGCCAGCTTGTCGATGATCGGCAACCACGTGGTGTGGTCGCAGGCCATGCCGTGCAGCAGCAGGATCGCCGGGCCGGTTCCCTTCTTGACGAAGGCGCGGCGGTGACCGTGGATCGTCACGTACTGCACGTCGGACTTGTGATCCATCCCCGGGGCCTCCTCGCCGGTCCAGGCAAACTCTTGCGTGGTTTCTATCGTTGCGTTGTTGCAGCGGTGTGAACACCTCGGTAGAACATGTTTCACATCACACCGCCCGCGGGTTGTGAGCAGCCCCACGTCCCCTCCGGGCACAGTGGGTCCGTGCTCGCGATCCTCGCACCCGGTCAGGGGGCCCAGTCGCGCGGATTCCTGCGGGCCTGGGACGCCCACCGCGGGTACACAGACCGGTTGCGCGACCTGCTCACCACGGCCGGCGCGCTCGAGCCGGTCGATCTCCTGGACCAGCTCGGCGCGCTCTCGGACACCCAGGCCCAGGCGCGGCTGCGCGACACCCGGCTGCTGCAGCCGCTGCTGGTGGCCGCGGGTCTGGCTGCGTACGACGCGCTCGCCCCGGTAGCCGCCCGGATCTCGATCGTCGCCGGCCACAGCGTCGGAGCGCTGACCGCGGCGGCGATCGCCGGTGTCATCGCGCCGGTCGGCGCCGTCCGACTGGCTCACGAGCGTGGCGAGGCGATGGCCGCCGCCTCGCAGCTGCGGGCGACCGGCATGGTCGCGCTCACCACGCCCGACGCGACCAGGCTGCATCAGGTGGTCGGGGCGGCCGAGGCTCTCGGCCTGGCGGTGGCGACCCGCAACGGCGCGGGACAGGTGGTGCTGGCCGGACTCGAGGAGCAGGTGGCCGAGGTCCTGGCCACACCACCACTCGGCACCCGGGTCACGCGGCTCGAGGTGGCGGGTGCCTTCCACACCGAGCACATGCGTGCCGCGCTCGAGCCCTTCCGCTCCGCCCTGCTCGCGGTGACCCCGCGCGACCCGACCGTCCCGGTCGTCTCCGACGTGGACGGCGCGGTTCTCGGTTCGGGCCGCGCCGTGCTGGAGCGGCTGGAGCAGGGTCTGGTCTCCTGCGTCCGGTGGGACCTGAGCCAGCGCAGCCTGCTCGAGCACGGGGTCACCACGGTCGTGGAGCTCCCTCCGGCAGGGACGCTGAGTGCTCTGGCCCGCCGTGAGCTGCCCGGGGTCCACCGCCTGGCGCTGACCGGTCCGGGGCGTCTGGGCTGAGGCCAGCGGGCGCTGCACCGCGTCACGGTGCGATGCTGTGCCCCGCAACGTGCCCCGCACGATCTCGAGGACGGAGCAAGGAATGGGTCAGGAGCAGTCCGAGGCGCAGGTGCGCGAGTCGATCGTGGACATGGTCGCCGAGATCGCCGAGCGCGACCCGGCGCAGGTCCGCACCGACGAGGCGCTGCGCGCCGAGCTCGAGGTCGACTCGCTGGCGCTGGTGGAGCTGGTGATCGCGATCGAGCAGGAGTTCGGCGTCAGGATCCCTGACGAGGACGCCAAGACCCTGCGCACCATCGACGACCACGTGAGCTACGTGCGGTCGGCCCGGGCAGACCAGTCTGCCTGACCCACGGTCTCGGACCGGGTGGACCCGGCTGGGACTCCTTCCCCGTGAGCCCCAGCCGGTCCAGCGGCGTACGCGAGCTCAGACGACCTGGTGCAACCAGCGCACCGGGGCGCCGTCACCGGCGTGGCGGAAGGTCTCCAGCTCGTCGTCCCAGGGCTTGCCCAGGAGCCGGTCCACCTCGAGCTCGAGCGTGGCCTCTCCCTCCGCGGCCTTCAGCACCGCGGCCTTGAGCCGGTCCTCGGGGATCATCAGGTCGCCGTGGGTCCCGGTGACGGCGTGGAAGACGCCCAGCGTGGGGGTGCAGGAGAACCGTGCTCCCTCGACCCCGACGGTGGCGTCCTCAGTGGCCTCGAACCGGATCTGCTTCCACCCGCGCAGGGCAGAGACGATGGCCGCGGCCGTGCCGGCGTCGCCGGTCCAGGAATACTCGGCACGGTAGGTGCCGGGCTGGGCGGGCTGCGGCGTCCACTCCAGTGCCACAGCATGGTCGAGAACGCCGCCCAGGGCCCACTCAATGTGCGGGCACAACGCAGACGGCGCCGAGTGGACGTAGAGCACGCCCCTGGTCGCATGACGAGAACTCACCGGTGGCCTCCCTTGTGATCGGCGTCGAGGTACGCCTTCCCCAGCGATCTCGTCCGTACGGGCGCCACGTCTGGTCGCGTCGACCAGGTCAGTGAGCACGGTGTGAAGTTGTCAGAAGGCCATGATACTCACAACTGCCCCATCTGGCACCAGGTGTCACTCCACTGACTCGTGTCGCTCACGTCCCAGGAGCCGGCTCAGCGGGCGGGCCGGTCCCCACCAAGCGGGTCAGCACGTCCTCGGCGATGGTCATCCCGCCCAGGTGGCTCTCCCCCTCCAGGGTGAAGAGCCGGGCGTCGGGGAGCCGGCCGACGCAGTGCTTCCCATGACGCCACGGCACGATGTGGTCGCCGTCGCCGTGCCACCACAGGACCGGGACCTGCACCTGGTCCAGGGTGAAGCCCCAGTGGCGGGTGAACATGAGCAGGTCGGCCAGCGGGGCGCTGATCTGCTTCCTGCTGCCGTTGACCAGGTCGTCGATGAACATCGCCCGGAACTCCGGACGGCCGAGGACCTTGCGGTCCCCCGCCGGTTGCAGCACGCGGTAGGCGTCGATCGCCGTCCCACCGAAGGGCCGGGCCACCCTGACCACGTTGGTCAGGGCCAGGCTCAGGGGCACCCGGCCCCACTCGAGCAGCGGAGCGAACGGGACGGCGAAGCGGACCAGCCCACCGTCGGCCGCGTCGTCACCGACCGTGGGGGCCACCCCGCCGAGCACAGCGACCCCGCCGACGCGGTCGGGGAACGCCACGGCCGCGGCCAGCGCGTAGGGGCCGCCGCCGGAGAGCCCGATCGTGTGGAACTCCCCGACGCCCAGGGTGTCCGCCACGACTTCGAGGTCCTGGGTCCAGGTCAGGACGTCGTCGTAGACGTGGGCGGTGGACCAGCCGATGCCGGGCCGGTCGACGCCGATGATGCGCAGGTCGTGCTGCTCGGCGTAGGCCCGCGCCTCGACCGGGATCTGGCGCCGGGCGCCGGGGGTCCCGTGCAGCCAGAAGATCACCCGCCCGTGCGGGGTGCCGAACGTCGCGAAGCCGAGGCGGCGACCGTGCGCCACGGCGACCGTGCCCTCCAGCTGGGGGCGGTCGAGGTCATACCTGGTTCTCACCCGGGGCTCCTCGATCGGCGGGGTGGACCTGGACCACCGAGGCTACGACCCCGGTCGCGAGCAGCAGCCAGCCGAGGGTCTCCGCGCCCTCCGTCGGAGGGCCTCGTCTCGAGCGGTCTCGCCAGCCAGGCACGCGGCCGGGTCGGCACGACGCGGAGCGGCTTGTCGGTCAGCTCGACCGTGCGACGATGCATCGACACCCTTCGCGATCGCGACAAAACGCCCATGCCCGGGCCGGTATGACCCTACGCTGTCCATCAGGGGCATGGGAGGGCCGCTACGTGGAGAACGACCTGCAGCGCGACATGTATCGCGACCTCGTCGAGTCCTCCCCCGACGGGGTGTGGGTCTTCGACCTGGAGGCTCGCACCCGCTTCGTGAACCCTCGACTCGCCGAGATGTACGGCGCCTCCCGCGAGGAGATGTCGGGTGTGACGGTGTTCGACACCCTCGACGACGACGGCAAGGTCCAGTTCGAGGAGCACCTGCGGGCGCTTCGCCAGGGACGTTTCAACACCAGCCCCGTGGAGTGCCTCTTCCACGACAAGGCCGGGACGCCGCACTGGATGTTCGTGCAGGAGAGTCCCTACACCGGACCCGACGGTGAGGTCATCGGAGCCGTCCAGCGCTACACCGAGTTCACCCAGCGACGCGAGATGGGCCTCGCGCTCGCCGAGAGCCGTGCCCAGCTGGCCGAGGCGCAGCGGATCGCACGGGTGGGCAGCTTCCACTGGGACCGGGAGAGCGACGCCATCTCGCTGTCGGTCCAGCTGGCCGAGATGCTCGACGTCCACGACGCACGACCGACCTACGAGACCTTCCTGGGCTTCGTGCACCCCGAGGATCGCGATGCCCTGGACGCCACGGTCCAGCAGGCGTTGTCCACCGGCGAGCGGTTCACCTTCCTCACCCGCGTCGGGAGCGACGAGCGCGGCTGGGTCTGGGTCCGTGGTCGCGGCGAGTGCCGGCGCGATCCCGGCGGTGCGGTGGCAGCACTCGAGGGGACCCTGCAGGACGTCACCACCAGCGTGGAGCAGGAGGAGGCGCTGCGCGACCAGGTGGAGCAGAACAGCCTGATGCACGCCGTGGCCACCGCGGCGAACCAGGCCTCGACGCTGGACGACCTGCTCGGCCAGAGCAAGCACCTGGTGCTCCTGCACGACGACTGGTGCAGGGCACGGGGCTTCCGTGTGGCCGATGAGGAGCTCGCGCCGATCTACCTCGAGGACGCCGACCGCCTGGAGGACGAGTCGGACCCGACGCGGATGGCTGCCGACCTCGAGCTGGCCCGCCGCGTCGTCGAGTCGCGCGACCTGGTGTGGGACGACTCGAAGCTCACCATCGCCTTCCCGGTCATGCGCCGCGAGGAGCTGCTCGCCGTGCTCATGATCGAGTCCAAGCCGCCGCTGTACCGCTACTCGATGATCGAGGAGTTCGTCCGCCAGGTGGCCGCCCACATGCAGCAGGTGGCCCTTCGCGAGGAGGCCACGCAGCAGATCCAGGAGGCGCGGGACGCCGCGATGACCGCATCTCGCCAGAAGTCCGACTTCCTGGCCATGGTGAGTCACGAGATCCGAACGCCGCTCAACGGCGTGATCGGGCTCAACGAGCTCCTGCTGCAGACCTCGCTCGACGAGGAGCAGCGCAAGCTGGCCACCGGCGCGGGGCTGTCGGGCCGGCTGCTGCTGAACCTCATCAACGACATCCTCGACTTCTCCAAGATCGAGGCCGGCCGGCTCAAGCTGGAGCACCTCGACTTCGACGTGCGGGAGACGCTCGAGCAGATCGTGGCCGCCCACCGGGAGAACGCCGGCGCGAAGGGTGTCGGGCTCGAGGTGTGCGTCGAGGACCGCGTCCCGGAGGTGCTGTGCGGCGACCCGACCCGTCTGGCCCAGGTGGTCAACAACCTGGTCTCGAACGCGGTGAAGTTCACCGACGACGGCTGTGTGCGGGTGCGAGTCTCCGCGCAGCCGGACGGAGCGGGCTGGGTGCTGCGCTGCGAGGTCAGCGACACCGGCATCGGCATCGACAGCGACACCGCCGACCTCTTCGAGCCCTTCCGGCAGGCCGACACCTCGACCTCGCGCCGGTTCGGCGGCACCGGGCTCGGGCTGGCGATCTCCAAGGAGCTGGTCGAGCTCACCGGAGGTGAGATCGGCTACGAGTCCACACCTGGGGCGGGATCCACCTTCTGGTTCACGGTGCATCTCGAGCACCCGGCCCACCACGCCGTCGTCGGGCGCCCGATGTCGCCGACGCTGCAGGTGCACGGCGTCGCGCGGCGGATCCTGGTGGTGGAGGACAACCCCCTCAACCGCATGGTCGCCACCGGCATCCTGCGGGCGCTGGGGCACGAGGTGGAGACGGCCGAGGACGGCCTGGTGGCACTGCAGCGACTGCGTGAGAGCTTCTACGACCTGGTCCTGCTGGATGTCCAGATGCCACGGCTCGACGGCTACGGGACCGCGCGCGCGATCCGTGAGACCGAGCGCCAGTCGGACATGGGGCGAACCCCGGTGATCGCCCTGACCGCGGCTGCCGTCGAGGGTGAGCGCGAGCGCTGCCTGCAGGCCGGGATGGACGACTTCCTGACCAAGCCGATCGACCCGGCGATGCTCTCGCTGTCGCTGCGCCGCTGGTTGGGCGACGCACCCACCGAGCGGGCGCACCCGACGTCGGGTCGCCCCGTGAAGGAGGTCCCCATGCCCCAAGCCGACGACGACACCGTGGTCGACATGCCCGTCCTCGACCTGGCCCGCGTGCGGATGCTGCGCGACCTGGTGCCGGGCGACACCTCCTACCTCGACCGCGTCGTCGACAACTTCATGGTCAAGAGCCGCGAGGCCGAGAAGACGCTGTGGCAGGCCCTGCGCAGCGGGGACGCCGAGCAGCTGCGGTTCCACGCCCACTCCCTGAAGGGCAGCGCCGCCAACATCGGGTTGACCCGGGTCGCCGAGGTCGCCGAGCTGCTGCAGCGGCTGGGCGGAGCGGGGGACGTCGAGGACGGCGAGGTGCTGCTGCGCCACCTCGCGACCCTGCTGGAGGACGGGCGCGAGGCGCTGCGGGCGCAGCGCGAGTCGGCCTACGCCGAGCCGGCGCCGGCCTGGAGCACGGCCTAGCGCACGGCCCGGTATCCCACCTAGTCCCGGTCGAGGGTCAGGTAGCGACCCCGCCGGTGCAGCAGCGGCTGGTCAGGCGAACTCGTCTCGGGGCCGAGCTCGACGTGCTCGACCTCCGCCTCGACGAGCTGGGACCAGCCCACCGCGCGAGGGCTGCTGCTGACCGTGGCGCCGAGCCAGGCGGAGGCGTCGCTCAGCACGGGCCCCCAGGTCGAGTCGTGCCACCGCTCCCCGCGGAACACTCCCCCGGGGGCCGGCATCAGGCCGGCGAGCTGCTCGGCGAGGTCGCGGTGGCGCCACTGCAGGAGCTGCACCACGATCCGCCCGGTCTCCGCGACGGCATCGGCCAGAGCCGACTCGGGGTCGACAGCGCCCACGACGACGGCGGGATCGCCGTTGACCACCAGGAAGGAGGTCACGGTCAGGCCCGCACGCTCGGTGCCCGCGCCGGCCGTCCACAGGGACACGGCGCCGCCCGTGCGACCACGGAACCGACGCAGCGGGTCCTCCTCGCCCTCGGCGAACGGGTGGCCGGTGTGGATCGTCACCTGGGTCCCCGGCGGCGGCTCAGGTCTGGCATCTCGCCAGGATAGAGGCGTGGCTGAGCCCGGGTTCAGGCGCCGACGGAGTGGAACCCACCGTCGACGTGGACGATCTCCCCGGTGGTCGCCGGGAAGAGGTCCGAGAGCAGGGCGACGACGGCGCGGGCTGCCGGGTCGGCGTCCTTCGGGTTCCAGCCGAGGGGTGCCCGGTGGTCCCACACCGACTCGAGGTCGTCGAAGCCGGGGATCGCCTTCGCGGCCAGCGTGTTGAGCGGCCCAGCGGCGACCAGGTTCACCCGCACGCCCTCGCGCCCGAGGTCCCGGGCGAGGTAGCGCGCCGTCGACTCCAGGGCGGCCTTGGCCACACCCATCCAGTCGTAGGACGGCCACGCCACGGTGGCGTCGAAGGTGAGCCCCACGACACCGGCGCCCGGGGCGAGCATCGGTCGGCACGCGCGGGTCAGGCCGGCCAGTGAGTACGCAGAGACCTGCAACGCCTGGGCCACGTCCTCCCAGGGCCCCTCGAGGAAGTCGCCGCCGAGTACGGTCTCGGGGTTGCCGTAGGCGATCGAGTGCACCACGCCGTCGAGCTGGTCCACGTGCTCGGCCAGCATCTCGGGCAGGCGCCGCAGGTGCTCGGGGTCGGTCACGTCGAGCTCGAGCACCGGCGGCTCCTTCGGCAGCCGCTTGACCACTCGTCGGGTGATGCCGAGGGCGCGCCCGAAGTTGGAGACGACCACCGTCGCCCCCTGCTCCTGGGCCGCGCGAGCCACGGCGTACCCGATGGAGGTGTCCATGGTGACTCCTGCCACGAGGAGCTTCTTGCCGTCGAGGATTCCCACTGGTCGTCCTTTCTTGTCTGTCTGAAGCGAATGAGTTGCGGTTGAGGGATCGGAGGTCGTCAGTGACCCATCCCCAGTCCGCCGTCGACCGGGATCACCGCTCCGGTCACGTAGCCGGCCTCGGGCGAGGCGAGCCATCGCACAGCGCCAGCCACCTCGGAGGGCTCGGCGAAGCGCTGGAGCGGGATCGCGCCCTGGTACTGCGCCTTCTGATCGTCGGGAAGCGACTCGGTCATCTCGGTCAGGACGTAGCCCGGCGCCACCACGTTGGCCGTGATCGAGCGCGAGCCGAGCTCGCGGGCCATGGAGCGGGCCATCCCGATCAGGCCGGCCTTGCTGGCGGCGTAGTTGACCTGTCCGGGCGAGCCGAGCATGGCGACCACTGAGGAGATGAACACCAGGCGGCCGCGGCGAAGCCGGAGCATGCCCTTGACTGCGCGCTTGGCGACCCGGAACGAGCCGCTCAGGTTGGTGTCCAGGACCCGAGTCCAGGACTCCTCGTCCATGCGCAGAAGGAGCGTGTCGTCGGTGATGCCGGCGTTGGCCACCAGCACCTCGACCGGACCGTGCTCCGCCTCGACCTCCGCGAAGGCCGCGTCCACGGCAGCGGTGTCGGTGACGTCACACTTGACGCCCAGCACCCCCGCGGGGAGCTCGCCACCGCGATAGGTGACCGCCACCCGGTCACCGTTGGCCACGAATGCCTCGGCGATCGCACGACCGATGCCGCGGTTGCCGCCGGTGACCAGGACCGATCGGCCGGTCCCGGAGTCGTGCGTCTGGTCCTGGTTCGGTTCAGTCATGCCAGTCATGCCAGCCTCGCGATCAGGTCACCGGGGGTGACCGTGTCGCCCACCGCCACCGCGATCTCGGTCACGCGACCGGGGAGCTCGGGGGCGACGGGGATCTCCATCTTCATCGAGTCCAGCACCACGACCGGGTCGGCGGGGCCGAGGTCGTCACCGACCTGGGCCACGACCTGGATGACGCTGGCGGGCAGCTCGGCGCGCACCTCCTGGAGGCGCGACTGCGCGGGCTGGCCCAGCGGGGCGCTCACAGCGGGATGTTCCCGTGTCGACCGCGCCCGGCCCCACCCTTGGTGTCCTGGGCCGTGGCGACGGCGTGGGCCAGCGCTCCCCGCGAGCGCTCGGGGGTGACGACGTCGTCGACCACGCCCAGCTCGATCGCCCGCTGGACGCCGCCCGCGAGCCGCTCGTGCTCCTCGGCGAGCTCGGCCTCGACCTCGGCGCGCAGCTCGGGGGGCACCTCGGCGAGCCTGCGCCGGTGCAGGATGCGCACCGCCGCGACCGGCCCCATGACCGCGACCTCGGCGTCGGGCCAGGCCAGCACGCGGTCGGCGCCCAAGGAGCGGGAGTTCATCGCGATCAGCGCACCGCCGTACCCCTTGCGGGTGACGAGGGTGACCCGGGGGACCTCGGCCGCCGCGAAGGCGTGCAGCAGCTTCGCCCCACGGCGCACGACGCCGTCCCACTCCTGCCCGACACCGGGGAGGTACCCCGGGACGTCGACGAGCACCACGAGGGGGATGCCGAAGGCGTCGCACATTCGCACGAAGCGTGCGGCCTTCTCCGCCGACGACGCGTCGAGGCAGCCACCCAGGCGCATCGGGTTGTTGGCCACCACGCCGACCGTGGCCCCACCGAGCCGCCCGAGCGTGGTCACCACGTTGGGTGCCCACCGTGGGTGCAGCTCGATCGCACTGTCCTCGTCGAGGACGGCCTCGACCAACGGTCCGACGTCGTAGGCACGGCGGACGGACTCCGGCAGCACAGCGGCCAGGTCGCGCTCGACGACCTCCTCCGGGGCGACCCGGCCGGGGGTGCCGAGCAGGGCGGCCAGCTGCCGGGTCTGCTCGAAGGCCTCCGGATCGGTCTCGCTGACCACGTGGACGACGCCGGAGCGTCGCCCGTGCGGCTCCGGACCACCCAGACGCAGCATGTCGACGTCCTCGCCCGTGACCGATCTGACGACGTCGGGCCCGGTCACGAAGATCCGGCCCTTCGGCCCGAGGACCACCACGTCGGTCAGTGCCGGGCCGTACGCCGCTCCCCCGGCGGCGGGACCCAGCACCAGTGAGATCTGCGGGATCCGGCCCGAGGCCCGGGTCATCGCCGCGAAGATCTGACCGACGCCGTGCAGCGAGGCGACCCCCTCGGCGAGCCGGGCTCCCCCGGAGTGCCAGATGCCGACGATCGGCACGCCGTCCTCCAGCGCGCGCTCGTAGGCGCGCACCGTCACCGCGCACCCCTCCTCGCCCATGGCGCCGCCCATGACCCGTGGGTCGGAGCAGAAGGCCACGACGGGAGCACCGTCGACGGTGCCCGTGGCGGCCCGCATCCCGGAGGCGGGGTCGGCGGCCAGCTCCTCCACGGAGCCGTGGTCGAAGAGCTGGGCGAACCTGACCTGCGGGTCTCGCGGGTCAGGCTCAGCCGCGGGCGCAGGTGGGCTCTGCGGACGGGTGGTGAGGGCAGTCATGCAGCTCCTTGGTTCGGGGGGTCGGTGTGGGTCGGGGTCTAGGCGCTGCGGAAGGCGACGGCGACGTTGTGCCCGCCGAAGCCGAACGAGTTGTTCAGCGCCGCGATGTCACCGTCCGGAAGGGTCCGGCCGGTGGCGGCGAGGTCCAGGCCCACGTCCTCGGGGTCGTCGAGGTTGATCGTGGGCGGCACCTCACGCTCGTGCAGTGCCATCACGGTCGCGACCGACTCCAGTGCCCCGGCAGCGCCGAGGAGGTGGCCGGTCATCGACTTCGTGGACGTCACCACGGCGCCGTCGACCGCCTCACCCAGCGCCGTGCGCACCGCCAACGCTTCGGCCACGTCACCCTGGGGGGTCGACGTCGCATGAGCGTTGAGGTGGCGCACGTCCGTCGGGCTCAGGTCGGCGTCACGCAGCGCCAGCGTCATCGCCCGGGTGGCGCCGGCGCCGGTGGGGTCGGGCTGGGCGATGTCGTGGCTGTCGGCGGTGATGCCGGCGCCCGCGAGCTCGGCGTACACCCGGGCTCCGCGTTGCCGGGCGTGCTCCTCGGACTCGAGCACGAGCACGGCCGATCCCTCGCCCAGCACGAACCCGTCACGGCCACGGTCCCAGGGGCGGGACGCCGCCTCCGGGTCGTCGTTGCGCCGCGAGAGGGCCATCATCTGGCCGAAGGCCGCCATCGGCAGCGGGTGGACCGCCGCCTCGGTGCCACCGGCGACGACGACGTCGGCCCGCCCGGCCCGGATCATGTCCAGGGCCAGCGCGATCGACTCGTTGCCCGAGGCGCAGGCCGAGACCGGGGTGTGGACCCCGGCGCGGGCGCACAGCGCCAGCCCGACCTGAGCAGCCGCGGAGTTCGGCATGAGCATGGGGATCGAGACCGGCGAGACCCGGCGGGGCCCCGAGGCCAGCAGCTTGTCGTAGTTCGACAGCAGGGTCTGGACTCCGCCGATGCCCGAGGCGATGGCGACGCCGATGCGTTCGGCCTCCTCGGACTCGCCGACCGAGAACCCGGCATCAGCCCAGGCCTCGAGCGCCGCCACCATGGCCAGCTGGCCCGACCGGTCCATCCGGCGGGCCTTGACCCGCTCCAGGACGTCGGTCGGGTCGACGGCGACCTCCGCAGCGATCTGGGCAGGGAGCTGCTCGGCCCACTCCTGGGTCAGCCTGCGCACACCGGACTTGCCGGCGAGCAACGAGCTCCAGGTGCTGGCGACGTCTCCGCCCACCGGTGTGGTGGCGCCGAGTCCGGTCACGACGACTCGAGTGCGCATGATCAGACCTGGGCTCGCTCGATGTAGCTGACGGCGTCGCCGACGGTGCGCAGGTTCTTGATCTCCTCATCGGGGATGCGAACCTCGAACCGCTCCTCGGCGGCCACAGCGATCTCCACCATGGACAGGGAGTCGACGTCGAGGTCGTCGACGAAGGACTTCTCCAGCTGCACCTGCTCGGCGGGCACGCCGGCCACCTCGTTGACGATGTCGGCGAGCTGCTCGCGGATCTCCTCGGGAGCAATCGTGGTCATGGGGTTCCTTTCAGGGGTGGGTCGACCTGCTCGGCGGGATGCCGACCAGGGTCCTGGCGCCGGGAGGACGCCAGCTGCCTCGGCGGGTGCTAGGGCACCCTGACGACCTGGGCGGCGTACGCCAGGCCGGCACCGAAGGCGATGAGCAGGGCGAGGTCGCCGCTGCTCGCCTCGCCGTCGGCCACCAGTCGGTCGAGGGCGAGAGGTATCGAGGCCGCCGAGGTGTTGCCTTGCTCGGCGATGTCGTGCGCGACGCGCACGTGGGGCGGCAGCCGCAGCGACCGGGCCATCGCCTCGGTGATGCGGCGGTTGGCCTGGTGCGGCACGAAGAGGTCGAGGTCGTCCACGCCGACGCCGCTGCGGTCCAGCGCCTCGCGCGCGACCTTGGCCATCTCGTAGGACGCCCAGCGGAAGACCGCCTGGCCCTGCATCGTCAGGTGGGGCATCTGCGGCGACGGCGAGGCGATGACGTCGCGCCAGTCCTCACGCTGCCTGATGAGCTCGGACAGCGATCCGTCGGAGCCCCAGACCACGGGACCGACGCCCGGCTCGTCGGCCGGGCCGACGACGACGGCGCCGGCACCGTCGGCGAAGATGAACGCCGTGCCCCGATCGGAGGGGTCGGTGATGTCGGAGAGCCGCTCGGCGCCGATGACCAGCACGTGGGAGGCGCTGCCCCCGCGGACCATGTCGGCCGCCATCCCCACGCCGTAGCAGAAGCCGGCGCAGGCGGCGGAGATGTCGAAGGCCGCTGCCCGCTCGGTGCCGAGCTCGTGGGCCACGACCGTGGCCAGGGCCGGGGTCTGCAGGAAGTGCGAGACGGTGGCCACGACCACGCAGTCGACCTGACGCGGGTCGAGGCCGGCAGCCTCGATGGCCGATCGGCCGGCGTTGGTCGCCATCAGCTCCAGCGACTCCTCCGGGGTGGCCCAGCGGCGCGTCCGGATGCCGGAGCGCTGCTCGATCCACTCCTCGGTGGAGTCGACGTGCTCGACGATCTCGGCGTTGCTCACCACGCGCGAGGGACGGTAGGCGCCGAGCCCGAGGAGCCCGACGTGGGTCGGGGTCTCGGTGTGCTCACGCGAGAGGGGGGTCGGGCTCATCAGGCGACCGCCTCCGGGTGCAGGCGCACCAGTGGCTGACCGGGCGAGACCGGGTCGCCCTCGCTGACCAGCCACTCCACGACCGTGCCGCCGTGCGGTGCGGTCACCGGGGTCTCGTCGCGCTGGGTGCGCACGCAGCCCACGGCGGTGCGCGCGGCGAGGGTCACGCCCTCGGGAAGTCCGGGGGCCGGGACGAAGGTGCCCTTGGCCGGAGCGACCACCAGTCGCCAGGTGGGGCTGTCGTCGAGAGGTGAGGGCTGGCCGTGGCGCTCGCAGAACTCCCGGGCCTGCTCCAGCTGGTCCGGTGTGCGCAGCGCGAAGGTCTCCACGCCGGGGAGCGCGCGCTTGGCGATACCGCTCAGAGTGCCCGCGGGGGGCAGCTCGAGCAGGCCGGTGATGCCGAGGTCGCGCATGGTCTCCAGGCACAGGTCCCAGCGCACCGGGTCGCCGACCTGGCTCACGATGCGCTCGACCACGTCACGCCCGGAGTGCAGCACCGCGCCGTCGCGGTTGGAGATCACCGGGGTGCGGGCGTCGTGGGTCGACACCGCCTGCCCGAGGCTCACGAGGTGCTCGCGCGCGGGTTCCATGTGAGAGGTGTGGAACGCACCGGCGACCGGGAGCGGCGTGAGCCGCGCTCGGGCCGGCGGGTCCTGCGCCAGTGCGGCCAGCTGCTGCTCGGTGCCCGCGGCGACGATCTGCCCGGGTCCGTTGTCGTTGGCGGCGGTCAAGCCGTGACGGGCGAGCACGGTGAGGACCTCCTCGCGCTCGCCACCGAGCACCGCGGTCATGCCGGTGGGGTGCGCTCGCGCGGCCTGGGCCATGGCCCGGCCGCGCTCGCGCACCAGCACCATCGCCTGCTCGGCGGTGATGACCCCGGCGCCGGTGGCTGCGGTGAGCTCGCCGACGCTGTGGCCGGCGACGGCCCCGATCTTGCCGAAGGCGTCGGCGGGATGGGGGAAGAGCTCGAGAGCGGTGACCAGCCCGGCACCGACCAGCAGCGGCTGGGCGACTGCGGTGTCGCGGATCGTCTCCGCGTCGGACCGCGTGCCGTGCTCGCAGAGGTCCATGCCTGCAGCGGCCGAGAGCCAGCGCAGGCGGGTCTCGAAGGTCGGCAGCTCGAGCCACGGCGAGAGGAAGCCGGGCTTCTGACTGCCCTGTCCGGGGGCGACGATGACAAGCACATGGCCTACTGTGCCGACACCAGGCCGCCGGATCGCTGACGACGCCCACAAAGTCGTGCGGCCAGCGTTGTGGGGTTCCCACAACTGCGGGGCAGAGCCCAAGATTACTCCGGAGTTGTGCCGACGACCGGGTCGTCCGTCCACATCTGGTCCGACGCCGTCAGATTGCCCAGAACCACAGCGATCTGGAGCGTGAATGCGTCGCGCGGCACCTGCGGAGAGAGCCCGACCGTCTCGGCCACGCGGCGCAGCCGGTAGCGCACGGTGTTGGCGTGTACGTACAAAGACCGGGCAGCCGCCTCCACCGATCCACCCGCGTCGAGGTAGGCCGCGACGGTCTCCAGCACGCCTCCCCCGGCCTCCAGCAGCGGCGCGTAGACCTCGTGGAGCAGCTGGTGGCGCGCGTCTGAGTCTCCGACCAGGACCCGCTCCGGGAGCAACGCGTCGCACCGCACGGGCCGCGGCGCCTCCGGCCAGCCAGGCGCCGCCCGCAGCCCGGACGCCGCCAGCCGCGCGGAGTGCACCGCTCCGACCAGGTTGGTCACCGTGGGGCCCACGACGACCGGCCCCGCCCCGAAGTGGTCCACGACGGACCCGGCTGCGGCGTCGGGCAGGTCCGCGCCGCCGAGCACGACCACCAGCCGGTCGCCGTGCACGGCGGCGAGGGCCTCGTAGCCCGCGTCCCGCGCCGCCCGACGCACCTCGTCCACCACCCCGGCGTGGAAGCCTTCCGCGGCGGCGGGGGGCACCGCGCCGAGCACGACTGTGACCGCCCCCATCTCCTGCCACCCCAGGGCGCTGACCCGCGATCCGAGGTCGGCATCGACCTCACCGCGCAGCAGCGAGTCCACGACCAAGGCCTCCAGCCGCGCGTCCCAGGCCCCCCGCAGCTCGGCGGCGCGGGCGTAGACCTCAGCGGTGGCGAAGGCGACCTCGCGGGCGTAACGGGTGATGGCCTCGTGCACGACGGGGGCATCCTGCTCCCCCACGGTCTCGGTGAGCTGCTCCTCGACGACCTCGATGGTCGTGCGCACCATGGCGACCGTCTGCTGCAGCGAGACCACCCCGGCCAGGGTCCCCGGAGCGGCACCGAAGACCTCGGTGGTCACCTCGGGCGTCTGGTCGGGCTTGCGGAACCAGGCGACGAACTCACGGATGCCTGCCTGCACCACGAGCCCGATCCACGAGCGGTCCTCGGCAGAGGACTCCCGGAACCACGCCATCTCGCGCTCCATGCGCGCCAGGGCGGCCGTGCTGAGGCGCCCGGCGGCCTGCTCCATGCGCCGAGCGATGCGCGTCCGGGTCGCTGCCCGGATCTGCCCGGGTTTCGGCCCAGCCTTCTGCGCAGCCATGGCCGGAGCGTATCCGCGCACGGCACGAGGCGGCACGAGAAGCGGCGCAGCCTCAGCGACGCAGCCTCAGCGACGCAGGACCCGCTCGCAGCGCGAGACGGGGCCCGGCCCGATCACCGTGGCGACATCGCGGCCGCCGGCGCAGGAGATCCGGTCACGGCCTCGACCCGAGTAGAGCCGGTCCCGCCCGGGACCGCCCTCGACCCGGTCGTTGCCGCGTCCGCCCTTGACCACGTCGTTGCCGCCGACGCCGACCAGCCGGTCGTGGCCGCGACCACCGCGCAGCACGTCGGCGTGGTCGCCGGTGCGCAACCAGTCGCTGCCCGCTCCGCCGCGGACCCGGTCACGCCCGAATGCACCGTTGAAGAAGTCGTCACCGGCGCCCAGAAGCGCCACGTCATCCCCCGCGTCGCCGAGCACCGACAGGTCGAGGCTCGCCGGCAGCGTGTGCCCGTCCACGAAGTCGTCGCCGAGCCTGGGCCAGATCTGCAGCAGCAGCGGGTTGCGCTTCGAGGTCGCCGAGGGCACGCGGCACACCGCGGCCACCCCGCGGCGGGCGCGGACCTTGCGGCAGCTCTTCGCCATCGAGTGCCAGCGTCGGGTCCCCGCGTCGTGGAAGCGGATCCCTCGCTTGGTGCGCGTGATCCTCAGGTGACTGTCCTGCTGACCGGCCCGGTAGATGTAGCCGGTCCTCGAGCGGGAGATCTTGGCCTGGTTCTTCAGCGGGATGAACCTGAACTGACCCTTGAGGATCTTCACGTACTTCTTGCTCGGCCCGTAGCCGTGCGCCGTCTCGGCCAGACCTGGGCCGAGGGCGAGCAGCAGCGAGGCCGACAGCGCGAGGGCCATCAGCCAGATGGGGGTCCGAGACGCGGTCAGGGATCGGTCGAGCGCAGCGTGGGGCATGAGCCTTCTCCGGTCGGGGGGGTATCGCCTGCCAGGCTAAAGTCCCGATTCGGACCACGCAGGCGAACCTGGAGAACGGTAGAGGCCCGGCCCCGCTCAGCGGTACTCGGGGTTCTCGAAGTCGAACCTCGCCCCGTCGTCCCACTGCGGCCGCAGGTTGCCGTACGACGGCACGCCCCCGGCGCTCTTGAGCATCCTCGCCAGGTGCATCAGGTTCCACGTCATGAACGTGGTGTTGCGGTTGGTGAAGTCGTTCTCCGGGCCACCACTGCCCTCATCGAGATAGGACGGGCCCGGCCCCGCCTCACCGATCCACCCGGCGTCGGCCTGCGGCGGGATCGTGTAGCCCAGGTGCTGCAGCGAGTAGAGGATGTTCATCGCGCAGTGCTTGATGCCGTCCTCGTTGCCGGTGATCAGGCAGCCGCCCACCCGGCCGTAGTAGGACGACTGGCCCTCGGAGTTGAGCTCCCCGGAGTTCCCGTACAACCGCTCGATCACCCGCTTGGTGACACTGGAGTTGTCACCCAGCCAGATCGGGCCGGCGATCACCAGGATGTCGCTGGCCATGACCCGCTGGTGGATCTGCGGCCACTCGTCGCTGGCGAACCCGTGCTCGGTCATGTCCGGGTAGATCCCGGTGGCGATGTCGTGGTCGATCGCGCGCAGCGTCTCGACCTCGACACCGTGCTTGCGCATCAGGGCCGCGCTGGCGTCGACCAGGCCTTCGGTGTGGCTGGTCTCGGGACTGGGCTTGAGGGTGCAGTTGACGAACATGGCACGGAGCCCGGAGAAGTCGAGATCGGTATCGTTCATGGCACGACGCTAGCCCCGCCTGCCCCACGGGGCGACCCGCTGGGCCGAACCTGGCCGCGCTAGGGTCGGCTCATGGCGATCGTCGGCTCAGTCGCCCACCAAACCGGTGTGGACCGGCTGCTGCAGTCGTACGCCGCGGTCCCCGCCTCTGCGCCGATCCGTCTCGCGAAACCCACGACGAACCTCTTCCGCGCCCGCACCCGCACCACTGCGCCCGGGCTCGACGTCTCGGGGCTGGCCGACGTCGTGAGCGTCGACCCGCACGCGCGCACCGCGCAGGTGCAGGGCATGTGCACCTACGAGGACCTGGTCGACGCGACGCTTCCGCACGGCCTGATGCCCCTGGTGGTGCCCCAGCTGCGCTCGATCACCCTCGGCGGCGCAGTGACCGGGCTCGGGATCGAGTCCACCTCGTTCCGCAACGGGCTCCCGCACGAGTCGGTGCTGGAGATGGACGTGCTGACCGGTGACGGGGAGATCAGCACGGTCAAGCCCGGGGAGCCGCTCTTCGACGCCTTCCCCAACTCCTACGGATCGCTGGGCTATGCGACGCGGCTGCGGATCGAGCTGGAGCCGGTCGGGCCGCGGGTGGCCCTGCGGCACCTGCGGTTCGACGACCTGGACTCCCTCGCCGACGCCGTCGAACAGGTGTGCCGGGACGGGTCGTGGCGCGGCGAGCGGGTCGACGGCCTGGACGGCGTGGCCTTCACCCCCGACCAGGGGGTGCTGACGCTGGCACGCTGGACCGACGAGCCCGGCCCCACCTCGGACTACACCGGTGAGCGCATCTACTACCGGTCGCTGCTGGAGCGTGATCATGACCTGCTCAGCAGCTACGACTATCTGTGGCGCTGGGACACCGACTGGTTCTGGTGCTCGGGTGCGTTCGGGCTGCACAACCCGCGGATCAGGCGGCTGTGGCCGCGCCGGTGGCGGCGCAGCGATGTCTACCGCCGCCTGGTGGGGCTCGACCAGCGCTGGGGCATCGTCGAGCGGCGCGACCGACGCCGCGGCGTGGAGCGCGAGCGCGTGATCCAGGACGTCGAGGTCCCGGTCGAGCGGATCGCGGAGTTCGTCCGGTGGTTCGACCAGGAGGTGGGGATGCGGCCGGTCTGGCTCTGCCCGCTGCGACTGCGCGAGCCGGCCGGTCCCGAGAGCGCCCGCACCTGGCCGGCCTACCCGCTCACCGCCGGGACGACGTACGTCAACGCCGGATTCTGGGGCACCGTCGAGGTGCCGCCCGGCAGCCCGGACGGTCTGCTGAACCGGCGCATCGAGGACAAGGTCACCGAGCTGGGCGGGCACAAGTCCCTCTACTCCGACGCCTACTACTCCCCCGACACCTTCGCCCGGCTCTACAACACCGAGCACCTCGAACGCATTGCGCTCGAGACCGACCCTGACCGACGACTGATCCCCCTCTACGACAAGGCGGTGCAGCGCCGATGACCACGGCACACCAGACCAGGACCTCGATCGCGCAAGCGCTGGACTCCCTCTTCGTGCACGGCATGCCGTTCCGGTTCACCGCGTACGACGGCAGCGAGGGTGGCGACCCGACCTCTCCGATCCATCTGCACCTGGCGACCGAACGGGGCCTGGCCTACCTGATCACCGCCCCGGGCGACCTCGGCATGACCCGGGCCTACGTGCAAGGTGACCTCGAGCTGCACGGCGTCCACCCGGGCGACCCCTACGACCTGCTGGTGCTGGCGCTGAGCCGCTTCGCACTGCGCCGCCCCTCTCCGCTGGAGGCGGTGCAGCTGCTGCGCAGCATGGGCCTGCCCAAGGTCATCCCCCCGCCGCCGGTGCCGAGCCTGGAGACGGTGGCTCGCTGGCGACGCGTCCTCGACGGCGCCGTGCACAGCCGCCGGCGCGACGCCGAGGCGATCCACCACCACTACGACGTCTCGAACCGCTTCTACGAGCTGGTGCTCGGCCCGTCGATGACCTACACCTGCGCCTGCTACCCCCACGAGGGCGCCACCTTGGAGGAGGCCCAGGCCTTCAAGTACGACCTGGTCTGTCGCAAGCTGGGCCTGCGCCCGGGCATGCGGCTGCTCGACGTGGGCTGCGGCTGGGGCGGCATGGTGCGCCACGCCGTGGCCAACTACGGCGTCACCGCCCTGGGTGTCACCCTCTCGGAGGAGCAGGCCGCCTGGGGGCGGCAGGCGATCAAGCAGGACGGGCTGGACGACCGCGCCGAGATCCGCCACCTCGACTACCGCGACGTCACCGAGAGCGACTTCGACGCGGTCAGCTCCATCGGGCTGACCGAGCACATCGGGGTGGCGAACTACCCCGAGTACTTCTCGTTCCTGCGCGACAAGCTGGTCCCCGGTGGCCGGCTGCTCAACCACTGCATCACCCGGCCCCACAACCGGCAGGTCTCGACCGGGGCGTTCATCGACCGCTACATCTTCCCCGACGGCGAGCTGACCGGGTCGGGACGCATCATCACCGAGATCCAGGACGTGGGGCTCGAGGTGCGCCACGAGGAGAACCTGCGCGAGCACTACGCGCGGACCTGCCGCGCCTGGGCGCGCAACCTGGTCACCCACTGGGACGAGTGCGTGGCCGAGGCAGGCGAGCAGACCGCGCGGGTCTGGGGCCTCTACCTCTCGGGGTGCAGCCGCGGCTTCGAGGTCAACGACATCCAGCTCCACCAGGTGCTGGCGGTGCGGCCCGACGAGGACGGCGGAGCGGACTTCCCACTGCGCCCGGACTGGCTCAGCTGAGGCCGGACAATCGGAGGACTTTAGTCCCCTGGTGCTGGGACCAACACGCGCAGCGTAGTCCCGTTTAGTCGCATGGTGCGCACCACGCGGCGCTGACGGCCTACGCCATGGCGGCACCTGCAGCCGGCTGACCTGCGGATTCATCTCTTTCTCTGCAGTTTGCCTGCCAAGTCCCTTTCGGGACTTTAGTCTGGGTCAAAGTCCCACCCAAGCATTGACTTCAGGGAGAGAAACCAATGCTGACCCCGACACTTCGCAAGTTCGCACTCACTGCAGCAGCCACGACGCTGCTCCCCCTCACCGCACTCGCAGCGGCACCCGCGGCCAACGCCGTCGGCCCTGACTGCAACGGGTTCGACACCATCCTGCGCGGGCAGTACCCCTTCATCTCGCTGCCGAACAAGGCGATGCTGACCCAGGAGCGCTGCGGCTACCGCTTCCGCGCCGGACAGCAGAACAGCCACCTCGAGGTCACCCAGAGCAACGGCGGCCTGATGTTCCGCGACACGGGCACGGGCTCGTGGAAGTCCGTCGAGGCGCCGTGCGAGAAGGTCAACGTCTCGCAGGGAGTCGCGGCCTGGTGCCCCGTGCCCGGCGAGACCTCACCCAGCAACCCGATGCTCCTGGAGATCTGGCCCCGGCTGGGCAACGACTACGTCGATGCCTCGAGCCTGCCGGCCAAGTTCCAGGTCGCGGCGCTGATGGACGGTGGCCGGGACACGGTGCTCGGCGGTGCCGGCGACGACTTCGTCAACGGCGCCTTCGGCCCGGACACGATCGACGGTGGCGGCGGCGACGACTGGCTGCGCAGCGGCAGTCGGGCCGACAAGGTCGACGGCGGCCCCGGGGACGACAAGCTCATCACCCAGGCCGGCTCCGACGTGGTCGACGGCGGCCAGGGCTCGGACCGGATCTACGCCGGCTCCGGGCGCGACACGGTCCGGACCGGCGACTCGGTGTGGGACCTGGCCAACTGCGGCGGCGGACGTGACCGCAGCGAGGCCGACGGCGGGGACAAGCGTCGCCGCTGCGAGGTGCGGACCCTCTGGCGCGAGGACACCGGCGGCTCGACCGGAGGCGACACCGGCGGCTCGACCGGGGGCGACACCGGAGGCAGCACCGGCGGCGACACCGGCGGCTCGACTGGAGGCGACACCGGCGGCTCGACCGGCGGCGACACCGGCGGCTCGACCGGAGGCGACTCGACCTCGCAGAGCGAGTGGGGCCAGGGCCCGCTGATGTTCTCCGACGGGACCACCACGCTGCCCAAGGAGGCCGGCAAGTACCCCGGCTACGGCCCTTCCAAGCCCTACGTGCAGGAGATCCTGACCAACGACGTGGTGCCGATGAAGGACCAGGCCATGATCAACCCGGTGCCCAACGGCTACCTGGTGCGTGGCGGCCAGCAGAACAACGACATGACGATGTCGGTCGTCAACGGCCGGCTGCAGATCGTCGACCCGGCCACCCGGGAGTGGAAGGGCATGCCGTCGGTGTGCCGCAACATCTCGGTGCCGCAGGGCGTGGGCGCCAGCTGCGAGATCCCCAGCTTCTTCACCACCTCCAACCCGATGCTGATCGAGGTCTGGCCCCGGCTGGGCGACGACACCCTCGACACCACTGCGCTGTCGTCCGCCTTCGACATCTCCTACCTCGGGGACAAGGGTGACGACGTGGCCCGGTTCGGCGACGGTGACGACTTCTTCAACGGCGCCCAGGACAACGACACCGTCCGCGGCGGTGACGGTCGCGACTGGCTGCGCACCGGCATCGGCGCCGACTGGATCGACGGTCAGGGCGGCGACGACATGCTGCTCGGTGTGCACGACGACGACACCATCTACGGCGGCCCGGGCGACGACAACCTGCAGGGCGGCGGCGGCGCCGACTCGCTCTACGCCGGGTCGGGCAACGACCGCGTCGGCTGCGGCGACGGTGTCGACCTCGCCTGGCTGCTGCGCACCGACAACGCCTACCAGTGCGAGACGCTCAACTACAGCTAGATCGAGCCGATGCGAGCGCCCGGTTGCCGAGTGGCAGCCGGGCGCTCGCACGTGCGCGCGCCCTCCGACGTGGCGCAGGTCTGGGGCCGCCCCGCCCTCGCCTCTAGGCTCGCAGGACGGACCTCGACCCAGGAGCAACGATGAGCTGGACCACGCGCGACATCCCCGACCAGCACGGACGCACTGCCGTGGTCACCGGCGCCAACGGCGGGCTGGGGCTGGCCTCGGCCTCTGCGCTGGCGGCCAAGGGCGCCCACGTCGTCATGGCCGCCCGCAACCAGGAGAAGGCCGAGCGCGCCCGGCAGCAGATCCTCACCGCCCACCCGGACGCGTCGCTGGAGGTCGTCGCGCTCGACCTCGGGTCGCAGGACTCGGTCAAGCGTGCGGCCGCCTCGGTGCTGGAGCGCCGCGAGCGCATCGACGTGCTGCTCAACAACGCCGGGGTCATGGCCACCCCTCAGGGCCGCACCGAGGACGGCTACGAGACCCAGCTCGGCACCAACCACCTGGGGCACTGGACCTGGACCGCGAGGCTGCTCCCGCTGGTGCTCGCCGCACCGGCGGGCCGCGTGGTCACCCTGACCAGCGTCGCCCAGCACACCGGGCGCAACCTGGACCCCGCCAACCCCCACCTCGAGGGCCGCTACGACCCGTGGCGGGCCTACGGCAACTCCAAGCTCGCCAACCTGCACTTCGCCATCGGCCTGGCGCGACGGCTCGAGGCCGCCGGGGCGAGGGCGATCGCCCTGGCCGCCCATCCCGGACTCACCAACTCCGAGCTCCAGTCGACGACCCACCAGCTCGGCGGAGCCGGGGTCCAGGGCAAGTTCTGGGACCTCGCCTCGGACCGGATGGGGATGAGCGTGGAGCGGGGCGTCCTCAGCCAGCTGCGTGCCGCGACCGACCCCTCCGCCAAGGGCGGGATGCTCTACGGACCGCTGTTCGCGACCTTCGGTCCGCCCACGCCGCGCCCGCTGCTGCCCTTCGGCGTCAGCTCGGGCATCGAGGCGCTGTGGCAGGTCAGCGAGCGTGAGACCGGGGAGTCGATCGACCTCGACGTGCCCGAGCGTCACTCCAGCCCGTAGGGCACGGGCTGGCTCGCGGCGAGCTCCGCGTCGTACTCACAGGACTGCTGCACCTCGACCGACCTCCCGTCGCCCTCCGCGGGCCGTTCGGGCTCCGGTTGCTCGGTGCCCTCCTCCGCGGGCCCCTGCGGCGCGGAGACCGTCGGCGCCCTCGGCTCCGGTGGGTCGAGCGCTCGCTGGACCCGGCGGCGAAGCCAGTCGTAGTCGGGGTCGCCGGAGAAGAACTTCGAGGAGCTGATGAAGGCCACCGAGCGCACGTCGCCCGACTTGGCCCGCAGCGCCAGGTCGACGAAGGCGGGGAGCAGGCTCGCGGGGACGTCGCTGCGCACGATCTGCTTGCCGGCCTGCGCCAGTCGCTCGTAGCGACGCAGCAGGGTCCACGGGTCCGCCTCGTCGATCAGGTCCTCGATCAGGCATCGCTGCCGCAGCATCCGGTGGTAGTCGTCGGAGCCGTAGCGGCCGCGGGCGAACCACAGCGCGTGGTAGCCGTCGAGGTGCTGGTCCGGGCCCGGGCGCAGGTAGTCCTCGGGCAGGACCCCGGCCGACTGGTCCCCCTCCACCGCGACGTAGTCGTTGACGTCGACGTCGACGCCTCCCATGGCATCGACCAAGGAGCGGAAGCCGGCCAGGTTCACCAGCGCGTAGTAGTCGACCGGGATGCCCAGACTCCCCTCGACAGCCTGCTTGATGGCATCGGCGCCCTGGTCCGCCGAGCCCTCGTGGACCTCGGGGTGCAGCAGCGGCACCTGACCGTAGATCGCGTTCAGCATCCAGCCACCCGGGTCGCCCTCGCCGCGGTAGCCGTCCGGGTAGAGCTCGGCCAGCTCGGAGCCGGGCGGGAACTGGGCGTTCATCAGGTTGCGCGGCAGGCTGAACATCACCACGTCACCGGAGGCGATGTCAGCGTGCATCAGGATCGTGGTGTCGGTGCGCACCCCGGTGCGGCCCTCGCCGTAGTCGCCGCCGAGCAGCAGGACGCTGACCTCGTCGCGCCCGCCCCAGGGGTCGGCGCCGGTCACCTGCGAGGGGATGGTGGGCATGGTCCGGGTGCCGTTGCCCTCGAAGACCGAGTGCACCAGGTCGGCCTGCACCGCGGCGTACCGCACCGCCAGCGCCGGCGGCGCAGCGAGCACGAGCACGAGGAACGCCGCGAGCAGGGCACCGCCGGCGGCACGCCACCGGCTGCGAGGCTCCGGCCGCACCGCGAGGTAGGTCGCGGCCAGGCTCACCGCCCAGACCACGGTGGCCACTGCTCCCACCAGCGCTGCGAGCTGCAGGACGGCGGGGTCGAAGACCCGGTCGAGGAGCGGACGCAGGCCACGCGTGGAGAACTCGAAGCCGAACCACCCCAGCCCGGCCAGGGCGGGGAGCAGCAGCAGCACGCCCCAGGACCGTCGCGCCCACAGCAGCCCGGCCCCGGGGACCACCGCTCCGAGCAGGGTCACGGCCAAGGCGCCACGCGTGGTGCGCGCGCGGCGACCTCGCTCCGGCTGCGGCGGCAGGTCGGGCAGGAGCCGGTGGTACCGCTCGGCTGGTGCCACGTCGGTGGCGCTCATCGTCCTCCCAGGGTCGCGACCGCGGGATACTCGGCGGCGGTGCTGTGCCTGCTGTGACTCGTGTGGCTGTTGTGACTTCTGTGACTGCTCTGGCTTGTGTGATCGATGTGACAGATGTCGTTCGAGTGGCTGTTGGGTGAGATGTGCTGTGTGGTGCAAAAGTACCCGCAGGGGTGGGGGCGAGCGTCCACCTCGTGCGGCGCGTCGCGCGCGCCGACGGCTCTCCGGCACAATTCACCGCAGCGTCATCGCCCGTCACCCCCGGCCACCCCGAGGCCGTGCGGACGACCACTAGATTCGAGGCCCATGAGCCCCCCACGTCCCGCCCCCGACGCCGGCGCGCCCGCGCCGGTCTTCCTGCACATCGGGGCGATGAAGACCGGGACCACCTACCTGCAGCGCGTGCTCAAGCACAACAAGCACGCGATGCTGGAGCAGGGCTTCCTCTTCCCCGGGGACAGCTGGAAGTTCCAGGTCAGGGCCGCCGAGGACGTGCTCAACGCCGTGCCCGACGACCCGGTGATCGAGCGAGCCGCCAGCGGGGCGTGGGCGGAGCTGGCCGCGCAGGTGCGCGGCCACGACGGCGTCGCCTCGGTGGTCTCGATGGAGTTCCTCAGCCACGCCTGGCCGCGGCACGCCCGGGCCGCGCTCGAGGCGCTCGAGCCGGCGCAGGTGCACATCGTCCTCGGGGTCCGCGACGCCGCGCGGATCATCCCGGCCCAGTGGCAGACCAGCGTGCGCAGCAGCAAGACGCACTCGTGGCACGACTTCCGCAGCTCCGTACGCCGCTCCGCTGGGCTCCGCGCCCGGCTGCCGGTCTTCTCCGACGACACGGCCGTGCGGTTCCGGCGCAACCAGGACGTCGCCCGGATGCTCGACGTCTGGGCTGCCGTGGTCCCCCCGGAGCGCCTGCACGTCATCACGGTGCCGCCCTCCGGCGGGGACCCGACGCTGCTGTGGCGCCGGTTCGCCGCGGTCACCGGGTTGGACCCCGAGCTGGGCGAGTCGGTCGACCGGGTCAACGAGTCCCTCGGCTTCGCCTCGACCGAGCTGATCCGGCGGGTCAACCTCCAGCTCGGTCCGCACGTGCGTCCGGTCGACTACAACGACACCATCCGGCACAAGCTCTCGGCCCACATCCTCACGCCGTACAGCGAGCGTGAGTCGCGTCCGCTGCTGGACCAGGCGACCCTGGACTTCGCGCTGGGCTGGAACGCCCGCACCGTCAAGGCAGTCACCGCCGCGGGTGCACGCGTCGAGGGATCCCTGGACGACCTCCCGACCTCGGCCACCGAGGCACACCTCGCGCAGGTGGACGACGAGCAGCCGCCGCCCTCGGAGGCCGAGCTGGTCGGGGCTGCGCAGGCAGCGCTCGGCGGATTGCACGACCTGATCGAGCAGCGCGCGGCCCGGGTGAGCAAGAAGGGCATCGACGTCACCGAGCTGCTCGAGCGGGCCCGTCGCATCGACGACCGGTGGAGCGGCCCCGACCAGGCCGACCAGGCCACACGTGACGTCGCCGCGCTGTGCGAGATCGCGATGGAGATCCGCCGCCGACGTCGCGACAGCTGAGGCCGGCGCCTGTGCGAGCAACCAGTTCGGGGTAGGAGTCACTCATGAGCGACGAGGCGAAGCTGACCGACACCCACGACGCGGACCGGGCCACGCTCGACGAGCTGACCAAGCCCCGGCTGCTCGAGCTGGCTCGCCAGCGCGACGTCGACGGGCGGTCCTCGATGAGCCGCGACGAGCTGGTGGAGGCGCTGCTCCAGGGCGGTGCCGGACGCGGTGACCGCCGGGGCGACCCGAGCCGTGCGGACGGCAGCCCGCGGACCGGCGAGGGTCAGCGCCCGGCGGGGTCGCGCTTCGAGGCGTTCCGTGAGCTGGCCACGGCCCGCTCCCGCGGCGAGATGGTCTTCCTGCCCAGGCTGCTGCGGGGCCAGGACCGGCGGCTGCACGTGCGCCAGACGGTGCGCGAGGACCATCAGGTGCGCATCGCCAACCGCGATGCGGAGGCGGAGGCGAAGTTCGCCAAGCTCGACCGGTCGTTGTTCTCGTTCTTCCGCGGCACCTGTCTGCTGTTCTACCGCGACATGGCCGGCGAGGACGCCTGGATGCCCACGGTGCTGACGCTGGGCGACGTCCACCCCGAGAACTTCGGGGTGATGCCCAGCTACGACGACGTGCCGACCTTCGGCTCCAACGACTTCGACGAGGCCTTCTACGCGCCCTTCACCTGGGACCTCAAGCGCGGGGCGACCGGCTTCGTGATCGCTGCCGGTGAGCTCGGCGACCACGGTCCGAAGCGCGCGGCGAAGATCGTGCGGGCCTTCGTCGGCGGCTACCTCGACGGCCTGCGCAGCTACGCCGGCGCCGGTCAGGAGGACCACGAGCAGATTCGGCAGGACAACGCCCCCGACCTCGTCGCCGACCTGATCGAGGACGCCCGCCAGAGCCGCGCCGACTGGCTGGAGCGCAAGTACCACGACGAGTACAAGCGGGGGTTCCGCGCCGACGACGAGCACCTGCCGGTCAGCCACCGGCGCGAGGAGTTCCAGGAGGCGCTCGAGCGGTTCGTCGAGGAGAACGACGTGGTGGTGCCCGAGCGCACTCCCGGCATGAAGGTCAAGGACGTGTGCATCCGGCTCGGCCAGGGCACGGCCTCGCTCGGACTCCCCCGCTACTACCTGATGGTGGAGGGGCCCAATGCCGACGGCAGCGACGACGTGATCATCGAGTTCAAGCAGGCCCGGCGCTCAGCGCTGGCCGGCCTGGTGCCTCCCTCGGAGTTCCAGGTGGACGGCAACGCCGAGCGGATCAGCCACGCCCAGGGCGTGCACCTGGTGCGCGGCGACCGCTTCTACGGCGCGGTCGAGCTCGACGGGCTCAGCTTCATGGTGCGTGAGCGCTCGCCGTACCGGGAGAAGATCGACCTGGGCGAGCTGTCGAAGAAGGAGTGGTCGAGCTACGCCGCCATCTGCGGTCGTTCGTTGTCCCACTCCCACGCGATGTCCGACGAGTCGGGTCTGCTCGACTACGACGTCGAGCCGGCCATCCTGGCCGCGGCCGGCGCCGACGACCTCTTCATCGACGACATCGTGCAGTTCTCGGCAGAAGCCGCCGACCGGGTGCGCCAGGACCACGAGTACTTCCGCGCCGACCACCGGCTCGACGCCTTCCGCACCATCGACCACGTCTTCCGCTGACTGGGTGTGTCCCTATTCGGGCCACACCGACTTCCCTTGACCACCGCCCCAGCAGGGGCGGTGGTTCTTGGTTGTCTTCCGAGCGCCACTCGCGGTGGTCCTACCTCGGTTCCGACCCAGGGCCCCTTCGTGAAGCAGGGTGGCGGTCGGCTCTACGGCCCGGTCCATCCAGGCGCGGACACGCTGTGCGCGGTGTCAGGCAGCCGCAGGAAGCGGCGGTGAAGTCTTGGTGCCGTGGTCTGCGGGTGGTGTGTAGCGGGCCAGATCGATGGCCGCGTTGAGGTCCCGGTCGATCACCAGGCCACACGAGGCGCGTTCAGAGACGCGGTCGGCGAGGGTCAGGTCGGCCTTCACAACCCCGCAACGCGAGCAGGGCCTCGATGAGGGGAACCAACGGTCCGCGACGACCAGCTTGGTGCTGTACCAGGCGGTCTTGTGCTCATCCCGGCATGAGCGCACGTCTTGCGTGCGAAGCAACTGGGCGAGCGCCTAGCAGCAGACTGACTCCAGCGCCTCGGCGAGTTCCACCGGTCGGCTCACCATCGGCCAGTGCCACGTCGGCAGCTCGACGTACGTCCAGTCACCGTCGATCATGTGCGCGAACATCGGCGCGTGGGGCGCCATCTGGCGCAGCTGCTCGAGGCTGAAGCTGCACAGCACCCCCGTCCGCGGCAGCCGCTCCCAGGCGCCGGTGAGCGCAACCGGCTCCGTGGCGGTGCCCCATGGCTGCGGCTGCGAGGCCTCGACCAGCGTGGCCGCAGCGTCGTCGTCGATCTCGGGCACGTCGGCGGCGAGCGCGGCCCAGGGTGGCGGCGGGAGTTTCCAGCCCTCGCCGTGTGCCATGACCAGGTCCTGGTTGGCCGCCCGCGCGTCGGGTCCCTCGAAGTCGGCCTGCGCCATGCCGTCTGGCAGGGGACCCGAGTCGATGTAGACCAGACGGGCCACACGCTCAGGCACGCGATCTGCCGCACCGGTCGTCACAAGGGCGCCGTAGCTGTGGCCAACGAGCACGACCTCGCGTAGGTCGTGCTGCTCGAGCAGACGCACGACGTCGTCGATGTGGGTCGTCAGGTCCGTCTCGGGCGAGGCGAGGTGCGCGTGCTCGCCCATGCCGGACAGGTCGATGGCATGTACGACATGGCCGCGCTCGGTCAACGAGTCTGCGACCTCGCTCCAGACGGAGGCGCCGAGCCAAAAGCCAGGTACAAGGACATAAGTGGTGGTGGTCATGACCCTGACGCTACGGTGCTTTGTGGACAGTTTCCGCCCGGTATCCAGACGTAGTTTGACCACGCCGCTCCGAGGAGGACCGTGACCCGACCGACCGCACGCGTGCTGGCGATGCTGGAGCTGCTTCAGGCGGGCGGGCAGCGCACCGTCGGCGATCTCGCGGCTCGGCTCGGGGTCGACGAGCGGACCGTCCGGCGCTACGCCGAGCATCTCTCCGATCTTGGGATCCCAGTCCAGGCGCAGCGGGGCAGGTACGGCGGCTACCGACTCTCGCCGGGCTACAAGCTGCCGCCGCTGATGCTTACCGACGATGAGGCCGTCGCCGTGGTCCTGGGCCTGCGGGCCGCGGAACGCGCGGGGCTCGCCACCACCGACCAAACGGCGACCGCGAGCGCGCTGGCCAAGGTGTCGCGTGTGCTGCCGCGGGCACTGGGTCAGCGACTCGACAACCTGCTGTCGGCGGCGCACTTCACGGCCCCGGCGCGCGCCAGCGCTCCCGCCGTCGCCGACACGCTGCTTGATCTCGCCTGGGCAGCACAAGCCCGGCGCACCGTCGTCATCGACTACACCGCCTGGGACGGACAGGAGTCGCAGCGCGAGCTCGACGTCTATGGCCTCGTCTTCCACTCCGGCCGCTGGTACGCAACGGGCCACGATCACGGCCGTGATGACGTGCGGACTTTCCGTTTGGACCGCATCACCTCAGTCAGTCAGCGCGACGGCTCCTACGTCGTGCCCGCCGACTTCGACGCGACGACCCAGGTCGTCTCCGGCATCGCGGCAGTCGGGTGGTCGCACGAGGTCGCCGTCGTGCTGCGGACAACCCTCCTGGCCGCAAAGGAGCGACTGCCGCCGAGCGTGGGACGGCTGAAAGTGCACCCTGACGGCGTGCTCCTCGAGACGCGCGCCGAGCACCTCGATGGCATGGCCTGCTTGCTGGCCGGGCTCGGCTGGGACTTCGAGGTGATCACCCCCGACGCCCTGCGGGGCGAGATTCTCGCCCTGTCCGACCGCCTCCGAGTCGGCGCGGCGCGCGGCGCCCTCGCCGGCACCGCAGATGCTCCGCGCAGTCCGTGAGCGACCCCACCCGACCGCACATCCCGATTTCGTCACTGCGACGACCGTCCGGGAAAGATCCGATCAAACGCGCTCGCAGCACATGACGGCGAATGGGACACACCCAGTGAGACTCGGGCGCCGCCATCGGGTCCATCGACCCTGGCGCAGCGTCCTGGCGGGGATGTGGAGCGGAATCTCCCACGGGCCCCATCTGGGTGATGAGGGCTGAGTGAGTAGGGCGGGTGGGGCTCGAACCCACGACCCAAGGATTATGAGTCCTCTGCTCTAACCGGCTGAGCTACCGCCCCTCGGCTCCTCGGGGTATGCCGAGGTCACCGGGGCCTGACCCTAGCCCCTCACCCGCCCGGCGGCGATCTCGGACAGTCCGTGCAGCAGACCCGGAATCAGCGCGGGAACGCCGCGACGTTGACCCACACATTGCCGGCAGTCAAACCGTTGCCGGCGCAGGCAGGCCTCCGCCGCAACGAGCTGCGGCGGGCTCCTCGGTCCGACCGCCAGCCAGGTTGACCGAGGACTGAACATATGTTTAGGTTCTTGAACATGAGTTCAGAGACCGACGAGGCCGACCTGACCTCGCGCGCGACGATCCGCAACGTGGCGCTGGCGCTCTTCGCCGAGCACGGCCACGACGCGGTGACCCTGCGGCAGATCGCCGCTGCGGCCGGGGTCTCGCCCGCCCTGCTGGTCCACCACTTCGGCAGCAAGCAGGGGCTGCGGACAGCGGTCGACGAGGTGGCCGGTCGCGCCTTCGACGCGCTCTTCGAGATGGACGAGGACGACCTGGTCGCCGTGCTCGCAGGCGAGCGGAGCGCGTCGCTGGCCGAGCTCTTCGCGCTCGCCTTCCCGCCCGGGTCGCCTCTGCCGGCGTACCTGCGCCGCCTGCTGCTGACCAACGACCCGGCCGGCGGCGCGCTCTTCACCCGGTGGTACGACGCCACCCTGCGACTGCTCACGGCGATGACCCAGCGCGGGGTGAGCACCCCCACCGAGGACAGCGAGGTCCGGGCGGCGTTCCTGCTCGTCAACGACCTGGCACTGGTGCTGCTGCGGCCCCAGATCACCGACGCGCTCGGCGTCGACCCGCTCTCCCGTGCCGGGCTGGAGCGGTGGGCACGCGAGGCGAGCGCGGTCTACGCCCAGGGGGCGTTCGGGGTCCCCGACGACGAGGAGGAGGCGACCCGATGAGCGCCCACGACCCTGTGATCCGTACTGAGAGCCTGGTCAAGACCTTCGGCGACGTGCACGCGCTGGACGGGCTCGACCTCATCGTCACCCCGGGCGAGGTGCACGGCTTCCTCGGGCCCAACGGCGCCGGCAAGTCCACGACGATCCGGGTCCTGCTCGGCCTGCTGCGCGCCACCTCCGGGCGCGTCGAGCTCTTCGGTGACGACCCGTGGCACCACGCGCCGAGGCTGCACGCCCGGCTGGCCTACGTCCCCGGCGACGTCGCACTCTGGCCGGGCCTGACCGGCGGGCAGTGCCTGGACATCCTGGACTCGACCCACGGCGGAGGTGACCCGAAGCGCCGCGCCCAGCTGATGGAGCGGTTCGACCTCGACCCCACCACGCGCGTGCGCGACTACTCCAAGGGCAACCGGCAGAAAGTGGCCCTGGTCTCCGCGCTCGCCTCACAGGCCGAGCTGCTGATCCTCGACGAGCCGACCTCCGGGCTCGACCCGCTGATGGAGCAGGCCTTCCAGGAGTGCATCCGAGAGCGCCGCGAGGACGGCGCGACCGTGCTGCTCTCGAGCCACATCATGGCCGAGGTGGAGGCGCTGGCCGACCGGGTGAGCATCATCCGTCGCGGCCGCAACGTCACCACCGGGACCCTGCCGGAGCTGCGCCGCCACACCCGCACCAACGTCCACGCGGTGACCGCGCAGCAACCGGAGCTGCAGCGGGTCGCCGGCCTCGAGGACGTCGTGGAGCAGCGGATCGACGGTCAGGTCGACTCCCGGTTCACCGTCGACGCCGATCACGTGGACGAGGTCGTCGGGCAGCTGCACGCAGCGCGGATCAGCACCCTGACCGTCACCCCGCCCAGCCTGAGCGCCCTGTTCCTGCGCACCTACGGCGAGGCGCTCGACGAGTCCGAGGGCGGGTCAGAGGGCGAGCCGGAGGAGGCACGGCGATGAGTGTCGCGGCACCGGCTCCCCCGCGGGCGTCCTCCGGGCTCGCCACGATGCTGCGCATCGTGTGGACCACGCGACGGCGCGGGATCGTGGTCTGGACGTTGGCGCTGTCGGCGACGATGGCGTTCACCGCCGCCGCGGTGGCCGGGCTCTACGACACCCAGGACAAGATCCAGAGCTACGCAGACGCGGTGACCGCGGGCAACGCGCTCCAGGCGATCAACGGCCACGTCGAAGGGATCGACACGCTGGGCGGGGTGATCCAGGACGAGTTCGGCTTCATGGCCTCCTTCCTCATGCCGCTGCTCGGCATCAGCATGGTCGCCCGCTCGACCCGCCGCGAGGAGGAGCTGGGCCGGATGGAGGCGCTGCTCGCGGGGCGGATCGGTCGTCGCGAGCCGGTGCTGGCCGCCCTGCTGGTCGCGACCGGCGCCGTCAGCGCGACCTCGGCGCTCTTCGCCGTGGCGCTGGTGCTGGTCGGCGTGCCCGTCTCCGGCTCGGTCCTCTACGCCCTCTCCCTCGGCCTGCTGGCTCTGGTCTTCGCCGGGCTGGCGGCGGTGCTGGCCCAAGTGATGCTCCACGGTCGCGGTGTGTACGCCGCCAGCCTGATCGTGCTCGCGGCGTCGTACGTGCTGCGCGGCGTCGGTGACGTCACCGAGACGTTCTGGGCCTGGCTGTCGCCGCTGGGCTGGGCGGAGAAGGCCGCGCCCTTCGGCGAGCAGCGGTGGTGGGTGCTGGTCGTCCCGGTGGTCGTCACGGCGGTGCTCGCCGTAGCCGCCGTGCGACTGGCCGGTCGGCGTGACCTCGGCAGCGCCTGGGTGGCGCTCGGTCCGGGTCCCGCCCACGCCCGGGCGGGGCTGCGTCGCCCGGTCGGGCTGGCGATCTGGATCCATCGCTCCTCGACGCTCGGCTGGCTGGCCGGCGCCGTGCTCCTGACCGGCATGCTGGGTGCGCTGAGCCAGCAGCTGGTCGACGCAATGGTCGGCAACCCGGCCATGGCCGAGGCGATGGGGTCGCAGGGCGGGGACCCGCTGAGCTCGACGGTGGCCTTGACCCAGCTCTACCTGGCGATCGTCGCCGCCGGGTACGTCGTCCAGTCGATCGGCGTCCTGCGCGAGGAGGAAGCCACCGGACGGCTCGAGGCCCGCCTGGCCGGGACGCTGTCGCGGACCCGCTGGCTCGCGGTGCACGCCGCCGTGGTGCTGCTCGGGCTGCTGGTGATCGTCGGCGTCTCCTCGCTGGTCCTCGCCGCGACGACGGCCCTGTCGGTGGGCAACGCCGCGGAGGCGGGCGAGATCCTCGGCTCCGGGCTGGCCTACCTACCCGCCGAGCTGGTGCTGGCCGGGCTGGCCCTGGCGGTCTACGGCCTGCGGCCGCGCTGGTTCGCGCTGGCCTGGCTGGGCTACGCGATCGTCGCGTTCATCGCCTTCCTCGGCCCGGGGCTGAACTTCCGCGACTGGGCGCTGGACCTCTCCCCCACCACCCACGTCGGCAACCCGCCGGTCGGCCCGGTCGACACCGGTGACCTGGCCACGCTCACCGGCCTGGCGCTACTGCTCGCGGCTACCGGATTCCTGGCGTTCCGGCGCCGCGGGGTGCCGCAGGGCTGAGCGAACGCCCCTCGCCCCGGCGCCACCGCGACGTCGCACGTGCTCGCCCCCGCCCCTCGACAACGGCGACAAGGGCGCGGGGCCTGCGCCCCCGGGCCGCCCGACTCGGATAGGTTCACGACGATGTCCAGCGCCGTGGTCCCGCCGATCTACCTGCACATCGGGGCGATGAAGACCGGCACGACGTACCTGCAGCGGGTGATGCTGGAGCACAAGGACCAGCTGGCCCGCGACGGCTTCCTGTTCCCGGGGGACAACTGGCGCGCGCAGATCCGCGCCGCGCAGGAGGTCGCCGCCATGCCGCAGGACCCGGTGCTGCGCGCAGAGTCCGAGGGGGCGTGGGAGGCGTTGCGCGCCGAGATGCACCAGCACCGGGGCGCCGCCTCGATCGTGTCCATGGAGTTCCTCAGCCACGGCTCGCCGGGTCAGGCGCGAGCGGCGGTGGAGTCCCTCGCCCCCGCCGAGGTCCACGTCGTGCTGACTCTGCGCGACGCCGTGGGCGTCGTGCCCGCGCAGTGGCAGACCGACATCCGCAACGCGAGAACGCTCACCTGGCCCGATTTCATGCGCGGCGTGCGTCGAGCAGCCGGGCCGCGCGGCCACCTCGGCCGGCTCGCCGGTCCGACCGCCACCCGCTTCCGCCGCTTCCACGACGTCGCCCGCATCGTCGAGGCCTGGAGCCCCTGCGTGCCGGCGCAGCGCTTCCACGTCGTCACCGTGCCGTCAGGTGGGTCGGACCCGACCCTGCTCTGGCGTCGGTTCGCCGGGGTCATGGGTCTCGACGAGGGGCTCGGTGAGCTCTCCTCGCGCGCCAACGAGTCGATGGGCTACGCCTCCACCGAGCTGCTGCGCCGGGTCAACCTCGCGCTCGGCGAGGTCCCGGCCTCGGACTACAACCCGACGGTGCGCGAGAAGCTGGCACCGCTCGGGCTCTCACCCCGCAGCCACCTCGAGACGCGCGCCCAGCTGGACCGGTCGACGTACGAGACAGCGCTGGGGTGGAACCGACGCGCTCGCGAGGCCGTGAGCGCGGCCGGTCTGCGGCTCGTCGGTGATCCCGAGGACCTCCCGGTCGAGCCGCAGGAGCGCCACGCCCCGTCCGTGGCCGACGATCAACCCGCGCCGACCGACCGCGAGCTGCTCGGGGCGGCCGCGGATGCGCGGACCGCGATGCGCGAGCTGCTCGAGCGGCGGGTGCGCCGCGCCACCCGCCGCGGTGTCGACCTCGACGGTCTCGACGGCCTGGGCGGGGGGACCCACCAGTCCTGGGACAGCGTCCCCGAGGCGGTCACGGGACTGGTCGACCTCACCCGGAGCGCGATCGAGGTCCGCCGCCGGATCCGCGCCTGACCAGACACCCTCTGGCGCGCTCTAAACCTCTGCGTCGCCAACTCGTGCTCGTGGACTAGTCACCTCGACCCGCCCGATCGCTCCTTGCTCCCACTTTCACGAAAAGCGATCCCGTTCGGGACTTTGGTCACCTACCTTCGCCGAAAGTCATTATTGGGAGGTAATGATGCGAGCCCCACGAATCATCGCGAGCCTGGCCGCTGTCGCGGCACTCACGGTCGGCACCCTCGCGACCACCAGCCCTGCAGAGGCCGGCACCGTCTACGGCGACCCCACCACGTCGTTGCCCCGCAAGACCTCGCCCTACCCCGGCGTGGGGCCCAAGCGGCCCTACGTGCAGGAGATCCTCATCAACACGGTGATCCCGCTGAAGAACCAGGCGATCATCAACCGCACGAGCCAGGGCTACCTGTTCCGCGCCGGCCAGCAGGACACCAGCCTGGTGGTCACCCACGTCAACGGACGACTTCAGTTCGTCGACAAGGGCACCGCCTCGTGGAAGTGGCTGCCCAAGGCGTGCACCAAGATCTCGGTGCCCCTCGGCGTCGGCGCGAGCTGCAAGACCCCGCTGTGGGCCACCACCACCAACCCGCTGCTGCTCGAGGTCTGGCCCCGGCTCGGCGACGACGTCGTGGACACCTCGGCGCTGACCGCCCAGGTCGACGTCTCCTTCCTCGGCGACAAGGGCGACGACGTGGCCTACTTCGGAGCCGGTGACGACTTCTTCAACGGTGCCCAGGACTCCGACCGTGGCTACGGCGGCGCCGGACGCGACTGGATCCGCACCGGCGACGCCGCAGACGTCCTCGACGGCGGCGCCGAGGCCGACGTCCTGGTCGGCGTGGCCGGTGACGACACGATGTACGGCGGCTCCGGCGACGACCGCATCCAGGGCCTCGACGGCAACGACGAGATCCACGCCGGCGAGGGCAAGGACCTCGCGCTGTGCGGCAACGGCAGCGACCGTGCCTACGTCACCAGCACCGACAAGGCGACGCTCTGCGAGTCGGTCAGCCGCTCCTGACCTCACCCCGAGGGCCCCGTTCCAGCGGAACGGGGCCCTCGCCACGTGCCTGCGACGGTGGCATGCTCGCTGCAGGGGCCCACACAGGAGCGAGAGATGACCGAGACGTCGTACACCATGCTGCCCGAGGACTGGCACAAGGCGGTGGCGATCGTGGCCCACCCCGACGACATGGAGTTCGGCGCCGCCGCCGCGATCGCCCGCTGGACCGGCCAGGGCAAGGAGATCGTCTATGTGATGATCACCAGCGGTGAGGCCGGGATCGACGGGCTGGGCCCCGAGGAGTGCCGCCGGGTCCGCGAGCGGGAGCAGATCGAGTCCGCGCGCGTCGTCGGGGTCGACACCGTGGAGTTCCTCGGGTTCCCCGACGGCACGATCGAGTACGGACTGCCGCTGCGCCGCGCTGTCGCCGAGGTCGTGCGACGTCACCAGCCGGAGATCGTCATCACCAACAATCTGCGCGACACCTACGGCCCGAGCGCGCTCAACCAGGCCGACCACATCGCGGCGGGACGGGCCGTCATCGACGGCGTCCGCGACGCCGCCAACCGGTGGATCTACCCCGAGCAGCTCGAGGGCGGCCTCACCAAGTGGGACGGGGCCCGCGCGGTGTGGGCCAGCGGCTCGCCGCAGGGCCGTCACGCCGTCGACGTGACCGAGAGCTTCTCAGCAGGCGTCGCATCCCTGCGGGCCCACCGTGCCTACATCGACGGGCTCGGATGGGAGCACTTCGACGAGGAGGAGTTCCTCGAGCAGATGTGCCGCCCGGCCGGCTCGGCGGTCGGGACGACCTACGCCACGACCTTCGAGGTCTACTCGCTGCGCTGGGGCGGCGACGACTGACCTGCCTCTGCTCCCCCGGTTGGACTCGAACCAACAACCCTCCGGTTAACAGCCGAATGCTCTGCCAGTTGAGCTACAGGGGATGGCGCCGCGGCTGCGCGGCGTCGTCAGGCTAGCAGAGCACCGCGGCCCGATCAGAATCGGCCGACGCCCCCTCCCGAGGCGGCCGCGCGCACCCTTTCCCGGTCGCATCACGCCCAAACCTCCCGGTTCCGCCGGATCAGACGGGTGAGCAGCGCGCCACTCCCAATTCAGGGAATTTGCCGTCGCAGGACTTTAGTCCCGGTACGGTGCTGCGAACGTCCTGATTGGGAGATGAGGGATCCACATGTTCACCCCACGCCGCTTCGCCGCCCTGGTCGCCGGTGCCGCACTCGTTGCCGGCACCGTTGGCACGTCCACCGTCGCACAGGCCGGCCCCTACGACGACGGAACCACCGGGTTGCCACGCAAGACCAGCCCCTACCCCGGGGTCGGGCCCGCCTCACCGTACGTCCAGGAGATCCAGACCAACAATGTCGTCCCGCTGAAGAACCAAGCCATCATCGACCCCACCAACTACGGCTACCTCTTCCGCGCGGGCCAGCAGAACACCAAGCTCGAGGTCACCGTCGCCAGCGGCAAGCTGCGCTTCCACGACCGCGGCACCGCGTCCTGGAAGTACCTGCCGCCCGCCTGCACCAAGAAGCGGGTCAAGCGCGGCGTCGCGGCGCTGTGCACGATCCCCTCGAAGTACACGACGTCGCGGCCGATGCTGCTCGAGGTCTGGCCGCGCCTGGGCAACGACGTGGTGCGCACCACCAAGCTCTCGGCGCGCTTCGACGTCTCCGTGCTCGGTGACAAGGGTCGTGACAAGGCCTTCTTCGGCGCCGGAGACGACTTCTTCAACGGCGCCCAGGACGCCGACCGCGTCAAGGGCGGCCCCGGCAGAGACTGGCTGCGCACGGGCCTGGCCAACGACTTCATCGCCGGCAACGGTGGCGACGACTACCTGGTCGGTGTCGACGGTGCCGACGTGCTCCGCGGCGGTGGCGGCAACGACAAGCTCTACGGCCTGAACAACAACGACGAGCTCTACCCCGGTGCCGGGTCCGACCGGGTCTCGTGCGGCAACGGACGGGACCGCGCCTACCCGACCCGGTCCGACACCCACGCGGACTGCGAGCTGGTGCGCTACCGCTGAGCGCGCCTCGATCCTGAGAAGAGGCTCAGGCGTCGCCGGGTCCGCCCAGCGACGCCTGAGCCTCGCTCAGCGCGACGTCCATCGCCTCACGCACCCCCGGCGCCTCGGGGTCGAGGCCCTCATCGAGCTCGAAGGCCCAGGACAGCGCGCCGCCGGCCGGTGGCCTGCGGGCGAAGAGCAGGAAACCGCGCGTGCCCGCCACGCTCACCCGCCGCTCCATGACGATGCTCGCGCTGACCCGTTCGCGCACCAGGCCCAGCAGGTCGGCGCCGTCGACGAGCCGCAGCACCGTCTCCTCCACGGCGTGACCGTAGACCTCGATCGGGACCAGCCGCAGCGTCTCGGCCTCCTGGTCCCACTCGGCACGCAGCAGCCCCTCCCACGGCCAGACCCGCGCCTCGTGGGTGAGGTGGTGCAGCGCCTCGCGGGTGCCCACGAGCCACCCGCCCTGGTCGTCGCGGCACGCCGCCAGCGGCTTCGGGCGCCCCACGGCCTGGCGTACCTCGGGCGGCAGCGCCGGCGCCCGGCCGGTGGCGAACAGGCCACGCCACGACGGGCTCAACCGGATCCCCCGATGGAGCGCTCGCGCAGCGAGCGCCGGTGAGCCTCGAGGGCGACGAGCTCACCGAACATGCGGTTGTAGTCGGCGGCCTGCTCGACCGGGTTGGTGCGCTGGAGCCGCGACTTGAGGTCGGCGATCCGACGCTGCGCGGTGACCTCCTGCAGCCGGTAGCAACAGGCAGCGGCGTAGGCGGCATCGAACGCGGCGGCCGGGGGTTGCTCGACCGCCACGGCGTTGAGCACCGGCTGGACGGCGGGGCCGGCCCGCTCGGCGACCAGTGCCCTGATCTTGTCCACCCACACCTCGGGAGCCGGCGCCGAGGCCGGACCACCCAGGGCGACAGCGGCCTGCCAGATCGCGAGGTACGCCGGGTGGGTGAAGTCGTTCTCGCCCAGCTCGGCGCACGCGGGGGCGGCCAGCGCCGGCTGCTGGACGACGACCTTGAGCGTCTCGCGCTCCAGCGCGAAACGCGGCTCGCGCGGATTCGGCATGGTCGGCTGCGGGGGGGCTTCCTGGTCGGGGGTGGGGCCGTGCGGCGCGGACGGGCGGGCCGCCCGCTCGGGTCCTCGGCGCGTGGCACGGCGGACCTCCGCGCGCGCCTCCTCGATCTCGACCCCCACCATGCCGGCGAGCTCGCGGGCGAACGCCTCGACCTTGGAGCGGTCGCGCACCGAGGAGACCAGGCGGGCCGCCTCGCGCAGGGCGTCGATCCGGCCGTCGGCGCGGTCGAGGTCGTAGCGCGAGACCACGTTGCTCAGCACGAACCGGTAGAGCGGGATCCGACGAGCCACCAGCTCACGCACCGCCGCGTCACCGTCGCGCACCCGCAGGTCGCACGGATCCATCCCGTCGGGGTCGACCGAGACGTAGGTCTGGGCGACGAACTGCTGGTCACCCCCGAACGCCTTCAGCGCCGCCTTCTGGCCGGCCTCGTCGCCGTCGAAGGTGAAGATGATCTCGCCGCGGAACTCCTCGTGGTCGTGCAGCAGCCGGCGCAGCACCCGGCCGTGATCCTCACCGAACGCCGTGCCGCAGCTGGCCACGGCGGTCTCCACCCCGGCGAGGTGGCAGGCCATGACGTCGGTGTAGCCCTCCACGACCACGGCCTGGGAGGAGCGGGCGATCTCGCGCCGCGCCAGGTCGATGCCGTAGAGCACGTGGCTCTTCTTGTAGATCGGGCTCTCGGGGGTGTTGAGGTACTTCGCGTCGATCCGGTCGTCGTCGAAGATCCGGCGCGCCCCGAAGCCGATCGTCTCCCCCGAGGTCTCCCGGATCGGCCACAGCAGGCGGCCGCGGAACCGGTCGTAGTGTCCCCGCTGCCCGGCCGCGCACAGACCGCCGGTGACGAGCTCCTCGTCGGTGAAGCCCTGCTGGCGCAGCCGCTTGTAGAGCCCGTCGCCGTCGCGAGGGGCGAAACCCAGCCCGAAGCGCTCGGCCGACTCGCGGTCGAAGCCCCGCTCGGCGAGGAAGGTGCGGGCCTGCACGGCGTCAGGCCCGGCCAGCAGCTCGGAGTACCACTCCTGGGCGCGGCGGTGGGCCTCGATCAGGCGCTGCCGCGGCACCCGGTCGCGCCGCGGGCCGGTCCTCACCCTCGGTGTAGCGGAGCTGGATCCCGGCCTTGTCGGCGAGGTACTCCACGGCCTGGTTGAACGCGAGCCCGTCGTGCTTCATCAGGAAGGCGATCGCGTCGCCGCCTTCCTGACAACCGAAGCAGAAGAAGCCTTTTCCTGGCCGGACGTGGAAGGACGGCGTCTTCTCGTCGTGGAAGGGACACAGCCCCTTCAGCGCTCCCCCGCCGGCCGACTTGAGCGTGACGTACTGCCCCACGATCTCGGCGAGGTCGGCCCGCTCGCGCACCTGCGCGATGTCCTCCTCGCGGATCAGCCCTGCCACGACGCGCAGTCTACGTGCGGGCGCCCACAGCCTTGAGGGGCGTGCCGACCCCTCAGCACAGGTGTCGGTGCCACGCCGTGGCCGAGGCGTCGGTCAGCGAGGCCACCTGGTCGACCACGACCCGCCGGCGCCCGCCTTCGTCGGTCGCCGCCTCGAAGTCGGCGGCGAAGAGCGGCTCGAGCGTGTCGGGCGCACCGCGCTCGATCGCCTCGACGAGCTCGGCCAGCAGCTCACGCTGGGCCCCGAGCACCCCGCGGCGGTCCTCGGCCTGCATCACGAAGTGTGCCGCGACTGACTTGAGCACCCCGATCTCGAGCACGGTCTCGTGTGGCGTCACGAGGTCGGCCGCGAAGCGTTGCACCGGCCCGTCGCCGTGCCGCTCGCGCGTGGCGGAGGTCGCCGCTCCGCAGAACCGCCCGATCAGCAGCGAGGTGAGGTCCTTCAGGCCCGCGAGCCGCCTCCGGCTCCCGTCGTACGGCGCCAGTGCGGCGGGGCCCACCGCGGCGACGCGCCGCCAGGCGGCGTCCAGCTCCTCGTCGACCGCCTCGGGGTGGTACCACTCCCGAGCGGTCACCCAGACCTCCCGGCGCACGCCCGGGTCGCCCATCACGCCGAGGTCGATCCGGCCGGCGACGACGCCGTCCTCGACGTCGTGCACCGAGTAGGCGATGTCGTCGCTGAGGTCCATCACCTGGGCCTCGAGGCACCGCCGCAGCCGGGGCGCCCCGTCACGCACCCACGCGAAGGTGGGGAGGTCGTCCTGGTAGACCCCGAACTTCGAGATCGCCCGGGGAGTCCCGTCGCCGTGGGCGCCGGTCGGCGGTGCAGCGTCCTCGCGTGGCCAGGGGTACTTGCAGGTCGCGTCGAGCGTGGCCCGCGTCAGGTTGAGGCCGTGCTCGGTCTTGGCCTCGAGCCTGGTCAAGATCCGCAGGGTCTGCGCGTTGCCCTCGAACCCGCCGGCGGTGCCGCTGAGCTCGTCCAGCGCGCGCTCGCCGTTGTGGCCGAACGGAGGGTGGCCCAGGTCGTGGGCCAGGGCCGCGGTCTCGACGACGTCGGTCTCGCAGCCGATCTGCGCGGCCAGGTCTCGTGCGACCTGAGCGACCTCCAGGGTGTGGGTCAGCCGGTTTCGCACGAAGTCGTCGCTCTGCGGCCCGACGACCTGGGTCTTCGCCGCCAGCCGCCGAAGCGCCACGCTGTGCACCACGCGCCCGCGGTCACGGGCGAAGGGGCTGCGCACGGACGCCTTCGGCGGCTCGGCACCGCGCCGTGCGCGGGCGTGCTCGTCGTACTGATTGCTCGGAGTCGACCCCATTGCTGGTGACCCTAGCCGGGCGCATCGACAGTGCGGCCGACCCGGAGCGGCGAGTAGGCAGCCGGCGTCGTGGCGTCGGGTCAGTTGACCTTCATGTGGACGTGGTCCATGTGGTTGGCCGTCGGCGATCCGTAGTCACCGTAGAAGCGCCAGCCCTCCGAGGAGCGCTGCGCGGTCCAGATCTGCTGGTACCAGATGACGTCGTAGAGGTTGAACTCGCCGGCGTGGGCGAGCAGGAACGAAGCGATCGCGTCGCCGGTGGCCTTGTCGGGGGTCATGAAGTCGATCGAGGTGCCGTCGACGTGCTCCCCGTGCCCGTCCAGCCCGCCGTACGTCGTGAGCTGGGGGAAGGCGTTGCACACCGCGCGGTAGACGCGCACCGCGTTGCTGGTCAGGCCACTCTCGATCGAGGAGCCGTCGGCGCAGGGAGCACCCGAGATGCCGGTGCTGGTGGCGCCGGTGCTGCCGCCGCTGCTCGAGCCCGAGCCCGAGGAGGCCCGCTTCGGCTTGGGCTTGGAGTCGGCGAGGTAACCGGCGGTGACCCAGCGGTCGTTGCGCTGCTTCTTGCCCAGCAGGATCTCGACGCGACCCTTGTCGCGCTGGCCGGTGACGGCGACCTTGGTGAGCGGCTTGATCAGCCCGAGCTTCTTCGCGCCCTTCTCCGGCCCGGCCCAGACGTTGAGCGCCGTGGTGGTCCAGCGCCGGTCGACCGGCTTGGGGTTCATGGTGACCGGACGCGTGGTGCGCACCGCGCTGCGCGACGCGCGGTCGGCGCGGTCGGCGAACTCCGAGAGGTCCAGCAGCGCGGTGGCTCCCTCGCCCGTGGTCGACGCGGCGGAGTCCAGCACCTGCTCGGCGGTGTCCTGCGTCGAGGTGGCCGAGACCCCGGCCGCCAGGACCGGTGTGGTCAGGGCCAGAGCCAGACCGAGTCGGGCCGCGGGCTTGCGTGCCATCGACCGAGCTGCCGCCCAGGCGCGGTGGTGGAGTCGCTGCGCGTCGTGCGCCGAGCGCTCAGACATGGAGTCCTTCACCTCAGATGAGTTAGCTGTCAGTTAGCTGCTTGCTAGCAGTCACGCAGTACAACACGTCCGAGAGGGTGAGGTCATGCTCTGACACCCTGGTGTGCGGTACTCCACACGCGCACGCCGATCCCCGGTGGCGTGGGTCACGACCACCCCACCACACCCGATGACGCGGCTCACATCGGGGGTGGGCGGGTCAGCCGCCGGAGCCGGACTCGACGTCCTCGGGCCCGGTGTTGCCGGGGGTCTCCCGGTCGTCCAGCCAGCGCTCGGGCAGGACCACCCGGCGCGGGCTGCCCTGACGACCACGTGGCTTGCCGAGCTCGAGCTCGGGGAACGGCTCAGCGGGGTCGAGCTGAGCGAGCAGCGCGTCGAGCTCGTGCAGCGTGCTCACCAGCGCGAGGTCGCGGCGCAGCTGCCCGCCGGCGCCGAAGCCCTTGAGGTACCAGGACACGTGCTTGCGGAACTCCCGGCACCCCCGGTCCTCGCCCATGTGCTCACTGAGCAGCTCGGCGTGGCGGCGCATCATCGTCGCGACCTCGCCCAGCCTCGGCAGGGCGGTCACCGGCTCCCCCGCGAACGCGGCTGCCAGGTCGCGGAACAACCAGGGTCGACCCAGGCACCCGCGGCCCACCACGACGCCGGCCGCCCCGGTGCGCTCCACCATGCGGATCGCATCGGAGGCCTCCCAGATGTCGCCGTTGCCGAGCACCGGGATCTCGACCGCCGCAGCCAGCTCGCCGATGGCCTCCCAGTCGGCCTGGCCGCTGTAGGCCTGAGCCACCGTGCGGCCGTGCAGGGCGATCGCCGCGCAGCCGGCCTCCTGCGCGGTCCGCCCGGCGTCGAGGTAGGTGAGGTGGTCCGCGTCGATGCCCGTGCGGGTCTTCATCGTCACCGGCACGGCGTACGGCGCGGCGGCGTCGACCGCGGCGGTGAGGATCTCTCCCAGCAGGTCGCGCTTCCACGGGAGCGCTCCCCCGCCGCCCTTGCGGGTCACCTTGGGCACCGGGCAGCCGAAGTTGAGGTCGACGTGGGCGACGCCGTACTCCTCGCACAGGATGCGGGTGGCCTCACCGACGTAGCGCGGGTCGGTGCCGTAGAGCTGCACCGAGCGCACGTCCTCCTGCGGGTCGAAGACCAGCATCCGGCGCGTGGTCTCATCACCCTCGACCAGCCCCCGGGAGGTGATCATCTCGCAGACGTAGAGCCCCGCTCCCTGCTCTCGGCACAGTCGGCGGAAGGCGGCGTTGGTCACCCCGGCCATCGGGGCCAGGACGACCGGCGTCTGGACCCTCAGCGGGCCGAGGTGCAGGGCGCGGGCGTGGCGGATCAGGGTCATGACCGGGCCATCATCCCAGGCCCCTCACCCCAGGAACGAATCGCTGCCCGGCACCACGAGGTCACGCAGGCCCGGGAGGGTGACGCGGTCCTCACACGTGCCTCGCGCCGCCGAACACACCCTCAACCGGCCCGCGATCGTGTCCGGACCCTGGGTGTCGTAGCTGGAGATCCGCCGCGGCGTGCTGCCGATGTAGAACCGGTCCTGCGGCAACCAACCCAAGAAGTAGTGCCCCCGGTCGGACCCGTAGTCCATGGAGATGCGTCGCGTGGGGTCCACAGCGAAGACCTCGGTCTCGGCGGGCGAGGAGATGTCGACCGCGTGACGACCGCTCGGCGAGATGAATCCGTACTGCAGCCGCATCGCGCGACCTTCGCGCGACTCGTTGGCCGCGCTGCCGCGGAAGGGGTCGACCACCACCCCGGTGGGCAGCGGGAACTCCTCGGTGGTCTCAGTCGGCGCCGCGGCGTCCTCGACGTCCCCGGTCGCCAGGTCGACCCGCTTGCGAGTGCCCGATCCGGACGAGTCGACCCAGTAGGCGTGGGAGGAGTCGGCATCGAAGCCCAGCATGGCCGGTGGGAGCTCCTCGTAGCGGTCACCCAGGTCGTCACCCAGCTCGCCGCCCATGCCGGAGTGGTCGGTGAAGACCACCTCGCCGCTGCGCAGGTCGACCACCACGACCTGTGCGACGCGTCCGTCCGGGCGCAACGGGCCGTCGAAGTCGATCCACCCCGCGTAGCGCCCGTCGGCGGAGCCCCGGACCTCGCGGATGTCGCCCTCGAGCTCCTGCTCGGACTCACCATCGGTGAAGATCCACCGGCGCTGGGCCACCGACCGCGGCCGGTCGCGTCCGTGGACCTCCTCGACGAAGAAGCCGTAGTCGCTGACGGCGAGCGAACCTACCCTCGCCTGCAGCTCGAGCTCGTCGGAGCCGTAGTGCAGGGTCGTGCCGTGGGCCCAGGTCACCCGGTGCTCGTCGAACCGGGGCTCTGCGGTGTCCAGGACCGCGCGGCCCTTGCCGTCAGCGGGAGAGACGTCCTCACCACAGCCGGGGAGCAGCAGGCAGGACGCCAGGAGCAGTGCGACGACCCGAGAGGCGGGCATGTCAGCCGTTGCCGGACTGCTTCTTCTTGGACTTCTTCTTCGACTTCTTCTTCGACTTCTTCTTGGTCTTGGTGACCGGTGCCTTGACCTGGCCCCGCCACTCGATCGGGTCGAAGGACTCCACCGGTCGGTAGCTGATCCCCTCCAGCGTCCCCTTGTTGGGCGAGAGGAAGACCAGGCAGGTCTTGTGGGTCTTGCCGGGCTTGAACTTCTTCGGCAGCGGCTCGGTGGGGCACTTGGTGAACGAGGAGGTGAACTTCACCGGCGGCAGCAGCGTGTTGTCGCCCGAGATGCCCCACAGCGGCACGTCGACGTTGCTGAGCCGGCCCTCGCCGACGTTCTTCGCCGTGACGTCGACGTAGTAGTAGTTCGCCTTCTTCTGGTACGGGTCCGACATGTTGAACCCGGAGAAGTCCTTGAGCGCACCCTCCTTGGCCGAGCGCACCGTGAGCTCGAGGAGGGTGGCCTGCTTGCGCAGCTGGAACTCCACGACCGCGGACTCACCGAAGTCCAGCTGCGTGCCGGGCTCGGTCACCTCGGTGCCGTCCGGAGTCTCGGCGGTCGCGCTCGGGTCCGGCGTCCCGGACTCCTCGGAGACCGATGCCTGGTCGGAGTCGGCGCCGCTGCATGCACTGAGCGCGAGCGCCGTGGCGGCGGTCACCGCGACGAGCCGGCGCCGCGACCAAGAGGACACACGAGTCACAGAAGTCTCCACATCAACGAATCGTAGGCGAACCAGGCCTCAGCAGCCTTGAAGCCGCTCCGAAAGCCACGACCCCACCTTGTCGAGCCCGACCCGCTCCTGCTTCATCGAGTCGCGCTCGCGCACGGTGACAGCGTCGTCCTCGATTGTGTCGAAGTCGACAGTGATGCAGAACGGGGTGCCGATCTCGTCCTGGCGGCGGTACCGGCGACCGATGGCGCCCGCGTCGTCGAAGTCGACGTTCCACGAGCGGCGCAGCTGGGCGGCCAGGTCCTTCGCCTTCGGCGAGAGGTCGGCGTTGCGTGAGAGCGGGAGCACGGCGGCCTTGACCGGGGACAGCCGCGGGTCGAGCCGCAGCAGGGTGCGCTTGTCGACCCCGCCCTTGGAGTTGGGGGCCTCGTCCTCGGCGTAGGCGTCGACGAGGAACGTCATGAGCGAGCGGGACAGCCCGGCCGCGGGCTCGATGACGTAGGGCATGTAGCGCTCGCCGGCGCCCTGGTCGAAGTAGGACAGGTCCTGCCCCGAGTGCTCGCTGTGGGTGCTCAGGTCGAAGTCGGTGCGGTTGGCGATGCCCTCGAGCTCTCCCCACTCCGAACCGGCGAAGCTGAAGCGGTACTCGATGTCGACGGTGCGCTTGGAGTAGTGGGAGAGCTTCTCTCGCGGGTGCTCGTAGTGGCGCAGGTTGTCGGGGTCGATGCCCAGGTCGGTGTACCACTCCGTGCGCTGGTCGATCCAGTACTGGTGCCACTCCTCGTCCTCGCCCGGCTTGACGAAGTACTCCATCTCCATCTGCTCGAACTCGCGGGTGCGGAAGATGAAGTTGCCCGGCGTGATCTCGTTGCGGAAGCTCTTGCCGATCTGGGCGATGCCGAACGGCGGCTTCTTGCGCGCGCTGGTCACCACGTTGGCGAAGTTGAGGAAGATGCCCTGGGCGGTCTCAGGGCGCAGGTAGTGCAGCCCGGACTCGTCCTCGACCGGGCCGAGGTAGGTCTTGAGCAGCCCGGAGAACTGGCGCGGGTCGGTCCACGCTCCCCGGGTGCCGCAGTTGGAGCAGGCGATCTGGCTGAGGTCGACCTCGTCCTCGCCCTTGCCCTTCTTCTCCGCGAACTCCTCCACCAGGTGGTCGGCCCGGAAGCGCTTGTGGCACGACTGGCACTCGGTGAGCGGGTCGGTGAAGGTCGCGACGTGGCCGCTGGCCTCCCAGGTCTGACGCGGCAGGATCACGCTGGAGTCCAGGCCGACGACGTCGTCACGGGCCTGCACGGTCGAGCGCCACCACTGACGCTTGATGTTCTCCTTCAGCTCCACCCCGAGCGGGCCGTAGTCCCACGCGGAACGGGTGCCGCCGTAGATCTCCCCGCAGGGGAAGACGAATCCTCGGCGCTTGGCCAGACTGACGACGGCATCGATCGTGGCACCTGGCTTGGCCTGGCTGGACACGTTGCAGCTCCTGCGACGGGGTGGGTGATCTGGCAGACCCTACCTCGCCCCGGTGCCTCACTGACCCCGTGGTCTGGCCTCGTTGAGGGGTTCTCCGGCGACCACGAGCTCGTAGGCGCTGGGTTCGTCGATCGCGGTGCCGAGGAGCTGCCAGGCCTCGAGCTTCACCTCGTACGCGGAGAGCGCACGACGGTAGGCGCCGGGCCCCTCCCACCGGGTGTGCAGCACCCACAGCGAGGGGTCGTCGACGTTGCGCCCGAGGTGTCCCTCGACGTAGCCCCGCTGCCGGGCCAGCACCTGGTGCGCGGCCTCGGCGTCGGCTCGGAAGCCGGCCTCGGCGCTCGGCTCGACGCGGAACCGGGTCACGACGAACATGGGCCACCCTTGACTTGACAATCGTTCTCAATCTGCCTGAGAATCATTCTCATGTGGAGGTCCCTCGCTGTCGCCGGCGCGCTGCTGGCGTCCAGCCTGACAGGCTGCTCCGCCCTCGGCGGCTCCGACGGCCCCGACTCCGACGACGTCGCCGTCGTGGCGGGGTTCTACCCCCTCGCGTACGTCGCCGAGCGCGTCGGTGGCGACCACGTGGAGGTGACCGACCTGGCCCGGCCCGGCCAGGAGCCGCACGACACCGAGCTGACGGTCTCCCAGACCGCGCAGGTGCTGGACTCCGACCTGGTGCTGCACGCGGCAGGCTTCCAGCCCGCACTCGACGATGCGGTCGCGGACGTCGACGACCTCGACGTGGTCGACGCGCTGTCGGTGCTCGACTCCCGCCCAGCGGCGATCAACGGCTCGGGACCGGTCGAGCCGATCGAGGGCGACCCCCATTTCTGGCTCGACCCACGTGGGCTCGCCACCGTCGCCGCCGAGGTCGAGGACCACCTGGCGAGCACCGACCCCGAGCACGCCAAGGACTACCGCACCAACCTCGACGACCTCCTGGCCGACCTCACCTCGCTCGACGATCGGTTCGCCACCGGGCTCGAGGACTGCCAGCGCCGCACGATCGTGGTCAGCCACGACGCCTTCGAGTACCTCGGTCGTCGCTACGACCTGGACGTCGAGCCCATCGCCGGCCTCTCCCCCGACGCCGAGCCCTCGCCCAGCCACCTGGCGGCGCTGGCCGACCTCGCCCAGCGCGAGGGCGTCACCACGGTCTTCAGCGAGCGGCTCGCCGGCGCCGAGCTCGCCGACACCCTCGCCGACGAGCTCGGGCTGCGCACCGCCGTCCTCGACCCGGTCGAGGGCCTCAGCGAGGAGACCGCGCAGGAGGACTACCTCTCCCTGATGCAGGCCGACCTCGAGGCACTCCGGGAGGCCAACGGATGCCAGTGACTGAGGGGACCGCGGGACCGGTGCTCACCGTCACCGACGGTGCGGTGGTCCTCGGCGGCCGACCGGTGCTGCGCGGGATCGACCTGTCTGTCTCCGCGGGCGAGGTCGTGGCAGTCCTGGGTGAGAACGGCTCGGGGAAGTCGACCCTGGTGCGCGCCTCGCTCGGCCTGGTGCCGTTGCGCCGCGGTGACGTGGCGCTCTTCGGCACCCCCTTGCCCGACTTCGCCGAGTGGCACCGGCTGGGCTACGTCCCACAACGCACGAGCGCCACCTCCGGCGTCCCGGCCTCGGTCCAGGAGGTGGTCGCCTCGGGCCGGCTGTCACGCCGCGGCATCCTGCGGCCCACCACCCGTGCCGATCGCGCCGCGGTGGCCGACGCGATCGAGGCCGTCGGGCTGACCGGGCGCCGCAAGGACGGTGTCGCCACCCTCTCCGGCGGCCAGCAGCAACGGGTGCTGATCGCCCGCGCCCTGGCGGGCGAACCCGATCTGCTGGTGCTCGACGAGCCCACGGCGGGGGTGGACCTCGGCCACCAGGACCTCTTCGCAGCCATCCTGGGACGACTCGTCGCCAGCGGCGCCACGATGCTGCTCGTCGCGCACGAGATGGGTCCGCTGGAGCCGCTGATCAGCCGCACCGTGGTGATGACCGACGGCCGGGTGGGCTACGACGGTCCCCCGCTGGAGTCCTTCCGCGACGTGCCCCACGAGCACGCCCACCATCCGGCCGAGCACCGCGCACGCACGTCGACTACCAGCCGGGCCTGTCCCTCCCGCTCGACCGGCCTGAGGGGAGGCCGGGTCGATGAACCTCCTGGCGTACGAGTTCATGCAACGAGCCCTCCTCGCCGCTCTGGTGACCGGCCTCGCCGCGCCCGCGGTCGGCACCTACCTGGTGCAGCGCCGCCAAGCGCTCATGGGCGACGGCATCGGACACGCCGCGGTCACCGGTGTCGCGGTCGGACTGCTCACCGGCGCCTCGCCGGTCGTGACGGCAGTGGCCGTGGCGATCGTGGCGGCGGTCGCGATCGAGCTGGTGCGCGAGCGCGGAGCCGCCTCCGGCGACGTGGCGCTGGCCCTGCTGTTCTACGGCGGCATCGCCGGGGGCGTGATGCTGACCGGGCTGGCGGGCCAGAGCGCCGCGACCCTCAACCAGTACCTCTTCGGCGCGATCACCACCGTCGACGCCACCGACCTCTGGGTCACCACCGCACTGGCGGTGGTCGTGGTCGGCTCCAGCGTCGTGCTCGCGCCCCGGCTCTTCGCGGTCACCCACGACCCGGACTTCGCCCGGGTCTCGGGGCTCGACGTGCGCGCCTACAACCTGCTGGTCTCGGTGCTGGCTGCGGTCACCGTGACCGTCGCCATGCGCACCGTGGGTCTGCTGCTGGTGAGTGCACTCATGGTCGTGCCCGTCGCCACCTCCCAGCAGCTGACCCGCTCCTTCCGCAGCACCCTGCTCTCGGCCATGGGCCTGGGAGCGGTCGCCGCGCTCAGCGGCGTCGTCCTCAGCGCCACCGTCGACGTCGCCCCGGGCGCCGGGATCGTGCTTCTCGCCCTGGCCGGCTTCGTGCTCGCCTGGCCGGTCGGCATCCTGGTGCGCCGGCGCCAACGCCTCCGGCAGCCCTTCCCGGAGGTCTCGGCGGTCGCGACCGCGCACGTGGACCAGCGGCACGAGACGGTGCACCACGAGCACGAGCACGGCCCGGACTGCGGTCACCCCGCCGTCCCCCACGGCGACCACGTCGACTACGTCCACGACGGGCACCGTCACGCCCCGCACGGAGGTCACTATGACGAGCACTGAGGCATCGGGCCCGCTGCGCCCGACGAGGCAGCGACGAGCCGTCTCCGACTGCCTGGAGCGCTTCGACGACTTCCGCTCAGCCCAGGAGATCCACTCGCTGCTCGAGGAGACCGGCGAGAAGGTCGGACTCGCCACCGTCTACCGCACCCTGCAGGCGCTGGCCGACAACGACGAGGTCGACGTGCTGCGCTCCGAGGACGGCGAGGCGCGCTACCGCCGGTGCAGCGGCTCGCACCACCACCACCTGGTCTGCCGCACCTGCGGGCGCACCGTCGAGGTCGAGGGTCCCGCGGTCGAGCGCTGGGCCGACGCCATCGCCCGCGACCACGGCTTCACCGACGTCAGCCACACCCTTGAGCTCTTCGGCACCTGCGCCGAGTGCGCGTGAGGGTGTCGGAATCGAGTGTCAGGACGCGGCGGGGCCACCGAGGCGTCACCCCTGTGCGCCGCCGTAGCGACGGTCGCGACGCGCGTAGGTCTCGATCGCCTCCCACAGGTGACGCCGGTCCACGTCGGGCCACAGGACGTCGCTGAAGACCAGCTCGCTGTACGCCGCCTGCCAGAGCATGAAGTTGGACAGCCGCTGCTCCCCCGACGTGCGCCACACCAGGTCGGCCCGCTCCTGCTCGGGGACGTAGAGGTAGCGCGCGAACGTCCGCTCGTCGACCCGCTCGGGGTTGACCCGGCCCGCCGCGACGTCGCGCGCCAGCTGCTTGGCAGCGTCGGCGATCTCCGCGCGCCCGCCGTAGTTGACGCACATGGTCAGCGTCAGCACCTCGTTGTGCCGGGTCAGCTCCTCGGCGACCTGGAGCTCCTTGATCACCGAGCGCCACAACCGGGGTGCCCGGCCCGCCCACCGGACCTGCACCCCCAGCTCGTGCATCTCGTCGCGACGTCGTCGGATCACGTCACGGTTGAACCCCATGAGGAAGCGCACCTCCTCGGGCGAGCGCGACCAGTTCTCGGTGGAGAAGGCGTAGGCGGAGACCGCCTTCACGCCGATCTCGATGGCGCCCTCGACGACGTCGAAGAGGGAGTGCTCACCCTGCTCGTGCCCGGCGGTTCGGGGCAGTCCTCGCTGCTGCGCCCAGCGGCCGTTGCCGTCCATCACGATGGCGACGTGACGCGGCACGAGCTCCGGGGGGACTGCCGGCGGCCGTGCGCCGGAGGGATGGGGCGTGGGCGCACGGTGGGTCACCGGCGCAGCGGCGCGGCGGGCTGAGCGCCGACCCACCGGGCTCACCGGGCCACGTGGCTCAGCGAGTTGAGGCCACGCTCCAGGTGCCAGGAGACGTAGCCGGCCACCAGTCGACTCGCCTCGCGCAGGTGTCGCTCGTCGGTGCCGCTGACGGTGTCCCAGTCGCCGGAGAGCAGCGCACCGAGCGCCTGCACCGTCTCCACCGCGGGCCGCGCGGACCCGGGCAGGCGGCAGGCGGCGCACAGGACGCCGCCGGCGCCGGGGTTGAAGGCCACGTGGGGCCCGGGCGCGCCGCACCGAGCGCACTGGTCGAACGACGCGCCCCAGCCGGCGACCGCGAGCGAGCGCAGCAGGAAGGCGTCGAGCACCTGCCCCGGCGGGCGGCGGTGGTCGGTCATCGCGCGCAGCCCACCCACGAGCAGCAGGAACTGCTGCACGGCCGGCTCCCCCTCCTGGTCGACCAGACGCTCCGCGGCCTCGAGCATCGCGGTGCCGGCGGTGTAGGCGGCGTAGTCGCCGACCAGCGCGGCGCCGTAGGAGCGCAGCGACTCGACCTGCGTCACGATCTCGAAGGTGCGCCCGTGGGCCAGCTGCAGGTCGACATGGCCGAAGGGCTCGAGCCGGGCGCCGAAGCGCGAGGAGGTACGCCGCACTCCCTTGGCGACCGCACGCACCCGGCCGTGGGCGCGCGTCAGCAGGGTGAGGATCCGGTCGGCCTCGCCGAGCTTCTGGGTGCGCAGGACGATCGCCTCGTCACGATAGAGCGGCATCGTCCTCGCCCTGCTCCTCGACCCCGTCCCACGCCGCGGCGATGAAGGCCGCGGCCCGCTCGGTGAGCCGCTCGGGGCGCAGCCGCCACTCCAGGATGCTGGCGGCCGGTTCGTAGACCCCCTGCGGCAGCTCCTCGGCGACCATGCGGGCGTCGGCGTCGAGGTGAATCGGGTCGGCGGGGTGGCCGATGACCAGCGCCGGGTGGTCCAGCGTGCGGCGCTGGCGCGAGGGTGGGGCCACCCGACCGAAGAACAGGCCGTGGATCGCGGCGGCCATCGGCGCCGGGCGCTGGTCGAGGGTCTCCAGGACCACCCGACCCCAGTGCCCGACGAACCGCCGGGGCACCGCGCGCGCCACCCACGCCGTCAGACTGACCGCGACCGGCAGGTGGCGGGCCACGAACATCATCGGGGCGAAGGCGATGATGCCGTTCTCGACGGCGTTGTCGAGCACCGGCATCTCCAGCAGCAGGGCCTGCACCCGGTCCGGCGCGATCGCGGCGACCTCCAGCGAGACGTTGGCACCGAGCGAGGTCCCGCCGACGACGGCGGTCTCGACCTCGAGGTGGTCCAGGAGCGCGACCACCTGTTCGGCGAAGGAGGTCATGGAGTACTCGCGAGGGTCGTCGGGGCGGTCTGAGCGGCCGTGGCCCAGGAAGTCGAGGGTCACCACACGGTTGCCCGCGGCTGCGAGCGAGCGGGCCAGCGGGGCGTGCATCATCCGCGGCATCAGCTGTCCGGGCAGCAGCACGACCCAGCGATCACCCGACCCGAACTCGGTGTACTCCAACCGGTCGCTGCCCAGGAAGAACTGTCCCACCCGCTCGGAGGTCAGAGGCGTGCGCACGTGACTACTCTTCCAGACCGGGTGCCCCCCTCACCGCACGCGAGGCGCCCGATGACGCGCGGCGTGGCGCGGTCGAGACTCAGCGGCACCCCTGTCGCCCGGGGTGCCCGAGCGGTCGTCCGTCGTCGGGCGGGTGGCCAACGGGAGCCGCACCACGAACGTGGTGCCGACCCCCTGCTCGCTGTGGACCTCGATGCTGCCGTCGTGGGCGCTGATGATCGACCGGCTGATCGACAGCCCCAGCCCGACGCCCTGGATGGCGCGGCGCTGCGCCTCCTGGGTGCGGAAGAACTTGGTGAAGAGCTGACTCCGGTCGCTCTCGGAGATGCCGATGCCGTCGTCGCCCACGGTCAGCACGACCTCCGGTGGCGCACCGTCCCGCACATCCGTCGTGACCAGCCGGACCCGGACACTCCCCCCGGCGTGGGAGTACTTGATTGCGTTGGTGATCAGGTTGTCGATCACCTCGGCGAGCCGCTCGTGGTCGCCGTGGACCCAGGTGCCCGGCTGCAGGTCAGTCTCGACGTCGACCTCCGCGCTCACGGCCCGCCCGCGCAGGTCGTCGGCGCACACCCCCACCACGACGCTGAGGTCGATCGGACGCCGATCGAGGTCGAGCACACCCTGCGCGGTCTGGGCCGTGAGCAGCAGGTCGTTGACCAGCCGCAGCAGCCTGCGCGCGTTGCGCTGGACGACCTCGAGGTAGCCGCGACGCGGATCGCGCTCCGGCACGTCCGTCACGGCGAGGTCGAGGTAACCGAGGATCGAGGTGAGTGGGGTGCGCAGCTCGTGGGAGACGGTTGCGACGAACTCGTCCCTGGCCCGCAGGGCCTGCACCAGGTCGGTGACGTCCTTGTCGACCAGCACCGCGGCCACCTCGCCGTCGCCACCGACCTGCCGGGCGGAGACCGCGAGCGCTCGGCGCGTCGCCGGGTCCTTCCCCACCCAGATCAGGCAGTCGCTGAACTCCTCGCCGCGCTGGGCGCGGTAGGTGGGCATCTGGTCGCGGGTCAGGAGCGTGATGCCCTCCTCCTCGAAGACCCAACCCAGCTGTCCGGCGTACCCCCGGTGGCCGTCGGGGAAGGCCAGCTCCAGGAAGCCTCGGTGATACTCGTTCATGGCCGCGTAGCTGCCGTCACTGCGCAACCCGACCAGGCCGACGTCGACGGCGTTCATGATCGCCTCGTTGAGCGCCTGGCCGGCAGAGAGCCGCCGCATCGTCTCACCGAGCCGCACCTGCCGCTCGTGCAGCTGGGACTCGTGGGAGCGCCACCCGTCGGCGATCCACGACTGGCTGAGTGCGCAGATGGTCGCCACCAGGCACAGCTGGACCGAGGCGACCCACGTCGACGCGGTGCCGCCGAGGTAGACCAGCCCCGGCAGGGCTTGCAGCACCAGCACGCTGACCGAGGCGACCGCCACCCCGGGGAGTCGCTTGTCCACGCCCAGCCACAGCGCGGGGAACACCACCATGATCCCCATGCCGGTCTGTTCCGGGACCACGCGCAGCAGCCCGATCGAACCGAGCACCAGGATCGGGATCATCCACCCGGTCCAGCGCCGCACCCCGCCCGACCGGCCGGTGAGCGCGATCGCCCAGGCGATCAGCAGCACCATGATTCCGGCGTAGTAGTACGTCGTGGTGTGCAGGTCGGGGTGCAGCAACCTGACCGTCGCGTCGAGCGCCACGGGCACGCTGAGGATGGCCATCCGACGCCCCCAGTGGGACGAACTGAAGACCGCGGCCGGGGGCGCGGCCGCGGAGCCCGGCTCCGTGGTCATGGTCTCGGTGGTCGCTCTCCGTCGTCGCCGCGAGTGTGACGTCTGGTTCCAGAGTGGCATGCCGGTCCGGCTCATGCGCGCGAATCGGACAGACCGCGCACCGGCTCGGCCGTTCTGTCGGCGGCGCCGGCCCGGCATGCGGTGCTAGGCCCGGTTGATCGCCGAGACCACGGCCTTGAGAGAGGCGGTGACGATGTTGGCGTCGGTCCCCACGCCCCAGAGCACCTGCTCGCCCACGGCGCACTCGACGTAGGCCGCGGCGATCGCGTCGCCACCGGCGCTCAGGGCGTGCTCGGCGTAGTCGAGCACCCGCACGTCGTAGCCCAGCACGGCGAGGGCCGCGACGAAGGCGGCGATCGGCCCGTTGCCCGACCCCTGCAGGGTGTGCGGCTCGCCGTCGACGAAGACGTTGACCTCGAGCTGGTCGAGCTCGCCGTGCGCGGACGAGGTGTGGTGGCTGTTCAGCCGCAGCGGCCGGGTGCGGTCCAGGTAGGTGTCGCGGAAGACCTGCCACATCCGGTCCGAGGAGACCTCGCCGCCCTCGCTGTCGGTCTGCTGCTGGATCACGCGCGAGAACTCCATCTGGAGCCGGCGGGGCAGGTCCAGGTTGTGGTCCGACTTCATGATGTAGGCCACGCCGCCCTTGCCGGACTGGCTGTTGACCCGGATCACGGCCTCGTAGGTGCGCCCCACGTCGTGGGGGTCGATCGGCAGGTAGGGAGCCTCCCAGGCGACGTCGTGCAGCTCGACGCCCTGATCCTGCGCCTTCTTCTCCAGGTCCTCCAGGCCCTTCTTGATCGCGTCCTGGTGCGACCCGGAGAAAGCGGTGTAGACCAGGTCGCCGGCGTAGGGGTGACGCGGGTGGACCGGCAGCTGGGTGCAGTACTCCACGGTGCGACGGATCTCGTCGATGCCGCCGCCGACCGCGAAGTCGATCTGGGGGTCGATGCCCTGGGAGAACAGGTTCATCCCCAGCGTCACCAGGCACACGTTGCCGGTGCGCTCGCCGTGCCCGAACAGGCATCCCTCGACCCGATCGGCTCCGGCCATCACGGCCAGCTCGGTCGCCGCCACCGCGGTGCCACGGTCGTTGTGCGGGTGCAGGCTGATCGTGGTGGCCTCACGCCGGGTCAGCTGACGGGAGAACCACTCGATCTGGTCGGCGTAGACGTTGGGGGTCGCGACCTCGATCGTCGCGGGCAGGTTGAGGATGATCTCCCGGCCGTCGTCGGGCTGCCAGACGTCGGAGACCGCCTCGCACACCTCGGCCGAGAACGGGAGCTCGGTGGAGGTGAAGATCTCCGGGGAGTACTCGAAGCCGATCACCGAGGCGTCGAGGTGGTTCTCGGCATGCTTCATCACCAGCTGGGTGCCGCGCACCGCGATGTCCTTGACCTCGTCCTTGGAGGCGTGGAACACCACGCGGCGGAACAGCGGGGCCAGCGCGTTGTAGAGGTGGATGTTGGCGTGGTGGATGCCGACCAGGGACTGCACGGTGCGCTCGATCAGGTCCTCCCGCGCCTGGGTCAGCACCGAGATGGTGACGTCCTCGGGGACCCGGTCCTCCTCGATCAGCTGACGCACGAAGGCGAAGTCGGTCTCGCTGGCCGAGGGGAAGCCGACCTCGATCTCCTTGTAGCCCATGCGCACCAGCAGGTCGAACATGGTGAGCTTGCGCGAGGGGCTCATCGGGTCGATCAGGGCCTGGTTGCCGTCACGCAGGTCGGTGCTGAGCCAGCGCGGCGGGGCGGTGATCTGACGCTCGGGCCAGGTGCGGTCCGGGAGGTCGATCGTGGGGAAGGCGCGGTAGCGGTGCACGGGCATGCCGCTGGAGCGCTGGGTGTTGGTGAAGCCGGAGTTCTGCAGGGTCATGATCTGCCTTCGCGGATGGGAGGGGGCGCCGGCTGCGCAGCAGTTCCACCGCAGCGAGGGGTCCGGCTGGTCAGACCTCGCTGCGGCAGCGAAGAAGCCCTTCGAGGGGGCTGGGGAGAACGAGGCTGCGCGTCATGACCCGGCCACGATACACCGATTCGCCGCTTACCCCTCGCGAGGAGTCCTCCTGCTCGCTAGGTTCAGAAGGCACGGGCAGCGAGCGAGAGCCACGCGGAGCGAAGGAGTCAACATGCGGGTGTTCAAGGACGTCGAGGAGCTCCAGGCCGCGGTCGGCGAGGAGATCGGCCCGACCGACTGGGTCACGATCACCCAGCAGCGGGTCAACAAGTTCGCCGACGCGACCGACGACCACCAGTGGATCCACGTCGACCGGGAGCGCGCCTCCCGCAGCGAGTTCGGGGCGACGATCGCCCACGGCTACCTCACGCTGTCGCTGCTCCCGATGCTCGCCTCCCAGCTGTTCGTGATCGAGGAGCGTGGGCCCAAGCTCAACTACGGCGTCAACAAGGTGCGCTTCCCCGCCGCGGTCAAGGTGGACTCCAAGATCCGGGCGCGGGTCACGATCGGCGCGGTCGACACCGTTGACGTCGGCAAGCGGGTGACCTTGAACTACGTGGTCGAGGTCGACGGCCAGGACAAGCCCGGGATGATCGCGGAGTCGGTCGTGGTGATCCTCACGGCCTGAGCTGCCCTGAGTGGCCCGGAGCATCCTCGCTCCGGGCCTAGACTTGACCTCGTCGCCGCTCGTCGAGCGACCACCCCCACCCTCAGTACGTCGTCTCCTCAGGCCTGCCCCCATGACCCCTCCCGAGACCGACCAGGACGTCTTCGCCTCCCTGGACCTGGCGCTGCGCGTCGGCGAGATGCTGCTGTCCAACGGCGCCGGATCCGCCGACGTCGCCGCCACGATGCTGGCAGTGACCCATGCCTGTGGGTTGCGTGGCGTGACGCCCAACGTGACCTTCACCGAGCTGTCGGTGAACTACCACCCCGGTGGCGAGCGGTTCTCGATCCTGCAGACCCGCAGCGTCACCCACCGCGAGATCGACTACGCCGACCTGACCGCGGTGCAGACCCTGGTGCTGGACCTGATGGCGGGCCGCACCGACCTGGCGGCGGCACGGCGGCGGATCGCCCAGATCGCCTCGACCGGCCACAACCGCCCCCGATGGACGGTCACGCTCGGCTACGGGCTGATGGGCGCCGGGACGGCGCTGCTCGTCGGAGGTGTGCCGCTGGTGGTGGGGCTGGCCTTCATCGCCGCCGCCGGGATCGACCGCATCCACCGCACGATGACCGTGCGTCGATACCCCTACTTCTACCAACAGGTCGCAGGGGGCCTCTTCGCCGGCGTCCTGGGGGTGGGGGTCTCGGCGCTGGACCTCCCGGTCTCCCCAGCGCGCGTCATCACCGCGGCGATCTTCATGCTGCTCGCCGGGATCGGCGCCGTCGGTGCGGCCCAGGACGCCCTCACCGGGTTCCCGGTGACCGCCAACGCCCGGATCCTGGAGGCGGTGCTCGCCACGATCGGCATCGTCGCCGGTGTCAGCGCCGGGCTCGCGCTCGGCGGGGTGCTCGGCGTGGAGCTGGCGGCGCTACGTCTGGGCACGGTCTCGCCCGGGGGCCCAGGCACGATGCTGCTCGGTGCAGCCCTCACCGCGTGGGCCTTCGCCTACGCCACCTACTCCCCTCCCCGGGCGCTGCTCCCCACCGCTGCCATGGGTGCGCTCGGGGCGGGCGTCTCGATGCTGGTGCAGGCCAGCGACCTGGCGCAGACCTGGGCCACGGCGGTCGCTGCGGTGACGATCGGGGCAGCCAGCTACGCGGTGTCCACCCGGGTGCGGGTGCCCTCGTTGGTGCTCCTGGTGCCGGCGACGGTCCCACTGCTGCCCGGGCTCTCGCTCTACCGAGGCGTCATCAGCATCTCGGAGGGCGGGGGCGGCTCCAGCCTGGTCGCGGCGGTCGCCACCGCTATCGCGCTCGCTTCCGGGGCCATCCTGGGCCAGTACATCGCCCAGCCGCTGGGCCGCACCAGCCGCCGGCTGGAGACCCGGCTGGCCGGCCCGCGTCTGGTCGGGCCGATGCGCCTCGCGGCCGAGCCGATGCGTCGAGCCGCCGCGCGCACGCGCCGGCTCACCCGCACCGGGCCGGGGCCGCACTGAGCTCAGCCGCCGACGCGGTCCAGCACCAGCGGGGACGGGGCGGGCGCCCGGTCACCGAGGTCGATCCCGCCGGCAAGAGCCGCGCGGGCACGGGCGAACCTCGCCTCGTCGTCGGTGTGCAGGGTCAGGATCGGCTGCCCTCGGCGTACGGCGTCCCCGGGGCGGGCCAGCAGCCGCACCCCCGCGCCGGCCTGCACCTGCTCCCCCTGTCGGGCGCGGCCCGCGCCCAGGCGCCACGCCGCGACGCCGACCGCGAGCGCGTCGAGCCGGGTCAGCACGCCGTCGCGCTCGGCGACGACCTCGTCGTGGTGGCGTGCCACGGGGAGCTCGGCGTCCGGGTGCCCGCCCTGCGCGGAGATCATCCGGCGCCAGGCGTCCATCGCGGACCCGTCCCGCAGCTTCTCCGCCGGGTCGACATCACCGCGCCCGGCTCCCTGGAGCATCTCGCGCGCCAGGGCCAGCGTGAGCTCGACCACGTCGGCGGGCCCACCGCCGGAGAGGACCTCGAGGGACTCCTCGACCTCCAGCGCGTTGCCGGCGGTCAGGCCCAGCGGGGTGGACATGTCGGTGAGCAGGGCCACGGTGTGCACCCCGGCCTCGGCACCCAGGGCGACCATGGTGCGCGCGAGCTCGCCGGCCCGGTCGACGTCCTTCATGAAGGCGCCAGTGCCGACCTTGACGTCCAGCACGAGGGTGCCGGTGCCCTCAGCGATCTTCTTGCTCATGATCGAGCTGGCGATCAGCGGGATCGCCTCCACGGTGCCGGTGACGTCGCGCAGCGCGTAGAGCTTCTTGTCGGCGGGCGCCAACCCGCTGCCGGCGGCGCAGACCACGGCGCCGACCTCGTCGAGCTGGGCCAGCATCTGCTGGTTGTCCACGTCGGCCCGCCAGCCGGGGATCGACTCGAGCTTGTCCAGCGTCCCGCCGGTGTGGCCGAGCCCGCGACCCGACAGCTGCGGCACCGCGACGCCGCAGGCGGCCACCAGGGGCGCGAGCGGCAGGGTGATCTTGTCGCCGACCCCACCGGTGGAGTGCTTGTCCGCGGTCGGCCTCGACAGTCCGGAGAAGTCCAGGCGCTCCCCCGAGGCGATCATCGCCCGGGTCCACCGCGCGGTCTCCCGCGGTTCCATGCCGTTGAGCAGGATCGCCATCGCCAGCGCGGCCATCTGCTCGTCGGCGACCTCACCTCGGGTGTAGGCGTCGATCACCCAGTCGATCTGGCTGTCGCTGAGCGATCCGCCGTCGCGCTTGGTGACGATGACCTCGACCGCGTCGTGCTGCTGGCTCATGCCCGCTCCAGGTCGTCGGGGCCGAACGCCTGGGGCAGCACCTGCGCCAGCGTGCGCTCCCCCTCCGGGGTCAGCAGCAGCAGGTCCGCCCCGCCGTGCTCGTGCAGCAGCTGGCGGCACCGGCCGCACGGCATGATCAGCTCGGCCTGCCCGTTGACGCACACGAAGCGACGCAGCCGCCCCCCGCCGCTGCGGTGCAGCTCGGAGACCAGCCCGCACTCCGCGCACAGCCCGACGCCGTAGGAGGCGTTCTCGACGTTGCACCCGGTCACGACCCGGCCGTCGTCGACGGTGGCGGCAGCGCCGACCCGGTAGCTGCTGTAGGGGGCGTACGCCGACCGCATCGCCTCGACGGCGGCGGCTCGCAGCGTCTCCCAGTCACTCCCGGCAGGGCGGTCGTGCGGCACCGGTTCAGACAACGACGCCGCTCTCAACGGCCGTTCGCGGGGCTCGACGCATTTCGACATCGTAACCATTTGGTGTCGCGGCCCCGTGGAGTTGAGTCCGCACCGCTCCTGTCCGTAGCGTGACCGCGATCACCCCGCACCACGGTGGGCGGGAAGTTGTGGAGGCAAAGTGATGAAGATCAGGAAGGTCGCTGTCAGCGGCCTGACGGTGCTCGTGGCGGCTGCCGGTCTCGCCGCCTGTGGCGAGGCCCCCGAGGAGGACAGCGGCAGCGGGAGCAGCAGCGAGGCAGGCACGGACTTCCTGCCCTGCATCGTCTCCGACGCCGGTGGCTTCGACGACAAGTCGTTCAACCAGCTGAGCTACGAGGGCGTCAAGGAGGCTGCTGACGAGCTCGGCGCGGAGTTCAAGTCGGTCGAGTCCAACAGCGAGAACGACTACGCGCCGAACCTGGAGAGCCTGGTCTCCCAGGGCTGCGACACCATCGTGACCGTCGGCTTCGCCCTCGCGGCGGCGACCAAGGAGTCGGCCGCGGCCAACCCCGACATCAAGTACATCCTGATCGATGACGCCGCCGACGGCGGCGACGACGGCCAGACCTTCGACGGCAAGCCCGACGAGCCCAACATCAAGCCGCTGCTCTACGACACCGCGCAGGCGGCGTTCCTCGCCGGCTACGCGGCCGCCGACTACTCCAAGACCGGCACGGTCGGCACCTACGGCGGCGCGCCGTTCCCGACCGTCACGATCTTCATGGACGGCTTCAAGCAGGGCGTCGACTACTACGACCAGGAGAAGGGCAAGAAGGTCAAGGTCGTCGGCTGGAACGGCAAGGACGGCTCGTTCACCGGGGGCTTCGAGGCCAACGAGAAGGCCACCAACACCGCCCGCCAGCTGATCGACCAGAACGCCGACGTGATCCTGCCGGTCGGTGGCCCGATCTACCAGGGCGCGCTCACCGCGATCAAGGACTCCGGCAAGGACATCGCCCTGATCGGTGTGGACGCGGACTTCTACGAGACCGACCCGAACACCCGTGACGTGGTCATGACCTCGATCCTGAAGAACATGAAGACCTCGACCTTCGAGGCGATCAAGTCGGCCGCCGAGGACGGCGACGACTTCGACTTCACGCCGTACGTCGGCACGCTCGAGAACGACGGGGTCGGCATCGCGCCGTTCCACAACTACGAGAGCAAGGTCAGCGACTCGCTGCAGGGCGAGATCGACGAGGTCAAGTCCGGCATCATCGACGGCTCGATCAAGGTCGACTCCTACCTGAAGTGACCTGACACGTCGGGGGAGGTCGGCACCGCCGGCCTCCCTCTTCGTCGTAGCGGCCTCACTAGGATCGGGTCCCATGAAGCTCGCTCTGCGCGACATCACCAAACGGTTCGGCAGCGTCGTGGCGAACGACCGGATCTCGCTGACGGTCGAGCCGGGTGAGATCCACGCCCTCCTCGGGGAGAACGGCGCCGGCAAGTCCACGCTGATGAACGTCCTCTACGGCCTCTACGGCGCCGACGAGGGCGAGATCCTGCTCGACGACGAGGTCAAGCGGTTCACCGGCCCGGGCGACGCGATCGCCGCCGGCATCGGCATGGTGCACCAGCACTTCATGCTGGTGCCGGTGTTCACGGTCGCCGAGAACCTCATGCTGGGCAACGAGGACACCTCGCGCGCCGGGGTGCTCGACGTCGCGGCGGCCCGCACCCGCGTGGAGGAGATCTCGGCCCGCTTCGGGTTCCACGTCGACCCCGACGCGGTCGTCGAGGACCTCCCGGTCGGCGTCCAGCAGCGCGTCGAGATCATCAAGGCGCTCTCCCGCGACGCCGAGGTGCTCGTGCTCGACGAGCCGACGGCGGTGCTGACGCCGCAGGAGACCGACGAGCTGATGGAGATCATGCGCCAGCTCAAGCAGGCCGGGAAGTCGATCGTCTTCATCACCCACAAGCTGCGTGAGGTCCGCGAGGTCGCCGACACGATCACGGTGATCCGCCGCGGCAAGGTGGTCGGCGAGGCGAGCCCGACCGCGAGCAACGCCGACCTCGCCTCGATGATGGTCGGGCGCCCGGTCGAGCTGACGGTGCACAAGGACCCGGCGAAGCCCGGGGATCCCGCGTTCGAGGTCTCCGACCTCACCGTGCTCGACCCACGCGGCCACACCCACGTCGACCACGTCAGCTTCGAGGTCCGCCGCGGCGAGATCCTCGCGGTGGCCGGGGTGCAGGGCAACGGCCAGACCGAGCTGACCGAGGCCGTCATGGGGCTCCAGGACGACGTGCGCGGCTCGATCCGCCTCGACGGCACCGAGCTCCTCGGTCGGACCGTGCGGCAGGTGCTGGCGGCCGGCGTCGGTTTCATCCCCGAGGACCGGCAGCAGGACGGCCTGGTCGGCGGGTTCACCCTCGCGGAGAACCTCATGCTCAACCGCTCGTTCGGTGCACCGTTCGTCCGTCGAGGCTCGCTGCAGCTGGGTGAGCTGGACCGGTTCGCGGCCGAGAAGCTCAAGGCCTACGACGTCCGCAGCTCCGGGGTGTCCGCCACGGCCTCCCAGCTCTCGGGCGGCAACCAGCAGAAGGTCGTGGTGGCCCGGGAGCTCTCGCGCGAGCTGCGCCTGCTGGTGGCCGCGCAGCCGACCCGAGGCGTCGACGTCGGGTCGATCGAGTTCATCCACAAGCAGATCGTGGCCGCCCGCGACGCGGGGGTGCCGGTGCTCGTGGTCTCCACCGAGCTGGACGAGGTGGTCGCTCTGGCCGACCGGATCATGGTCCTCTATCGCGGGCGGGTGATCGGGATCGTGCCGGCAGACACCTCCCGGGAGACTCTCGGGCTGATGATGACCGGTGAGCGGCCCGAGGGGAGCGCCGCGTGAGCACCGACGGGACCGATCAGACCCAGGAGTCAGCCGAGCCGACCGAGCCGACCGAGCAGTCACCGGAGGACCGGGAGGCGGCCCGGTGGCGCGAGACCCTGCGGCAGATCACCAGCGGTGACCTGCTCGCCGGGGTGCTGGCCGTCGTGCTCGCGGTCCTGGTGGGCTCACTGATGATCGTCGCCACGGACGACGCCACCCGGGAGGCTGCGAGCTACATCTTCGCCCGGCCCAGCGACTTCTTCTCCGCGGCGTGGACGGCGGTCAGCGGCGCCTACGTCGCGCTGTTCCAGGGATCGATCTACAACAACCGGGTCGACGACTTCGCGACCCAGATCCGGCCGCTGACCGAGACCCTGGCCTTCTCCGCGCCCCTGATCCTGGCCGGCCTCGGTGTCGGCGTCGGCTTCCGCGCGGGACTGTTCAACATCGGTGGTCGTGGCCAGATGCTCATCGCCGGTGCGGCCGCCGGGTGGGTCGGCTTCAAGCTCGACCTGCCGCTGGTGGTCCATCTGCCGCTGGCGCTGGTGGCGGCGATCGTGGGCGGTGGTCTGTGGGGCGGCCTGGTCGGTCTGCTCAAGGCCCGCACCGGGGCGCACGAGGTGATCCTGACGATCATGCTCAACTACGTCGCCTTCTACCTGGTCTTCTACGCGCTCTCGACCCAGGGGCTGCTGCAGGCGCCCAACACCAACAACCCCAAGTCGCTCCCGATCAAGGACTCCGCGACGCTGCCGGACCTGCTGGGCGAGCGCTTCAACCTCCACGCCGGCTTCCTGCTGGCGATCGTCGCGGTGGTGCTGGTCTGGTGGCTGCTCAACCGGTCGGCGCTCGGTTTCCGGGTTCGCGCGGTGGGGCTCAACCCGACGGCCGCGCGTGCCTCCGGCATCGACGTGGGGCGCATCTACGTCATCGTGTTCTTCATCGCCGGCGCCCTGGTGGGCCTGGCCGGCGCCAACCAGGTGCTGGGCACGGTGACCAGCGGTGTCACCGGTGACCTCGACGCCGGGATCGGCTTCGACGCGATCACGGTGGCGCTGCTCGGCCGGTCGCACCCGGTCGGCATCCTGGCGGCCGGCCTGCTGTTCGGCGCGTTCAAGTCCGGGGGCTTCTCGATGCAGGCCGCCGAGGGCATCCCGGTCGACATCGTGCTGGTGGTCCAGTCGCTGATCGTGCTCTTCATCGCTGCGCCACCTCTGGTGCGAGCGATATTCCGGCTTCCGGCGAAGGAGGCGACCTCGTGAGCACGCCCGTGGCCGAGTCGGCTCTGGCCCCCACTCCCGACAGCGAGGGCAGCGGCCTGACCCGGGTCGACCGGAAGGCGCCGATCATGCTCGGCGTCCTGTCATTGGGCCTGCTGCTGATCGCGCTGTTCGAGGGGCGCGAGGGCGAGACCACCTTCCGACTGGCGACCGCCAAGGACTTCGTCCAGCTGCCGGCCCTCACCGTGCCCGCGACCGGCACGCTCTGGGGAGCCGTGGTCCTCACCGCCGGCATCGCGGTGGCCTCCGCCCTGCTGGCCGCTCGGCGCAGGCTCACCCCGCTGTGGCTGGTCGCGGTCTACGCCGTGGTCTGGATGTCCGGCTTCCTCGCGTGGGCAGCCGCCGGGGCGACGATCCCCGTCGTCGGCCTGCTGGGTGGGTCGATCAGCCTGGCCGTCCCGCTGGTCTTCGGGGCGCTGGGCGGCGTGCTCGGCGAGCGTTCCGGGGTGGTCAACATCGCCATCGACGGCCAGCTGCTGGCAGGCGCCTTCGCCGCCGCCCTCATCGGGTCGGCGACCGGCTCGACCTGGGCCGGTCTCGTGGGTGCCATGGCGGCCGGCGCCTTGGTGGCGCTGTTGCTGGGCCTGTTCGCGATCGTCTACTTCGTCGACCAGATCATCGTCGGCGTGGTGCTCAACGTGCTGGTCATCGGCGTCACGAGCTTCATGTTCAGCCAGGTGCTCGCACCCAACGCGGCGTCGCTGAACAACCCGCCCCACTTCTCCTCGATCGACCTGCCGCTGCTCGGGGACATCCCCCTGATCGGGCCGATCCTGTTCCGCCAGACCATCGTGGTCTACCTGCTCTATCTCGCGGTGCCGCTGGTGGCGTTCGCGCTCTACCGCAGTCGCTGGGGGCTGCGGGTGCGGGCCGTGGGTGAGCATCCGGCCGCCGCGGACACGGTCGGCATCAAGGTCAACCGCACCCGCTACCGCACGGTGGTCATTGCCGGCGCGGTCGCCGGCGTCGGCGGCGCCTTCTACACCTTGGTCTCGGTGCCGCAGTTCAACCGCGAGATGACCGGCGGCGCCGGCTACATCGCTCTGGCCGCGGTGATCTTCGGCAAGTGGGACCCGGTCCGAGCGACGCTGGCGGCGCTGCTCTTCGGCTTCGCCACCAACCTGCAGGGCGTGCTGTCGGTGATCGGCTCGCCGGTGCCCAGCGAGTTCATGCTGATGCTGCCCTACGTCGTCACGGTGTTCGCCGTCGCCGGCCTGGTGGGTCGCTCGAGGCCCCCCGCGGCCGACGGCGTCCCCTACCGCAAGGGCTGACCAGGCCCGAGACGTGTCACGACCCGGGCGTGTGCGCCGTCACCTCGCAGCAGCTCGCGGCAGACTCTGCTCGTGACCTGGCCTGCGCTCGACGACATGACCCCTGTCGAGCTCAAGATGTACTGGGCGGTCCGCGAGGAGGCCTCCCTGCTCGAGCTGGCCGTCGAGGAGCGCATGCTCGTGCGCGACGGCGTCGACGTCATCAGCGCCGAGGACCCCCACGAGTGCAGCCGGGTGCTCCTCGAGTGGTGCGACCAGGGTCTGGTCACACTCATGCGAGCCGACGACGAGGTGGAGCTCGACGTCCCCCTGGCCCGGGCCCTGCTCGCCGAGCCTGCGAGCTGGACCGACGACCATGTCGTCGTCGCCACCGAGGCGGGCGTCCTGGCTTTGCTCGGGTGAGACCGGACCGCGGTCCGTCAGACAACTCCCTGGTCGACGATGCGCCACGGCGAGCCCGCGGTATCGCGGACGAGGCGGTAACCCCAGACCGTGTCGCCCTCGTCCATCGACCCGTCGTTGTGGAAGCGACGCCAGTCGAGGTCGAACCGCACCGCGACGTTGGCAACCTGCTTGGCTCCCGAACCGTCAGCAGGCTTCATGACGTGGTCGTCCACCTCGATGCCGGAGAGGCGATCCACGTCCTCGCACCACGTCGTGGCAACGTCGGTGGTCCCCTGGCCTATCAGCGCCTCGGCGGTGTCGCAGTCGTGCGCGCTCAGGGCCTCGAGGTAGGCGGTCACGACCTGCTCGGGCGTCGCATCGGCTGCGGGGACCGCGACGTCCTCGGTCTGACGCGACGGGAGGAGAAGGTGTGCGGTCACAGCCACGAGCGCCAGGACGAGGACGCCGACGGCTGCGATGAGGATCAGCCGCCCTCGTCTCGTGGAGACCCACCCATCACCTATTCTTGTCTCACCCACCATCACTCCAGCGCCCATACCCCGTCGCCGGCGGCTTGCGCTCTGACGGAGTCACTGCGGTGCACGTCGCTCACCTTGACGTCGACCTGGAAGCCGTTCTCGACCGGACCGCTGATCCCGCCCAGGATGCCGACCAGCGCCCCGATGGCGACCAACCTTCCGATCGACGCACCCTCGTCCGCCGACGGCTTCGTGCGCTGCCACCGGAACCAGTCGGTGCGGTGGAAGCGCGCGAGCGCGACCAGCGTGACGACCGAGGTGGCAAGGAGCAGCACGCTGACGGTGAAGTCCCCGACGCCGTCGGCGAAGACCACGCCGAGGAGCTCGGCCACCACACCCAGACCCATCACGACCCACGCCAGAACCAGCCTGAGCGTGCGGGCGCGCACGACCCCGGCAGACACGTAGCCGACGACCGCCGCGCCGACAGCTGACGAGATGAGGACGGATCCGTCGTCATCCCAGTGCCCGCCGACACTGAGCAGCACCATGACCTGCCCCGCCAGCGAGGCCCACGCGAGCAGCCAGATCGATCCCGGCAGCGCGGGGGTCACGACGTGCTGGTCGACGGCCACGCCGCGTATCGTCGCACCTCGGCGACCGGCGAGGGAGCCCACTCGCCGGTCATGGGTCGTGCCACGCCGCCGCACGCTGGTCCAGCGACAAGGCGGTCACAGCCGACCGTCGGCGTCCACGGGCAGGTCTCGACAGGCTCGACGGCGTGAGGAGGGGTCAGTCGTCGGAGGTCGACCGGCGCTGCTCGGCCTTGGCCAGCGTCTCGTAGGCGACGTTGGCGAGCACACGGGCGCCGATCGGGACTGCGCGCTCGTCGATGCGCAGGTCCCCCTGGTGCAGGTCGTAGGTCGGACCGCCGGGGGTGCGGGTGCCCAGCCGGGCCATGGCGCCGGGGACGGACTCCAGGAACCAGCCGAAGTCCTCTCCCCCGAGGCTCTGGGTGGTGGCCACGACGCCGTCCTCGCCGAGCACCAGCTCGACGGCGTCGGCCAGGCGCCCGGTCGAGGTGTGGTCGTTGACCACCGGCGGGACACCGCGGACGTAGTCGACCTCGGCGCTCACCCCGTACGGCGCCAGCAGCTGGTCGATGCTCTCGCGCACCAGCCCCTCGGCCTCGGCCCACGCCAGCGGGTCGAGCATCCGCAGCGTCCCGGCGGCCTCGCCGGAGGCGGGGATGACGTTGCGCGCGGCGCCGGCGCGGACCATGCCCCAGACCATGCTGGCTCCGGCGCGCGGGTCCAGGCGCCGGCTCAGCACGGCGGGCAGCTCGGTGATCAATGTCGCCAGCGCGAAGGTGAGGTCCTGGGTCAGGTGCGGTCGCGAGGTGTGACCACCCCGGCCCGAGAGGTACACCTTGATGGCGTCGGCCGCGCCGGTGATCGGGCCGACGCGCAGACCCACCCGCCCGACCTCGAGCGTGGGGTCGCAGTGCAGTCCGTAGGCGTGGGCCACACCGTCGAGGGCACCCGCTGCGAGCATCTCCAGCGCGCCCCCGGGCATCACCTCCTCGGCGGGTTGGAACAGCAGCCTGACCTTGCCCGGCACGGGGTGCTCCTGCAGCACCTGGTGCAGCGCCAGCCCGGCGCCGAGCAGGCAGGTGGTGTGGACGTCGTGACCACAGGCGTGGGCCACGCCGTCGGTCCCGCTGCTCCAGGGGTCCTCGGTCTGGTCCTGCACCGGGAGGGCGTCGAGGTCGGCGCGCAGGGCCACCACTGGTCCGTCTCCCGCGCCGAGCTCGGCGACGAGCCCCGACTTGGGCATCAGCTGCACCGCGATGCCCGCCTCCCCCAACCGCTCGGCAACGCACGCGGTGGTGCGGGCCTCCTGCCAAGCCAGCTCGGGGTGAGCGTGGATGTCGCGTCGGATGTCGCGCAGCTCGCTCTCCAGCTCCTGGAGCCGGGTCGAGATGGCCTGGGTGGCAGCAGAGGGGATTAGTCGCATGTCACCCCCCACGTTAGTCGGAGGGGCCGCTTCCCGTGGCCGGGTCACCCCGGTCCGAGTCGTACGCCGCCAGCAGCCGATCGGCGGCAGCGCTCGCCGGGAGCTGCCCCTCGAGCACCAGCCGGCGCACCTCCGCGCGCACCGAGCGCACCGCGCGCGAGCAGCGCAACCGGTCCTCGAGCTCGTCGCGCACCAGCGCCCAGGTGAAGTCCAGCTGCTGCTCGGCGCGCTTGGCGGCCAGTCCGTCGGTGCCGAGGGAGTCGCGGTGGGCTATCACCTTCGCCCACACCTCGTCGACCCCGGTGCCCTGCAGGCCCGAGCAGGTCAGCACCGGTGGCACCCACTCGCCGCGGGAGGCGAAGCCGCGGTAGACGAAACGCAGCGCCCCGGCGAGCTCCTTGGCCGCCGCCTCACTCTCGGCCTCGCGCCCGTCGGCCTTGTTGACCGCGATCACGTCGGCGATCTCGAGGATGCCGCGCTTGATGCCTTGGAGCTGGTCGCCGGTGCGGGCCAGGGTCAGGAAGCAGAAGCTGTCGACCATGTCGGCGACGGTGACCTCCGACTGCCCGACACCGACGGTCTCGACCAGCACCACGTCGTACCCGGCGGCCTCCAGCACGATCATCGACTGGGCCGTCGCGCGAGCCACGCCGCCCAGGGTGCCGGCGGTCGGCGAGGGACGGATGTAGGCGTTCGGGTCGGTGGTCAGCTCCCCCATCCGGGTCTTGTCGCCGAGCACCGAGCCGCCGGTGCGCACCGACGACGGGTCGACCGCGAGCACGCCGACGCGCAGCCCCTGGCCGGTGAGGTGCTTGCCGAGCGACTCGATGAAGGTCGACTTGCCCACGCCGGGCACGCCGGAGATGCCGACGCGGGGGACGTCGACGCCGCGGTCGGTGTTGCTGCGGGTCAGCTCGGAGACCAGCTCGCGCGCAGCGGCACGGTGGTCGGCCCTGGTGGACTCGACCAGCGTGATCGCCTTGGCCAGCGCGGGTCGTCGACCGGCGCGGACGCCGTCGACGAGAGCCGGCACGTCGACCTGCGGCATCAGGCGGGCTCGTGGCCCAGCTGCTGCGCGAGCCTCTCCAGGAGCCTGGTCGCCGCCTCGGCGATGACAGTGCCCGGCGGGAAGACCGCGGCGGCACCCATCTCCTCCAAGGTGGCGACGTCGTCGGGCGGGATGACACCGCCGACGACGACCATCACCTCCTCGGCGCCCAGCTCGGCCAGCGCCGCCTTCAGCGCGGGGACGAGCGTGAGGTGGCCGGCTGCGAGGGAGTTCACCCCGACGATGTGGACATCGGCGTCGACCGCCTGCTGCGCGACCTCCTCCGGGGTGGAGAACAGCGGGCCCACGTCGACGTCGAAGCCGAGGTCGGCGAAGGCGGAGACCACGACCTTCTGGCCGCGGTCGTGGCCGTCCTGGCCCATCTTCGCGACCAGGATGCGGGGGCGACGGCCCTCCTGCTCCTCGAAGCGTGCGGTGGCGTCGAGCACCTTCTGCACCGCGTCCTCGCCGTCCGATCCCACCTCCGACCCGTACACACCGGAGATCGTACGGATCGTGGCGCGGTGGCGACCCCAGACCTTCTCCAGCGCGTCGGAGATCTCCCCGACCGTCGCCTTGGCGCGCGCCGCGTCGACGGCGAGTGCCAGCAGGTTGTCGTCGAGGGAGTCCGCCGACGAGCCGCCCTCGCGCTCCGCGGAGCGGGTCAGCGCCTGCAGCGCCTGCTGCACCTCGTCGTCGTCGCGCTCCTCGCGCAGCCGCGCCAGCTTCTCCTTCTGGGAGCGCAGCACCGCGGCGTTGTCGACGCGCAGCACCTCCAGCGCGTCCTCGCTGGGCAGTCGGAAGGTGTTGACCCCGACCAGCTTCTGCGTGCGGGAGTCGATGCGGGCCTGGGTGCGGGCGGCCGCCTCCTCGATGCGCATCTTGGGGATGCCCTCCTCGATCGCCTTGGCCATCCCGCCGGCCTCCTCGGCCTCGGTGATGTGGGCCCAGGCGCGCTCGGCGAGATCGTGGGTGAGGCGCTCGACGTAGTAGGAGCCGGCCCACGGGTCGATGGTGCGGGTGGTGCCGGACTCCTGCTGCAGCAGCAGCTGGGTGTTGCGCGCGATGCGGGCCGAGAAGTCGGTGGGCAGCGCGATCGCCTCGTCCAGGGCGTTGGTGTGCAGCGACTGGGTGTGACCCTGGGTGGCGGCCATCGCCTCGATGCAAGTGCGCTGGACATTGTTGAAGACGTCCTGCGCGGTCAGCGACCAGCCGGAGGTCTGGCTGTGAGTGCGCAGCGAGAGCGACTTGGGGTTGCTCGGCTCGAACTGGCTGACCAGTCGCGCCCACAGGGCACGAGCGGCGCGCAGCTTGGCGACCTCCATGAAGAAGTTCATCCCGATCGCCCAGAAGAAGCTGAGCCGGGGCGCGAACCGGTCGATCTCCAGGCCGGCGTCGAGGCCCGCGCGGATGTACTCCACCCCGTCGGCCAGGGTGTAGGCGAGCTCGAGGTCGGCGGTCGCCCCGGCCTCCTGCATGTGGTAGCCGGAGATCGAGATCGAGTTGAAGCGGGGCATCCGCGTCGCGGTGAAGGCGAAGATGTCGGAGATGATCCGCATGCTCGGCTGCGGCGGGTAGATGTAGGTGTTGCGGACCATGAACTCCTTGAGGATGTCGTTCTGGATGGTCCCCGCGAGCTGCTCGGGCTTCACCCCCTGCTCCTCGGCGGCCGCGATGTACATCGCCATCACCGGCAGCACCGCGCCGTTCATGGTCATCGAGACGCTCATCTGGTCCAGCGGGATGCCGTCGAAGAGGGTGCGCGCGTCGTAGATCGAGTCGATCGCGACCCCTGCCATGCCGACGTCACCCTGCACGCGCGGGTGATCGGAGTCGTAGCCGCGGTGCGTGGCCAGGTCGAAGGCGACCGAGAGACCCTTCTGACCGGCCTTGAGGTTGCGGCGGTAGAAGGCGTTGGACTCCTCGGCGGTGGAGAAGCCGGCGTACTGCCGGATCGTCCACGGCTGCGTGGTGTACATCGTCGGGTAGGGGCCCCGCAGGAACGGCGCCAGCCCGGGGTAGGTGTCCAGGGCGTCGAGGTCGGAGACGTCGTCGGCGGTGTACAGCCCCCGGATGTCGATGCCCTCGGGCGAGCCCCACGGCTGACCGAGCTCGCCGTCGCCCGCCCCGACCTGCGCGGGCCGCGCGTCGTCCTCCCCGAGGCCGAGGTGGGCGAAGCTCTCCGGGACGCCCGTGCTGTTCTCGGTGCTCACTTGCTCAGCTCCTTCCGCACGCGGGTCAGGAAGTCGACCGCGTCGACCCCGACCGCGCAGCTGTCGTCGACGCCGTCGACGGTGCTCTCCCCCGGTCGACCCGCCAGGATGACGTAGGACGCCCCCGCCTCACGCAGCGCGGCGATCGCCTGCTTGCCCCACTCGGCGTACGCCTGGTCGGTGCCGGCCAGGCAGACGACCGTGGTCTCGTGCTGGACCAGGGCCCCGACCAGGTCGTCGGCCGACTCGGTCGCCCCGGCGCCGACGGTGTCGACGCCGCCGGCTGCGAGCAGGTTGGCGGCGAAGGTAGCTCGGGCCGTGTGCTGGGCGATCGGCCCCATCGTGGCGAGCAGCACCGGGGTGGTGCTCGGCTCGTCGCGCATCGTCTCGAACACCGCGGCGTAGCGCTCCACCTGCAGCGCACCCGGCGGCCACGGGGTGCGCTCGGGCAGCTCCTCCCCCAGGTTCGGGAACTCGCTGACCCCGGTGATCGGGCGGCGTCGGGTCGCGACCTGACGCTGCCGGGCGGCGACCGCCTGCTCCTGGATGCGGCGGCACAGGCCGTCGTCGTCGGCCAGCGAGGCGAGGATGCCGCCCTCGGCCTCGATCTCCTGGAGCTGCGCCCAACCGGCGTGGGCGAGGTCGTCGGTCATCCGCTCCAGCGCGAAGGACCCACCGCCGGGGTCGGTCACCCGGGCCACGTGGGACTCCGAGACCAGCAGCGCGGAGGTGTTGCGGGCGTTGCGTCGGGCGAGGGCGTCGGGCAGACCCAGCGGACTGTCGAAGGGCAGCACCGTCACCGAGCGCGCACCCCCGACACCGGCGGCGAATGCCGCGACCGTGGTGCGCAGCATGTTCACCCACGGGTCGTACTTGGTCATCATCGGGCGGCTGGTCACCCCGTGCTGCACCTGGCCGGGAGCGTCGTGGGCGCCACAGAGCTCGAGCACCCGGTGCCACATCCGGCGGGCTGCGCGGAACTTCGCGATCGTGGCGAACTGCTGGTCGGTCGCGGCGTAGCGGAACTCCAGGAGCCCGGCCGCGCGGTCGAGGTCGAGACCGCCCTGCTCGGTGAGGATCCGCAGGTAGTGGGCGGCCACCGCCATCGTGTAGCCGAGCTCCTGGGCGTCGGTCGCCCCGATGTCGTGCACCGCGGTGCCGTCGACGGTGAGCGCCAGCAGTCCGCGCCTGTCGGCGATCGTGGCCAGCTCGGTCACCACCTGCTCGACGTCGGTCTCGTGGCCGCGCAGCCTGGCGCCGACGGGGTCGCCTCCCAGCGCCGCTCCCTCGGCGGCCTCGGCGTCCCGCTCGTCGAGCAGCTCGACGTACGCACGTGCTGCCGCGACGGGGTCGGCCGGGCAGTCCAGCACCACGGGAGCGAGGTCGAGCAGCACCTCGGCCAGGACCGTGGGCAGGTCGTCGATCGCGACTCCTCCGTCGCCGAGGCTGAGCCACAGGCTGGTCACGCCGTTCTCGAGGTCGGTGAGCACGTCGGCCGCCGACCGGGCCGCGTCACCGTCGGCGACGTGGGCGCGGACGTCCCAGCCCTCCTCGGGCCGCGAGAGTCGCGCTCCCCGGGTGTACGGCGCCTGGCCGGGCACGCCCGGATCGGGCACGCCGATCACCAGCTCGGGGGTGCCCAGCGGAGGCACCTCGATGCCGTCGAGGGTGATCCGGGTCAGCTTCTCCCACACCAGGGCGTCGGGGTCGTCGTCCTTCATCCGACCCGACTTGCGCAGCACGTCGGCCGCTGCCTTCTCCCAGTCCTCACGGGTGTGGGTGCGCGGTGCCCCGGCGACAAGTGAGAGGTGTTCCTGGGTGGCCATGGGGCCGAGCCTAGGGAACCCGCAGGTCAGGGGCCACCAGGTGTGGCCCGCTCCTGCGCCGGTGTGACCAGTTCCATTCCCTCGCTGACCGGGACCAGCTGTGCGGCCAGCCAGTGCGGCTGCTGGTCGTCGCGGTGCGGCGAGCCGGGGTCGGGGACGGCGCCACCGGGCACGACCCAGCCGCTGGCGTCGTGGCCCGCGAGGTCCCACGCGTAGCGCGCCACCGAGCCGCGGACCGCGCCGTCGGTGCCCGGCACCTGCCCGGCGCAGCGCACACAGTCGTTGTCACCGGCCAGGCTGGGGCCGCGCTCGGAGCTGCCGGGGGCGAGGTACCCGAGCGGTCGCAGCGCGTGCGGTGGCTCGTAGCGCAGCCGGTCGCCCCAGTGGCGACCCTGCTCGGCCACGGCATCGGCGAGGGCCAGCCGCAGCAGCTCGTCGCGGGCGGGAGCCAGGTGGATCCCGTCGGAGGAGAGCAGCTGCGCCAGCCCGAGGTAGAGCTTGATCTCCAACGACATCCACGGGTCGAGCAGCGACGGGTAGGGCGAGTCGGCCAGACCGGCGAGGCCTGGCTCCTTGGCCAGGCGCTGCACGAAGGCGTCGCGCACCGCCACGAACGATGCCGCGAGCTCGCTGTCGGCGTCGAAGCGCTGGTCCCAGCCGAGCAGCGCCCGGCGCAGCGTCTCCTCCGGCCCCCCGACGTCACCGAGCTCGGCCAGGGCACGCAGCAGGTGCACCGGCTGCCCGGCGAGCACGTCGCCGTGGATCTCGGCGCAGTCGTCGACGGCCAGGTCCGAGCGGCCCTCGAGCAGCTGGTCGATGCGGCGCGCTCGGGTCGGCGAGGCGAAGTCGACCCCGACGTCGTCGAAGCCGGCCATCTTGTGGTTGGCGGTGGCGAGGTGCTCGTGAGCTGCCACCGAGCGGCCCGGCAGATCCACCCAGCCGGTCCACGCGTGCTCCGGCGTCCAGCCGGGCACGGGCTCCCAGCGGGTCTCCGGAGAGCGCCGGGGCACCCGCCCCACGACCTGCTGCCTGATCTCGCCCCGGCGGTCGGCGACGAGCAGGTTGTTGACCGGCTCGACCCATCGGCCCAACGCTTCGACGACCTCGTCCGCCGTGCGGGCCCGCAGCAGCGGCACCAGGGCGTCGAACCCGACGTCCTCCAGCACCTCGGCGGGGCGGCGCAGGCTGAAGGCCGCACCGTGGGCGTCCTCGAGCACCACCGGACCGCGCGAGGTGCGGACCACCCGGATGGTGACCGGCTGCTCCTCGCGCACCGGGATCGACTCGTGACCGACCTGGGCGGGCGCCCACCCGTCGGCCTCGCGCGACTCCACCTGCCGACCGTCGTCGCTCTCGCGCAGCTCCTCGACGTAGGCGTCCTGGTAGTCACCCATCGCGTTGGTGATCCCCCAGGCAACCTCGCCCGCGTGGGCGAAGTGCTGGACGCCGGGGACTCCGGGGAAGGTGAAGCCCGCGACGTCGATCCCCTCCGCGGGACAGGTCAGCCGCACCTGGGCGTAGACGTTGGGGTCCTCGAAGGACCGGTGCGGGTCGCCGGCGAGCAGCGGCAGCCCGCTGCGGGTCCGCTCACCCCCGACCACCCAGGAGTTGCTGCCGGAGCTCTCGAGCACCTCGGTGCGCATCAGCTCGGCGTGCTCGGCACCGAGCACCTGCCGGGCGTGGCGACGCCACAGCTTCAGCGGCAGCGTGCCGAACAGCAGGTGGTGGGCACTGAAGACCGCCAGCGGGGTCCACGGCTCCCAGGGCTCGGCTGAGATGCGCAGGAAGTCGAGCTCGGGGCAGCGCGCCTGCGGCAGGACCTCGTTGACCCCCTCGACGTAGGCCGAGACGAAGCCGCGGGTCTCCTCGTCGCACCGCTCGAAGGCGCGCTGTGCCAAGGGTGTGACACCGGCGCGCAGCACGAACGCGTCCCACTCCAGCCCGGCCCGGCCCAGGACCTGTGCGGTCCGACCGGTCGCCTTGCGACGCGCGTGCTCCAGCTGCCAGGTGCGGTCCTCGGCGGTCACCCGACCCTGCAGCCGGGCGAGCTCGACCAGGTCTCCGGCCACGACCCACGGCACGCCCCACCGGTCCCGGTGGAGTCCAGGGGACGGAGCGACGTCGGGTGCGGGCACGGCGCCATTGTCACCGACACCGCGGTCCGACCCGCGCGGGTGGGCGGTCACACCCCAGGATCAGAGCGATGCGCCCTCGAGCGCGGCACCCACGGTGTAGAGCCGGTGGTCGGCACCGTCGGGCGCCATCACCTGCACCCCGACCGGCAGCCCGGTGACGCCGAGCGGCACCGAGGCCGCGGGGATGCCGGCCAGGTTGGCCTCGACGGTCCACCAGTCGGTGCGCGGCCGGGCCAGCGGGTCGGCCATGCCGGGGCGACCCAGCGGCGGCGCGACGAGCGGCACGGTGGGGCTGACCAGCGCCTCGCACTGGCGCAGCGCGGCGGTGACGTCGGCGCGGATGCGTGCCCGCACCTCCTCCGCGCGCGACTGCTCCGGGGTGCCCACCAGGTCTCGTGCCAGCCGCAGCCGGCTGCGGGCCTCCATGCCGAGTGGGCGCTCGGAAGTGGCCAGGGCCTCGTGCTGCTCGAGCACCGGGAGCGCCTCGATGCTGGTCAGCGTCGTGTAGACGTCCAGCAGGTCACCCAGCAGCGGCACCGTCACCGGCACCGGGGTGGCCCCCAGCGAGCGGAGCCGGGCCGGGACGGCGTCGAACGCCTCGCGGACCTCAGGGGAGTTGCGGTGCCCCGACATCGGCACCAGGACGCCGATCCAGCGACCCTCGAGCCGCGCCTGCGCGCCGTGGTCGGCTGCTGCGACCAGCCCGTCCTGCCCGGCCATCACCTCGTGCAGCAGCGCCGCCTCGCGCACCGTGCGCGCCATCGGCCCGACCCGGTCGAAGCTGGGCGCGAAGTCCACCACGCCGTCCGCCGGGACCGAGCCCGGTGAGGGCGCGACGCCCACCACGCCGCAGAACGCGGCGGGCTCGCGGATCGACCCGCCGGTGTCGGTGCCGATCCCCAGCACGTCGTACGCCGCGACCGCTGCGGCCGAGCCGCCGCTGGAGCCACCGGCGGTGCGGGTCGGGTCGTGCGGGTTGCGGGTGGGGCCGCGGTCGGAGGTCTCGGTCGAGGCCCCCATCGCGAGCTCGTCGAGGTTGGTCGTGGCGGCGACCACCCCGCCTGCGGCACGCACCCGACGCACCACCTCCGCGTCACGCTCGGCCCCACCGAGGCCGGCTCTGGTCGCCGAGCCGCAGCCCCAGGGTGCACCGCGCACGGCGACGTTGTCCTTCACCACGACCAGGCGCCCGTCGAGCACGCCGGCCACCTCGGGCCCCGCGGCCACCGCGGCGGCGTCGAGGTGGACCAGGCTGCGCAGGGTGTCGGCGGCGAGGTCGGTGGGGAACGGCGCCCCCGGGGACGGCCTGGCGCGGCTCACGCGGTGGCGAACCTGCCGAGGACCCCCGCCGCGACCCCCTCGAGACGCTCGGCGAACATGCGCTGGTAGGCCAGCTCCTCACGACTGCGCGGCGCCGGCAGCCCACCCACCCGCTCCTCCTGCCAGGCGGAGTCAGGGGGCACGAGGTCGTCGACCCGGCGGCTCATCACCTCGGCGGTGCCGCTGCCGTCGCCGAACTGCTCCTTCGGACGCCACAGCAGGTCCTGCGGCAACCACCCGGCGAACGCCTCGCGCAGCATCGTCTTCTCCTGGCCGTGACTGCCGGGGAGCAGCCACTGCACCGGGAACCTCGCCGCCAGGTCGACCAGGTCGCGGTCGAGGAACGGCACGCGCGCCTCGAGCCCGTACGCCATCGTGACCCGGTCGCAGCGCTGCAGGTTCAGGTTGTGCAGCCCCGCGACCCCCCGCACCAGCTCGGCGCGCAGGTCGGCCTCGGGGTGCTCGCGGTAGTGGTCGTAGCCGGCGAAGAGCTCATCGGCGCCCTCGCCGGTGAGCACCACCTTCACCGTGCGGGCGGCGGTCTCGGCGAGCAGGTAGTTGGGCACCGCGCTGCGCACCAGCGACGGCTCGTAGGACTCGATGCTGCGCACCACCTCGGGCAGCACCGCCACGACCTCGTCGGCGTCGTAGACCCGCTCGTGGTGCTCCAGCCCGAGGTGCTCGGCGACCCGTCGTGCAGCGGCGAGGTCGGCCGACCCCTCGGTGCCCGCGGCGAAGGAGTGCACCGGGCCGTGGGTGTGGTCGTGGTGTCGCGCCATGATCGCGGCGACCAGGCTCGAATCGAGCCCGCCGGAGAGGAAGACCCCGATCGGCACGTCGGCCATCATCCGATGTCGAACTGCCGCGACCAGCCGGTCGCGCACCTGCTGCTTGGCAGCCTCGCGGTCGTGCAGGGTGGGCCCGTCGCCGTCGGGCAGGGCGCGGAACCGGCGCAGCCCGCCGCGCGGCGACCAGCGGTGACCGGGTGGGAACTCCTCGACCAGGTGCCGGTGCTCGGGGTCGAAGGCACCCAGCTCCGAGGCCAGCAGCACCGCTTGCCCGACGTGTGCCCAGTAGAGCGGCTTGACCCCCAGCGGGTCGCGCGCGACGACCACCGAGCCCGCCTCGTCGGCCACCGCGAAGGCGTACATCCCCCGCAGCCGGGCGAGCGCCTCGGTGCCCTCGCTGAGCACGGCGGAGAGCGCCGCCTCGGAGTCGGAGTCGGTGCGCGGGTCTCGCAGGTGGGTCTCGCGCAGCTCGACGTGGTTGTAGATCTCGCCGTTGACCACCGCCCAGTGGCCGTCGCCGGACGCGAGCGGCTGCGCGCCCTCGTCGAGGTCGACGATCGAGAGCCGCACGTGGCCCAGCCAGGTCGAGCCGACCTGTCGGTGCCCCTGACCGTCGGGTCCGCGATGGCTGATGCGTGCCAGCATGCGTTCACCGAGCGCCGCGTCGGGTCCATCAGGGTCGTGCACCACGACGATTCCGCACATGGAGGGATTCTAGGAGCGGCCCGGCCGGACCGGGGCGATCACGGGCCGATCAGGAGGACACCGGCGGTGGGAGCGTGGCACCGCTGAGGTGGTACTCCCGCTGCGGCACCCACCCGTGGTCGTCGAGATGGTGGTAGAGCACGAAGGAGTCGACGTCGAACTCCAGGTCGTAGCCGGCCAGGTCGTGGAACGCCTTGTCCATGAGCTCGTCGTCGAGGTGGTGCGCGACGGTCACGTGCGGGTGATAGGGGAAGGCGGCCTCGATCGCCAGGGGCCCCTGGCGCACGGCGGCGGCGAGCACCTCGCAGCAGGAGATGCCGCGCACCAGGGTGAGGAACACCACCGGCGACACCGGCCGGAAGGTGCCGGTGCCCCGCAGGTGCACCAGGAACGGACGACAGCGCGACGCCGCGTCGGCCAGGTGCTCGTCGATCGTCGGCAGCAGCACCTCGTCGACGTCGATCGGCGGCATCAAGGTGATGTGGGTCGGGATGGCCGCGGCGTCGGTGTCTCCCAGCTCGGTGCGGTAGCGCTGCAGCTGCGCGCCCCACGGATCCGGCACCGCGAGGGACACCCCGATGGTCGTCATGCTCGCTCAGGCCTCGCTGAGGTGGGTGTGCGGTGGGCGCACGAAGCCGACGCGGTCGTAGACGTCGCCCAACGTCTTCTCCGCCACCTCGTTGGCCCGCTCGGCACCGTGACGCAGGATCTGGTCGAGCTGCGCCGGGTCGTCCATGAGCTCCAGGGTCCGGGCGCGGAAGGGCGTCACCACCTCGGTGACGACCTCGGCCAGGTCACCCTTCAGCTCGCCGTACCCACGGCCGGCGTACTTCTCCACCAGTGCCTCCACGGTGTCCCCGGTGAGCGCGGCGTAGATGCCGAGCAGGTTGGAGACCCCCGGCTTGGCCTCCGGGTCGAACCGGACCTCGGTCTCGGAGTCGGTGACGGCCGAGCGGATCTTCTTGGCCGAGACCTTCGGTTCGTCCAGCAGGAACACGATGCCGCTCGGCGAGGAGGACGACTTCGACATCTTCGCCGTGGGCTGCTGCAGGTCGAGGATCTTCGCGGTCTCCTTCAGGATGTACGGCTCCGGGAGGGGGAAGGCCTTCTTGAAGCGGGAGTTGAACCGGCCGGCGAGGTCGCGGGTGAGCTCGAGGTGCTGGCGCTGGTCCTCGCCGACCGGGACGTACCGGGGGCGGTAGAGCAGGATGTCGGCCGCCTGCAGGATCGGGTAGGTGAACAGCCCGACGGAGGCTGCGCCCTCGCCGTCCTTGGCGGACTTGTCCTTGAACTGCGTCATCCGCCGCGCCTCACCGAAACCGGTGAGGCACTGCAGCACCCAGCCCAGCTGCGCGTGGGCCGGCACGTGCGACTGCAGGAAGATCGTGGCCCGGTCGGGGTCGACACCGGTCGCGATCAGCTGCGCGGCGGCACGCCGACTGCTCTCGCGCAGCTCCTTCGGGTCCTGGGGGAAGGTGATCGCGTGCAGGTCGGCGACGAAGAAGAAGGCGTCGAACTCCTCCTGCAGCGCGGCCCATTGCCGGGTGGCGCCGAGGTAGTTGCCGAGGTGGAAGGACCCTCCGGTCGGCTGGATGCCTGAGAGCACGCGCGGTCTGGCTGCCGACCGGTGCTCGGGGGAAGGGGCGTCGGACATGGCGGTCATTGTGCCGTGCCCGGGCGGGCGTGGGCGAACCGGTTGTCGAGCGTCACGGCGCACGCGACTCCGCTCGCACCCGTGCGGCTCCGGGATGGTGAGGGATCATCGCCTCGGAGCCTCGGCGGCCTCCACCTCCGTCTGGTGCTCGAGGTCGGGCGCGGGGGCGAGATCGACGCGGACCCGACTGAGGCGTCGGCCCTCCATGACCAGCACCGTGAACCGGTGCAGTCCGTGCTCGACGACGTCGCCCTCACGCGGCACCCGGCCCAGCTGGGCCATCAGGAACCCCGCGACCGTCTCGTAGGGGCCGTCCGGCAGGGAGATGCCGGTCTCGTCCCCGAAGTCGTCGAGGTTCAGCAGCCCGTCGAGCTCGACCTCGCCGCTGAGCAGGCGGGTGGGTCGGTGGTCGTCGGTGTCGTACTCGTCGCGGATGTCGCCGATCAGCTCCTCGACCAGGTCCTCCATGGTCACGATGCCGGCGGTCCCGCCGTACTCGTCGGCCACCCGGGCCAGGTGGATGCCCTCGCGACGCAGGTCGTTGAGGGCGGCGAGGATGGGCCGGGTGCCGGGCAGGGTGAGGATGTCGCGGGCCAGCTCACCGACCCGCACCGCGCGGTTGGCCGTCTGGGGGTCGAGCAGGTCGCGCACGTGGATGAAGCCGATCATGTCGTCGGCCGAGGAGCGGATCACGGGATAGCGCGAGTGCGGCAGGGTGAGCACCTCGCGGGCTGCCTTGTAGGCAGGAGTGACGGCGTCGAGGTAGGCGACGTCGGTGCGCGGCACCATCACCTCGCGGATCATCCGGTCGCCCGCGGCGAAGACCTCCTCCACGATGTGGCGCTCCTCCTCCCCCAGCGTCTGGTGCGAGCCGACCAGCTCGCGCAGCTCCTCGTCGCTGATGCTCTCCCGCTGGGCGTGCGGGTCGCCGCCGAGCAGCCGGACCAGAAGGTCGGTGGAGCGGCTCAGCAGCCACACCACCGGACGGGAGAGTCGTGAGACCCGGTCGATCAGCGGGCCCAGGGCGAGGGAGAAGGCCTCGGCGCGCTGCAGGGCAAGCCGCTTGGGCACGAGCTCACCCAGCACCAGGGAGAGGTAGGAGATCGCGACCGTCACCACCACCAGGGCCGCGGTGTCGGCGAGACCGTTGGGAAGGCCCATCCGCTGCAGCGACGGTGACAGGTGCACTGAGAGCGTCGCGCCACCGAGTGCTGCGGAGAGGAAGCCCGCCAGGGTGATGCCGATCTGGACCGCGGCGAGGAATCGGTTGGGGTCGGCGTTGAGCTCGGCCACGACCCGGCCGCGTCGGCCACGCTCGGCGAGCGCCCGCGCCTGGCTGTCGCGCAGGGAGACCAGGGAGATCTCGGCGGCGGCGAAGACTCCACCGACGAGCACGAGGAGGACCACGAGTCCCAGGGCCGGGAGCAGGTCGATCATGCGAGCGCCGGTGCGTCCATGGCGACAGGATAGGCGTCATGGAGCTGAATGGACGCCGCGTCAGGCTGCGCAGAGCGCGAGAGGACGACGACCCGCGCATCGTCGAGGCCTGCAACGACCCTGAGACCGCGCGCTGGCTCGGGCAGATCCCCCAGCCCTACGGGCTGGCCGACGCGGTGGAGTGGCGTGAGCACATCCGCGCCGAGACCGCGGCGGGCCGACGGATCGGCTGGATCGTCGCCGACCGCGAGACCGACGTCCTGCTCGGCGCGATCGACCTGTTCTCGGTGCGTCAGGGGTGGGACGCCGAGTTCGGCTACTGGGCGCACCCGGACGCGCGGGGCAACGGGCTGATCACCGAGGCGTCCCAGGTCCTGGTCCAGCACGCCTTCCGGCCCGTCGAGCACGGTGGCGTCGGGCTGGTGCGGCTGCAGGCGATCACCGCCGTCGGCAACCAGGCCTCAGCGGCTGTCCTGCTGCGGGTCGGGATGCGTCACGCCGGTGTCTACCGGGCCTTCGCGCTGACACGCGCCGGCCGGGTCGACGCAGACCTCTACGACCTGCTGATCGACGACCTGCGCTCCTCGGCGCACGTCTGGTCCTGATCCGGAGCCGCATCGCTCGGCAGCAGGTCCGCCGCCCGCGAACGGCCGAGGTTCCACTCCAGCCAGTCGTCGTCGGAGGCCGTGCGCGAGCCGAGCGCACACGCCCGGTCGTCCTCGGGAAGCGCGGCCAGCGCCGGGACGGCGTCGTCGGAGAGGTTCTGCAGGTAGCCCCAGTCCACGCGACCGGAGGTCTCGTAGCGTTCGATGTTGTGCTCCGCGATCCACCGGTCCGGGTTGACCACAGCCAGCCCGAGCAGCGCCACGGCGCCACTGAGCAGAGCGAAACGAGGCAGCCACGCCGCGCGCAGGGTGATCCCTGCCGCGACGACGGCCACGAGGAGCAGGCCGAGCCAGGCCTCGAAGACGTCGACCAGGAGCCGCAGCCGGGTGAAGCCGTAGGCCTCCTGGTAGAGGTGCATCCGGTAGAGCGCGGAGGCCACCACGACCAGGGTCAGCGCGCACAGTGCCCCCAGCGAGCCCCGCAGCCACAACCGGTCCGAAGTGGTCGCCCGTGGCGCTTTGCGCGCCGCGGCCCACACCACCAGGAAGGTCAGTGCGGTGGCCAGCGTGAGCTGTCCGAAACCCTGCTGGGCGTACTCGGAGTAGGTCAGGCCGGTCGTGGCGGCCAGGTAGCTCTCGCCACCGAAGACCGCGGTCGCCTGGGCGACCAGGAACACGACGAAGACGGCCAGGACGACCAGCACCGGCGACAGCCACTCGTAGCGGTTGGCCACCGGGCGAGCCGCGCGCGCGGCCTCGCCGACGTGGGGCGGGTTCAGCGCGACGTACGCCGCCGCCAGGACCGTGCCGCCGACCAGGACCGAGAGGAAGATGCGAGCCACGATGGTGTCGATCCGCAGGTCGGGCACCAGCACGTCGACCCACTGCGCGACCAACGCGTCGGCGGAGGCGAAGAGTGCACCGAACACCACTAGACCGAGTGCCGACCAGACCAGGGTGCGGACCATCGCGGCGCTGTGGCTGCCACCGACGACACGGGTGAGGGTGCGGCCCAGCCAGGGCAGCCCGCGCAGCCCCGCCAGCGGCCAGGACACGCCGGCCAGGACGAAGCCGAGCACGGTGCGGACCCGCGCCACGCCGCTGAGGGCGAGCGCTGCGCCGGTGAGCAGGCACAGCACCGCGATCCACTCGGCGTCGCGCAGCGCAGTGACCCCAGCCAGCAGGACGCACAGGAGACCGCTGGTGAGCGTGAACGGGTCACGGCGGTGACGGCTGGCGAGCAGCAGCGTCCCGCCGGCGGCCAGCAGCACCAGGAAGGTGCCGATGCCGAGACTGCGCTCGAGGAGGATCAGCCCGCCGAGCAGGCCGGTGACCACCGCGGCCCACACCACTGCGGGTCGGGCGGGCACTCCCTGGTCGGGCCAGAATCCGCCGAACAGCTCGTCCAGGAGCGGCCGGGGAGGCACCGGCGCTGGTCGCGACGCCTGCGGGGCAGGGGCAGCGGGCGGGGGTGGTGCGGTCGGCATCGGGTCCTCCTGGGGTCGTGTCGATCGGTCGGGTGGTGAGCAGGGAAGGTCGACGCGGACGCACGCGCCCACACCGGTCTCGGGCTCGACGAGGCCGATCCGGCCGCCGTGCAGGTCGGTGACCCAGCGCGCGATGGCCAGGCCGAGGCCGGTGCCCCCGCCCCCCGGGGTGTCGCCCAGGGTGCTGCTCAGCGTCCCGAAGGGCTCGAAGACCCGCTGCCGGTGCTCGCTGGGCACCCCCTCCCCCAGGTCACGCACCTCGAGCCGCCAGCTCGTGGCGTGGCCGGTGACCGAGATCGCGACCGAGGCGCCGGCAGGGCTGTGGCGCACCGCGTTGTCGAGCAGGTTGGCGACCAGCTGGTGCAGGCGACCCGGATCGGCCTGCACGACGAGGTCGGGCGGGGTCAGCGAGACCTCGACCGGCACGTCGCGACCCGAGAGCCGAGCCTCCTGGACGACGGCCTCGACCAGCGCGGCGACCGTGACCGGTTGCGGGGTCAGGGGGGCCTTGCCCGCGTCCACACGGGCGAGGTCGAGCAGGTCGTCGACGAGTCGCGAGGTGCGCTCGGCCTGCTCCAGTGCGGTGCGCAGCGTCCGCGGGTCCTGCGGGGTGATGCCGTCGACGAGGTTGTCGAGCACCGCGGTGAGACCGGCGAGTGGGGTGCGCAGCTCGTGGCTGACGTTGGCGACCAGCTGGCGTCGTTGCCCGTCCACCGCGTCGAGGTCGCGGGCCATGGTGTTGAAGGCCCGGGCGAGCTCGCCCACCTCGTCGCGGGAGGTCTCGGTGACCTGGGCGTGGTGGTCACCGGTCGCCATCCGCCGGGCCGCCTGGGTCATCTCGCGCAGCGGGGCGATCATGCCGACCGCGAGCAGCTGGGTGACCGCGAGCGCCAGCGCGATCGTGACCGGCACGGCAAGCCAGGCCGGCACTCCCCCGGAGCTCGCCAGCGACGTCAGCGCGGTCGCCGCGAGGACACTCACGACGACAAGAAGGCCGAGCTTGACCTTGAGCGATCGGACCGCGGCCAGTGGCTGCACCGCCATCATCGCGCTCCTGGCTCGAGGGCGTAGCCGACGCCGTGCGCGGTCCGGATCAGCTCGGAGCCGATCTTGGCGCGCAGCCCCTTGACGTGGCTGTCGACGGTGCGGGTGCCGGATCCTCCCGGCCAGCCCCACACCTGGGCGAGGAGTCGATCCCGGGTGACCACGGCGCCGGGCGTCTCGGCCAGACAGAGCAGCAGGTCGAACTCGGTGGGGGTCAGCAGGACCTCGTCCTCGTCGAGCCAGGCGCGGCGGGCGGCGGCGTCGATGCGCAGGGGGCCGAGGTCGGTCGCCGCCCGGCCCGCGAGAGCGTCGGCGCGCTCGACACGACGCAGCAGGGCGGCGACCCGGGCCACCAGCTCGCGCATCCGGAACGGCTTGGTGAGGTAGTCGTCGGCGCCGACGCCGAGCCCGACCAGGATGTCGGCCTCCTCGACCCGCGCGGTGACCATGAGCACCGGCACCGGGCGGTCGGCCTGGATCCGCCGGCAGACCTCGTGGCCGTCGTACCCGGGGAGCATGACGTCGAGGACCACCGCGTCGGCACCGTGCTCGCCGTACGCCGCGACGGCGCCGGGGCCGTCCCAGGCCTGCACCACGTCGTACCCCTCGGCGCGCAGACGCTCGGTGATCGCCTGGTTGATCACCCGGTCGTCCTCGACGACGAGCACGCACCGACTCACCGGGCTCAGCTGACTCATGGCTACGAGGCTATGAGCGCGACCGGTCAGATGGTGTGCCCGAGGTGTGGAAGTTCTGTGCAGATCGGTGGCGTCATGGCTCCACCGCAGGTGTACCGACCTGCCGAGAGTCGCTCATCGCCTCCGCGGTCCGAGCTTCTCGACGTAGGGCACCATCGTGGTCAGTGAAACGGTGCCGTACGTCGAAATGCTCGCCTACACGACGTCGTCATCGAGGCCCGAACGTTGACCGCATCTGCCGCGATCAGGTCATCCGCGGCGGGCACCGACATTTTCGGTCGCGAAGGCCGAGAATCGTCAAGCGGGGTTGGAGAAAGTCTCTGCCCCTGGTCGCCGAGTGGTCTCGACGTGCGCTGTCGGCTGAGGCTCAGTCGGCGTCGGAGAAGCCGTCGATCGCCTGGTTCAGCGTCTTCGAGGGACGCATCACGGTGAAGGCCTTCTCGGTGTCGGGCCGGAAGTAGCCGCCGATGTCGGCCGGTTCCCCCTGAACGTCGAGGAACTCCTGGCTGATCGCCTCCTCGTTGTCCCGCAGCGTTTTCGCCAGGTCGGCGAAGGCGTCGGCGAGCTCCTGGTCGTCGCTCTGCGAGGCGAGCTCCTCGGCCCAGAACAGGGCGAGGTAGAAGTGGCTGCCACGGTTGTCGGTGCCGCCGACCTTGCGGCTGGGCGACTTGTTCTCCTCCAGCAGCCGCCCGGTCGCGCGGTCGAGGGTCTCCCCCAGCACCTTGGCCTTCGGGTTGTCGGTGGTGGAGGCCATGTGCTCGAAGCTGACCGCCAGCGCGAGGAACTCCCCCAGGCTGTCCCAGCGCAGGTAGTTCTCCTTGGTCAGCTGCTGCACGTGCTTGGGCGCCGAGCCACCGGCACCGGTCTCGAACAGGCCACCACCGTTGATCAGCGGCACGATCGAGAGCATCTTCGCGCTGGTGCCGAGCTCGAGAATCGGGAACAGGTCGGTGTTGTAGTCACGCAGCACGTTGCCGGTGACCGAGATCGTCTCCTCACCCTTGCGGATGCGCTCCAGACTGTAGGTGCACGCCTCCACCGGCGCCATGATCTCGATGGTCAGGCCCTCGGTGCTGCCGACGAGGTCCTCCTGGGGGAGGTACTCCTTGACCTTGGCGATCAGGTTGGCGTCGTGGGCGCGGGTCTCGTCGAGCCAGAACACCGCCGGGGACCCGGTCTCGCGGGCGCGGGTGACAGCGAGCTTGACCCAGTCGCGGATCGGGACGTCCTTGGTCTGGCACATCCGCCAGATGTCTCCCGCCTCGACCTGCTGCTCGAAGATCGTGGTGCCGCTGTCGTCGGTGACGGTGACCGTGCCGGCCGTCTCGATCTCGATGGTCTTGTCATGGGATCCGTACTCCTCGGCCTTCTGCGCCATCAGGCCGACGTTGGGCACCGTGCCCATCGTGGTCGGGTCGAAGGCGCCGTGAGCGCGGCAGTCGTCGATGACGGCCTGGTAGACCCCGGCGTAGCTGCTGTCGGGGATGACCGCGAGGGCGTCGTGCTCACCGTCGTCGGCGCCCCACATGTGACCCGAGGTGCGGATCATCGCCGGCATCGAGGCGTCGATGATGACGTCGCTGGGCACGTGCAGGTTGGTGATGCCCTTGCTGGAGTCGACGTAGGCCAGGTCGGGCCCGGCCTCGAGACCGTCCTCGATCGCGGACCTGATCTCCTCGCCGCCGTCCACGTCGTCCAGCCCGTTGAGGATGGCGCCGAGACCATCACTGGCAGACAGGTCGGCCGCGGCCAGCTTCTCGCCGTACTTCTCGAAGACCTCGGGCAGGAAGGTCTCGACGACGTGGCCGAAGATGATCGGGTCGGAGACCTTCATCATCGTGGCCTTGAGGTGCACCGAGAACAAGATGCCCTCGTCCTCGGCGCGCTTGATCTGGGCCTTGAGGAACTCGCGCAGCGCCTCGACGCTCATGAAGGTGGCGTCGACGACCTCGCCCGACTCGACCTCGATGCTCTCGCGCAGCACGGTCTCGTTGCCGTCGGCGTCGGTGTGGACGATCCTCAGGGAGCCGTCGGAGTCCACCACGTGCGACTCCTCGTTGTGGCGGAAGTCGTCGGCGTCCATCGTCGCGACGTTGGACTTGGAGTCGCTGGACCACTCACCCATCGAGTGCGGGTGCTTGCGCACGTAGTTCTTCACCGAGGCGGGTGCGCGGCGGTCGGAGTTGCCCTCGCGCAGCACCGGGTTGACCGCACTGCCCTTGACGCGGTCATAGCGCTGGCGCGCGTCCTTCTCCTCCTCCGACTGCGGGTCGCTGGGGTAGTCGGGAAGGTCGAGGCCCTGCTCCTGGAGCTCCTTGATCGCCGCCTTCAGCTGCGGGATCGAGGCGCTGATGTTGGGCAGCTTGATGATGTTCGCTTCGGGCCGCTTGGCCAGTTCCCCGAGCTCGGCGAGCGCGTCGTCCATGCGCTGCTCGTCGGTCAGACGGTCCGGGAACTGGGCGATGATCCGCCCCGCGAGCGAGATGTCCCGGGACTCGACGTCGACACCCGCCTTGGAGGCGAACGACTCGACGATCGGCAGGAACGAGTACGTCGCCAGCATCGGCGCCTCATCGGTCTTGGTGTAGATGATCTTCGAGTCCGTCACTACCGCTCCGTTTCGTCGCTGACCGGCGCCCGTACCGAGCGCCGAAATGTCTTGACGTCAAGATACCGGCTCTCGCCCGCAGCCCTGACCTCGACGCCCATCCTGCCCACTCCGGCGGTCGCTCGCACCCCCTTGCCCCGATCGATCACGCTCGACCCGAAGGAGTGGTTCGTCGCCCGTCGCGGCCCGGACGGTGTTGCCGGGATCTCACCCGGTCGGCGTCGTCGAGTCGTGTACCCGCTTGGTGCGCGGGGCAACAGTGGAGGCATGAGGATCACCCGCACAGTCGAGACCGACACCCCGCTGACCGAGGTCTTCTCCTACCTCAGCGACTTCCGCAGCAGCAACGACTGGGACCCCGGCACCGTCGAGACCACCCGCACGAGCGGGGACGGCGGCAAGGGCACCATCTACCACAACGTCTCCAGCTTCATGGGCCGCACGACCGAGCTCGACTACACCGTGACCGTGCTCGAGGACGGCAAGAAGTTCCAGCTGCGCGGCACGAACCCCACCGTCGAGGCGGTCGACACGATGGTCTTCTCCCGGACCGCGAACGACGGCACCACGGTCCAGTACGACGCCCACTTCAGCTTCAAGGGCGCCACGAGGTACCTCGCCCCCCTCATGACCCCGGTGCTGTGGCTGGCCTTCAAGAAGCTCGGCGACGAGGCGCAGGAGGGGCTGCAGCGCGAGCTCGACCGGCTGGGAGCGCGTTGATGCCGGATGCCCCAGGTCTCGCCGGCCTGCTCGACACCGCCCTGGACCGCTCGGTGGTCCTCGGCTACTCCAAGATCGGCCTGCGTGCGCGCCGCCGGCTGAGCGGCTACCCGGCCGACCCGTCCCCGGAGGCGTTGCGCGGTCGTCACGTGCTGGTCACCGGGGCGTCCTCGGGCCTCGGCATCGCCACGGCCCGTGGGCTGGCCGGGCTGGGCGCGCAGGTGCACCTCGTGGTGCGCAACGCGAAGAAGGGTGCCGGGGTGCTCAACGAGCTGCGCATCGAGCAGCCGTCCGCCGAGTTCGAGCTGCACACCTGCGACGTCTCCGACCTCGACGACGTACGCCGGTTCGCCGGCGAGTTCGCCTCCCAGGTCGACTCCCTGGCCGCCGTCGTGCACAACGCCGGCGCGATGCCGCCCGAGCGCACCGAGTCGGCACAGGGCCACGAGATGACCATGGCCCTGCACGTGCTCGGTCCGCTGGTCATGACCGAGGCCGTGCTGCCCGCCCTGGGCAGCGACAAGGGCCGCGTGGTGATGGTGACCTCCGGCGGCATGTACACCCAGCGGCTGCCGGTGCACGACCCCGACTACGAGCGCGGCGAGTACGACCCCCCGGTGGCCTACGCCCGCACCAAGCGGGTGCAGGTCTCCCTGCTGCCCATCCTCGAGCAGCGGTGGGCCGCGCACGGCGTGCACGCCTACGCCATGCACCCGGGCTGGGCCGACACCCCCGGCGTCGTCGACTCCCTCCCCGGCTTCTACAAGGTGACCAAGCCGATCCTTCGGGATGCCGACGAGGGCGCCGACACCAGCGTCTGGCTCAGCGCCACCGACCCGGCCCCCCAGGGCGGACTGCTGTGGCACGACCGCAGGCCGCGCCCGTCGCACTACCTCAACCGCAACCGCGAGACTCCCGACCAGCGCGACCAGATGTGGCGCTGGGTCCAGGAGGCAGCCGGCATCACCGCGTGACGCTCCACCGCTGCCACCTCCCCCTCGCGCTCCGCGCGCTGCTAGCGTCACGTGCACCAACGCTCGGTCGGCAACGGCCCGCCCGCCAGATCCGTCAACCACGCCTAGGAGCCCCGTCGTGAACCAGCCCGTCAAGGTCGCCGTGACCGGTGCAGCCGGTCAGATCGGCTACAGCCTGCTCTTCCGCATCGCCGCCGGCGAGCTGCTCGGCAAGGACACCCCGGTCCAGCTGCAGCTGCTCGAGATCGAGCCGGCGCTGAAGGCGCTGGAGGGCGTGGTCATGGAGCTCGACGACTGCGCGTTCCCGACCCTGGCCGGCGTCGAGATCGGGCACGAGGGCTCCACGATCTTCGACGGCGTCAACCTGGCGCTCCTGGTCGGCGCCCGACCGCGCACCAAGGGCATGGAGCGGGGCGACCTGCTCGAGGCGAACGGAGCGATCTTCACCGCGCAGGGCAAGGCGCTCAACGAGGTGGCAGCAGACGACGTCCGCATCGGGGTGACCGGCAACCCGGCCAACACCAACGCCCTGATCGCGATGAGCAACGCCCCCGACATCCCCAAGGAGCGGTTCACCGCGCTGACCCGCCTGGACCACAACCGGGCCCTCTCGCAGCTGGCCAACAAGAGCGGCGCGAGCGTCACGGACATCAAGAAGCTCACGATCTGGGGCAACCACTCCGCGACCCAGTACCCCGACATCTTCAACGCCGAGATCGGCGGCAAGAACGCCGCCGAGGTGGTCGACGACCAGAGCTGGATCGAGGACGACTTCATCCCCACTGTCGCCAAGCGGGGCGCCGCGATCATCGAGGCCCGCGGGTCCTCCTCCGCTGCGTCGGCAGCCTCGGCAACCATCGACGCCGCTCGCGACTGGCTGCAGGGGACTCCTGAGGGTGACTGGGCCTCCATGGCCGTGCACTCCGACGGCTCCTACGACATTCCAGAGGGCCTGATCTACTCCTTCCCCGTCACCACCCAGGACGGCAAGTGGAGCATCGTGCAGGGCCTGGACGTCAACGACTTCTCGCGCGAGAAGATGGACGCCACCGCCCAGGAGCTGGTCGAGGAGCGCGACGCGGTCTCCAAGCTCGGCCTGATCTGAGTCGCTGACGACTCACCCCGGGCGCCTGCCCGAGCCGCGGCCCGGAGCCGAGGCTCAGGCGGGCTGCTCGGGGATCAGGGTCGCCAGCACGATCAGCGCCACGCCGATCAGCAGCAGGGTCGGCACGTCGATCGCCTTGCGGCGCAGGTGCAACATGCCCGAGGCCTGCTCCGGGATGACCAGGCGCGCCAGCGCGGCGGCGACGAAGCCGCCCCCGAACAAGGTCAGCCCCAGCCGCCACGGGCCGAAGCCGACGATCAGCAGCGCGACGACGCTGACCGTCACCACCGCCAGGTAGACCGCACCGCCCAGCGTCCGTGGACGCCGCGGCTGCAGGCTGTGGGGACGACGACCGGTCTCCGGGTCGATCTCGTCGGGGCCGATCGGATCCGGGTGGTCCGCCCCCGGTGAACCGCTCACGCTCACGCGGGGCCGGCCGAGCCCCGCTGCTCGGCCGCGGCCACGATGTTGGCCAGCAGCATCGCCCGGGTCATCGGTCCGACGCCGCCGGGGTTGGGCGAGACCCAGCCCGCCACGTCGTAGACGTCCGGCGCCACGTCGCCGGCGATCTTGCCCTCGGCGTCGCGCGAGACCCCGACGTCGAGCACTGCCGCGCCCGGTTTGACCATGTCACCGGAGATGATCCCGGTGACCCCCGCGGCCGCGACGACGATGTCGGCCGTGCTCGTGTGCGCGGCGAGGTCGCGGGTGCCGGTGTGGCACAAGGTGACGGTCGCGTTCTCGCTGCGGCGGGTGAGCAGCAGCCCCAGCGGCCGGCCCACCGTGACGCCGCGACCGACGACCACGACCTCGGCCCCCGCGATCGCCACCTCGTGGCGGCGCAGCAGCTCCACGATGCCGTTCGGGGTGCAGGGCAGCGGCGCCTCGCGCCCGAGGACCAGCCAGCCCAGATTGGTCGGGTGGAGCCCGTCGGCGTCCTTGGCGGGGTCGATCATGCCCAGGATCGTGTTCTCGTCCATGTGCCTGGGCAGGGGCAGCTGCACGATGTAGCCGGTGCATGCCGGGTCCTCGTTGAGCCGGGTGATGGCGTCCTCGACCTCGGACTGCGCGGCGTCGGCGGGCAGGTCCACGCGGATCGACTCGATGCCGACCTCGGCGCAGTCCTTGTGCTTGCCGTTGACGTACCACCGGCTGCCCGGGTCGTCGCCGACCAGGACCGTGCCGAGCCCCGGCACGAGGCCCTGCTCGGCCAGCTTCGCCACCCGCTCGGTCAGCTCGCTCTTGATCGCCGCCGCGGTGGCCTTGCCGTCCAGGATCTGCGCGCTCACGCGAGCCATCCTAGGCAGTGCCCGGCCGCTGCTCAGGGAGCCCCCGGTGCTCGGTGAGCCGGCCGGGAGCGGTCAGTGGAAGAAGTGGCGCGAGCCGGTGAGGTACATCGTGAGCCCGGCTTGCGCCGCGGCGGCGACGACCTCCTCGTCGCGCACCGAGCCGCCGGGCTGCACCACCGCGCGCACGCCGGCGTCGAGCAGGATCTGCAGCCCGTCTGCAAACGGGAAGAAGGCGTCGCTGGCAGCCACGGCGCCGCGAGCGCGCTCGCCGGCGCGGCTGACCGCGAGCCGGCAGGAGTCCACCCGGTTGACCTGCCCCATGCCGACCCCGACCGAGGCCCCGCCGTCGGCCAGCAGGATCGCGTTGGACTTGACCGCACGGCACGCGCGCCACGCGAACTCCAGGTCGGCCAGCGTCGCGGCGTCGGCCGGCTCCCCCGCCGCGAGCTGCCACGAGCCGGGGTCGTCGCCGGGCGCCTGCAGTCGGTCGACGTGCTGCATCAGCATGCCGCCGGTGATCGGGCGCACCTCGACCCGGTTCTGGCCGTCGAGCTCGGGGCACCGCAGGATCCGGATGTTCTTCTTGCCCGAGAGCACCTCGACCGCGCCCTCGTCGTAGCCGGGGGCGAGGATCACCTCGGTGAAGATCTCCGCGACCTGCTCGGCCATGGCCACCGAGACCGGGCGGTTGACCGCGATCACACCGCCGAAGGCGGAGGTCGGGTCGCACTCGTGGGCCTTGCGGTGCGCCTGCGCGACGTCGTCACCCACCGCGATGCCACACGGGTTGGCGTGCTTGATGATGGCGACCGCAGGCTGCTGGAAGTCGTACGCCGCGCGGCGGGCCGCGTCGGTGTCGACGTAGTTGTTGAACGACATCTCCTTGCCGTGCAGCTGCTCCGCGCCGGCCAGGCCCCCACGACCGCTGCGGTAGAGCGCCGCCGGCTGATGGGGGTTCTCCCCGTAGCGCAGCACCGCCTGGCGGCGCCAGGTCGCACCCGCCCAGGCCGGGAACCCCGTGCCGTCGGAGGTGTCGGTGACCACGTTGCCCATCCAGGACGCGACCGCGACGTCGTAGGAGGCGGTGTGGGCGAAGGCCTCGGCAGCCAGCTGCTGACGCTCGGCGAGGGTGAAGCCACCCGCGGCGACAGCGGCGCAGACCTCGTCGTAGCGGCTCGGGGAGACCACGACCGCCACCGATGGGTGGTTCTTCGCCGAGGCCCGCACCATCGCCGGACCGCCGATGTCGATCTGCTCGACGCACTCCTCGTCGGACGCACCGGTCGCCACCGTCTCGGTGAAGGGGTAGAGGTTGACCACGACCAGGTCGAACGGCTCGACCCCGAGCTCCTCGAGCTGGTCCACGTGCTCGGGCCGGCGCCGGTCGGCCAGGATCCCGCCGTGCACCTTCGGGTGGAGCGTCTTGACCCGGCCGTCGAGGCACTCGGGGAAGCCGGTGACCTCCTCCACCTGGGTCACCGGAACCCCGGCGTCGGCGATGTGACGAGCGGTCGATCCGGTGGACACCAGCGCGACCCCGGCCTCGTGCAGGGACCGGGCCAGCTCGGCGAGCCCGCTCTTGTCGTAGACCGACACCAACGCCCGCCGCAGCGGGAGCCGGTCGGCTCCGTGGTTCTCGCTCATCGTCCGATCCGGACCTTCCTGTCGCTGACCTGGAAACCGTCGCGGGCCATGCGGCCCACGGTGTCGACGAGCATGCGTCGCTCGGCGATCTTGATGCGCTCGTGCAGGGACTCCGCGTCGTCGTCCTCGGCCACCGGCACCGCCGTCTGCGCCACGATCGCGCCGGTGTCGACCCCCTCGTCGACGACGAAGAGCGTGGCCCCGCTGACCTTCACCCCGTGGGCGAGCGCGTCGGCCGGGCCCTGGGTGCCCGGGAAGGAGGGCAGCAACGCCGGATGGGTGTTGAGGCAGCGGCCACCGAACTGCGCGAGGAAACCAGGGCCCACCAGCTTCATGAAACCGGCGAGCACCACCAGGTCCGGTCGGTGCGCCGCCACCTGCCCGACCAGCGCCTGGTCCCAGGCCTCGCGGGTCTCGTGGTCCCCCACGCGTTCGACGAAGGTGGTGATGCCGCGGCGCTCGGCCCGGCGCAGACCCTCGATGTCGTCACGGTCGGCGCCCACCGCGACCACCTCGGCGCCGTACGCCGGGTCACGCGAGGCGTCGAGCAGCGCCTGCAGGTTGGTGCCGCTTCCGGAGACGAGCACGACCAGGCGCACCGGAGTCTGGGAGGGGGGCGGGGGCACGGTCGTCAGGCTATCTCCCGGGACCGCTGTGGGGACGGGGCGGTGCGGGCGCGGCGGGCGAGGGGTCAGGACGGCAGCGTCGTGGTGTGCTCGTCGGGGTCGTCGGGGTCGTCGGGGTCCTGGTCGCTCGCCGAGGTGGCGCCCCACACGCCCAGCCGCGCCCACGACGGGACGGCGGCGGGGTGCTCGGTGACCTGGCGTGCCGGCTGGGCGCCACGGGACCCGCGGCGTTGCGCCATCAGGCCCACCAGTCGCGCCTTGCGCTCCTGGGCGCGGCGCTCGCCGGCCTCCGCATCGCGCCACGGCACCTGCCGGCTCAGGGCGAGATCGGCGTCGCTGGCCTCGCTCGCCGTGCCGTGGCGGCGGGCCCACCACAGGCCCAGCACCGCGGCGACGACGGCTCCTGCCGTCAGGCTGAGCAGCGACATGAGCAGCACCTGCGACACGTCGGGCCCGATGTCGCGCATCCGACCGCCGGCGACCGCGCCCCCGGACCACCAGGCCAGCAGCGTGGTGCAACCGGCCGCGACGACGGCGGCGCCGGCGGCACGCACCGCGGCGATCAGGTAGGTCAGCGTCGGGAACCGGCGGGTGACCGCCCACCCCAGGAGCAGGCCGCAGCACACCGGGACGGCGAGGACCGAGAGGAACCACGTCGGCGAGGCTCCCGAGTCCGGCACCGCGGCGAGCACCGGCACTGCGGGGACGGGTCCCAGGACGACGCCCGATGGCGCCACCACGGACCCGGTGCCGAGCGAGAAGCCGCCACCCAGGAGGTACGACGACCCCCAGGCCGCGAGGTTGGGCGCGATCAGCAGCACCAGGAGCACCGAGAAGAACGCACCGCCCGCGTCGACGCGGAGCCGGGCCAGCACGTTGACGACCGCGTCGCCGCGCAGCGCCACCGCCAGGGCGACCAGCAGCGCGCCGGCGACCCACAGGGCCAGCGTCCCGATCACGCCACCGAAGAGCACCGCCCGGACGTGGCTGGGCAGCAGCGCCCGGAACTCGGATCGCAGCCCGGAGCCGACCACCAGGCCCGCCGCTCCCGCGAGGCTCGAGACGAGCGCCGCGCCGAGGAAGGACCCCAGCATGTCGAGCTCTGCTCGCGGCGCCGCCGAGAGCACCGACGTGGCCAGCGCGACACTGCCGTAGGTGCCCGCGAGCACCACGGCTGCGAGCCCCAAGGAGGCGAGGTCCTCCACGGTGGAGACCTGCCCCGCCCAGCGAGCGGCGCGGAAGACCAGCCAGGCGCACCACAGGGTGAGGCCGAGGGGGACGGCGGTGACGACCGCGTGGTCGAGGTGCAGGTCGGCCCCGTGGCCGAGCAACCAGGCTCCGGACCCGACCTTGAGGGCGCTGGTGGTGTCCCCGTGGGCTCCGCCGTCTGAGGCGAACCAGCCGACCAGCGCCACCACCCAGCACACGAGCAGACCGACGCCGGCTGCGGTCAGTGCGGCCAGGGCCGCGTTGAGGGCGAGGGGCCGCCCAGCTGCGGCCGAGCTCGTCGAGCGCCCCGAGCCCGAGCCTGTGGCGGGCCGGGTCGAGGCGTTCTCGCGGCGCCGGCTCAGCAGATCGGTCATCCCCGGCAGTCTCACCGATCCCCGCGGCCTGACGGGGCTGCCACGCCGACGGCCGGCGGAGCCTGGACGTGACCCGTCAGTAACTTGCTCGTTGAGCGTGATGCCGGCCACCGCGACGAAGGGATCCCCGTGCCCCAGCACCAGCAGCGCTCCGCCCCGACCCGACGCCGGCTCGCGGCGACGATCACCCTGGGCGCGCTCACGGCGACCACCGTCGGCCTCCTGCCCGCCTCGACGTCCGGGGCCGCCGAGGTCGCAGCGGCCGAGCAGCACACGCGCGCCGTCGCGTCGTACCGCGCCACGATCACCCGCACCGCGCACGGCATCCCCCACGTCGTGGCGAAGAACTGGGGATCGCTCGGCTTCGGCCACGGCTACGCCACCGCCGAGACCAACCTGTGCAACCTCGCCGACACCCTGGTCACCGGGCGTGGCGAGCGCTCCCGCTGGTTCGGCGCCGACGAGCGCTACGAGGACCAGGTCACCCTCTCGGCGACCAACCTGCAGACCGATGCGCTGTTCACCGACATCCGCAACCGCCACGTGGTCGAGGACCTGCTCGCCGACCCCCAGCGCGGGCCCGGCAAGCAGGCCAAGGCAATGGTGCGCGGCTACGTCGCCGGGGTGAACAAGTACATCCGGCGCATCGGTGGCGCCGACGGCGTCCAGGACCCGACCTGCAAGGGCGCCGGCTACATCAAGCCCGACGCCACCGCCCTCGACCTCTGGTACGGCGTCTACGCGGCCAACCTGCTGGCCTCGACCGGCGTCTTCGTGCCCCAGATCGTCGAGGCCGCTCCCCCGGTCGGTGGGAGCCTGCCCGGCACCGAGGCCGCGACCTCCTTCCAGCAGCCGCCCGCCGAGCTGCCCAGCGAGGAGGACCTGCTCGCCGGCCTGGGCAAGGACCCGGCCAGCCCGTTCGGCTCCAACGCCACCGCCGTCGGCGGCAGGGCGACCTCCACGGGCCGCGGGATGCTGCTGGGCAACCCGCACTTCCCGTGGCGCGGCCGCTACCGCTTCGAGCAGGCCCACCTGACCATCCCCGGCACCTACGACGTCGCCGGGGCCAGCCTGATCGGCTCCCCGGTGGTCAACATCGGCTGGAACAAGAACGTCGCGTGGAGCCACACCGTGTCCACGGCGTACCGCTTCACGCCGTACGAGTACAAGACGCTGGTCGACCCGATGACCTACGCCACCGACCAGGGTCCGAAGCAGCTCGACCACCGGACGGTCAGCATCGCAGTCAAGGAGTCCGACGGCTCGGTCGGGCAGGTCGAGGAGGACCTCTACCGCACCGACGAGGGCTACGTGCTCGACGACACCGACGTGCTGATGCCGTGGCTGCCCACCGGGTTCTTCGCCATCCGCGACGCCAACGCCGAGCACCTGCGCACCGTCGACACCTTCCTGAACATGGGCAAGGCGCGCAACGTCCACGACCTGATCGCCCGCCAGGACAAGGGCGGTGGCATGCCCTGGGTCAACACCACCGCCGCCGACCGCTTCGGCGACACGGTGTACGCCGACCACTCCGTGGTGCCGCACGTCACCGACGAGATGTTCCAACAGTGCGCGACCCCGGTCGGTCTGGCGCTCTACCAGCAAGCCGGACTGCCGGGCCTCGACGGGACCCGCGCGCAGAGCGACTGCGCGTGGGGCACCGACCCCGACGCCGGCCGCCCGGGCATCTTCGGTGACAGCAACCTGCCCGAGGCCTACCGGCGCGACTGGGTCGCCAACGCCAACGACTCCTACTGGCTGCCGAACCCCAAGCAGCGCCTCGAGGGATACGACCGCATCATCGGCTGCGAGCAGTGCGAGCGCACGCTGCGCACGCGGATGGTCTACCGCTACGTCCTCGACCGGTTGACCAAGGCCAAGGTCACGCCGTCCGCGCTGCGCGGCTTCGAGCACCAGAACCGCATCATGGGCGCCATCCTGACCCGCGAGGGCGACGACCTCCTCGACGTCTGCGAGGCCGCCGACGGCGGGGAGTCCTGCGACGTGCTCGCGGCATGGGACGCTCGCAGCAACCGCGACAGCGTCGGGACGCACATCTTCCAGGAGTTCATGCTGCGGGCGCTCGACGCGAGCACGCCGATCTGGCAGGTGCCGTTCGATCCCGCCGACCCGGTCAACACCCCGCGTGACCTCATCGAGGACAACCCCGAGGTCGTCCAGGCCATGTCCGACGCCCTGGACCACCTCGCGGAGGAAGGCGTCGACCCGGCCACGCCGTGGGGCAGGCTGCAGGTCGCTGGTGACGACGGAGCCCCGCCGATCGGCCTCGGGGGCGGTGACGGCTTCGTCGGCAACGCCAACGTCGTGTCCAGCCGGATGCCTGGGGCCAACCAGGACCGGCTCGTGCCCGTCTCCTACGGCTCGTCCCACATCCAGGCGATCGCCTTCGGCAACCGGGGGCGGCTCCAGGCGCGCACGATCCTGACCTACAGCCAGTCGACGGACCCCACCTCACGGTGGAGCGCGGACCAGACACGCCTCTTCGCGCGGCAGAAGTGGGTCGCCTTCCCCTGGACGAAGTCCCAGATCGATCGCCAGCGCATCTCCCGACGCACCATCCGCAACTGAGGCGGACAGGCTAGGGGCCGCGAGCGTCGGTCCGTGCCTGGTCGCGACACAGCCAGCACCCGAGAACGCAGCCATGCCTCGGGGCCGGTCCTGTGTGTCGAGGAACGACTGCGCGTGCCCCGGTGTGGCGACAGATGACACCGCCTCCGCCTCCAGACCTGTCGGGTGCCGCCACAAGGTCAGAGCAGTTGTCGGATGCCGCCACACAGGATGGACCACGCCGCAGGACCTGGCGTCGGCGCCAATTGTCGGGGGTGTCCACGAGGGTTCTGGCGGATACGGTCGAGGCGTGAGCACTGACCGAGCCGCAGCGGCGGCCCTGGACGCCGCGAGCCCGCTGCGGGAGCGACGCGAGCTCTTCGACCTCCCGCCCGAGGCGATCTACCTGTGCGGCAACTCGCTGGGGCCCCTGGCGCGGGCGGTCCCGGGCGCGGTGTCGGCACTGCTCACCGAGCAGTGGGCCCAGCACCTGGTCAAGGGGTGGAACCTCGACGGGTGGACCGACCTGTCCGCGCGCTGCGCGGCGGGCATCGCTCCGCTGATCGGGGTGTCCGCCGACGACGTCATCCTGGGCGACTCGACCTCGGTCACGCTCTACAAGCTGCTGGTCGCCGCCGCACGGATGCGGCCGGGTCGCGGCGCCATCGTCATGGAGCCGACGACCTTCCCCACCGACGGTCACGTCGCAGCCGGGGTCGTCGAGACCCTGGGCATGGAGCTGCGCTGGTGCGACCCGCAGGACCCGGTGGCCTCGCTCGACGACGACGTCGCCGTGCTGTGCCTGACCCACGTCGACTTCCGCACCGGGGCGATGTACGACCTGCCGGGGATCACCGCTGCCGCGCACGAGGCCGGAGCCGTGACCCTCTGGGACCTGTGCCACTCCGCCGGGGCCGTCCCTGTCGACCTCGCCGGCGCCGACGCCGACCTGGCCGTCGGTTGCACCTACAAGTACCTCAACGCCGGGCCGGGTTCCCCTGCCTACGCCTGGGTCCACCCCGCACACCAGGCCGGCCTGCAGCAACCGATCACGGGCTGGTGGGGCCACGCCGAGCCGTTCTCGATGTCACCGCACTACTTCCCCAGCGCCGACATCCGGCGGCTCGCGAGCGGCACGCCGCCCATCCTCGGGCTCACCGCGGTCGCCGCAGCGCTCGAGGTCTTCGACGCGGTGTCGCCCGACGAGCTGCGTGCGGTGTCGTTGTCGCTGACCGACCTCTTCATCACGCTGCTCGACCAGCGGCTCGGCGACGTGGTCGACGTGGTGACGCCTCGCGAGCACGCCGCCCGCGGCAGCCAGGTGTCGTTGCGCCACCCGCAGGCCTACGGCCTGGTGCAGGCGCTGATCGCCCGCGGGGTCATCGGCGACTTCCGCGACCCCGACGTCGCCCGCTTCGGCTTCGCGCCGCTCTACGTGCGCCACGTCGACGTCTACGACGCCGTGGACCACCTGGTGGCGATCCTGGACGCCGAGGAGCACCTCGACCCGTCGTACGCGACACGCACCGCCGTCACCTGAGCTCTGCAGAAACCTCGCCCCAGCAGGCAACCAACCGCGCCCCCGAGGCGTATTCCATGACGAGCACCCACTGAAGGGGGACGCATGGAGGAGCCGGACTTCGACGAGCTGTACGCCGTGTCGTACTCCCGTCTCGTGCACCAGCTGCACGCGATGATCGGTGACCGTGAGGAGGCCGCCGACTGCGTGCAGGAGGCCTTCGCCCGCGCCTGGTCGCGACGGCACCGGCTCGACCTGAGTCACTCGCCGGAGGCCTGGGTGCGGACCACCGCCTACCGGTTGGCGGTGAGTCGCTGGCGAGGCTCGGTGCGTGCCCGCCGGGCGCCCGACCGGGCGCTGCAGCGCACCGAGGCGGCGCCACCGCCCGCACCGGACCGGGTGGCCCTGATCTCCGCGCTCCAGCAGCTGCCGGCGGACCAGCGCCGGGCGCTGGTGCTGCACCATCTGTGCGACCTCTCGGTCGCCGAGGTCGCGACCGAGGTCGGCGCGCCTGAGGGCACCGTGAAGGCGCGCCTCTCCCGGGGGCGGAGCGCGCTGCAGGCCCTGCTCGACGAAGGAGCCACCCATGTCTGACCTGTTCTCACCGCTGCGCGACCACGAGCACCTCACCGCGCCTCCCGTCGAGGACGTGCGCCGTCGCGGTGACACCCTTCGTCGACGTCGCGGGGCGGTGACCACCGCAGCCGTCGCCGCCGCCGTCGTCGCCATCCTGGCCAGCGCCCTGCTCCTGACCGGTGGCACGACCGACCGGTCCTCCGAGCCGCCGGTCGCCACGCGGGTCCCCGAGACGACTCCCTCGCAGAGCGCGGCCCCGTCGTCGGCACCCACCACCCTGCCGGCCGACCTCGACATCGCCCAGGGGCTCGACGACCCCGGCAGCGACGGACAGGTGGCGCAGGGGCCGAGCGTGCGCTGGCTCGACGACCTGGTCGTGTGCAACACCGACTACTCCCCCGCCGAGCCCGCCACCGACCGCACCGCGGTGCTGTGGCAGGTCCCGCAGCTCAACGTCGCCCGCGACCTTCGCCTGTACGCCGACGAGGCCGCCGCGATCAGCGCTGCCACCGACCTGGTGGAGACGTTCCGCGCATGCCCGAGGTTCAACCCCGACGGCGGCACCGCGCTGGCGCACAACCAGGTCCGGGACCTCGCCTCAGCGGGCGAGGGGTGGCTGGTGACCCAGACCTTCACCACCGGCGGGCAGCCGCAGTTCGGCCAGGTGATCGTCGTCGTGGAGCGTGTCGGGAGCTCGGTGCTGGTCGCCCGGCAGGACTCCGAAGGCCCAGGCTCCACCGACCAGGCAGCCATGATGCGCAGCGCCCGTGCCTTCAGCGCCACCCTGGACGATCTGCGCTACCAGCTGGCGTGCGTCTTCGAGCTCGCCGCCTGCAGCTGAGCCCTGTCGGTTTCACTGGGAACCAGTGAAACCGGCACTGGGCACGCGAAATTTCGCGTGCCCAGTGCAGGAATCACTGGTTAACCAGTGATTCCTGCATGCCCATCTCAGCTGTTCTCGAGGATCTCCCGCATCAGCTGCGCGGTCTCCGAGGGGGTCTTGCCGACCTTGACGCCGGCGGCCTCGAGGGCCTCCTTCTTGGCCTCGGCCGTGCCCGAGGAGCCGGAGACGATGGCGCCGGCGTGGCCCATGGTCTTGCCCTCCGGAGCGGTGAAGCCGGCGACGTAGCCGACGACCGGCTTGGTCACGTGCTCCTTGATGTAGTCCGCTGCGCGCTCCTCCGCGTCGCCACCGATCTCGCCAATCATCACGATCGCCTGGGTGTCGGGGTCCTTCTCGAACGCCTCGAGCGCATCGATGTGGGTGGTCCCGATGACCGGGTCACCACCGATCCCGATGGCCGTGGTGAACCCGAAGTCGCGCAGCTCGAACATCATCTGGTAGGTCAGCGTGCCGGACTTCGAGACCAGGCCGATCGGGCCCTTGCCCGCGATCGTGTGCGGGGTGATGCCGGCCAACGACTCCTCGGGGGTGATGACCCCGGGGCAGTTCGGGCCGATCATCCGGGTGCCGGCGTGATTGTTCGGACCCTCCAGGTAGGCGAAGACCTCCGCGCTGTCCTGCACCGGGACGCCCTCGGTGATGACCACCAGCAGCCCGATGCCGGCGTCGATGGCCTCGATGCAGGCGTCCTTGGTGAAGGCCGGTGGCACGAAGAGGACCGACACGTCGGCGCCGGTCTCCTTCATCGCCTCCTCGACGCTGCCGAAGACCGGGAGGTCCTTGCCACCGAGCTCGACGTTGGTGCCCGCCTTGCGGGCGTTGACGCCACCGACGATGTTGCTGCCGGCCTCGACCATGAGGGTGGTGTGCTTGGAGCCCATCCCGCCCGTCATGCCCTGGACGATGATCTTGGAGTCCTTGTTGAGGTAGATCGACATCTGCGCAGCCCCTACTTGTTCGCCAGCTCGGCGGCCTTGTCGGCCGCACCGTCCATGGTGTCCACCACTGTCACCAGCGGGTGGTCCAGCTCCTCGAGGATCGCTCGACCCTTGTCGACGTTGTTGCCGTCGAGGCGGACGACCAGCGGCTTGTTCTCCTCGTCGCCGAGGATCTCCAGCGCGCCCTTGATGCCGTTGGCGACCTCGTCACAGGCGGTGATGCCGCCGAAGACGTTCACGAAGACCGACTTGACCTGCTCGTCGTTGAGGATCACGTCGAGACCGTCGGCCATGACCTGCGCGTTGGCGCCACCACCGATGTCGAGGAAGTTGGCGGGCTTGACCCCACCGTGGTCCTCGCCGGCGTAGGCGACGACGTCGAGGGTGCTCATCACGAGGCCCGCGCCGTTGCCGATGATGCCGACCTGGCCGTCGAGCTTGACGTAGTTGAGTCCCTTGTCCTTCGCCTTGGCCTCGAGCGGGTCGGTCTCCTCGCGGATCTCGAAGTCCTTGTGCTCCTCGTGGCGGAAGTCGGCGTTGCCGTCGAGCGTCATCTTGCCGTCGAGCGCTTCGAGCTTGTCGTCCTCCAGGCGAGCCAGCGGGTTGACCTCCACCAGGGTGGCGTCTTCCTCCACGAAGGTCGTCCACAGCGCCTTGACCATGGCGAGTGCCTGGTCACGCAGCTCGGCGGGGAACCCCGTCTCGTCGACGATCTCCTCGGCCTTGGCATCGTCGACACCGGTGCCCGGGTCGATCGCGATCTTCTTGACCGCGTCGGGGTTGGTCTTGGCGACCTCCTCGATCTCCACGCCCCCCTCGACGCTCGCGATGCACAGGTAGGAGCGGTTGGACCGGTCGAGCAGGTAGGAGAAGTAGTACTCCTCCGTCGGTGGAGTCGCCGGGACCACGAGCACGCGGTTCACCGGGAGGTCCTTGATGGTGAGCCCGAGGATCTCCTCGGCGAAGGACCGCGCCTCGTCAGGGGTCTTGGCGATCTTGACGCCGCCGGCCTTGCCGCGACCCCCCGCCTTCACCTGAGCCTTGATCACGGTCACGCCGCCGAACTCCTCGGCCGCGGCCCTGGCCTCCTCTGCCGTCGTCACGACGGTGCCGAGCGTGGTCGACACACCGTGCTTGGCGAAGAGCTCCTTCGCCTGGTACTCCATCAGGTCCAAGGGTCTGCCTGTCTGTTGTCATTCGTCCCGCGGCACGCAAGTCGGCGGGCTGCCGTCCCCGACACTAGCGCCGGTCGACCGCGGGCGGCCACGGGCCTACTCAATCGGACCGTGCTCGGCCCAGGATCGACTCAGGTGTTCGCGTGACGCAGTGCCTTGCGCAGGTCCTTGTTCAGCTGGCTGATCACGTCGAGCGGGATGCCCTTGGGGCACGCGGCCGCGCACTCACCCATGTTGGTGCACCCGCCGAAACCCTCGTCGTCGTGCTGGGTCACCATGCCGAGGACCCGGCTGTCGCGCTCGGCCTGGCCCTGCGGCAGCTCGCCGAGGTGGGTGATCTTCGCGCCCAGGAAGAGCGACGCGGAGCCGTTCGGGCACGCAGCCACGCAGGCGCCGCAGCCGATGCAGACCGCTGCGTCGAAGGCTCGGTCGGCACTGGGCTTGGGCACCGGAGTGGCGTGGGCGTCGGGCGCCGACCCGGTGTTGACCGAGACGTAGCCGCCCTTGCGGATCATCCGGTCGAACGCCGACCGGTCGACGCAGAGGTCCTTGACCACCGGGAATGCGTCGGCACGCCACGGCTCGATGGTGATCGAGTCGCCGTCCTTGAACGAGCGCATGTGCAGCTGGCACGTCGTGGTGACGTCAGGACCGTGGGCCATCCCGTTGATCACCAGCCCGCACATGCCGCAGATGCCCTCGCGACAGTCGCTGTCGAAGGCGATCGGCTCCTCGCCCCGGTCGTTCAGCTTCTCGTTGAGGACGTCCAGCATCTCCAGGAACGACATGTCTTCGGAGACGTCGTCGAGGTCGTAGGTGTGCATGGCGCCCTTGGACTCGGCATTGGCCTGACGCCAGATCTTGAGCTTGACCTTCATCGGAGCTCCCTCCGGAGCAGTCGGGTGCGGTGACTCGTGCGGGGTCTGGTGGGCCGGATCACTTGTAGCTGCGCTGCTTCATCTCGACGAACTCGTAGACCAGGTCTTCCTTGTGCAGGACCGGCGTGGGCATCGCGTAGCCGTTGTCCACCTCGGGGTCGTCGTGCTGGCCCCACTCCCACGCGGCGACGTAGGCGTAGTCGTCGTCGTTGCGCAGCGCCTCGCCGTCGTCGGTCTGCGACTCGGCCCGGAAGTGACCGCCGCAGGACTCGCGCCGGTGCAGCGCGTCGATGCACATCAGCTCGCCGAGCTCGAGGAAGTCCGCGACCCGACCTGCCTTCTCCAGGGACTGGTTGAGGCTGTTGGCGGACCCGAGCACCTTCAGGTTGCGCCAGAAGTCCTCACGCAGCGCCCGGATCAGCTCGATCGCCTTCTTCAGACCCTCCTCGGTGCGTTCCATGCCGCAGTACTCCCACATGATCATCCCCAGCTCCTTGTGGTAGCTGTCGACGCTGCGGGAGCCGTTGATGGACATGAAGTGGTCGATGCGCTCCTGGGCCGAGGCGAGCGCCTCGGCCACCGCGGGGTGGTCGTCCTCGATGGCCTCGAAGGGCCCGTCGGCGAGGTAGTCGCGGATCGTGTTCGGCAGCACGAAGTAGCCGTCGGCCAGGCCCTGCATGAGAGCCGAGGCGCCGAGGCGGTTGGCGCCGTGGTCGGAGAAGTTGGCCTCGCCGGTGACGTACAGGCCCGTGATCGAGGACTGCAGGTCGTAGTCGACCCACAGCCCGCCCATCACGTAGTGCACGGCCGGGTAGATCCGCATCGGGACCTGGTAGGGGTCCTCCCCGGTGATCCGGGCGTACATGTCGAAGAGGTTGCCGTACTTGGCCTCGACGGTCTTGCGGCCCATGCGCTCGATCGCGTCGGCGAAGTCGAGGTAGACGCCGAGGCGCACCCCCTCGGTCTCGGGACCGACGCCGCGACCCTCGTCGCAGACGTACTTCGCGGCGCGCGAGGCGATGTCGCGCGGCACCAGGTTGCCGAAGCTGGGGTAGATCCGCTCCAGGTAGTAGTCGCGGTCGTCCTCGGCGATGTCGCGCGGGTCCTTGTCGCAGTCCTCCTTGTTCTTCGGCACCCAGATGCGGCCGTCGTTGCGCAGCGACTCGCTCATCAACGTCAGCTTGGACTGGTAGGCGCCGGAGACCGGGATGCAGGTCGGGTGGATCTGGGTGTAGCAGGGGTTGGCGAAGTAGGCACCCTTGCGGTGGGCACGCCAGGACGCGGTGACGTTGGAGCCCATGGCGTTGGTGGAGAGGTAGAAGACGTTGCCGTAGCCGCCCGAGGCCAGCACGACGACGTCGGCCAGGTGGGTCTCCAGCTCACCGGTCACCAGGTTGCGGGCCACGATGCCGCGCGCCCGCGGGCCGTCCTCGCCCTCGACCACGATCAGCTCGAGCATCTCGTGCCGGTTGTACTCGGTGACCGTGCCCTCGGCGACCTGGCGCTCCAGCGCCTGGTAGGCCCCGATCAGCAGCTGCTGCCCGGTCTGGCCGCGAGCGTAGAAGGTGCGCGAGACCTGCACGCCGCCGAACGAGCGGTTGTCGAGCAGGCCGCCGTACTCCCGGGCGAAGGGGACGCCCTGCGCGACGCACTGGTCGATGATGTTCACGCTGACCTCGGCCAGCCGGTAGACGTTGGACTCGCGGCTGCGGTAGTCGCCGCCCTTGACGGTGTCGTAGAAGAGCCGGTAGGCGGAGTCGCCGTCGCCCTTGTAGTTCTTGGCCGCGTTGATGCCGCCCTGGGCGGCGATCGAGTGCGCCCGGCGAGCGGAGTCCTGGTAGAAGAACGACTTCACCTGGTAGCCGGCCTCGCCCATGGTGGCGGCCGCCGAGGCGCCGGCCAGGCCGGTGCCGACGATGATGACGCTCAGCTTGCGGCGGTTGGCGGGGTTGACCAGGCGGGAGTCGAACTGGTGCTTGGTCCAACGCTCGGCGACGGGGCCGCCGGGAGCCTTGGTGTCCTGGACCGGCTCGCCGTCGACGAAGAAGCCGGCCGCGTCGCCGTTGCTGGATCGGGTCATGCCCAGGGGATTCATCAGACCTGCCTCACTCGACGATGCCGAACAGCACGGACAAGGGAACGATCGCGAAGCCGCCGGCCACGACGACCGCGATGGCGTACCCGGCCGCGTTGAACGCGTGACGGGCCGCGGGGGTGTTGGTCAGCCCGAGGGTCTGACCGGCCGACCAGACGCCGTGGCGCAGGTGCATGCCCAGCGCCCCCATCGCCGCCAGGTAGATCAGGACGACGTACCACTGCTCAGGGGAGAAACCGTTGACCAGCCGCTGGTAGGGGCTGTCGGAGTCACCCCCCGGCGTGATCGTGCGGGTGGTCAGGTGGAGCAGGTGGAAGATCACGAACAGCAGGATCGTCACCCCGCCCCACCGCATCGTGCGCGAGGAGAGTGTCGCCGCCACCGCACGCTTCTGGGAGTAGGGGTAGGAACGCGCGCTGTGGGCGCGCGCCCACAGCTTGAACGCGCAGAAGGCGTGGACCACCAGGGAGAGCAGCAGGACCACCCGCACCCCCCACAGCAGACCCTTCCCCGGAAGCATCGGCTCACCGATCACCCGCAGGTGATGGGCGTACTCGTCGAATGCCTCCTGTCCGGCGAACACCTTGAGGTTGCCGTACATGTGGAGGACGACGTAGCCGATGAACACCAGCCCGGTCAGGGCCATCGCGAGCTTCAGGACGATGGTCGAAGTCCGGGCTCGGACAGCCGGGGACTTTGTGGTGGTCGTCACCCGGCCAGGGTAGTGCCCGATCTCAACGCACGGGAGCAAGGCACGTGTGACATCTCGCTCACGTGCGACGGCTCGCTCGGCGAGGGGCCGGTGGCGCAGGTTCCGGAACGGTTGCGGCGATCCTCTGTCGCCGGGCGCCGCGACAGGCGAGAATGGCCCCCATGTCCCCCCGGATCGGCTTGGTCGCCGCTGCGCTCCTCGCAGCCGGCGCCTGTGCAGCCGCCGCCGGGGCGGGAACCGACGTGGCCGCGTCCGACCCGGCCCCACGGGCCCGGCCGGCGAGCGCCTTCGGGGGGCTCTCCGCCGGCACGAGCGGCCAAGGCATGGTGACGGGGTCGCGCGAGCAGTCACGCCCCACCCGTGAGTCGTCGCGCGAGACGCTCGCGGCGGCCACAGGGACGAAGGCCGCCGCCCGGTCCCAGCAGGGACGCCAGGCTCTCGGCAACGCCAAGGAGCTGGCAGGACTCGCGGAGAAGGCTGCGGCGAAGCTGGCCGACGACGCCTGGCAGCTGCCGATCGAGCGCGGTGTCTACCGGCTGACCGCGACGTTCGGGCAGTGCAGCAACCTCTGGTCGCACTGCCACACCGGGCTCGACTTCGCTGCCCCCAGTGGCACCCCGATCCATGCGGTCGCCGCCGCCAAGGTCACCGGGGTCGGCTGGGCCGGGGCCTACGGCAACCGCACCGTGCTGACCCACGAGGACGGCACGGAGTCGTGGTACTGCCACCAGAGCGCCATCGGGGTCCAGGTCGGAGACACCGTGATCCCCGGCGCCGAGATCGGGCGGGTGGGCGCCACGGGCAACACCACCGGCCCGCACCTGCACCTCGAGGTCCGCCCCGGTGGCGGGGACGCCGTCGACCCCAAAGAGGCGCTGGTCTTCCACGACGCCACGCCCTGAGCAGGCCTCGTGCTCAGATCTTCTCCACCGGCGCGTAGCGCAGCAGCAGCCGCTTGACGCCGGAGGACCCGAAGTCGATCGATGCGACTGCCCGGTCGCCCGCCCCCTCGACGCTGACGACGCTGCCCATGCCGAAGCTGTCGTGGCTGACCCGGTCACCGGGAGAGAGCGAGGGCACCTCACGCTGCTGCCCCTTGGCGCGGGCGTCGGCGGCCGCCGCGCGGGCGCCGAAGCTGCTGGCGCCGCGCCTGGTCGGCAGCTGCGGCATCACGCTGCGCTTCCAGCTCGTCTGCTCCGCAGCCGTGCGGCGCCAGTCGACCAGGTCGGCAGGAAGCTCGTCGATGAACCGCGAGGCCGGGTTGTGCGACGGCGCGCCCCAGGCGGAGCGGACCAGGGCACGGGAGACGTAGAGGCGCTGCCGAGCCCGGGTCAGGCCCACGTAGGCGAGGCGGCGCTCCTCCTCCAGCTCGGTCTGGTCACCCAGCGAGCGCATGTGGGGGAACACGCCGTCCTCCAGACCGGTCAGGAAAACCACCGGGAACTCGAGCCCCTTGGCGGTGTGCAACGTCATCAAGGTGACCACTCCCCCGCCGTCCTCCTCGGGGTCGGGGATCTGGTCGGAGTCGGCGACCAGCGCGACCCGCTCCAGGAACTCGGGCACACCGGGGGCGGCGGGCCGGAGGTCGGCCGGGTCCGCGGACGGGGGGGCCGTGGGCTCGTCGGAGAACTCCCGGGCCACCGCGACGAGCTCGGCGAGGTTCTCCACCCGGGTCTCGTCCTGGGGGTCCTCGCTGTCCTCCAGCGACTGGAGGTATCCGCTGCGGGCGAGCGTCGCCTCGAGCACCACGTCGGCGCGCTCCCCTGCCTCGACCATCTGCTGGAGCTCCTCGACCATCGCGACGAAGCCGCGGATCGCCGAGGCCGAGCGGCTGGCGATGCCGGGCGCCTGGTCGGCTCGCTGGGCGGCTTCGAAGAAGGTGATGGCGTCACGGTCGGCGAGCGCCTGCACGCAGGCGATCGCCCGGTCGCCGATGCCCCGCTTCGGTTCGTTGATCACCCGACGCAGGCTGATCTCGTCGCTGGTGTTGGCGAGCAGCCGCAGGTAGGCCAGCGCGTCGCGGACCTCCTTGCGCTCGTAGAACCGGACACCGCCGACCACCTTGTAGGGCAGGCCGACCCGGATGAAGACCTCTTCGAAGACACGTGACTGGGCGTTGGTGCGGTAGAACACCGCGACCTCGCTGGGGCGTGCCTGCTTCTCGTCGCTGAGCCGGTCGATCTCGGTGGCCACGAAGCGCGCCTCGTCGTGCTCGTCGTCGGCGACGTAGCCCACCAGGGGCTCACCCTCGCCCTGGTCGGACCAGAGGTTCTTCGGCTTGCGGCCGCGGTTGCGACTGATGACGGCGTTGGCCGAGGTCAAGATGTTCTGCGTGGAGCGGTAGTTCTGCTCCAGGAGCAGGGTGCGCGCGTCGGGGAAGTCCTCCTCGAAGGCGAGGATGTTGCGGATGTTGGCGCCCCGGAAGGCGTAGATCGACTGGTCGGCGTCGCCGACCACCATCAGCTCGGCGGGCTCGGCGGCGGTGGTCTCGACGGGCTCGACCACCGAGGAGGGGTCGCCCGACGGGGCGGCCGCCTCGGGCAGCGGCGCGCAGAGCTCGCGGACCAGGGCGTACTGCGCGTGGTTGGTGTCCTGGTACTCGTCGACCAGCACGTGGCGGAAGCGGCGCCGGTAGGTCTCGCGCACCTCGGGGAACGCCTGCATCAGGTGGACCGTGGTCATGATCAGGTCGTCGAAGTCGAGGGCCTCCGCAGCCCTGAGCCGGGCCTGGTAGCGCGCGTAGGCCTCGGCATAGCCGCGCTCGTGCTCGTTCTCCACGGCCGCGGCGGCAGCCTCGTGGTCGCGCAGCTCGTTCTTCTGGTTCGACACCCAGTTGAGCACCGCGTTGGGCGGGAACCGCTTGGGGTCCATCTCGAGGTCCTTGCAGACCAGCGTCATCAGCCGCTTGGAGTCCGCGGCGTCGTAGATCGAGAAGCTGGACTTGTACCCGAACCGGTGGATCTCCTTGCGCAGGATCCGCACGCAGGCGGAGTGAAAGGTCGAGACCCACATGATGCGGGCGCGACGGCCGACGAGGTCCTCGACCCGCTCGCGCATCTCCGCGGCCGCCTTGTTGGTGAAGGTGATCGCGAGGATCGAGCCGGGGTGGGCGTTGCGCTCGGAGATCAGCCAGGCGATGCGCCGGGTCAGCACCCGGGTCTTGCCCGATCCGGCCCCGGCCACCACCAGCAGCGGGGGGCCGGCGTGGGTCACCGCCTGGCGCTGCGGATCGTTGAGTCCCTCCAGCAGCTCCTCGGGCCGGGGCCCACCGCGGCGGCGCCCACCCTCACCGCCCTCGGCGGGGTCGTCGCGCGAGGCCGCCGTCGACGGGAAGAGGGCTTCCTCGTCGGGGACCATGCGGGCTGCCTGCCTCATCTGCGGAGGGATCGGGAACGCGTCACTCATCTTCGCCACTCATCCTGCGCCGAACCCTACGACCCCGGGCCGACATCGCCCCAGCCGCGACGCGGGTCCTCAGCGTCCTGTGGCCGAGAAGTGCATCGGGTCCGAGACGCTGCGGAACTCGCCTCCCCAGCTCCAGCCGATCCGTGCGAAGGACCGGGTGACCACGCCACCGTCCCGGATCATGCCGGGGCGTCGGCGGCTGCGCTCGGTGTAGCTCGACGCCAGCTCGGGGAGCACGAGGTCGTCGCGCTGGTAGGGGTTCATGAACGGGTTCACGTCGATGGCCAGCCCGTAGGCGTGCGCCGACCAGCTCGTGGTGCTGACGCTCGCCCGGCAGGCGTACGCCGCGGTGTTGTTGCCGTCGCCGGTCGGAGGTGCGTCGAGGTCGGCCTTGCGCACGATCCTCATCTGCTCGATGGGGAAGTCCGCTGCGTAGAGTCGTCGGAAGACCTCGACCACGTCGCGTGCCACACGCCGGTGCACCACCAGCTGCCCGGTGTGCGCCGCGCCGTCGAAGCCTCGGAAGGTGAGCCGCACGCGTCGCAGCTCCCGCAGGGAGACCGGGCACCCCGGCTCCCACGCCAGCCTCTCCTGCCGTGCCCAGCCAGGTGTCACCGGCCGCACCCGGGCACGGAAACGCTCGTCGGGCGGCGGCGTGAGCAGATCGGTCGTCGCCAGCCGCCGCACCTGCAGCTGCTCAGGTGTAGGGCGCACCTGGCCATAACCGTCGGAGCGCAGCGGGAGCTCGCGGGCCCCGACCTCCCAGTCGTCCAGCTCGGGTGCGGGCAGCGGCGAGGACTTCTCGCGGGGTGGGTGGACATCGACCGAGGCCACGTCATCGGGCTCGCCGCTGTCCAGGACCGACGGGGAGCCGCTGCAGCCGGCCAGCGAGACGACCGCGGTCAGCACGACTCCTGCGATCGTGGCCGCTGCGCGGGCCGGGCCCGTGTCAGCGACGGCGCTCGACGCCTCTCGCGCTGCGTCGGTCCTTCGGCACGACGTCGGTGAAGACCGGGGGCAGGTAGCGCAGCATCAGGCTCGACCAGGTGAGGTGGGTCAGCACCGGCGCCTGGAGCCCGTGGCTCGCCCGGCGCTGCGCCGCCCACAGCCCACCCATCAGCCCGGCCGCGAAGACCAGCATCGGGTTGCGGGTGGGCATCGTGGCGACCATGTACACCGCGGTCGAGCTGAGCACCGGGTGGTAGTTCTCCAGCGCGGCGTAGACGGCCCCTCTGAAGAAGATCTCCTCGGCGACGCCGTTGGCCATGGTGGTGAGGGTGACCAGGCGCTCGTCCCCCTCGTCGGCGAACTGGAGCACCGAGGCGACGGCCTGGCCCAACGGCGGCACCAGCCTCACCAGGTGCGCCCCGACGTAGAACACCCCGAAGGCGCCGGCGCCGGTGGCCAGCGGGGTGATGATGGGGCGCTGGATGGTGCGGTCCTGCAGCTGGATCCATCCCAGGTGCAGCGGCCCCGAGGCGAAGCCGCCGGCGGTGTAGATGCCAGCCACGGCCAGCGTCGTGCCGTAGAAGGCGTTGGAGCCGGGCCGGGTGTTCAGGCCCGCTCCGAGCAGCGAGGCACCCACGACCGACGTGCCGATCACGACGCGACGGCGACGGCGGCGGACCTCGCGGCTCTCCTCGTGCTGGACCGGCACCTGGTAGGACAGCGACATCGGCAGCTTGGCGCGCAGCCTGGCCCGCCAGTCCCGGCGTGAGTGCAGCTCGCGCAGCCGCTCGTCGAGCGCCTCGGTCACCGCCTCCTGGAAGGTGCGCAGGCGTAGCGGGATCAGCTGCTGCAACCGGTCGTCGCGCACGATGACTTCGTTGACCATCGAGTCGACCAGCGACCGCCCGGCCTCGCTGTCGACGTCGGTGACCAGTCGCAGCCAGTGTGAGGACAACGAGGGGGTGAGCACCGGGACCGGCAGCACCAGGATCGAGCGCCCCTGCATCTTGGCGACCTGGCGCATCATGTCGGAGTAGCGCAGGATCTCCGGCCCGCCCACGTCGTAGACCTCGCCGGCGGTCTCCGGCACGCTGAGGACCCCGACGAGGTAGCGCACCACGTCGGCGAGCGCGATCGGCTGCGTGCGTGTGGAGACCCACCGCGGCGTGATCATCATCGGGAGTCGCTCGACCAGCTGCCGGGTCATCTCCCACGAGAGGCCCTCGTGCCCGATCACGATGCCGGCTCGCAGGACGGTGACCGGGACACCGCTCCGGCCCAGGATCCGCTCGACCTCGCGCCGACTCTTCAGGTGGGCCGACAGCTCGTCCTCGTCGGCCCCGAGACCGCCGAGGTAGACGATGCGCTTCACCCCGGCCCTGGCGGCCGCACGGCCGAAGTTGGTGGCTGCCTCACGGTCGAGCTGCGCGAAGTCCGGCGAGTCCAGGGAGTGCACGAGGTAGTAGGCGGCATCGACGCCGGCCAGGGCCTCGACCAGGCTGTCCTCGTCGTGGACGTCGCCGAAGACCGCCTTGGCAGGCCCGCTGTAGTCGCGAGGACGGCGGGTCATCGCCCGGACGTCGAAGTCGGCGTCGCGCAGGGCCGGGACGAGTCGGCGGCCCACGAAGCCGGACGCCCCCGCGACCAGGACCGTCCGGATCGCAGTGGCGGCGTCGGTGCCTGTGTCGGTGCCTGTCTCGGTGCCTGTGTCGATGCCTGCCTCGCTGCCCGTCATGAGGCCCCACCGTAGTCGCGCGCTGAAACCCCTCGCAGGCTCGGGCTCAGAGCAGGCGGCGGTCCGAGGCCCACTTGGTGAGCTCGTGGCGCGAGGACAGCTGCAGCTTGCGCAGCACGCTGGAGACATGGGTCTCCACGGTCTTCACCGAGATGAACAGCTCGCTGGCGACCTCCTTGTAGGCATAGCCGCGGGCGATCAGGCGCATCACCTCGCGCTCGCGCTCGGTGAGGCGGTCCAGGTCGTTGTCGACCTGGGCGACCGGGATGGTGCCGGCGAAGGCGTCCAGCACGAACCCGGCGAGGCGCGGTGAGAACACCGCGTCCCCGGTGGCGACCCGCTCGATCGCGTCGACCAGCTCAGGCCCCGTGATCGTCTTGGTCACGTACCCCCGGGCACCGGCGCGGATCGTCCCGATCACGTCCTCTGCCGAGTCGGAGACCGACAGGGCCAGGAACCGGGTCTCGGGGCACCGCGTCGCTGTGCGTCGCATCACCTCGGCTCCCCCGCCACCCGGGAGGTGGACGTCGAGCAGCACCACGTCCGGGTGCCGGGCCAGCACCTGCTCCACCGCGCTGTCGACGTCGTCGGCCTCCCCGACCACCGCCACCGCGTCCGGACGTCCCCCGAGCTCGGCGCGGACCCCGGAACGGAACATGGCGTGGTCGTCGACGATGACGACGCTTCGGGTCATGGGGTCTCCTGGGTGGTCTCCGGTTGGGGCGAGGTGTCGCTGCGCGGCATGGTGAGGCGCACCTCCGTGCCCTCCCCCGGGGCGCTGCGGACGAGCGCCGTGCCGCCGTGGCGCTGGGTGCGAGCGATGATGCTGGCGCGCACTCCCTGTCGGTCCTGCGGCACCGAGGCCACCTCGAAGCCACGACCCCGGTCCCGGACGTAGACCTCGACCTGAGACTCGCTCACCTCGGCGTAGACGTCGACCCGGGTGGCGCCCGCGTGGCGCGCAGCGTTGAGCAGGGCCTCGCGTGTCGCCGCGAGCAGGGGCAGGAGGTCGGCCGAGGTGGCGCAGTCGCCGACCGTGACCAGCTCGACCGGCACACCGTGGAGGTCCTCGGCCTCGGTGGCCACGAGGCGCAGCGACCCGGCGATCGTGCCCTCCGGCGCGGCGGCCTGCTCGCCGTACAGCCAGCCGCGCAGGTCGCGCTCCTGGGCTCGTGCCAGCCGGGAGACGGTGGCGGGGTCGGCAGAGCTGCGCTGGATCATGGCGAGGGTCTGCAGCACCGAGTCGTGCAGGTGGGCGGCGACGTCGGCGCGTTCCTGGGTGCGGATCCGTTCGGCGCGCTCGTCGTTCAGCTCGGAGGCGAGCCGGAACAACCACGGACCGATCGTCACCGCGAGACCGGCCATGCCCAGCACACCGGCGACGATCATGTCCCTCGCCACGGTGACCTGACCCGACTGGACCGCGAAGACGACCAGCGCCGCCACCAGGAGCCCCACGCCGGTCGCCAGGCGGGCCCAGGCCGCCACCCCGCCGCTGCCCACCAGGATCCGGCCGATGCCCACGCGCTCCCCGGTGTGGCGCCAGCGTTCCCGCTGGGCGTCGTCGGCCTGGAGCCACAGCACCGTCACCCCGAGCAGCGCGATCAGCACGGGCCAGAGCACGGAGAAGCCGCCGGTCAGGACCCCCGACACCCCGGCGAGACCGACGAGCAGGACCGCCAGCGCCACGAGCGGGCCCCGGTCACGCCCACGCTCCGAGCGCCCCGGGCGCATCCCCCGACGGCCCGCGGACTCCAGGCCCGGGCTCGACACCTCGGCGCGGGTGTCGATCGGCAGCATCAGCCACAACCCGAGGTAGAGCACCACCCCGAGGCCGCTCGCCAGGGCCGTGACGACGAAGAAGACCCGGACCACGAACGGCTCCAGTCCGAGATGCTCGGCGAGCCCGCCTGCGACCCCGCCGATGTGGGAGTCGCGGCTGCTGCGGGCGGCCCGTCGAGGCACCCACGAGCTCCCGGTCGCCGGCTGCGGCCGGGGTGAGCCCGAGGCGTCGGAGGTGTCGGTGGTCATCGCTCTGTCATCGTCACACAGCGCCGAGACCGCAAGCCATGCGTCGCGACCCTGACGCATCCCTGAACCCCCCTGGCTCGGGAGCGCAAGAGATCAGGGTCGTCCCCGATGGTGAGGGAGGGCCTGGTGGTCGAGGCTGGAGCCATGGACGAGAGCACCACCACCTCCGGCGGCACCCAGGCCCCACCGCGCGACGAGCCCGGTGACAGCAGGCCGCGGCCCGACGGCATCGACACGGACCACCTGCGCGACTACCGCACCCTGCGGCGCAGCAGCACCGACCGCAAGATCGCGGGCGTCGCCGGTGGCCTGGCGCGCCACCTGGACGTCGACCCCCTGGTGGTGCGCGTCGTCCTGGTGGTCCTGGTCTTCTTCAGCGGAGCCGGGCTGCTGCTCTACGGCGCCCTCTGGCTGCTGGTGCCCGAGGAGATCGACGGGTCCACGATCATGCACACCGAGGACAGCACCCGCAACGCCCTGGTCGTCATCGCGCTGGTGGTTGCCGCATTGATCGCTTTTTCCACCGGGCTCGGCAACGGCAGCGGCGGAGTCTGGTTCCTGTGCCTGGTGGTGATCGCTGCGCTGGGGTGGTACCTCACCCGTCAGCAGCGTCGCCGTGATCCGGGGGGCGCGGCGACCACCCCGACCACCGCGATGACCCCGGCGACGCCGGCGACGCAGTCCAGCCACGCCGTGACAGCGGCCGGCGCCGGCAGCGGCTCGATCCCACCTGCTTCTCCCCCCGCCACCACCGCCTGGCAGCCACCCCCGGCGCGACCCCGGCGACGCCGTCGGCGAGGCCCGCTGCTGCTGTGGCCCACGCTGGCGCTGATCGCGATCGGATGGGGCCTGCTCGGGTTGGCGGACGCCTCGGGCCGCGAGGTGCCTGACGCGGGGTTCGCAGCCCTGGCCCTCACCCTCACCGGCGCGATGCTGGTGCTGGGCTCGGTCTTCGGGCGGGCCGGTGGTCTGGTGCTCGTGGCCGTGATCAGTCTGGTCGCCCTGGCGGGCACCGACGTGGCCGAGCCGACGTACTCGGGGTCTCGCGACCTGGTGGTCGCCCCCGACTCGGTCAACGAGATCGCCGACCACTACCGCGTCCCCGCGGGCCGCATCGTCATCGACCTCACCGAGCTGCCCGAGCCCAGCGCGCTCGACGGACAGACGATCCACGCCGACGTGAACGCCGGGGAGATCGTCGTCGTCCTGCCCGAGGGCGTCGCGGCCGACCTCGATGCGCGGATCCGCTACGGCGGCGCGATCGACACCCCGGACGAGGTCACACGAGACGGCTGGGGCACCAGCGTGACCCAGCGCTACGCCGACTCCGACGACGCCACCGACAACGACGCCGTGGTGGGCCTCGACCTCGAGGCCGGCTTCGGCCACATCGACCTGAGGAGGGGCTGAGATGCCCGAGCCGACCGAACCGACCGAACGATCCGAGGGCTACGAGGGCTACGAGCCGACCGCCCGGCTCGACGACGACACCGACGTCACGACCACCCCCTACCCGTCGCAGGGGGAGGACCGCGTCGACGAGGAGGCGCCTCGCCCGACGGGACGGCACCCCGTGCGGGTCGGTCATCTCGTCGCGGGGCTGCTGGCCCTGGGGATGGCCCTGATCTGGCTCCTCTCGGAGACCGGGGTGGTCGAGAAGCCCGCCAACGAGGGGGTCGGGATCTCCCTGGTGCTGATCGCCGCCGGTCTGGCCGGGCTCCTGGCCAGCGTCGGTCGCACGCGCGACCGTCGGACCGCCGACTGACGAGGCGCGCTTCCTGGTTAGGCTCGGGCGATGGACTCGAGCCGCCCGACCACGGACCGCGGCGTGCGGCGCGCACTGGCGCGGGCAGGCCGCGGTGCAGCGCTCGACCAGGCCGAGGCCACCACGCTGCTCGGGGCTCGTGGGGACGACCTGCGCACGCTGATGTCGTACGCCGCCCGGGTGCGTGACGTCGGCCTCGAGGACGCCGGTCGTCCCGGCCAGGTGACCTACTCCCCCAAGGTCTTCATCCCCCTGACCCGGCTGTGCCGCGACCGGTGCCACTACTGCACCTTCGTCACGGTCCCCGGCAAGCTCGCTGCGGCCGGGCACTCGCCGTACCTCCCCCCCGACGAGGTGCTGCGGATCGCAACGCAGGGGGCCGAGCTGGGTTGCGCGGAGGCGCTGTTCACCCTGGGTGACCGGCCGGAGGAGCGGTGGCCGGAGGCCCGCCAGTGGCTCGAGGAGCACGGCTACGACTCGACCCTCGACTACGTGCGCGCGATGTCGGTCCGGGTGCTCGAGGAGACCGGTCTCCTGCCACACCTCAACCCGGGCGTCATGTCCTGGGCGGAGCTGCACCGGCTCAAGCCGGTGGCTCCGTCGATGGGGATGATGCTGGAGACCACCTCGCGTCGGCTGTTCGAGGAGAAGGGGCAGCCCCACTTCGGTTCACCGGACAAGGACCCGGACGTGCGGCTGCGGGTGCTCGAGGACGCAGGTCGGCTGTCCATCCCGTTCACGACCGGCTTGCTGATCGGCATCGGCGAGACCGCGGAGGAGCGGGCCGAGTCGATCTTCGCGCTGCGCAAGGTCTCCTCGAGGTACGGGCACGTGCAGGAGGTGATCGTCCAGAACTTCCGCGCCAAGCCGGACACCGCGATGCGGTCCGTCTCCGACCTCGCGGTCGAGGAGTACCTCGCGACGGTGGCGGTGACCCGGCTCGTGCTCGGCCCGAAGGCGCGGGTCCAGGCGCCGCCGAACCTGGTGGACCTCGAGGACTGCCGCGATCTGCTGGCCGCGGGCGTGGACGACTGGGGCGGCGTCTCGCCACTCACCCCCGACCACGTCAACCCCGAGCGCCCCTGGCCGACGCTCGACCGCCTGGGCGACATCACCCGGGAGTGCGGCTTCGACCTGCGAGCGCGCCTGACCGCCCACCCGCGCTACGTCCTCGCCGGCGACCCGTGGATCGACCCACGGGTCCGACCCCACGTCGAGGCGCTCTCCTCACCCGACGGCCTGCTGGCCGATGGCGCCCGGGCCACCGGCCTGCCCTGGCAGGAACCCGACGGGGGCGTCCTCTCCGGCGCTGAGCACGCGCAGGGCTGGGGCCGCACCGACCTGCACACCACGATCGACACCACCGGTCGCTCCGCCGAGCGCCGCAGCGACTTCGACGACGTCTACGGCAGCTGGGCCGACCTGCGCACGCGCACCGGGGAATCACGGGGCTCGACCACCCCCAGCGACCGGACCTTCGTCGAGGCGATGGGTCAGGCCGAGTCCGACCCGACGAAGCTCACCGACGACCAGGCGCTGGCGTTGTTCACTGCCGACGGCGCGGACCTCGACGCGGTCCGCGCACTTGCCGACGACCTGCGTCGTGACGTCGTCGGTGACGACGTCACCTACGTCCTGAACCGCAACATCAACTTCACCAACGTCTGCTACACCGGCTGCCGCTTCTGTGCCTTCGCCCAGCGCAAGACCGATGCCGACGCCTTCTCCTTGTCCCTGGACCAGGTGGCCGACCGCGCCCAGGAGGCCTGGGAGCTGGGCGCGACAGAGGTCTGCATGCAGGGCGGCATCGACCCCGAGCTCCCGGGGACGGCCTACTTCGACCTGGCCGCCGCGGTGAAGCGCCGCATCCCGGAGATGCACGTGCACGCCTTCTCACCGATGGAGGTCGTCAACGGCGCGGCGAGGACCGGGCTGTCGATCCACGACTGGCTGCTCAAGGCCAAGGAGTCGGGCCTGGACACCATCCCGGGCACGGCCGCGGAGATCCTCGACGACGACGTCCGCTGGATCCTCACCAAGGGCAAGCTGCCGACCTCGGCGTGGGTCGAGGTCGTCACCACCGCCCACCGGCTGGGGATCCGGTCGAGCTCGACGATGATGTACGGCCACGTCGACCGCCCGGAGCACTGGGTCGGCCACCTGCGGGTGATCCAGCGCATCCAGGACGCAGCCTCGGAGCAGGGGCTGGGTGGCTTCACCGAGTTCGTGCCGCTGCCGTTCGTGCACACCAGCGCCCCGATCTACCTGGCGGGTGTGGCTCGGCCGGGCCCGAGCCTGCGCGACAACCTGGCGGTCCACGCGGTCGCCCGGATCATGCTGCACGGTCGCATCGACCACATCCAGACCTCGTGGGTGAAGCTGGGCGTCGAGGGGACGCGACTGATGCTGCAGTCGGGCTGTGACGATCTCGGGGGGACGCTGATGGAGGAGACGATCTCGCGCATGGCGGGCTCGGAGCACGGATCGGCCAAGACCGTGGCGGAGCTGGGCGACATCGCCGCGGGGGTCGGGCGTGCGCTGCGCCAGCGCACCACGACCTACGGTGAGGTGCCGGTCCGCACCTGAGTGCTGCCTGCGGCGCTCAGGACTCCTCAGAGGGTGCGCACCACACGGGCCGGTGAGCCGACCGCGAGCACGCTCGACGGCAGGTCGCCGGTCACCACGGAGCCGGCTCCGACGACGGTGTCGTCCCCGATGCTGACGCCGGGGCAGACGATGACTCCCCCGCCGAGCCACACGTTGTCACCGATGACGATCGGCTGCGCCGACTCCCACTTGTCGCGGCGCGGGCCGGGCTCGAGGGGGTGGGTGGCGGTGAGCAGCTGGACGTAGGGCCCGATCTGGACGTCGTCGCCGATGGTCACGGTGGCGACGTCGAGCACCACGAGCCCGAAGTTGGCGAAGCAGCGCGCCCCCACCGTGGTCTGGTGGCCGTAGTCGCACCGGAACGGCGGCTTGATCTCGCTGTCCTCGCCGTAGGCGGCCAGCAGCTCGACGTAGAGCGGCCGCAGGTCCACCCCGGGCTCGGCCGAGTTGATCCGGTGGGTCAACGACTCGGCCCGCCCCATGTCCGCCTGGATCTCCGGGTCGTCGGCGAGGTAGGGCAACCCGGCCAGCATCCGCTCGCGCATGCTGGGCTGCGCGCCGTCGTGACCGGCTCCGGTGTCGGCGTCGGTATCGGGGTCGGGGCTCATGTGGTCGAGGCGCCGTGGGCTCGTCGGAGAACTCCCGTCGGTCCGAGGTCGGTTCATGGGCAGAGAGTGGCCACAGGCCCCGATAGGCGTCAAGTCCCGAATGACCCAGCCCGGTGAGCACGCGGGAGCTCAGACCTCGTCTTCAATTCTTGACGACATATATGTGGCGAGCGACACTCGCGCTGACGACGGGGCCCTCCCAGCCCGCGACCTTCCAGGAGACGACGTTGACCAGATCAGTGTCCCCGATGCGTTTCGGGCTGGTCGGGACCGGTCCGTGGGCCCACAAGGTCCACGGGCCGGGCCTGGTCCGCGCCGAGGTGGAGCTGACCGGTGTCTGGGGGCGCAGCCCGGAGAAGGCTCTCGCGCTTGCGGCCGACCTGGGGGTCGCGCAGCTGGAGTCCTTCGACGACTTGCTGGGCGCGGTCGACGCAGTCGCCCTCGCCGTACCACCCGACGTCCAGGCCGAGCTCGCGCTGCGGGCGGCGCAGGCGGGCAAGCACCTGCTGCTCGACAAGCCGGTGTCGACCGACCCGGCGCAGGCCCGCGAGCTGGCGCGCGTCGCCGAGGCCAACGGGGTCGGGTCGGTGGTGTATTTCACCGACCGCTTCACCGAGTCCGGCTCGGCCTGGTTCGCCGAGGTGGTCGAGGCGCAGTGGCAGGGCGGGTCGGTGACCTGGCTGTCCTCGCTGGACTCCCCCGACAACCCCTACGGCGCGTCCGCCTGGCGACGCGAGCGAGGTGCGATGTGGGACGTGGGGCCCCACGCCGTCGCCACGCTCGACGCGACGCTGGGCCCGGCGACCGGGGTGACGGCCGTGGCCGGCGCTCGCGACCTGGTGCACCTGGTCCTGCGCCACGAGTCCGGAGCCACCAGCACGGCGACAATGTCGCTCTTCGCGCCACCGGCCGCGGTCACCCACCAGACCCGGATCTGGGGACCGAGCGGCACCGAGCAGCTGCCCGGGCGCGTTGCCGGCGAGGAGGTCGGCGGATTCGCCCGGGCCGCGCAGGAGCTGGCCGACAGCGTCGCTGCCGGTCGGCCCCACCCGTGCGACCTGCGCCTCGGAGTCCGGGTCACCGAGCTCCTCGCGCAGGCGGAGCGGCAGGTCAGCGGCTGAGAGCTACTCCGCAGCCTGGGCTGCGTCGTTCTCGCTGCCGGCGTTCTCGGTGACGATCCGGCCGCCCTGGTCCTCCAGGTGGGCGCGGATGAACCAGTGGAAGAGCTCGAGCTTGTCGGTCTGGCCGATCAGCATGTCCTCGGTGACGGGGTCGAGCTTGCCGACCTCGGCCAGCGCGGACCGGTGGCTGGAGATCACGCCGCGGTAGACCAGGTCGAGCGCGGCCAGGTGCTCCTGCGTCGTCCCGCGTCCGACGGAGTACTCCTCCCAGGTGCGCTGGCTGACCAGGGCGCCCGGGGTGCCCACGGGCGAGCCGCCGAGCGTGGCGATCCGCTCGGCCAGGTCGTCGGCAAAACCACGCACGGCCTCGACCTGGGGGTCGATCATCTCGTGCACGGCGATGAAGTGCGGCCCGACGACGTTCCAGTGCACGTGCTTGAGGGTCAGGTGCAGGTCGTTGGCGGCGTGCAGTCGGTCCTGCAGCAGCTCGATGATCCGCTCGGCATCGGCGGTCTCGAGACCGGGTGCTGTGTAGTGGATGCTGTTGGTGGTCATATCAACCACCTACCCGATCCGCCACCGGCAAAACGGCCGGAGGGCTTGCCCCGGTCGCGCAGGATGGGGACATGTCTCACACCACCGCCATCGGCGTCGACGACGACGCGCTGCGTGGCCTGAGGGTCTGGAACCTCGCGCTCGCGGTGCTCCACACCGCCCAGGCGGTGGCGGTCCTGGTGCTCGCCACGGACTTCACCATCGCCATCACCCGCAGCCTCCCGGCTGGTCCTCCCGGCACCGAGCCATCGGCCCCCGAGTCCCTGGTCGAGGTCTCGATCAGCGCCGCGATCGCGGTCTTCCTCGGACTCGCCGCGCTCGACCACCTGCTCACCGCGACGCTGGCGCGGCGCACCTACGAGCACGACCTGCGCGCGGGCATCAACCGCTTCCGCTGGGCGGAGTACTCGCTCAGCGCGACCGTCATGGTGATCCTGATCGCGCTCTACACCGGCATCACCGGCATCAGCGCGCTGATCGGCATCGCCGGGGCGAACGTCGCGATGATCCTCTTCGGCTGGCTGCAGGAGTCGGCGAACCCGCCCGGGGCCGAGGTCCGCACGATGCGACCCTTCTGGTTCGGCTGCGTCGCCGGGGCGGCCCCCTGGGTGGCGATCGGCTACAACCTGATCGCGGCGCAGGAGGTGCCGGGCTTCGTCGTCGGCATCTTCGTCTCGCTCTTCTTGTTCTTCAACAGCTTCGCGGTGAACCAGTGGTTGCAGTACCGAGGGGTTGGTCCGTGGCGCAGCTACGCGTTCGGCGAGCGCGCCTACCTGGTGCTGAGCCTGGTCGCCAAGTCGGCCCTGGCCTGGCAGATCTTCGGGGGCTCGCTCGCCGGGTGACCGCAGTGCTCGGCGTTGCGGAGGTATCAACAGCCCCCGGCGGGGCAGTGTGGGGGCTGTGGAGACCTCCAGATCACACGTGAGCCGGGAGATGACGGTCGACCCCAGGTTCCGTGAGACCGCCGACCGGTTCTTCGACAGGTTCCGCACCCGGGCCGACGGTGGCGGCGCGGTGGCCGCGTTCCTCCACGGGGAGCAGGTGCTCGACATCTGGACCGGCTGGGGCGCCAAGGACCGCCGGTGGACCGATGACACGGTGACGTTGTGCTTCTCGACCGGCAAGGGCGTGGCGAGCACCGTCGTTCACCGTCTGGCCGATCGCGGCCTGATCGACTACGACGAGCCGGTGGCGACCTACTGGCCCGAGTTCGCCCAGGCGGGCAAAGGCGCGATCACGATGCGCGAGCTGATGTCGCATCGCGCCGGGCTGCACAACATCCGCGCGGTGGCGCCGACGCGCGAGGTGCTGCTCGACACCGAGCGGCTGGCGCAGGCGCTGGCCGCGGCTCGCCCCGACCCCAGGCGCCACCACGCCCCCGGCTACCACGCCGTGACCTACGGCAACCTGGTCGCGGAGGTCGCCGCGCGCGTCGCCGGCAAGGACTTCACCACGCTGCTGCGCGAGGAGGTCGCCCAGCCGCTGGGTGTCGACGAGCTCTGGTTCCACGTCCCCGACGAGTCGCGGGCGCGCATTGCGCGTGTCTTCCCCACCGTCAAGCCCGGACCGGTGCCCTGGAGCGTGACCGGGCGCGTGATGTCGGTGATCCCGGGGATGCGGGCCATCGCCGAGGCCGGCATGGCCGAGGGGTTCGACGAGCTCGCCCGCAGCGAGGTGGCCCACACCGTGGTGATGCCCGGGTGGAACGGGGTGTTCAGCGCGGTCTCGTTGGCCACGATGTACGCACCCCTGGCCAACGGCGGGGTGTTCCGGGGGCAGAGCTACCTGTCCGAGGAACGGATCGACCTGATCACCCGGTCGCAGACCCGCGAGCGCGACTACGTGCTGGGCATCCGGCCGCACTGGCGTCTCGGCTACCACCCGGCGTGGCTGCGGGGCCCGGAGTTCGCCCGGCGTTCCATCGGCCACTACGGGTTCGGCGGCTCCGGCGCCTGGGCCGACCCCGAGACCGGCCTCTCGTTCGCCTTCGTCAGCAACCGGCTCGGCAACCGGCTGCAGCCGATCGCGGACGGCCGGATGTCGGCGATCGGCGGCGCCGCCCTCGAGGCGGCGCGGCGAGCGGCCTAGCGCGGTGGTCCTGATCGCGGCAAACCGCTGACGCGACGCCGCTCCCTTCCTAGGCTGGCGCGCACGCTCCCTGGAGGAGCAGCTCCACAACTGCACACCGGCGGTGGCACACGCCGAGTCCTGCCCGTCACCGTCCGGCCCTGAACCCCACCTCGGGCAGGAGCGGGGGACCCAACGTTCCACGCGGCAGCCGAGCACCACGCCCGGTCGTCACTCGGGGCTAAGCCACCCTCGGTGGCGGAGCACCTTTCAGCTCCAGCCCGACAGCTCACCTCGCAGGCGCGAAAGGAACTGGTCCATGCCTGCGACCACAGCTGCCCGCTTCGGCGCGCACACCCTCGTGCGTGTGATCATCACCGCCACTGCCGCTCTGGCCCTGGCCGCCACCCTGCTCAGCGCGGCGTCCTCGGCCCAGGCCGCGCACCGGCACCCGACCCGCTGGGACTGCCTGGCCCACTACGAGTCCACCCACCGGTGGCACGTGAACACCGGCAACGGCCACTACGGCGGCCTGCAGTTCTCGGCCTCGACGTGGCGCTACTACGGCGGGCGGGCCTACTCGGGCAACCGCTGGCCGCACAAGGCCACCAAGCGCGAGCAGATTGTCATCGCCAAGCGGGTGGCGTTCAAGGGCTGGAAGGGGCGGCGGCCCCAGGGCGGTCGCAACGCCTGGCCCCACACCTGGCCGCGGTGCTGAGCCGGCTCACGGCTGCGCTGGCGAGGGGCCGTGGTGCGCGGGCCGCTGGGTCGCACACGTCGAGGTGGGTGGCAGCTCGCGCCTAGTCCTCGCGACCTCCGCCCAGGTGGCGGTGGAGGTCGCTCAGCTCGGTCCGGATGTGGTGCAGCTCCTCGTTGTTGGTCTTCTGCAGCTCCTGGAGCACAGCGGTGAGCAGCTCGTTGGTGTGCTCGAGCGTCTCCTGGAGGGGGCCAAGTCCTGGAAGTGCCATGAGATGCCTCTCGACGCTGCTCGGAGCCGGCCGGATGAGCCGGACCGCCCCACCCTAGCGACGCGTGCTCCCCGGACAGGGGAAGAGACGACGGTGTCGCTCGGGCACCCCTGCCCGCCCTCCAGCGGTGTCGTCCCCGGACGAGCTCACCCCCACTCGAAGGGGGGTGAGCAGAGATTCCTGGAGCAGGCAGTGGCCCAGGGGTGACCGGGCAGCTTGTCATCACCAGAACCGCCGGCCCCGGCCGCGCAGGCAGAGTAGGAGCCTCTCGGCATAAGGTCGCCTCGTGGTGCCCCATCCAACCTCGACGCCCCCGGAGGACTCGTGAAGCGCCTGGTCGTCTGCTGTGACGGAACCTGGAGTAGTCGGGACCAAGGCAGTCCCACCAATGTGGTGAAGCTGCACGGCGCACTCGCCGAGGTCGGCGCTGACGGCGTTCCCCAGCTGACCCACTACGTCCAGGGAGTCGGCACCAAGAGGTGGCAGCGGCTCGTCGGGGGCGCCTTCGGCTGGGGCCTCTCGCAGAACGTTCAGGAGGGCTACCGCTTCCTCGTGGAGAACTTCGAGCCGGGCGACGAGCTGTTCCTCTTCGGCTTCAGCCGCGGCGCCTACACCGCGCGCAGCCTGGCCGGCCTGGTCCGCAACGCGGGCATCCTGCGCACTGTGCACGCTGACAAGATCGACGAGGCCTACGCGCTCTACCGTGATCGCGCCAAGCACCCTCGAGGGGAGGAGTCTGCGAAGTTCCGGGCGACGTACTCCCACGAGTCCCGCATCCGGTGCATCGGGGTGTGGGACACCGTGGGCTCACTCGGCATCCCGATCACCGGCGTGCATCTCTTGAAGGTGCTCAATCGGCCGTGGCAGTTCCACGACACCGACCTCAGCAGCCAGGTCGATGCCGCCTTCCACGCCCTTGCCATCGATGAGCGACGTGGACCCTTCACCCCCACGTTGTGGAGCCGGCCCGACCCCGACCAGCAGGTGGAGCAGGTGTGGTTCAGCGGAGTCCACAGCGACGTCGGCGGGGGATACTCCGACGACGACCTGGCCGACATCGCTCTGCTCTGGATGGTGGACCGCGCTCGCGGCTGCGGCCTGGCGGTCGACGACCTCCCTGACGCCGATCCCCGCATCGAGCGGGCGGATGCACGACTCCTACACCGACCTCTACGTGCTCACCCAACCCGCCGAGCGCACGCTCGGTGAGCTCGACCCACGCCACGAGTACGCCGCGTCCAGCGCGGTTGCCCGCCAGGACAATGACCCGTCGTACGCCCCCAACCTGCGGCGCTACCGCGACTCGGCGGTCTTCCAGGAGCAACGCGTCCAGGCTCACTGAGCTCGGGCCGACCGTCTTTCGCCAGCGCCGGAGGACAGGGGGAGGGCAATCAGGGTGACTGCGGCCCCACCTCCGGCTGCCTGAGCAGTGCAATCGCGACCATGGCCATGCCGACGGCCGTCATGCCCCAGGCGACGAAGTCCAGCTGCGGGCTTCCGAGGATGACCGCGGCGACGAAGTGCAGCGGCTGCGAGACCGTGAGGGCCCAACAGGCCCAGGCGGGCACCCGACCCGATCGAAGCATCGCCAGTCCGAGCAGAACGGTGCCGATCACGTGCCCGAGGACGAACACTGCGATCGAGAGGTTCACCGCTGGGTGCACCGCCTCGAGGACGGCGACGGCGTCGGCCTGCGGGAGGTCGGCTTCGACGACGCTCCACAGCAACTGGTCGTAGCCCACGAACATCGTGAGTGACAGGTAGCCCGGGACGGCGAGCGCCAGCGCCCACGTCGTGAGCCGTGGCGCCGCCTTCCGGCTCACCTGGGCAGCTGCGAAGAGCCCGGGCACGAGAGCCAGCGTGCCGGCGTAGGCCAGCCAGACAACGGCGCTCTGTCGGCCGGGGGCGGCCTGCACGGCCCCGAGCACGGACGCAGAATCTGAGGCGTTGTAGTAGGGCAGCACCAGCCGCAGGAATCCGATCGAGAGCGGTCCGAGGGGCATCAGGACGGCACCGATCCACAGCGCCGGTGAGACCGACCGTGCCCGAGTGAGGGTGGTGGTGGTCATCACGCCTCCCGGACAGCTCGGACGAGGGTGCTGAGGCCGGTGCGTCGGCGGGGAGATCTGGTCATCGGGAGTTCCCTTCATGTGGCGGTTGACCTTCACCGTCGTAGCCGCTCACCCAGTAACGGCAGAGCAGACTTCCCCACCTGACCAGGAGATCTCCCGGCGCGGCCGGGAAATCCTCCCGGCAGCGCACCGGCGCCCGGCGGTATCTTCGAGCCACAGGCAGGAGGTGAGCGATGCGCACCAGGTGGCTCGCTGCGGTGCTCGGGCTGACCACCCTGCTCGCCGCCCTCGGTGCGGTCGCCGCGACGCTGAGGGTGGGGTGGGACTTCACCGACGCCTTGGAAGCGTTCGTGGTCACCAACATCCTGATCGGGGTCAGCTTCGGCCTGTGCGGTGCGCTGCTCGCGTGGCACCGGCCGAGGTCGGCACTGGGCTGGCTCTACGCCGCCGGAGGCCTCTGCCAGGCGCTCTCGGCGCTCGCCGCTCCCCTCGGGCAGGTGCTGCACGACGCCGGCGCCGCTACCTGGCTGCTGCGGCTTGACGTCACGGTCTTCCAGTGGGCCTGGCCGGTGAACATCGCCCTGATCCCGCTCTCGCTCCTCCTGCTCCCGGACGGCATGCTGGCCTCGCAGCGGTGGCGACCGGTCGCGCTGGTGCTCGCGGTGACCGCCCCGCTGTTCGTGCTCGAGGTCGGACTCGAACCCGAAAGCCTGCCGGGGTTCCCCCAGGCCTACGGCACCCTGAGCCAGGGCAGCTACGACGCGCTCGGCTGGCTGTGGACGGTGAGCGAGCTCCGCTGGGTGGCGTCAGTCGTCGTCGGCGTCGCCAGCTTGGTCGTCCGCTACCGCGCCGGGGCGGAGATGGTGCGTCGGCAGCTGCTCTGGCTGGTTGCGGCCGCGGGAGTCATCGGGGTGGCGGTCACGCCCTGGGCGCTGGTCGCGGGCACACCGATCGCCGTCCTGTTCACCATCCCGCTGCTGCCTGCCGCCGTGGCGACGGCGGTCCTGCGGTACCAGCTGCTCGACATCCGGCTCGTCGTCGCCCGGGGGCTGACGTACGTGCTGCTCTCGGCAGTCGTGCTCGGGGCGTACGTCGCCCTCGTCGTCGTGCTCTCGGGCGTGGCCTCCGCGTTGCTCGTGGCGCTGCTCGCACTCCCTCTGCGAAGCCGCCTGCAGCGCGCGGTGGAGCGCCTGCTCTACGGCGAGCGCGGCGACCCCTTGCACGTGGCCTCACGGGTGGGCCGTTCGCTCGGCGCCGGACTGCCGGAGACGTTGGAGGAGATCCGGGCGACCCTCCGGCTCCCCTACGTCGGCGTCGTCGTCGACGGGCAGGAGATCGCTGCGGGCGGTGTGCCCGACGGCCGGTCCGTCACCCTGCCGCTGGAGAGCGGAGAGCTCGTGGTCGGTCTCCGGAGCGGAGAGGTGCGGCTCGGCCCGGCCGACGAGCGCGTCCTCGCCCTGCTCTCCGGGCCGCTGTCGACCGCGGTGCACGCCACCGTCCTGCTCGCTGAGCTGCAGCGTTCTCGCGAGCGCCTCGTAGCCGCCCGCGAGGAGGAACGTCGCCGATTGCGACGCGAGCTGCACGACGGGCTCGGACCGCTGCTGACCGGCGTCGCGCTGTCTGCCGACGCCGCAGCCAACCTTGCAGGCAGTCCGGCGCACACAACCGTGCAGGATCAGCTCGCGGTGGTGCGGGGAAGCAGCCGCGCGGCGATCGACGAGGTGCGCCGGATCGTCGAGGGCCTCGGGTCGCCCGCGCTCGACGAGCTGGGTCTGGTCGAGGCGCTGCGGATTCGGGCCGACCAGCTGCATCAGCGCTCGGACGGTCACCTGGTGCGCACGACCATCGAGGTCACCGAGCTGCCGCCGCTTCCGCCTGCCGTGGAGCAGGCCGTCTTCCGCATCGCCACCGAGGCGCTCACGAACGTCGTGCGGCACTCACAGGCCTCGTCGACCGTCATCCGGCTGTGCCACGACGCCGCCGGCCTGCACTGTGAGGTCCTGGACGACGGGGGCACGACCATCCCGTGGCGCCCCGGCGTCGGCATCGCGGGGATGCACGACCGGGTCGCCGAGCTCGGGGGCACCTGCGAGGTGGGTTCCGGTCCCGGGGGAGGGCACGTGCGGGTGTGCCTGCCGACGGTGCTCGCATGATCAGGGTGCTGGTCACCGACGACCACCCGGTCGTGCGATCGGGACTGGTGGGGGTTCTCTCCTCGCTCGAGGGGTTCGACGTGGTGGCTGTCGCCGCCGACGGGCAGGAAGCCGTGCGCGAGGCCGTGCTTCACCGGCCCGACGTGGCGCTGATGGACCTGCGCATGCCCGGCACCGACGGTTTCGAGGCCATCCGGGAGCTCGCCCGGGTGGCCCCTCAGGTGCGTATCTGTGTGCTCACGATGTACGACGACGACGACTCCCTCTTCGCCGCGATGCGCGCCGGCGCGCACGGCTACCTGCTCAAAGGCGCCGAGCAGGACGACATTGCTCGGGCGGTGAGGGCGGTCGCGTCGGGCGAGGTGATTTTCGGGCCCGGCATCGCCGCCCGAGTTCTGCATCAGCTCACCGCGCCGCCCGTGGGCCGGGCGCCGGAGGAGCGCTTCCCGGACCTGACTGCCCGCGAGGTGGAGGTGCTCGACCTGATGGCCTCGGCGCTCCCGAGCGCGGCGATCGCCGCGCGCCTTGGACTGAGCTCGAAGACGGTCAGCAACCACGTGTCGAACATCCTGACCAAGCTGCACGTCAGCGACCGCACCCAGGCCGCGATGCGCGCGCGGGATGCCGGCTTCGGCCGGTCTCAGGCCTGAGCCGCGGGCGGCCTTGGACCTGGCGTTGGCCGCGTGCGTCGATGATCGTGGACAAACGGGCCCGAGCCCGCCTGATCACGACAGTGCCGATGGCGGACCGCAAGCTGCAGGTCAGAGTGCGCGGCTCACTCCCACTCGATGGTGCCGGGGGGCTTGGAGGTCACGTCGAGCACGACTCGGTTGACCTCGGGCACCTCGTTGGTGATCCGCGTGGAGATGGTCTCGATGACGTCCCAGGGCACGCGCGCCCAGTCAGCGGTCATGGCGTCCTCGCTGGTGACCGGTCGCAGCACGATCGGGTGGCCGTAGGTGCGCCCGTCGCCCTGCACGCCGACCGAGCGGACGTCCCCGAGCAGCACGACCGGGAACTGCCAGATCTCGCGGTCGAGGCCGGCGCGGGTGAGCTCCTCGCGAGCGATCGCGTCGGCCTCCTGCAGGATCCGCAGCCGCTCGCCCGTCACCTCCCCCACGATCCGGATGCCGAGACCCGGCCCCGGGAACGGGTGGCGCCACACGATGTCGGCAGGCAGGCCGAGCTGCTCCCCGACCAGGCGCACCTCGTCCTTGAACAGCAGCCGCAGCGGCTCCACCAGCTCGAACTCGAGGTCGTCGGGCAACCCGCCGACGTTGTGGTGGGACTTGATGTTGGCGGTGCCCGAGCCGCCGCCGGACTCCACGACGTCGGGGTAGAGCGTGCCCTGGACCAGGAACTGCACCTTGTCCCCGTGGGCGGCCGCCTCGCCGACCACGTCGGCCTCGGCCCGCTCGAAGACGCGGATGAACTCCCGACCGATGATCTTGCGCTTCTGCTCGGGGTCGCTCACCCCGTGCAGGGCGTCGAGGAAGCGCTGCTGGGCGTCGACCACGTGCAGCGAGACCCCGGTCGAGGCGACGAAGTCGCGCTCCACCTGCTCGGTCTCCCCCTTGCGCAGCAGGCCGTGGTCGACGAAGACACAGGTCAGTCGGTCGCCGATGGCTCGCTGTACCAGCGCCGCGGCGACCGAGGAGTCGACGCCTCCGGAGAGCCCACAGATGGCACGACCGTCGCCGACCTGGCCTCGGATCGCCTCGATCTGGTCCTCGACGATGTTGACCATCGTCCAGGTCGGGCGGCAGCCGGCGATCTGGTGCAAGAAGTGCTCGAGCACCTTCTGCCCGTGCTCGGTGTGCATCACCTCCGGGTGCCACTGCACCCCGGCCAGGCCGCGCTCGACGTGCTCGAAGGCCGCGACCGGCGACCCCTCCGTGGCGGCCAGGACGCTGAAGCCCTCCGGCGCCGCCACCACCGAGTCGGCGTGGCTCATCCACACCTTGTGCTGCTCGGGCAGCTCGGCGAGCAGCGTGCCGGCCTCACCGACGCTCACCGGGGTCCTGCCGTACTCCGAGCGGCCGGTGCGGCGCACCTCACCACCGAGGCAGTGGGCCATCGCCTGGAAGCCGTAGCACATGCCGAAGACCGGGACCCCTGCGGTGAAGATCGCGGGATCGACCGCCGGCGCCCCGGGTGCGTAGACCGAGGAAGGGCCGCCGCTGAGGACGATCGCGCGCGGCCCGCGCGCGAGCATCTCCTCGACCGGGGTCGTGTGCGGCACGATCTCGGAGTACACCCGCGCCTCGCGCACCCGTCGCGCAATGAGCTGGGCGTACTGCGCTCCGAAGTCGACGACGAGGACGAGATCGTGCTCGGCGCTCACACTGCCTCCAGCCGGGTCGGGAGGTGGGAAGTCTAGCCGTCCGCACCTGGGCCCGGCCGAGCGCCTCGCAGCGCCGAATCAGCCCGGAAAACCGGGGCAAATGCCCCGACGGCGTGAGGGCGGGAAAAATAATCACAGGATGGCGATGCCGGGACGTAACCCCCCATCACCGCCGTCGTTGTGAAGTCGTCAGCCCCGGTGAACTCTCTCCCTCCCAGGCCGGGGTCTGACAGGTCCAGGCAGCTGCGTGGACTGCCCAGGGCCCGGCCGCTCTCTCCCTCCCTCAGGCCGGGCCCTGGCCTTCTACCACGGGGGAAGCAGCGCTGGACGTACGCGTGCCCCGGAGGCCTCGCCTCCGGGGCACGTCTCGTACCACGCTCGTCCCTGCCCGACGGCCGTCGGGCACGGGGTCAGCTGACGCCGACGATCGGCAGCCGCAAGGCCCCCGGGGCGTGCGCCGGCACCGCGGGGTCGCCGGGCTCGACGGGGGCGATCCGCGCGTAGGCCTCCCCCAGCGCCGGCCGGTCGTCCGGCTCACCCTTGTTGGGCCAGAACGCCATCGCGCGCTCCGCCTGGGCGGTGATCGTCAGCGACGGGTTGACCCCGAGGTTCGCCGAGATCGCCGAGCCGTCGGCGATGTGTAGCCCGGGGTAGTTGAAGACGCGCTGGTAGGCGTCGACCACACCATCGGCGGGCGAGCGGCCGATCACCGCGCCGCCGATGAAGTGGGCGGTCATCGGCATGTTGAACGGCTCGGTCAGACCGCCGCCGGAGGTGCCCCCGCCCATCTTCTCCGCCATCATCCGCACCGCCCGGTTGGCGACCGGGATCCAGGTGGGGTTGGGCTCGCCGTGACCCTGACGCGAGGTGATCCGCCACTTGTTGGTGCCGGGGATCTTCACGGGGTAGGTCGTGATCGAGTTGTCCAAGGTCTGCATCACCAGGCAGATGATGGTGCGCTCCGACCAGTGCCTGAAGTCGTAGAGCGAGGTGACGCTGCCGCGCTGGGCCCACAGCTCCCTGAGCCAGGTGCGCCAGCGCGCGATGTCGCCGTCGCCGTCGGTGAGCACCGTCTGCATCAGGGACATCGCGTTGCTGCCCTTGCCGTAGCGCACCGGCTCGATGTGGGTGTCCTCGTCGGGGTGGAAGCTGGAGGTGATCGCCACGCCCTCGGTGTAGTCGATCTCCATGTCGGGCGCGATCGAGCCCAGGATCGACTCGGAGTTGGTGCGCGAGAGCATTCCCAGCCGGTCGGAGAGGCGCGGCAGCTTGCCCTGCACCTTCATCTTGTGCAGCAGCTTCTGGGTGCCGATCGCGGCGGCCGCGAAGACCACCTGCTCGGCGGTGAGCACCCGGCTGTTGCGAGGCGTGGACCGCTTGGCCTTGGTCCAGCGCACCGCCACGTCGTAGCCCCCGTGCTCACCAGGCTCCACCGAGGTCACCGTGGTCAGCGGGAGCACCGTGGCACCCTTCTGCTCGGCGAGGTAGAGGTAGTTCTTCACCAACGTGTTCTTGGCGTTGTGGCGGCACCCGGTCATGCACTCACCGCAGTTCTTGCAGGTGTTGCGCTCCGGTCCGGCACCCCCGAAGTACGGGTCGGCGACCCGCTCACCCTTCTCCTGACCGGGCTGTCCGAAGAAGACCCCCACCGGTGTGGCGTGGAAGGTATCGGCCACACCGAGATCGGTGGCGACCTCATGCATCACCTTGTCGGCCGGGGTGAAGTACGGGTACTCGTTGACGCCGAGCATCCGCTTGGCCTGGTCGTAGAACGGCGCGAGCTCGTCGCGCCAGTCGGTGATGTCGGCCCACTGACGGTCACGGTAGAAGGCCTCGAGCGGCTCGTAGAGCGTGTTGGCGTAGACCAGCGACCCGCCGCCGACGCCCGCTCCGGCCATGATCAAGGAGTCACGCACCGCCTCGATCCGCTGGATGCCGTAGCAGCCGATCTCGGGGCGGAAGAGGAAGCGCTTGAGGTCCCAGGAGGTGTCGGCGAAGTCGGAGTCCTCGAAGCGGGCCCCGGCCTCGAGCACGCCGACCCGGTAGCCCTTCTCGGTCAGTCGCAGCGCGGTCACCGACCCGCCGAACCCCGAGCCGATCACCAGGACGTCGAAGTCGAACTCGCTCCCGCCGTCCGCCACCGCGGCTCCTGCGCCCTCGGACGCCTGTGCTGTCACAGAACTGCTCACTTCCTGATCACTTGCGGCCGAGCTTGGTCAGCAGCTTCACGCTGCTGGTCATCACCTTGGCGTAGGTCTTGTCGCTCATGCCGAACATCGGCGCGAACCGCAGCACCCGCTGCACCGCGACCGACTGAGACTCGGTGTAGCGCAGGATGCCCTCGGCGCCCTGCCGGCGCCCCACGCCGGACTGGCGCATGCCGCCCATCGGGGCGTCGAGGCTGGCGAAGGTGGCGCCGAAGGCCTCGTTGACGTTGATCGAGCCGCACTTGATCCGCTTGCCCAGCTCGCGGGCCCGGCTGGTGTCGCGGGTGTAGATGGAGGCGTTGAGGCCGTAGTCGCCGTCGTTGGCGCGTGCGACGGCCTCGTCCTCGTCATGGAACCGGTAGAGCGAGATCACCGGTCCGAACGTCTCGTCACCGAAACAGGCCATCTCCGGTGTCGTCCCCTCCAGCACCGTCGGCTCGAAGAAGTACGGCGAGAGGTCCGGGCGCGCCCGACCGCCGGTGAGCACGCGGGCCCCCTTGGCCTTGGCGTCGTCGACGTGAGCGGTGACCGTGTCGAGCTGGTCCTGGGAGATCAGGCTGCCCATGTCGACGCCCCACTCCAGGCTCGCGCCGAGCGTCATCGCGCTGACCCGGTCGACGAGCTTGCGCACGAAGCGCTCGTAGACCTGGTCGGCGACGAAGATCCGTTCCATCGACACGCAGAGCTGACCGCTGTTGGAGAACGCGGCGCGGATCGCTCCTTCGGCGGCGCGGTCGAGATCGGCGTCACGCAGCACCAGGATCGGGTTCTTGCCACCCAGCTCCATCGAGCAGCCGATCAGCCGCTCACCGCACTGCTGGGCGATCTTCTTGCCGGTGGCGGTGGAGCCGGTGAAGCAGACGTAGTCGGCGCGCTGGATGATCGCGGTCCCGATCGAGCTGCCAGGACCGGCGACGACCTGCCACAGCTCGGCCGGGAAGCCCGCCTCACGCAGCAGCTCCGCCCCCAGCAGCGCAGTCAGGGGGGTCTGCGAGTCGGGCTTGGTCACCACCGCGTTGCCGGCCATGAGCGCGGGGATGCCGTCGCACAGCGCCAAGGTGAAGGGGTAGTTCCAGGGGGCGATGATGCCCACGACACCCTTGGGCACCTGATTCACCTCGACCTGGGTGAGTCCGGGGATGACGCCGGCCGCGGGTCGGGTCTTCAGGTGCTCGGCGCCGGTGCGCGCGTAGTACCGCGCGGTGAGCGCCAGGTGCAGCGGCTCGTCGAAGGCGTGCTTGCGGGCCTTGCCGGTCTCCCAGCAGATCAGGTCGAGGATCTGGTCCTGTCGCTCCAGGATCAGATCGTGGAGCCGCATGAGCTTCGAGGCTCGCTCGGCCAGGCTGGTGCGCGCCCAGGCGACCTGCGCGCCCCGCGCGCGGCGGAAGGCCTCCTCCACGTCGCTCTCGGTGGACTGCGGGATGTCGCCGAGCGGCGCTCCGGTGATCGGGCTGACGGCGTGCTTGGCCTCCGTGCCCGTGCTCAGGATCAGTCCGGTCAGCTCTCGCACCCGCGACGGCTCCAGGGCGTAGGTCGCGGTGGGGTCGTGGTCGGGATCGCGCACGTCGAGCGCGGCGGCACCATCGGAGTCAGAACTCATATACCGATGGTATCCGGGCCGCGAGGGGCAGACCACCCCTCGCCCTGGTGTGGCTCACCACTCGGACAGGTACGCTCGCCGGCTCCCCCGCGCCGACCCCTGTCCGCGCGCGGCCGACGTGGTTAGGGTCGAGGCACCCGACCACCCACCAGGAGCCCCCTCGTGTTCGTCCCCATGACCGTCACCGACTTCATCCGTCGCGCCGAGCAGGTGTACGGCGAGCGCATCGGCATCATCGACGAGCCCGACCAGCCGGCGCCGTCCCTCGGTTCGCTCACCTACGCCGACCTCGCACGGCGCGCCCGGCAGCTGGCGCGGGCCATGGAGGACCTGGGCATCGAGGAGGGCGACCGGGTCGCGGTGGTCTCGCAGAACTCCGCGCGCCTGCTCAGTGCCTTCTTCGGGGTCTGCGGCTACGGCCGGGTGCTGGTGCCGATCAACTTCCGCCTCTCCGCCGACGAGGTCTCCTACATCGTCGAGCACTCCGGCGCCCGGGTCCTCTTCGTCGACCCCGAGGTTGACCAGGCGCTGGCCTCGGTCACCGCGGAGCACCGCTTCGTGCTGGGTGAGGACCAGCATCTCTTCGCCGAGGCCGACGACCCGAGCCCCTGGTCGGACCCGGACGAGAACGCGACCGCCACGATCAACTACACCTCCGGGACCACGGCACGCCCCAAGGGCGTGCAGCTGACCCACCGCAACCTGTGGACCAACGCGGTGACCTTCGGGCTGCACGCCGGCGTGACCGACCGCGACGTCTACCTCCACACGCTGCCGCAGTTCCACGCCAACGGCTGGGGGATGCCCTTCGTGGTGACCTCGCTCGGCGTGCCCCAGGTCGTCCTGCGCAAGGTCGACGGTGCGGAGATCCTGCGGCGGGTCGAGGAGCACGGCGTCACCTTCATGTGCGCCGCACCGGCGGTGGTGGCCGCGGTGCTCGACGCGGCCGCGGACTGGGACGGCGAGATCCCCGGCCGCGACCGGGTGCGGATCATCGTCGCCGGGGCTCCCCCGCCGACCAAGACCATCGTGCGGGTGCAGGAGGAGCTCGGCTGGGAGTTCATCCAGATCTACGGCCTGACCGAGACCTCGCCCCTGCTCACCATCAACCGCACCCGCGCAGAGTGGGACGACCTCTCCGCCGAGGAGCGAGCCACCAAGCTGGTGCGCGCCGGCGCCCCGGCTCTCGGAGTGGAGCTGATGCTCGACGAGGACGAGGTGATGGCGCGCTCCAACGTGTGCCTGGAGGGCTACTGGGACAACCCCGGGGAGACCGAGCGCTGCCTGGCGGGCGGCTGGTTCCACACCGGCGACGGCGGTGAGATCGACGACGAGGGTTACCTGAGCATCAAGGACCGCAAGAAGGACGTCATCATCACCGGTGGCGAGAACGTCTCCTCCATCGAGGTCGAGGACGCGATCTTCTCCCACCCCGACGTCGCCGAGGTCGCCGTCATCGGGGTCCCCGACGACAGGTGGGGCGAGACGATCACGGCCCTCGTGGTGCGTGCCGAGGGCTCCGAGCTCACCGAGCAGGAGCTGATCGAGCACGTGAAGTCGAAGGTCGCGCGCTACAAGGCGCCGACGTCGGTCGAGTTCCGCGACGAGCTCGCCCGCACGGCCACCGGCAAGCTGCAGAAGTTCAAGCTGCGGGCGCCGTACTGGGAGGGGCGTGAGCGCCAGGTCAACTAGGTGCCCAGGACGTCGCGGGCGGACACCCGGGCCTCGTCGGCCTCCTGGTCGGTGAGCTTGGACTGGCTGTCGCGCTCGGCCGCCACGCGCCGGTGGTAGTGGTCGACCTCCTCCTCCACCTGCGCCGCGTCCCAGCCCAGCGGGCCCGCCATCAGCTCGGCAGCCGGCTGCGCGGCGGCGAGGCCACGGTCGAAGGTCTCGATCGAGATCCGGGTGCGCCGCGCCAGCACGTCGTCGAGGTGACGGGCGCCCTCGTGGGTGACCGCGTAGACCACCTCGGCCTTGAGGTAGTCCTCGGTGCCGGGAAGCGGCTCGCCGAGCTCGGGCTGCTCGCCCACCAGAGCCAGCACCTCGTCGACGAGGTCGCCGTAGCGCCCCAGCATGTGCTCGACCCGCGCGGGGTGGAGGCCGGCCTGGTGCGCGAGCGTGGCGGTCTGGTTGCGGCGCACCTCGAAGCCCTCGGCCCCGACCAGCGGCACACGCTCGGTGATCGAGTCGGGCACGGCGCCGCCCATGGAGTGCGCGGCGGCGTCGACCGCGTCCTTCGCCATCACCCGGTACGTCGTGTACTTGCCACCGGCGATGAGCACCAGCCCTGGCACCGGGGTCACCACGACGTGCTCCCGGGAGATCCGGCTCGTCGGCTCCGACTCGCCTGAGAGCAGCGGGCGCAGACCCGCGTAGACGCCCTCGACGTCATCATGGCGCAGCGGCTCCTTGATCACCGAGTTGACGTGGTCGAGCAGGTAGTCGATGTCCGCACGCGACGCCGCGGGGTGCGCCTTGTCGAGGTTCCAGGCGGTGTCGGTGGTGCCGATGATCCAGTGCCGTCCCCACGGGATGATGAACAGCACGCTGGTCTCGGTGCGCAGGATGATCCCTGACGACGACCGGATCCGGTCGCGCGGCACCACGAGGTGGATCCCCTTGCTCGCCTGGACGTGCAGCATCCCCCGACCGCCGACGAGCTCTTGGATGTCGTCGGTCCAGACGCCGGCGGCGTTGACGACGACGCGGGCGTGCACTCGCAGATCCTCGCCCGACTCCAGGTCGCGAGCCGTCACCCCGGTGACCCGCTCGCCCTCGCGCAGGAAGCCGGTCACCTTGACCCGCGTGGCGACGTGGGCGCCGTGCTCGGCCGCGGTGCGCGCCAGCATCATCGTGTGCCGGGCGTCGTCGACCTGGGCGTCGTGGTACTGCACCGCACCGGCCAGCGCGTCGTCGCGGAAGTCGGGCGCGAGCCGCAGCGCCTTGCGCTTGGTCAGGTGGCGGTGCATCGGCACCCCCCGCGGGAACGGCGAGGTGGCCGCCAGCGCGTCGTACAGCGCGAGTCCGGCGCCCACGTAGCCGCGCTCGAGCTGGGAGCGCAGCGGGTAGAGGAACGGCACCGGGCGCACCAGGTGCGGCGCGAGGCGCGTGATCAGCAGCCCGCGCTCGGCCAGGGCCTCCTTGACCAGGAAGAAGTCGAGCATCTCCAGGTAGCGCAGCCCACCGTGGATCAGCTTGCTGGAGCGCGACGACGTGCCGGAGGCGAGGTCGCGCTGCTCGAGCAGCCCGGTCGCCAGGCCGCGGGTCACCGCGTCAAGCGCGACCCCGCAGCCCGTCACGCCACCCCCGACGACGAGCACGTCGAGCTCCGCCTCAGCCATCGCGGCGAGGGAGGTGGTGCGCTTGTCCGGACTCAGCGGAGTGGCCATGGCCCCAGTCTGCCGAACCCGCCCCCGTCCACAGGTGGGAAGGTCGCTCTGGTGTCACCCTCGCTCCGCGTTCACCCTTGCCGGGATGGACTTCGAGCCTCTGCGTCCCCTGCTTGACCACCAGTCCGGCATCGTGTCCCGCCGGCAGCTGCGGGATCTAGACGCACGGCCCACGGACGTACGCCGGTGGCTGCGGTCCCGTCAGCTCACCCCGGTCTTCGCAGGCGTGTACGTCAACCACACCGGCCCGCTGACCTGGTCGTCGAGGGCGTGGGCGGCGGTGCATCGCTACTGGCCCGCGGCACTGGCGCTCGAGAGTGCAGTGAACCTCGCGGGGAACATCATCCAGGTGGGCGTCGCCGAGGGGCGGTCAAGCCTCAGGCCTGAGCGCGGCATCCAGGTGCACCGGCTGCGCGACCTCGACGACAGGGTTCAGTGGAATCGCTCACCGCCGCGGCAGCGCCTGGAGGACGCGGTCATTTCCATGAGCTCAGTGATGAGGCGCCACCAGGCGGTCGAGCTGATCACTGACGTTTGCCGAAGCAGGAAGACGACGCCAGAGCGGCTCCTCCGCGAGCTCTCGGGTCGATCGAACCTCAAGGACCGCGCCTGGATGCTGGGGGTCCTCGACGACGCGGCGCACGGTGTCCAGTCCGTGCTGGAGCACACCTATGTCCACAAGGTCGAGCGAGCGCACGGACTGCCCCGCAGCGAGCGTCAGGTACGCGACACCACCAGGCAGGGCGTGATCTACCGCGACGTGCTGTATCGAGCCTGGGGCCTCGTCCTGGAGCTCGACGGACGCCTGGGCCACGACCTGGCGCGTGACCGCGCAGCCGACCTGTCGCGTGACCTCCAGGCGAGGGCCGACGGCCTGATCACAGTCCGCCTCGGCTGGCAGCAGGTCGAGCTCGATGCCTGCGCGACGGCAGCGGTGATCGCGCGAATCCTTCAGCGGCGCGGCTGGAGCGTTCAGGTGAGGTGGTGCAGGTACTGCGGACCCGGAGGCGTTGTGCGCTCTGGTGCCATTTCCTGACAACAGAGCGCACAACGCCTGGCTGGCGGGTGAATCAGAGGTGGCCGGGGTGGGGCTCGCTGGGGATGGTGCCGAGACGGCCGGACTGGTAGTCCTCGAAGGCCTGCACCAGCTCGGCCCGGGTGTTCATGACGAACGGCCCGTAGGCCGCCACCGGCTCGCGGATCGGCCGGCCGCCCAGGAGCAGCACCTCCAGCGAGGGGCTCTGGGCATCGGAGTCACCGGTCAGCTCGATCGAGTCGCCGCTGCCGAACACGGCCAGCTGGCCACTCTGGACGGGGCGCCGCTCCGCCCCGACCGTGCCGCGCCCGGCCAGGACGTAGGCGAGCGCGTTGAACTCCGCAGACCACGGCAGCTCCAGCCGACCGCCCGGCATCAGCGTGGCGTGCACGAGCGTGATCGGGGTGTGGGTGGCTCCGGGGCCGTCATGCCCGTCCAGGGACCCGGCGATGACCCGCAGCAGGGAGGCGCCGTCGGGGGACGACAGCAGCTCGACCTGGCCGCCTCGGATGTCCTGGTAGCGCGGGGTCGCCATCTTCATGGTCCGCGGCAGGTTGACCCACAGCTGCACGCCGTGGAACAGGCCGCCGCTCATCACCAGCTCCTCCGGCGGCGCCTCGATGTGAAGCAGGCCTGACCCGGCGGTCATCCACTGGGTGTCGCCGTTGGTGATCAGCCCGCCGCCACCGTGGGAGTCCTGGTGCCGCATGACCCCGTCGATCATGTAGGTGACGGTCTCGAAGCCGCGGTGGGGGTGCCAGGCGGTGCCCTTGGGCTCACCGGGGGCGTACTCCACCTCACCCATCTGGTCCATGTGGATGAAGGGGTCGAGGCGGGCCAGGTCGACGCCGGCGAAGGCGCGCCGCACCGGGAAGCCCTCACCTTCGAAGCCGCGCGGAGCAGTCGTCACCTGCACCACGTCGCGTGGCTGGGCGTCGAGGCCGGGGCCGGTCACGCGCGGCAGCACGGTGAAGTCGGGGACGGTCACAGCGGGCATGTGGTTCACCTCGTCGGGTCGGGGACCAGTATCTCCCGCAACTATGATGACGTGTCAACTATTCCCGGCGCTGACCGCTCGCCCTAGCTCGCGACCGGCGCCTCGACCTCCCGGTGGGTGCGGTCGCGGCGCTCGTAGGCCCAGCCGGGCCCGCGCAGCAGGAAGGACCACCGGTCGTGCCAGGTGTGCGCCGTCGCGACGTCCTCCGCGATGTCGCGCCACTCATGGGTGGCGATGACCGCCGCGCTGTAGGACTCGATGTTCTTGGTGAGGCCGTAGACCACGGGCTCGTCCTCCGGCTCGAAGGTGCCGAACAGCTTGTCCCAGATGATCAGGATGCTGCCGTGGTTGCGGTCGAGGTACTGCCGGTTGGACCCGTGGTGCACGCGGTGGTGCGAGGGGGTGTTGAACACCTTCTCCAGCGGGCCGATGCTGCGGATCGCCTCGGTGTGGATCCAGAACTGGTAGATCAGGTTGATGCCGCGCGCCTGCTCGATCAGGGCGGGCCGTACGCCGCACAGGGCGAGCAGCCCGTAGGGCACCTGAACGGTGAGGCTCTCGGCGACGGGCTGGCGCAGCGCGGTCGAGAGGTTGTAGCGCTCGCTGGAGTGGTGGGCCACATGCATCGCCCAGAGCCAGCGGGACTCGTGGTCGGCGCGGTGGTTCCAGTAGTAGATGAAGTCCCAGCCGAGCACCGCCACCGTCCACGCAAGCCTGCCCTCGCCGAGGTCGCGCAGGCCCTTGCCGAACAGCCTGCGCCCCGAGGTCTGGGCCGCCCACACCGTGGAGACGGTCAGCGCGGTCGAGAAGACCGTCGTCGCGGCAAGCGCCCCGTGGGCCCTGGTCAGCCCGCCTCGGCGAGCCGGCCGGTCACCGGGTGGCGTGGCGGGCGCCTGACGCAGCCCGGCCAGCTCCTCCTGGACCTCGCGGACGTCGGCCGGCACGGTCTGCGGGTCGGGCAGCCTGCCCTCGCGGAACCGCCGACGCACCACGTCCCCGACCGTGGTCGCAACCGCCGCAACCGCTCCGAGCGTGAGCAGCGCCTTGCCGTGGCGTCCGACACCGGGGGTCACCGGATCCAGCAGCTTCTTCGCCGCGTACGGCGCAGCGAGGCTGCCGACGCCCATCGAGAGGCTCGCGAGGGTGTCGGCGAGCTGGTAGTCACCGGCCCGCGTCCCCGCGGGGACCGGGTGGGCACGCTGCCAGGCGTACTCCGCGCCCATCGCGGCGATGAACGCCGGGATCGCCAGCACGGTGAGGTCGACCTTCATGGGCGCATCATGACGCACCGCCGGCGTGGACCAGTCGAGCGCGCCGCCAGAGGATCAGCCCGGCGGTGGTGCCGCCCAGGGTGCCGAGTGCCTCGTCGCCGAGGGTGTCGGTGTAGGCGGTGCCCAGCTCGGTGCCGTGGCGGATGAAGGTGTACCACTCCCCCAGCTCCCAGCCGATCGCCAGCACGGCGCCGAGCCCGGCCACGGCCACCGGAACCAGCCAGGGCGGGCTCGGCCGACCCCGCAGCACCATCAGGCCGACGCCGAGGCACAGCAGCACCCAGTTGAGGTAGTGGTTGGCGTCGTCCCACCACTCGATCGAGTCGTAGAGGTCCAGGGTGTTGCCGGTGACGTCGATCAGGAACGGCGCGGCCACGAGCGCGAACGCCGTCCACGGCAGCGGTGCGGCCTCGGCGCGGCCTCGCACCGCGAGCCACCAGACCACCGGGGCCAGGCACATCATCAGCGGGTAGGCGACCAGGCGGGCCCCGAAGGCCTTCCCGGCGAACTGATCCAGGTCCGGCGCCAGGGTTGCCAGACCCAGCTGTCCCACGGTCAGCGCCAGCAGCACGACGAACGCGAGGCGGCCCCGAGCCTCGGTCGCGGTCCCGCTCAGGAGAACACGACCTCGACCCGCTGGAACTCCTTGACCTCGGTGTAGCCGGTGGTGGCCATCGCGCGCCGCAGCGCGCCGATCAGGTTCATCGTGCCGTCGGGCACGGTCGAGGGTCCGAAGAGCACCTGCTCGAGCGGACCGGCGGTGCCGATGTGGATCCGCCTGCCCCGCGGCAGGTCGGGATGCCAGGCCTCCGAGCCCCAGTGCCAGCCGCGGCCCGGCGCCTCCTTGCTGCGCGCCAGCGCGGTGCCGATCATCACCGCGTCGGCGCCGCAGGCGATCGCCTTGGCGATGTCGCCGGAGCGACCGATCGAGCCGTCGGCGATCACGTGCACGTAGCGCCCCCCCGACTCGTCGAGGTAGTCACGCCGCGCCGCGGCGACGTCGGCCACCGCGCTCGCCATCGGCACCGCGACGCCCAGCACGGTGCGCGTGGTGTGCGCCGCTCCGCCGCCGAAGCCGACGAGGACACCCGCGGCTCCGGTGCGCATCAGGTGCAGCGCCGCCTGGTACGTCGCACAACCTCCCACGATGACCGGGACGTCGAGCTCGTAGATGAAGTCCTTGAGGTTCAGCGGCTCGGCCTGCCCCGAGACGTGCTCGGCGGAGACGGTGGTGCCCCGGATCACGAACATGTCGACGCCCGCGTCGACGACCACCTTCGCGAACTCCTTGGTGCGCTGCGGGGAGAGGCTGCCCGCGACCGTGACGCCCGCCTCACGCATCTCCTGGAGCCGCCGCTGGATGAGGTCCTCGCGGATCGGGGCGGAGTAGATCTCCTGGAGGCGGCGCGTCGCGGACTCCACCTCCAGCGCGGTGACCTCGGCCAGCAGGTCGGTCGGGTCGTCGTAGCGGGTCCACAGGCCCTCGAGGTCGAGCACCCCGAGACCACCGAGCTTGCCGAACTGCACCGCGGTGGCCGGCGACATCACCGAGTCCATCGGCGCGGCGACGACGGGGATCTCGAAGCGGTAGGCGTCTATCTGCCAGGCGGTCGAGACCTCCTCGGGGTCCCGGGTGCGCCGTGACGGCACGATCGCGATGTCGTCGAAGGACCAGGCACGGCGGGCCCGCTTGGCGCGGCCGATCTCGATCTCTTGCACGGGGCGGAGCCTACCTGCGACGGGGCCGACCCGACCTCAGCGACCGGTGTAGTTGGGGGCCTCGGCGGTGATCTGCACGTCGTGGGGGTGGCTCTCCTTGAGGCCGGCAGCGGTGATCCGCACGAACCGGCCCTTGCTGCGCAGCTCGGGCACGTCGCGTGCGCCGACGTAGAACATCGACTGGTGCAGGCCTCCCACGAGCTGGTGGGCGACGGCGGCGAGCGGCCCCCGGTAGGCGACCTGGCCCTCGATGCCCTCGGGGACGATCTTGTCGTCGCTGGTCACGTCGGCCTGGAAGTAGCGGTCCTTGGAGTAGGACCTCTTGCCGCGGCTCGACATCGCCGCGATCGAGCCCATGCCGCGGTAGGACTTGTACTGCTTGCCGTTGACGAAGACCAGCTCGCCCGGCGACTCCTCGCAACCGGCCAGCAGCGAGCCGACCATGACGCACTCCGCGCCGGCGACGAGCGCCTTGGCGATGTCGCCGGAGTACTGCAGGCCGCCGTCCGCGATCACCGGCACCCCGGCGGGCTCGCACACCTGGACCGCGTTGTGCACCGCGGTCACCTGGGGCACTCCGACGCCGGCGACCACGCGCGTGGTGCAGATCGACCCCGGCCCGACACCGACCTTGACCGCGTCGACCCCGGCGTCGACGAGCGCCTGGGCGCCCTCGGGGGTGGCGACGTTGCCCCCGATCACCTGCACGTGGCGGGTGCCGGGGTCGGTCTTGAGCCGACGCACCATGTCCAGCAGGAGCCTGGCGTGCCCGTGGGCGGTGTCCACGACCAGCACGTCGACACCGGCCTCGATCAGGGTCCTGGCCCGCTCCCAGGCGTCACCGAAGTAGCCCACGGCGGCGCCGACCATGAGCCGGCCGTCGGCGTCCTTGGTCGCCAGGGGGAACTGCTCGCTCTTGACGAAGTCCTTGACGGTGATCAGCCCGGCGAGGTGCCCGTCGTCGTCGACCAGCGGAAGCCGCTCGCGCTTGTGCTTGCGCAGCAGCAGCGTCGCCTCCTCGCGGCTGATGCCCGCCTGGCCGGTGATCAGCGGCATCGGCGTCATCACCTCGTCGACCTTGGTGCTGGCCCACTCCGCGACGGGGGTGAACCGCAGGTCGCGGTTGGTGATGATGCCCAGCAGCCGGTGCTCGGCGTCGACCACCGGCAGGCCGGAGACGCGGTACTGACCGCACTTCTCGTCCAGCTGCTCCAGGGTCTGGTCGGGTCGGATGGTGACGGGGTTGGAGATGATGCCGGTCTGGGTCCGCTTGACCAGGTCGACCTGGTAGGCCTGGTCCTCGATGGAGAGGTTGCGGTGCAGGACCCCCAGGCCGCCCTGGCGGGCCATGGCGATCGCCATCCGCGACTCGGTCACCGTGTCCATGGCGCTGGAGATCAGGGGGATGCGCAGCGTGGTCGCCCGTGTCAGCCGTGAGGTCGTGTCGACCTCGCTGGGGATGACGTCGGTCTCGCCGGGCAGCAGCAGCACGTCGTCGTAGGTGAGCCCGAGCGGGAGGAACTTGTCGGGGACTCCGGCTGCGTTGAGGTCCATGGAGGCCTTCCGGTGAGGGAGGACGGTGCCCGAAGTCTACGACCCGGGGTCAGTGATCTCGACGACCCTCGCTGCTCGACCACCGAGGGCCCGGTTGGTGCAGCCCGTCGAGACCCCGTCCGAAATCCGCGTGCCCACGCCGCCACGACCTGGCTAGCCTCGCCCGGTGACGTCGCGCCCCTCCGTGCTCCCGCTGCTGGCCGTCACCACCACGCTGGTGCTGTGGGCCTCGGCCTTCGTGGCGATCCGTCACCTCGGCCGCGACTTCTCCCCCGGCGCGCTGACCGTGGGCCGGCTCGGGGTCGCCTCCCTCGCCCTCGGCACCTACGCCGTGCACCGCGGGCTGGTGCGCCCCGGTCGCGGGGACTGGCTGCGGCTGGTCACGATCGGGGCGCTCTGGTACGCCCTCTACAACGTCGCCCTCAACGAGGGCGAGCAGCGGGTGGACGCCGGGACCGCCGCCCTGTTGATCCAGTTCGCGCCGATCGTGCTCGCGGTGCTGGCCGCCGCCTTCCTCGGCGAGCGGTTCACCGTGGCCCTGGTGGTCGGGCTGGTGGTGGCGCTGAGCGGGGTCACCCTGATCTCGCTGTCCAGCTCGGCGCAGGCCGACCGTGACGTCCTCGGCGTCGCGCTCTGCCTGGTCTCGGCCGTGTCGTACGCCGTGAGCCTGGTGGTCCAGAAGCCGGTGATGGCCCGCCTGCCAGCGGGCCAGGTCACCTGGCTGGCCTGCTCGGTCGGGCTGGTGCTGTGCCTGCCGTTCACGCCCACACTGGTGCGCGAGGCCGAGCAGGCGCCGACCAGCTCGCTGCTGTGGCTGGTCTACCTCGGGCTCTTCCCCACCGCAGTCGCCTTCACCACCTACGCCTTCGCGCTGGCCCACATGGACGCCTCGCGCCTCGGGGTCTCGACCTACCTGGTGCCGGTGATCACGATCGTCCTGGGCTGGCTGTTCCTGGCCGAGACCCCGGGGCCGCTGACCTACCTCGGGGGCGCCATCACCCTGGTCGGGGTCGCGATCACCCGCCGCCGCTGAGGTGCAGGACCACCAGGTGAGGGGTGTGTGATCAACCACTGTGATCCAGACCATGACCTGAACCGTGCTGGTTCGTTGGGGCAGGCATGAGGGAAACACGTCGTTCACGTCGCGCGGGCGCACTGGTCGCCGCTCTGGCCCTGGCCGCGCCGACCACCGCACTGCTCACCGCCCACCCGGCTGCCGCCGCCGAGCACAGCAGCCGCGACGGCTGCATCAAGAGCCGGCCCGAGCCGGGGTCGCAGGAGAAGGTCGACATCTGCTACACGATCTTCAAGCCCGCGGGCGCGAGCAAGGCGCGCAAGGTGCCGCTGGTGATGCACAGCCACGGGTGGGGCGGCAGCCGGACGACGGACCCCGCAGCCTTCCAGAACTACCTCGACGCCGGTTTCGGCGTGCTCTCCTTCGACCAGCGCGGCTTCGGCGAGAGCGGCGGCAAGGCCCACGTCATGAACCCCGACTTCGAGGGGCGCGACGTGCGCACGCTGGTCCGCCTGATCGCGCGCCAGCCGTGGGTCCGCAAGGACGGCCCTGGCGACCCGCGCCTGGGCTCCATCGGCGGCTCGTACGGCGGTGGCTACCAGTTCCTCGGCGCCTTCGAGGAGCTGCGCACGCGGGGCAAGCCGGTCTTCGATGCGATGGCGCCGGAGATCACCTGGTGGGACCTCAAGGAGAGCCTCGCCCCGGACGAGGTGGTGCGCACCGAGTGGGTCACAGCGCTGAGCGCGGCCGGCCTCCCGAGCCAGGCGCTGCCGGAGAACATCTACACCACGCTCGCGGACGGCGCCGCGACCGGCACCTGGCCCGACGGCTCCACCCCCGGCACGGTTGACCTGGACGCGTTCTTCCGAAAGAACGGGCCCTCCTGGCACGTTCGCAACGGTCGCAGGCTCAACATCCCGGTCCTCTTCGGCCAGGGCGAGACCGACAACCTCTTCCCGCTGCGGCAGGGGCTGAAGAACTGGAGCAACGCCCTGACCCGCAAGGCGCGCAAGCGCAGCATCTTCGTCGGCTACAACGGCGGGCACACGCTGCCCTCGGCCTTCCCGATCGGCTCGGAGAACATCTCGGCCGACCCGTGCAGCCAGAAGCTGGGCAGCGACACCTTCGCCGACCTTGCCCTGCGGTTCATGCAGGAGAAGCTGCAGGGCAAGGACCGCAACCTGCGCGGCTTCAACCGCTTCCACCTGGCCACCGACGACAACGGCTGCACCACCGTCGGGTCGGTGGCTCCGGACAAGACCTTCCCGGTGGCCGACACGGTGACCACCTCGGCGGTCGGCGTGCCGCAGGCGGTCAAGATCGCCGATGGCCCGATCCGGACGGCGGGTCGCTCCTTCGTCACCGCCGACGTGACCACGCTGGGGCCGGACACCCGCGCGTTCTACTCGCTCTCGGTGGGCACCTCACCGGCGGACGCACGCATCGTGCAGAACAACATGCTGCCGCAGCGTGAGCCGGCGATGATCACCGACAAGCGGCGCCGCTACGAGCTTCCCTCGGTCGCGGTGGACGTCCCGGAGGGCCAGTCGCTCTTCCTGACGGTCTCGCCGGTCAGCGACATGTTCGCGGGCTATGCCAGCCGCACGCCCGGCGTGGTGCAGCTGAGCAACCTCAAGGCTCACCTGCCGACGGTCGGCTGAGCCCCGGCACAAGACACAGCGCCCCGACTCCGTGCGGAGTCGGGGCGCTGTGCTGTGTCGAGTCTGTCGACTCAGTGGCCGTGACCGTGGCCGTGCCCGGCGCCGCCGGCGGCCTCGTCCTCGTCCTCCGGCTTGTCCACCACGAGGGTCTCGGTGGTGAGCAGCATGCCGGCGATGGACGCGGCGTTGACCAGCGCTGAGCGCGTGACCTTGACCGGGTCGAGGATGCCCTGGTCGAGCAGGTCGCCGTAGGAGTCGGTGGCGCCGTTGTAGCCGGTGCCCTCGCCCGCCTCGCGGACCTTCGCAACCACGACGTAGCCGTTCTCGCCGCCGTTCTCCGCGATCCAGCGCAGCGGCTCGTCGAGCGCCTTGCGGACCACCTTGACGCCGGTGGCCTCGTCGCCACTGAGGCCGAGCTCGCCCTCCAGCGCCGCAGCGGCGTGGACCAGCGCGGAGCCACCGCCGGGGATGATCCCCTCCTCGATCGCGGCGCGCGTGGCGGACACGGCGTCCTCGATGCGGTGCTTCTTCTCCTTCAGCTCCACCTCGGTGGCGGCACCCACCTTGACGACGCAGACGCCGCCGGCGAGCTTGGCCAGACGCTCCTGGAGCTTCTCGCGGTCCCAGTCGGAGTCGCTGTTCTCGATCTCCTGCTTGATCTGCTGGACACGCCCGGCGACCTCGCTGGCGTCACCGCCGCCGTCCACGATCGTGGTGTGGTCCTTGGTGACCACGATGCGACGGGCCTTGCCCAGCACGTCCAGGTCGACCTGGTCCAGCTTGAGACCGACCTCGGGGGCCACGACCTGGCCACCGGTGAGGACGGCAACGTCCTGCATCATCGCCTTGCGGCGGTCACCGAAGGCCGGCGACTTCACCGCGACGGCGTTGAAGGTGCCGCGGATCTTGTTGACCACCAGCGTCGAGAGGGCCTCGCCCTCGACGTCCTCGGAGAGGATGAACAGCGGCTTGCCGCTCTGCATCACCTTCTCGAGGATCGGCAGCAGGTCGGCGATCGCGCTGATCTTGCCCTGGTGCAGCAGGATGTAGGGCTCGTCGAGGACGGCCTCCATGCGCTCGGCGTCGGAGACGAAGTACGGCGAGATGTAGCCCTTGTCGAACTGCATCCCCTCGGTGAACTCCAGCTCGGTGCCCATGGTGTTGGACTCGTCGACGGTGATGACGCCGTCCTTGCCGACCTTGTCGAAGGCCTCGGCGAGCAGCTCGCCGATCTGCGGGTCGCGGCTGGAGACGGTGCCGACCGCGGCCATGTCCTCCTTGGAGTCCACGTCGCGCGCGGCCTTGAGCAGCGCCTCCGCGACGGCCTCGGCGGCGCGGTCGATGCCGCGCTTGAGCGCCATCGGGTTCGCGCCGGCGGTCACGGCGTGCAGACCACGCTGGACCATCGCCTGGGCCAGCACGGTCGCGGTGGTGGTGCCGTCACCAGCGACGTCGTTGGTCTTGGTGGCGACCTCCTTGGTCAGCTGCGCGCCGAGGTTCTCGAACGGGTCGTCGAGCTCGACCTCGCGAGCAACCGTCACACCATCGTTGGTGATCGTGGGAACGCCCCACTTCTTGTCGAGGACGACGTAACGGCCCTTGGGGCCGAGCGTCACCTTGACGGTGTCGGCGAGCTGGTCGACGCCGCGCAGCAGCGCGCGGCGGGCCCGCTCGTCGAATTCCAGGATCTTAGGCATTGCTGAGATCACTGCCTTTCGTTGGATGTCAGGTGACCGACACGGCCCCGGCGGCCCGGGTGGGCCGCCGGGGCCGTGTCAGTGGTTCACTCAGTTCAGCGGGACGTCGGGCTGGGTCAGCCGACGATGGCGAGCACGTCGCGCCCGCTCAGGATGAGGTACTCCTCGCCGGAGTACTTGACCTCGGTGCCGCCGTACTTGGAGTAGATGACCTTGTCGCCCACGGAGATGTCCATGGGGACGCGCTCATCACCGTCCTCGTTGAAGCGACCCGGGCCCACGGCGATGACCTCGCCCTCCTGGGGCTTCTCCTTCGCGGTGTCCGGGATGACCAGGCCAGAGGCCGTGGTCTGCTCAGCGTCGAGCGTCTTGACGAGGATCCGGTCCTCGAGCGGCTTGATGTTGACCGACACGTGAGTCGACCTCCACTTTCTCGTTCGTCGAGATTGAAAGCTTCCGCTCGGCTTGCACGCCGTCGCGGGGGCCGTGCCCTCCGAGCGTGTCAGCACTCTCACAGCGAGAGTGCCAACTCCGAAACTAGTCCGCGGTTAGCACTCGGTCAAGTCGAGTGCCAGTAGTTCGTCGCGGGCGGGTCGCCCGGTCCGGACCGGGGGCGGGGTTGACAGGATCAGGGCGTGGACACCGCCACCGCCCAGCGCCTGGTCTCCCCCGAGGGCGACCGTGCGCTCGCACTCGCCGCGGAGCTGCGCAGCGTGCACCCCGACCCCATCACGGCAGGCACGGCGCTGCGCCGGCAGGTCGACGCAGACCTCGCCGCCGCAGCGATGAGCCAGCTGGAGCTGCGTGCTCGCGCTGTGGACAAGCTCGGCGCGGACGCGGCACGGATGTACTTCACACCCGACGCGCTCGAGCAGTGCACCCGGGCCGAGGTGGCGGCCCACCGCGCCGCCCGGGTCTCCTTCTCCCACCCCTCCTCGGTGATCGACCTCGGCTGCGGCATCGGGGCGGACCTGGTGGCCGTGGCCCGACGGGTCGCGGGCACCGCCCCCGTCGCCGGCGTGGACTCGGACCCCGTGCGGGTCACCCTCGCCGCCGCGAACCTCGCCGCGCTGGGCCTGGACGGCGCGGTGAGGACAGCCGACGCGACCACGCTCGACCTGCGCCCCTTCGGTGTCTCGGTGGCCGACCCGGGCCGGCGGTCCGGGCGGGGTCGCACCTTCGACCCCGATGCCTACTCGCCCCCGTGGCCGTGGGTGGAGCAGCTGCTCGCCCGTCCCGCCGTGGTCAAGGTCGCCCCCGGCATCCCCGCCGACCGCGTCCCCCCTGGCGTGGAGACCGAGCTGGTGAGCTGGCGCGGCGAGGTCAAGGAGGCCGCGCTCTGGTCCCCCGAGCTGGCGACCACGAGCCGCCGGGCCACGCTGATCAGCCCCAGTGGCCTGGCAACGCTCACGACGCAGGACGACCCCGGCCCCGAGGTGGTCGGCACCGCGCCGGTCGGGCGCTACCTGCTCGAGCCGGACGGTGCGGTGATCCGCGCCGGACTGGTCACCGCCGTGGCGGCCCAGGTGGGCGGGGCACTGCTGGACCGGCGGATCGCCTACCTGACGTGCAACCAGCCACCGACGACGCCGTACGCGAGGGCGTACGAGGTGCTCGAGGAGCTGCCCTTCGCCGAGAAGCAGCTGCGCGCGGCCCTGCGCGAGCGCGGCATCGGGTCCCTGACGATCAAGAAGCGTGGCGTCGGCGTCGTGCCCGAACAGCTGCGACGCCGCCTCGCGCTGCGCGGCGACGCCGAGATGACGCTGGTCATCACCCGCGTCGCCGGCAAGGCCACCGCCCTCTCGGTGCGCCGCCTCTGAGCCCCACCCCGCCGTCCCGCCCTCGTCGGTCGATCCCTCCGTCGCTGGTCGAGCTTGTCGAGAGCGACACCTCGCTGGTCGAGCTTGTCGAGACCTGCCGGCAGCCCATGCCCCGGGGCTCGAAACCTGCCCCCCTGTGGACGAAAACCGGCCCCGAAGAAAGTCAAGGAAAACTGCTCTGACCTGCACAAACAGACCGCGAAAGTGTCGGTGCCCACCCGTAGGTTCATGGGCATGGCAGGCCACCCGATCACCGGCTTCACGACCCGGCTGCACCAGGTGCTGGACGAGGTCATGGCCGGCTCCACAGCAGGTCTGGACGGTGAGGCTGCCGGTGAAGCGGCGGTGCTGGTCGCCCGCGCGGAGTCGCGGTTGGCGGCGTTGCGGCTGCGGCTGCTGGACCAGGCGCGTCGTGCGGAGACGAGCACCACCGAGCAAGCGGTCTCCGAGGGCTGGTGGGCCGAAACCGCCTCGACCGATCATCGTCGCGCACGGAAGGACTTCAAGGTCGCCAGCTGGCTCAGCGGCGAGTTCCACCGCACCGAGGCCGCGCTCGCCGCCGGGCAGGTCACCCAGGCCCAGGCAGAGGTGATCCTCGACGCCGTGGCCGCGCTGCCGGCCTCGGTGGGTCCGGAGGGCCGGGAGAAGGCCGAGCTGCACCTGCTGGAGCAAGCCCACGACTTCGGGCCGAAGAAGCTGAAGGTCCTCGGCAAGCACCTGATCGACGTCATCGACCCCGACGCCGCCGACGAGAGGCTCGCGACGGCACTCGAGGCCGAGGAACGCCGTGCGCAGCGCAACTGCTTCCTGCAGGTCTACGCCGACGAGCACGGAGTGACCCACCTCAAGGGTGCGATCCCCACCCTGGCCGGCGACCAGCTCCTCACCGCGCTCAACGCCTTCGCCTCACCACGCCGCCCCGAACCCTATGTCCGTGAAGACGCCAGCGGCAAGAAGGTCGCCAACGCCGAGCTCCTCGGCCAGGCGTTCGTCGAGATGATCTCTCGCTACCCGGCCGGCAACCTGCCGCAGTCCGGCGGGGTCAACGCCACCCTCCTCGTGACCATGTCCCTGACAACGCTGATGGGTGGGCTCGAGTCCGCGGACCTGCTCACCGGCGGCCAGCTCTCACCCGCCGAGGCGAGGCGGCTGGCCTGTGAGGCCGGGATCGTGCCGGTCGTGCTCGGCGGTGACTCCCAGCCGTTGGACTACGGCCGGGAGAAGCGGTTCCACACCAGCGCCCAACGACGGGTGATCTTCGCCCGCGACACCACCTGCCGGGCCGAGGGGTGCGAGATCCCGGCGAACTGGTGCCACGTCCACCACGACGACCCCTGGTTATCTGGCGGCACCACCAGCGTCGACAAAGGCCTCACCCTGTGCGCGCGGCACCACACCGCCGCCCACGACACCCGCTACCAACACAGCCGACTGCCCGACGGCCGCCTGCGCTTCACCCGCATCCAGACCTGAGCGACAGGCGGCGACGTGCAACCGACTCTGCCGAGAGTCGCTCATCGCCTGCACGGACCGAGCTTCTCGACGTACGGCACCATCTTGGTCAGTGAAACCGTGCCCTACGTCGAAATGCTCGCCGACACGACGTTGGAGACACTGAGGACGAGGTTGACGTAGAGCGTGTTGCCCTGGGCGTCCTCCCCCAGAGGAAACGTCGCCCATGGGGCATCCGGGTCGTTGATCGGCCAGCGCGCCTCGAGGTCGCTGAGGAGAGCCTGGATGCTCGCGGTTGGCGGGACATCGTCGTCGGTCTCCTCCAGCGCGTCCATGAGCTCCTCGAAGCGTGCCGAGGCCTCGTCGTCGGTCTGCGGCCGTGGGCCCTCCCAGAAGGCGAGGTCGTAGCTCATGGTGGGACGGTCTCACAGACGTGGGAGGTGGCGTGATCAGCGCGAACGTCGCGCCAGCACACGCCACAGACCCAGCGCGAGAAGGACGACCGATGCGATACAGGTCGCCGCCAGGGCCAGGACCCCGAAGGCCTCGTAGGCGCTGTCCGGCGCAGACCGGACTCCGGCCACCGCCAGAGCGCCGGACCCCACTCCCACGACGACGGTGACCGGGAAGAGCAGCAGCGTCCAGATGCGCTGCCTCCTCGGCAGGTCGGAGACTCGCTGACTGACCGAGGGGAGCTGCTTCTCCCAGGTCACCACGGCTCCGACCAGCGCCAGCCCCACGAGAGCGATCGCGATCACCGAGCCAGTATGCGCAGCGCGCTGGTCCAGACCACCTGTGTCCACCTCGGGCCGCCGTGCAACCTCTGCTCCCCCGGGCGCGTCCTGGCCGTAGATCCCGCCGCCGTGGCGAGAGGCTGTCTCACCAGAGACCACGCAGCACCACTGTGATCACCCGAGGGAAGGAGAGTGTGCGATGACCCTCGCCGACGCGGGCAGCCCACCCTCCGCCCCGCTGAGCAGCCGGGAGACGACGACCATGCCGAGCACCGACCGCGACACCGAGTTCGCGGCCTACATGAGTGCGCGCCAGGCCAGCCTGCTGCGCACGGCGTACCTGATCTCCGGTGACTCCCACACCGCCGAGGACCTCGTGCAGACTGCGCTGGCCAAGCTCTACCTGAGCTGGGACAAGGTCACCCAGCGCGACTCGATCGACGGCTACGTGCGCCGGATCATCGTCAACGAGCACAACTCGCTGTGGCGCCGCCCCTGGAAGCGCCGCGAGTCGTCCACCGACCAGCTGCCCGAGCGCACCGAGGCGCACCGGGGCGCAGCGGGCCCGGACGCCGACCTGTGGGCATTCGTCCAGTCGCTGCCCCGCAAGCAGCGCGCAGCAGTGGTGCTGCGCTACTACGAGGAGCTGAGCGAGGCCGAGACCGCCGAGGCGCTGGGCGTCACCGTCGGCACCGTGAAGTCCCAGACCAGCCGAGCGTTGGCAGCCCTGCGAGCCCGCTCCACCGAGATCGCCCACCTCATGGAGGACCCGCGATGAACACCCAGCACGAGGACCAGCTGCGCAGCGCCCTGCGCCACCAGGCCGAGCGAGGCGCTCCGCACGAGCTCGACCTCGACTCCGTGACCGCCACCGCCCGCGGCATCCGTCGCCGGCGTACGGCGCTCGCGGCGGTCGCCTCGGCCACCGTGATCGCCCTGGCGGTGCCGGCCGGCATGGCCCTGACCGGCAACCTCGGCGCCGACGACCCGCCGCCGGTCGCCGGCCAGGACACCGAGTCGATCGAGCCGCCGTCCGGCGGACTGCTCGAGGTCTCGATCCTCGACGACCTCGAGACCGGTGGCGCCGCAGCACAGCGGCCGGTCCTGCGCGGCGACACGATCCTGGTCCCGGGCGGCGAGGCCCTCGACATCTCTGGCGACGGGGAGGCTCGCGGCCTCGACGTCCTCGGCGACGGCTGGCTGGTGCTCCGCGACACCGGCGACGGGAAGCTCGCGATCGAGACGCTGACCTCCGACGCTCAGGTGAGCGAGACCGTGCCGGCGCAGTCCGGCCCCGTGGTCTCCGACGACGGCACCGTCGCCGCCTACGTCGCACCGGACGGCGAGGTCCGCACGATCACCACCGAGGACGGCGACCAGTCCTTCGCCTCGGCCGACGCCGCGGGGCCGATCAGTCAGATCGACGCGGTCGAGGGCAGCGGGACCTGCTCCGGCGACGGCAGCGAGGCCGGTGGCTGCACGGTCATCGCCGAGCGAGGCTCGAACGTCGTGGTGTCGATGAGCTCGGGCGGGACCCTCGAGGAGCTGCCCGGCTTCCTGCGGGCTTCCGACGTCAGCGAGGGCATGCTGCTCGGCATGGTCTCGGTCGACGAGTTCGAGCCCAGCACCTGCTCGGTGCTGCAGGACCTGAGCACCGGCGAGAAGGCGTGGCGCAGCTGCGACAACAGCTTCGGCGCGATCAGTCCCGACGGCCGCTGGGCGATCGGCTTCCCGTCCTACACCGACGGTCTCGGGCCGAAGTCGGTCAGCGTCGTCGACATGGCCGACGGTCGGGAGCGGGTGCGGTTCGCCGACACCAGCGAGACCACGACCACGGTGTTCGACGTTCGCTGGGAGTCCGACTCCTCGCTGCTGCTCACGCTGTGGGACGGGCAGGACAACCGGTGGCGGCTGCTCCGCGCGGAGCTGGACGGCACGCTCACCGACATCGACGCCGGCCTGGAGGACGTCCGCGACGACCCCACCGTCGGGAGCGCGAGCGTCCACCTCGGCTGAGCGCCGGACAGGGCCCCCTCACACCTGGACCACCGTGATCGGCTGACTGGAGTCAGCCGGCAGGTCCAGCGATGAGGGGGCCCTGCCGCGCGCCAGCATCTCCGAGCCCAGGGCCGCGACCATCGCGCCGTTGTCGGTGCACAGGCCCGGACGCGGCACGCGCACGGTGACGCCGCGTCCCTGCGCTCGCTCCTGCGCCATCGCCCGCAGCCGGGAGTTCGCCGCGACTCCCCCGCCGATCAGCAGGTGGTCGACACCGCGCTCGGCCGCGGCATCGAGGGCCTTGCGGGTCAGGACGTCGCAGACGGCCTCCTGGAAGGACGCAGCGACGTCGGCCACCGGCACCGCCTCGCCCGCCGCCTCGCGGGCCTGGACCCAGCGAGCCACGGCGGTCTTCAGCCCCGAGAACGAGAAGTCGAAGCGGTGCCGCTCGAGGTCGCGGCGCGAGCTGAGGCCGCGAGGGAAGTCGATGGCCACGCTGCTCCCCGACCGGGCCTCGCGGTCGATGTGGGGCCCACCGGGGAACGGGAGCCCGAGCAGCCGGGCGACCTTGTCGAAGGCCTCCCCCGCTGCATCGTCGATGGTCGCGCCGAGCGGATCGACTCCACCGGTGACGTCCTCGACCAGCAGCAGCGAGGAGTGGCCGCCGCTGACCAGGAGCGCCAGGCACGGCTGCGGCAGCGGCCCGTGCTCGAGCTGGTCCACGGCGACGTGGGCCGCGAGGTGGTTCACGCCGTAGAGCGGCTTGCCGAGCCCCAGCGCCAGCCCCTTGGCCGCCGCCACCCCCACCAGCAGCGCACCCACCAGGCCCGGCCCGCTGGTCACCGAGATCGCGTCGACGTCGGACAGTCGCACCCCGGCCCGCTCGCAGGCCCGCTGGACCGTCGGCTCCATGGCCTCCAGGTGGGCGCGGGAGGCCACCTCCGGCACCACGCCGCCGAAGCGCGCATGCTCCTCGACGGAGGAGGCGATCACGTCGGCGAGCAGCTCGTGACCGCGCACCAGACCGACGCCGGTCTCGTCGCAGGAGGTCTCGATCCCCAGCACCAGCGGGGCGTCGGCCGTCATCGGGCTCCTTCCAGCTCGCAGGACATGACCAGCGCGTCGCTGCCGTCGCGGTAGTACGAGGCACGCCGGTCGATCTCGACGAACCCGAGGCCGGCGTAGAGCACGACCGCCACGTGGTTGACCGCCGAGACCTCGAGCAGCATCCGGGAGGCCCCGTCGTCGGCAGCCCGGACGAGGAGCTCGCGCAGGAGCGCCCGCGCCAGACCGCGCCGGCGCCCACGGGGTGCGACGACGACGCGTTGCAGGTCGGCGACGTCCCCGACGGTGCGGGTCACTGCGTAGCCGAGGACACCGTGGTCGTCGTGCGCGACCAGGGTGACCCCTCCGGCGGCGCCGAGCTCGGCCTCGACCAGTGCAGGTGACCACGCGTCAGCGCCGAACGAGGAGCGCTCGAGCTCGGCCATCGCGGCCACGTCGTCGAGGGTCGCGGGACGCAGCGCCGGTGAGGTCACGGGGCTCACGAGGCCCGCTTCGGCGGGCCGGGCACCACGGCGTCCGGGCGCCGCAGGTAGAGCGGCTCGGGGTCGGTGACCTCCGCGACGCCGGACTCGAGGAGCCGGCCGAGGGTGGCGGCGTCGACGTGATCCGGGCCCGCGGTCCGGGTGAACGCGTCGGGGTGGACCAGCGTCCCGGGGCCGACCACGAGGCCCTCAGTGGGCACCTCGGCCGGGCGACTCACCTCGGGGCCGTGCAGGCGCCGGCCGTGGGCGTCGTACGAGGCGTGGAACAGCTCCTTGCGACGGGCGTCGCAGACCACCACGAAGTCCTCGTCCACACCGTCGGCGACCGCCTGGGCGGCCACCACGTCCAGCGAGCAGACGCCGCGGACGGGGATGCCGAGCGAGAGCCCCAGCATCCGTGCGGTCACGAGGCCGACCCGCAGCCCGGTGAAGGGCCCCGGACCGGTGCCGACCCCGACCATGGTCAGGTCGCGGACCGACCGACCGGCTCGGTCCAGGACGGCCTGGACCAGCGGTGCGAGTGACTCGCCGTGGGCCAGCGGTCGCTCGCCGGCGTCACCGGCCACGAGGGCCCCGGTCGTGGCGTCGCACAACGCCACCGAGACCGTGGCAGTGGAGGTGTCGATCGCGAGCAGCACGCCCACGAGCGTAGTCAGCGCCAGGCCGGGGTCACAGCGCGGCCAGGTCGCTGCCGACCCAGCGTGGCCCGATCGGCGTGAGCCGCAGCGTGCGGCGCTCCTCGCCCTCGCTGGCGGACCGGGCGATCTCCACCTCGAGCCGGTCCTCTGCCAGGCCCTCGGCGACGCCGCCTCCCCACTCGACCACCGTCACCGAGTCGTCCAGGCTCACGTCGAGGTCGAGGTCGTCGAGCTCTGCCACCCCGCCGAGCCGGTAGGCGTCGACGTGCACCAGCGCGGGGCCTCCGCTCTCGGAGGGGTGGACCCGCGAGAGCACGAACGTCGGCGACGTCACCTGTCCCCGCACGCCCAGCCCTGCACCGAGGCCCTGGGCGAAGGTGGTCTTGCCCGCCCCCAGGTCGCCGGTGAGCAGGACCAGGTCGCCGGCGCGCAGCCGAGCGCTCAGCCGCCGACCCAGATCGCGGGTCTGCTCGGCCTGCTCGGCCTCCCGCTCGACGGGGAGCTCGCGGGCCATGGTCAGCACGGAGCCGGAGCGTTCGACCTCGCAGTACCCCAGACGCAGCCAGAACCGCACGGTCGCCGGGAGCTCCTCGCGCGCGGTCAGGTGGACCCGCGCCAACCCGCGTGAACGCGCCACGTCCTCGGCCGCGCGCACGAGCGAGCGGGCCACGCCGAGGTGCCGCGCAGCGGGTCGCACGCTGACCCGTCGCAGCTCGAGGGAGGGGCCGCGGGCGGTGCCCGCCTCCTGGAGCAGCAGCGCCCCGAGGGCATGACCGTCGATGTCGGCGACCAGTCCCCCGCCGGCGCGGATCCCGGCCGCCACCGACTCCTCGTCCTCCAGCAGCGCGGGCGCCGGCGGCGCCAGCACGGGGCGGCGGCTGAAGGCCTCGAGGATCACCGAGACCATGTCGCGGGCACGGTCGGGGGTCGCCTCGCTGACCGTGACGTCGTCGCGGGAGGCGGTGTGGGTCGGAGGTGGCTGCGCGCCGGGAGTGGCGGCCTGCCTGGCCTGTGGCGCTCGGTCCTGCACGCTCACCATCATCCTCCGGAGGGCTCGTCGGCGGGCACCGCCCTGGTCGAGCGGTGCTGGTCGGCCTGCTCGAACAGCTCGGCCAGCTCCTCGTTGAGCTGGTCGGCGAACTCGAGCAGAGGCATGTGGCCCCCACCCTCGAACTCCACCAGACGGGATCGGTCGATGTGCGCGTGCAGCTTGCGGGAGTGCCCGATCGAGGTCAGCTTGTCCTTGGTGCCGCAGGCAATCAGCGTGGGGACGCGATCGAAGGCCTTGACGAAGGAGAACTTGTCGAGGGTCTGGAAGTGAGGGATGAACTCGACCAGGACCTTCAGCGGCGTGTCGGCGATGAGGTCGTTGACGAAGGCCACCTGCGACAGGGGCACGTCGGTGTCCCCGAAGGCGAACTCGCGGATCACGCCCAGGGCGACGGCCGAGCCGCGCTGTCGCACCAGGTCGAGCAGCCGCTCCCGCTGCGAGGCGACCACCAGGCCGCGCTCCACGGCCGCGCGCCCGATCGAGTCCGGGATCCAGCGCGAGACCACCTTGTGGGCCCGCAGCTTGCCGGCAGTGGTGGAGATCAGAGCTGCGCCGACGACGCGATCCCCGAAGTACTCGGGGAACTGCTCGGCCAGCGCGAAGGCGGTCATCCCACCCATCGAGTGCCCCACGAGCACCACGGGCTCGTCGGGCGAGAGCTCGTCGATCACCAGGCGCAGGTCGCGCCCGAGCTGGTCGATGGTGGCGTCGTCGGTCTCGGAGATGTCGCTGCGCCCATGGGAGCGCTGGTCGTAGAAGATCATGCGGCGCTTGCCCCGGAAGGCCCGGCGCTGGAAGTGCCAGCAGTCCTGGGTCATGGCGAACCCGTGGACGAAGACGATCGTCGCCTGCCGCTCCGCCGCGGCCGCACGCTCACCGACGTACGGCGAGAGCTCGTCGACCTCGGCGTGCAGGTGAATCCCGTCGTCGGTCTCGAGCCGCACCACGTGGCCGTGCAGCGACCCGAGGTCCTCACCGGGGTCACGGTCGAGTGCGACCGCCCTGATCCTGCGACCGACGTACCGGTCCGCGGCGTACCCGGTGGCGGTGGCGCCGACGACGCCGACTGCGAGCTTGGCGATGCGCCTGGTGCGGCTCATGGACCCACGTCCGTCCCCCGGCCCGGCGCCGCGCCCGACTCGCGACCCACGTGACGCCGGCGGAACCTGCCCCCGATGCGCGTGAGGATCTCGTAGGAGATCGTCTCGCACGCCTCGGCCCAGTCCTGGGCGGTGGGGCCACCGTCGGAGCCGTCGCCGAACAGCACGACCTCGTCACCGGCGTGGATCTCGTCCTCGCCGAGGTCGAGCACGAACTGGTCCATGCACACCCGCCCGGCGATGGTCCGCCGGGCTCCGCCGGCCAGGACCGGCGCGCGGGACGAGGCCACCCTCGGCACACCGTCGCCGTAGCCGACCGGCACCACGGCCAGCGTCGTGCCGGGGTCGGCAGGGTCACCCGGGTCGCCCGGCACGGTGTAGGTGTGTCCGTAGGAGACCCCTGAGCCGGCCGGCACCTGCTTGACCAGGGCGACCCGGCACCGAGCGGTCATCGCCGGACGCAGCCCGAACCCGGCGGAGTCAGCGACCTCCGGTGCGGGTGAGCAGCCGTAGATCGCGATGCCGCAGCGCACCAGGTCGAAGTGCGAGGAGGGCCGGGTCAGCGCGGCAGCGGAGTTGGCCAGGTGCAGCACGGGATCGAGGCCGACCTCACGAGCGAGCGCCACGGCCTCGGCGAAGACCTTCTCCTGGGCGTCGTTGGCCGTGTGAGCGGGCTCGTCGCTGCAGGCGAAGTGCGACCACACCCCGGTCACCCTGAGCGTGCCGTCGAGCTCGGCCTCACGCGCGGCCGCGACGACCTGTGGCCACTGCTCCATCGTGGCGCCGCCGCGGCTGAGCCCGGTGTCCACCTTCAGCTGCAGCCGAGCCGCGCGACCTGTGGCGGCGGCGGCTGCCGCCACGGCCCGGACCTGCGCCACGTCGTAGGCGGTCACCTCGATGCCGGCCTCGATCGCGGGCCGGTAGTCCTCACCCGGCACGGCGAGCCAGCACAGCAGCGGACCCTGGTCACCGGCAGCCCGCAGCGCGAGCGCCTCCTCGAGCACGGCCACCCCCAGCCACTCGGCTCCCCCGGCGCGCGCGGCGCGAGCGACCTCGAGCATCCCGTGCCCGTAGCCGTCGGCCTTGACCACGGCCATCACCCCGGCCGGGGCGACCACCTCGCGCAGCCGCTCGACGTTGTCACGCACGGCGTCGAGGTCCACCACGATCTCCGCGCGCGCGACGTCGTCGACGGAGTCGGTCATGCGTCCAGTGTCCCAAACCCGGACCGCGATGGGCTCAACCGGCGCGCAGCAGGGTGGCGACCACACCGGGGACGGCGCGTGCCACCTCCCCGGCGACGATCGGGCCCCGCGGACGCACCTGGGATGCCGCGGCGCCGTGCAGCCACGACCCCACCGCCGCCGCGTCCCCGGGCTCGAGTCCGCCCGCGAGCAGCGCCCCGACCAGCCCGGCCAGCACGTCGCCTGCGCCGGCGGTCGCCAACCACGGCGGGCCGACCGTGGTGACCCACACCCGGCCGCCCGGCTCCGCGACCAGGGTGTGGCGCGACTTCAGCATCACCACGCAGCCGAACCGCGCGGCTGCGTCCCGCACGCTCCTCAGCTGCGCTGCCTCGACCTGGTCTCGAGGGCGGTCGAGCATCCGGGCGAGCTCGCCCGCGTGGGGGGTCAGCACGGCGGGCCGGCCCTGCACCCCTCCGCAGCTCTCCAGGACACCCAGGGCGTCCGCGTCCACCACGACGGGCACGTCGTCGGCCAGGGCGGCCCGCAGCTGGCGCTCGGCCGAGCCGCCCGCGCCGGACCCGACCACCCAGGCCTGCACCGTGCCCGGGCCGAGCACCACCTCCGGGTGCACCGCCGGGACCAGCGCCTCGACAGGGGCCTGGTCCTCACCCTCCTCCGGGTCGGCCGGCACGTAGCGGACCATCCCCACCAGGCCCGTCGCCGCTCCGGCAACGCTGAGCAGCCCGGCCCCGGGGTACTGCGAGGAACCGGCGCGCACCCCGACGACTCCGCGGGTGTACTTGTGGGCGTCGAGCGCTGGGCACGGCAGCCGGGCGGCGACGTCGGGCCCTTGCAGCGAGCACACCACCGGGTCAGGCAGCTCCAGCCCGATGTCGACCAGGTGCACCGCCCCACAGGCCTGCGCGGCGGGATCGACGAGCAGGGCCGCCTTGTGGGTGCCGAAGGTGACGGTGAGGTCGGCCCGCACATGGGCACCGCTGACCTCACCGCTGTCGACCTCGACCCCGGACGGCACGTCGACCGCCACCCACGGCACCTCGCCCACGCGCCCGACCACCGCGCGCGCATCCTCGCGCAGCGGACCGCGCCCACCGATGCCGACGATGCCGTCGACCGCCACGTCGTAGGGACCACGCGGCGTCGCGACCACGAGCCCTCCCGCCGACCGAAGCGCCGCCAGCGCCGAGTCGTGGACCGCGGCGGCGTTGAGCACGACGGCCTCGACCCTGGCTCCCCGGCGGGCCAGGAAGGCCCCGGCGTAGAGGGCGTCACCGCCGTTGTTGCCCGCCCCCACGACCAGGAGCACCCGCGCACCGTAGGTGTGGGGCAGGAAGTCGGCGACGGCGTACGCGAGCCCGGTCGCGGCGCGCTTCATCAGCACGTCGCCCGGGGTGAGCGCCAGCAGCTCCTCCTCCGCCGCACGGACCTGCTCGACGGTGTGGGCCGACCTCACGACCTCGCCTCCCCCGGGTCACCCTCCAGCACCACGAACGCCGTGGCGAGGCCGGCGTCGTGCGAGATCGACAGGTGGGCGTGTCGCACGCCGAGCCGGTCCGCGGCCGCGGCCACGGACCCGCGCAGCTCGAGCCTCGGCTGCCCACCGGCGGCCCGCACCACCTCCGCGTCCTGCCAGCTCAGGCCCTCCGGGGCCCCCAGAGCCTTGGCCAGCGCCTCCTTGGCGGCGAACCGCGCGGCCCGGGAGGCGGTGGGGAGGTCGCGCTCGGTCGGCGTCAGGAGCGTCTCCAGCATCGCCGGGGTGCGGGCGACCGCGGTCTGGAAACGCTCCAGGTCGCACACGTCGACGCCGATGCCGATGATCATCGTGACTCCTCGAGGAGCTACTCGACGGTGACCGACTTGGCCAGGTTGCGGGGCTGGTCGACGTCGTGGCCCATCAGGGTCGCCAGCTCGCAGGCGAAGAGCTGCAGCGGCACGACCGCGGTCAGCGGCTGCATCAGCGTCGAGGTGGGCGGCAGCGAGATCATCACGTCAGCCTGCTCGGCGGCCACCTCGTCGCCCTCCTCGGCCAGCACGATGGTCTTGGCGCCGCGGGCACGGATCTCCTGGATGCCGCTGAGCATCTTGTCGTGCAGGAAGCCGCGGCCCGGCGGCGGCACCACGCAGAAGACCGGCATGCCCTCCTCGATCAGCGCGATCGGCCCGTGCTTGAGCTCACCGGCCGCGAAGCCCTCGGCGTGGATGTAGGCCAGCTCCTTGAGCTTGAGCGCACCCTCCAGGGCGACCGGGAAGCCGGCGTGGCGGCCCAGGAAGAGCACCGACGAGGTGCCCACGAGGTCCGCGGCGAGGGAGTAGACCTGCTCGGCGCGGTCGAGCTGGCGCTGGATCAGCTCAGGCATCGTGGCCAGCTGGTCCACGATCCGGCTGATCTCGTCGCCGAACCGGGTGCCCCGCACCTGGGCGAGGTAGAGCCCGAGCAGGTAGCAGGCGACCAGCTGGGTCATGAACCCCTTGGTGGAGGCGACCCCGATCTCGGGCCCGGCGTGGGTGTAGATCACCGCGTCGGACTCGCGCGGGATGGTCGCGCCGTTGGTGTTGCAGATCGCGAGCACCTTCGAGCGCTGCTCACGGGCGTGCCGGATCGCCATCAGCGTGTCGGCGGTCTCCCCGGACTGGCTGATCGCGACCACGAGCGTGTCGCGGGTCAGGATCGGGTCGCGGTAGCGGAACTCGTGGGCGAGCTCGACCTCGCAGGGGATGCGCGTCCAGTGCTCGATGGCGTACTTGGCGACCAGACCGGCGTAGAACGCGGTGCCGCAGGCGGTGATGATGATCTTGTCGACCCCGCGCAGCTCGTCCTCGCTCATCCGGATCTCGTCGAGCCGCAGCTGGCCCTGGCCGTCGTGGCGCGAGAGCAGCGAGTCGGCCACCGCCTGTGGCTGCTCGAAGATCTCCTTGCGCATGAACCAGTCGTAGCCGCCCTTCTCCGCGGCGGTGAGGTCCCAGTCGACGTGGAAGGGCTTGCCCTCGCTGGGTTGCCCGTCGAAACCGGTGACCGCGATGTCGTCCCGGGTGATGGTGACGACCTGGTCCTGACCCAGCTCCAGCGCGTCGCGGGTGTGCTCGATGAAGGCCGAGACGTCGCTGCCGACGAAGTTCTCACCCTCCCCCACCCCCACGACCAGCGGCGAGTTGCGCCGGGCCGCCACGACCCGCTCGGGGTCACCGGCGTCGATCGCGACCAGCGTGAACGCACCCTCGAGGCGGCGGCAGACGTGCTGCATCGCCCCGGTCAGGTCCGAGCCGTCCTCGAGCGCCCGCTCCAGCAGGTGGGCGGCAACCTCGGTGTCGGTTTCGCTGACGAAGTCGACGCCGTCGCTCTCCAGCTCCGAGCGGAGCCGGGAGAAGTTCTCGATGATGCCGTTGTGGACCACCGCGACCCGGCGCGCGCCGCGGTGGGGGTGCGCGTTGCGGTCCGTGGGCGGCCCGTGCGTGGCCCACCGGGTGTGCCCCACCCCGGTGTGGCACTCGGGCAGCGGGGAGTCGGCGAGCGCCTTGTCGAGGTTCGCGAGCTTGCCGGCCCGCTTCTCCCCCACCAGCTCCCCCTCGTGGACCAGGGCGACGCCCGTGGAGTCATAGCCGCGGTACTCCAGGCGCCGCAGCCCCTCGACCACGACCTCCTCGGCCGACTTGGGCCCGACGTAGCCGACGATTCCGCACATGGGCGTCACTCTAGAGGAGGCCGACGGCGCCACCGCGCAGTGCGCGAGCCCGGCGCCGGCCGGGGACCCTCCTCCTGCGCGACTCGCGTGGGCCACAATGCGGGCATGGCCTCTGTCGACCTCGGCGCGGGACACGTCGTGCGCGAGAGCGACGGCTCGCCGTACGTGGAGCTCGACCGGAGCGCGTGGGCGGCCCTGGGCGCCGCGACGGAGCAGCCGCTGACCGACGCCGAGATCGACCAGGTGCGCAGCCTCGGCGACGAGCTCGACATGGACGAGGTGCAGCAGATCTACCTGCCGCTCTCCCGACTGCTGAGCCTCTACGTCGACAGTGCGGCCAAGCTGCACCGGGCCCAGGAGTCGTTCCTCGAGCTGCCCCAACCGCCGCGCACGCCGTTCGTCATCGGTGTCGCCGGCTCCGTGGCGGTGGGCAAGTCGACGACCGCCCGGCTGCTGCAGCAGATGCTGGCCCACTGGCCCGAGCACCCGCAGATCTCGCTGGTCACCACCGACGGCTTCCTGCTGCCGAACGCCGAGCTCGAGCGGCGCGGCATCCTCGAGCGCAAGGGTTTCCCCGAGTCCTACGACCGCAAGGCGCTGCTGCGCTTCGTCATGGACATCAAGTCGGGCAAGGACCACGTCACGGCGCCGTCGTACTCCCACCTGACCTACGACGTCGTGTCGGACCAGCCGGTGGAGATCAAGCGCCCCGACATCGTCGTGGTCGAGGGGCTCAACGTGCTCCAGCCGGCGCGGGTGCGCGAGGACGGCCGTACCGGCCTGGCCGTCAGCGACTTCTTCGACTTCTCCATCTACGTCGACGCCGCCGCCGGGGACATCCAGCGCTGGTACGTCGAGCGCTTCCAACGGCTGCGGGAGACCGCCTTTCGCGACCCGTCGTCGTACTTCGCCAAGTACGCCGAGCTCAGCGAGCAGGAGGCCCAGCGCGAGGCCAACCGGCTCTGGGAGAGCATCAACGGCCCGAACCTGGCCCACAACATCGCGCCGACGCGGAGTCGGGCGAGCCTGGTGCTGCGCAAGTCCGGAGACCACTCGGTCAGCTGGATCCGGCTCCGCAAGATCTGAACCGCCCGCCCAGGATCGCGTGACGCACGGCACCGGCGTCGTACGACTGTGCGGCGCTGGGAGCGGGTACGGCTGGCTCATGGCTCGATTCACCGGCAAGACCGAGAGCGAAGCAGTCGTCACCGCCAGCCGCGCGGACGTGTGGAAGCTCCTGACCGATCCCGACGCGGTGGCCCGGTTGACGCCGTTCCTGCAGCGCATCGAGGTCGAGGACGACCTCTGGATCTGGCACATGAGCAACATCCCGGGGCTGCCGGTGAAGTTCGCCCCGACCTTCACCGAGAAGATGACGTTCCAGGAGCTGGAGCGCATCGACTACGACCACGCACCCCGTGAGGGCAAGGAGCCGGCCGCGGTCAAGGGCTACTACAAGCTCGACGAGCACGACCAGGGCACCAGGCTCGGCATCTCCCTGGAGATCTGCGTGGCGCTGCCGCTGCCGAAGGCGGCCGGAGGCATGGTCGAGAAGGTCATGCACGGAGTCATGGCCCGCATGGGCGACCGGTTCGCCCAACGGATGCTCAAGGAGCTCGACGCCCAAGAAGTGACGGCGTAGCGGGTGCAGGAATCACTGGTCAACCAGTGATTCCGGCAGGCCTCAACGTCCCAGGCGGCGGCGGACGACGTCGGCGAGACGGTTGGCGACCTCCTGGGCGCGCTCGCCCGACTCGGCCTCCACCATCACGCGGACCAGCGGCTCGGTGCCCGAGGGGCGCAGCAAAACCCGCCCACCGCCGGCGAGCTCTGTCTCGGCCTGGGTGACGGCCGCCGCGAGCTCCTCGTCGGAGCCGACACGGTCCTTGTCCACGTCGGGCACGTTGACCAGCACCTGCGGCAACCGGGTCATCACCGAGGAAAGGCCCTGCAGGCTCTGACCGGTCTCCACCATGCGGCTCATGATCATCAGGGCCGTGAGGGTGCCGTCGCCGGTCGTGGCGTGGTCGCTGAGGATGACGTGGCCGCTCTGCTCGCCGCCGAGGGTGTGCCCGCCCTCCTGCATCGCCTCGAGGACGTAGCGGTCGCCGACCTTGGTCTGCAGCACCTCGACGCCGGCGCTGGTCATGGCGTTGACGAAGCCGAGGTTGCTCATCACGGTCGCCACCACCGTGTCGTTGGCCAGCCGTCCCCGGTCGCGCAGGGTCAAGGCGAGGATCGCCAGGATCTGGTCGCCGTCGACGACGTTGCCCTCGGCGTCCACGGCCAGGCACCGGTCAGCGTCGCCGTCCAGGGCGAAGCCGACGTGCGCGCCGTGGGCGACCACGGCCTCGCGCAGCGGCTCGAGGTGGGTCGACCCGCAGCCGTCGTTGATGTTGTGGCCGTCCGGGGCCGCGTTGATCGCGACGACCTCCGCGCCGGCCGTGCGCAGCGCCGCCGGGGCCGAGGCGTACGCCGCCCCGTGCGCGCAGTCGACGACGACCTTGAGCCCCTCCAGCCCGGTGGGCAGGGCACCGACCAGGTGCGCGACGTACTGGTGCAACCCCTGGTAGTAGCGCTTGATCCGACCGATGCCCGCGCCGGTGGGGCGGTCCCACGGCTCCTGGAGCCGCTTCTCGATGACCTCCTCGACCGCGTCGTCGAGCTTGAAGCCGCCACGGGTGAGGAACTTGATGCCGTTGTCGGGCATCGCGTTGTGGCTCGCCGAGATCATCACGCCGAGGTCGACGTCGAGGCTCTGGGTCAGGTGGGCAACGCCGGGGGTCGGCAGGACGCCGACCTGAAGCACGTCCACCCCTGCCGAGGCGAGCCCCGCGACGACCGCGGCCTCGAGGAACTCCCCGGAGAGGCGGGGGTCACGACCGACGACGGCGCGTGGCCGGTGCCCCTCGAAGAGCCCCTTCTCACCGAGCACGTGGGCCGCGGCGACCGAGAGGTCGAGGGCCAGCTCAGCGGTGAGGGTGCCGTTGGCGAGCCCCCGGACCCCGTCGGTCCCGAAGATGCGGCCCACGGGTGGCGATCAGCGCTTGCTGTACTGCGGAGCCTTGCGGGCCTTCTTCAGACCGGCCTTCTTGCGCTCGATGACGCGCGCGTCGCGCGTGAGCAGCCCGGCGTTCTTCAGCATCGGCCGGTTGCTCTCGACGTCGATGGCGTTGAGGGCTCGCGCGACCCCGAGGCGCAGCGCACCGGCCTGGCCGGTGATGCCGCCGCCGTGGATCCGGGCGATGACGTCGAAGCGGTCCACGAGGTCGGTGGCCACGAAGGGCTCGTTGACGACCTGCTGGTGCAGCTTGTTCGGGAAGTAGGAGTCGAGCGCGCGGCCGTTGACGGTCCACTGGCCCGTGCCCGGCACGAGGCGTACCCGCGCCACGGCCTCCTTGCGACGGCCGGTGGCCGCAGCGGGGGCGATGGTCGCAGGGCGGGCGGGGGCGTCGGCCGAGGGAGTGCTCTCCGAGCTGTAGGCGACACCCTGCTCGTCGGCCTGGAAGGTCTCCTCGGCGGCGTCGGTGCCGGTCTCGGTGGTCATGTCAGTCACGTGTGTCCTTCAGGAGTCTCAGGTCAGTCAGGTCTGGTGGATTACTGGGAGATCTGGGCGATCTCGTAGGGCTGTGGCTGCTGGGCCTGGTGCGGGTGGTGGGGGCCCGCGTAGACCTTGAGCTTCTTCAGCACCTGACGGCCGAGGCGGTTCTTCGGGAGCATGCCCCACACCGCCTTCTCGACGGCCCTGCGCGGGTCCTTCTCGAGCAGGTCGCCGTAGGCGATCGACGACAGGCCGCCCGGGTAGCCGGAGTGGCGGTAGGCGAGCTTGTCGGTCCGCTTGGAGCCGGTGAGCGCGACCTTCTCGGCGTTGATGACGATGACGAAGTCTCCGCCGTCGACGTGCGGGGCGAAGGTCGGCTTGTGCTTGCCGCGCAGCAGGTTTGCGGTGGTGACCGCGAGGCGGCCGAGCACGATGTCGGTGGCGTCGATGACGTGCCACTCGCGCTGGATGTCAGCGGGCTTGGGGCTGTAGGTGCGCACGTTGCTACTTTCTCTTCGTTCGTGGCCGGTCGGGCCGCCCACGTGCGAGCGGTCCACCGATGGGATGCACGGCCTTTGACGAACACTGCCCGGATCCGACCTGGGTGGCCGGTCTCGAGTCTGCGACCCCACCCGTGCGTGAGCGAGGACGCGGCAAGGGCCGCAGCGCCTGACTTTACCGGGGGGGCTGACCAGGCGCAAAACACGGGTGGAGCCGTGGGTGGCCCCTGTGGGGTTCGCCCATTGGACCAAAGCGTTTCCACGGTTGGGTGGCGGGCAATAGGTTGGGAGAACAGGCGCAGTCCGACCTCCGTTGAGCCGACACCCGAGGAGCCGCAGTGTCCGACGCCGACCAGAATGCCGATCAGAGCTCGAGCCAGGATTCAGGCCAGGACTCAGGCGAGACCGTGACCGTCACCGACAACCGGACGGGCAAGGGCTACACCCTCGAGATCACCGACAACACGCTGCGGGCCGCGGACTTCTCCCAGATCAGGGCCGAGGAGGAGCAGCCGGGGCTGGCGCTCTACGACCCCGGGTTCCTCAACACCGCGTCCTGCCGCTCCTCGGTGACCTTCATCGACGGCGAGAAGGGGATCCTGGAGTACCGCGGGTACCCGATCGAGCAGCTGGCGGAGAAGTCGACGTTCCTCGAGGTCGCCTACCTGCTGATCTACGGCGAGCTGCCGACCCAGGAGCAGTACGAGACGTGGGTGCACGAGATCACCTACCACACCTACGTCCACGAGAACGTCAAGACGTTCATGGAGGGCTTCCGCTACGACGCCCACCCCATGGGCATGTTGCTGGCCTCCGTGGGAGCGCTCTCGACCTTCTACCCCGACTCCGGCGACATCCAGGACCCCCAGGTCCGCCACAACGAGATCGTGCGGCTGATCGCCAAGATGCCGACCCTCGGCGCCTGGTCGTTCCGCCACGCCCAGGGCAAGCCCTACATCTACCCGGACAACGAGCTGAGCTACACCGAGAACTTCCTCTCGATGCTGTTCAAGATGAGCGAGCAGCGCTATATCGCCGACGAGCGGCTCTCCAAGGCCCTCGACGTGCTGTTCATCCTGCACGCCGACCACGAGCAGAACTGCTCGACCAACGCGGTGCGCTCGGTCGGCTCCTCGCAGGTGGACCCCTACTCGGCGACGGCAGCCGGCGTCGCGGCGCTCTACGGACCGCTGCACGGCGGGGCCAACGAGGCGGTCCTGAAGATGCTGCGCCGGATCGGCTCCAAGGACAACATCAGCGACTTCATCAAGGGCGTCAAGGACGGCAACGAGCGGCTGATGGGCTTCGGTCACCGGGTCTACAAGAACTACGACCCGCGCGCCAAGATCATCAAGAAGGCCTGCGACGACGTCTTCGAGGTCACCGGGGTCAACCCGCTGCTGGAGATCGCGCTGGAGCTGGAGAAGATCGCGCTGGAGGACGACTACTTCGTCGACCGCAAGCTCTACCCCAACGTCGACTTCTACTCCGGGCTGATCTACGAGGCCTTCCAGTTCCCGCCGGAGATGTTCACCGTGCTCTTCGCCATCGGGCGCACTCCCGGCTGGCTGGCGCAGTGGTCGGAGCTGGTGCAGGACAAGGAGCAGAAGATCGCACGGCCCAAGCAGATCTACACCGGCGACCGCGGCCTGGACTTCCCCGGCTCGGTCGCGGGCGGCTGAGCCGGGTCAGCCCAGCGCTGCGCCGACCACCTCACGGGCCTCGTCCTGCACCTGTGCCAGGTGCTCGGGCCCGCGGAACGACTCGGCGTAGATCTTGTAGACGTCCTCGGTGCCCGAGGGCCGCGCGGCGAACCACGCCGACTCGGTCGTCACCTTCAGGCCGCCGATCGGTGCGCCGTTGCCCGGCGCCTGGGTCAGCTTGGCGGTGATCGGCTCACCGGCCAGCTCGGTCGCGGTCACGTCGTGCGCCGACAGCGCTCCCAGCCGGGCCTTCTGCTCGCGGTCGGCGGGCGCGTCGATGCGGGCGTAGGCCGGCTCGCCGTGGCGTGAGACCAGGTCGGCGTAGTGCTCGCTCGGGCTCCGACCGGTGACTCCCAGGATCTCCGAGGCGAGCAGCGCCAGCAGGATGCCGTCCTTGTCGGTCGTCCAGACCGAGCCGTTGCGTCGAAGGAACGACGCTCCGGCCGACTCCTCGCCACCGAACCCGAAGCCACCGTCGAGCAGGCCGTCGACGAACCACTTGAAGCCGACCGGCACCTCGACCAGCGTCTTGCCGATGTCGGTGGCGACGCGGTCGATCATCGAGGACGACACGAGCGTCTTGCCGATCCTCGCGCCCGTGGGCCAGCCGGGTCGCGCACCACCGAAGAGGTAGCCGATGGCGACCGCGAGGTAGTGGTTGGGGTTCATCAGCCCCGCGTCGGGGGTCACGATCCCGTGACGGTCGGCGTCGGCATCGTTGCCCGTCGCGATCTGGAAGGACTCGCGCTGCTCGATCAGCGAGGCCATGGCGTCCGGGGAGGAGCAGTCCATCCGGATCTTGCCGTCCCAGTCCAGCGTCATGAAGCGCCACGTCGGGTCGACCTCGGGGTTGACCACACTCAGGTCGAGCCGGTGCCGCTCGGCGATCTCGGCCCAGTAGTGCACACTCGCGCCGCCGAGCGGATCGGCGCCGATGCGCACCCCCGCGTCCCGGACCGCGTCGAGATCGAGGGCGTTCGGCAGGTCGTCGACGTAGGTGCCCAGGAAGTCGTAGGAATCCGCGGTGGCGCGTGCCCGGGAGAACGGGACCCGGCTCACCCCCTCGAGCCCTGCCCGGACCAGCTCGTTGGCCCGGGCGGCGATCACCCTCGTCGCCGCGGTGTCGGCCGGCCCGCCGGTGGGCGGGTTGTACTTGAAGCCGCCGTCGGCGGGTGGGTTGTGGGACGGGGTGACGACGATGCCGTCGGCGAGCTCGGCGCCGGTCCGGGCGGTCGAGGGGCGGGACCGGTTGGCGCTCAGGATCGCGTGCGAGAGCGCCGGGGTCGGGGTGTAGGCATCACGCGAGTCCACCAGCACGGTCACGTCGTTGCCGACCAGCACCTCCAGCGCGCTGGCCCAGGCGGGCTCGGACAACGCATGGGTGTCGCGGGCCAGGAAGAGCGGCCCGTCGTAGCCCTGGTCGCGCCGGTAGTCGCAGATCGCCTGCGTGGTGGCCACGATGTGTGCCTCGTTGAACGATCCCGTGAGGCTGCTGCCCCGGTGGCCGCTGGTGCCGAACACCACCTGCTGGCCGGGATCGTCGGGGTCGGGCTCCTGGGTGTAGTACGCCGTGACCAGGTGAGCCACGTCGACGAGGTCCTCGGGGCGGGCGGGTTGTCCAGCGCGGGAGTCGGCCATTCCCCCATCCTGCCCACAGGGCCTGGCCCCATGCTCAGCGCTCCCGCGCCACGCGACCCTCGACCCACACCGGCTCCTCGGACTCGTAGACCGACCCGTCTGCACCGAAGACGACGAACCGGTCGAAGCCGCGGGCGAACCACCGGTCGTGGGTGACGGCCAGCACGGTTCCCTCGAATGCCGCGAGGCCGTCCTCGAGCGCCTCTGCGGACTGCAGGTCCAGGTTGTCGGTCGGCTCGTCGAGCAGCAGCAAGGTGGCGCCGGAGAGCTCGAGCAGCAGGATCTGGAATCGTGCTTGTTGTCCTCCTGACAACGATTCGAACCGCTGCTCCGCGGCGATGGCGAGCTCGTAGCGGTCGAGAACCCGCGAGGCCTGCTCCCGGGGCATGCCGTGCCGGTGGTCGTCACCGCGGTGGAGGATCTCGAGCAGCGTGCGCCCGACGAGCTCGGGGTGGGCATGGGTCTGGACGAACCACCCCGGGCGGACCCGGGCACCGAGGCGACCACGGCCGGTGTGCCTCACCGGGGCGATCTGGGTCTCCCCTACCGGCCGGTGCTCGACGTCGGGGTCGCTGCCGCCGGCCGCGAGCAACCTCAGGAAGTGGGACTTGCCCGAGCCGTTGGACCCGAGCACCGCGACCCGCTCGCCGTACCAGACCTCGAGGTCGAACGGCCGCATCAGACCGGTCAGCTCGAGCCCCTCGCACACCACCGCGCGCTTGCCGGTGCGGCCACCTCGAAGCCGCATGCTCACCTGCTGCTCCCGAGGTTGTCCGGTCGGTGGCCCCGCCTCGACGAACCTGCGCAACCGGGTCTGGGCGGCCTTGTACTGCGAGGCGAGCCCGTCGTTGTAGGCGGCCTTGATCTTGTAGCGCTGCACCAGGGCCTTGAGCTTCTCGTGCTCCTCCTCCCACCGGCGCGTCATCTCCTCGAAGCGCTCGAACCTCGCCCGGCGCGCCTCGTGGTAGCTGGCGAACCCGTCGGCGTGGGTCCACGCGGTGTTGCCGGCGGCACCGAGCTCGAGGGTGACGACGCGGGTCGCCACGGCAGCCAGGAGCTCGCGGTCGTGGCTCACGAGCAGCACGGTCTTGGGGGACTCCTGGAGCCGGCGTTCCAGCCACTGCTTCCCGGGCACGTCGAGGTAGTTGTCGGGCTCGTCGAGGAGCAGGACCTCCTCGGGGCCCTGGAGGAGGTACTCGAGCACCAACCGCTTCTGCTCCCCACCCGAGAGCGTGTCCAGCGAGCGGTACTTGGCCCGCTCGAAGGAGACCCCCAGCGCGGCGGTGCACACCACGTCCCACGTGACCTCGATGTCGTAGCCGCCGGCGTCGCCCCACTCGGCCAGCGCCGTTGCGTAGCGCATCTGGGTGTCCTGGTCCTCGTGCTCCATCAACGCCAGCTCCAGGCGCTCCACCTCCGACGCGGCGGCGCGAAGCCGAGGTGGGGAGACCGAGAGCAGCAGCTCCCCGACGGTCTCGGCCGCCCGGCCGACCGTCTGGCTCATCACGCCGAGGCCCCCAGTGCGCGTCACCTGGCCCCCGTGGGGTGCTACCTCACCGGTGACGATGCGCAGCAGAGTGGTCTTCCCGGCGCCGTTGGCCCCGATCAGGGCGACCTTGGCGCCCTCGCCGACGCGGAAGCCGACGTCGTCCAGGAGCACCCGCCCGTCAGGCAGCTCGTAGCGCACGCCGGATATGTCGAGATGTCCCACGACAGGCCATTGTCGGGCGTCCAGGCCGCTGCGGTCGAGCCGATATCCGCTGGGCAGCGCGAGGTGGCTGCGCGATGATCCGGTCATGACCGACGTCGAGCACCGCAGCACCGCCGAGCTGGAGGGGCGGGTGGCACACATCCGGGACTCCCCCCGCGACCGGGGCCGGGTGGACTTCCTGCTGCGCCGACCGGCACCGGGCGAGCGCGAGGTGCTCGTCGAGGCGATGCTCGACCGCCGCGAGGGTCTGGTGGGGGACGACTGGATCACGCGGGGGTCAAGGCGTACGCCCGACGGGTCGGCCCACCCCGAGATGCAGCTGAACCTGATCAACGCCCGGGTCAGCGGCTACCTCGCGCGGGACCCGCTGCTGCGCGCAGGGACCGGGGACCAGCTCCACCTGGACCTCGACCTGTCGGGCGCCAACCTGCCTCCCGGGACGCTGCTGGACATCGGCGACGACGGCGCCGTCGTCGAGATCACCGCCGTCCCGCACCGCGGGTGCGCGAAGTTCATCGCTCGGTACGGCGAGGACGCGATGCGCTTCGTGAACAGCCGGGTCGGCCGCGAGCTCAACCTGCGCGGCGTCAACGCCAAGGTCGTCACGGCCGGCGCGGTGCGGATCGGCGACGAGGTCAGAGTCAGACCCGACAGGTCCTAGCCACCGGTGGGGTGCGCCAGCAGCTGGGCCCGGCCGGCCTCCAACCGGGCGACCGGCACCCGGAAGGGCGAGCAGGAGACGTAGTCGAGCCCGACCTCCTCGAAGAAGTGGATCGAGTCCGGGTCACCGCCGTGCTCGCCGCAGATCCCCAGCTGCAGCTCGGGACGGGTGCGGCGGCCGAGCTGGGCGGCGCGGAAGACCAGCGACCCCACTCCTTCGCGGTCGAGGCTCTCGAACGGGGAGACCCCGAAGATGCCGTGCTCGAGGTACTGGCTGAAGAAGGCCGCCTCGACGTCGTCGCGGGAGAAGCCCCAGGTCATCTGGGTGAGGTCGTTGGTGCCGAAGGAGAAGAACTCCGCCTGCTCGGCGATCTGGTCCGCGGTGACCGCAGCGCGCGGCAGCTCGATCATGCTGCCGACCTTGTACGGCACCTCCACACCGGTCTCCTCGGCGAGGCTGCGGGCGACGTCGTCGATGACGGCCTTGGAGTGCTCCAGCTCCTGCACGGTCGCGACCAGCGGGATCATGATCTCCGGCCGCGGGTCGCCACCGGCCTGCACCCGGGCAGCGGCCGCCTCGAGGATCGCGCGCGCCTGCATCGCGAACAGCCCCGGGATCACGATCCCGAGGCGTACGCCGCGCAGGCCCAGCATCGGGTTCTCCTCGTGCATCCGCTTGACCGCGCGCAGCAGCCGCACGTCCTTCTTGCTGGCCCGGCCGTGGGCCTCGGCCACCGCCACCTTCATCGAGAGCTCGGTGAAGCCGGGCAGGAACTCGTGCAGCGGGGGGTCGATCAGCCGGATCGTGACGGGCAGGCCGTCCATCGCCTCGAGGATCTCCTCGAAGTCCTGCCGCTGCAGCGGCAAGAGGGCCGCGAGCGCCTTCTCCTGCCCCTGCTCGTCGTGGGCGAGGATCAGGTGCTCGACCAGCTCGCGCCGCTCGCCCAGAAACATGTGCTCGGTGCGGCACAGGCCGATCCCCTGCGCACCGAAGCGCCGGGCGCGTGCTGCGTCGTCCGGGGTGTCGGCGTTGGCCCGCACCCCCATCCGGCGGGTCGTGTCGGAGTGCTCCATGACCCGCGCCACCGCGGCGACCACGTCGTCGTCGCAGACGCTGTCGTCACCCTCGAAGTACCGCATCACCAGCGAGCTCATCACCGGCACCTCGCCGAGGAAGACCTCGCCGGTGGTGCCGTCGATCGAGATCACGTCACCCTCCTGGACCTCGACGTCGCCGGCCCGGAAGCGGGCCGCGGTGATGTCCACCTCGAGCTGGTCGGCTCCGCACACGCAGGTGCGGCCCATGCCGCGCGCGACGACCGCCGCGTGGGAGGTCTTGCCGCCCCGCGAGGTGAGGATGCCGGTCGCGGCGACCATGCCGCTGAGGTCGTCGGGGTTGGTCTCCCGCCGGACCAGGATCACCTGCTCCCCCTCCTCGGCCAGCTCGACCGCCGTGACCGAGTCGAAGACGGCCTTGCCCACGGCGGCGCCGGGCGATGCGTTCATCCCCTTCGCGATCAGCGTGCGCTCGGCGTCCGGGTCGAACTGCGGGAACATCAGTCGCGCCAGCTGCGGGCCGCTCACCCGTCGGACCGCCTCGTCCATGTCGATCAGACCCTGGTCGACCAGCTGGCCCGCGATCCGGAATGCCGCGGCGGCGGTGCGCTTGCCCACCCGCGTCTGCAGCATCCAGAGCTTGCCCCGCTCGATGGTGAACTCGATGTCGCACAGGTCCAGGTAGTGCTCCTCGAGCTGCTGCATGATCCGCAGCAGCTCGTCGTACGACGCCTTGTCCAGGTGCTCGAGGTCGCCCAGCGGGACGGTGTTGCGGATGCCGGCGACGACGTCCTCGCCCTGCGCGTTCTGCAGGTAGTCGCCGTAGATCCCCTGGTCGCCGGAGGCGGGGTCGCGGGTGAAGGCGACGCCGGTGCCGGAGTCCGTGCCGAGGTTGCCGAAGACCATCGAGCACACGTTGACCGCCGTGCCGAGGTCGGCCGGGATGCGCTCCTGGCGGCGGTAGAGCGCCGCGCGCTCGGTGTTCCAGGAGTCGAAGACCGCGCGGATCGCCAGGTCCAGCTGCTCACGCGGGTCCTGGGGGAACCCCACGTCGCTGTGCTCGGCGACGATGCCCTTGTAGGTCTCGACCAGCGACTGCAGGTCGGCTGCGTCGAGCTCGACGTCGTCGGAGACCTCGCGCTCGCGCTTGAGCCTCTCCAGCGCGTCGTCGAAGAGCTCACCCCTGACCCCGAGGACGGTGTCGCCGAACATCGACAGCAGCCGGCGGTAGGAGTCCCAGGCGAACCGCTCCTCGTCGGCCTGACGGGCCAGGCCCTGCACCGACTCGTCGTTGAGCCCGACGTTGAGGACGGTGTCCATCATCCCCGGCATGGAGAACTTCCCCCCGGAGCGCACCGAGACCAGGAGCGGGTCGTCGGCGTCACCGAGCCGCTTGCCCATGGCGCTCTCGAGGTCGGCGAGGTGCTCGGTGATCTCCTCGGCCATGCCGTCGGGCATGCTGTCGCCGGAGGCGAGGTAGGACCGGCACGCCTCGGTGCTGATGACGAAGCCCGGGGGGACCGGGAGGCCGAGGTTGGTCATCTCGCAGAGGTTCGCGCCCTTGCCGCCGAGCAGGTCCTTCTGGCCCCGGTCGCCCTCATGGAAGTCGTACACGTACTTCGTCATGGGTCATCAATACCGGTCCTGGCCCGAGAGGGCCAGGCACCGGCTCAGGCGCGGCGGATCTCCAGCACCCGAAACCCCTTCGCGCTGGCCAGCCGCGTCGTGAGATGTCCCTGCTCCTCGAGCCAACGCTGCAGCGAGTCGGCACCGAGGTTCTTGCCGACCACCATGACCGCGCGGCCCTGCGGGGTCAGCCGCGCCAGCCAGGTCAGCAGCAGCCGGTGCAGCGCCTGCTTGCCGATCCGAATCGGGGGGTTGGACCAGATCTCGTCGAACTGGACCTCTGCGGGAACCTCGTCGGGAAGGGCCGCTGTGAGGCGTGGGCTCCCCAAGGACTCGGCGTTCGCAGCGGTGAGGGCGAGCGCGCGCTCGTTGACGTCGACGGCCCACACCTCGGCCTCGGGACGGGCCAGTGCCAGCGCGCAGGCGATCACGCCGTACCCGCAGCCCAGGTCGAGGAACGGACCGTCGCCCGTCGGTGGCTCGGTCTCGCGGAAGAGCACCGCTGTCCCGGCGTCGAGACGTCCACGCGAGAACACCCCGCTGCCGGAGGTGAGCTCGAGGTCCATCCCCCAGACCCGCGCCGTGACCGGGACCCGCTCGAACGGCCCCGACGGGTCGGCGCTGAAGTAGTGCTCCTGCTCGCCCATCGGGCCATCCTCTCGCGGGTGCGGCCGGCGTCACCCGCCGCGCCGCGCGGCTCAGCCGAGGCGGATGGCGACCAGGGCGACGTCGTCCTCACCCTGGTGCGGCACCATGCGGCGCAGCAGCTCGTCGCAGAGGTGCTCCAGGTCGAAGCCCTCCTGCACCAGCTCGTCGAGGGTGGTGCGCAGCCGACGCACACCATCCTCGAGCGACTGGTCGCGCCGCTCCACCAGCCCGTCGGTGTAGAGCAGGACGGTGGCCCCTCGGGTCAGGTCCAACGACAGCTGGGTGCGCTCGACGTCCGGCTCGATCCCGAGCAGCAGGTTGGTCTGCCCCGCTGCCAGCTCTGCCGCGGGCTCGCCGGGCACCATGACGTACGGCGGCGGGTGACCGGCGTTCGACCAGGTCAGGCGATAGGCGCCGGTGCCGTCGGCACGCTCCACCGGCTGGAGCCGCGCGACCACCGCCGTGGCCGTGGAGGCCATCTGGAGGGTCTCCATCGCCTGGTCGACACCGCGCAGCACCTCAGCAGGCCCGCCGTTGCCGTGCACGGCGATCCCACGCATCAGGCTGCGCAGCTGCCCCATGGCCGCTGCCGCAGCGGTGTCGTGCCCGACGACGTCACCGATGACGAGGGCCAGCGCGGAGTCGGGCAGCGGGAACGCGTCGTACCAGTCACCGCCGACCTGAGCCGCCTCGGCGGCAGGTTCGTAGCGCACGATGATGTCGACCCCGGGGATCGACGGCGGGTCGGTCAGCAGGCTGCGCTGGAGGCCCTCGACGAGGTCGCGCTGCCGACCGAAGAGAAGCGCGTTGTCGAGGGCGAGACCAGCCCGTGAGGCGATCTCCTCCAGGGTCGCCACATCCTGCTCGTCGTAGGTGGGCCCGCCGCGACGACGCGTGACCGAGAGCAGGCCGATCAGCTTGCCGCGGCCGCGCAGCGGCAGCGAGACCCCGGGCCCAGGGCCCAGCTGCTCGAGCAGGTCCCGTGCCTCCCCGGGCGGCAGCACCTCCCCCACCAGCGGCTCCGGGTCGTCGACGACCATCGTCTCGGCGGCGTCGCTCAGACTCTCGCGCACCAGGTCGGAGTCCAGCAGCTGGCTGATGCCGAGCTCGATGTAGCGCTCCAGCACGGGCTGCATCACCGGGTCGACGTGCCGGCACCCGAGGTTGCGCAGTCGCTGCCGGGGGTCGGCGTGCGGGGCCTCGTCGACCAGGGTCACGGTGCACCAGTCACCGAGGTCCGGGACCAGGGCCTGGGTGAGCCGGGCGACGGAGTCCTCGGTGTCGAGGCTGCCGCTCAGCTCACCACTGACGCGCGAGAGCACCTCGGCCCGGCGCGCGTTGCGGGCCAGCAGCTCGGAGGCCCGTCGTCGCTCGGTGACCTCGAGGAACGAGACCGAGAGTCCCTCGGGATTGGGCCAGACGCGCACCTCGAACCAGCCCGTGCCCGGCCCCGAGAGCTCGCACTCGAAGCTGACCGGCTCACCCTGCTCGTGCGCGTCGCGACACCGGGTCACGAACACCTCCCGCAGCTCCTGCGGCAGGTGGTCGAGCAGCGCCGTCCCGAGCAGATGCTTTCGCTCGGTCGAGAACAGCTGCTCGGCCGCGGTGTTGACGTAACCGAGGCGCCACTCGGTGTCGAGGCTGACGAAGGCGCTCGCCATCGCCTCGAGGTGCCGCGACACCCTCGCCTCGACCAGATGGACGTCGGTGGTGTCGTAGGCCGCTCCGACCACCCGCTGAGTGGTGCCGTCCTCACCGGCCAGCGCGCGTCCCCGCGCCGCGATCCAGCGCACCGACCCGTCGGGGCGCTCGATGCGGTACTCGGCGGCGTAGTCCCCGCAGGTGTCGATGGCGTGCTGCAGCGCAGCCCCCACCCGCGGCACGTCGTCGGGATGCAGCCGGCGGTTGAAGTCCTCGATGTGGGAGCCGAAGCTCTCGTGGTCGTAGCCGAAGAGCTCCAACAACCGGTCGTCCCAGGTGAGCCGGCCCGTGGCGAGGTCCCAGTCGAAGGCGCCCACGCCGGCGGCGTCCACGGCCAGCTGCCAGGCGAGCCGGCTGGAGTCGTACTCCAGGCTCAGCGCGGCCAGCTCGAGCTCGGCCACGACCGGGCCCGCGAGCCGCCGCAGCAGAGCCACCTCGTGCGCGCTCCAGCTGCGCGGCGCGGGGCCGAACACGCACAGGGTGCCGATCTCGTGGCCACCCTCCGCGACGAGCGGGACACCGAGGTACGACACGACGTCACCCTCGACGACCGGGCGCAGCGCGCTGACCCGCAGGTCGCAGGAGGCATCCTCGACCAGCAGCGGCTCGCGCAGCTCGACGGTCACCGTGCACAGCGAGTCCTCGAGCGCACCCTGCGTGCCGATCACGTCCTCGGCCAGCCCGAACCCGCCGGCGACGTGCGCGACGTCGGAGAGCAGGGAGATCTGGGCGGACGGGGCGTCCAGCAGCGTGGCCGCCAGCTCGGCGAGCCGGTCCAGCGCCGGGTTGGCGCCGCAGTCGGGCACGAGTCGTCGCGCCGTGCGCTCACGCGCCTGTGCACCTGGTCCGGTGAACGGGCTGCCGGCGAGCGAATCCGCGCCTGATGTCCCCACGTCGTGCCTCCGTCCGCCCTCGCCCCGAGACGAGCCGCGAGAGTCAGGGCGAGCATAGGCCCACGGTCGGCTGCGGCATACTGACCGCAACCTCATGGGGCCCGAGATGACTAGCCCCCGTAGCTCAGCTGGATAGAGCAACGGCCTTCTAATCCGTCGGTCGCAGGTTCGAGTCCTGCCGGGGGCGCAAACACCCAGGTCAGAGGGTCGGGAGCCAGCCGCGCGACGGCTGGCTCCCGCCATGGTCTCCGTGCCCCGGACGAGCGACTCGCGTCGGGGCCGAGGTCGGACCGGAACCTTTCCCGTCCTGGTTGAATTGGGGAGCTGTGTCGAACTCACCGAGGGATCGCGGACGACACTGGTCCGGCGCGCGCGGCGAACCCGCCTCACGGCGCTCGTTCCTGACCGTGCGCCGGCTCCGGCCGATGCTGGCCAGGGCCGCCCGGTGGGTCTTCCTCACCCTGGTGTACGGCGTCGCGGCCGTGGTGCTGACCAGCCCGCTCATCGCCCAGCGCACGATCGAGGACATCGGCTTCGCCGACCGGCTCGGCTCGTTGCCGGTCCAGGTCTCAGTGGTCGAGAACGGCTACTCGGTGGTCGACACCGGTGCGCTCGGGTCGATCTTCCTGGACCGCACCGGCATCGGCGGCCTGGGCATCTCGGTGCGGGTCACCGGTCCCCCCGATGCCGGCGGCACGCTCTCGTCGTACGTCGACCCCGGGTTCGTGCAGGCCAACACCGCTGTGCTCACCGACCTCGACCGCACTGGTGAGGCCTACTCGGAGCGGCTGCGCAGCGACTTCCTCACGGGGTTCGCCCTCCGAGCCGTCCTGGTGGCGCTCATCGTGGGTTGGCTCCTGGCCCAGCGCCTCCACCCGGCGCTGCTGCGTCGGCAGGGACGCCGGCGCGCACTGCTCCTCACCACGACCGCCCTGGCGCTGGCGCTCGGGTCCGGCGGGTTCGCCGCCTGGCAGCACGCCCAGTGGACCGGCACCGACGAGCCCGCTCGGCTCTTCGCGCTCGACGACCCCGCCTGGGTCCGCTTCGACTCCCCCCAGGCCCGCGAGGTTGCGATGCAGGTCGGCCCGTTCATCGACAAGAACCTCACCCGGCTGCGGCGCAGCGCCGACGAGTACGTTCGGCGGGCCGAGGTCGCACTACGCACGGCGGTGTCAGCCTCGGGGAACACCCTGAAGCCCCGGGAGGGCGAGCAGGTGATCCTCGCCGAGGCAGACCCTCAAGGGAGCCAGGTGGGCACCCGGGTGCGCCGCACGCTCTACGCCGAGCTCGCGCAGGCGCTCGGCGAGGACGCGATCGCGGCTCGCACCATCTCCGGCGACATCACCTCCAACGGCACCGTGGCGGAGAAGCAGTTCGTCGAGGACGAGGTGGACGCGTCGCCCGACGTCCCGGTGCTCGCGGTCAAGGGCGACCACGACTCCCGCGAGACCCTCGACCAGATCGGGGCCACGCGCGCCGCGAGCCTCGACGGCGAGCTGGTCGACGAGGCGGGCTACTGGTTCTCCGGCGCCGCCGACCCCGAGTTCAAGTCACTCTTCGGTGGTTCGATCAGGAACCCCTCCGGGGTGACGCCCCTGGAGCGTGGCGAGCAGCTGCGCGCCGAGGTCGACGACAGCCTGCGCGCCGGCCAGGCGGTGCACGTGCTGACCCACCAGAACGACATGGCCGAGGGCTACCTCGGTCTGGACGACATCTCAGGGGTGCGCGCCCTCACCGGACCGCAGGACGACTACACCGAGCCGGTCGACGACGGCGTGCCCGACCTCCCGCCCGGCTCGATCACCTACGGCCACTGGCACGAGAGCGACGGCCCCTGGGTGGTGTGGAACACCGACACCGACGAGACCACCTGGACGCTGGTGGACCAGGTCGGCACCTCGGGCGGAGTCGAGGAGGAGCCCACCTTCAACCGGTTCTCCACGCCGTACTCACCGCCGCTGAAGCCGATCGAGCTGCGGCTGCACTACCTCGACACCGAGACCGGTCTGGTCACCGGCTTCGTCTCGGTCACCGTCTCGGTGGACGCGGCGGCGTCCATCAGCCCCCGGCGCGACGTCGGTATTCCGCTATCTCGGTGAGGATCCGGTGCTTCCCGGCGTCGTCGAGGAACGAGGCGCGCACCGCGTTGCCTGCCAGGTCCGCGAGACCGTCGGCGTCGAGCCCGAGCAGCTCGGCGGCCACGGCGTACTCCTGGTTGAGGGTGGTGCCGAACATCGGCGGGTCGTCGCTGTTGATCGTGACCAGCGCCCCGGCCGCCACCATGTCGCGGATCGGGTGCTCCTCGAGGCGTGCCACGGCGCCCGTGGCCAGGTTGCTGGTCGGGCACACCTCGAGCGGGACGCCGTGCTGCGCCAGGTGGGCGAGCAGCTCGGGGTCCTGGGGCGCGGAGGTGCCGTGGCCGATCCGCTCCGCGCCCAGGTCGCGCAGCGAGTCCCAGATCGTCTGCGGCCCGGTCGTCTCCCCCGCGTGCGGCACCGAGTGCAGGCCCCGTGCCCGCGCCGCGTCGAAGTACGGCGCGAACTGCGGGCGCGGCACTCCCACCTCTGGTCCACCGAGGCCGAACCCGACCAGGGTGTCGGGTGAGCGCTCGAGGTAGGACAAGGTGCCCTCGGCGGCGGGGATCCCGAGCTCGCCGGGGATGTCGTAGATCCATCGCAGCACCAGACCGTGGTCGCGCTCGATCGCGACGCGAGCGTCCTCGATCGCCTCGACGAAGTCCTCGATCGCGACACCGGCCGCCACGTTCGTGTACGGCGTGCAGGTCACCTCGGCGTAGCGGATGTTCTGCCGCGCCATCTCCTCGCCGATCTCGTAGGTCAGGAGCCGCACGTCCTCGGGGTCGCGCACCAGGTCGACCACGGCGAGGTAGACCTCGATGAAGTGGTCGAAGTCGCGGAAGGTGAAGAACTCAGCGAGCTCCTCGGGGTCGGCGGGGACCGTGCCGGGGTGGCGCTCGGCGAGCTTGGCGACGGTCCGCGGCAGCGCAGAGCCGATGTGGTGCACGTGCAGCTCGGCCTTCGGCAGACCCGCGATGAAGTCGGTCAGGTCGCTCACGAGCCGATCGCCTCCTGCACCTGCTGCTGCATCGCGGCGACGAGGTCCTGGATGGTCTGACCGCCCTGGACCTCCTCTCCGTCCACCTTCACGGTGGGCGTCTGGTTCACGCCGTCCTGCGAGGCGGCGTCGGTGCCGTTGCGGACCCACTGCTCGAAGCGCTTCGACCTGATGGCGTCCTCCACCTCGCTCCCCTGGGCCCCTGCCTCGGCCGCCAGCTCGATCAGCCGGTCGTCGCTCAGACCGGCGCTGCCCTCGGCGGGCTGCTCGGCGTAGAGCGCGTCGTGGAAGGTCTTGGCCGCCTCGGGCCCGGCCGCGTCGAGCACCACCGCGTAGGCGTTGCTGGAGCGCATGGAGTAGTTGGTGCTCGAGGCCCGGTCGAGGAAGGCCAGCACGTGGTAGCGGAACTGGACGCCCGGGGTGTCGGCCAGCTGCTCGATCGTGCCCTGGCCCGCCGACTCGAACTGACCGCAGAACGGGCACATGAAGTCCTCGTAGACGTCCACGACCACCTCGGGATCCTCGTCCCCGTAGGGGACGGCGTACGTCGCGACCGCGCCCTGCGGCACCGCAGCGTCCGCGCCCGTGGTGTCCCGCGCCGCCTGCACCGAGGCGCCGATGCCCACCACGAGGGCCAGCAGCACCAGGCCGAAGCCCTGCGCGATGCGGTTGCGACGACGCAGCTCGGCGCGCTCGGCCTCCCGACGCACCTGGGCCGCCCGCTGCGACTGGCGTGCCCGCTCGGCCTTGCGGCCGGAGCCGGTCGGCTCCTCGGTGGTCCTGGCCACCGGCATCGCCGGGACCAGGTGCGCGTCCAGGGCGAGGCGGCCGGGAGGTCGCCAGACCAGCAGCGCGGACAGCGCCAGCAGGCCCACGTCTCGCGCGATCTCCCACGGGTAGGCATCGCTCGCACCCTCGGCCGGACCACCACCGCCGCCGAAGCAGCCGCACTCGATCGACATCCCGCGCGCCCAGGCCGAGGCGATGCCGACGATGAAGGCCGTGAGCAGCAGCGCCGAGAGCGCGCCGTTGACCCGCACCAGGACGCCGAGGACCAGGCACGCCCCGATGACCAGCTCGAGCACTGGCAGGGCGTGGCCCACCAGCGGCACCACCGACTCGGGCAGGAGGTCGTAGGCGCGCACCGCGCGCACGTTCTCGGTGGGATCGCCGATCTTGAGGTATCCCGCGACGACCCACACACCACCCACGACCAGCCGCGCCACCAAGGCCACCCATGCCACCCATCGCATGCCGCCTAGGGTAGGCAGGCAGCCGTTGCGGCCCTGAGTAGGGTCGGCCCAATGACTGACCGGCTGGTGTGGATCGACTGCGAGATGACCGGGCTCGACACGAGTGTCGACGCGTTGGTGGAGATCGCAGCGCTTGTGACCGACTACGACCTGAACGTGCTCGGCGACGGGGTCGACATCATCATCAAGCCACCCGACGCGGCGCTGGAGCAGATGGACGACTTCGTGCGCGAGATGCACACCACGTCCGGGCTGCTGGAGGAGCTGGCGTCGGGCACGACGCTCGAGGACGCCGAGCAGCAGGTGCTGGCCTACCTCACCGACCACTGCCCCGAGGGCAGCCGGCCGCCCCTGGCCGGCAACAGCGTCGGCACCGACCGGCTCTACATCTCGCGCGACATGCCCGAGCTCGACTCGCTGCTGCACTACCGCATCGTCGACGTCTCCACGATCAAGGAGCTCTCGCGCCGGTGGTATCCCCGCGCCTACTACGGCGCGCCCGAGAAGCGCGGCAACCACCGCGCCCTCGCCGACATCCAGGAGAGCGTCGAGGAGCTGCGCTACTACCGTGCCGCGGTCTTCGTCGAGCCACCGGGCCCCTCCTCCGACGAGGCCAAGCAGCTGGCCGCCCAGCACGGCGGTTCGGTGACGGGGCTCGGCGACGCACCGGGGTCGGGCCCCGAGGCGGACGCAGGCTGAGGGCCGGTACACTTCACCGTGCTCGCCGGGCCCCTGTGCCCTCGGCGACGTGGTGGATGTAGCTCAGCTGGTAGAGCGCCGCGTTGTGGTCGCGGATGTCGCGGGTTCAAGTCCCGTCATTCACCCCAGAGAACGCCCGAGGTCGCACGTCGGCCCGGGCGTTCGCCTTGTCCGGCCTCAGGTGCCACGGTCACCGGGCTGCGACGTGGCCCCACGGAGCTCGGCGAGCTCCTCGCGCAGCGCCCGCACCTCGTGGACCAGTCGCTCCACGTCGCGGAAGGTGCGCTGCTCGATCGACTCCTCCTCCTCCCCGACCCGGTCGACGATGAAGGACGCCAGCGACGCGGTGACCACACCGAGCAGACCGATGCCCAGGAGCATGAGCATGGTGGCGACCAGGCGGCCCTGACCGGTGACCGGGAAGTGGTCGCCGTACCCCACGGTCGTGACCGTGGTCAGAGACCACCACAGCGCCGTGGGGAGGTCGTTGATGTTGGACTCCGGCTGCCCCTGCTCCGCGCTGAGCGCCGCCAGCGACCCGACTCCCACGCCGAGGCCGGTGAGGGTCACGACGTAGACGGTGAGCCGGCTGCTGAGGTTGCGCTCCAGCGCGTGCTCGAAGATCCCGATCACCCGCAGCAGCAGCAGCGGGCGCAGCATCGGGATCGCCACGCTCGCCAGGTCGGTCAGGTGGCGGCGCACGAAGCGCATCCTGCGTCGCGCCAGCAGCAGGCGCACGACGTAGTCGATGAGGAACGCCCACCAGGAAGCCACCAGGACCACCGCGCAGGCCCGCCGTAGACCGGGATCGAGCCCGGTGTCGACGATCGGCCAGGCGAACGCCCCCAGGAACACCAGGGCCACAGCCATCAGCGGCCAGGTGGTCAGCTCTTCCCACCGGTGGCGGCGCGCCTCGGGATCATCGGTCGACACCATCGCCATGGCCCCCAGCATGCCCCAGCGTGGGGGGCAGCCAGGTCATCGACAGGCGCCGACGACCTCGCCGGCGCCCGGCGCGCGGCGGGGCTCGACGCGGTCGAGGCCGCCGTCGGAGCCCCGCGTGACCAGCGCCACGGGTTGCTCGTCGTCAGGCCACAGGGCCAACGCCACGCAGCCGGGGTAGCGCTCGGACCAGGACTCCTGCCACACCTGGTCCGCGCCGTAGCTGCGGGCGGCTCCCGCGGCCTGCTGGGCGTGGGATCCGGGGGCGGCCAGGGTCATCGGCACCTGGCTGGCCCCGAAGCCCCACAGCAGTGCCCAGGTCATCGCGACGAGGACGACCGGGTTGGTCGTCCTCGTGAGGGCGGTGCGAACCGGGTGCATCGTGCTCCTTCGTGGGTGTCACAGAGCCCAACGCACTTCGCGCGCCGGGGTTACGGCGCTGTGACGGCGCCGATATCGACCGCCGGGAGCGGGGACCAGGGGGCGATGAGCCACCGATGTGTCGCGTCCCTCTGCCGGGGGGCCCGTGCCCAGGTACGTTTTCCTGCGATGACCAGCGACCCCGCCCCCCACCAGGACCACTACGACGTCGTCGTCGTCGGTGGTGGCCACAACGGCCTGGTCGCCGGGACCTACCTGGCCCAGGCCGGGATGTCGGTGCTGCTGCTGGAGCGGCTCGGCCGCACCGGTGGCGCCGTGGCCTCCGAGGAGCTCTTCGCGGGGGTGCCGGCCCGGCTCTCGCGCTACGCCTACTCGGTGGGCATGGTCCCGGACCGGATCGTGCGCGAGCTCGGCCTCGACGTGCAGTTCCGCTCGGGTCGCACCGCCTCGTTCACCCCGGCGATCCGGCGGGGGACGCACGCCGGGCTCCTGGTCGAGCGCCAGCCGTCGCAGGCCACGGCCGACTCCTTCGCGGCGCTGACCGGCTCCGAGCGCGAGTACGAGCGGTGGGCCTCGTTCTACTCCCAGCTCGAGACGTTCAGCGAGGTGCTCGCCCCGAGCCTGCTCGAGCCGCTCGTGACCGAGCAGGAGCTGCGCCGCCGCGTCGACCCGGGCACCTGGGAGATGCTGGTCGACCAGCCACTCGGCACCACGATCGAGGACCGGTTCAGCGACGACCTGGTCCGCGGCGTGGTGGCCACCGACGCGCTCAAGGGCACCTTCGCCGACATGCACGACCCGACGCTGCAGCAGAACCGCTGCTTCCTCTACCACGTGGCCGCGACCGCCAACGGCGGCTGGAAGGTGCCGCTGGGGGGCATGGGCGAGCTGGCCGCGTCGCTGGAGCGCGCGATGCGCAAGGCAGGCGGAGACGTCCTCACCGGCGCCTTCGTGCAGCGGGTGCTGACCGACGGCTCGCGGGCCCAGGTTCGCTTCCAGCACGGCGGCCGGCCCCGGGCCGTGGAGTGCGACTGGGTGCTGGGCAACGTCTCCCCCTGGGTGCTCGACCTGCTCCAGGGCAACAACCCGGGCCCGCGGCCCGAGGGCTGCCAGATCAAGATCAACATGCTGCTGGACAAGCTGCCCCGGCTCCGGGCCCAGGCCTCGCCGCCGATGGCCTTCGGCGGCACGTTCCACGTCGGCGAGAACTACCACCAGCTCCAGCAGTCCTACGTCGAGGCCCAGGAGGGTGAGATCCCCGAGACCCCGCCGGGGGAGCTGCACTGCCACAGCCTCACCGACCCCTCGATCCTGGGCACCTTGGCGATGGAGGGCAAGCACGCGGTGACCTTCTTCGGAATGCACACACCGGCCCGTCTCTACTCCGGCCACGTCGAGCCGCAGCGCGACGAGACCGTGCTGCGGATCCTCGACACGATCAACGTCTACCTCGAGGAGCCGATCGAGGCGCTGCTCTCGCTCGACGAGGACGGGAACCCGTGCCTGGAGGCGCAGGCTCCCCAGGACGTCGAGGCCCAGCTGGCGATGCCGGGCGGTCACATCTACCACGGTCCGCTGTCGTGGCCGTGGGCCGATGCTCACGCCCCCCTGGAGACCGCAGCGGCGCAGTGGGGCGTCGAGACCGCGACCTCCAACGTGCTGGTCTGTGGCGCCGGCGCCGTGCGCGGAGGTGCCGTGAGCGGGGTGGGTGGCCACAACGCCGCCATGGCCGTCCTGCAAGCGGCGGGCCTTCCGCTCCCCGCTGCCGACCCGGCCTGACCCCGAGAGTCAGGCCGAGCAGGAGCAGGGGGCTCGGGCCGCTCGGGTCGCTCAGATCGTCGTCGGCTCCACGGTCGCGATCGGGGCGGCGGACGGCTGCTCCGACCCGCCCGAGGGCTCGATGGTGATCGCGACGATGTCCCCGCCCGGAGGCATCGGCATCGAGGTGCCGGTGTCGGCCACGGCCAGCGTCCCGACGCTGGTGAGGCGACCCTCGTGCCCGGTCCAGAGCTGGTAGATCTTCTTCGACCCCAGCTCGGGCAGCTCGCGCAGGTCCACCGCCATCTCGTCCAGGCCCGGCGAGACGGCGACCCGTAGCGTGCCCCCGTTGCTCGTGGGGACGGCCACGGTCTCGGCGTCCGAGGCATCGAAGACCTGCGCCGCCGGTGCGGCCAGCGGAGCGGAGGTCTCGGAGTCGTCGAGCGCCTGGAACCCGAGCACGCCGGCGATGCCGACCAGCGCGGCTGCTGCCAGGCCCGCCGCCCAGCGTCGGCCCCGACTCACGGTGCTTCCAGGTCTGCCGGCGCTGCCAGCGCTGCGCGTGCTGCCCGCGCGCCTGGTGGCGATCGGGATGGCGATCGGCGCGTCCTGCCGGACGCGGTCGGCGCCGCTCAGCACCCGCTCGCGCAGCGACGCGGGTGGGGTCTCGGCGGCCGACTCCCCCAGCCGGGCAGCGACCTCGCGGAACTCCGCGACCTCGGCGCGGCAGGTGGCGCAGCCCTCGAGGTGCTGCTGGAACTCGGCTGCCTCCTCGGGCGAGAGCGCTCCGAGCGCGTAGGCGCCGGACATGGCGTGTGCGTCGATGCTCATCGCGACACCTCCGCGAACTGGATGCCCAGGCAGTCGCGCAGCCGGATCAGCCCGTCACGCATCCTGGTCTTGATGGTCGGCAACGGCCTCTCCAGAAGCGTGGCGACCTGGTTGTAGGTGTAGCCCTGGTAGTACGCGAGCTGGATCGACTCCTGCTGCAGGTCGGTGAGGGTCTTCAGGCACTCCCGCACCGCTCCCTGCTCCTCCTGCGCGATCAACGCCTCCCCGGGCGCCTCCAGGTCGACCTCCTCACCGATCACCTGCGCCTCGTACTTGCGCGCGGTCTCGGCCCGGCGGATGGCGTCCACGGCCCGGCGGTGGGTGATGGTCAGGATCCAGGTCTTGGCGGTGCCCTTGGCGCGGTCGAAGTTCGGCGCCTTGCGCCAGACCTCCACGAAGACCTCCTGGGAGACGTCCTCGGCCCGCTCGGGATCGCGGATCACCCGGCGCGCCAAGCCGAACACCACCGATCCCATCGCCTCGTAGAGCCGCTCGAACGCTGAGGTGTCGCCCCGCGCGACCTCGCTCAACAGCTGCTCGACGTCGTCACGTCCTCCGGGATCCACCACGCGTAGCTCGGGTCGCGCTGCCATAGCGCCTCCTTGTCGTAGCGTCCAGGCTCCGTGGACCGGTTCCGGGCACCCCTGACAATCTCAGATTCGGTGCTCGACATCACCCAGATGGGTCCGATGTCGATTTTCGTGCCGCGACACCCGCTGGTAACCTGAACCGCGTTCCAAGCGCCATTAGCTCAATTGGCAGAGCAGCTGACTCTTAATCAGCGGGTTGTAGGTTCAAGTCCTACATGGCGTACTCCAGATCGCGGTGAACACAGAACGACCCGCGGCCCCGATCGGGGCCGCGGGTCGTTCTGTGTCTGCGGCTACTGACCGGCGGAGGCACCCGCCGTGGAGGTCTCCGACGTCTCGTCGACCGGCGCCTGCGAGCCGCCGTTGGCCTGCGCGTCACCCTCCCGCGGCGGGCGGGTACGCATGGCGTACTCCCGCATCCCGGCCAGGGGCGCCGGCTCGCGGATGTCGGGACGCTCGATGTGCTCGTCGCGCAAGGCGCGGGTGAGCCCCACCGCCATGACGACGAGCACCACGGCGAAGGGAAGTCCAGCGGCGATCGAGGCAGCTTGGAGCGCCGCCAACGGGTCGCTGCCACCCCCGACGACCGACCCGGCCACGAGCAGCACGGCCGCCACTGCACCCTCGGTGATCGCCCAGAACAGCCGCTGCTGCCACAACGGGTTCGGATCGCCGCCGTTGGTCAAGATGTCGACGACCAGCGACCCGGAGTCCGACGAGGTCGCGAAGAACAGCACGACCACGATCACCACCACCAGCGAGGCGAGGGTGGCCACGATCCCCGCGACGGGCAGCTGGTCGATGAGGACGAAGAGGCTGTTCTCCGGCTTGTCCACCGCGCTCTTCAGCTTGTTGTCGGGCTCGGCGAGCAGCGTGCGCAGTGCGGAGTCGCCGAAGATCGTCAGCCATACCATCGAGGCGCCGACCGGAGCGAAGAGTGCGCCACCGATGAAGCTGCGCAGCGTGCGGCCGTAGGAGATGCGCGCCAGGAACATGCCGACGAACGGCGACCAGGAGATCCACCAGCCCCAGTAGAAGAGGGTCCAGCTGTCCTGCCAGCCCTGCGCCTGCTCGCCCCCGTTGGGGAAGGTCTCCATGCCCAGGCTCGGCAGCGTCTGCACGTAGGTGCCGACGTTGGTCGCGAGCACGTTGATCAGGTCGCGCGTGGGGCCGAAGACGAACACGAAGACCATCAGCGCGAACGCCAGCCACAGGTTGGCCAGCGAGAGGTTGCGGATCCCCTTGTCGACGCCCAGCATCACCGAGACCACGGCGACCGAGGTGATCGCGGCGATGATGACGACCTGCGTCAGGGTCGTGTTGGGCACACCGAAGAGCGTGTTGAGGCCCGCACCGACCTGACGCCCGCCGATGCCCAGCGACGTGGCGAGCCCGAACAGCGTGCCGAAGACCGCCAGGATGTCGATGAGCGCGCCGGGCCAGCCGTAGATCCGGTCACCGATCAGCGAGTAGAGCGCCGAGGCCGGGCGCAGCGGGAGCCCACGGCGGAAGGAGAAGTACCCCAGCGCGGCACCGAGCACGATGTAGATGGCCCACGGGTGGAATCCCCAGTGGTAGAAGGTGTACGTCATCGCGTTCTGTGCGGCGTCGGGGGTCGCCCCGTCCCCCGTCGGTGGGTTCAGGAAGTGGTTCACCGGCTCACTGACCGCGTAGAACACCAGGCCGATCCCCATGCCGGCGGTGAACAGCATCGCGAACCACGACAGCGTGCTGTACTCCGGCTTGGAGTCGTTGGGCCCGAGCTTGACCGAGCCGTAGCGGCTCAGCATCAGCCAGAGGACGAAGACCACGAACGCCGAGGCGCCGAAGACGTAGAGCCACTCGAAGTACGAGGTGATGAATCCCAGCACCTTCGTCGACACGGTGCCGAGGCTGCCTGGCGCGGTCACCCCCCAGAGCAGCAACGCCAGGGCGACCGCGGCCGAGCCGACGAAGACTGGAGGGTTGGTGTGCTCTTTCAGGTAGTCGCGCATGGTTGGGCTCACTTCCTCCGTGTCGACGACTGCTCCCGCCCCCGTGAGCGGCACGGGGACGGTCCAATTTAACGCGGGCGGGCTTCGCGATCCCCCCGGGGCCAGCGCCCCGAGCATCGGGCGATTACGACGCGAATGCCCGGATTGGTCCTGCGTGTGCCCATGGGGGGTATCGACAGCCTCTCCGCGAGCGACTTACTGTCAGCGCCACAACCGAGGGAGCCCCCAACATGAACCACGGCGCAGAGAGCTTCTCCATCCTCGGCGAAGGCCTCGTCGACACCAGCCTGGGAGGGCGTCGTGGCGGTGAGCCCGACCGGGTCAGCGACCCGACCGCAGCCACCCCACGTGCTCTGGCGGCGAGGACCGCGCCCCCCTTCCGCTTCTCGCGGGTCGGCCCGAAGGGCACCCAGCTCAGTGACCGGACCCTGGAGAAGGTCGCCCGCGCGATGATCCAGGGAGCGGGGCGGACCGACACCAAGATGCCCGCCGGCTACACCTACCTCGGCCAGTTCGTCGACCACGACCTCACCGCCGACGTCACCGGCACCACCCTGGGCGACGGGGTCGGCCCGGCGGCGATGCTCCAAGGACGCTCACCGCGGCTCGACCTCGACTCGCTCTACGGCAAGGGCCCGCTGCACGAGGACTCCGAGGGCTTCTACGCAGACGCCCACCACCTCAAGGTCGGGACGACGGCGGAGCCCGGTGGCTCCGGTCTCGACCTGCCGCGGGTGGGCAAGGGCAAGGTCGCGGACGCGCGCAAGGCCAACATCCCCGAGCTGCGCAACGACGAGAACCTCGCGGTGGCCCAGACCCACGCCGCGTTCATCCGGTTCCACAACCGGGTCATCGATCGCCTCCCGACGTCGATCCCGCCAGAGAAGCGGTTCCGCTGGGCCCGTCGACGCGTCGTGAAGCACTACCAGTGGATGCTGCGCACCGACTACCTGCCGCGGATCGTGCAGCCCGGCATCGTGCGTGAGGTCTTCACCGGCGGCCGGGTGCTGGTGGAGCCGACCGCCGACCCGATGGACGTGCCCACGATGCCGGTGGAGTTCTCCGTCGCCGCGTTCCGGATGGGCCACAGCATGATCCGCTCCGACTACGACTGGAACGCCATCTTCGACAACGGCAGCGGCACCCTGGAGCAGCTCTTCACCTTCTCGGCCACCAGCGGCAACCTCGGGGGCCTGCGCCGCCTGACGGACATCTGGGTGGCCGACTGGCGACGCATGTACGACTTCGGCGAGGCAGGTCGCGACGACCTGACCGTGCCCAAGGGGAAGTTCAACCACGCCATGCGGATCGACACCGGTCTGACCAACCCGCTGGCACAGCTGCCCCGCGGATCGTTCGGCGGGGAGCCGATGCCGCGCTCCGACATCCGACGCAACCTGGCCTTCCGCAACCTGATGCGCGCCAAGATGCTGCGGCTCGCCACCGGCCAGCAGATGGCCCAGAAGCTCGCCGCCGCCGGCGTCGCGGTGACCCCGCTGACCAAGGGGCAGATCCTCGAGGGCCGCAACGGGGCAGTCCTGAGCGAGCTGACGACCACCGAGCGCAACCGCTTCGCCCAGCACACCCCCCTGTGGTTCTACGTCCTGCGCGAGGCCGAGCTCAACCGTGGCCGGATGACCGGGGTCGGCGGCCGGATCGTCGCCGAGACCTTCCACCGGGCGATGGAGGGCAGCCGGTTCTCGATCGTGCGCGACTCGGACTGGCGACCAGACCTCGGCCCGGACGACAAGACCTTCCGGATGGTCGACCTGATGCTCTTCGCCTTCGAGGGGAAGAAGCGGTTGCTGAACCCGAACGGCTGAGACCCCAGCGGCCACGCCGGCACCTCTGGAACACTGGGGCGAGTGAGTCTGCCCGAACACACGACCGAGGTCCCCCTGGAGGGCCTGCCCGACGGCTGGAGCGCCCGGATCCCGGGCGCCGACGACGTGCCCGCGTTGTCCGCCCTGGCCAGTGCCTACCACCGCGCGGTGAGGGGGTCGGGCAAGGTCAACCAGGAGGCGGTCGCCGCTCTGGTCACCGGGTCGGGCTCCTGGACCCGTCGGCAGCTCGCCGTCTCCGACGAGAACGGTGTGGTCCAGGCGTGGGCGTCGGTCCACGACCGGGCCGCCGGTCGCACGATGATCGAGCTCTACTTCACCCCGGGCCACAGCAAGGGTGACCAGGTCGCACCGCTCCTGCTCGGGTGGATCGAGTCGGTGGCCAGGGAGATCGCCGAGCTGCGTCAGCTCGAGTCGACCCAGCTGGACGCGAGTCCGCACGCCGCCGACGAGCGGCTCAAGCGCTGGCTCACCGACGCCGGCTACCGCAAGCAGCGGACCTGGCTGCAGCTGACCCGTGGGGTCGAGGACGCCGACGAGATGCGCGGCGACCGCGACGGAGTCGTCGTGCGCCGGGTCGCCAAGCACGACAACGGCAAGCCCGTCGCCTCTGACATCCAAGTGGTCCACCTGATGTTGGAGGAGTCGTTCGCCGACCACTTCAACAGCTACCGCGAGAGCTTCCCCGAGTTCCTCCAGCGGCTGCGAGAGGACCCGGGGCACCGGTGGGACCACTGGTGGATCGCCGAGATCGAGCAGGACGGGCAGCTCGTGCCGGGTGGTGCGCTCACCGCGTCGGTGATGTGGCCCGACGCCGACGGCGTCCGGGGCAGCTACGTCGACTACATCGGGGTGCACCAGCGGGCCCGGGGCTTGGGCGTTGCCAAGGCGCTGCTCGAGACCGTGATCAAGGACGCCGCCGAGCGCGGCCGCAACCGGGTGGACCTCGAGGTCGACGCCGACTCCCCGACCGGGGCGGACGGCCTCTACAGCTCGATGGGCTGGACGCTCTCCTACGTCACCGAGTCCTGGCACGGCGAGGCCGCGGTCTGACGCGCGGTCGGGGGCCCTCAGCCCCCCGGTGCCTCACCGGGCGGGGTTGAGGGCGTCGCGGATCTCTCCGACGAGCTCCTCCAGCACGTCCTCCAGCGTGACCACCCCGAGCATCCGGCCGTCGTCGTCGACGACGCGGCCCATGTGCGCCCCCCGGCCCCGCAGCACCGAGAGCGCCTCGTGCAGCCGGTGGGTCGGCCGGACCGTCGCGAAGGTGCGCAGCCACGTGTCCTCGAGCCGGTCCTCCGGCAGCGGGTCGGTGTCGAGCACGTCCTTGACGTGGATGTAGCCGACCAGCTCACCGTCGCGCTCCACCGGGAAGCGGGAGAAGCCGGTCTCGGAGCAGGCGTCCTCGACCTCGATCACCGGGCACCCCCGGGGAACCGTCACCAGGCTTTCCGGGGAGAGGATCACCCGCTCCACGGTGCGCTCGGTGAAGCCGAGCGTGCTGGCCAGCCGGTCGTACTCCTCACCCTCCAGCAGGCCCTCCTCGCGTGAGTCCTCGAGCATCGAGGCGACCTCGTCGCGGGTGAAGGCCGAGCTCACCTCGTCGCGGGGCTCCACGCGCACCAGACGCAGCACGGTGTTGGCCACGGCGTTGAGCAGGGCGACCACCGGCCGCAGGATCGTGACCACGACCATCATCGGCGGCCCCAGGAGCAGGGCTGCTCGGTCGGGGCCGGCGATCGCGAGGTTCTTGGGCACCATCTCGCCGACCACGACGTGGAGGTAGACCACGACGCTGAGCGCGATCGCGAAGGCGATCGGGTGCAGCAGGCCGTCGGGAACCCCCAGCTGGTGCATCAGCGGCTCGATGAGGTGCGCGACCGCGGGCTCCCCGATCGCGCCCAGCCCGAGCGAGCAGGCCGTGATCCCCAGCTGGGCTCCCGCCATCACCAGCGAGACCTGCTCCATCGCGCGCAGCGTGGTCCGAGCGGCGCGCGAACCGGCCTCGACCTTCGGCTCGATCTGGGTCCGACGCGCGGAGACCAGGGCGAACTCGGCACCGACGAAGAAGGCGTTGGCCGCCAGGAGCGCCACGGCCACGAGGACCGCGGTCAGGTCACTCATCGACCTCAGCCTCCTCCAGCACCTGCAACCGGATCCGGTCGATGCGATGCCCCACCCGGCGCAGCACCTGCAGCTCGATGCGGCGAGCCGGCACCTCCTCGCCGTCGCGGCTGAACCCCCCGGGCATGTGCACCTCGACCTGCTCGCCCACCTCGGGCACGTGTCCGAGCTCCTTGAGCACCAGGCCGGCGATCGTGTCGTAGTCCTCGTGCTCGGGCAGCGAGACACCGGTGGCGTCGGCGACCTCGTCCGGGCGCAGCTGGCCGGACAGAGTCCAGGTGCCGTCCGGGCTGGGGCGCGCGCTGGGGTCGAGCGGGTCGTGCTCGTCGCTGATCTCCCCGACGATCTCCTCGACCACGTCCTCGATGGTCACCACCCCTGCGGTGCCGCCGTACTCGTCGATGACGACGGCGAGCTGGAAGCTCTCCTGCTTGAGCAGCGACAGCAGCGGGTCCAGCCGCAGGCTCTCGGGCACCACCGGCGCCTCCACCATCAGCTTGGCGACGCGCACCGTGGCACGAGAGCGCCGCGGGACGGTCACGACGTGCTTGATGTGGACCACGCCCACGACGTCGTCGGCCTCGCCGTCGAGCACAGGGAACCGGGAGTGGCCGCTGCTGCGCGCCACCTCGATGACGGCCAGCGCGGAGTCCTTGGGTCGCACGGACGCGACCTGCATCCGCGGCGTCATGATCTCGCCGGCAGTGCGCTCCCCGAAGCTGACCGAGCGCTGCATCAGGCCCGCGGTCTCGGCATCCAGCGTGCCCTCCGAGGCGGATCGCCCGATCAGCGAGGCGAGCTCGGGGGCGTTGCGCGCGGACCGCAGCTCCTCCTGCGGCTCGACCCCGAAGCTGCGCACCACCGCGTTGGCGCTGCCGTTGAGCACCTTGATCGGGAGGGCGTTCACCGCGGTGAACCCGCGCTGGTAGGCCTGCGTCGCCTTCGCCGTGCGCATCGGTCGGGCGATGGCGAGGTTCTTGGGCACCAGCTCGCCGAAGATCATCGTGAGCACGGTGGCCAGCACCAGCCCGAGCGCCAGGGAGACCTGGGTGACCGAGCTCTCGCCGACCCCGAGGCTGCCCAGCGGTCCCCTGACGAGCTCGGCGATGGCCGGCTCGGCGAGGTAGCCGATGGCGAGGTTGGTCACGGTGATGCCCACCTGGGCTCCCGAGAGCTGGGTGGAGAGTGACTCCAGCGCCTGCTTGACCCCTGCCGCACCCGCCTCACCGCCGGCTGCGGCGCGGTCCACCGCGGAGCGGTCCACGGTGACGAAGGCGAACTCGGCGGCCACGAATCCACCGCAGGCGAGGACCAGGAGCAGGGAGACCCCCAGCAGCACCCACTCGACCGGCATGGGCTCAGTCTGCCCGGTGGCCCCCCACGGGCGTCGCGCGCACCCGCATCGCCAGGCCCGGCTTGTTGGAGATCACCCCGTCGACGCCGCAGCGCATCAGCCAGCGCATCCGCTGCGGGCCGTCCACCGTCCAGGGCACGCAGCGCATGCCGAGGTCGTGCACGGCGCCGACGTAGTGCGCCGAGACCCGGCGGTGGTGCGGGTTGACGTACGAGGCCCACGACGCCACGTGGGGCAGGTCCTCGACCGGGACCGGCGCCAGCAGGCCGACCTCGAGGTCAGGGCGCTCCATGGCGAGGTCGAGCACGGCGAAGGAGTCGAACGACTGCACCACGACCTGGCCCGGCCGACCCGGCTGCTCGCCGAGCAGCTGCGAGACGTCACGCATGATCCCGGGGTGGGCCGCGGGCTCCTTGACCTCGAGCAGCAGCCGGGCGCCCGCCCGGCGCACCACGTCCCAGGCCTCCTCGAGGGTGGGCACCGCCTCGCCCATGAAGGTCGGCGACTTCCAGCGACCGGCGTCCAGGCACCGCAGCTGGGCCAGGGTGAAGTCCTGTACGCGCCAGGAGGCACGCGCAGGGAAGCAGCGGGCGATGTTCGTCGTCCGGCGCAGGTGGTCGTCGTGCAGGAGCACCAGAGCGCCGTCGGCGGTCCGGCGCACGTCGACCTCCACCATGTCCGCACCGCGGGCGAGCGCGCTGCGCAAGGCGCTCAGGGTGTTCTCGGGTGCGACGTGGCTGGCGCCGCGGTGTGCGACGACCCACGGAGCAGCCTCGGAGTCGTTCCACGAGGGTCGCGGGCGGCGTTCAGCCGGTAGCGCCATGCCCCCACGGTGGGCGGCGAAGGTGAATGCGCGGTGACGTGCAGGGAAGTGTCAGCAGAAGGGTGAGAGTCCAGGCCGCGCCCCGGTGCGGGCGGCCGGTCTGCGGGAGCGGCCCCCGGGGAAGGCTCGGTCAGCCGGTGCGCCCATCTGAGTCGGCCTCGTTCGCGCGCTGCAGCGCGATGCCGAGCTGGTGCACCGAGGCGTAGGCCTCGAAGGCGTCGGACGTGCGCTGCGCGGGCAGACGCTGGCTGAGTGTGCGAGCCGGATGCCGATGCCGGTACCGGTGGAAGGCGCCGAACCAGTCATGAGGTTGTCCTTTGAGCCGGGGACCACGTGGGGATGGACCTCTCTGCTGATCACTACCTTGGTCCCGCTCGGGGCAAACCTAGGTCCCGAAAGAGACCACGCGATGTCTAGACCACCAGGGGTGCGGCAGGATGGCCCCATGACTCGATCCACCCCGCGACGGACCTTCCCACGCCAGGCAGCGGCCCTGGTCCTCGCCGCCACGCTGGCGCTGTCCGCGTGCGGCGACGACGGCGACGGCTCGGCGGACCCGGCGGCGGAGCCGACCAACGACGTCGAGTCCTCCCAGACCACCGGCACGGCGCCGGACAAGTCCGAGGAGGCCGCCGGCGCCACGCTCGACGTCGTGATCAGCGGCGACGACGTCTCCCCCAGCGGCAAAGCGATCAACATGGCCGTGGGTGACACCCTGACGATCCAGATCACCTCCGACCGGGAGGGCGAGCTGCACGTGCACTCCAGCCCCGAGCAGGAGATCGAGTTCAAGAAGGGCGAGAGCCGCCACGACATCCAGATCGACAAGCCCGGTCAGGTCGACGTCGAGGAGCACGAGTCCGACGCGTTGATCGCGCGCCTGCTCGTTCAGTAGTCGCCGACAGTCACCGGCACCCGGGTCGGCCCCGTCAGCGGGGTCAGCGGGTGACCTTCCGGATCACGACCACCACGCCGACGAAGCCACCGACACCGGCGGCCACCTTGAGGATGTTGTCGGTGCGCGGGTTGCCCGCCGCGTCGACGAAGAACGCCTTGACGTCGGCGATCTGTCGCTTGACGACGTTCTTGGGGCTGGTGCGCTCCAGCAGCTCGTCGATCGTCTGAGCCAGGCGTTCGCGGGTCTGCTCGATGTCGCTCTCGATGGACTCCGGGGCGGCACCACTCGCCGAGTCGCTCACGTGGTCTCCTGGCAGGGTCGGCTGGCTGGGACCGCCGGTGGCCGGGAGGGGCCGACCGACGACGTACGCCCGAGAGGCTACAACGCGCCGTGCTCGGGCGTCGCCGGAGCCCGGGGGGCGGCGCCCGGCGCGAAGCCGACGGGCAGCTCGAGCCGGTGGGCAGCCAGCAGCGGTTCGTCGGAGAGGATCCTGCTGGTCTCCCCATCGGCGACCACCACGCCCCCGGAGAGCACCACCGCCCGGGGGCACAGCTCCCAGGCGTAGGGAAGGTCGTGGGTCACCATGAGCACGGTGACCTCCAGGCTCCGCACGATGTCGGCCAGCTCGCGACGCGACGCGGGATCAAGGTTGGAGCTCGGCTCGTCCAGGACGAGGATCTCCGGCTGCATCGCGAGCACCGTCGCGACGGCGACGCGGCGGCGCTGCCCGAACGAGAGGTGGTGCGGCGGTCGGTCGGCGTGCTCGGACATGCCGACCTGCTCCAGGGCGAGTGCCACGCGCTGGTCGAGGTCGGCGCCCCGGAGCCCGAGGTTGCGGGGGCCGAACTCCACGTCGTCGCGCACCGTCGGCATGAACAGCTGGTCATCGGGGTCCTGGAAGACGATGCCGACGCGACGACGTACCTCCTGCAGGTTGCCAGGGACCACCGGGAGCCCCGAGACCGCGACGCTGCCCGCCCCCGGCCGGAGGACGCCGTTGAGGTGGAGGACCAGCGTGGTCTTCCCTGCGCCGTTCGGGCCCAGCAGCGCGACGCGCTCGCCGGAGTGCACGTGCAGGTCGACCCCGAAGAGCGACTGGTGGCCGTCGGGGTAGGCATGTGCCAGGCCCCGGACGTCGAGGACGGGGACGCTCACCGGGCTCGCGCCCGCGGGACCGCGACGCTGTGACCGCGGGAGATCATGGCGAGGTGGACCCGCTCCCCGCGCTCGTAGGAGCGGACGAACAGGGCACCCAGCGAGGTGGCGATCACCCGCCAGTGGCGCGGGTCGCGAGCGCGGAAGCCACGCGAGGCCAGAGCGATCCGCATCCGCGCCAGGTCGGCGCCGACCACCTCCAGGTAGCGCACCATGAAGGCGAGGATCTGCACCAGCTGAGCGGGCAGCCGCAGCCGCTGCAGACCCCGGACGACCTCGTGCGCCTGGGTGGTCGCCGCGAGCAGCAGGGCTGCGCACACGCCCAGTGTGCCCTTGACCAGGAGGGTCAGGCCGGCCTCGAGGCCGGGGGCACTGACGCTGAGGCCGAGCAGCTCGGTGCGCGGGCCGTCCGCGACCAGCGGCATGAGCAGCGCGAAGACCACGAACGGCGTCTCGACCACCATCCGGGTGGCGATGTAGCCCGGTGGCACCCGCGAGGCGAGCAGCACCCCGAGCAGCACGCTCGCATGGACCACGAACAGCGCACCCCACTGCCCCGGGGTCGCGACGACGAGTAGCGCGAAGCCGAGCAGCGCGAGCAGCTTGAGCTCCGGTCGGGCCCGGTGGACCGGCGAGCTGGTGGCGTAGAACAGCAGGTGGCCGTGGGGCGCGGCCATGCTCAGGAGCTCTCGGGGTCGCGCCGGCGCAGCACCACGAAGATGCCTCCGGCCAACCCGAGGACGACGAGCGTGCCGACCAGGCCGGCGACGACACCGGCGGCGTCCCCGTCTCCGACCCCACGGGCGCGGTAGCCCGCGAAGGGCCCCTCGCCTGCCGCGTGCGGCCGCTCACGCTCGGCGAACCCCTGGTCGTCGGCGACCCGTTCCAGGCCGTCCGGGCTGCTCGAGGCCGCGAGGCTCAGCCCGCCGCCGACCAGCAGCGCCACCAGCAGCCCCACGACGAGCAGCGTCCGGGTCGAGGGACGGCGGCTCACGAGGCGCCCACCGGATCGCCGGGGGTGCGGATCTCCAGCTCACGCTCCCCGAGGACGCCACGTGCGGCATGCACCAGGTCGGGGCGCGCAGCCGTGACGCTGGCCACCACGAGACCGGTGAGGACGGCCTCGCCCACACCGATCAGGGCGTGCCAGCCGAGCATCGCGCTGACCAGCGCGTCGAACGGCACCGGCGCGGTGCCGCCCACGGCGTAGAGCACGGTGAAGACCCCGGCGGCCGCCAGCACCGAGGTGAAGCCCGCCAGGGCCGCCACGGCCGGCACCACGGCGAGCCTGCGGGGCAGGAGCCGCAGAGCGAGGGTCATGACCAGCCAGGCGACCAGCGGCGCCACCACGCCCATGAGGACGATGTTGGTGCCCAGCGCAGTCGTGCCTCCGTCGGCGAAGAGCAGGGCCTGGACGATCAGGACGACCGACATCGACAGGATCGCGGTCCACGGCCCCACGAGCGCCACGGCGAGGGCGGCACCCACCAGGTGTCCGCTCGTGCCCGCTCCCACAGGGAAGTTGACCATCTGCGCGGCGAAGACGAAGGCGGCCACGAGACCCGCCAGCGGCGCCGTGCGGTCGTCGAGCTCGCGGCGCGAGCGGTGCAGCGCCACGCCGACGCTCGCCGTCGCGACGGCCGCGGTCGCCACCGAGGTGGTGACGTCGAGGAATCCGTCGGGCACGTGCATGGGGGCTCCGCAGGGTCTGGTTGCATGGGTGGTGCTGAGAGCCAACCTACCTTCTTGCACATCATGTGCAATAAGCACCGGACCGGCCCAGCCCAACCTGCCCCGCCCGCCCCGCACTCACCCCGAGGAGCCCGATGACCCGCCTCTCCCCCGGCGACGACGCCCCCGACTTCACCCTGAGCGACGACACCGGCGAGCAGGTCTCCCTGAGCGCCCTGCGGGGCGGCAAGGTGATCGTGTACTTCTACCCGGCCGCGATGACTCCGGGTTGTTCGAAGCAGGCGTGCGACTTCAGCGACTCGCTGGAGTCGCTGCAGGCATCGGGCTACACCGTGCTCGGCGTCTCCCCCGACAAGCCGGAGAAGCTGGCGAAGTTCCGCGAGCGCGACGCGCTGCGCATCACCCTGCTCTCCGACCCCGACAAGCAGGTGCTCCAGGCCTACGGGGCGTTCGGTGAGAAGAAGATGTACGGCAAGACGGTGCAGGGCGTGATCCGCTCGACCTTCGTGGTCGACGAGGACGGCAAGCTCGAGGTGGCGCAGTACAACGTCAAGGCGACCGGGCACGTGGCCAAGCTGCGTCGTGAGCTGGGGCTCCTAGACTGACCGCCGCGCGCCCGTAGCCCAATCGGCAGAGGCACACGGTTTAGGTCCGTGCCAGTGTGAGTTCGAGTCTCACCGGGCGCACCGGGAGTCAGGTCCCCCTATCGAGCAGAGAGCACCTGCGCGACGACCGGAGCGATCGCGCGCAGCGCCTCCCCGCGGTGGGAGATCGCGTCCTTCGACGCCGGGTCGAGCTCGGCGGTGGTCAGGTCCTGGCCCTCGGCGCAGAACAGCACGTCGTAGCCGAACCCCCCGCTGCCGCGCAGCTCGCGGATCACACGGCCCCGCATGCGTCCCGTGGCTGCGTGCAGCACCGGGCCGTCGGCGCCGGTGACGCCCGGGACCGCGAGCACCACCGAGCAGCGGAACTCCGCGCCGCGGCGCTCCTCCGGCACGTCGGAGAGCTGGGCGAGCAGCAGCTCGTTGTTGGCGCGGTCCTTGACCTCGCGCTCCTGGGAGGTCGACCCGGCCCAGCGCGCCGAGAGCACCCCGGGCATGGCGCCCAGGGCATCGACGCACAGCCCGCTGTCGTCGGCCAGCGACGGCAGCCCCGTGGCAGCCAGGGCGGCGAGGGCCTTGATCCGCGCGTTGCCCTCGAAGTCGGGCTCGGTCTCGGCCGGCTCGTCGTACGGCGCCACGTCGTCGAGCCCGAGCACCTGCACGCCGGGGACGTGCTCGGCGAGGATGCGCTGCATCTCGACCAGCTTGCCCTGGTTGCGCGAGGCCAGGAAGACCCGCGCGCGTCGCCCGGACTCAGGCACCCGGGCCACCCGAACCGCCGGGCCGCTCGGCGAGCGCCTGGGTCTGGATCTCGGCGAGGTCGGCACAGCCCTTGGCCCCGAGGTCGAGCAGCGAGTCGAGCAGCGACCGGTCGAAGGGGTCGCCCTCCGCGGTGCCCTGCACCTCGACGAAGCGCCCGTCACCGGTCATGACGATGTTCATGTCGGTCTCGGCGCGCACGTCCTCCTCGTAGGGCAGGTCGAGGCGGGGCACGCCGTCGATGATGCCGACGGAGATCGCCGCCACCGAGCCGGTCAGCGGCTCGCCACGCAGGGCGCCGCGGGCCCGGAGGTGCTCCACGGCGTCGGCCAGCGCGACGTAGGCCCCGGTGATCGCCGCGGTCCGGGTGCCCCCGTCGGCCTGGAGCACGTCGCAGTCCAGCGTGATCGTGTTCTCCCCCAGCGCCTTGTAGTCGATGACCGCGCGGAGCGAGCGGCCGACCAGCCGCGAGATCTCGTGCGTGCGCCCGCCGATGCGACCCTTGACCGACTCGCGGTCGGACCGGGTGTGGGTCGAGGACGGGAGCATGGCGTACTCGGCGGTCACCCAGCCCAGGCCCGAGTCGCGACGCCAGCGGGGCACACCGGTCGAGGCCGAGGCGGCGCACAGCACCCGGGTGCGGCCGAACTCCACCAGGACGGAGCCGGCGGCGTGGTCGAGCCAGCCGCGGGTCAACCGGACGGGACGGAGCTGGTCGTCGCCGCGGCCGTCAGCGCGGGCAGGGTGCTGGGGGGTCTGGGAGGAGGGCTGAGAGGAGGGCTGGGCGGGCTGGGACGTCATGGCCAGCCACCCTAGCCAGGCCCTACTTCACCTCGGCGGTGAGCATCCGCCAGGTGCCCAGCGCCAGGGGCAGGACGATCCAGATGGCCGAGGCGCTGAGCAGGTGCGCCCACTCGCTGCCACTGAGAGCACCGGCCTCGCTCAGTGGCGACTGGGCCGTGCCGAGGTCGATCCAGGGAGCCGCGTCTCGCAGGTCGGAGACCACGTTGACCAGGACGCTGAAGACGATCGGCACCAGGTAGAAGGCGACGATCGCCGCGGCGCTGTTCAGCAGCACGAGCCCGAACGCCAGGCCCTGGACGATGCCGAGCACCTGGAGCAGGGTGACGTGGCCGAAGACCCGGGGCTCGATGTCGGTCACGTCGGCGCCGCTGAGCAGTGCCGCCAGGGCGGCGACGGCGAAGGTGATGGCCAGCACCGCCAGCCCGATGAGCAGCGCGGCCAGGATCTTCGCGACCACGACCCGCTCACGGCGCGGCACGAGCACGAACGTGGTCATGGCGGCCCGCTGACCCCACTCGCTGGTCACGAGCAGCACCCCGAGCACGGGGAGCAGCAGCCCCTGCGGGGTGCCCGCGGCGAAGAGCAGCAGCCCCATGGGTGCGCCCTCGGCACCGTCGTCGGACCCCAGCAGGGCGACCGCTCCCACGATCAGCGTCGTGAGCACCACGATCACGATCAGCAGCCAGAGTCCGGAGCGGGTGTCGAGCATCTTGCGCATCTCGACCTGCACCAGGCGGGTCAGCGGCACCCGGGCGTCGACGTCGATCGCGGCGGGTGCGGCGGGGGCGGCGGGGGCGCTCACGCGGCTCCCGCCGTCGGCTCGGACGAGACTGGCAGGTCGCGCTGAGTGGCTGCTGTGAGCTGGAGGAAGATCTGCTCCAACCCGCCTCCCTCCGCCGCGCGGAGCTCGATCAACGCCACGCGGGCCTCGAGGGCGACCCGCCCCACCGTCTCCGGCGTGGTCTCGACGTTGAGCCCACGTCCGTCCGGGAGCGCCACGCTCTCGTGGCCGGCCCGGGTGAGGGACTCGTGCAGCGCGGCATCGTCGACGGAGCGGACCAGCGAGCCGGTGGTCGCCAGCAGCTCCTCCTTGGCTCCGGCTGCCACGATCTTGCCTCCCCCGATGAGGACGATGTCGTCAGCGAGCTGCTCGACCTCGTGCAGCAGGTGGGAGGACAGCAGCACCGTGCCGCCGTCGTCGGCGAAGCGGCGCAGCATCTGGCGCATCCAGTGGATCCCGGCGGGGTCCAGCCCGTTGGCCGGTTCGTCGAGGACGAGCACCCTCGGGTTGCCGATCAGTGCCTGGGCGATCCCGAGCCGCTGCCGCATGCCGAGGGAGTAGCTGCCGACCCGGCGCTTGGCCTCCTTCTCCCCCAGCCCGACCATCGCCAGCGCCTGGGGGACCCGGTCGGGAGGCAGCCCGATGGTGACCGCCGCGACCTTCAGCGCCTCCCGGGCCGTGCGCCCGCTGTGCTGGGCCGAGGCGTCCAGCAGCACTCCCACCCGCCGGGCGGGGTTGGGCAGGTCGCGGAAGTGCTTGCCGTCGATGGTGGCGGCGCCCGAGTCGGGGCGGGTCAGCCCGGCGAGCACGCGCAGGGTCGTCGACTTGCCCGCCCCGTTGGGGCCCAGGAAACCGGTGACCCGTCCTGGTTCGGCACGGAAGGAGACGTCGGCCACGGCTCGCACGCCGCGGTAGGTCTTGGTGACGCGGTCGACCTCGATCATGGCGACAGTCTCGCCCAGGCCCGGTGGTTCAGCGCGTGGCCCGGACCTCGGCGCGTCGCGGCCAGGGGTTGATGTGGCAACCCTGCAGCCCTTTGCTCTGCGGCTGCATCACCGGCGCACGGGCTCCCCGGCCGGTGCAGCGGCGGTGGCTCAGTCCCAGCCAGTGACCGAGCTCGTGGTTGAGCACGTAGTGCCGGTACGCCCGGCGGGTGCCGCCATGGTCGCGCCAGAGCTTGGTCGCGCGCAGCCACCGCGTCTGGTTGATGATCACGTAGCGCCCGACCCGGCACGACCACTCCCGGCTGCACCCGGAGGAGAACCGGGGCAGCCACGACGCCTCGGCGAGCACCAGGGTGAAGTCGCCACCGCGAGCCACCCGTCGGAAGGTGGTGGCGGTGCGTCGCCAGCCGTGCGGGTGGGCGAGCGTCTGCGCGGTGTCACGGCGGAAGACGCGCATGCTCGCTCGGAGCGGGCCACGCTTCTCGACGTGATAGGTGACCACCCGCGCGGCCCGCAGCACGACCCTGGGCTCGACCGGCTGCACCGAGACCTCGGCGGGGTCGGCCGTCTCGGCAACGGCGGCGTCGGGAGGCTCGGCACTCGCACCGGTCGCCGCGGTGAGCAGGCCTGCCATCAGCACGACGAGCAGCGCCAGGACCACACTCCCCCGACGCCCCCCGGTCGGTCGCGAACTCGTGAGCACCAGAGCATTGTGCATTCTTCACCGGAGTCGGCGCACGCGGACCGGCCGATCCGGCTCAGACCTGGAACGTCGCACCCTCCGAGGCGAGCAACGTCGGCCCGGGGAACACGCCCTCGGCCTCGAGCAGGGCGTCCTGCTTGTCGTGCCAGGGCGGCACGTGGGTGAGCACGAGCACGCCGACCTCGCTGTCCCGTGCGATGGCTGCCGCCTCCGACCCGGTCATGTGGACCCCGGGCGGGTTGTCGGCGTCGTCGCGGAAGGCGGCCTCGGCGAGGAACAGGTCGGCGCCCTGCGCCAGCTCGCACAGCTCGTCGCAGGAGGCGGTGTCACCGCTGTAGACCAGCGTGCGACCGTCGTGCTCGATGCGGAAGGCGAAGGCCTCGATCGGGTGCAGCACCCGGCGCGCGAGCACGGTGAAGGGACCCAGCTCGAACTCGCCCTTGCGCAGCCGCTTGAACTCGAACTCCTCGTTCATCCCCGGGTCGAGCGGGAGCCCGTAGGCACGGGCGACGCGCTGCTTGAGCCCTCGGGGGCCCCAGACCGGGATCCGTGGGGCCGGGCCCTCGGGGTGGTACCTGCGCATCACGTAGTAGCCGCTGACGTCGAAGAAGTGGTCGGCGTGCAGGTGGCTGATCAGGACGGCGTCGACCTCGAGCGGGTCGGCGTGGCGCTGCAGCGCACCCAGCGCTCCGGACCCGAGGTCGATGAGCAGCCGGAAGGTGCCGCCCTTCTCGATCGGCGCCTCCAGCAGGTAGCAGCTCGCACTGGACTCGGGGCCGGCGAAGGACCCCGAGCAGCCGATCACCGTGAGCTTCATGCGGCCACCCAGGCGAAGCGCTCCGCCGCGCTGAGCTCCGGCCCGAGGAAGCGGCGACCGATGTCCTGGAAGGCCGACGGGTCACCCGTGGTCAGGAACTGGTACCTCGGTGGGCCCGCGTCGAGCGGGCGCTCCAGCTCACGACGGACCAGGGTGCGGTAGACGTCCTTGGCGGTCTCCTCCGCGCTGCTCACCAGCGTCACCTGGTCACCCATCACGAAGGAGATCGGGGCGGTGAGCAAGGGGTAGTGCGTGCACCCGAGGATCAGGGTGTCGATGCCCGACGACGTCAGCGGGTCGAGGTACTCATGGGCCGCCGCGAGCAGCTCGGGCCCGCTGGTGACGCCCGACTCGACGAACTCCACGAAACGGGGGCAGACCTGGGTCTGCAGCGTGACGTGCGGCGCCGCGGCGAAGGCGTCGTCGTAGGCCATCGACTGGGCCGTCGACTGGGTGCAGATCACCCCGATCCGTCCGGTGCGGCTGGCAGCGACCGCTCGCCGGGTCGCCGGGTAGATCACCTCCACCACGGGCACCGGGTAGCGCTCTCGGGCGTCGCGCAGCACCGCCGCGCTGGCGGAGTTGCACGCGATCACCAGCAGCTTCACCCCACGCGTGACGAGGTGGTCCAGGCACTCCAGGGCGTACTCACGGACCTCGCTGATCTGCTGGGGTCCGTACGGCGCTCGCGCAGTGTCGCCCAGGTAGAGCACCGACTCGTGGGGCAGCTGGTCGATGACGGCACGGGCCACGGTGAGTCCACCGAAGCCGGAGTCGAAGATGCCGATGGGTGCGTCCGTCATGACGCGGGACAGCGTAGTCCCATCGGGTGCGCAGCTCGGTGCGTCTACGCGCGCGGGTCGCGGCCGGGTCAGGCCCAGAGCTGGCCCTCGAGGCGGTCCTCCGCCTCCTGCAGGGTGCCCTCGTAGGCGCCGGTGGAGAGGTACTTCCACCCGCCGTCGCAGACGATGAAGACGATGTCGGCGCTCTCCCCGGCACGCTGAGCCTGCTGCGCCTGCCGCAGGGCCGCGTGCAGGATCGCCCCGGTCGAGATGCCCGCGAAGATCCCCTCCTCCTGGAGCAGCTCGCGCACCCGCTGGACCGAGTCACGCGGGCCAACCGAGAACCTCGCATCGATCAGCGAGTCGTCGTAGAGCTCGGGCACGAAGCCCTCGTCCATGTTGCGCAGCCCGTAGACCAGCTCGCCGTAGCGCGGCTCGGCGGCCACGATGCGCACCTGCGGCTTCTGCGCACGGAAGAACCGGCTCACGCCCATCAGCGTGCCCGTGGTGCCGAGACCGGCGACGAAGTGGGTCACGCTCGGCAGGTCGGCCAGGATCTCCGGGCCGGTGCCCTGCTCGTGGGCCAGGGCGTTGGCGGGGTTGCCGTACTGGTAGAGCATCACCCACTCGGGGTTCTCCTGGGCGATCCGCTTCGCTACGCGCACTGCCTCGTTGGACCCGCCGGCCGCCGGGGAGGAGATGATCTCCGCACCCCACATCCCCAGGAGCTGGCGTCGCTCGATCGAGGTGTTCTCGGGCATGACGCAGACGATCTTGTACCCCTTGAGCCGCGCGGCCATGGCCAGCGAGATGCCGGTGTTGCCGCTGGTGGGCTCCAGGATCGTGCAGCCCGGCCGCAGGGTGCCGTCCTTCTCGGCCTCCTCGACCATCTTCAGCGCCGCGCGGTCCTTGATCGAACCCGTGGGGTTGCGGTCCTCCAGCTTGGCCCACAGCCGCACCTGCGGCGACGGTGAGAGCCGCGGCAGCCCGACGAGCGGGGTGCCGCCGACCGAGTCGAGCAGGTTGTCGAAGCGCATGATGGACCCTGGTGCTACCTGGTGCGGGCAGGCGACCTCAGGCGCCGCCGGCGACCGCCGGGAGGATGACGACCTGGTCGCCGTCGGCGAGCGGGGTCTGCAGGCTGCCGGTGAAGCGCACGTCCTCGTCGTTGACGTAGACGTTGACGAATCGGCGGAGCTCACCGTTGTCGATCAGCCGCTCCTTGATGCCGGAGTGGTTCTGCTCGAGGTCGTCGATGAGGCCGCCGAGGGTCTGGCCGTCGGCCAGCACCGACTTCTCCCCGTCGGTGTAGGTGCGCAGGATGGTCGGCACACGGACCTCGATGGGCATGGTCACGCTCCTTCAGCGATTCGGTTCTTCGGGTGTCCGGGTCTGGACCTAGACGGCGGGCTCGGGCAGCTGGTCGACCACGTCGACCTCTTCCTCGCTCACCTGACCGTCCACGATCCTGTAGGACCTGAACTCGACCGGGCCGTCACTATTCCCGTGCTCACGTGTGCTGACCAGCACATAGTGCGCCCCGGGCTCGCTGGCCAGGCCGATGTCGGTGCGGCTCGGGTACGCCTCGGTGGCGGTGTGGGAGTGGTAGATCACCACCGGTTCCTCCTCGAGGTCCCACATCTGCTTGTAGAGGGCCAGCAGCTCGGCGGAGTCGAACTCGTAGAACGTCGGCGAGCCGGCGGCATTGATCATCTCCACCACGCGCTCGGGGCGGTCGGAGCCCTCCGGCCCGGCCACGATGCCGCACGCCTCGTCGGGGTGGTCCCGCTTGGCGTGGGCGACGATGGCGTCGTGGGTGGAGCGGTCGATGACGAGCACCCGCCCAGGGTAGTGGGCAGCTCAGCGCCGACCCGTCCGGGCCGACAAGGCGTGGACCAGCGACTCCTGCAGGTAGCTCGTCCACTGGTAGATCTCGATCACCACCACCCGCGGGTCGTCCTCGGGCAGGGCGTCGAGGTCGGTGTCCTCCTCGATCCCCAGCCGGGTGCCGAGGGCCAGCCGGATGTCGGTGAACGCCTTGAGCCAGTCCAGCGCGCGGGCGGCGTCGATCTCGATGTCGAGCACCGTGCCCGGCTCGGGCTGGTCGCCGAGCCCGGCGGACTCGAGGTCGTCGATGACGGCCCCGGCGTGCGCGGCCTTGCCCGAGCGCAGCTCGGACTCGGTGAACCGGCGGAAGTCGCCTGCTGCCTCCTCGTCGCCCTCGTAGGCGTCGGGGAACAGGCGCGCCAGCACCGGGTCGTCGGGGGCGGTCGTGGGGCCGGTGAAGTCGAGCATCGACTCCAGCGGGTCGCCGTGCTCCTCGGGGACGGCGGACTCGTGACGCAGCAGCTCGATGATCTGCGCCGCCAGGTTGCGCAGCAGGTCGGCCTCGTGGGCCTCGAAGGTGGCCACGACGCCCCCGCCGCGACGTGCGTGGAACCCCTCACCCATCGGAACGCTCCAACGTCGCCCAGAGCCCGAACTCGTGCATTGCCTGCACGTCGCGCTCCATCTCCTCACGGCTACCCGAGGAGACGATGGACCGGCCGTCGTGGTGGACCTGGAGCATCAGCTTCTCGGCCTTCTTCCGGGAGTAGCCGAAGTACTGCTGGAACACGAAGGTGACGTAGGACATCAGGTTGACCGGGTCGTTCCAGACGACGGTCTGCCACGGCCGGTCGACTGCGCTGAGCTCATCGGCCTCCGGTTCCTCGACCTCGAGGGGTGCGGGTGGCATGGACACGGCTGTCAGGGTAGACCCCAGGCGGCTTCGAGCGCCCCTGGACCTACCCTGGACCGATGGCCCCTGGGATGTCGCACGACGCGACGACGGCGCTGCTGACCGACCACTACGAGCTCACGATGCTGCAGGCCGCGCTGCACTCCGGCACCGCCGAACGCGCCTCGGTCTTCGAGCTCTTCGGGCGCAGGCTCCCCGAGGGCAGGCGGTACGGCGTCGTCGCCGGCGTGGGCCGGGCGCTCGAGGCGGTGGAGTGCTTCCGGTTCGACGAGGCCTCGCTCGGGTTCCTGTGCGACGCGGGGGTGGTGGACGAGACAACCGCCCAGCGATTGGCCGACTGGTCCTTCACCGGCGACGTCTGGGGCTACGCCGAGGGAGAGGTCTACTTCCCCTACTCCCCCCTGCTCGTGGTCGAGTCGAGCTTCGCCGAGGCGGTCCTGCTCGAGACCCTGCTGCTGTCGGTCTACAACTTCGACAGCGCCATCGCCTCGGCCGCCTCGAGGATGACCTGGGCGGCCGGGGACCGCCCGTGCGTCGAGATGGGGTCGCGTCGCGCGCACGAGCAGGCAGCGGTCGCGGCTGCCCGGGCGGCGTACGTCTGCGGCTTCCAGGCCACCTCCAACCTCCAGGCCGGGCGACGCCACGCGATCCCGACCATGGGCACCGCGGCGCACAGCTTCACCCTGCTGCACGACACCGAGCGCGACGCGTTCACCGCCCAGGTCGAGTCGCTCGGGGCCGGCACCACGCTGCTGGTCGACACCTACGACGTGGCCGAGGCGGTGCAGACCGCGATCGAGGTGGCCGGGCCCGGGCTGGGTGCGGTGCGCCTCGACTCCGGCGACCTCGGCGACAGTGCGCGCCGGGTGCGCGAGCAGCTGGACCGCCTCGGCGCTCGGGAGACCAGGATCCTGGTCACCTCCGACCTCGACGAGCACGCCATCGCCGCGCTCGCCTCCGCTCCTGTCGACGGGTACGGCGTCGGCACGTCGCTGGTCACGGGCAGCGGCCACCCCACCAGCGGGCTGGTCTACAAGCTGGTCGCCCGGGCCGACGAGCACGGCCAGATGGAGCCGGTCGCCAAGCTCAGCAAGGACAAGGGCAGCACCGGGGGCCGCAAGTACGCCGTCCGCCGGCGCGACGCCTCCGGCGTCGCCCGGGCCGAGGTGATCGGCACCGGGGGGCCTCCTGACCACGACGACGCCGAGGGCGACGACCGCGAGCTGCTGGTCCACCTGGTCCGCGAGGGGGCGGTCGTGGGCCGCGAGCCGGTCGAGGCGGCGCGCGAGCGCCACCTCGCCGCCCGGGCGGAGCTCCCGGACAAGGCGCGCTCGCTGTCCCGAGGGGAGCCGGTCATCCCCACGGTTAGGCTCGGGACATGACTCGCGCGCTCCTCGTCGTCGACGTCCAGAACGACTTCTGCGAGGGCGGCAGCCTGGCGGTCGAGGGGGGCGGCGAGGTCGCCCGGCAGATCTCCACCACGCTCGAGCGCTGGAAGCGCAACGACCCGGAGGTCCCCGCCTACGACGTCGCCGTGGCGACGCTGGACCACCACATCGACCCAGGCGACCACTTCAGCGACGACCCCGACTTCCACCACAGCTGGCCACCGCACTGCGTGGTCGGCAGCAGCGGTGTCGAGTTCCACCCCGACCTCGATCCCGGACCGTTCGACGCGATCTTCCGCAAGGGTGAGTACGAGGCGGCGTACTCCGGCTTCGAGGCCACCGACCCCGACGGCACCGGTCTGGGTGAGTGGCTGCGCTCGCGCGGCGTCGACCAGGTCGACGTGTGCGGCCTCGCCACCGACTACTGCGTGCGCGCCACCGCCCTCGACGCGACCCGCGAGGGCTTCGCGGTGCGCCTGCTGGGCCACCTGTGCGCCGGGGTCGCCCCCGAGACGACGCAGGCTGCCCTGCGCGAGATGCAGGACGCCGGCGCCCAGCTGGTGTGAGCGGCCGGCGAGCTCGACCGCCGGGCCTCGGCGCGCTGGTCGAGCAGCGATGCGCAGCGAGCGCCCGTCGAGACCACCCCTGACAACAACTGACCGGGGGTCTCGACAAGCTCGACCACCGAGACCCCGCTGGGCCAGCGGGAGCGAGGTGGACCCCTCAGCTGCCGGTGAAGGTGGGGCGACGCTTCTGGACGAAGGCGCGCATCCCCTCGGCGGCGTCCTCGGTGCCGAAGAGCATCACCTGTCCTCGGCCCTCCCGGCCCAGGGCCTGCCTCCAGGTCACCGATGGTGGCGGCGTTGATCGCACGCTTGGTCGCGGCGTAGGCCAGCGGAGGACCACCGGCGAGCCGACGGGCGACCTTGCCGACCACGGCGTCGAACTCCTCCTCGGCCACCACGTGGCTGACCAGCCCGGCCGCCAGCGCCTCGGCTGCGGCCAGGGGCTCGGCGAGCAGCGCCATCCGCATCGCCTTGGCCCGTCCGACCGATGCGGCGACGGTCAACGACGAGCCGCCGTCGACCATGAGCCCAACCTGGGAGAAGGCGAGCAGGAAGGACGCCGACTCCTTGCAGATCGCGAGGTCGGAGGCGAAGCAGATCGAGGCACCGACCCCCGCTGCGATCCCGTTGACGGCGGCGAGCACCGGCTTGTCGAGCTCGGTGATCGCTCGGATGATGGCCGCCGCGCCGTCCATCGTGCTCTGGTCGAACTTCGCCACCGGGTCGTCGCCGGTGAGGTCGGCCCCGGCGCTGAAGGCGAGGCCGCTGCCGGTGATCACCACCACGCGCACCTCGTGGTCCCCGACGGCGGCGTGCAGCTGCTCGACGAGACCGATGGCCATCTCGTCGCTGAGCGCGTTGAAGGCGTCCTCACGCCGGAACGTGATCCGCAGGACGCCGTCGGACTTCTCGGTCTCGAGCTGGTCGGTCATGGGCGGAGACTACGAGATCGAGAAGGTCACGAGCCCCACTTCTCCTGCAGCGTGCGCACCACCGCGGTGGTACGGGTGGTGGCGATCCCGAGCTGCTTCTCGATGACGCCGTTGCCCAGGTGACTCTCGCCCATGTCGTGCTCGGCCCACCACAGCACGCACCGGTGACCCAGCCGGGCGCCCTCCCCCGGGCTCGCCCAGGAGTCGAGCTCGTGCGCGACGCCGGCCTCAGGGGCCTGCTTGAGCAGCGTCACGTAGGTCCGCTTCGCCGGTGGAACCACCTCCTCGACCTGGTCGACGACACGGCGTAGGTCGGCCAGGGTGAGGGCGATCGTCGGCACCTCGAACCCGAACTCGGCCGCGACCGCCTGCTCCACCGCACGCTCGACGCTGTCGGTGGAGCGGCGTCGCGAGTCGAGTCGGACGTTGCCGGTGGCGAGGTGGGTCCGCACATCGGTGAAGCCGGCGTCCCCGAGCACCTCCACGAGCCGGCTCATGGGCACCCGGCGCCGGGCGCCGAGGTTGATCGCCCGGAGGAAGGCGACATAGGTCGTCATCGCTGCATGATGGCATCGGCGGCGCGTGACCCCGTGACCTCTACCCTCGTTGGGGGATGTGGAGAGAGCACGACCGCAGAGCAGGTGGGAGGGACCAGTGAGCACCTCGACGGTGAGCCGGGTGACCGGACCGATCACGGTGCTCACCGTGATCGCCCTCGTCGTCGGCGCGGTGGCGGCCTTCACCGGGTGGCGACCCGGGGGCGACGACGACGGGCCGCCGCCGATCCCGCAGGTGAAGCTGGCCAAGCTCGACCTCGCCGACACCAAGGCCGACCTGCCCAAGGCGGCTCGCGACAACGGCAGGCGAGCTCGCGAGGGAGAGGTCGTCCACCCGCTGCGCATGATCCCGGTCTTCGCCAGGCCCGGCCGCAAGCCGGTCGCCAAGGTGGGTCCGCGACAGATGGGCGAGCTGTGGCTTCCCGTCGTGGGCCGCAAGGGGCGCTGGACCAAGGTGCTCCTGCCCTCGCGCCCGAACTCGGCGGCCGGCTGGGTGCTGACCCGCGACGTCGAGCGGCGCACCACGCCGTACGAGGTCACGGTCCACCTGGGCAGCCGCACGCTCGAGGTGACCCAGGACGGCAACCAGCTGGGGTCGTGGGCCGTCGCGATCGGGGCGAGCAGCACACCGACGCCCACCGGTCGCACCTTCGTCCTCGGGCTGATCCAGGACGCGAACCAGAGCTTCTCCGACTACATCATCCCGCTGGGCACCCACAGCGACACCCTGGACACCTACGGCGGCGGGCCCGGCACCGTGGCCTTCCACGGCTGGCCCGACGCCTCGGTCTTCGGCCAGGCGATCAGCCACGGGTGCATCCGGGTGCCCGACGAGGGCATGGACGTGCTGAGACGCGTCCCGCTCGGCAGCCCGGTCACCATCGACCAGGCGTGATCCTGCCCCGACTGGGCATCATCTGTGCGATATGTCGGTCTCGTGACCAACTTCCTCGGTGACGGCGTAACTCCGGTCAGGCCGACTCGTTGAAGGGGCACAACAGGGGAAAGAGATCGGCCCGCCGATCAGGACGAACACGCCTGGGCCCGAGCCGCAGCTGACAGCAATACCGAGGGAGATGTTCCGATGAGGATCCGTACACCGTTCGCGATCGGCGCCACCGCGCTGGCGCTCGCCGCCGGTGGCTTCGTCGCCACCACCGCCGAGACCGCGAGCAGCGCGGCGCCCACCAAGTCCTACGCCTGGGGCCTGGCGGTCAACGGCGAGGGCAAGCAGCCCTACGTCGAGTCGACCGACGGCTCCACCCAGACCAACCCCGACGCAACGCTGCCTGCCAACCCTCTGGTCGAGGGCACGATCGCGAAGTTCCAGGCCGGCGACGACATGGCATCGATCGAGCTGGCCGACCTCACCGTCGGCTCGGCCACGCAGCAGCTCCCGCAGGAGTTCACGGACGGCATCACCCAGCTCCAGCAGGCCTGCGAGCCAGGCGGTGCCACCCGCCGCTGGACGGCCGGTCCCGCGGCTCCTGGACCAGCTGGCGCGAGAACGCCCCGACCGACGTCGAGCTGCCCGGACGGCGAGGATCTGGTCGAGTTCTGCAGGACCATCTCTCGACGCTGACCACGCCGGCACTGGCCGGCATCGACACCGTCGACGTCCAGTGCAACGGTGACTCCGGGTCGGTGACCCTCGCGGGCGTCATCGGTCGCTCGGCGCCGAGGTCCCCCTGGCTGGCGACATCCCCAAGGACACCAAGCTCTTCTCCGGGCAGGCCAGCCCGCTGGCCGACGCGGTGCAGATCACCTTCAACCGGCAGAACCAGCGCGGCAACGGTGCCTACGACGTGGACGCGGTCGTCATCGAGGTCGGCGGTGGCCAGGGCGAGATCGTCCTGGGCCACACCACCTGCGGTGAGCCGCAGGCGGTGGGTCGCGCGCCGGCTCCGGCCCCGCGCCAGGCACCCGCTCCCAAGCCGGTCCGTCAGAACGTCCCGGTCACCGGCTGAGCGGGATCACTCCCGCTGGGCCCTGACCCAGCTCCAGGCATAGGCCGGGTCCTCGCACGAGGACCCGGCCTCGCCGTACTCCAGGGGGCGGAAGGTGTCGACCATCACCGCCACCTCGTCGAAGTACTCCTTGCCCAACGATGCCTCGATCGCAGCCGGGAGCGGTCCGTGGGCGTGACCACCCGGGTGCCAGCTGATCGAGCCCCGGTCGATGCCGCTGCCCTTGCGCGCCTCGTAGTCGCCGGCGACGTAGAACATGATCTCGTCGCTGTCGACGTTGGAGTGGTAGTAGGGCACCGGCACCGCCAGCTCGTGGTAGTCGACCTTGCGGGGCAGGAAGTTGCAGACCACGAAGTTCCAGCCCTCGAAGACCTGGTGCACCGGAGGCGGCTGGTGCACCTTGCCGGTGATCGGCATGAAGTCCTCGATGTTGAACGTGTAGGGGTAGAGGCACCCGTCCCAGCCGACCACGTCGAACGGGTGCGTCGCATGAACCATCCGGGTGCCGAGGACGCCGCCGGGCACGTTGCCCCGGTGCTTGACCAGCACCTCGACGTCGGTGCCCTCGCCCAGCAGCGGCTCGGTCGGCCCGTGCAGGTCACGCTCGCAGTACGGCGCGTGCTCGAGCAGCTGGCCGAACCGCGAGAGGTAGCGCTTCGGGGCGGTGATGTGGCTGCTGGCCTCGATCGCGTAGAGCCGGCTCGGCGTGGCGGGCACCCAGCGATGCGTGGTCGCCCGCGGCAGGACGACGTAGTCGCCGTAGCGGTAGGTGATCGCGCCGAAGACGGTCTCGACCACCCCCTCCCCCTCCTCGACGAAGACGCACTCGTCGCCGGTCGCGTTGCGGTAGTAGGGCGAGACCTCGGCGGTGACCACGTAGGCGAGCCGGACGTCGGCGTTGCCGAGCAGCACCCGCCGCCCGGTCACCGCGTCGACGCCGCGGCCGGCTTCCGCAGTGGCGCCCGGGAACAGGTCGTGCACCTGCAGGTGGCGCGGTTGCAGCGGGTGGTTGGGGCGGGTGCTGTGGTCGGGCAGCTGCCACGCCTGGGCGTCGGAGAGAGCCGAGGGCACGCCGCGGTGGTAGAGCAGGGAGGAGTCCGAGGAGAACCCCTCCTCGCCCATCAGCTCCTCGTGCAGCAGCGCGCCTGAGTCCGCGCGCAGCTGGGTGTGCCGGTGCCTCGGCACCGTGCCGACCTGTCGGTAGTACGCCACTGCTCGCCTCCGGTCCTGACCCCCTGATCCACCCTTGAGGAACCCTCGGCGCAGTGTCAACGGGCAGCCTCTGGCCGATGCGTGCTCGGGACGCGTCACGGATTCGTTACGCGATGGTGAGCAGCACGAGGCGAAAAAGTGCCTACAGTGAGGCTCATGACACGAACTCGAACTGCACTTCACCTGGCTGCCGCCGCGTCGCTGGCCCTCATCGCCAGCTCCTGCGCCACGGAGACCTCCACCACCGAGAGCGGCGTCAACGTGATCTCGGACGGCAAGCTGACCGTGTGCACCTCCCTGCCCTACAAGCCCTTCGAGTTCAAGCAGGGCGGTGAGATCGTCGGGTTCGACATGGACCTGATGAACGAGGTCGCCAAGGCCAACGACCTCGAGATGACCATCAATATCACCGGCTTCGAGGGGATCCAGTCCGGCCAGGCGCTCAACTCCGGCACCTGCGACATCGCCGCCGCCGGCATGACGATCACCGACGAGCGCGCCAAGGCGATCGACTTCACCGACCCCTACTTCAACGCCACCCAGGCCCTGCTGACCATGGACGAGTCGGTCGACTCGCTGGAGAAGCTCGACGGCAAGTCCCTGGCGGTCATGTCCGGCACGACCGGCGAGCTCTACGCCGAGGACAACGCCCCGAAGGGTGTCACCCTCCGGTCCTTCGAGGACCTCGGACTGCAGACCACGGCCCTGACCACCGGCCGGGTCGATGCCGTCATCCAGGACAACGGCCCCTTGCTGGACTTCGCGAACAACAACCCGAAGGCCTACGTGACCGCGGAGTTCGAGACCGACGAGGCCTACGGCTTCGCGGTGCAGAAGGACAACAACGACGAGCTCCTCGACTCGGCCAACAAGGTCATCGCCGACCTCAAGGAGAGCGGCGACTACGACGAGATCTACAAGAAGTGGTTCGGCAAGGCCCCTGAGGCCGAGTGAACCTCCCCGCGGTCACCACTGTCGATAGGAGATCGCCATGGCGATGACCCCGCGCAAGCGAGCCCAGGTCAGTCGTGGGATCCAGTACGCCATCCTGGTCGTCCTGCTGGTGGCGCTGGTCCTCACCGCGGACTGGGGGACGCTCAAGGACGCGTTCCTCGACCCGCAGCTGGTCAAGGACCAGTTCCCCGAGGTGATCACCACCGCGCTGAAGAACACGATCCTCTACACCCTGGGCGCCTTCACCTTCGGCCTGCTGCTCGGGCTGTTGCTGGCGCTGATGCGGCTCTCGCCGGTCGGGCCGTACCGCTGGCTGGCGACGGGTTTCATCGAGTTCTTCCGCGGGGTGCCGGCGCTGATCGTCTTCATCGGCCTCTACTTCGGTCTGCCGACGGCCTTCCCGGGGCGTCAGATGCCGGGTGGCACGTTCGGCACGGTGACGATCGCGCTGGGTCTGGTCGGGGCGGCGTACATGGCCGAGACGATCCGGGCCGGGATCCAGGCCGTCCCGAAGGGGCAGATGGAGGCGGCCAGGACCCTGGGGATGAGCAACAGCCGGGCGATGATCTCCATCGTCATCCCGCAGGCCTTCCGGATCATCCTTCCGCCGCTGACCAACGAGCTGATCCTGCTGACCAAGGACTCCTCGCTGGTCTACGTGCTGGGGCTCTCGATCTCGGAGTACGAGCTGACCAAGTTCGGCCGCGAGGGGCTGAACGACGAGGCGAACCTGACGCCCCTGACCGTGGCGGCCCTGTGCTACCTGATCATCACTGTTCCACTGTCCATCCTGGTCCGACGGATGGAAGCACGCTCGGAGAGGGCTCGCTGATGACCGAGAAGCAGAACACCCCGGAGAGCCGCAGCGACGCTAGAGGCACGCCGCACGCGATCGACGTCCAGGACCTGCACAAGTCCTTCGGGGACAACGAAGTGCTCACCGGCATCGACTTCAACGTCGACAACGGCCAGGTGGTCTGCGTCATCGGGCCCTCAGGTTCGGGCAAGTCCACGCTGCTGCGCTGCGTGAACCGCCTCGAGGAGCCGACGTCGGGCCGGATCTTCATCGAAGGTGACGAGATCACCGACCCCGACGCGAACCTCGACAAGATCCGCAGCCGGATCGGCATGGTCTTCCAGCAGTTCAACCTCTTCCCCCACCTGACGGTGATGCGCAACCTGTGCATCGCCCAGGAGAAGGTCAAGGGAAGGGGCCGCAAGGAGGCCGAGGAGGTCGCACGCAAGAACCTCGAGAAGGTGGGCCTCGCCGATCGGGAGACGGCCTACCCCGCCCACCTGTCCGGCGGCCAGCAGCAGCGGATCGCGATCGCCCGCGCACTGTCGATGGAACCCGACATGATGCTGTTCGACGAGTGCACCAGCGCGTTGGACCCCGAGCTCGTCGGTGACGTCCTCGGCGTGATGCGGGACCTGGCCAACGAGGGCATGACGATGATGGTCGTGACCCACGAGATGGGCTTCGCCCGCGAGGTCGGCGACAACCTGGTGTTCATGGACGGCGGCGTCATCGTCGAGGAGGGCGACCCGCACGAGGTCCTCGGCAACCCGCAGGAGGAACGGACCCAGTCCTTCTTGTCCAAGGTGCTCTGAGGTCGAGCTCTTGGCGCAGGATCATTGGTGGACGCGGCTCGTCGACGACGCCGCGATCTTCCCGCCGGGAGAGGCGCCGCTGTCCGACGCCGTCACGGCCTACGCGGCGCGCCGAGGTGAGCCGTGGTCCGACCTGGTCGGACCACTGGTCCTCAGTGACCGGCTGCTGCCCGGGCTGCCCGACCTCATCGACGGCGACGCGCAGCCCGGACTGGCGCTGAGCGTGGTCTGCTCCGGTGGTGCCGGCAGTCTCGAACCCGCTGCTCACTGGGCCCGGCAGACCCCGGGCGTCGAGCTGGCTGCGCTCGAGCTGGCGCTGCGCGACCTCGACGACCTTCCGGGCAGCGCCCGCCGGGTCTCACTGGCCGCCGACGCGGTCGCGAGCGCGGGCATCGAGTCACCCGTGCACGTGGAGGTCCCGGCACTGCCGCCCGACGGCCGGGCGGACCCGGGGTGGCTGGCCGCGCTCGACGAACTGGCTGCCGCCGACCTGCGCCTGAAGTTCCGCACGGGCGACCCCACCGGGACGCGAGCGCCGAGTGCAGCGGCTCTGGCCGCGCAGATCGAGGCCGCACTGGACCGTGAGCTCGCCTTCAAGTGCACCGCCGGGCTGCACCGCGCCGTGCGCGCGGTGGACCCCGGCACGGGCGAGGCGAGCCACGGCTTCCTCAACGTGCTGCTGGCCACCCGGGCCAGCCTCGACGGCGAGGACGTCGCCCCGGTCCTCGAGACCACCGATCCCGAGACGATGCTGGCACGCCTGCACCACGTCGGCGACGATGCGCTGGTGCGAACCCGCCGCTGGTTCACCTCGTTCGGCTGCTGTGGGGTCGAGGACCCCTACGACGACCTGGTGCGGCTCGGGGTGCTCGAGTGAGGGAGCTGCTCCTCGTCGCAGTGCTGGTGCTCACGCTGGTGAGCACCGCCTGTGAGGACGACGCGGGGCCTGGGGGCAGCGAGCCGAGCACGAGCCCCGACGTGGTGGAGTCCGGCGCGCTCGTGGTCTGCACCGAGCCGCCGTACGCCCCCTTCGTCGAGGAGGAGGACGGGGAGTACTCCGGCTTCGAGATCGACCTGCTGCGCCGGATGGCCGACCGGCTCGACCTCTCCCTGGAGGTCCGCCCCACGCCGTACGCCGCCCTGGACGACGGGAGCGCTCTGCGCAGCGACCGCTGCGACGTGGCTGCGGGAGCGTTGGCGGTCACTCCCGAGCGTGAGCGGGTGATGCGCTTCCTGGAGCCCCACTACGAGGTGACGCTCACGCTGCTGCGACCCGCTGCGTCCGACATCGAGGGACTCGCCGACATGTCGGGGCGGCGGCTGGCCGTGCAGTCCGACTCCGACGCCTCGGAGTACGCCGCGCAGCAGGCGCCCTCGGACGCCGACGTGGTCGAGCTGCCCGGCGACCAGTTCATGTTCCGGGCCCTGCGTCAGGGCCGCGTCGACGCCGTCCTGCAGGACCTGCCGCTGAACCTGGTGCACACCGAGAACCAGCGCTTCACCACCGTCGAGAGCCACCCGACCGGTGAGCAGTACGCGTTCGCGGTCGCCCGCGACGACGCCAAGCTGCAACGCTCCCTGGACCGCGCGCTGGAGGCGCTGCGGCGCGAGCGGGTGTACCAGGAACTCTACGACCAGTACTTCACCCGCGCCCAGTAACGGCCCAGTGACGGCCCGGTAACGGCCCAGTGACGGGCCAGTGACGGGCCCGGGAGGTGCCCCTCGGCGGAGTCGGCTCAGAGGTTGCCGCGCTGCTCCTGCTCGCGCTCGATCGCCTCGAAGAGCGCCTTGAAGTTGCCCTTGCCGAAGCCCAGCGACCCGTGGCGCTCGATGAACTCGTAGAACACCGTCGGGCGGTCCCCCATCGGCTTGGTGAAGATCTGCAGCAGGTAGCCGTCCTCGTCACGGTCGACCAGGATCCGGCGCTTCTTCAGCTCCTCGATCGGGGCGCGCACCTGCCCGATCCGTTCACGCAGCTCGGGGTCGTCGTAGTAGGAGTCGGGGGTCGCCAGGAACTCCACGCCGTGCTCGCGCAGCACGTCGACGGTGCGCAGGATGTCGCCGGTGGCCAGGGCGATGTGTTGACAGCCGGCGCCGGAGTAGAACTCGAGGTACTCCTCGATCTGCGACTTGCGCTGCGCCTCGGCCGGCTCGTTGAGCGGGAACTTGACCCGGTGGTTGCCGCTGGCGACGACCTTCGACATCAGGGCGGAGTAGTCGGTGGCGATGTCGTCACCGATGAACTCGGCCATGTTGGTGAAGCCCATGACGCCGTTGTAGAACGCGACCCACTCGTCCATGCGGCCGATCTCGACGTTGCCGACGCAGTGGTCGATCGCTTGGAACAGCCGCCGGGGGCGGCCCTCCTTGCGCACCACGGTCGACCGGCGCGCGACGTAGCCCGGCAGGTAGGGCCCGTCGTAGCGGCTCCGCTCGACCAGGGTGTGCCGGGTCTCGCCGTAGGTGGCGATCGCCGCGGTCCGCACGGTGCCGTGGTCGTCGGACTCGTCGTGCGGCTCGACCAGCACGGTCGCACCTGCGGACCTGGCGTGGGTGATGCACCGGTCGACGTCGGGCACCTCCAGGGCGAGGTCGACCACGCCGTCGCCGTGACGTCGATGGTGATCGGCCACCTCGCTGTCGGGGGCGACGGCCCCGGTGAGGACGAAGCGCGCGCTGCCCGAGCGCAGCACGTAGGACTTCGACTCGCGCCACCCGGTCTCGGGACCTCGGTAGGCGACCAGCTCCATGCCGAAGGCGAGCTGGTAGTACGCCGCGGCCTGGGTGGCGTTGCCGACGACGAAGCCGATGGCGTCCATGCCCGTCACCGGGAACGGGTCACGGCTGGCGTCGTACTCCACCAGGCCCACCAGCTCCTTGAGCTGGTCCAGGGTGAGGTCGGCGCGCAGCTCGTCCTCGGTCAGCTGAGTCGTCCTGGGCTCGGTGGTGGAGTTCTCGGTCATCTCGTCACCATGGCCCGCCTGGCTCGGCGACGCAAGCGTCGCTCAGTCCTTCACCTCGGACTCGCCGAGGCGCAGGGCGGCCTCGATGCGAGCCAGCTCGGCGGCGTCGCGCGGCCGCGTGTGCAGCACCGCGTCCCAGACCGGGACCATGTCCTGCTCGTAGACGTGGCCGTGCCCGTCGGGCGGGGCGTTGGCCGCAGCCTGGTCGATCGCCACCTGCCAGAAGGTGACCAGCGGCCACCACCCCAGGTCGGGGTTCACGTCCGACCCAGCGGCCTCGCGAGTCCAGTCCGGCTCCTCGTAGGCCAGATCCGGAGCCCACCACACGATCGGGTCGGAGGCGTGCTGCATGAAGACCACCCGCGGCCGGTCCCACTCGCCGTACTCGCGGCCGTAGGCGTCGGCGGCCAACCCGGCCGCGCCGGTGACGAAGCGGATGTGTCGCCCTTGCCGGTAGACCGGGGACACCAGCGGGCTCCCCCGCAGCCTCTCGGCGGTGATCGAGCGCCACAGGGGGGTGAAGCTGGGGGCGCCGATCCACACCGCCCCGTCGACCTTCGAGAGCATCTGGTCCGCCGTCGCGAAGGCCGCCGTGGCGCCGTAGGCGCCCAGGGACTCCCCGCCGACGTAGAGCCTCGGGCGGTCCTCGGCCGGCAGGGCCCGCCACAGGTCGTAGACCTTGTCGAAGAGGAGCCGGCCGGCCTCGGTCGGGGCGGTCCTGCTGGTGATCAGGGCCACCGGGCTCGGCAGGTAGGAGTACTGCATGGCCACGGTCGCCGAGTCGCCACCGGTGAGGTACTCCACCGAGCCCACGTTGTACTCGTCGACCCAGCCCCGGCCCGTGGTCCCGATGACCACCAGCGTGGACCGATCGAAGGCCCCGGTGCGCTGGAGCTCCTCGACCGCGACGTCGGCCACGTCCTCCAGCGACATGCCCTCCCGGAGCGCGCCGTAGGCGCGGATCGGGTCCATCGCCGCGCGTCCGGTGACGCGCTCGATGTCCTCGGCGGTCGGCCCGGCCGCGGTGAACCTCTGGCCGTTGAAGCCCAGCTCGGACCACGGCTGTGCCGATCCCGGCCCTCCGGAGCGCACCGGGGTGGTCGGCGCCTCCAGACCTGGTGGCGGGGTCCGGTTCAGCGCGGCGGCGGAGGCAGCCACCGACTCGAGGACCCTGCGCACGAGGACCTCGCTGCTGACGAAGGCCACCAGGGCTGCCACGAGCACCACGGCCACCACGCGCGCCACCCATGTCGGCAGTGCCAGCTGCAGCACCACGCGGGAGCCGGCGAGCGCGACGCGCACCAGCGCGACGATCAGCACGATCACCGCGGCGATGACGATGCCGCCGAGGTAGGCGGCCACGTCCTCGAGGACCGTCGGGGGTCGCATCTGGACCAGCTCGGCGGTGCGCACGCGGCCCTGCCGCTGCTGCCAGGCGGTGAGGGCCACCAGCACGGCGAGGAGCAGCCAGCCGATGCCGAGGACGAGCCGGCGTCGGCCCGGCTCGACCACGACCCGCACGCCCAGGAAGCGCACGACCGGACGCACCAGGAACGCGATCAGCACTCCCAGCGCGTACGCCGTGGCAGCGGAGAGACCGGCGACCACGGCCTGGAAGAACCAGCTGCGCGGCAGCAGGCTGGGGGCGAAGGAGACGAGGAATGCCAGGACCGCCATCGCCACCCCGAGTGGGGAGCGACCTCGCCACCACCCGCGCCACCGTGAGGACGTCTGCGTCCCGCGGTGGCCCGGCTCGGCGTCGGCCCCGGGCGGGGTCGTGCGCGAGGTCCTGACCTCGGCGTCGCGAACACCTCGAGCCATGACGCTCCGTCCTCGTGCTCCCCGACCTGCTGCGAGGCTAGCGCTGCGCTGCGCGCCTGGTCACGAGCCGCGCGCGGCCCACTGCCGGATCCGGTCGATGCGCTGCTGGAGCTGCTGGGCGCTGGCCGCGACCGCCGCCGGGCCGCCGCAGTCACGCCGCAGCTCGGCGTGGGTCACCCCGTGCGGCTGACCACTGCGGTGGTGCCAGGCCGCGACCAGTGCGTTGAGCTCCTTGCGCAGGGCGCCGAGCTGCTCGTGCGCTGTCGGCTCCCGCGGCGGTGGCGGGGGGGCGCCGGGCGCCGCACCCCGGACTCGTGCCCGGTCGTGCTGCCGCTGGCGCAGCAGGTCACGCACCTGGTCGGGCTCGAGCAGGCCGGGGATGCCGAGGAAGTCCATCTCCTCCTCGGACCCGACGTGGACCTCCCCGGCGTGGCCGAAGGCCGCTCCGTCGTAGACCACCTGGTCGAAGAGCGCGTCGGAGCCCAACGCCTCGAAGGGGGTGGCCAGCTCCTCCGCGGAGGCCGACTCCTGCGCCTGCTCGCGGGCCAGGAGCTCATCCTCGGCCGCCATCAGGTCGTCCTCGTCGGTGACCGCCCGTCCGAGCACGTGGTCGCGCTCGACCTCCATCTGCGAGGCCAGGGAGAGCAGGTGCCCGGTCGAGGGCACGAAGACCGACGCGGTCTCGCCGCGCTTGCGGGCGCGCACGAAGCGACCGATCGCCTGGGCGAAGAACAACGGGGTCGTCGTGGTCGTGGCATAGACGCCGACGGCGAGCCGGGGGACGTCGACTCCCTCGGAGACCATCCGCACCGCGACCATCCAGCGGTCGTCGGACTCGCCGAACGCCTCGATCCGGCCCGAGGACGCCTTCTCGTCGGAGAGCACGAGCACCGGCTTGGTCCCGGTCAGCTGCTCCATCAGGCGCGCGTACGCACGGGCGGAGTCCTGGTCGCTGGCGATCACCAGCCCCGCCGCGTCCGGCACGTGACGTCGCACCTCGGTGAGCCGGCGGTCGGCCGCGGCGAGCACCGCAGGCATCCAGGACCCGGCCGGGTCGAGGGCGGTGCGCAGCGCCTGCGCGGTCTGGTCCCGGGTCAACGGCTCCCCCAGCCGGGCGGCGACCTCGTCACCGGCGCGGGTGCGCCACTGCATCGACCCGGAGTAGGCCAGGAACAGCACCGGCCGAACGACATGGTCGGCGAGCGCATGTGCGTAGCCGTAGGTGTAGTCGGCCACGCTGCGACTGACCCCGTCGGGGCCGGGTGCGTAGCTGACGAACGGGATCGGGTTGACGTCGGAACGGAATGGTGTGCCCGTCAGCGACAGCCGGCGCTTCGCCGGCTCGAACGCCTCACGCACCGCCTCGCCCCACGACAGCGCGTCACCTGCGTGGTGGACCTCGTCGAGGATCACCAGGGTGCGGAAGCGTTCGGTGCGCACCCGCAGGGCCAGCGGGTTGGCGGCCACCCCGGCGTAGGTGACGGCCACCCCGAGGTAGTCCTTGCTGGTGCGACCCTGGCCGGCCGAGTACGTCGGGTCGACGGGGATCCCGGCCTTCGCCGCGGCCGCGGCCCACTGGGTCTTGAGGTGCTCGGTCGGTGCCACCACCACGATCCGCTCCACGGTGCGCCGCTCGAGCAGCTGGGCCGCGATGGTGAGGGCGAACGTGGTCTTGCCGGCCCCGGGCGTGGCGACGGCGAGGAAGTCGCGAGGACGACGCTCGTCGTACTCTCGGGCAGCGTCCGCCTGCCAGGCGCGCAGCTTGGTCGCGGTGCCCCAGGCTGCGCGGTCCGGATAGGCCGGTGGCAGGGAGCCCGCGTGGTGCGGGAGGCTCACTCGGAGTCGTCGTCGCGCAGCGACTCCCAGATCTCCTTGCAGTCCGGGCACACCGGGAACTTGTCGGGCGCCCGGCTGGGCACCCACACCTTGCCGCACAGGGCGATCACCGGGGAGCCCATGACCATCGCCTCGGTGAGCTTCTCCTTCTCCACATAGTGCGAGAAGCGCTCGTGGTCGCCGTCCTGGGTGTTCAACGTCCGACGGTCCTCGACCGTCTCGGCGCCGGGGCTCAGGGTGGTCGTCGTGGAGGTCTCGGTCACCTGCGGCATTCTACGACCCGCGGGGCGAGGGACCCAAGGCGACGCCCGGGGGCGCCCAGAGCCCCCTCAGTTGTGGGTGGGGTCCTCGGGTCGCGTGGAGAGCCAGGCCAGCTCACCGGGCTGGCGTCGGAGCACGTCCTGGCGCATCCGGGACACCTCGGGGCCGAAGACGTCGCGCACGGTGAAGTCGACGACGTACCACGACCCCTCCTCCAGCTCCCCCTCCAGCTGGCCGGCACCCCAGCCGGCGTACCCCGCGAAGATCCGCAGGGCGGCGAGGCCGGGAGCCATCACGTCGACCGGGGTGTCCAGGTCGATGATGCCGAGGTCGGCGACGATCCGACGGAAGCCCACCGGGTCGTCGTCGCCGCCGACCTGCGCGAGCGCCAAGGCGGAGTCGCGGCTCACCGGGCCACCCTCGAAGAGCACCTCGGGAGCCGAGATGCTCGGCACCCAGGCCGGGAGGACCGAGGAGACCATCACCGCGGTCGGTCGGTTCAGGATCACACCCAGGCTGCCGTCGCCGTCGTGGTCGAGCAGCAGCACCACGGCTCCGGCGAAGCTCGGGTCGACCAGCTCGGGCGCGGACACGAGCAGCCGACCCGCAGCCGGCGGCTCGGTGGTGGTGGTGAAGCCCTCCACGGGATCGGTCACGACGCCCTCACGGGACGAGCCTAGAGGAGGAGCAGCGGACGGACCGAGACCCCGAGCACCTACCACCTGGGAGGGTGAGGCCGTCAAGGGAGGGACCGAGCCTCACGCGTGGCAGGCGCCCGGGGCCGGCCAGGGGGAAGGTGCCTTCCCCCCGCTCCAGGGTACGTGGAGGCCCCAGTCACCCCGGCGGGCCAGCGACCCGCTGGGTGATCAGTCCAGCGCCTGGCGCACCCGCTCCGCGACCAAGTCCTCGCGGGTGCGGACCCGGGAGGGATTGGCCAGGGTCGCGAACGGCGCGCTCTCCGAGCGGCCGTGGCGCCGCTCGGAGTGACGTCGCTGCTCCTCGACGGCCTTCCCGAGACGCGCTGCGAAGCTCTGCTCCGCGGCGCGGTCATCGGCCCGCGTCGTCGAGGCGGTCGTCCTCGTGCTCGACCTCGTCGTCGTCCTGGTGGACGCAGTGGTACCCGGCTTGCTGCCCATGGGTGGGACCCCCTTGTCGTACCGGTTTGCTACGAATTCCACGGTAGGGAGGTCGGATCGCCGCACCCAAGCAGATCGGCGGTGACGCCTGGCACAACGGGGGTGTCGCTGGACACATCGCGCCACCCGCAGGGATGTGTGCCCACGATCAGCCGATGCGGACGGACCCACCATCACGGGGGACGAGCTCGATCCGCACAGTGCCCGGGGGCAGCGAGAGGTCGCCCCCCTTGCCCCGCAGGGTCAGTGGTGCCTCGAGCCCCTTCTTGACCCAGGTGGCGCCGATCCGCCGCCCGCCGTGGAAGACGGTGGCCGGCCCTCGACCGGAGAAGACGGTCTCCGGCACGGGAAAGCCGGCCGGGTCCTTGTAGCCGGCGTAGCGGGTCTTGACCCGCAGCACCAGGACGGTGTCGGAGCGGAAGTCACCGCCCTCGCGGGCATAGCTGTCGGTGTTGACATAGGTGCCCCCGCGATAGGCGAAGACCGAGTCGGCGGCCGGGGAGAACACCGCGGTGAAGTTCTTGGCAGGCTTGCCCCGAGGTAGTGCGGCGTCACCGAAGGGCAGGTAGGGCTCAGGCACCGAGCCCAGCGGCTTCATCGGCTTGGTCAGCTTGGTGACGTCCATCAGCAGGTTGTACGGCGCCGCCCCCGCCCCGCGGTAGAAGCCGCGTCCGCCCTCGGTGACGGTCTTGATCTTGGCCTTGCGGATCACCTTCCACGTCGGGGCCGCGGCACCGCTGGCGACCAGCACCGCCTTCAGCGGGCTGACGATGCCGACGTCGCTGGTGCGCATCGACCGCACCGGCCCCACCACCGGTGGGAGCGAGCTGTAGAAGAACGTGGCCAGCCGGGTGGTGCCGCCCTCGACGAGCTCCTCGACCACCATGTCCGCCTTGCGGACGCCGATCTGCTGCGCGCTGCCGGAGTTGTCGACCTTGATCGCCAGGATCGGCTGGCCGGGCTGCTTGGGGAGCACCTTGCCGGTCAGCGGTGAGGTGCGCGACAGGGTGGCGCCCTTGGACTTCTCCTGGGAGGACCGCTTCTCGGTGCCGTCGTCGTCGCCGCTGCACGCGCAGAGCGCGAGGGCCGCGCTGAGCAGGAGGCAGGAGGCGCGGAGCCCGCGACGAGCACCCCGAGAGCGGGCAGGGCGGACGGGTGCGGTCACGGCGCTCATGGGGCCAAGCATGCCCTGCACGGACGCCTCAGCCGCGCAACGTGCCCGCGAACCACCGATCAGTCCAGATCGGGGCGCGCTTGACGCGCTGGCCGGAGCCGGGAGCGTGGACGATGCGGCGTCGTCCGTCCTTGCGCCCGATGTACACCCCGACGTGGTAGACCCCCGAGCCGTTGCGGAAGAACACGAAGTCCCCCGGCCGCATGCGAGAACGCTTGATCCGGCGCATGTGACGGCCCTGCGCCGACGACGACCGCGGCACGCCGGAGAACCCGGCCCGGTGAGTGCTGAAGTAGATCAGCCCGCTGCAGTCGAAGCGGTGCGGGCCGGCGGCGCCGTACCGGTAGCGGTCGCCGACCTGGCGCTTGGCGATCCGCAGCGCCCGTCGCGCCTTGGTGGCACGGGAGGCGACTGGTCGCAGATCGCCCGCAGAGATCTCCACACGGGGTGTCCTCGCGGACCGGTCGGAGCCACCGAGGTGTTCGGGGTGGCCGGTCAGCAGCACCGCGGCGGTGATCGCCAGCACCAGGCCGGCACGGGTGAGGCGGCTCAGCGGGCCGGCGAGCGGGTGGGTGCGCGCGTGCAGATGCACAGACATGGGTGGTCCCTTCCCACGCCTGTGAGGTGAGCTGTCGGGTTGGAGCGAGAAGGTGCTCCGCCAACGGTCCGGGTGGGACCGTCAGGCTTCACCCCAAGTGCCCGAGGGCACGTGGAACCTGGGTCCCCCACTCCTGGCCTCGGTCGTCCGGTGGCGGCGTGCGGGAAGGCCAGGACTCGGCGGGCCCCGCAGCCGGCTGCCCGGGTCGGGCAGTCGAACGACCGTAGCGGCCGAGGTAGCCACGGGGTCGGGTTTGCGACAAAGCGCGCGATTCCGGACTGGGTCGGTCGGCGGGCGACCAGATCAGACCCCTGATCAGACCCCTGATCAGACCCCTGATCAGACCTTGGCGCCGCCGTCGACGTAGAGCGTCTGACCGGTGATGTAACCGGCCTCCTCGCTGCACAGGAACGCCACGGCCGCTGCGATGTCCTCCGGCCACCCCACCCGGCGCACCGGGTTGGCCTTCGCGGCAGCGGCGCGGTACTCCTCGGGGTCGACGCCGATCCGCCGGGCGGTGGCGTCGGTCATCTCGCTGACGATGTAGCCCGGCGCGATCGCGTTGGCGGTCACCCCGAACGGCCCCAGCTCGAGCGCGAGGGTGCGGGTGAAGCCCTGTAGCCCCATCTTGGCCGCGGAGTAGTTCGCCTGACCGCGGTTGCCCAGGGCGGAGACGCTCGACAGGCTCAGGATGCGCCCGTAGGTCGCCTTCACCATGTGCTGCTGCACGGCGCGCGACATCAGGAAGGCGCCCTTGAGGTGCACCGACATCACGGCGTCCCAGTCGTCCTCGCTCATCTTGAACAGCAGGTTGTCGCGGGTGATCCCGGCGTTGTTGACCAGCACGTCGACGCCGCCGAGCTGCTCGACGACCTGCCCGACGGTGGTCTGTACCGCATCGGCGTCGGTGACGTCGCAGGCCAGGCCGACCGCATCGCCCGGCAGGCCCGCGGCCGTCGCCTCGGCCGCTGACCGGTCGAGGTCGAGCACCGCCACGGAGGCGCCCTCCGCGGCCAGTCGCTGGGCGATGCCTGCGCCGATACCTCGAGCTGCTCCGGTCACGACCGCCGTGCGTGTGTCGTATCGCCCCATGCTGTGGCCTCCTGGTGCTCTGGTGCCTCGGTCCCTGGTCCTGGTCGTGGCCGAGTCTGGCACGGCCAGGCTGGCGCCCGAGACACCCGTCGATCAGCCCAGGCCCGCACGCAGCCGTGCCGCGTAGTCGGCCTGCTCCTCGTCGTCGTCGTACCTGGTGCGTGGCCAGAAGAACCCGCGCAGCCCATCACCCTTGGTGCGCGGCACCACGTGCAGGTGAAGGTGCGGCACGGACTGGCTGACCACGTTGTTCATCGCCACGAAGGATCCCTGGGAGCCCAGCGCGGTCGTCATCGCCACGCTGAGCCGCTGTGCCGCCTCGAGGAACGGGTCGCGCAACCGGGCCGGCAGGTCGGGCAGGGTGTCGACGTGCTCGCGGGGCACCAGCAGCGTGTGCCCCTTGAACAGCGGTCGGGTGTCGAGGAAGGCCACGAGCTCGGCCTCGTCGAGCACCAGCGCAGCCGGCACGTCGCCGGCGACGATCGAGCAGAACGTGCAGCCGGCGGCAGACATGGGCTCATCGTGCCCCACGGCGCTGCCTGGGCGGGAAGCGCGCCTCACCGGCGCGTGACGGTGCCGTCGTCCTCGTAGGTCACGCCGTCGAAGTCCACGGTGCGGCCGGCGTTGGCGATGGCGGTGATCACCACGTTGCCCAGGGACCCGCGACGGTCGAACACGGTCGCGGCCGAGACCGCGATGCCGTCGGCCTCGTGCCGGTCCAGCGCGACCAGACCCACCTCGTTGGCCTCCGGCAGGCGCGCCAGGGTGAGGGTCGCGTCGGTGTTGATGTGCTGGATTCCCTCGGTGCCCCAGTTGGTCACCATGCTGGCGCCGTCGCACATGCCGGCCACCGACTGGAACGGCGTGAGCGACTCCCCCGCCACCACGGCGGGCATGGTGCTCCAGGAAGCCTTGCGGGCCGCGTCGTGATGCGCGCCGAAGTCCTGCGACCAGCCGGCCGCGCTGCGGATGAAGGGCACGTGCGGCTCGCCACCGGGGGGCGCGAGATCAGCCGGAGGCGGCGACGGCACCCCGTCCGGGGACCACACCTCACCTCCGGGCCGCGTCGCGGGGACGACGAAGATCGCGCTCGCCCGCGCTACCGCGACGCCGTCCTGGGACAGGGTCGCGTCGACCAGGCAGATCCGCGACCCCTCCCGCACCACCGTCGCCGAGGTGGTGGCGGGCACCATCCCCGCCGGTCGGAACATGTCCACGGTGAACCGGGCCGGACGCAGGTCCTCGCGCCCCAGCGTCGCCACGCACGCCTCCGCCTCGCGGGCGAGCGCACCGCAGGTGGCCACGCCGTGCATCTGGTCGGAGGACCACGCGCTGGTCGCCGCGAACGTGGGCTCCAGCGACGAGCCGTCCGCACCGAGGGTGAAGTAGGCCAGCTCCTGCTGCTCGTCCATGGGGCGATCCTCGCCGATGCCACCCTGGGGCTGGCGAGTGGGCTCCCCGTAGCTCAGCGGGCGGCGAGCACCTCGTAGCGGGCGCACAGGAACGACCCGTTGCGGTCGTGCTCGAGCAGCCGCAGGTCGAAGGGCCGCGGAAACAGCGGTGCGCCGCGCCCCAGCGTGACCGGCGCGATCATCAGCACCAGCTCGTCGAGCAACCCCTGCTCGGCGAACTGACCCGCCAGGTCACCGCCCCCGACCATCCAGAGATCGCGTCCGTCCGCGGCGGTGGTCATCTCGGCGTGCACCGACTCCACCGGGTCCTGGGTGAGGGTGATGTCCTCACCGATCAGTGGCAGATCCCGATGGGTGAAGACCCAGCACGGCATCGTGTAGGACCACTCCTCGCCCGTCGAGGCGAGGTGGTCCACCAGCCACTGGTACGTCGTGGCACCCATGGCCATCGCCCCGACGTTGCCGATGAACTCGGTGTAGCCCATCGGCCCCGCGTCGTCGTGCTCCTGCACGAACAACCAGTCGAGCGAGTTCCCCTCGTCTGCGAGATGACCGTCGAGGGTCGTGGCGGTGTAGAAGATCGTCCGGGCCATGCCTCACGATGACACGCCCGGACCTCGGTGTCGCGCTGCCCAGATCGGCCGAGGACCGCGCGGGGGCCGCTGCCGGTATTCGGTGTCCACCACCGCGCTCAGGCTGATGTGGGCGAGAGCCGGTAGACCCGCCGCGCGACATCGCGGGTGAGCGCGGTGAGGTCGAGGGACTCCCCCAGCACCTCCACGAGCAGACCCAGCGTCGCGGGGAGCGAGAAGCTCGGCTTGTCGATCGGGAAGTTCGACGCCCACATCGTGCGCTCGGGGCCGAAGCACTCCTGGACGTGGCTGATCACCGGCGCCAGGGTGTCGAGGAGCTCATCGGCGCCGGCGAGCCCGTCGGTGGTCAGCTCGTGCGGCCGCTGGTCCCCCAGCACCGGCATGCCGAGCCCGGAGTGCTTGGCCACGACATTGGGGTGCTCGGCGAGCGCTGCGACGTCCTCGCGCCACGGCGCCAGCAGCTCGCGGCGCTGGTGCTCGTAGCGCGCGGTGTGGCGCCCGCGCGGACCGAGCAGACCGACCGGGGTGCCGTGGTGGTCGAGCACGAACGTGGCCTCGGGGTAGCGCCGGACCAGCTCCAGCGCCGAGGGCAGCTGGTGGGAGTAGCACCACAGCTCGAAGCTCAGCCCCCGGGCGGCGACGGCCTCGAAACCGTCGAGGAACGCCGGCTCGCTGAACAGCGCCGGGCTCTCGCAGAAGTCGCGCACGCCGGGGTCGGGGTGGTGCGCCGCCGTCAGGCGGACCCCCCGGACCTTGTCGGTGGCCGCGAGGTGCGCGTCGAGCACCTGGGCCGCGTCGTGCCAGCGCGGGTCGGCGGAGACGACCACTGCGCCGAGCTCGGGCAGTCCGTCCCGACCGAACGGGAGCCCGAGCAGCCAGCGGGTCTCCTGGACCGCCGCGAGGTGGTCCTCGGCGACCGGCCACTTGGCCTCGATGTGGACCACCTGCCCGATCGGCAGCGGCCGAGCGTCCGCGGCGTACGTCGCCGGCAGATAGGGCTTGAGCAGGTGGTGCGGGTCACCGGCGAACTCGCGGTCGGCCTGCGGCAGGAGCCGCCCCAGGGAGCGCGGGATGCGCTCGACGCGCCGCACCAGCCGAGCCTCACGGGAGACCACGCGTGGTGTGGTCAGCGGGTCCCACTGGTGAACGTGGGGGTCCACCATCTGCTCGGGCAGTCGGTCGAGCCATGCCGGTGACGTCATCGACAGTCCTCACGGAGTCCGAGTGCGGCCGCCACCGACGCTACCCCGAAGACACCGCGAGGGCCCGCGCCATGGTGGCGCGGACCCTCGTCGCAGGTGGAGCTGGCGGGAATCGAACCCGCGTCCTCGAGCGCCATGTCAGGTCTTCTCCGGGTGCAGTCTGTGATGACGTCTTCTCAGCCCCGGCGCTCGCACAGACACGTCGCCGACGGGCTCAGTCGGATGAGAGTCCCGCATCACCCCTCCGACGAGGGTGATGCAGCAAGCCTCCTAGCTGAGGCCAGGTACTGAGTCGGAGGCGTCCTCAGCCTGACCCGTAGGCCACTCGCTCAGACGGCGAGGGCGTACGAACTGCGCTGTGTCTTGGCAGTTATTGGTTCCCAGGTGTCGTTTACGAGATGAACCTGGATCCTCGACCCGCTTCTCCTGGACATGAAACGTCCCAAGTCGAAACCGATCAGCCCCTCTTGAGTTGTCAACATCAACCAGTGTAGGAGCCGTAACCCCCAGGGCCCAACCACTATTCCGTGGGCCCGGGGTCCTGGGCGGCCGGACGCGGCTCACTGGGGATGTCATCACCGACGAACTGGCGCGCCACGACCACGTCTGTCGAGGAGTGGGCGAGGATCGAGAGGCTCACGGTCAGGGCGGTCAGCTCGAAGAGCTCCTGCGACATCGGGATGCCGGACTCGAGGACCAGCAGGCCGTAGACCACCGAGGCGAACCCCTTGGGACCGAACCACATCGCCGCCGCCTGCTCGCGGCCCGTCAGCCGTGCGCCCGCGAACGACACCAGCAGGGCCACCGGCCGGGCCAGCACCAGTGCGAGCACGGCGAACGCCCAGCCGGTGACCCCTACCCCGCTGAGCAGGCTCGGGGTCATCAGCGCGGCGAAGACCAGGATCGCGACCAGCTTCAGCTGCTCGGCGACCAGCTCGCCGAGCTGCTCGAACTCGTGGCGGAACTCCGGCCCCGCCGACGCCACGGTGATGCCCGCGGCGAAAGCAGCCAGGAACAGGTTGGCGTGGGTGACCAGGCACAAGCCGAGCACGAGCAGCCCGATCGCCGCCGGCAGCAGCGGCTGCAGGTGCTTCACCGAGGCGAGCCACGGGAGTCGCTCCAGCCACAGCACCACCAACGGGACCGCCACACCGATCGCGACGCCCAGGGCCAGCTCCTCGGCCAGCACCCAGCGGCCGGGCTCGCTCTCACCGCCGGCAGCGGCGAGCAGCACCAGGACGATGGGCAACGCGAGTCCGTCGTTGATGCCTGACTCCACGTTGAGCAGGCGCCGCAGCCGCGGGGGAACCTCTTCGCGTCCGACGACAGCGGCGGCGAAGACCGGGTCGGTGGGTGCGAGCACCGCCCCCAGCAGGAAGGACTCCAGCCACGGCAGGCCGGCAACCCAGTGCGCCAAGGCGGCCGTGATCGCCAGCGTCAGCGGCAGGCCCAGCAGCAGCGCGCGTCCGGGCAGGCTGTAGGCGCGGCGCAGGTCGGGCAGGGAGACCCGCATCCCGTCGGAGTAGAGCACCGAGAACAGCGCGAGCTCGGCCAGGATCGTGACGCCGGGGTCGCCGGACTCCACGTGCAGGACGTCGGACACTCCCGGGCCCAGCAGGAAGCCGCCCACCAGGAAGAGCACCGCGGTGGAGAGCACCGTGCGGTTGGCCAGCTCGGAGAGCAGCACGCCCGCCACGAGCAGCGCACCGAAGCACACCACCAGCACGGGGACATCCATGGCCTCTCCTTCACGCGCCCCGCCGTCTGACAAGGCTTGGATCGTGTAGTCCGTGCCCGGATCGGGCACCCAGTCGATGTGAGACACGGTAGGCGGACCACCAGGGACCCCAGTCACGAGACCCGGGGTGACCGGGACGCGACCACGCCCCAACCGCGCACCTCATCCTCACCTCCACCGGTCGCAGCCCGCCTGCGGACTGCTGTGCTGTGGTGCCTGCTGGCGCTCGCCGTCGCCGCCATCTGGTGGGTGCTCGGACTGGTGCTCTCCCGGCTGCTCGTGGCCGTCACCGCCGTCGTCGCGGCGACACTCCTGACCGCACTGCTTCACCCGGTGGTGGGGCTGCTCGTGCGCTGGCGGCTTCCCCGGGCGTTGGCGGCCCTGGCGACCTTGCTGATCACCCTCGCGCTGCTCGGCGGCATCGGTTTCCTGCTGTTCGAACGGGTCGCCACACAGGCCGGCAACCTGCAGCAGGCGCTGGATGAGAGCGGTGAGCAGCTCAGGTCGCTGGTCCTTGACTCGGCTCTGCCGGTCGACGCGGCGCAGCTCGACCGCTTGCCCGACCAGTTGCTCGACGCGCTGGCCCAGGCTGCTCCCGCGCCCTTGACCGGTGCCGGCATCGCGATCAACACCGTGACCGCCCTGGCGCTGACGCTGTTCCTCTGGTTCTTCATGCTCAAGGACGGCCCCGGGTTCCTGCCCTGGCTCCTGCGTTGGGTGCCGCAGAAGCACACGACCGGGGTTCGTCGCTCCGCAGAGCTCGCCTGGGACGTCGCGACGCGCTACGTGCGCGGCACCGTGGTCATCGCCTTCGCCGACGCCGTCGGCGCGGGCATCGTGATGGCGATTCTCGGGGTTCCGCTGACCCTGTCGCTCTCGCTGCTGATCTTCCTCGGCGCCTTCGTGCCGATCGTCGGGTCGACCGTCGCCGGTGCGGTGGCTGTGGCGGTGACGCTCGTGAGCGTGGGGCCACTGGCAGCGCTGATCCTGCTGGGCGCGGTGATCGGCGTGCAGCAGCTGGAGGGCAACCTCCTCCAGCCGCTGGTGATGGGCAAGGCACTTCACCTGCACCCGGCCGCGATCGTGCTGGCGGTGACGATCGGCACCCTGGCGGCCGGGATCCTGGGGGCGCTGGTGTCGGTGCCGCTCTATGCCATCGGCTACCGGATCGCCGAGGAGAGCCGGCGCGGTTGGGGCGAGGCGCAGCAACCGGACACCTCCTCCGCGAACTGACCGCGCACACCGGTCCTGACGAGGTGCACGTGGGCCGCTCGGCTCCCGATCCCGACGTCGTCCGCGGCCACCTCGCCCGCGGACGACCCACGGGTCGCAGGAGGGTGCTCACCGCGCCACCGCCCCGGACTCCCCACCCCCCTCCCCGAACAACCTGGTGGCGTTGTCCCAGCACACCGCTCGCAGCCAGTCGTCGCCGAGCCCCAGCCGGGCCAGGGCCTCCAGCTGGTGGGCGTAGCTGTGCGGGATCGAGGGAAAGTCCGAGCCCAGCAGGATGCGGTCGCCCAGATCGGCGACCCGGGCCAGCAGCTCGCGCGGGAACGGCGCGTCCAGCTCGGTGAAGTCGGTGAACGCGATCGTGGTGTCGAGCAGCAGCCGCGGGTGTCGATCAGCCAGGTCGAGGAACTCGGCGTACTCCGGCGCGCCCAGGTGGGCCACGACCACGACCAGCTCGGGGTGCGATCCCAGCAGCCGGGCGAGGGTGTCCGGGCCGGTCCAGGTGTTGGGCATCGGTCCGGACCCGACATGGATCACGACCGGCACCCCCGCGTCGGCGAGCATGCCCCAGGCCTGCGCCAGCTCGGGCAGGTTGGGGTCGAAGTCGCTGACCTGGACGTGGATCTTGAACACCTCGGCCGGGGCGCCGTCGTCGCCGCGCAGCCGCGCCGCGACGTACGAGGTCACCGAGGGTTCGGGGAAGAAGGTCGCGCTGCGCAGGCACCCCGGCGTGCGCTCGGCGAAGTCGGCTGCCCAGTCGTTCAGCGACTCAGCCATGTCGGGACGGTGGGCATAGGACAGCGCCGAGAACCGGCGCACGCCGAGCTCACGCAGGACCGCGACGCGCTGCTCCTCCTCGAGGCGGTAGCGGATCGGCCAGGTGCGACCGATCAGCGGGCCCGCCCGGTCGAACGCCGCCCACACCCGGCGCTGCATCCGGGGAGGCAGGAAGTGCACGTGGACGTCGAAGAGCCCCGGGAGGCCCAGCGACGACCACCAGGCCGGCAGGTCCTCGTCGGCCCACACTCACATGCCCTTGACCCGGCGACCGAGCGCGACCTCGGCCTCACGCTTGGCGGTGCGCTCGGCGATCGCCTGACGCTTGTCCCAGCTCTTCTTGCCCTTCGCCAGCCCGATCTCCACCTTGGCTCGGCCGTCGACGAAGTACATCTGCAGCGGCACCACGGTGAAGCCCTTCTCGCGCACCTTCGCGTCGATCTTGTCGATCTCGTCGCGGTGCAGCAGCAGCTTGCGACGCCGACGGGGCTCGTGGTTGGTCCAGCTGCCCTGGGTGTAGGTGGGGATGTGCACCTGGTGCAGGTAGATCTCGCCGTTCTCGACGTCGCAGAAAGCGTCGGTCAGCGAGGCGCGACCCGCCCGCAACGACTTCACCTCGGTGCCCTGCAGCACGATGCCGGCCTCGTAGGTGTCGTCGATGTGGTAGTCGTGACGCGCCCGCCGGTTGGAGGAGATCAGCTTGCGCGCCGCACCCGTCGTGTCCTTCACCATGGGTCCAACCCTACGAGGCTCAGAACCAGCGCATCGGGTCGACGGCCTCGCCGTTCTCCAGCACCGTGAAGTGCAGGTGACACCCGGTCGACCAGCCGGTGTTGCCGACGTAGCCGATGACCTGCCCGCGCTTGACCTTCTCGCCCTCGGCGACGGCGTACATGCTCAGGTGGTTGGAGATCGTGGCGACGCCGACGCCGAAGTGCACGCCGTGGTCGATGACCAGTCGGTTGCCGTAGGCGGTGTGGTAGTACTCCGAGAGCACCGTGCCCTTGGCGGCGGCGCGGATCGGGGTGCCGCACTCGGCGCCGAAGTCGGTGCCGTCGTGCAGGCTGCGGTAGCCGTAGATCGGGTGGACCCGGTAGCCGAACGGCGAGGTGACGTAGGCGTCCTTGACCGGCATGTCGAGGAAGCCGTTGCCGTCGACCGGCCCCACGTAGCCGGGGCCCTGCGAGGCGACGGTGAGGATCAGGTTCTCGATCTTGTCGCGCTCGACCAGCAGGCCGGCGAGCACGGCCATGTCGGCCTTCTTGGCCTTGGCAGCGGCGTCCCTGGCCTTCGCGCGCAGGTCGACGATCTGGGAGACCTGGGACTCCGCGGCCGCCGCCTGCATCTCCAAAGCCTTCTTCTGCGCGAGGTTGTCCGCGGCCTGCTGTCGGCGCAGCTCGACCTCGGCCTTCGCCGCAGCCATCTCGGCGCGGTGGACCGCCAGCATGACCTCGGTGGCCTCGAGGCCGGACAGGATCGAGGACTGCTTGTTGGCCACCGTGCGGGAGGCGTTCATGTTGCCCGCGATCCGGGTCGGGTCCTGGTCGGAGAAGATCATCGACAGGCCCATGAGCGAGGGGTCGCCCTGCTCGTAGTTGGCCACGACCATGGCCCGCAGGTCCGCACGCTTGCGCTCCACCTGGGCCTCGCCCTTGGCGAGGGCTCCCTGGGCCTTGTGCAGCCGCTCCTGCGCAGCCGTCAGCCGGCGCTGCATCAGGTCGTCCAGTGCCTCGGCAGCGGCGAGCTCGCCCTGGGTGTAGGCCAGGTGGTCGCGTGCCTCGGCCAGCTGGCTCTGCGCCTGGGTGAGGGCCTCGTTGGCCGCCTCGTAGGCCTTGGAGGCCTCCTCGTGCGCCTCGTTGGCCTCCTCGACCTTCTCCTGGGCCTTGGCCTTCTTCTCCGCGAGTGCCTTCAGCTCTGCAGGGGTCTTCTCGGAGTCGTCGGACTTCTCCTCCTTCGGGGAGGACTTCGGTGATGACCTCGGCGCTGCCGGCTTGTCGGCGTCGGCCGCCTGGGCAGACGACAGCGCCGCCGTGGGCCCGAGCAGCAGGGCGGCACCGGTGAGGGCGGCGACCATGCGCGCACGAGCACGTGGGGTGGGGAAGCGGCGTGCCACGGGGGTCCTTCGGCGCCGAGGTCCTCGGCTGGTCAGTCTCGGTCCGCCCAGAGAACTGGTCAGGCGAACAAGTCGGGGAAACCTTACGGTTCGACGCTAGCCGACAGAAATCAAACGCGTAGGTATTTCCGAGTCAGGACCAAAGTCGGGACCAAGGTCAACACCAGCCCGACACACGTCATGGCCAGCAGGGCCACAGCCCCGTCCTGGTAGTCGATCCAGGCCACCAAGTTGGAGTTGGGGCGCAGCAGGCGATAGACCACCACGTTGAGGAAGGCGAAGATCGCCGCTCCCGCCAAGGCGATGCCCAGCACCGAGGCCACCAGCGCCTCCAGGAGGAACGGCAGCTGGATGTAGAGGCTGGAGGCGCCCACCAGGCGCATGATCCCGATCTCCTTGCGCCGCGCGTACGCCGCCAGTCGGATCGTGTTGCCCACCTGCAGGATCGCGGCGAACAGCAGGAAGACGGCGATCACGATCGCGCCCCACTTGAAACCGTCGATCCAGAAGTAGATCGGCTCGAGCACCTCGCGCAGGTCGCGCACGGAGCCCACCCCCGGCCGGTCGGCGACCTGGCGCTGCAAGGCCTCGAACTGACGGGGGTCCTTCAGCGTCACCCAGTAGGACTCCGCGAGGTCGCCGGGCCGGATCGCGTCGATCACCTGCTGCTGGGTCTCGCCGCCGGAGGCGTAGACCTCGCGCCACTTCTCGTAGGCCTGCTGGCTGTCCTCGAAGTGCCAGTCCTTGACCTCCTCACTCGACTCGAGCACCTCGACGACCTCCGCCTTCTGGGCGTCGGTGGCTCGCCCGTCGATGCAGTTGGTCGTGGGAGAGCTGTCGGTGCACATGAAGATCGTGATCTGGAGTCGGTCGCCCCAGAACTGCTCGGCCTTCTCGGCCTGGGAGTTCAGCAGCAGCCCCAGCCCCACCAGGGTCAGCGAGACGAAGAGGGTGAGGACCACCGCGATCGTCATCGAGACGTTGCGCCGCAAGCCGGTGGCCAGCTCGGAGAAGACGTAGGTCAGCTGCATGTCGGGTCCTTCCCCCTCTCAGTGCTGGTAGCCATAGATACCTCGCGCCTGGTCACGCACCACCCGACCGTCCGAGAGCTCGATGACGCGCTTGCGCATCTGGTCGACGACGCCGACGTCGTGAGTGGCCATGACCACCGTCGTGCCGGTGCGGTTGATCCGGTCGAGCAGCCGCATGATGCCGACGCTGGTGTCGGGGTCGAGGTTGCCGGTGGGCTCGTCGGCGATGAGCACCGGCGGTCGGTTGACGAAGGCCCGCGCGATCGCGACCCGCTGCTGCTCACCACCGGAGAGCTCGTCGGGCATCCGGTCGCCCTTGCCCTCCAGCCCGACGAGCTCGAGCACCTCCGGGACGGTCTCGCGCACCACGCTGCGCGGCTTGCCGATCACCTGCAGGGCGAAGGCGATGTTCTCGTAGACGGTCTTGTTGGACAGCAGCCGGAAGTCCTGGAAGACCGTGCCGATGGAGCGCCGCAGCTGCGGCACCCGCCACCCCGGCAGCTTGGCGGTGTCGCGCCCGTCGATCTCGACCCGGCCTGAGGTGGGACGGGTCTCGCGCAGCACCAGGCGCAGGAAGGTCGACTTGCCGGACCCGGAGGCGCCGACGAGGAAGACGAACTCGCGGCTCTCGATCTCGACCGTCACGTTGTCCAGGGCTGCTCGCTGCTGCCCGGGGTAGGTCTTGGTGACGTGGGAGAACGTGATCACAGTGGCTCGATGCTAGGTGAGGCGGGGGCGGGGATCGGGGACCTCGGCCCGTGCGTCCCGGATGGGTCCGCAGGGCGGGCCCGAGTGGCTCGGGCGGGTCAGGCGGCGGGCTCCGCGCTGCGCCGCCACCGGATGCCGGCCTCGATGAAGTCGTCGATCTCGCCGTCGAGCACCGCCTGGGTGTTGCCCGACTCGTGGTTGGTCCGCAGGTCCTTGACCATCTGGTACGGGTTCAGCACGTAGGAGCGCATCTGCTCGCCCCAGCTGGCGGTGACATCGCCCTTGAGCTCCTTGAGCTGCGCGGCCTCCTCGGCCTTCTTCAGCACCAGCAGCTTGGCCTTGAGGATCTCCATCGCCCGTGCCTTGTTCTGCAGCTGCGACTTCTCGTTCTGGCAGGACACCACCGTCCCGGTGGGGAGGTGGGTCAAGCGCACCGCCGAGTCGGTGGTGTTCACGCTCTGCCCGCCGGGGCCGCTGGAGCGGTAGACGTCGACCCGGACGTCCTCCTCGGCCACGTCGACCTGGTCGGTCTGCTCCAGGACCGGTACGACCTCGACCGCGGCGAAGGAGGTCTGGCGTCGGCCCTGGTTGTCGAAGGGGCTGATCCGCACCAGCCGGTGGGTGCCGGACTCGACCGAGAGGGTGCCGTAGGCGTAGGGCGCGTGGATCGCGAAGGTGGCCGACTTGATGCCGGCCTCCTCGGCGTAGGAGGTCTCGAAGACCTCCACGCCGTACTTGTGGCGCTCGGCCCAGCGGGTGTACATCCGCATCAGCATGTCGGCGAAGTCGGCGGCGTCGACCCCGCCGGCGCCGGAGCGGATCGTCACCAGGGCTTCGCGGGCATCGAACTCCCCGGCCAGCAGGGTGCGCACCTCGAGCCGCTCCACCGCCTTGGCGATCTTGTCCAGCTCGGCTCCGGCCTCAGCGGCGGTCTCGGCGTCGCTCTCCTCGGCGGCGAGCTCGGCCAGCACCTCGAGGTCGTCGATGCGTGCGCGGAGGGCTGTGAAACGCTCCACCTCCCCCTGCAGGGCGGAGAGCCGACCGGTGACCCGCTGCGCGTTGTCCTGGTCGTCCCACAGGTCAGGGGCGGCCACCTGCTCGCTCAGGTCGGCGACCTCGGCCCGCATCGACTCCACGTCGAGGACCTGCTCGATGGTGCGCATCGTCGCGCGGAGCTCCTTCACACGCGTGTCGACATCCGGTCCGGCCATGAGGCTGGACACTACTCCTCGGCACCCCCGTCCCCAGAAAGGGGGACGACCCGCGCAACCCCGACACGTCGGGTTCCGGGATTAGGTTTCATCCTGTCCAGACCGGTGCTCCGATGCCGGGGGAAGGGGGCAGAGAGGTCATGCCCGAGGGGGGTCAATCTCGGCCGGCGCCACGTCGCCTGCGCGTCATCGCGCTCGACGACCAGCACCTGAGCGTCAAGGGGCTGCGGCTCACGCTCGCCGAGGTCGCCGAGGAGTTCGAGCTGGTGGCTGCGGTGCCCAGCCTGACGGCACTGAACGGGACCGGCGCGGACGTCGCCCTGCTCGAGCTCTCGCTGCGTGACGGCTCGGCCCCCCACGACAACATCGCCGAGCTCCAGGGGCGCGGCATAAGGGTGTTGATCCACACCGAGGTGTGGGACGTCCACCTGCTCTCCGAAGCGCTGCACGCCGGCGCCGACGGCATCGTGTGCAAGCACCACACCGAGGCCGACCTGCTCGAGGCGCTGCGCCAGGTGCGCACCGGTGAGCGCTACGTTCCCGATGACGTGGCCGAGCTGCTGGAGCTGGGCCGCTCGCAGCGGCCGCGACTGAGCGGGCGCGAGATCGAGGTGCTCAACCTGCTCTACGAGGGGCTGATCACCAAGCAGGCCGCGCGCCGGCTCAATGTCAGCGAGTCCACGGTCAAGGAGCACCTGAAGCGGATCCGGCAGAAGTACGCCACCCTCGGCCGCCCGGTCAGCACTCGTGTGCAGCTGCTGCAGGTGGCACACCGCGACGGCTTCATCTCCCCGCGGCCGTCCAGCTCGGGCGCCTGAGCCCGACTCCGGTCGGCCCTCGGACCTTTCGACTCACCAGGTGAGTCAGGGCGTCCGACGCTCGAGCCTCAGTCGGCGACAGTGACGTAGGCCGCCGCGCTGCCACTGACCTGGCTGGAGTCGGCCCACCCCGGCGGCGCGAACGGCAGGTCCAGCGGCGTGGTGATCCGCACCTGCACCGTGTCCTGCGAGGTGACCACCCGCAGCCTCAGCCCTGGGTACTGCTGCTGCGCCCCGAGCGAGCGCAGGTACTCCGAGGCGTAGGCCCGAGCCGCGCCGGGGTCGATCTCAGCCCGCTCCCCCAGCCCGCGCAGATAGACCGCCTCCCCCTCGACCCCCTCCACCGCCGCGAGCGCAGCACCGTCCGCGAGCGAGTCGAGCCGCTGGCGCCGCAGGAACGCCGCCGAGGCGTCCACCACGACCACCACCAGGAGCAGCGCCACGATGAAGAAGCCGGTGATCAGCAGGGTCACCTGCCCCCGCTCGTCCCGCGGGCTCGGTGCTCCGCGGGTCACCGGTCCTCCCGGAACGTGCCGTAGCCCACGGCGTGCTCGGCCTCCACCCGCACGCTGGGCGCCTGCGACCCCAGCGCCTGCGGCGTGAGCGGCAGGTCGACCTGGTGGCGGACCCGTACCGTGATCACGCTGCCCGGCGACAGACAGTTGCCCGGGGTCGGGCGGCAGGAGACCTCCATGGTGGTGCCATCGGCGCCGATGTCGTGATCACCCAGAGCCACCCGCATCGCGGCCCTCGCCCGAGCCGGCCCCGCCGCCTCGGTCGGAGCCTGCGCATAGGCCCGCGCCGCAGCACGGGCCGCGCCGCTGACGGCGTACGACCCCGACTGGACGGCGAAGACCGAGAGCAGCACGTAGACCAGGGGCACCAGGAGCAGCAGCGACAACCACGTCATCTCGATCAGCACCGAACCCCGTTCGTCGCGTCTCACGGGACCTGCTCCTCCACGGCGTGCCCACTCACCTCGAGCCGCACCGCCGGCCCCCACAGCCCCAGCGGAGGAACCTCGGCCGCGACGTCGACCTCGACTCCTGGACCCCCAGCGGTCGTGACCTCCCGTGCCGACACACGCGAGGCGAAGTCGGCGGCCACCGCGTCCTTGATCAGCTCGCGCGCACGCGCAGCCCCCTCGGCCGGGCCACGGTCCACCGTGGCGCCGTAGCGAGCGCCCTCCGACGCCGCAGCCGTCAGCGTGTTGCGCACGTGGAGCACGAGACCGACCTGGAGCACACCGAGCACCAGCGGCACCAGCACGACGAGCGCGAGCACGAAGTCCACGACCGCAGCGCCGGTCTCGTCGCGCGAGCGGGGACAGCCGGCCCTCACGCCACCGAGGACAGTGCCTGCCGGAGCAACCGCTCCAGCTCGGGCCCGGCCACGGCCCACAGCGCCGCAACGAGACCGGCGGTCATCACCGTGACCAGGACCCAGCCGGGCACGTCGCCCCGCTCATCCCGTGTTCGTGGCGCTCGGAGCGCCACCAGGCACGTGAGCAACAGGTAGCTGAACTTGTTCATCATTCTTTCTCCTCGTGGTGGGAAGTCAGGGCGTCACCAGTCGCAGCCCGACCAGGCCGGGCCAGAAGGCGAACATCACTGTTGTAGGGAGCACAAGAAAGACCACTGGAATCATCATCGTGACCTCTCGCCGCGCGCCGGACTCGATGAGCTGCCGACGCTGCGCTTCGCGCACGTCGGCGGCCTGCGCGTGCAGCAGGTCGGCCAGGGGCGTGCCTCGCTCCAGAGCGACGGCGACTGCCTGGGCGAACCGGGAGACGACGGGGACTCCCGTCCGCGCGCTGTACTCGTCCAAAGCGGTCGAGACCGCCGTGCCGGTGCGGATCGCGGCCAGCACGCGCGCCAGCTCGCGCGAGAACGCACCTGTGCTTCGACCCACGACCCGCTCCAGGGCTGCGACCGGACCTTCCCCCGCCGCGACGGCGAGCGCCAGCAGCTCGACGAGCGTCGGGACCTCAGCGAGGACCTCCTGCTCGTGCGCGTTGACCTGCTGGGTCAGTCGGTTCTCGCGCAACAGCACCGCGAGGAAGCCAGCCACCGCGGTCAGGATCAGCATGGGCAACAACCGGTCGGGGCTCGCAGAAGCGACGAGGACGGTCAGGGCGAGGAAGATCGCGGACGCGACCAGGCCCCAGGTGGCCTGCTGGACCCGGAAGTCGGCGACGGAGATGCCCAGGGACCCACGCTCGATGCGTCGGCGCACCGACTCGCGGCCGCCGAGCAGGTCGTCCAGCTTCTCTGCCAGCATCCGTCGTGGCCGGCGACTCGGAGCGCCGGGAGCGAGCGGCGCGAGCTCAGGGATGTCCGACAGGTGGTGCAGGACGCGGCCAGCGAAGTCAGTTCGCCGGATCCGCAGTGCGTGCCACGCGAGGAGGCAGCAGCCGAGTCCGGCCAGACCTCCGGCGAGTCCTCCCCACCACGCCGTCATGACAACACCCGGCCCTGGACCGGGAGTCTCCCGATCCGCAGCATCAGTCGGTAGGCGGCCAGACAGCTCGCCGCCCCCAACGAGAGCACGACGATGCCGGACGCCGAGGAGTAGCGACTCACGACGTCAGGCTGGAAGGCCATGAGCAACAGGACCAGCCAGGGCGCGGAAACGGCCATCCGAGCTCCATTGACCGCCCAGCTCTGTCGGGCCACGAGCTCGGCCCGCGTCCGGGCCTCCTCTCGGAGCTGGCCCGACATCGTGCGCAGGAGCCGACCGAGGTCACCACCTCCCACGTCGCGAGCCACGCGGAGACCTTCGACGACTCGATCGCCGACCGGATCAGCCAGTCGCCCCTTGAGCGCGTCCAAGCTGTCACTGAAGCGGCCCGACGACTGGTAGTCGCGGGTGAACTGTCGGAACGGCTCGCGCAGCGGTTCCGGCCCGCGGTCCCCCAGACCACCGAGTGCCTCGGGCAACGACAGTCCCGCCCGCACCGCGGACGCGACGTTGTCGACCGCATCGGGCCAGACCTCGGCGCGCTCGTCCTGCCGCTTGCGGAGACGGGCGGTCACCCACGCGCTCGGCGCGTACCCCGCCATGACCGCGAAGACGCCGGCGACGGGAACGGTGCGGGAGACCAGCAGGATCGCGACGAAGACGACGACACTTGCGCAGACCGAGGCTGCGACCACGCTCGCCACCGAGGTCGACCGCAGGCCAGCCGCGTCGAGGCGTGCCCGCAGCCGTGACCGTCTGACCCTCGTGCTGCGCGGTGTGGTGAAGGACGACCAGACCAGCAGCAGGCCGACCCCGAGGACGAGGCCGAGCACCACGCCCATCAGCCCACACCTCCCGACAGCGCGGACACGTCGTAGCCGGCGCGCTCGAAGCGCTCCGGTCTCGGCACCTCACCGGCGACCCTGACCAGCTCGTCAGCTCGGCGGAGGAACAACGGCTGCGTCTCGATCGTGTCGCCCTCGACCCGACCCGGGACCGAGACGATCTCGCTGACCCGACGGTGCCCCTGACGGTCCAGGTCCACGAAGACGACCAGGTCGACCGAGGCCGCGACCGTCGGCACGACGAACCTGGCCGCGATGTTCTCCCCCGCCAGCAGCGGAAGAGTGCACATCTTGGTCAGCGCCTCGCGCGCGCTGTTCGCGTGCAGCGTCGCCATCCCGGGAAGCCCAGCATTCAGGGCCAGCAGCAGGTCGAGGCACTCCTCAGCACGGACCTCCCCGACGATGATCCGCGAGGGCCGCATCCGCAGCGCCTCCTTCACCAGGTCGCGCAGCACGACCTGGCCAGTGCCCTCGAGCCCGCTCTGCCGCGTCTGCATGGCCACCCAGTCGGCGTGGCGGAAGTCCAGCTCGAAGACCTCCTCCGCGCTCACCACGCGCTGCCCACCCGGGATCGCGGCGGCGAGGGTGTTGAGCAGGGTCGTCTTGCCGGCCTGGGTGGCACCACAGACGATGACGTTGAGTCCGGCGCCGACGCTGGCCTCGAGGAACCGGGCGGCTGGGGTGGTGAGCGTGCCCCGCGCCACCAAGTCGTCGAGCCGCGCGGCTCGAACCACGAACTTCCTGATGTTGACCGCCGAGAAGCCCTTCGAGATGCCCTCGAGGACCACGTGGAGCCGGTGGCCACCCGGCAACATGGCGTCGACGAACGGCGTGCTCACGTCGATCCGCCGCCCGCTGGACTTGAGCATCCGCTCGACCAGCTCGGCCACCTGGGCCTTGGTCAGCACCACCGGAGTCAGCTCGTGGCGCCCCGCCCGCGCGATGAAGACCCGCGTCGGGTCGTTCACCCAGATCTCCTCGACCTCCGGATCGTCGAGGTAGGGCTGCAGCGGGCCGAAGCCGGCGAGGTCGGCGACCAGGCTGTCGACGACGGCGTCGGGATCGACCACCGGCGAGACCACGCCGGTCAGTGAGCGCTCGTCGTGCTCACGGACCACTCCGAGCGCGAGCGTACGCAGCGCCCCGGCGTCGCGCTGCGGGTCGAGGCCCTGGCTGCGGACCCGTTCGCGCAAAGTGGCGTCGAGCGCCGGACGGATCGCGGCGTCCGACGGCGTGATGGACGTGGTCAGGCTCATGCTCCCCCGTGGATCTGGTGGCCTGTCGTGCGTGTGTCGGGTCACATCGTGACCCGAAACCACCCGGTTTCGCACATCGGTGCACCAGCGTTGTGGACAACGCGCCACACCGGTCTCATCGCGTCTCGCGAGCACCAGGAACCACGCGCGTGAGCGACGCAGCGAGGCCGACGCCTTGCGGTGCGGTTTCCAGTCACCAGGTGACTGGAAACCGCACCGCTGGGGTGGCGGCGGGCTTCGACCACGTTGATCGGTGCCGGGACAGGCAGACGGCCCGGAAGGCTCGCTCCCGGGCCGTCTGGCACACGGTCAACGCAGGACCGGGTGCCTTTCCACCACCGCCTGACGCTCCCACCAGGTGCCGAGGCCGAACCAACGGCCTGCACCCAGCTCGGCCAGGAGCAGCAGGACGAGCGCGTAGATGAGGTGGTCATCCATGAACGGGTTGTTCTCGGGGGGCAGGACGGCGGTCCACATCAGGACCAGCAGCAGCGCGCCCGACCAGGCCGAGACCCGCATCATCACGCCGAGCACCAGGCCGAGGCCGATGCCGAGCAGGCCGATCATGAACAGCCAGTCGGCCCAGGCGTCGCCCGCGATGGAGGTGTAGAAGTCCTTGAACGGGCCCGTGGCGCCGAAGCTCAGGAAGCCGAACGTCGGGCTGCCGCCGTCGATCCAGGCGTCCTTGCTCTCGGTCGCGTAGCCGAGCCCGAAGGTCTTGTCGAGGAATGCCCACAGGAAGACCCAGCCGAGGGAGACCCGGGCGAGTGCCGCCAGGACCGTGACTGGGCCTGGGCGAGCTGCCGAGCTCGCTCGTGCCTGGGGAGTGTTGGTGGCCGTGGTGGTGGTCATGACGCCCTCCTTCGGAGCTGGTGCTCCGCTGGGACGGGACCGTGTGCCCCGTCTCGGAGCACTCTGTGTGACAACCCCATCGTGCTCCTCCACATGACCTGAAAGCCATGTGATTTCTTGTCTCGCCGATCACATTCGGTGTCTCCTCGCTCACAGACAGATCGGTGAAACCGGACCTATCCGTCGAGAGCGTCCCCGAAGACGTCGCCGAGGGAGTCGAGCCGCTGCACGACCTGGGTGTGGGTCAGCTGCGTCATCGCCCCGCTCTCCTCGGCTCCGTCCTCCACCTCGTCCCAGGTGCGAGGCGCCGCGGCGTACGGCGTGAGCTGGCCGCGCAGCGAGTACGGGCTGATCGTGGTCTTGGACGCGGTGTTCTGCGACCAGTCGAGGAAGACCTTGCCAGCACGCTTGGCCTTGGTCATCTGGCTGATGACCAGGGCCTTGTGCTCCTTCTCCAGCGCTTCGGCGATCTGCTTGGCCGCCTCGCGCACCTGGTCCGAGCTGAGGTCGCCCGGCATCGGGGCGTAGAGGTGCAGGCCCTTGCTGCCGCTGGTGACCGCTGCCGCCGGCAGCCCCAGGCCCGAGAGCCGCTCCCGCACCAGCAGTGCCACCTGGCAGCACTCGTGCAGACTCGCCGGGTGTCCCGGGTCGAGGTCGATGACCATCCGGTCGGGTTTCCGGGGAGTCCCGTCGTCATCGAAGCTCCACTGCGTCACGTGCAGCTCGAGCGCGGCCAGGTTGGCCAGGTAGGTGAGATCCGCGAGGGTCTCCACGACCGGGTAGTCGATCCGGTCACCGCCGCCGCGCGAGCCGCTGGAGACCACCGAGACGGTCCGCAGCCAGCGCGGTGCGCCCGATGGCGCGTTCTTCTCGAAGAACGACTGGTCGCCGGTGCCGTGCGGCCACCTGATCCGGGTCACCGGCCGGTCCGCGAGGTGCGGGAGCAGCGTGTCGGCGACCTGGGCGTAGTACTGCAGCACCTCCGCCTTGGTCGTGCCCGTGTCGGGGTAGAGCACCTTGTCGAGGTTGCTCACCTCGAGCGTCCGACCACCCACCTCGACCCTGACCCGCTCGCTCTGCTTGCCCTGCTGGTGCTCAGCCATCGAGACTCCCCAGGTCCGGCAGGTCACCGGGCTCGAGGTCGCCGCGCACCGAGAGGTACGCCGGCTGGCGCAGGCGCCGCTGGGGTGTCAGGCCCAGGCTGGCCACCTCCACCACCAACTCCGGGCGCACCCACGTCGCTCCCCTGGCATCGACCGCGGGGACCTCGGAGCAGAAGGGGCACTCGCTGACCTTCAGACCGCTCAGGAGCGCCGCGACCCGCTCCCCCGCCTTGCCGGCCAGCCCGCTGCCCACCCGCCCCCGGTAGACCAGCCCGTCCTCGGTGGGCTCGCCCACCAGCAGCGAGCCCAGGCGCGCGGACTCGGTCTCGGGACGCCACCCACCCACGACCACCGAGACGCTGTCACGGTGCGGGAACTTCAGCCAGTCCGCCGAGCGCACCCCCGAGCGGTACGGCGAGGTCCGGCGCTTGCTGACCACCCCCTCTAGCCCCTGCTGCTTGGTGACCTCCAGCAGCAGCTCGCCGTCGTCGTAGGTCGGGGGGACCTGCCACGACGCCCCTGCGGGCAGCACCTGCTCCAATGCGTCGCGACGCTGCTCCCAGGTCAGCTCACGCACGTCGTGGCCGTCCAGGGAGAGCAGGTCGAAGGCCATCAGGGTCACCGGGTTGCTGCGCATCGCCTGCTCGGCCCTGCGGGCGTTGCCGACGTGGATCCGGTCGGCCAGGGCGCCGAAGACCGGGATGCCGTCCGAGAGGGCCACCACTTCGCCGTCGAGCACCGCATCGGTGGCCCCCAGCGCCGTGCCTGAGGTCAGCCCCCGCAGCTCGGGGAAGGACACCGTCACGTCGTTCTCGTTGCGCGAGGTCACCCGCACCTGGCCGCCGCGGGCGTGCACCACGACCCGCATCCCGTCCCACTTCACCTCGTGGCGCCAGGCCTCTCCCGTCGGCACGGTGGTGCCTCGGGTGGCGAGCATCGGGCGCATGGCCACATCCTGGCACCCGCGCGGGGTACGGTCGTGCGCATGCGAGCGATCTGGAAGGGTGCGGTCTCCTTCGGCCTGGTCAGCGTGCCGGTCAAGGTCTACTCGGCCACCGAGAGCCACGACATCAGCTTCCGTCAGGTCCACGCGAAGGACCACGGACGCATCCGCTACCGCCGGGTGTGCCAGGAGTGCGGCAATGAGGTCGAGTACGCCGACATCGCCAAGGGCTACGAGACCGAGGACGGCGAGATGGTCGTGCTCGACGACGACGACCTGTCCCAGCTCCCTGCGCGCAGCAGCCGCGAGATCTCGGTCGAGAAGTTCGTGCCCACCGACCAGATCGACCCGATGCAGCTCGACAAGCCCTACTACCTCGAGCCGGAGAAGAACGGCGCCAAGCCCTATGCGCTGCTCCGGGACGCGTTGAAGTCCAGCGACCGCGTCGCGGTCGTCACCGTGTCCCTGCGCCAGCGGATGACCCCCGCGGTGCTGCGCGTGCGCGACGACGTTCTCGTCATGCAGACCCTGCTGTGGCCCGACGAGATCCGCGAGCCGTCGTTCGCCTCGCTGGACGACGTCGGTGAGGCGTCACCCAAGGAGCTCAAGATGGCCGAGCTGCTGCTCGAGACGCTGGCGGGCGACTACGACGCCGACGACTTCGAGGACGACTACGCCGTCGCCCTGAAGGACCTGGTGAGGCAGAAGCTCGAGGGTGGCGAGGTCACCCAGGTCAAGGAGGAGCAGCCCTCCTCCGGCGAGGTCGTCGACCTGCTCGCGGCGCTCCAGAAGTCGGTGGCCGCGGCCAAGACCGCCCGCGGTGAGTCCGCGGACGAGGAGCCCGACGAGAACGCGTCAACCGGCAAGCCCGCGAAGAAGGCCGCCAAGAAGACCTCGAAGAAGTCGGCGGAGAAGAAGACCACGGCCAAGAAGACGGCAGCCAAGAAGGGCACCAAGAAGAAGGCGTCCTAGCGCGACACCGACCAGAGCCGGCTAGAGCAGCGGGGTCCGCGACGCCCAGGGCCGGGTCGACTCGACCTGCGCCGCGAGCGAGAGCAGCGTGGTCTCCTCGCCCACACCGCCCACGAGCTGCACCGACAGCGGCAGGCCGTCGTCGCCGAACCCGGCGGGCACGGCCGCTGCGGGGTGTCCGGTGACGTTCCACAGGCCGCAGAAGGCCACCATCGGCAGCGACGCCAGCAGCGCCGGCACCGCGGACTGCTCGCCGATCACCGGGAGCTCCTGGGGCCGCTGGGCGACCGTGGGGGTGAGCAGCACGTCGCACAGCGAGAACACCCGCTGGTCGACGGATCGACGCATCCGCGCGCCGAGCCGCTCGGCTGCGCGCGCCATGCCGGGACGTACGACGCCGCCCAACCGCAGCAGCTGCTGGGTGCGGGGCTCCAGCAGCGAGGGGTCCGCGACCCGTCGCGACTCCTCGCGCACGGCGTCGAAGAACTGCGGCAGGAACGCCGGAGCGGGGACCGGGAGCCGCGGGTCGATCTCGAAGACCCGGTGCCCCAGGTCGCGCAGCAGCTGCGCGGTCTCGTGCACCGCGGCGACGTGCTCCGGCGCGACCTTCGTGCCCGGCACCGGCGCCTTGGTGGCCCAGCCGACCCGCAGCGGACGCTGCGACTCCTGCGTGGCGAGCCGCGCGGCGTCGGTGAAGCTGCTGCGCGGCTCCGGCGCGGTGAACCGGTCACCCGGCCCTGCGCCGCGGATCACGTCGTAGACGATCGCGGAGTCGACCACGCTGCGGGTCAGCGGGCCCACTGTGCCGAGCTCACCCCACAGGTCGGGGTGAGGTGCGGTGCTGACCCGGCCCCGGCTGGGCTTGAGACCGAAGAGCCCGCAGGACGCCGACGGGATGCGGATCGACCCGCCCCCGTCTCCGCCGATGCCGACCGCGACCATGCCGGCGGCGACAGCGGCCGCGGTGCCGCCGGAGGAGCCGCCGGGAGTGCGGGAGGGGTCCCAGGGGTTGCGGGTGATCCCGAAGCGCTCGGACTCGGTGAACGGCAGCTCACCGAACTCCGGCATGTTCGTGCGGCCCACGATGACCGCACCGGCCTCTCGCAGCCGGGCGACCACCGCGCTGTCGCGCTCGGTGACGACCTCGTTCGCGCGGCCGCCGTACGTCGTGACCGTGCCGGCCACGTCGTTCTCCTCCTTGATCGCGACCGGCACGCCGTGCAGCGGCCCGAGGCCGGAGCCCGAGGACGAGGCACGCGCCTGGTCACGGGCCATCGCCTCCTCCCGCGCTTCCCTGGCCAGGAGCACGGTGAAGGCGTTGAGCGTGGTGTCCACCGCGTCGATGCGCCGCAGCACCGTCTCCAGCAGCTCGATCGCCGACACCTCCCCCGAGGCGACAGCGACCGCTTGGCCCTCGACACCGGCGTAGAGCAGGTCCTCAGTCACGTGCACCGACGCTAGCGGACCGGGAGGTCACGACAGCAGGGTCCTGACGACCCGGAGCCCGACCGACATCCGCGCGAGGTCGGCCTTGTCGTCGTCGCAGATCTCGGTCAGGGTGTCCGACGCGCGCTCGACCACCGAGCGGTCGCTCTCCACCCACTCGTCGAGCATGTTGTCCACCGCCTCGTCGGAGGAGTCCGAGGGCTCGCCCTGGGCCAGGACCTGCGAGGTCAGCGTCGCGTGCACCGCCTGGATGTCGTCGCGCAGCGCGGCCCGCGCCATGGTCTGCCACCGGTCCTGGCGCGGCAGCGCGTGGATCCGCTCGCTGAGCGAGGCCAGGTGCAGCCGCTCCCCCAGGTGCAGGTGGGTGCGCAGCACCAGCCCGGGATCCTGGTCGTCGCGCTGGGCGATGTCGGCCAGGGCCAGCAGTGGCGGGCAGAGCGGCAGGATGGCGGCACGGGTGGCCAGCTCCTCGGGGACGTCGGCGTCGAGCATTCCGTCGCGCAGCTGCTCGAACTGCTCGCGCTCCCGGCCGAGGATCTGGTCGGGCAGCTGCGTCATCAGGTCGGCGACCATCTCCTGGAAGTGCTCGACCGTGGTCTCGCTGTCCACCGGCGACCTGCGGTTGTGCAGCAGCCAGCGGGTGGCGCGCTCGACCAGCGTGCGCATGAGCAACCGCATCGTCATCTGGGTGCCGGCCGCGATCTGGTTGTCGAAGCCGTAGATGTCGTCCACGAAGGGCCGGGACCCGAAGATGTCCCGGGCCACGAAGTTGGCCATCACCAGCTCCTCGGCGGTGGCTCCGGTCTCGCTGGAGAGTCGGTGGAAGAAGGTGATGCCCGCCCCGTTGATCAGCGCGTTCACCGCACTGGTGACCACGATCTCCCGGTGCAGCGGGTGGTTGTCGATCTGCTCGGTGTAGCGCGAGCGCATCACCTCGGGGAAGTACTCGCGCAGGTCGGACAACAGGTAAGGGTCGTCGGGCAGGTCGGTGGCGATCAGCTCCTCGGCCAGCACGATCTTGGTGTAGGCCAGCAACGTGGCCAGCTCGGGTGCCGAGAGCCCCTCACCGGCGTCGATGCGCGCCTGCATCGCCTCGCCGTCGGGCAGGAACTCCAGCTGACGGTCGAGATGACCGCCGCGCTCCAGTCGCTGCATCCAGTCCTCGTGCACGTGCGCGAGGGGCGCGGCCTGCATCGTGGCCGTCGAGAGCGCGACGTTCTGCTCGTAGTTGTCGACGAGCACCAGCGCGGAGACGTCGTCGGTCATCTCCCGCAGCAGCTTGTTGCGCTGCTTCTCGGTCAGGTCGCCGTCACGGACCACCCGGTCGAGCAGGATCTTGATGTTCACCTCGTGGTCGGAGGTGTCGACCCCGGCGGAGTTGTCGATGAAGTCGGTGTTGATGCGCCCGCCGTTGCCCTCGCACCCCTCGCGGGCGTACTCGATGCGACCGAGCTGGGTCAGCCCGAGGTTGCCCCCCTCGCCGACCACCCGCACCCGCAGCTCGCCCCCGTTGACGCGGATCGCATCGTTGGCCTTGTCACCTGCGTCGGCATGGCTCTCGCTCGCGGCCTTCACGTAGGTGCCGATGCCGCCGTTCCACAGCAGGTCGACGTCGGCGAGCAGGATCGCGTGGATCAGCTCCTGGGGGGTCATCGAGTCGGCGTCGCCCTCGATCGACAGCGCCGCGCGCATCTGGTCGCTGATCGGGATCTTCTTGCTGGTGCGTGACCACACCCCGCCGCCCTCGGAGATCTTCGACTCCTCGTAGTCCTGCCAGGAGGAGCGCGACTGCTCGAAGAGTCGCTTGCGCTCCTCGTACGACGCCTCCGGGTCCGGGTCGGGGTCGACGAAGACGTGGCGGTGGTCGAAGGCCGCCACGAGCTTGGTGTGGTGGGAGAGCAGCATCCCGTTGCCGAACACGTCGCCGGACATGTCACCGACGCCCACGCAGGTGAACTCCTCCTCCTGGCAGTCCACGCCCATCTCGCGGAAGTGCCGCTTGACCGACTCCCAGGCGCCGCGCGCGGTGATGCCCATCGCCTTGTGGTCGTAGCCCACCGAACCGCCGGAGGCGAACGCGTCGCCGAGCCAGAAGCCGTAGTCCTGCGCGATCCCGTTGGCGATGTCGGAGAACGTCGCGGTGCCCTTGTCGGCGGCGACGACCAGGTAGGTGTCGTCGCCGTCGTGGCGCACCACGCGCTCGGGCGGCTTCGCCTCCCCGTCGACGAGGTTGTCGGTGATGTCGAGCAGCGCCGAGATGAAGGTGCGGTAGCAGGCCTTGCCCTCCTCCATCCACGCCTCGCGGTCCTCCGAGGGGTCGGGCAGCTGCTTGGGGAAGAACCCACCCTTGGCGCCGACCGGCACGATCACGGTGTTCTTCACCATCTGCGCCTTGACCAGGCCCAGCACCTCGGTGCGGAAGTCGTCGCGCCGGTCGCTCCAGCGCAGACCACCGCGGGCAACATCGCCGAAGCGCAGGTGCACGCCCTCGACCCGCGGCGAGTAGACGAAGATCTCGTACTTCGGCCGGGGGTCGGGCAGGTCGGGGATCGCGCCGGGGTCGAGCTTGAGGGAGAGGTAGGACTTGGGCTGCCCGTCCTCGTCGCCCTGGTAGAAGTTGGTCCGCAGAGTGGCGGTGATGATGCTCAGGTACGCCCGCAGGATGCGGTCCTGGTCGAGGCTGACCACCGCGTCCAGCGCTTTCGCGAGGTCCTCGCCGACCCGCTCGGCGGCGGAGTCGCGGTCGTCGCTGTAGTCGGGGTCGAAGCGGGACTCGAAGAGCTCCAGCAGCAGTCGGGTGATCTCGGGGTTCTGCAGCAGCGCCGACTCGATGTAGTCCTGCGCGAACGGGGTGCCGCCCTGACGCATGTACTTCGCATAGGCGCGCAGCACTGTCACCTGTCGCCAGCTCAGCTCGGCGTCGATCACCAGCGCGTTGAAGCCGTCGGCCTCGTTGCGCGAGTCCCACACCGCGGCCAGCGCGTCCTGCACCAGCTGACGCGCCTCCCAGGGCACCGGCTTGGAGTGGCGCAGCCCGAAGTCGTAGATGTGGGTCTCGCGGTCCAGACCCTCCAGGGTGTAGGGCCACTCGTCGACGACCTCGACGCCCATCGAGGCGAGGATCGGCAGCACGTTGCTCAGCGAGAGCGGTCCACCGATGCGGTAGATCTTCAGCCGCGCCTCCCGGTCGCTGCAGTCGGGCGAGCGGTAGAACGAGAGCCCGATGCCCTCCTCGCCCTCGATCGACTCCAGCTCGCCGATGTCGGCTGCACCGGTCTTGGCCGAGTAGTCCTCCTTGTAGGCCTCGGGCCAGGCGTCGGAGTAGCGCCGCACCAGCGAGGGGCCCTTGCTCTCGCCGTACTCGTCACGGACCGCGGCAAGGAAGTCGTCGTTCCACGAACGAGCCGCCTCCGCGAGCTTCTTCTCCACCTCGGGGACCTCGACGTCGACGTCGATCACCTCGCCCTTGTCGGGTCGCACCACGAAGTGGACCCGGGCGAGCATCGACTCGGAGACCCGCGCGGTGTACTCGATGGACTTGCCACCGAGCTCGGCGAGCAGGATCTCCGAGATCCGCTCCCGCACTGAGGTGTTGTAGCGGTCGCGCGGCAGGTAGACCAGGCAGGACAGGAACCGGTGGTAGGGGTCCAGGCGCACGAACAGCCGGACCCGCCGGCGCTCCCGGGTCTGCAGCACCTCCATCGCGATCCGCTGCAGCTCGTCGGCGGGGGTCTGGAAGAGCTCGTCGCGCGGGTAGTTCTCCAGCACGTCCATCAGCGCCTTGCCGGTGTGGCTCTCCCGCTCCACACCGGCCGACTCGAGCACGCCGTACGCCTTCTCCCGCAGCAGCGGGATGCGGGTCAGCGACTCGGTGTAGGCGGCCGAGGAGAACAGGCCGAGGAACCGGCGCTCCCCCACGACCTCCCCGTCCTCGTCGAAGGTCTTGACCCCGATGTAGTCGAGGTGGACCGGGCGGTGGACCGTCGAGATGGAGTTCGCCTTGGTCAGCAGCAGCAGGAACTTCTCCCGGGCGCGCTCGCGCACCAGTGCCGGCATCGTTCCCTGCTCACCGGCCGGCTGGTCGGCCCGCAGGATGCCCAGCCCGGTGCCGGGGACGGCGCGCAGCACGTCCTCGCCGTCGGAGGTGCCCAGGCGGTACTCGCGGTAGCCGAGGAAGGTGAAGTGGTCGTCGGCCAACCAGTTCAGCAGGTCCACGCCGTGGGAGACCTCGTCCTCGGAGATGCTGGAGGGGGCGCTCTCCTCCAGGTCGGAGACGACGTCGAGCACCTGCTGGCGCATCTTGTCCCAGTCCTCGACGGACTCCCGGACGTCGCTGAGCACCCCGCGCAGCCGTTCCACGCAGCGCTCCACCTGGCCTGCGTCGGTCTCGCGGTCGACCTCGACGTGCATGAACGACTCGCGTCGCACGTTGTGCTCGCTGCCCACGACGTAGGACTCGTCGTCGATGATCTCGCTCAGCTCACCCGTCACCGTGCGGCGCACCAGGAGCTGAGGGTGGATCACCAGGTGCACCCCGCGGTTCTGCGCGTGCAGCTCCATCGTCACCGAGTCGACGAGGAAGGGCATGTCGTCGGTGACGACCTCGACGATGGTGTGCCCGCCTGCCGACCAGCCGTGCTCGGAGACGGTTGGGGTGAACGCACGCACCAGGGCGACTCCCGGCAGCCGGGTCGCGGCGAGCCGGTAGTGGCTGACCGCCGCACCCCACAGGTCGGTCTCGGAGCGCTCGCTCAGGTCCTCGAAGGCGACGTGGCGGTAGTACTGCGTGAGGAACTGCTCGGCCGACCCCTTCGGCGGGGCACCACTGCCCTTCTTGCCCGAGGCGCGCCCGGCCGCCTTCTTGATGAGCTCACCCTTGGGATCTTTCGACCTGCGTGGCACGTCACTCCTCCGATCGGCGTCTACCGCTCGACACTAGGACCGGATCGGGTCGGTGCCAACCACCCCACGCGATGCGCCATGATGGCCGGCATGCAACTGAGCCACGCCGCCGTCTACGACGCGCCGCTGACAGAGGTCTACGCGATGCTCACCGATCCCGAGTTCCGCGAGCTCGCCGCGCTGCGCTCGGGGGTGCTCGAGGTGAGCGTGGACGTGACCGCCCAGGGCGAGGGACACGCGGTCCACATGGACCAGCTGCAGCCGGTGCAGGGGGTGCCGGGCTTCGCCAAGAAGTTCGCGGGCGAGACCACCAAGGTGGTGATCGAGGAGGTGTGGTCCTCCCCCCACTCGGCGGCACTCGTGATCGAGACCCCAGGCAAGCCGACCCGGATCGAAGGCAGCTACACCCTGGCCGAGATCGGCGGACGCACCACCCAGACCTTCGAGGGCAGCTGCAAGGTCTCCGTCCCGCTGATCGGCGCCAAGCTGGAGAAGGTCATGGGCGAGCTGTTCGTGGCAGGCCGCGAGCAGGAGTCCCAGGCCGGCCAGTCCTGGCTCGCCGAGAAGCGCGCATGAGGTTCGAGCGCACCCACGAGTACCCAGCCCCCGCCGCCGAGGTGCTCGCCATGTTCCTCGACCCCGCCTTCCGCGAGGCCGTGTGCCGAGCACAGGATGCGCCGAGCTACGACGTCGAGGTCACCTCCGACGCACCACCGGCCACCGTCAGCATCACCTTGGACCTGCCGACGCACGGCGCCCCGTCGCTCGCCCGCAAGGTCGCCGGGGAGCAGGTGCGCACCGAGCAGGAGGAGACCTGGGAGTCACCGAGCCTCGCCTCGCTGCGCATCGTGATCCCGGGCAAGCCGGGACAGCTCACCGGCCGGGTCACCTTGGAGGACAACGGGGACGGCACCAGCACCCAGCGCTTCGACGCCGAGGTCAAGGTCGCGATCCCGCTCGTCGGGGGCAAGCTGGAGCCGCTGATCGGCAAGCTGCTGGGCAGCGGCCTGCGTCGGGAGCGTGAGGTGGGTCTGCGCTGGCTTCAGGGCGAACGCTGATCCTCCTCCGGGTGGCGACGGCGCTCCCGGCGCACGATGAAGGCGATCACCACGAAGGGCCCGAAAGCCAGCAGCAGCACCAGCCAGGTCTCCGCGGGGTGCAGGTTGCCCAGGTGCCAGGCCACGAGCTCGAGCATCCGGGTCAGTCCATGTGCGGGTAGCGGTAGTCGACCGGCGGCACCATCGTCTCCTTGATGCTGCGAGGCGAGGTCCACCTCATCAGGTTCGCCATCGACCCGGCCTTGTCGTTGGTGCCCGAGGCCCGCGCGCCACCGAAGGGCTGCTGCCCCACGACCGCGCCCGTGGGCTTGTCGTTGACGTAGAAGTTGCCCGCGGCGAAGCGCAGCCGCTCCGCAGCCCACGCGATCGCATGGCGGTCCTGGGCGACCACGGCCCCGGTCAGGGCGTACGGCGCGTAGGACTCCATCTGGTCCACGGCGTCCTCGAAGGCCGAGGCACTGCGGTCGTCGTACACGTTCACCGCGAGGATCGGGCCGAAGTACTCGGTGGAGAACATGGCGTCGTCGGGGGTGCTGGACTCCACGACCGTGGGCCGCACGAACCACCCCACCGAGTCGTCGACCTTGCCGCCGGCGATCACCTCGAGCTTGCTCGAGCGCTTCGCCCGGTTGATGGCACGACGGTGCTTGTCGAAAGCGCGCTCGTCGATCACCGCGCCCATGAAGTTGCCGAGGTCGCCGACGTCACCCATCGGGATCCCCTCGGTCTCGGCCACCAGGGAGTCGCGCAGCCCGGACTCCCACAGCGACCGCGGCACGTAGGCGCGCGAGGCCGCCGAGCACTTCTGGCCCTGGAACTCGAAGGCGCCGCGCATCAGAGCGACCCGGAGCACGTCGGGATCGGCAGAGGGGTGAGCGACCACGAAGTCCTTGCCGCCGGTCTCCCCCACGATGCGGGGGTAGGCACGGTAGGTGGTCAGATTCTCCCCGATCGTGCGCCACAGGTGCTGGAAGGTCGGGGTCGAACCGGTGAAGTGGAGCCCGGCGAAGTCCGGGTGGCTCAGCGCGACCTCGGAGATCTCCGGCCCGGTGCCCGGGAGCAGGTTGATGACGCCGGGGGGCAGACCCGCCTCCTCCAGCGCCTCCAGCGTCACCTGGGCCGCGAGCTGCTGGGTCTGTGAGGGCTTCCACAGCACGGTGTTGCCCATCAACGCCGGGGCCGTGGGCAGGTTGCCCGCGATCGCGGTGAAGTTGAACGGCGTGACCGCGTAGACGAAACCCTCCAGCGGACGGTGGTCGGTGCGGTTCCACACGCCGCGCGAGTTGGCGATCGGCTGGTCCTCGAGGATCTGCCGGCCGAAGTAGGCGTTGAACCGCAGGAAGTCGATCAGCTCGCAGGCGGCGTCGATCTCGGCCTGGAACGCCGTCTTCGACTGCCCCAGCATGGTGGCGGCGTTGATGCGCTGCCGGTACGGGCCGGCCAGCAGGTCCGCGGCCTTCAGCATCACCGCGGCGCGGTCGTCGTAGGACAGTGCCCGCCACCCCGGGGCGGCCTGGGCGGTCGCCTGGATCGCCGCCGTCGCGTCGGCGCGTGTGGCCTCGCGGCTCACGCCGAGCACGTGCTGGTGGTCGTGTGGCGCCACGACGGCGAACTCCGGGCCGGAGCACATCCGTCTGCGCCCACCGATCGTGGCGGGCAGCTCGACCTTCTGGGCCTTCTGCCGCACCAGCTCCGCGAGCAGCGCATCTCGCTCGGCGCTGCCGGGGGCGTAGGTCAGGTTGGGTTCGTTGACCGGGTCCGGTGTGCGGGTGACTGCGTCCATGTCCCCGACTCTAGGCCCCGCGTGGTGTCAGGACGAGTCTCCCGAGCGCGGCACCGTCCCGTCCTGGTAGCGACCGCGGGGCGCGCGCATCCGGGTCTCGGAGGTGGTGTCGACCAGCTCGGCGAGTGCTTCCTGGATGCATTGGCCGATCACGTGGATGTCGCCGATGGCGTCGCGGTCGGCGGTGATGCCGTAGTGCACCGCCCCGTCGTACGACGTGGCGCCGATGGCCAGCGCGTGGTCGGGCAGCAACGGCTGCACCGGATAGCTCTCCAGCATCCGAGCGCCCGACGCGTAGAGCGGGAACTGGGGCCCGGGCACGTTCGTGATCACCAGGTTGAAGTCGCGACCGCGGGAGTCCGCCGCCACCCGCGACCCCAGGGCATGGAAGGTCGTCGGGGCGAAGCCACCCACCCCGATCAGGCGCAGCGCGGAGACGGCCTTGCCGGTGTCGCGGTGCGCCTTGAGCGCGTAGGACACCTGGTGCAGCCGCACCACCGGGCTGTTCTCCCCGATCGGCAGCGCCAGGACCTGGCCGGTGACCTGGCTGCCCAACGAGGTGGGCTCCAGATCGCTGTCCATGACGCTCATCGGCACCATGGCGCGCATCTGCCGGCTGCTGTGCACCGACTCGGCCCGGGTCATCAGCCAGAGCCTGAGGGCCCCGGTGACGGTGGCCAGTACGACGTCGTTGACCGTCGCCCCGTGCACCCGCCGCACGGTCCGGTAGTCGTCGAGGTCCGTGCGCACCGTGTGGAACCGCCGCTGCTGGGACAGCGAGGCCTGCAGCGGGGTCTCCGGCGCGCTGCCCCGACCTTGCAGGGAGCGCACCAGCGGGTTGTTGCGCACCAGACCCGAGCCGACCTGCGTCATCGTGGCGACGGGGTCGGCGGAACGTGCGCGAGAGAGCAGCGCCGAGCCGAGCAGCAAGGCCATCGAGGGCTCGCGCCGCGGCTTCCAGTCGTCGGGGATCCGCTCGCGGGTGACCGTGTCGGTGTCGAGGATGACCTGACCCAGGTCGATGGTGGAGATGCCGTCCACCAGCGTCTGGTGCGACTTGGCCAGGATCGCGAAGCGACCGTCCTCGAGCCCCTCGATGAGGTACATCTCCCACAGCGGGCGCGACCGGTCCAGAGGTCGCGCGATGATCCGCGCCACCAGCTCCTCGACCTGCGCCATGGTCCCCGGACGGGGCACGGCGCTCTGTCGCACGTGGTAGGTGAGGTCGAAGTCAGGGTCGTCGACCCAGATCGGCGCGGCGATGCTGCCCGGCACCGACATCAGGCGCTGCCGGTAGCGCGGCACGAACGCGAGCCGATCTCCGACCAACGCGACGAGCTTGGCGTAGTCGAACCCGTCTGCGCCGGGCTCGAAGACCTCGACCGTCGCCAGATGCATCGGGGTGCTCCCCGACTCCATCTCCAGCAGGGCTGCATCCCCAGGACGCAGACGCTCCACGGCCAGCCCCTCCTCGTCGGTGTTGTGCGGTCATGGGATTCTCTCAGAGACCTCAGACCGCTCGAACAGAGTGTTTCACCACGGCGAGGCCCGGGCGCCACAGACCCGCACGCCGCGGGGAGCGCCCGGGCGGCGATCCGACCGAAAGGAGCACGGTGCAGGTCTTCGCGCACGGCGTCGGAGGTGCACAGGACCTTCCCCTTCCGCTCTCGCTGGCCTTGGGCGGCGGCGCCGCGGCGCTGGGGGTCTCGTTCATCGTGCTGGCGCTCTCCTGGCGCCGGCCGCGCTTCCACGGCGACACCGGTGGTCGAGCGTTGCCGGAGTGGCTCGACCGCGCCCTGGGCCCCGACGGCGTCGCGACCTGGCTCCTGCGAGTGCTGGGGCTGCTGGTCACCGGGTACGTCGGCTGGGCGGCGATCGCCGGTCCGGACACGGCGGTGAACCCCACCTTCATCGTCGTCTTCGTGCTGTTGTGGGTCGGCCTGGTGCCGGCATCGCTGCTGTTCGGCCCGGTGTACGCGGCCCTGAACCCGGTGCGCACGGTCCACCGGCTGCTCACGCGCGTCACCGGTGGTGATCCCGACGTCGGGGTCACCACGCTGCCCGCGTGGGTGGGGCTGTGGCCGGCCGCGGTGGGGCTCTTCGGCTTCGTCTACCTCGAGCTGGTCTACCCGGAGTCCAACTACCTCTCCTCGGTGCGGCTCTGGTTCGCCATCTACGTCGCGGTGCTGCTCCTCGGGGCCGCGGTCTTCGGCGACCGCTGGATCGCAGTCGCCGACCCCTTCGAGGTGTACTCGCGGCTGGTCTCCCATCTCTCCTGGTTCGGCCGCCGGGCCGATGGTCGCCTGGTGGCTCGCGCGCCACTGCACAACCTCGACGCCGTCCCCCAGCAGCCCGGTCTGCTGGCCGTGGTCTCGGTGCTGCTGGGCAGCACGGCCTTCGACTCCTTCAAGGAGTCGTTGACCTGGTTGGAGGTGCTGCAGAAGGTGGGCGGCAGCACCCACCTGGTCGAGACGCTGGCGCTGGCGGGGTTCTGCATCGCGGTGGGTGGGCTATTCGCGCTCGCCACGATGCTCGCCGGCGGTCCCGACCGTCGCCGGCTCCCTCGCGCCTTCGCCCACTCGCTCGTGCCCATCATCGTCGGTTACATCACCGCCCACTACCTCACGTTGTTCGTGGAGACGGGCCAGCGCGGCCTGATCGAGCTCTCGGACCCGATGGGCACCGGGGCGGACCTCCTGGGCACGGCCGACCTGCAGGTGAACTACTGGCTCTCCAACCACCAGGCCTTCCTGGCGTGGACCAAGGTGGCGGCCATCGTCGGCGGCCACGTGCTCGGCGTCGTCGCCGCGCACGACCGGGCGTTGAAGGTGCTGCCGGCCAGGCACCAGCTCAGCGGGCAGGTGCCGCTGCTCATGCTGATGGTCGGCTACACGGTGGGCGGGCTCTACCTGCTGCTGAGCGTCTGAGGCGCACTCCGCCGGGCACGGCGGCGGCCACGCCGCGCAGCGCCGGTGGGGCTCGCTCCGCTCACCGCAGCGGCGAGCTCGCGAAGCGCCAGGGCCAGTGGTGACTCACCCAGCTCGACGACACTGCGTCCGCCCCGGGCCGCCGCGTCGACCGAGTCCAGGTCGAACGGTGCCGCCTGCGTGCGTGCCCGGGGGCTCACCCTGGCCACCATGTCGGCGATCTCGTGCTCACGCCAGCCCAGGCCGGGCCGCATCCGGTTCACCACGACGTGCTCGATGCCTCCGGGACGCACCTGCCGGGCGTCGACCAGGAGCCGCGCCAGTCGGGTCAGACCCACGGGTTCGGCACCGCCGACGACCACCAGCTGGTCGGCCACCTCGAGCCCGGCGGCCACGAGCGCCTCGCGGCCGCGTGGGGACGCGGTGCCGTGGGCCCACTCGCCACCGAAGCCACAGTCCACGACCACGGTCTCGGCGCGCGCGGCAGCGGAGCGCAGGACCTCCTGCAGGCTGCTCTGGCGGATCTCGGTCCAGCGGTCCGCGCGAGGCAGGCCGGTGAGGACCTCGAACCGGTCCACCACCGTGCGCGAGAGCGACCGGAGCCGGTCGGGGTCGAGCGTCCCGGCGTTCGCCAGCCGCGCCGCCGCCAGGAGTCCCGAGGCGTCGTCGAGGACTCCGAGCTGCTGGGCCACGGTGCCGCCGTAGGGGTCGGCGTCGACCAGGACCGTCGAACGCCCGGAGCTGGCAAGGCCCGCCGCGAGCCCGACGGCCACCGTCGTGCGCCCCGGCGCGCCGGTGGCACCCCAGACCGCCACCACCTGGCCGGCGGTGTGCGCCGTCGGCGCCTCGTCGTCGCTCGACCCGGGACGCGGTGGCGCGGTGGATCCTGCTGAGCGCGGCATGGCCCCACGAGCGGCCACCGCGAGCTCCTCACCGACTCCCTCGACCGTGACCACGCCTCGCACGCCGATCGCCTCGAGCCGCGCAGTGAGGTCGTGCAGCGAGGAGTCCGGCGTCCCGTCGCGCGAGACCACCGCGACCACGACGACCCCCTCGGCATCCAGCCGCTCGACCAGGTCCCGGTCAACACCAGGTCCGGGCGCCGCAACCACGGCCACACGCCCGGTGCCGGTGGCTGCGACGGCCAGGAGGTCGTTGAGGTCCAGGCACCGGCGCACGGTGACCAGGTCCGGGGCGGCGGACACTGCGTCGAGCGCCGCCGGCTCCCAGGGCTGTCCCTCCGCGGCGACGAAGACGCCGTGCGGCGCGCTGAGCGAGCCCGCCGTCACGGCCGACGCACCAGGACCACGTGGCTGTCGGCCAGGCGCCCCACCGTCGCCCCGAGCGCCGCGTCACCAGGAACGCCGACGACGACCTGGCGTGTGGCCTCCGGACCGCTGAGGCCACGCGACCCGACCCGGAGCACCGGCACGTCGGAGAGCACCTGACGGCCGCGCGGGGACTCGGCGGCCACGCGCGCCAGTGGCACCGTCCACACGTCGACCCGGTCCCCGGCTGCCAGGCCGATCGGGACCCCGGAGCTCTGGGCGGCCAGCGGGAGCTCGGAGAGCTCAGCCTCGCCCGCGCGCAGTGCGTCCGCCGGGACCAGCTCGCCCTGCGCCACGTCGCGCTGCGCCGTCATCGGGACCCAGTCCGACCCGGCGTCGAGGTAGCGCTCGGCGTCCTGGGCGGACTCGAACCTGACGCTGGTCGTGGTCACGTCCTGCACGGCGACCGTCTCCCCCGCGGCCACCGGCCGGGTGGCGACCCACACCGGGGTCAACTCCTCCTCTGTCCCCAGGACCCGCGCGCCCAGCACCACCGAGAGGCACACCAGAGCCAGCCCGACGGCCAGCCGCGGGTCACGCCACCCCGGTCGAGCGAACCGGGTTGCGGGCGGGGCGGGGTCCTCACGGGGCGCGTCGGCACGCCCGTGGGCACTCCTCGCGCGGGCAGGGTCTGCGGGGGCGGTCAGGTTGGGCATCGGCGGCTGCTCCTGCGAGTTCGGACAAGGTTGTGCACAACAAGCGGCCCCACATGTCGTGGATCGGGGTCAAACACTGCCAGGATGGCGCAATGGTCGACGGTCCCCGCTTCCTCACCCTCAACGACGTGGCCGAGGTGCTCAACACCTCGCTGGCCCAAGTCACCGCGCTGGTGCAGCGCGGGGACATCCGGGCCATCAAGATCGGCGGGCGGGGCCAGTGGCGGGTCGAGGCCGTCGAGCTCGAGCGGTTCATCGAGCGGATGTACGCCGAGACCGAGGAGCATGTGCGGGCCGCCCGCCACGAGGGCTGAGACCCCGGTCGTCGGGGTCACCACGGCTCCACCGTGACCGCGGCTGCGAGCGGCACCAGGTTGTCGGTCCCTGCCTCGTCCGGGGCCGGCCGCAGCTCGAGGAAGTCAGCTCCGACCCGGACCACCTCTCCTCGCACGGTCCGACCGTCAGCCAGCCTCGTCGCCAGCCGGTCGTGCTCGAGACTCAGGTGTCGCATCGCCGAGGCCAGGCCGAGCCGGGAGGTCAGCGGTCGTGACTGCTCGGCGCGGGCTCGCGCGGACGGCGTCGCCGCGCTGAGCAGGTGGTCGAGGTTGACCAGCACCGTGTGAGCCGGCCCTGCCTCGCCGCGCACCACGGCGCAACGACGACCCACCCGCTCCAGGGTCCCGCGCACCGTGACGCCGCCGTCGAGGTGGATCACCACGCCTTCCCCCACCGACCCGGCCAACCGGTCCTCGAGGGTGACCTCGGCGTACTCGGCCCGCGCCAGATCGGCCACGTCGACGTCGCGGGCAGCCAGCGCCTGGCCGTGAGCCTGGGTCTCGAGGTCGTCGAAGAGCGCGCGCAGCTCGGCATCCCCCGTCATGCGAGCACCGTGCCACAGGCCGCCCTGCAATCCCGCATCGCCTGAAAGCCCTGTGGACAACCGGTGTTGCTCCGTGAGCAAGCATGCTTGAATCTGCTCTAGCATTGTCAAACTGTCTTAAACACGTGTAAACAGTTTCCATGGGGGTCGACGTGTCGCAACGACGAGCTTGGTCGAGCCTGGTCCTGGTCGGGCTCGGCGCCCTGGTGCTCGTGGACGTGGGCCTCGGGGCGCTCGCCCACCCGGGCGTGATCTCGGGTCGCTCCTCCCCCTCCGTCGCCGACCTGGTCGCCTGGTGGGCCCGCCTGGGGGTGGGCCTGAGCGGCGTCTGGCTCGCGACGGTCGCGGCGGTCGGCGCGCTGGACCTCGCACGCGCGGGCCGGGTCCCGCCACCGTGGCGCGGTGGCGTGCTCCGCCCGGCGGTGGTCGGGCTGCTGATCGGCGCTGTGGTGTGCTCGGCCCACCCGGCGAGCGCGGACTCCCCGAGGTCGAGCCGGGTGAGGACCACGCCCCTTCCGGTCCCCGACCGGCCGCTCAGCCCGCCGACGCAGGGACACCGCCCGGTCTCCACACCCAGCCCCCACGCCTCCACCTGGCAGGTGCGCCCCGGTGCCTGCCTGTGGTCCATCACCTCGCAGCTGCTCGGCCCACGTGCTCCGGCGCAGGCCGTCGACCGGGGGTGGCGGCTCCTCTACGCCGCCAACCGTGACCGGATCGGCCCCGACCCCGACCTGGTCCGACCAGGTGCGGTCCTCACGGTCCCGTCCTCCCTCTCGACACGATCACCGACCCCCGCACCCGACAGGAGCCCCCGCCCATGACCAGCCAGCCCAGTGACCCCATCGCCCACCAGACCCAGTCGGCTCCGTTGGTCGCGCGGCTGCTCCCCCAGCCCCTCGCCCCCTACGACGAGCTCCAGGGCGTGCTCGCGTGGGACGAGGACGAGGCGATCCCCCAGGCCGCCGCCCTGCGGGTGATCCCGCCCGACCCCGGTCCGTGGGCCAGCCGGTTCGCCCAGGCCGTCGTGGAGGTCATGGGCGGGCACCGCCAGGTCGCACAGCTCACCGGGTGGACCTCCCCGGCGGTCTACCGGGACCTCGAACGACGCGCCCGCCACTCCGCCCGGGTCACCGCGACGGGGTCCGGAGCTCCGCAGCGCAGCACGTTGCGCCCACAGGTCAGCAGCGTCCACGTCTGTCGGCTCGGGGCGCAGGTCGCCGAGGCCTGCGTGCGCGTGCGGCACGGTCGCCGCTCACGGGCGATCGCCCTGCGCCTGGAGGCCGCGGGCGAGCGGTGGCGCTGCACCGCGATCGAGCTGGGCTGAGCCGGCCGCTCAGCTCATCCGAGCCGTGGTGCCGGTCGGCCCCCCAGGAGCGCCGTGGCACCGCTTGTACTTCTTGCCCGAGCCGCAGGGGCACAGCGCATTGCGGCTGATGCCGGCGTAGGCGTCGCCCGAGGACTCGCCGCGACGGACCTCGGTCTCGCCGGTCTCCGACGGTGAGCTGTAGGTCAGGTTGTCCTGGGCCCGGCTCTGGCGCGGCTCGAGGCCCTTGGCCTGGACCGAGGGGTGGCGGGTGGCAGTCGCCGCCGCGGCGGCCGGGGTGAGCGAGAAGTCCTCGTCGACCTCGACGATGTCCGCCTCGTCGCCCTCGTCGTCCTCGTCGGCGAGCTCGACATCGACGTTGAACAGGAAGCCGACCGACTCCTCCTTGATCCCCTCCATCATGGAGGCAAACATGTCGAAGCCCTCGCGCTGGTACTCCACCAACGGGTCGCGCTGGGAGTAGGCCCGCAGGCCGATCCCCTCGCGCAGGTAGTCCATCTCGTAGAGGTGCTCGCGCCACTTGCGGTCCAGCACCGAGAGGATCACGCGGCGCTCGAGCTCTCGCATCACCTCGGACCCGAGCTGGGTCTCGCGCTCCTCGTAGGCCGCGTGCGCCTCACGCTGGAGGACCTCGACCAGCTCCTCACGGTCGATGCCGTCGCGACCGCCGGCCTGCTCCTCGAGGTCCTGCCAGCTGACCGAGAGTGGGAAGAGCTGCTTCAGCGCCGTCCACAACGCCTCGAGGTCCCACTCCTCGGGGAACCCCGCAGTCGCGCCGTTGACGTAGCCGGCGACGACCTCGTCCACCATCTGGTCGACCTGGTCGTGCAGGTCTGCACCTTCGAGCACCGCGCGGCGCTCGGCGTAGATCACCTCACGCTGGCGACTCATGACGTCGTCGTACTTGAGGACGTTCTTGCGCGACTCGAAGTTCTGCGACTCCACCTGCGACTGCGCCGAGGCGATCGACTTGGTGACCCGCTTGTTCTCGATCGGCACGTCGTCGGGCACCTTGAGGGTGGTCAGCACCCAGTCGACCCAGTCGGACTTGAACAGCCGCATCAGCTCGTCCTCGAGCGAGAGGTAGAACCGGGACTCTCCCGGGTCGCCCTGACGACCCGAGCGGCCGCGCAGCTGGTTGTCGATGCGGCGCGACTCGTGCCGCTCGGTGCCCAGGACGTAGAGGCCGCCGAGCTCGCTGACCTCGTCGTGCTCGGCCGCGACCTGCGCCTTGATCTGCTCGACCGTCTCGGGCCACGCGGCTTCGTAGGCTTCGGCGTCCTCCAGGGGGTCCAGGCCCTGGTCGCGCAGGTGCTGGTCGGCCAGGAAGTCCACCGAGCCACCCAGCATGATGTCGGTGCCTCGACCCGCCATGTTGGTCGCCACCGTGACCGCGCCCTTGTGGCCGGCCAGCGCGACGGTCTTGGCCTCGTCAGCGTGCTGCTTGGCGTTGAGCACCGAGTGGGGCACCCCCAGCTTGCGCAGCAGCGCGGCGAGGTACTCCGACTTCTCCACCGAGACCGTGCCGACCAGCACCGGTTGGCCGATGCGGTGGCGCTCGGCGATGTCCTCGGCAACCGCGGCGTACTTGGCCTCCTCGGTGCGGTAGACCAGGTCGGCCTGGTCGGCTCGCGCCATCGGCCGGTTGGTCGGGATCGGCACCACGCCGAGCTTGTAGATCTTGTCGAACTCCGAGGCCTCGGTCAGCGCCGTGCCGGTCATGCCCGCGAGCTTGTCGTAGAGCCGGAAGTAGTTCTGCAGCGTGATCGTGGCGAGGGTCTGGTACTCCTCACGGATCTGCACCTGCTCCTTGGCCTCGATCGCCTGGTGCAGCCCCTCGTTGTAGCGCCGCCCGATCAGGGTGCGTCCGGTGTGCTCGTCGACGATGAGCACCTCGCCGTCGCGCACGATGTACTCCTTGTCGCGGCGGAACAGCTCCTTGGCCTTGATCGCGTTGTTCATGAACGAGATCAGCGGGGTGTTGACCGAGTCGTAGAGGTTGTCGATCCCGAGGTAGTCCTCGACCTTGGTGATCCCGCTGTCGAGCACCGAGACGGTGCGCTTCTTCTCGTCGACCTCGTAGTCGGCGTCGATCACCATGCTCTGGGCGACCTTGGCGAACTCGGGGTACCACCGGACCTCGTCCTGGGTCGGGCCCGAGATGATCAACGGTGTGCGGGCCTCGTCGATGAGGATCGAGTCGACCTCGTCGACGATCGAGTAGTGGTGACCGCGCTGCACGCAGTCCTCGAGGCTGTTGGCCATGTTGTCGCGCAGGTAGTCGAAGCCGAACTCGTTGTTCGTGCCGTAGGTGACGTCGCAGTTGTAGGCCGCGCGACGCTCCTCGCGGCTCAGCTCGGAGAGGATGACGCCGGTGGTGAGGCCGAGGAAGTGGTAGACGCGCCCCATCCAGTCGGCGTGGTACTTGGCGAGGTAGTCGTTGACCGTGACCACGTGGACACCCTTGCCGCTCAGGGCATTGAGGTACGTCGGGAGGGTCGCCACCAGCGTCTTGCCCTCACCGGTCTTCATCTCGGCGATGTTGCCGAGATGCAGGGCCGCTCCGCCCATCACCTGCACGTCGAAGTGGCGCTGGCCCAGGACCCGGCGCGCCGCCTCCCGCACGGTCGCGAACGCCTCGGGCATCAGGTCGTCGAGCGCCTCCCCGTCGTCCAGGCGCTTGCGGAACTCGTCGGTCATGCCGCGCAGCTCGTCATCGCTCATGGCGGCGAAGTCGTCCTCGATGGCGTTGACCGCCCGCGAGACCGCCTCCAGCTGACGAAGGATCTTGCCCTCGCCGATGCGGAGGATCTTGTCGATGATGACTGGCACTGAGGTGAGCTCCCGGTCGTGGAATGGTCCGCCCGACACTCTACCCAGGCGGTGCTGCCCGCGGCCTCGACCCGGTCACGAGCGCGGCAAGCGGCGCGGTGAGGTCGCCGCGCGACTCCACGCGGGTGTGCTCCAGCCCGAGCCACGACGCCATCTGCTCCAGCGCGAGCGCCAGCTCGGCCGCGGTATGAGCGGGCGCGTCCGGCTCGGCGTGCGCCGCGCGCACCACCAGGGTCCTCGAGCTGCGGTCGGCCTTGAGGTCGACCCGGCCCACCAGGCGGTCGTCGAGCAGGAACGGCAGCACGTAGTAGCCGTGCACGCGCTGCGAGGCGGGCACGTAGATCTCGATCCGGTAGCGGAAGCCGAAGAGCCGCTCGGTGCGTCGCCGCTCCCAGACCACCGGGTCGAACGGGCTGAGCAGGGCACGGGCGCCGACCCGGCGAGGCAGCACGGCGTCGCGGTGCAGGTAGACCTCCTCGTCCCAGCCCCGCACTCCGATCCGGCGCAGCTCGCCGGCCGCGACCAGGTCGTGGACCGCCTGTCGGGTCGGCGCCACCCCCATCCGGAAGTAGTCGGCCAGGCAGCGCACGCTGGCGATCCCATGGGCCTGGGCGGCTCGGGACACCAGCTCGCGGTCGGCCTCGTCGGGCGTCGGCTCCGGCACTCGCAGCACGTGGGCGGGGAGCACCCGTTCGGGCAGGTCGTACACGCGCTCGAAGTACGACGTGCGCCCGGCCACCGCCAGCTCGCCGGCGGTGAAGAGGTACTCCAGGGCCTTCTTCGACTCCGACCAGTTCCACCCCCAGTGCTCCTTGGTGCGGGGGAGCCCGTGGTCGAGCTTCCTGGCCGTGGCCGCGCCGTCGGCACGGATCTGGGCCAGCAGGTCGGCCACCAGCTCAGGACGGTGCGAGACCCAGGCGTGACCGTGGTCGCGATAGTGACGCATCCGGTGCGTCATCGTGGGCCACAGCTCGACCGGCATCAGCGCCGCGACGTGGGCCCAGTACTCCACCAGCCGACGCGGACTGCGCCAGGCAGCGCGGTCCAGCAACGACGGGTCGTAGGGTCCGTTGCGGCTGAGCAGCGGCAGGTAGTGGGCCCGGGCGAGCACGTTGACCGAGTCGATCTGCAGCACCTGCGTGCGCGAGAGCGTGCGCATCACGGTGCGGGCGCTGGCGGTGCGGTGCGGTGGGTCGGTGAAGCCCTGGGCCGCCAGGGCGACGCGGCGGGCCTCGGCGAGAGAGAGCTCGACCCGAGCCCGGGTCACGGGATGTCGAGCAGCTTCTCGCGGACCGCATACATGACCGCCTCCATGCGCGAGTGCAGCTGAAGCTTCTCCAAGATGTTGCGCACGTGGTTCTTGACCGTGTTCTCGCTGATGAACAGCTGCTTGGCGATCTCGCGGTTGTTCAGCCCGTGAGCGACCAGGCGCAGCACCTCCAGCTCACGCTCGGTCAGACGGGGCGAGGCGCTGACCGTTCGTTCGCCCCGCGACATCTGCTTGAACTCGTCGAGCAGCTTGATCGCCATGGAGGGGCTGATCAGCGACTGCCCGTCGGCCACGACCCGGATCGCCTGGGAGACCTCGTCGATCGAGGAGTCCTTGAGCAGGTAGCCCGACGCCCCGCTCTTGACCGCCTCGTAGAGGTCGGCCTCGTCGTCGCTGACCGTCAGCATGATGATGCGCGCCGTGGGCGCCGCGTCCTTGAGCGCCAGGCAGGTCTCGATGCCGCTCTGCTTGGGCATGCGCACGTCCATGAGCACCACGTCCGGTCCCTCCGAGGCGACCAGCGTGACGGCCCCAGTGCCGTCGGACGCCTCACCGATGACCTCGATGTCGTCCTCGGCGTTGAGCAGCATGGTCAGCCCACGACGGAAGAGCTCCTGGTCGTCGACGACCACGACGCGGATGGTCGAGTCGCTGCGCGGTGGGGCGAGGTCGGGTGCCACGGGCAAATCATGGCACGTGTGGGCTATGCCAGCAGGAGAAACTGACACATCCGGTCTACCCGGTGCCCACACTCAGCTCTTGGACCTCTAGTCGGATCACGCCGTAGTCGTAGCCCCGTCGCCGGTAGACCACCGAGGGTTGGTGGGTCGCCTGGTCCAGGAACAGGAAGAAGTCGTGTCCGACCAGCTCCATCTCGTAGAGCGCCTGATCCAGCGTCATCGGTCGCGCAGGGTGGGTCTTCTCCCGCACCACCATCGGCCCCTCGCCCACCATCTCGACAGAGCCCGAGGACTCCTCGCCCTGCGTGCCGTTCATCTGGTCGCGCGAGAGGTCGGTGAGCAGGTGGCTCTCGAGCTGGGCTGTCGCCTCCGCGACCGAGACCGGCGCGTGACGCCCGCGGTGGACCCGCTTGCGGTCGGCCGCCTTGCGCATCTGGGCACTCATCTTGTCCAGCGCCATGTCCAGCGCCGTCATCTTGTCCTCCGCGGCGGCCTCCGCACGCACGATCGGGCCCTTGGTGAACGCCGTGAGCTGCACCTTCATCGCGCGGTCGTGCTGGCGGGGGTTTCGCTCCTTCTCGACCTCGACCTCGATCCGGATGACCTTGTGGTCATGCTTCTCCAGCCGGGAGAGCTTCTCCTGCACGTGGTCGCGGAACCGGTCCGTGACCTCCCCGTGGCGGACGTTGACGACGATGTCCATAGGCACCTCCGTGTCGGGTTGGTTCCATCACATTCGGTCCTGGAGCAGGCACGGCCCGGGATCGGGCCGGGATGGAGTCCGTCCGGCCGACCTGGTCTTCGACCCCACAACCGCCTGCTGAGGCTCTCGCAGCTTCTCTGCCACTACCCACCTTCTCGGCGCGGTTCCCGCGTCTGACGGGAGCGCACCGGCAGGACTTACCTCTAAGCCGCACCGTGATCGTCTGCCCCGCCTGACGGCGTGGCTCGACTTACGTGGACCGTTTCGCCTGCGACTGGCATCGGCTGACCGGTAGGACCCGCGAGGACCTCCGGCGCAACCACGGACCCGGACGGACTCCATGCACAGACGCTAGCCGTCCGAGCGCGAGGGCGATAGCCCCCGTCTGAGCCGGGTGGCCGCCAGGGTGAGCGCCGCGCCGACCGGCCAGCCGGCTGCCTCGAGGGCCCGCTGCGCCTCCCGAAGCGTGGCTCCGGTGGTGACGACGTCGTCGAGGAGCAGCAGCACGGGCAGTCGGCCCACCGGCCCCGGACGGCTGGAGAATTTACCTTCGAGGTTCGTGCGGCGCGCCCAGGCGTCGAGTCCGGCCTGGTCGGCCGGGCGTTCGCGCACCACCAGCAGGCGGCGCACGGCGCAGCGCAGACCGCGTCGACGTGCCTCCCGCGCTGCACGACGGGTCACGCGCAGCACCGGGTCGTGGCCGCGGGCGCGCACCACCGATGCGTGGGAGGGCACGGGGACCAGCACCAGGTCCTCCGCGCCCAGCTGTGGTGCGAGCTCGAGGACGGCCGACCCGAGGGTTCTGCCCAGCGGCGCCGCGAGCCCGTGCGCCGCCCGTTCCTTGTGGGCGAGGATCAGCTCACGGATCAACCCCTCGTACTCGGCCGTGGTGCGCACCGGCACCAGGCCCGGCGGACACGGCCGTGGCCGCACGACCCTCACCCGGCCACCCAGCGAAGCACCGCAGGCGGGACACAGCACCCGCCCCGGCCGCGCACAGCCGAGGCACCGGGCTCCGGTCACCAGGTCGAGCAGAGCGTCACGCACGGGCCACAGCCCACCTGGATCCGCCGCGCCGAGGAGAGCGGCCCGGCCAGGCTGTGGAGCCGGGCCCGGGCCGGGCCGGGTCCGACGGGAACCGGCCCGGTCAGCCCACGAACGTCGGGGATCGCAGCGCACGGCCCGCCCCGGTGTCGAGTCGCCACCGTCCCTGCTCGCTGAGGTGGTGGACCTGCCCACCCGCCGTGACCACGAGTGCCTCGCCGTCCACCGGCGACACCGCGGCGGCGATGGCCCTGCCGAACAGGACGTCGCTGTCCCCCGACAGCACCCGGGACTCACCCTGGCCGTCGACGGGCACCGCGAGCAGGCGGCTGCTCAGCTGGTCGCGTCGGACGAGCACCGCGAGCGTCTGGGCGTCACGCCAGCCGAGCTCGACCACGGGCGGCAGCGGGAAGGCCGTCCGCACCCGTCGGGCCGCACGCAGCGCCACGGGACCGACCGACTGGTCCGAGCTGCGGGCCACCCGGGCCGCCCACAGCTCGCTGCCCCCGCCCCGGCTCGAGGGCGCCACCGCCATCACCACCCGGGTGCCGTCGCGGGAGACCGTGAACGCCTGCACCTGCCGGCCCTCCAGCCCCGATCCCGGCCAGGCCAGCAAGCGGGTGGTGTCCCCCAGGACCGCGCGGACCGGGCCGACCCGACGCGGACCGATCCACAGCGTGCGCGACCAGTCCCAGGCCATGCCCGACACGCCCGGTGTGGCGACCGTGCGCAGCACCTGTGCGGCGCCCCGCTCGTCGCTGCCTCGCGCGAGCACGCGCACGGTGCCTGCGGTGTCGGAGACCGCCAGCGGGTTCCCGAGCAGGCTCACCGCCAAGGCCTCGGGTCGCACCCGGTCGGGCAGCCGCAGCAGCCCGGACTCGCGCCCGTCCTCCACCCGCACCACCCGGCGCCCCCGCAGGCCGTAGAGGTCGGAGGCGGCTGAGATCCCCAGCGGGGAGTACTGGTCGAAGGCCGTCACCGGCACCTCGACCCCGACGTCGGGCACGACCACGGGCTCGCCGTCGGCGGTCAGCGAGACCGCCAAGATCTCCGGGACCTGGCGCAAGGTCCACACCAGCTGGGCGACCGCCACCATCAGGTCGTTGCGGTCCAGCTCGAGCAGCTCGGCGCTCAAGGGGACCTGGGCCACGCCGTCGGGGGTGACCGGCACGCTCACCTCGAGCTCGGCATCGACGGGAAGGAAGGAGCGGTCTGCCCGTCGCTCGCGCCCCTGCGGCCCGGTCAGCACGGCCTCGACGAGCTGGGTCGGCGTCTGGAGCTCCATCGGGAGATAGATCGGCTCCGGCACCAGCACGCTGCCGGTCGGATCGGCGAAGTAGACCGAGAACCGCTGGAACCGGTTGTCGACATGGGCCAGGGGCAGGAGCAACGCGTCCGGCGGGTCGGCGATGCGCCACTGGCCCCGTTCCTTGACCAGCGTCCAGGTCAGCCCCCGGTCCTCCAGGCCGGGCTGACGCCCGGACCACCGCCCGGAGCCGTCGAGCCCGAAGACCGACGACGTCGTGAGCCGGACGACGACCGGGAGGCGCCCCGAGGTCACCGCCGGCGCCTCGACCTCGACGTCGCCGTAGAGCAGCGTGCCCTGCTCCGGGGACCAGCGCTCGTCGGCCCGGTCGGTGAGGTAGGCGCGGGCCACGGTCGTCGACGACGGCGTGGCCTGCTGGGCGGTCAGGAAGCCACGCACCACGGCGTCGGGTGTCGCTCCCCGCTGCGGCCTGGGGGGTGAGAAGTCGAACGGCGCGACCGAGGAGCTGGTCTCGGGCGCCGTTCCGGGCAGCACCGGGCCCGAGTCGGGGATGTCGGCGCAGCCGGGGGCCGAGACCAGCACGGAGAGCAGCACCGCCGATGCCGACACGGTCCGCACGGTCACCCGCCTCATCGGACCGACTCCACCCCGACGCCCCTGCCGGCGTCGGCCGGGCGACGCGGCAGCGGTGAGCTGCGCACCGGCTCCCCGAGCGAGAGCGGCAGCACCAAGAGGAACTGCGCACCCTCGCCCGGTGCTCCCCACGCCAGGAGGTCGCCGCCGTGCAGCTTGGCGTCCTCCAAGGCGATGGCGAGTCCCAGGCCGGTGCCCCCGCTCGTGCGCACCCGCGACGGATCGGCGCGCCAGAACCGGCGGAAGACCCGGATCTCGTCACCCGGGTCCAGCCCGCTGCCGAAGTCGCGCACGGTCAGGGCGGCGGCGTGGGCGTCGCGGGCGACCTCGACGAGGATCTCGGGTCGCCCGGAACGCGAGGCGAAGTCCACGGCGTTGGACATCAGGTTGCGCACGATGCGCTCGACCCGCAACGAGTCAGCCTGCAGCAGCACCGGCTCCCGGGGAGCGTTCAGCACCAACCGCACCCCGGCATGCTCCATGAGGCCCGACATCTGGTCCACGACGCGTCGGACGAGGTCGACCAGGTCGATCCGGTCCAGGTGCAGCGCGGCGGCGCCGGCGTCGTACCGGCTGATCTCGAGCAGGCCGGTCAGGAGGTTCTCGAACCGGTCCAGCTCAGTGTGGAGCAGCTCGGCGGCCCGTGCCGTGGCGGGGTCGAAGCGGTGCCGGACGTCGTGCAGGACGTCGGCGGCCATGCGCACCGTGGTCAGCGGAGTGCGCAGCTCGTGGGAGACGTCGGAGACGAACCGCCGCTGGGAGGCCGACATGTCCTCCAGCGCGGTGATCTCGCGCTGCAGGTTTGCGGCCATCTGGTTGAACGATCCGGCGAGGCGGGCGAGGTCGTCCTCCCCCTTGAGGGTCATGCGCTCCTCCAGCCGCCCCGACGCGATCCGCTCTGCGACCCGACGAGCGTGCCGCACCGGGGTCACGACCTGGCGCGTCACCAGCCAGGCGACGGCCGGCACCAGCACCAGCAGCAGCAGCCCGGTCGAGAGCAGCGCCTGCCGGGTCAGGGCGAGCGTCGACTGCTCCTCCGACATCGGGAACAGGTGGTAGAGCGCGAAGCTCGACCCGTCGGCCGGGACGCGCACCACCGACCCGACCGCCACCGCGGGCTCACCGCTCGTCCCGTCGGTGTCGCGCAGGGTGGTGAAGGTCCACGACGCACCGTCCGCACCGGGAGCCTCCACCTCCTGGCGCAGGTCGGTGGGCACGCTGGCGGGGTCGAGCCCGGGGGTGAAGCGCTGCCCCTGCTCGGTCGTGCGGCCCTTCTCGGGCAGCGGTCCGACGAGGACCACCTCGAAACCCTGACCCTGACCGCGCGAGACCACCCGGGTCAGCAGGGCGGGGAGCTTGGTGTCGAGGTCCAGGTCGCCGGCCGCGGCACTCAGCTCGGTCTGCACCTCGGTGGTGCTGCGGGCAGCCTGGTCGAGGGACCGGTTCACCCGGGTGTCGACCAGACCGTCACTGATCTGGTGCAGCAGCACGATGCCGAGCAGGGTGATGACCAGTGCGCTGAGGGCGACTGTGCTGAGCACCACGCGCGCCTGGACCGAGCGGCGCCAGGTGTGCACGAGGCCGCGGAACGGCGCAGTCAGGGCACCGAGCGGCACCGAGGGCGATCCCACGCCGGCTCACCCCGCCTTGTATCCGACGCCCCGGACGGTCAGGAGGATGCTGGGGTTCTCCGGGTCGCGCTCGATCTTCGAGCGCAGCCGCTGGACGTGGACGTTGACCAGCCGGGTGTCGGCGGAGTGACGGTAGCCCCACACCTGCTCCAGGAGCTGCTCGCGGGTGAAGACCTGTCCGGGACGGCGGGCGAGCGCACTGAGCAGGTCGAACTCCAGCGGCGTGAGCGAGAGCTCGCTGCTGCCGCGCAACACCCGGTGGCCGAGCACGTCGATCGACAGGTCGCCGATCTCGAGCTGCTCGGTCGGCAGCGGCTCACCCCGGCGCACCCGGGCCTTGATCCGCGCCACCAGCTCCTTGGGCTTGAACGGTTTGACGACGTAGTCGTCGGCACCGGACTCCAGCCCCACCACCACGTCGACGGTGTCGCTGCGCGCCGTCAGCATGACGATCGGCACCCCCGACTCCGCGCGGATCTCGCGACACACCTCGATGCCGTCCCGTCCGGGCAGCATCACGTCGAGCAGCACCACGTCGGGCTGGTAGCGACGCACCTGCGCCATGGCCTCGTCACCTCGGGCGCAGACCCGGGAGTTGAAGCCCTCGTTCGCCAGCACGATGGCGAGCATCTCCGAGAGCGCCGGGTCGTCGTCGACGACCAGGACCCGGCCCCGGGCGGGGGGCCGGTCGGACGGCGCTGCGGAGGTGCTCACCGTGCCGCGGGCTCAGTAGCGGTAGTGCTCGGACTTGAAGGGCCCGGCCGCGTCGAGACCGAGGTAGGCCGCCTGGTGCTCGGTCAGGGTCGTCAGCTCGACACCGAGGGCTCCCAGGTGGAGCCGGGCGACCTCCTCGTCGAGTCGCTTGGGCAGGACATAGACCCCCAGCGGGTAGTCCTCGGTGCGCAGGAACAGCTCGATCTGCGCAAGCACCTGGTTGGTGAACGAGGTCGACATCACGAACGAGGGGTGGCCGGTCGCGTTGCCGAGGTTCATCAGTCGACCCTCGGAGAGCACGATGACCTTGCGGCCCGACGGGAACGTCCAGACGTCGACCTGCGGCTTGACGGTGGAGCGCTGCACGCCCGGGAACGACTCGAGCCCGGCGATGTCGATCTCGTTGTCGAAGTGACCGATGTTGCCCAGGATCGCCTGGTGCTTCATCCGGCTCATCTGCTCGGCGGTCACCACGTCCTTGTTGCCGGTCGCGGTGATGATGATGTCGGCGCGGTCGAGCACGTCCTCCAGGGTGGAGACCTGGTAGCCGTCCATGGCGGCCTGCAGGGCGCAGATCGGGTCGATCTCGGTGATGATGACCCGGGCGCCCTGGCCCCGCAGCGACTCCGCGCAGCCCTTGCCGACGTCGCCGTAACCGCAGACCACGGCGACCTTGCCGCCCATCAGCACGTCGGTGGCGCGGTTGATGCCGTCGATCAGCGAGTGGCGACAGCCGTACTTGTTGTCGAACTTGCTCTTGGTCACCGAGTCGTTGACGTTGATCGCGGGGAAGAGCAGCGTGCCCTCGCGCAGCCGCTCGTAGAGCCGGTGGACGCCGGTGGTGGTCTCCTCGGTGACGCCCTTGATCTCGTTGGCGACCGCGCTCCAGCGCGAGGGGTCCTCCTGCAGGGTGCGCGTGAGGGTCTCGAAGACCACACGCTGCTCGGCGCTCTCCGCGGAGTCAGGGTCGGGGGCGGCACCGTCCTTCTCGCTCTGGACCCCCAGGTGCACCAGCAGCGTGGCGTCACCTCCGTCATCGAGGATCATGTTGGCGAATCGTCGGGTGCCGTCCTCGGCCTCCGGCCAGCTCAAGATCTGCTCGGTGCACCACCAGTACTCGGTGAGGGTCTCGCCCTTCCAGGCGAACACCGGCACGCCGGCGGGCTCCTCGGGAGTCCCCTCGCGGCCCACGACCACCGCGGCGGCTGCGTGGTCCTGGGTCGAGAAGATGTTGCACGAGGCCCAGCGGACCTCGGCGCCCAGGTCGACCAGCGTCTCGATGAGCACCGCGGTCTGCACCGTCATGTGCAGCGACCCGGCGATCCGCGCGCCCGCCAGCGGTCTGCTGTCGCGGTAGCGCTCGCGCATCGCCATCAGGCCGGGCATCTCGTGCTCGGCGAGCTCGATCTCTGCTCGGCCGAACTCGGCGGCGGACAGGTCGGCGACTTTGAAGTCCATTCTTCTCCTCATGAGGTGCATTCCGGCGCGCCAACTCTACTGGGCAGGGGGTCAGAACAGGTGCCGACCGAGGCCGATCCCGAGGTACGCCGCGGCATACCGTCCCTGCCCCAGGAGCGAGGCGTAGCGCGCGACATCGGTGCCGGCGCCACTCGAGACCACCTCGACCCGCACGTCCTGGACGTCGGCGGTCTCGGTCAGCCTCTCACGCACCTCCGCACGCCCGGCATCGGTGGCCCCGTCCTCGAGGACCACCAGGGCCGGGCGGAGCTCGGCCGGTGCGCCGCCGGCGAACGGGTCGTCGAACACGTCACGCGGTGCCGCCGCGCCGATCACCGGCAGCAGGTGCTCGGCGTCCCCGGCCAGTGCTGATCGGCCGCTGCTGCGCCGCACCGCCTCGGCGATGCGCCGCGCCGCACGGGCCGCGAGCACGCTGCCGCCCCAGAACAGCGGCACGGTGTCCGCCAGCGAGACAGCGAGCAGCTTCGCCGGGTTCACCGTCTGCTCCCGGTGCGGAGAGCAGGACATCGCGACCTCGTCGAGGGCCGAGGCGACCTGCTCCGCGTCGGCGCTGGGCCCCAGGCCCACCCGGGTGAGCAGGTCGAGCACGACGACCGCGCTGGCCAGCTGGTCACCGGTGCGGGTCGGCAGGACCGCGCAGTGCCGGCCTGCGGCGTGCTGGGCGACCACGGAGTCGGCGGGGGCGGCGACGACGACCTGGCAGCCGCGTCGCAGCGCCTCCGCGACCGCAGCGGCGCTGACGTGGTCATTGCCCTGGGGCGCGAGCATCACCACCAGGTCCAGCGGGCCGGCCCAGCCGGGAAGGCCCTGGGCCGGCCAGGCGACGAACGGCACCGGACAGGCTGGCTCCAGGACCGCTCGGAGCAGGCGGGAGTCGGGCCCGGCGGCGACCACCGCGCGGGGAGGGTCGTCGCGAAGCTCGACGATGCACGCCTCGACCGCCTCGGCGCACTCGGCCCACTCCCGGCGTACCCGGGCCCCGGCCTCGGCGAGCGGGCGCAGCATGAGGTCGGCGCGCTCCAGGGCCGAGGAGTCGTCGAGCAGGCTCTCGTCGAAGACCTCAGTCACCGGAGGAGGACTCCTCGAGCAGCATGATCGGGACCTCGCGGACCGGGTAGGTCCGTCCGCACGCCTCGCACCGCACGAGGGTCCCTTCGTCGGTGACCGGGCGGTGACAGGCGGGGCAGGCGAGGATCTGAAGCAGATCGGGGTCGAGGCTCATCCGCGGCTCAATCCTGGCTCCTGATGTCGGCGAGCACCTGGTCCCGCAGCGACACCATCGTCTCGTGGTCGGCGGCCTCCACGTTGAGCCTCAGCAGCGGCTCGGTGTTGGACGCCCGGACATTGAACCACCAGTCGGCGTGCAGGACGCTCAACCCGTCGAGATGGTCCACCGCGACTCCGTCGCGGGTCCCCCATGCCTGCTCGATCCGATCCAGGGTGGCGCTCTGGTCGGAGACGGTCGAGTTGATCTCGCCCGAGGCGACGTAGTGCTGGTACCCCGCGAGCAGCGAGGACAGGGGCCGGTCGTCCTCCCCGAGCGCCGCGAGCACGTGGAGGGCGGCCAGCATCCCGGAGTCCGCCCTCCAGAAGTCGCGGAAGTAGAAGTGACCGCTGTGCTCGCCACCGAACACCGCGTCGGTGCGGGCCATCGTGGCCTTGATGAAGGAGTGACCGACCCTGGTGCGCACGGGGGTGCCACCGCGGCGAAGCACCAGCTCGGGCACGGAGCGGCTCGTGATCAGGTTGTGGATCACGCTGGCACCGGGCACCCGGTCCAGCTCCCGGTCCGCGATCAGGGCGACCAGGATGCTGGGGTCGACGGGCCGGCCTCGTTCGTCGACCACGAAGCACCGGTCGGCGTCGCCGTCGAAGGCGAGACCCAGGTCGGCACCCTCCTCGAGGACAGCTCGCTGCAGGTCGACCAGGGTCGCGGCGTCGATCGGGTTGGCCTCGTGGTTCGGGAAGGTGCCGTCGAGCTCGAAGTAGAGCGGGACCAGGTCGACCAGGTCCCCGAGCACGGCCGGGGCCGTGTGCCCCGCCATCCCGTTGCCCGCGTCGACCACGACCCGCAGCCGCCGCCGAGGTGCCTCGACCAGCGAGCGAAGGTGCTCTGCGTAGTCGGCGAGGACGTCGCGCCGGGTCAGCTGACCGGGGGTCTGGGTCACCAGCTCCTCACCGGCAGCGACGCGGTCGCGGATCTCGTCGAGGCCGGTCTCGCTGCCCACGGGGGCGGCATGCTCGCGACACAGCTTGATGCCGTTGTACTGCGCCGGGTTGTGGCTGGCGGTGAACATCGCGCCCGGGACGCCGGCTGCACCGGAGGCGTAGTACAGCTGGTCGGTCGAGGCCAGTCCGACCAGCTCCACGTCGGCCCCGGCGGCCATCGCTCCCTGCGCGAACGCCTCGACCAGCTCGGGGCTCGAGGGACGCATGTCGTGGCCGACCACGATCCGCTCGGCGCCGACCACGCAGACGAAGGCGTTGCCCACCGCTCGGCACAGTGCGGCGTCGATCTCCTGCGGCACGAGCCCGCGGACGTCGTAGGCCTTGAACACCCTGGAGACCACCGGATCGCCCGGGCTGCCGGCGTCGGCCGGGTGAGCCTGGTTCACTCCGCGTGACCGCGCAGCACGCTGAGGTGACCGCGGCGCCCCGTCGGCTCCGCCACGGCTGCCGGGGCCGCGGGGGGCTGGGGTCGGGCCGCCTCGCGCACCGCGTCCGCGAGAGCCAGGAGGTCGTCGCCGGAGGGGCCTAGGTCCTCGGCGTCGGGAGCGAGCCGCAGCACCTCCCAGCCCCGGGGGGCCGAGAGCCGGTCGCTGTGCTCGGGGCACAGGTCGTAGGAGTGGGGCTCGGCGAAGGTGGCCAGCGGCCCGAGGACCGCGGTCTGGTCGCCGTAGACATAGGTCAGCGTGGCGACGGCGGGCCGGCGGCACGCCGTACGCGAGCAACGACGGATCGGAGTCACGCCGCAGACGCTACCGCTGCCGAGGCGCCCAGCCCGCTAGGCTCGCGCAATGGCTGCGTCGGGCTCCGGAACAGGCCCCGGGTCCGACCCGGGTGCGACCCGCCCGAGCGGCTCGCCGTGGCCGGCGGCGCGTCGCGGGTCCCGACGGGACCGCCGGGGACGGGGTCGGCGGGGCCCGGCGACCGTCCCGGGCCCGCTGACGCCCGGGGGTGGCCCACAGCAGCCCAGCCGACGCAGCCGGTTCGACGCCGTGGTCATCGAGGTCATGGACGCCCTGGAGGACCACTGGGCCGAGGAGCTGCGCGAGGTCGAGGTCGCGGTCGAGGAGACGCCGGTCCTCCCGGTCGACTGGCCCGGAGACACCGTGCCCCTGGCCTCGATCGTGCAGCGCGGCCAGGGCTACCGGCTCGTCGTCTTCCGCCGACCGATCGAGCTGCGAGCGGTGGCCGATAGCGACGTCGCGGCCCTGGTGCTCACCGTCGTGGTCGAGCAGATCTCACAGCTGCTCGGTCGTCCGCCTCACGAGATCGACCCGCGCTACGGCGACTGAGCCTCGGTGGGGTCAGACCGCGCGGCGCTTGAGCTTGCGGCGCTCGCGCTCGGAGAGCCCACCCCAGATGCCGAAGCGCTCGTCGTTGGACAGTGCGTACTCCAGGCACTCCCCGCGGACGTCGCAGGTCAGGCAGACCCGCTTCGCCTCCCGGGTGGAGCCGCCCTTCTCGGGGAAGAACGCCTCCGGGTCGGTCTGGGCGCACAGCGCCCGCTCCTGCCAGTCGAGCTCCTCCTCGATCTCCAGCTCCTCGGCTGACTCGACTGCATCGACGCTGTCGATCAGAATCAGTTCGCGCATCTCCCTGCCCCTTCGACCCGGTGGACCCTGCTTGTCCACTCCGTGATTTGGCGTGGTCGGCGCCGCTCTGCTGCAGCCCGTCGACCGTGGGAAGGAACGATCTGCAGTGAATGACACTGTGAGAATTACAAGCTTGTCGTACGCCGAAAGTCAAGCCCTGGTCTGATATAGGGACCGCACGGAAGCCCGACTTGACCCGTCCGGATCGACCCGATAGGAGAGGCTCATGACCCCCCGGAGCGGACCATCACCGTACGTCGTGCTCTCCGGAGGCTACGGCGGGGCCCGGTTCCTCCAGGGCCTGACCACGCACCTTCGAGCCATCCCCCGGCCACCCGGACCCACAGCCGGACCCACAGCCGGACCCACAGCCGGACCCACCGCGGACGCGGTCACGGTCGTCGGCAACACCGCCGACGACCTGTGGCTGCACGGGCTCAAGGTCTGCCCCGACCTCGACACCGTCATGTACACCCTGGGCGGTGGCATCGATCCCGAGCGCGGCTGGGGGCGCACCGAGGAGACCTGGCACGCCAACGAGGAGCTCGCCGCCTACGGGGTGGAGGGCACCTGGTTCGGGCTGGGCGACCGCGACCTGGCCACCCACCTGGTGCGCACCCGCATGCTCGAGGCGGGCTACAGCCTCTCCGAGGTCACCGCGGCGCTGTGCGCCCGCTGGCAGCCCGGCGTCCGGCTGCTCCCGATGAGCGACGACCGGGTCGAGACCCACGTCGTGCTCGAGGACCCCCAGAGCGCCTCGGGCACTCGCGTCGTGCACTTCCAGGAGTACTGGGTGCGTGACCGCGCCACGACCCCGGTGCGCTCGGTGCTCACGGTGGGAGCCGACAAGGCAGCCCCTGCCCCGGGCGTCCTCGAGGCCATCGCCGAGGCCGAGGTGGTCCTGCTTCCTCCGTCGAACCCGATCGTCTCGGTGGGCACGATCCTGGCCGTCCCGGGCATCCGGGAGGCCCTGCGCAGCACCTCGGCGCGGGTGGTCGGGCTCTCCCCCATCGTCGCCGGCGAGCACGTGCGGGGGATGGCCGCCCAGCTGCTCTCCGCAGCCGGCCAGGAGGTCTCGGCCGCCGGCGTGGCCGAGCTGTACGGCGCCCGGACGAGAGGCGGGGTGCTGGACGGCTGGCTGGTGGACGAGCGCGACCGTGGCCAGGTCGACCGGGTGGAGGCCGGCGGCATCTCCTGCCGCGCGGTGCCGCTGATGATGACGGACCCGCAGACCACCGCCGAGATGGCGCGGCAGGCCCTGGAGCTCGCCTCGGCAGCGCCACGATGAGTCGCGACGTGCCGGACCCCGCTGCGAGCAGCGTCCCGACCAGCTCCGTCGAGGTGTTCCCGGTCACCGGCGTCGGTGAGATCGCCTCCGGTGTCGACCTGTGTGAGCTGCTGGCGCGCGCCTGGCTCGAGGCCGGCACCCCGGTGCGTGACGACGACGTCGTGGTGGTCACCAGCAAGGTGGTCAGCAAGGCGGAGGGTCGGGTGGTCGCGGCCTCCCCGGGAGCTGACGCGGCGGCTGACGCCCGCGCCGTTGCGATCGAGTCGGAGACCGACCGCGAGGTGGCGCGACGTGGCGCCACTCGCATCGTGCGCACCCGGCACGGGTTCGTCATGGCCGCGGCCGGCGTCGACGCCAGCAACGTCGCGCCGGGCTCGGTGGTGCTCCTGCCCCTCGACCCCGACGCCTCGGCAGCGCGGCTGCGCGCCGGCTTCGCCGAACGGGGTGCGCGGGTGGCTGTCGTGGTCAGCGACACCAGCGGACGCGCCTGGCGCGAGGGCCAGACCGACATCGCCCTGGGAGCGGCCGGGCTGCGGGTGCTCGATGACCACACCGGGCGCGTGGACCGCTACGGCAACCCGCTCCTGGTCACCGCTCCCGCGGTGGCCGACGAGATCGCCGGGCTCGCCGACCTCGCCGCGGGCAAGCTCTCGGGCTCCCCGGCGGTGCTGGTGCGCGGCCTGGGCCGGTTCCTGCTGCGCGTGGACGAGCCGGACGTCGGGGCCGCCGCGCTGGTGCGCGCCGAGGACACCGACATGTTCGGGCTCGGGGCCCGCGAGGCGGTCGTCGCCGCACTGGCGCCGTCCTCCTCGGAGTCCGGGCGCGGGTTCGGGGCACCGGTCACCGCCGGGGAGCTGCTCGGCGCCCTTGCGCGGGGGCTCGCCGACCTGGGGCTGCTCGCGCACCAGGTCCTGCTGAGCGGGGGCGACGTCGCCGTGGACCTGAGCCTGGGTGAGGTCAGCGACCTCGATGCCGGCCGCGCCGAGGTCACCTTCGACGCGCTGGCCCGCGCCCACGGCTGGACCCCGACGCGCGCCCCGGACGGCGGCCTCGTGGCATCGCCCCGCCTCTAGACTGCACCCGGGAGCCTTGCAGACGGGCGACCCAGGAGCACCGACCTCAGGGAGTCTCGTGAGCAAGTCCGGCAAGAGGCCCGTGGACCGTCGCGCGGCGGTTGCGGAGATCCAGGCCAAGCAGAAGTCCGCCGAGCGCCGCCGGACGCTGCTGGCACTCGCGCCCGCGGTGCTGGTCGCCCTCGTGATCGGCGTCGTGGTCTACCTCCAGGTCCAGCAGCAGTCGGTGCGCAACGACGCCGAGATCGCGGCGATCGGAGCACCCGCCGCCGACGCCTGCCGAGAGGTCACGACCAAGACCGCGGAGGGCAACAACGACCACCGCGACGAGGGCGTGGGCATCGACTACGAAGACTCCCCGCCCGCGATGGGCCCGCACTGGGGCCAGTTCCTCGTGGGCGGCCAGATCCGCAAGTTCTGGACCGCCGACGACCGCCCGCCGCTGGAGCGCCTCGTGCACAGCCTCGAGCACGGCTGGACCATTATCTGGTACGACCAGACCGTCGCCGATGACGACGAGGCGATGGCCGACCTGCGGGGCATCTCCGACAAGTACGAAGGCAGCGACCCCAAGGACAAGGTGATGGTCGCGCCCTGGACGGAGCAGGACCAGGGCGAGTTCCCCGACGGCGCCCACGTGGCCCTGACGCACTGGTCGATGGGCGAGACCAACGGGAACCCCAAGGGCCAGCTGGGCGTGTGGCAGTACTGCACGGCGGTCAGCGGTGAGGCGGTCGACCAGTTCGTGGTCGACTACCCCTACACCGACGCGCCGGAGCCCCGCGCTCCCTGACCGTCCTGGGGTGCTCGCAGGCCGCATCCGACGCGGACACCGTGCAGCTGTGCCTCGGCGCTCGCCACCGCGTCGTCACCCAGCGCGACGCCGTCGAGGCGGGCTCCGCGCTCCACCCGCGCGCCGGGGCCGAGCACGCTGTCGCGCACGACGGCACCCGCCTCCACCACGACCCCCGCCATCAGCACCGACCCGGCCACGGACGCACCCGCCTCGACGCGGGCTCCGCGCAGGACGACGCTGCCGGCGAGGACCTCCCCGGCGACCTGCGCCCCGTCGTCCACCAGGACCCCGGCCGGCGGCGCACTCACCGCCTCGGTGGGCGCCCGGCCCGAGACCACGTCGCAAGAGGCGGCCACCAGCGCCTCGGGCGAGCCGACGTCGCGCCAGTACGCCGTCTCGACGTGACCCACGACCAGCGACCCTCCGGTGACCAGGTCCGGGAAGGTCTCCCGCTCCACCGACACCACCCGGCCCGACGGGATCGAGTCGATCACGCAGCGGCGGAAGACGTAGCACCCCGCGTTGACCTGGTTGGTCGGCGGATCGTCGGACTTCTCCACGAAGGCCGAGACGCGTCCCTCGTCGTCGGTGGGCACGCAGCCGAACGCCCGGGCGTCGGGCACCTCGACCAGGTGCAGCGAGACGTCGACCGGTCGGGACCCGCGCAGCCGATCGAAGTCGGCCAGCTGGGCGCGCAGGTCGTGCCCGGAGAGCACGTCGCCGTTCAGCACGACGACGGGGTGGTCGGGCTCGGGGTCGAGCGCCGCCGCAACGTTGCGGATCGCCCCGCCGGTGCCCAGTGGCTCGGCCTCCTGCACGTAGCTCAGCCGCAGCCCGAAGCGCGACCCGTCACCGAGCACGGGGCCGAAGAGGTCAGCGTGGTAGGACGTCGCGAGCACGACGTGCTCGACGCCCGCCGCTGCGAGCTTGGTCAGCTGGTGCTCCAGGAAGGGCACGCCCCCGACCTCGAGCAGGTGCTTGGGCCGTCGTTCGGTCAGCGGGAGCATCCGGGTGCCGAAGCCGCCGGCGACGATGACCGCCTCCGGCACCCCGGTGGGGTCGGTCTCGGCGTCGGCGGTCGGTCGTAGTGGGGCCGGCATGGGCCACATCGTAGGAGCCACCTACGCTGCAGTGCATGTCGCCGGTCGCTGCCCACACCGTCGCAGCCGTCCTGCAGCGCGCCCTGGGCGAGCACGGCGCCGAGCCGCTGGTCACCTTCTACGACGAGGCCACCGGCGAGCGCGTCGAGCTCTCGTTCACCACCTACGCCAACTGGGTCGCGAAGACCGCCTCGCTGCTCCAGGACGAGCTCGACGTCGTCAGGGGGTCACGGGTCGTGGTGGACCTGCCCACCCACTGGCTCGGGCCGGTCTGGCTCGGCGCAGCCTGGGCGCTGGGGGCCTCGGTCAGCCCCGGCGACACTGCGAGCGACCCGTCGAGCTCCCCGAACGCCGAGGTGGTGGTGTGCGGGCCCGCGTCGCTGGAGCACCACGCACGCACGGCCTCGGGCCACGTGGTGGCCTGCTCGTTGCTCCCGCTCGGCGCACGCTTCACCACTCCCCCAGCGGCACCGGTGATCGACTTCGGGGACGTGGTCTGGTCCCAGCCCGACGCCCTGCTGGTGCTCGACCCGCCCCAGGGCTCCGACGCCGCCTGGCAGGACGCCTCGGGCACCCTCACCCAGGCGGACCTGACCGGACTCGCCGGTGCGACCTCCCGGGTGCTGAGCACCGCGCCGGCCACCTCACGCACGGGCGTGGCGGTCCTTCTCGGCGCGCTGAGCTCAGGTCACGGCGTGGTGTGGGTCACCGACTCCGTGTCGGTCCCCCCGGGACGCGAGCGGCTCGAGGCTCTCGCCGGGGCCGAGCGCGCCCATCTGCTGGGCTGACCTGCCGGGCTGACCTGCCGGCAGGGCATCACCGCAGCGCGTCGCGGTCCTTGAGGTCCTCCGAGACGTAGCGGCGGGTGCCGAACCCGCTGGAGGTCACCGGGATGAGCCACAGCAGCTTGGTCGCCTTGGCCCGCGCCAGGATGTCGAGCGTCCCGTCGCCGTCGGCATCACCGAGCGCCATGAACCAGTCGTAGCGTGAGGCGTCCGCCGCCACCTGGGTGGACTTCATCGGGCCGCCCCCGACCACCGGGCGCCACAGCCACACCGACCCGTTGGCTCGCCGCACGACGACCCCGTGGTGCTTGCCGGCGGCGGCTGCGTCGCCGCGGCTGGCGGCGAACCCCCCGTCGAAGCCGGTCTTCCCGTCACCCTTGTAGACCCGGATCACCGAGTTCGCGTTCTCCCCCATCAGGTCGGCCTTGCCGTCACCGTTGAGGTCCCCGGCCGCCACGAGCCCCGTCACGTCGCCGAACCCGGTGCCGGCGACGACCGGCGAGGCGAAGGAGTCCTTGCCGCGGTTGGCGAGGAACATCAGCCGGCCACTGCCGGCCTCGCGGTACATCAGGTCGCCGCGTCCGTCCTTGTTCCAGTCGCCCACGGGGAAGACGCTGTCGGCATTGCCGAGGGAGACGCCGGGCACGATCGTCTTGCCGAGGTTCTGCCGGCCCGAGTTGCCGAAGACCCTGAGCTGCCCGTTGCCGGCATTGATGCCGACCACGTCACGTCCCTTGCCCTTGGCGAGCTGGCCGTTGACCGCGAACCAGCCCATGTTCCGGAAGGCTCCGTAGGGCCCGTAGCGGCGCCCGACCTCGCCGTCGTCGTTGCCGGGGAAGATGTAGCTGTCCTTGGTGCTGCCGACCCGCACCAGCAGGTCGTCGCGCCCGTCGCCGGTGAGGTCGTGTCCACCGCTGATGGCGTCGTACTTCGCCCAGCCACGCTTCATCGCCACCGGAGCCGCGAGCCGGTTGCCCAGGCCCCGGACGAGGTAGAGACGCCCGTCACGACGGGCCACCAGGTCCGGGCGAGCGTCGCCGTCCAGGTCGCCGCCGGCCGCGGTCAGCGGGTAGTCCCAGGAGGCAGCCAGCTGCACCGGTGCCTTGAGCCCGTTGCCCGCACGTCCCGGGAAGAGCATCAGCCGACCGTTGTCCTTCATGCGTCCCACGAGGTCGTCGTTGCCGTCGCCGTCGAAGTCGCCGACCCCGATCAGAGAGTCCACCTCGGAGAAGCGGCCGTAGGTGCGCACGGCTCCGGAGTAGCCCCCGCGCCCATTGCCCGTGAACAGCGAGGCGACCTGCGAGGAACGGTTCCGTGCCACGACGTCGCCGATGCCGTCACCGGTCATGTCACCCGCAGCCGTGACCAGGTCCTTGCCTCCCCAGCCCTTGCCGGCGATGGTCGACTTGCGGAAGCGGATCTGGCCCCCGGTCCGGTTGAGCGTCAGTGCGTTGCCGCGCCGCGAGGCGACGTCGGGCCAGTGGGCACCCGAGACGCTGGTGCGGGGGTCGGTGGCGGTCCTGGTGGTGCCACTGGTGCCGCCGCCACTGGTCCCGCCGCCGCTCTTCTGGATCCGCGCGGCCCGGCTCCTGATGTCGGGGATCTTCGCGTAGAGGTAGCGCCCCGGACATGCGGTCTGCCCCGCGTCACGGTGACCGCTGATCGCGGCGAAGTACCTGCTGCCCACCCGCTGACGTGTGCTCGAGGCTTTCACCCCGGCCAGCGAGAGCTTCCAGGCGAACAGTCGTCCGTAGGCGTCGAGCATCGCCGAGGACGGCGAGGTGATGTCGTAGTTGCCGATGGCCGACATCGCGAACGAGTAGTCGTTGTAGCCCAGCGTGTGCGCACCCACCACGGGGCGGGCGACGCCGCCGTACCGGCCCTCCCAGATGCGCCCGAAGCGGTCGACGAGGAAGTTGTAGCCGATGTCGCTCCAGCCGCGGCTCTGGGTGTGGTAGGCGTAGATCCCTCGGATGATCGAGGGCACCTGGTTGCGCGAGTACCCGTTGGAGTTCACGGTGTGGTGCACGAACCCGGCGTGGATGCTGCCGTAGCGCAGCGATCCCTTGTCACGCAGCGACTCGTTGGCCCCCCACTGTGCTCGGGAGTAGATCGTGGGACGCGGAGCCGAGCTCGCGGTGAGCACCACCGCCTGGGCTGCCTGGGTCGCTGCTCCCGGGTCCGCGGACGCGGCGCCCGCCCCCTGGCCCTGCAGCGCTGCTCCCGACTGGCGGCTCATGGCGCGGTCGACACCAGGGTCGATGACCGCGAGCTCGAGGTCCTCGGGCAGCGATCCGCGCAGAGCCCGCACCCGCACCCGCACCGCGTCGACCGCGCCCACCACCACCGCGTCGGTGCCGGGGCGCGCGGTGGCGTCGGTCTCGGGACCACCCGGGTCCGGCTCGTGGTCGGGGTCGAAGTGCATCTCCTCCCACGCGGACCAGCGGCCGTGCCGGGAGCTGCTGAGGGTCAGCGCGATGTCGTCCTCGTCCACCGAGGAGCGGTTGCTCCAGGTGACGCCGACCGTGGCATAGCCGTCGACGTCGATCGCGTGGGTGAGCAGCGCGGACCCCGTGGGCCCGGCCGACCCCGTGGTGGGCGGTGTGGGCTTGCGGACCTCGCGGCTCTCCAGCGGGACCTCCGAGACCGTCGGCTCGACCGGCTGGGTGGCCACGACCGCGGTCGCCGGCTCCTGGCGCCCCTCGATCCTGGTCCGGGGCTCGACGACTCGCGGAGCCGCGGTGACACCGGGCACGGACGGGACGATGTCCAGGGCCACCACGCTCATGGCGGGCAGGCACAGGACCGCCGCGGTGGCAGCTGCCATGGTCGACTGGCAGGCCAGCAGCAACGGACGTCGAGGCGCAGACACGTGGGGGCTCCCGGGGTTGGAGTCACAGAGACCACAAATGTCACACCGGTATCAGGGGCCTGCAATCGGTTCTTCTGAACTACAGGACTGTAATTAGTGTCCTGCTGACAAACACGCTCACACGTCGGAGCCGAGCTCGGAGTCGATGTCGTCCTCGCGTGGGTCGTTCTCGACCCCGTCGTCGTCGTCGTACTTGATGTAGTGGATGCCCCCGTCGACCGGCCCGTCGTACCCGAGCACGCCCTTCTCCAGCACCAGAACCCGGTCGCACATCTTGCGGATCGAGCCGGCGGCGTGGCTGACGTAGAACAGCGTGCGCCCCTCCTTGCGGATCTCCTGCATCCGCGCGATGCACTTGCGCTTGAAGGGCCGGTCACCGACGGCGAGCACCTCGTCGACCAGGAAGATGTCGGAGTCGGTGTGCACGGCAACGGCGAAGCCGAGCCGCGAGAACATCCCCGAGGAGTAGTAACCGACCGGGGTGTCGAGGAACTTGCCGATGTCGGCGAACTCGACGATCTCGTCGAACTTGCGCTTGGTCTCCCGCTCGCTCATGCCCTGGATCGCGGCGTTGAGGTAGATGTTGTCGCGCCCGGAGATCTGCGGGTGGAAGCCCGCCCCCGTCGCGATCAGCCCGGCGATGCGGCCCCGGGTCAGGACCCGACCCTTGTCCGGCGGCATCACCCCGTTGATCAGCTTGAGCAGGGTGGACTTGCCTGAGCCGTTGAGGCCCATCAAGCCGATGGCCTCCCCCTGCTCGACGGTGAACGAGACGTCGTCGAGGGCGAGGAAGGTGTCACTGATGTCCTGACCACGCGCGAGTGCGATCGTCATCTGCTTGAGGGTGCGGTGGTACTGCATGGTGAAGCGCTTGCTCACACCGTCCACGACGATGGAGTCCGTGTGCCGACTCACAACCGCTCCGCGAACTTGCTCTCGAGCTTGGAGAAGATCAGCTGGCACCCCAGGAGGAAGACCACTCCGACCGCGAGCATGATGAAGCCGCGGGCGTAGAGGTCGCTGGGCATCGCCTCGGCTGCGGTGCAGTTGTGCTGGCCCTCGCACGTCGGCAGCCAGAAGGCGTTCTGCAGCAGCAGGATCGCCTCGGTGAGCGGGTTGGCCAGATAGAGCTGCTCGACCCAGGTGCCCCCGAGCTCGCTCTCGGTCACCCGGGACAGCGGATAGATCATGGGCACGGCCCAGTGGGTGAAGATCGTCAGCATGGAGACGACCTGGGCGAAGTCACGGAAGTAGACGTTGCAGGCCGAGAACACCAGCGCGACGCCGGTCGCGAAGAGCGCGAGCAACACGAAGCCGAGGAGCCCGCCCAACAGCTCCACCGGCCCCGGCGACCATCCGTAGATCACCGCGCCGGTCGTCAGCACCAGCACCTGCGGGCCGGTGTGGAATCCCGAGACCAACACCGAGGAGATCGGGAACATCTCTCGTGGCATGGCCATCTTGCGCACCAGTGCCTTGTTCTGCACCACCGAGCGGGTGCCGGCCTGGAAGGTCTCGGTGAAGAAGGTGACGAACACCAGTCCGCAGTAGAGGTGCAGCGGGAAGTTGGGCACGTCGTCGTGCAGCCGCAGGACGACCCCGATGACGAGGTAGTAGGCAGCGAAGCGCCACAGCGGCATGACATAGGACCACAGCAGTCCCAGGAACGACCCGCTGTAGCGCTTGCGCAGCTCCTTGACCACCAGGAGTCGCAGCAGGTAGCGACGTTTGAAGACGTCGTGCAGTCCGCCCTGTCCGAAGGGGGAGCGCAACGGAGCATCCGGGACCCAGGCGGGATCGACGGTGTGCTCCACCGGCTGTTTGATCACGCGGTGTCCTCATCAGGGATCCGGGGGACCAGCTCCTCCGCGTCACCGTCGACATCGCCCTCGAAGGTGGCCTTCCAGGTCTCGGGGGCCGCCAGCTGCGGCAGCGCCGTGCGGTACCGCTCCGCAAGCTCGCCCCACTCCTTGTAGAGCCGCCCGTGCAGCTCCATCGAGCGACGCATCTGGTCGCGGAACTGCGTGGGGCTGCGGCGGTACCACGACGCCGCGGTGCCGTCGGCGGCCGAGACGATCGCGGAGTCGTAGTGGCCCAGGCGCCACCACCGCAGGTCCACGTGCGGCACGATCCCCTCGGGATGCTCGGCGGCGAGCTCACGGGTGGGGAGCACCTGACGCACCAGGCCGGTGACGGCCATGGAGACCCTGCCGGGCAGTGACGTGGGCATGCCCACGCCCTTGCCCTTGCGCGGAGGCTTCTTCATCTTCGGCGTCGGGAACTCGTCGAGACCCGGCTTGGCGACGCCGTCGGAGTAGTGGTTGCGCAGGGCCCGCACCTCGCCCAACCGGTAGACGATGTCGCGGTGCATCCGGTCCGGACCGTCGAGCACGTCCTGGAGCGCCTGGAGGATGATCTCGCCGGTGCTGTACTGCATCGACATCAGCCGCTTCACGTGGTTCTCGAGGCTCTCGCGCACCAGCCGGCCGCCGCGCGGGTAGGGCGAGTGGAGCAGGCCGGAGATCAACCGGTTGCGCTCGTGGAAGTAGGCCTGCCAGTCCAGGGTGTCGTCCTTCTCGGTCCACGGCACGTGCCACACCGCCACCCCGGGCAGCGAGACCGTCGGGTAGCCCGCCTCCTGTGCGCGCAGTCCGAACTCGGCGTCGTCCCACTTGATGAACATCGGGAGCGACAGCCCGATCTCGCGGATCACCTGGGTCGGGATCAGGCACATCCACCAGCCGTTGTAGTCCACGTCGATGCGACGGTGGAGCCAGCGGGTGGAGCGCAGCGTGCGGCGGGAGAAGTCGTGACCGTGGTGGGTGCCGGGCGCCGGACCCCAGAACCACTTGTAGCGGGCCAGCGCCTCGCCGTAGGCATGCATCACCGAGCGGTCGAAGAGGCTGAACATGTGACCGCCCACCAGGGTGGTGGACTTGGCCAGGTCAGCGAAAGCGACGGCACGCAGGATGCCGGCGAGCTCGCACACGACGTCGTCGTCGAGCAGCAGGACGTAGTCGGAGTCCCCCGCCGCCGCGGCCTCGCTCATCGCCCGCGAGAACCCGCCCGAGCCCCCGAGGTTCGGCTGCTCGATCACCTGCAGCTTCTCGCCCAGCCCCTCGGACGCGGTGGCGAACCGCTCGTCGTCGCGCACCTTCTGCGTCCCCTGGTCGACGACGAAGACCTTGTCGAGGATCTCCAGGACCTGCGGGCTGCGCGAGAGCTGCACCAGCTGGTCGACGCAGAAGTCGGGGCGGTTGAAGGTGGTGATGCCGATGGAGATGCGGCCCTGCTCGAGCCGGTCGGTGTCGAAGCCCCAGACCGCATCCTCCAGCACGACCTCGGTGTCCTCGGCCTGCACCTCGAACCAGTACCAGCCGCCGTCGATGAAGGGCTTGAGCGGGAGGTCGAACTCCAGCTCCTCGGTGCTGGTGGAGTCGATGCGCCCGGAGGTCGACCGGAGCACGTGCCCCTTCGAGGTCGAGCGGTAGATGACCACGGTGCCGTGGCCACGTGCCCGGACCTTCAGCCGCACCTGCTCGAAGTCGGTCCAGCGTCGCCAGTAGCTGGCGGGGAAGGCGTTGAAGTAGGTGGCGAAGCCCACCCGGTGCTCGGGATCGACCACGACGTGACCCGAGCTGTCCACGCGGCCGAAGCCCTGGATCTGCTGCGAGCCGTCCGCTGACTCCCCCGCGTCCGCTGCGTCGTCATCGGTGTCCTCGCCCCCGCCGGAGCGGCCGGTGCCGGTGCCACCGCTGGCCCCGGTGATCCCACCCATGTAGAGCGAGCGGACGTCGTGCTCCTGGTCGGCGTGCATCAGCGTGGTCTGGACGATGCGGAAACCGGTCTGCGGGGCGTTCTCGGCGGCCTCGGGCTGAGCCTCCGACTGGGCCTCGGTCACTGTCACACCTCGAGGTCGTTGGGGGGTTGGGCGGACCCAAACTACCAGTCAGGAACTCAGGGCTAGGCCTCATCCAGGCGAGTCACGAAACCCCTGATCCGGTCGCGCACCGCAGCCTCGTCGAGGTCGAGGTGCTCCAGGATCGTGTAGCGGTCGGGACGCGTGCCGGGGGCTGCCAGCACCGCCTCGGCGAACTGCTCCTCACCCAGCCCGATGTCGGCGGGACCCCGCGCCAGGCCGTGGCGTCGCAGGCAGGCCGAGATCTGCTCGAAGCGACGCTCGTCGCCCCGCAGGTGCGTGGCGAAGAGCGCGCCGAGCCCGGCCAGCTCGCCGTGGTTGGAGGTGCCCGGGAACAGCTGGTCCACGGCGTGGACGATCTCGTGACAGGCGCCGCTGCACGGTCGCGAGGTGCCGGCCACCGACATGGCCATGCCCGAGAGCACCAGCGACTCGGCGAGCACGACGAGGAAGTCGTCGTCCTCGATCCCGTCGGTGCGCAGCAGCACCGCCTCCGCGGCGGTCTGGGCGAAGGCGACGGCGAGCCCGTCGACCGGCTCGCCGCGCTGCTCGTTCGCGAGCGTCCAGTCCGCGATCGCGGAGAGGTTGCTCACCACGTCGCCGACCCCGGCGTTGACCAGCCCGGGCGGGGCTCCCTTGACGTAGTCGAGATCCACGACGAGCACCAGCGGCATCGCCACGCCGTACGAGCCCTTGCCGTGGGCGTGCTCCAGGGAGGCGACCGGTGAGCACAGGCCGTCGTGAGCGAGGTTGGTGGCCACCGCGACCATCGGGACGCCCGCCCGGGTCGCGGCATACTTCGCCACGTCCAGGGTGCGGCCCCCGCCGATGCCGACGACGGCGTCGAAGCCGTGACCGGCGCTGAGGGCCTCCTGCACCCGGCCCGCCTCGGCGAGGCTGGCCTCGGAGACCGCGATCACCTCCGCCCGGGGAAGGGAGGGCTCGAGGACCTTCCAGAGCTCGGTGCCCTGCGAGGGCCCGACGGCGACCAGGACCCGTCCCTCGGTGGAGATGAACCGGTCGAGGAGGAGGTCGCCCAGGCCCGCCACGGACCCGCTGCGGATGTCGACGTGCAGGGGGCTGGGCAGCATCCGGGTCAGTACTGGCACGCGATCTCCCTCGCCTTGGCCAGGTCGGCGTGGTCGTCCACCTCGACCCAGGGGGTGCCCGACGGGATCGGGGTGGTCGAGACCGACTCGCCCCGGTCGGCCAGCTCCTGGTAGCCGTCCTCGTAGTAGAGGTCGGGGTCGCGCTCGAACGTCGCCTGCAGGGCGTCCGCGAGCCGGGGCACGACCGAGGCCTCGACCAGGGTGGCCCCGATGTACTCGCCATACGCCCCGGCGGGATCCATCAGCTTGGTGATCCTGCGCAGGTTGCCCTGCTCGTCGACCTGGACCTTCATCTCCTCCTCGGCCAGCTGCTTCTCCACGTCGAGCGCGAGGAGCAGCTCGGGACCTCGTGCCTCCAGCAGCGCCTGCTCCACGCCGACGGGGTGGACGGTGTCGCCGTTGACCATGAGCGCGCCGTTGCTCATCGCCTCCCGGGCCACCCACATCGAGTAGGCGTTGTTCCAGATCTCGGCCTTGTCGTTGAAGACCAGGTCGATGGCGACCCCGTGGCGGCGCTCGAGCTCGCGGCGCCGCTCGCGCACCGCGTCGGCGGCGTACCCGACCACCACCACGACGTCGGTCAGGTCGACCTCGGCGAAGTTGTGCAGCGCGATGTCGAGGATCGTGGTGTCGCCGTCGACGGGCACCAGCGCCTTGGGGAGGGTGTCGGTGTAGGGCCGCAGCCTGCGCCCCGCCCCGGCGGCCAGAACCATTCCGATCATCGTGCCCTCAACGCCTCGTTCCCTGGTCGTGCCCATTGGTGCCGGCCGGTGTGACGGGTCAAGCCGACGGTCGCCGCCGGGTGTCGCGCCCTGCCACGGCCGGCCCCCGAGCCGGTCCGGCCCCTCAGTCCGCGCACGAGTGAAGCACACCGCGCCGGGATCGGGTCCGGGAGTGGCCCCGCCCCACCTGCTAACTTGACCCACGTGTCACTGGGCCAGCGAGTGAAAGACGCACTGACCGGCTCCCCCCGACCGCGGGTCTTCCTCCACATCGGCGCGATGAAGACCGGCACCACCTACCTGCAGCACCTCATGGACGACAACCGTGAGCAGCTCGCTGCGGCGGGTGTCCTCTGGCCCGGCGAGAGCTGGGAGCAGCAGACCTTCGCCGCCATGGACGTCATGTCCACCGTGGCCGGGCGCAGCCCGCGCAACCCGGCGGCGATCGGGATGTGGGACCGGATCTCCGAGGAGATCCGCACCCACGACGGACAGGCCTCGGTCTACTCCATGGAGTTCCTCAGCTACGCCGACGTGGACCAGGCCCGCGGCATCATCGAGGCCTTCCCGGACCACGACGTGCACGTGATCGTCACGGTGCGGGACGCCCGCTACTCGGTGCCCGCCCAGTGGCAGACCAGCTGCCGCATGGCCGGCACGATCCCGCTGCGCCGGCTCATCACCGCACTCGGGCGCTCACCCGAGGCCGACAACCCCGGCAAGGCCGCCCGGCTGCTGCAGCGCACGCAGTGGATCGCACGGATGCTCGAGGTCTGGGCCCCCCTGGTGGGCCCGGACCGGCTCCACGTCGTCACCGTCCCGCCCAAGGGGGCCGATCCCGCCCTGCTCTGGGATCGCTTCGCGTCGGTCATCGGTGTCGACCCCGCCACCTGCACCCCGCCCACCTCCTACATCCACACCTCCCTCGGCCACGAGTCCACCGAGTTCCTCCGGCTGGTCAACCTCACCCTCGGGTCGAGAGGGCGCGCCCGCGCGGTACGCCCGATCAAGCGCGAGCTGGTGCGCCACCTGCTCCAGCGTGACGTCGAGGAGAGCCCGATCCGGTTCAACCGGCGTGGCCAGCGCCACGCCGCGAACTGGAACCGCCACACGCGCGCGGCGATCGAGGCGAGCGGCGCCCGAGTCGTCGGCGACCTCGACGACCTGTGGCAGGGCCCACCGCCGCCGGAGGTCCCCAAGCAGCTGGCGGAGCCCTCCGTCGAGACCCTGCTGGCGGTCGCTCGGTCCGCCGCGGACTTCTTGAGCGAGCACCGCGAGAAGCTGCTCGCCGGTGCGGTGGAGTTCGTCGAGCGAGCCCTGGACGACGGCGCCGACGACGCCGACGAGGCTGCCGCCGACGCCGACGCCGACGACGAGGGGCTCGAGACCGAGGTCGAGCATCCCGAGGAGCAGTGGGACGGCCCCGACGACGAGGAGCTCATGGAGGCGGTCCGCCTGGTGGCCGAGCAGCTCTTGGAGTGCGTGGAGATCCGAAACGCCCAGGCTCCCTCGAGGGCGTGAACCACGGCAGGGTGCAACTAGACTGCGCGCACGTCGGGTGCGCTGGGTCACCAACAGCACGAGGAGGGCAGTGCAGTGCGATCAAAGGTCCGTGAGGCCCTCTACGCGCGCTTTGCGTCACGCCAGCGGGTCGAGGAGCTCGCCGTCGCGGTCGCCGAGCTGGACGAGGAGGTCCAGGAGGCGCGCCGCCTCAACCGTCGTCTCGCCGAGCTCACCGACGTCGTCGAGGAGCTGCTGCTGCCGGCCGACCAACGTGACGAGGAGCGGCTACGTGCCCGCCTCGACACCTACACCTCCTCGCTCTAGGGGCCGCTGAGCAGATGGCGGACCGGGTCTTCCTGCACGTCGGCGTCCCGAAGTCGGGGACGACCTACCTGCAGACCACGATGTGGCACAACCGCACGGCGCTCCGTGCGCAAGGGGTGCTCTACCCCGGCACGCGACGCATGGAGCACTACCACGCCTGCCAGGACCTGCGCCGCAAGCGGGCGCGCCGGGCGACCGGGGCCTGGGACCGGCTCCGGGCCGAGCTGGATCCCTGGCCCGGCACGGGGCTGATCAGCCACGAGTTCTTCTCGATGGCCACCCCGGAGCAGGCCCAGCGCGCGGTCGCGGACCTCGCGCCGGCGCAGGTCCACGTCGTGATCACCGCGCGGGACTACGTGCGCCAGTTCCCCGCCGTGTGGCAGGAAGCGCTCAAGATGAGCTCCACGCTCTCGCTGGACGAGTTCATGGTGGCCGCCGAGAAGGAGGAGCTCGACGGCGCGTGGAGCTGGAACAGCCAGGACCTGCGCCGAGTCGTCGCGAGCTGGGCCACGGCGGTCCCGGCCGAGCGGCTGCACGTGGTCACCGTCCCCCCGCCCGACGCCCCCCGCGAGCTGCTGTGGCAGCGCTGGTGCGAGACGCTCGGTCTGGACGACTCCGGCTTCGACATGTCGGTCAGCGTGGGCAACGAGTCGCTCGGCACCGAGCAGGCCGCCCTGCTCTGGCGGGTCAAGCCCCACCTGACCGGACCGCTGACCCGCAAGCCCGTGCAGCACCGCTGGGTACGTCAGTACTTCGGCCACGAGGTGCTGGTCCCCCAGCGTGGCGAGCGGTTCGGGTTGCGCCCCGAGCAGGTCACGAGGCTGCGTGAGCGCGCGGAGCAGACCGTCGCGGACCTCCGCGCCGGCGGCTACCCGGTCGCCGGCGACCTCGACGACCTGGTGCCGCAGGAGGACCAGCCGTCCAGGCCCCACCCCGACGACATCACCGAGTCACAGATGCTCGATGTCGCGGCCGTGGCCATCGACCAGATGATCCGCGACGTCCGCAGGCTCACCAGGCAGCGCGACAAGGCTCGCGCCGCTGCTGCCCGCTCCGCCGCCACCCCGGGCCTCACCGCGTCGGTGCGAGCGCGGCTGGGTCGGGCGCGACGACGCCTCGCCGGCAGGAGGGCGCGATGAGCGCCGCAGCGTGGGCCGCCGACGACCACGGCGTGCGACTGCCCGGAGACCTCGACCCCGACCTGACCTACGACGTCCTGGTCAACGACCAGCACGTGTGGTCCTTCGTTCCCTCGCGCGACGTGACCCGGCTGCCCAGGGAGCTGGCCGAGGACCTGGGGGACGACGCGCCGGGTCGGCCCCGCTCGTTCGTGCCGTGGCCGCCCGCCCTGCGCAAGCGTCTGACCGGCCGCGCCCAGGTCGGTCTGCGCCACCACGTCTCCGGAGATGTGCTCGCCCTGGCCGACCACGTCTTCGACGGCGTCCAGGACGAGACCGCAGCGGTCACAGACCGCCGCGGGCGCCCCCTGATCATCGACAAGTACGGACGCCTGACCCGACCGTTGTCCCAGCAGGAGCCGGACGAGGTCCACGAGCTCCTCGACGTCTGCTCGACCCTGCTCGAGGTGCTGCAGGAGCAGGCGGGGGTCCCCTCCTTCGTCGTCTACGGGACGCTGCTCGGGGCAGTGCGCGACCAGCGGCTGATCAAGCACGACAACGACATCGATCTGGCCTACCTGAGTCGCTGCCCCCACCCGGTCGACGTGGCCCGCGAGGGCCTGCGCATCGAGCGCATCCTGCGCGACGCGGGCTACGAGGTCCGCCGGGGCTCGGGCGTGCGGCTCAACGTCCGCGTCAAGCTCAGCGACGGGTCGCTGCGGGGAATCGACGTCTTCACCGCCCACTGGGTCGAGGGGGTCCTCTACATGCCCTCGGACACCGGCTTCCGCCTCCCCCAGGACACAATCCTGCCCCTGGGCGAGGTCGACCTGCACGGCCACCCGATGCCCGCGCCCAACCGGCCCGAGCCGCTGCTCGCCGCCACCTACGGACAGGGCTGGAAGAAGCCGGACCCGGCGTTCAAGTACGACACCCCGCGCTACCTCTACCGCCGGATCAACGGCTGGTTCGGCGGCCTGATCTCGCACCGCAAGTATTGGGACGCCTTCTACTCCCAGCAGCGCAGCCAGGTGCCGAAGGGCCCCTCACCCTTCGCCACCTGGGTGGCCGAGCACCACCCCAGCTCACGACCGCTGGTCGACGTCGGGTGCGGCACGGGCCGCGACTCGTTGTGGTTCTCCGCCCAGGGGCGCCACGTCATCGGGCTGGACTACAACCAGGGGGTGCTGCGCCGTGCGGCCCGGCGCAGTGAGCGGCGCGAGCTCGACACCGAGTTCCACCTGGTCAACCTCTACGACTCCCGGGCCGCCCTGGCCTGGGGGGCGACGCTGGCGCACCGCGAGGAGCCGTGCGACATCCTGGCGCGGTTCACCCTGCACGCGCTGCGCGACGAGGGCCAGTGGAACCTGATCCGCATGGCCTCGATGGCACTGCGGCGCGAGGGCAAGCTCTTCCTCGAGTTCCGCACTCCCGAGGACGCCGACCTGCCCCACGTGTTCTCCCACAAGCGGCACTACCTCGAGCCGCGCGAGGTCGAGGACCTCGTCACGGCCTCGGGGGGACGTGTGCTGGAGCGGAGCGTGGGTCAGGGGTTGGCGCCCTACGAGTCCGAGGACCCGGTGGTGTGCCGCATGGTGGCCACCTGGAGCGGTCGATGACCTCGAGGGTCTTCCTCCACGTCGGACTGCCCAAGAGCGGGACGTCCTACCTGCAGAAGCTGCTCAGCGCCAACCAGGCCCGGTTGCGCGACCAGGCAGGTCTGCTGTTCCCCGGCGACGACTGGTCCGACCAGGTGATCGCGGTCCGCGACGTCCGCGGGCTCTACGACGACCGCGCCCGCACGAGGGTCGAGGGCCGGTGGGACCGCCTGGTCGAGGAGATCCTGGACTGGAGCGGTGACTCGATCGTCTCGATGGAGTGGCTCTGCGCGGCCGGTGACCAGCAGATCGCGAGGATCCTCGCCTCGTTCCCCGGCCGCGAGGTCGAGGTCGTCTTCACCGTCCGCGACCTGGCGCGCACGCTCCCGGCCGCGTGGCAGGAGTTCATGCAGAACCGCCAGACGTGGACCTGGGAGGAGTTCCTCCACGGCGTGCGCGAGCCGGAGTCCACCAACACCGGCGGCAAGGCCTTCTGGGCCCAGCAGCACCTGCCGCGGCTGCTGGACCGGTGGGGCACCCACCTCCCCGCCGCGCGGATCCACGTCGTCACGCTGCCCCAGCCGGGCGCCGAGCGCGACCTGCTCTGGCAGCGTGTTGCCGGCGTGCTCGGCGTCGACCCCGCGGGCGCCTCGACGCAGGACCTGGGCGGCAACGAGTCGCTCGGGCTGCAGTCCGCCGAGCTGATGCGCCGGGTCAACCTCGCGCTGGCCGAGCAGGGTGGAGCGGCCCGCGGCTACAACCCCCAGTTCAAGCACCGGCTGGCCAAGGAGGTGCTCGCCTCACGACGGGCCTCGGAGTCGACCCTGGCGCTGCCTGCTGCTGTGCACGAGTGGGCCTGCGGCGTCGCCGAGGAGCACATCGAGGCGGTGCGCAGCAGCGGCGTGGACCTCGTGGGCGACCTGGCCGAGCTGCGTCCGTCGGCGGCCAAGGACGGTCGCCGCCCCGAGGAGGTCGATGATGCCGAGCTCCTGGACACCGCGGTCGCGGCCCTGATCGAGCTGGCGCGCTCCCCCGGTGGGCCCGCCAAGCAGGGGCCCATCAAGCCGTCGAGGCCGCAGCGGGCCGTGTCCACCGGGTCCTCCGGCCCGAGCGGCCCGAGCGCCGCCCAGCCCCCGCGCAGCGCCCGCCGGGGGATAGCGGGCGTGGTTCGGCGGCTGACCAACCGGGACTGAGAGCCCGAAACCACCCAGACCGGGGCGATCCGTCCGTCCCGAAGTGCAACAAGTGTCACACGAATCACTTGCGCACACAGCGCCGTGCCCGCTTGACCTCCCCCCACGACTCCCTAGTGTTGTTGCCTGTGTGTCCGCTGTGACGCATGTGCAAGGTCTGGCCCGAACTTCCCCTCGAGAGGAACACGACGTGCACCACAGGCGGTCGATCGTCGTCGTCGTGAGCCTGGTGATGTCGGCGCTGCTCAGCGGCCTCGTCGCCTCCAGCGCCTCGGCGGCCTACACGCCGCCGGGCGGGGCGATCTTCAACAACCCCCAAGGCAACCGCGACGCCCGGTTCCGGATCATCCAGACCGTGAACAAGGCGATCAAGCACTCCCCCCGTGGCTCTCGGATCCAGATGTCGATGTACATGATGGACTCCAAGCCCTCGGTCGACCTGCTGATCGGCGCACGCAAGCGCGGGGTCAAGGTGCAGATCGTGCTCGACGGCACGGCCCGCAACCCCCAGAGCCGGCGGCTCGCACGCGTGCTCAACCGCGACAACCACCGCCTGATCCTGAGCAAGAAGGCCAAGAAGGCGAAGAAGGCGAAGAAAGCCCGACAGGCCAAGAAGGCCGCCGCGAAGAAGAAGAGCGCGAAGAAGCACGCCAGCGGCAAGGCGACGAAGGGCAAGCACAAGTCCGGCAAGGGCAAGCACAAGTCCGGCAAGGGCAAGCACAAGTCCGGCAAGAGCAAGCACAAGTCCGGCAAGAGCAAGCACAAGTCCGGCAAGGGCAAGCACAAGGCGGGCAAGGGCAAGCACGGCAAGAAGAAGAAGCCGAAGGGCACGCGGCGGCGCGGAGGGCCCGACGGCAGCTTCGTGGTCTTCTGCAAGAAGTCGTGCCGCTCGATCGGCAAGCCCAACCACACCAAGTACTTCACCTTCACCCGTACCGGCAAGGCCCGCAACGTGGTGATGGTCAGCTCCTCGAACCTCAACAAGGGCGGAGCGGTCAAGGGCTTCAACGACCTCTTCGTGGCCAAGGGCCGCAAGAAGCTGATCCACGACTTCGGGCGGCTCCACAAGCAGATGGCCGAGGACACCACCGGCGACGGGAAGGACCACTTCCTGAAGTTCCGGCGAGGTCGCCTGCTGGCGCGGTTCTACCCCAAGCGCGAGGGACCCGACCCGGTGATGGTCGACCTGCGCAAGGTGCGCTGCAAAGGCGCGAAGGGTGCGGGGCAGGGAGGTCGCACCGCGATCAACGTCTCGATGTTCCGGTGGAACAGCGACCGCGGCTTCAGGATCGCGCGCGAGCTGGTCCAGCTCGACGACAAGGGCTGCAAGGTCTCGATCATCTTCGGCGCCCCCGGGAACAAGGTCTGGGGGATCCTGATGCGCTCGGCACGCCGCGGCGGGGTGCGGCTGTGGGACAGCCGGGTGGACTTCAACTACGACCTAAAGCCCGACCTGCGCACCCACCACAAGTACCTGCTGATCAACGGCCGCTACGGCAAGGACCGCAGCTCCTGGCGCGTGCACACCGGTAGCGCCAACTGGGGGCGGTCGCTGCGCGCCGGCGATGAGAACACCCTCAACATCGCCAGCAAGCGCGTCTACCGGCAGTACATCCACAACTGGCGCTGGGTCAGCAAACACGCGGCCCGCCGCATCGGGCGGCGCTGACGCCCACGGCGCCGGCCCGCTCGGCGCGTGATGATGCCAGACGATTGTCCGGCTTGGCCGCCTTTCGTCGTTCTCGGGACATAGGGCCTGAGCGCTTCCTAACCTGACGACGTCCACGTCGCAGGACGCACCCCCCACGGGTGCGTTGGGGAGGAAACGACATGTCACGCTCACGTCTCGGTGCGCTCATGAGCGCCATCACCTGCTCGCTGGTCCTGGGAGCGCTGCCGTTGGGTACGGCCGCTCTGAGCCCCGCGCACGCCGCCAAGCACAAGCGCACCACCTACAGCGCTGGGATCGACCTGGCGTCGTACAACATCCGGCACGCGCTGTCGATCAGCACCGCGACCGCCGACGTGGTCAAGCTCGTCGACTCCGGCGCCGACGTCATCGGGCTGCAGGAGATGGCCAGCCGCAAGCGCCGCAACGCCGTCGCCGCCGCGGTCCAGGACTGCGACGGCTGCGTGATGCAGGGCGCCTTCCTCGACGCGCCCGCGAACATCGGCGCCGAGTCGATCCTGTTCCGCTCCGATCGGTTCGAGCTGTTCGACAGCGGCTACGTCATGCTCTCCGACCGCACCTACATCGGGCCCCGCGGAGCCGGTCCCTCGACCCTCCCCCCGAAGTACGCCACGTGGGTGAAGCTGCAGGAGAAGCGCACCGGGCGCTTCCTCTACGTCATCAACTCCCACACCGTGGCCAGCGTCCAGGCCTCCGACGGCGGCGCCAACAACAACCGGCGTCGGCTCGCGCTCTACCGCAAGCACATGGCGGGCCTGACCTCGCTGGTGAGCCAGTTCAAGCGTCGCCAGGTGGGCATCTTCCTGACCGGGGACTTCAACGTGAACTACCGGCGCGACCGCGTGGTGCGCGACCGGCTGTTCCCCTTCGTGAACCTGGGTGCCGTCAGTGTCTCGGCGAGCTACGAGCACCTCGGCGTCCCGCGCACCGGCACCCACCAACGACGCGACGGGGGCAGCAACAGCCGCCTGATCGACTACGTCTACTTCATGCCCCGACTGGTCTTCATCCCGAGGGCGCAGTCGATCCTGACCGGCTACTCCTCGGACCACCGGCCGCTCTCGGTGCGCTTCAAGGTGACCGGCCCGGGGGCCGACAGGGTGCCCGAGCCCACCATGCGGTGGTGAGCCCGGGCGGGCGGGGCTACCGGCCGACGCGCTTGGAGTGGCGCCGGACCTCGTTCCAGTTCCGAAGGTACTGGTTGTAGGCCGAGGCGAGCTCGATGTTCAGGGTGTTGTCGTCGCTCTTGTTCAGCGAGCCGTGGCCCCAGTTCGCCGAGCCGGTCATCACCAGGTGGGTGGAGTTGTCCCCGTCGTAGGTGCCCCTGATCAGGGTGTACTTGTGGTGGGTCCGGACGATCAGCTCGCGCCGCTTGTTGAAGACCCGGCTGTCCCACAGCCGGATCTTGCCGGCGCGAGCAGCGGTCCGGAGCCGCTTGGCGATCTCCCGTGAGGGAGCGCCCATGATGATCGAGACCTGGCAGCCGTTGCGCGCCATCTTCAGCACACGGTCGGCCATGTAGCCGCCCCGGGTGCCCTGCCAGTAGAACATCGAGATGAACAACTTGGTCTTGCCGAAGGCGCTGCGGCACCTGACCTTGTTCAGGTCGGCGAAGGCGGGGTCGTTGGCCCTGTTGCCGGTGTCCATCGGGAAGACCCGGCTCGTGTAGGGGCCCTCGGTGACTGTGCGGTAGGCGTTGGCGACCGGCCTGTCACGGCCCATCTCGTCGTGGACCTGCTCGTACATCGCGAAGGTGTTGGGCACCTCCTTCATGGTGTATCCGTCGTTCCACCCCTTCAGCGCCCCGCCGGCGTTGAGGTTGGAGGAGCTGATGATCACCACGTTGTTGTGGGAGCCGGACTTGGAGAAGGCGTAGAACTTCGCGTGCATGCTGCCCTTGCGGCCGCGGCAGGCGCCCTTGCACTGGGTCACGTAGCTCTGGTCACCGCCCCACGACGCGTCGGTCGCGAGCTCGGCGGCGACGCTGGAGCGCGCCGCCGCGTCGCTGAGCTTGGGCAGCGGCTCGCCGTCGCCCTCGACGATCGGGTCCTCGATCGAGGACGCCCGGGCACGGGGCACGGGGTCACCCTCGCCGCACGGACCGGTCTTGGGTGGGTCGACGATGCCGTCGCCATCGCGGTCGACGCGGTTGTCGCCGTTCAGCGCCGCGATCAGCCGCTTGGAGCCCTTGGTCTCGATGCCCTTGTCGATGATCACCCGGATCGAGATGCCACGCCGGCACGCGGCGATCATCTGGTCGATGCGGGCGCTTCCGTCCAGCAGGAACGAGGTCAGCAGCACCTCGGGCTTGGGCTGCCCCGCCTGGGCGTCCGGGACGGCGCGCAGGGTGTCCATGACGTGACGCACGATCCGCCAGGGCTCCTGCTTCTCACCCCACGGCGGTGGGGTGTTGAAGACCCCGGAGTCGGAGGGGTCGTAGGCGGAGGACGCCGGCGGCGCCGTCACGAGACCCAGGGACAGGAGCAACGCGAGTGCAAGTGCGAGTCGACGCACAGAGACCCCCAGAGAGCATTGGGTGCAGGGAAGCGCGCCCACGTTAACTCACACATCCCTGATTGCCCCATTTCACACGGGCTACAGCCCTGATTCAGGGCGTTGGTCCCCCCATTAGCGGGTCGAACGACGCCGCAGCTGACCCGATGGGAACCACGAGGGCCGTCGGATAGGCTGTCGCCGCCACGCTTCCGCCGCTCGCGGCGTGTTGTGCCGCACCGGTGCGCGTGGCCCATCATTCGGGCAGAGGGGACGAACAGGTCGTGGGTGAGCACAGCCGGGCGTCAGGCAAGGGCCGCCTCGTGCTGCTCAGCGTCCTCGGGCTGGCGCTGGTGCTCGGGCTCGCCGCCGGGGTCCAGGCCGCGGTGCGGACCATGAGCGACACCGGCGACACCGGCGACACCGGCTCGGGGGCCGACCAGTCCACCGAGTCCTCGACCCCTGCACCCTCGGGCCCGGCACGGTCGGGCAAGGACCCGGCCCCGGATGCGACCGGGGCTGCGCAGGGGTTCCCCGGACAGCCGAAGAAGAAGTCGGGGCTCAACCGCGAGTCCGGCCTGGCCTCCGGCCTGGGCAAGGACGCCGGCGACCTCGCCGCCAAGGCACAGGACCTGGTCGACTCCGACGGGCAGGAGCAGCGGGGGCCCAGGCCGTTCAGCTTCCGTCTCAGCAGCTACAACATCCTCGGCGCCGCCCACACCAGCGCACGCGGCAACAAGCCCCGCTACGCCAGCGGCGAGCGGCGCATGGACGCCCAGCTGGCGATGCTGCGCGGGCAGGGGGTCGAGGTGGTGGGGTTCCAGGAGTTCGAGCCGCCCCAGTTCCGCTCGTTCATGCGACGCACGGGCGGCAGCTGGGGGGTCTACCCGGCCCTGAGCAAGGGCCGGGGCGGGTTGCGCCAGTCGATCGCGTGGCGTCGTGACACCTGGGAGCTGGCGGACTACGGGACCATCCCGATCCCCTACTTCCGCGGCAGCATCATCCCGATGCCGGTGATCCTGCTGACGCACAAGGAGACCGAGCGGCAGGTCTACCTGATCAACATCCACAACCCCGCCAGCAACCCGCGCCGCGGCAACAACGAGCGCTGGCGTGACGTGGCGACCAACCGCGAGGTCGCCAAGGTCCGCAGCCTGCGCAAGGCCGCGCCCGGGGTGCCGGTGATCCTCATGGGCGACTTCAACGAGAAGGCCGAGGCGTTCTGCCGCGTGGCCGGACGCGGCGACATCGTGGCCGCCAACCCGGGCGGCACCGGAGGTGGTTGCCGGGCCCCCGAGCTGACCGGTATCGACTGGATCTTCGGCACCGACAACCTGACCTTCTCCGACTACCAGCGGCTCGACACCGGCGGCGCCAGCGACCACCCGATGCTGGTGACCACCGCTCGCTCGGAGTAGCTCGCGCGCCCTGCGGGTCAGTCGCCCTCGACGCCGCCGCTGGCCAGCGGCGACCCGTCCGCGAAGTGGGGCCGGATCTTGTTGTCGAACATCGAGAGCGCCGCCCCGATCGCCATGTGCATGTCGAGGTACTTGTAGGTGCCCAGGCGCCCGCCGAAGAGGACCATGGGCTCCTTCGTGGCCAGCTCGCGGTACTTCAGCAGCTTCTCGCGGTCCTCCGCGGTGTTGATCGGGTAGTAGGGCTCGTCGCCCTTCTCGGCGAACCGCGAGTACTCACGCACGATCACCGTCTTGCCCTCGGGGTAGTCGCGCTCAGGGTGGAAGTGCTTGAACTCGTGGATCCGGGTGAACGGCACCTCCTCGTCGTTGTAGTTCATCACCGAGGTGCCCTGGAAGTCGTCCTGCGCCATCACCTCGGGCTCGAGGTCGACCGTGCGCCACGACAGGTGCCCCTCGCAGTGTCCGAAGTACTCGTCGACCGGGCCGGTGTAGATCACCGGGACCTTGCCGAGGTACTGCTCGCGGCCGTGCGGACCCGGGGCGAGGAAGTCGGTCTCCAGGACCACCTCGATGTTCGGGTGGTCGGCCATGCGCTCCAGCCAGGCGGTGTAGCCGTCGACCGGCAGACCCTCGTAGGTGTCGTTGAAGTAGCGGTTGTTGAAGGTGTAGCGGACCGGGAGCCGCGTGATGATGTCCGGGCTGAGCTCGGTGGGGTCGGTCTGCCACTGCTTGGCTGTGTAGCCCTTGACGAACGCCTCGTAGAGCGGGCGCCCGATCAAGGAGATCGCCTTCTCCTCGAGGTTGCTCGCCTCGGCGGTGTCGATCTCGCTGGCCTGCTCCTTGATCAGCGCGTGGGCCTCGTCCGGTGAGTAGTAGCGGCCGAAGAACTGGTTGATCAGCCCGAGGTTCATCGGGAACGAGTAGACGTTCTCCCCGACCTTGGCGAAGACGCGGTGCTGGTAGTTGGTGAACTCGGTGAACCGGGTGACGTAGTCCCAGACCCGCTTGTTGGAGGTGTGGAACAGGTGCGCGCCGTAGACGTGGACCTCGATCCCGGTCTCCGGCTCGGCCTCGCTGTAGGCGTTGCCCCCGAGGTGGTGACGACGCTCGATCACCAGCACCTTCAGATCCAGCTCGTTGGCACACCGTTCGGCGATGGTGAGTCCGAAGAATCCGGATCCGACGATGACGATGTCTGGGTTCACGAGCGAGGCTCCTCGGGGTTCGGGGCGGCCGGGTCTTCCGGCACGGGCCGTGGGGAGTCTAGCGGCGCGGCCGGGGGGCGTGAGCGCGCCACGGAGGAGGAGTCACGCCAGGCGCGCCAGACGTTGCCGGCCTCGGCCCGTCCGCCGCGCAGGGGCGAGAGGAGGAGCACGGCAAGGGTGATCATCAGGGGCTTGTGACGCACCAGCACCGACTCTCCGTAGCGCCGGTGCACGACGAAGAGGTTGCGGTACATGTAGTACCCCTTCCACCCGCGCATGTCGTGCTGCTGGTCGAAGTCGAGCTGGCGCACCAGGACGGCGTCGCGCAGCGCGAGGATGGGGAACCCGGCGCGACGCACGCGCAGCGCGTAGTCCACGTCGTCGTAGAAGATGAAGAACCCCGGGTCGGGCAGACCGACCCGCTGCACCACCTCACGGCGCACCATGAAGCCCTCGAAGGCCACGTTGTGCAGCTCGACCTCGGCGGGCATCTCGGCACGCCGCGGGTATCGGTCCTGCACCATCTCCCGCTTCGGACGCACGTGGCGGGCGTGGCGCAGGTCGAAGCTGATCGCCGCCTTCTCGCAGATCGCGCCGCTGAGGTCCTCGCGCACCGCCATCAGCGCAGGCCCCGGATGGGCCATCAGCACCGCGAGGCACTCCGGCGCCGGGGCGACGTCGTCGTCCATCAGCCAGACCCGGTCCCACCCGTCGCGGTGGGCCTGCGCCATGCCCAGGTGGAACCCTCCAGCACCGCCGAGGTTCTCCGACGGCGTGATGACGCGCAACGGGAGGTCGCCGCGCCCGCGCAGCCTCTCCAGCAGCACCGCGGTGCCGTCGGTGCTGGCGTTGTCGACGACGTAGACCGCCTCCGGGCGGCGCACCATCTCCCCCAGTGCAGCCAGACACCGCTCCAGCAGGTCGGCGCGGTTGAAGGTCACGATGACGACCGCGACCGTCTCGGGGCTCCCCGCGCTCACCGCAAGAACTCCTCGTGACCGGAGAAGTCGCCCCGCAGCCCGGCTCGCGCCGCGCGGGCGCTGAGCCGCAGCCGCGCCAGGTCACGGCGGGTGACGGTGTAGAACCACACCGTCTTGACCAGGAAGGCCAGGACCCCCCACCACCCGACGTAGTCGCGCAGGTTGACCACGTTGTTGCGGGCCATGCAGTAGGCCTTGAGGTCGGACGGGGAGTGGTTGTACGTCGTGCGTCCCCCCATCATGGGCGTGCCGAGGTCGTCGGTCGCGGGGTGGGCGAAGTGGCTCGCCACGACCGTGCCGACCCGGGCTCCGGCCCGCTTGGCACGCCAGAGGTACTCCACGTCGTCACCCCAGATGAAGAACTCCTCGCGTGGCGTGCCGATCCGCTCCACCAGCTCACGGGTGACCAGCACGCCGTTGAACGGGATGACCACGCCGGGCAGCACCCCGTCGTCCCCCGCAGCGGCCTCGACGTCGACGAGCCGGTGCACCACACGGGCACTGCCGGGGACCCGGATCGGGAAACAGAGGCGGGTGGGGTCGCCCTCGGCGAGGACGGCCGGACCCCAGAAGTCGTGGTGCGGCGCGTGCGGCAACAGGCCCGCGAGGCAGTCGGGAGGCGGCACCCCGTCGTCGTCCATGAGCCACAACAGGTCGGGCCCGTGGGCCGAGGCCCGCTCGATCCCGGCGTGGAAACCGCCTGCGCCGCCACTGTTGCGCGCGAGCCGCGCCACCTCCAGCGGCACGCCCAGCTCACCCTCGAGCCGTCGGAGGACCTGCGGGGTCTCGTCGGTGCTGGCGTTGTCGACGACCAGCACCCGCGAGACAGGGCGCGCTTGTGCGTCGATCGCGCGCAGCACCCGCTCCAGCATGCCGGCCCGGTTCCAGGTCACCACCACCGCGACCACGTCGGGACCGGTCCCGGCAGGCGAAGGTACGGCGGCGCTCACGCGTCGGACCCTATCGAGGACGAGCGGGCCTAGCAGACCCGCGCGAGGTCATCGGCCTGGTTGGCCTCGTAGCCCTCCGACAGGCTGCCCACCGAGCCGCCCACCGAGGGTGCCTGGTGGCGTCGGTTGAACCCCTTGTTCGCCTTGGCGCCCGACCCGTCGCCCTCCGAGCGGGAGATGGCGGTGTCGACCATCTCCTGGATCTTGTCGATGTCGGGGTCGGCGGTGACGATCGCCGGCGGCACGAACGAGACCGAGCTGATCGGCTCGGCGCGCGACTTCAGGGCCAGGTCGATGAAGGTGTCCAGCTCCGAGGCGGGGAGGTCGGTCTCGATCAGGGCCTCACTGGCGCGCGCCAGGTCGCCGAAGCGGGTGATGACCGTCTGCGGGCTCAGCTGGTTGACCATGGCGGACAGCACGCACTTCTGCCGTGCCATGCGCGAGTAGTCGTCGGCGGCCATGCGCGAACGGGCGAACCACAGCGTCTGGTAGCCGCTGAGCTGGTGCACCCCGGCGCGGATGGTGCCGACCTGCCCCTGCTCCCCGCCACCGATCGGGATGTCGTCACGCACGTTGAGCCGCAGGCCGCCCATCGCGTCGACGAGCTCGCGGAAACCCGCCAGGTCGACGACCACGTGGTAGTTGATGCTCAGGCCGGTGATGCCCTCGACGCCCTGGATCGTGGCCGCCATGCCGGGGTCCTCGACGCCCTCGAAGAGGTCGGTGTGGTCGTTGGCCCAGGTGGAGAGCGAGTTCAGCTCACAGGTGCTGCAGTTGTACCCGTGGGGGAACTGCTCGGCCATGAGCGAGCCCTCGGGGAAGGGGAAGTCGGTCATGTTGCGCGGCAGGCCGAACAGGATCGTGCGTCCGGTCTCCTCGTCGATGCTGGCCACGGTCATCGAGTCGGTGCGCAACCCGTCACGCCCGGCGCCGCTGTCGCCGCCCACGAGCAGCACGTTGAACCGGCCCTCGGTGCTGGAGGTGGCCGTGCCGTCACCGAACAGCGTGGCGATCAGGTCGCGCTGCACGCCGACCAGGTGGGCCCCGAAGAGCAGGCACCCTGCGACGGTCAGGCTGACCACGACGTTGACGCCGGCGAGCGCCATCCGCTGGCGCTGCCCGAGCTCCAGGGGGCGGCCCAGGCGCCACGCGTCGACGAAGAGCGCTGCCCATCCCACGGCGAGCACGATCAGCGTGAACCGCAACCCGACCAGCAGCCACGTGCTCGAGGCCAGCGAGATCACCACGCGGCGTGCGACCAGGCCGAGCAGGACGATCAGGGTGGTGCCGGCCAGCACCGTCAGCCAGATCCGGACCGCGACCCGACCGACCCGCTTGTTGCCCATCACCAGCTGCGCGGACCCGGGCAGCACCAGGGTCATGAGCAGCAGCGTGAGGGCCCGTCGGAAGCGGACCCGGTGCAGGACGCTCTGCCTGGCGTCTCGCCGCCTCGACCCCGAGGAGGGGCCGGGCCGGAGCGGGGACAGCGTCGCCATGGCAACCTTTCGCGCGTGGGGGAAGTCCGCGAGGGGTGCCGTGAGTATCTACCGAATGTCCGTCCTGATCGGTTACGGCGCGCCGGTGCGGCCTGCCTCGATCTCCCGACGACGGGCGAGCCGGTGGTCGCGCCGGATCTCGGCCTCACGAACCCGCCGGACCTCAGCAGCCGAGGTCGGCTCGAGCGCGGGGATGTCGCGGGGCCGGCCGTCCTCGTCGATCGCCACGAAGACCAGGTAGGCCGAGGCGACGTGCACCGGGTCGCTGCCTGCCTCGTTCCAGCGCTCGGTCTCCACGCGCACCCCGATCTCCATCGAGCTCCTGCCCGCCCAGTTGACCTGGGCGTAGGTGCGCAGGATGTCGCCGACGTGCACCGACTGCAGGAAGGCCATCTCGTCCATGGCCGCGGTCACCGCCGGGCCACCGCTGTGGCGCTGGGCCACAGCGCCCGCGGTGCTGTCGACGATCTTCATGATCGCGCCGCCGTGGACGTTGCCCAGCAGGTTGACGTGCGAGCTGTCCATGAGCACGGCCAGCGACGTGCGTGCGTACTCCGGCGCGACACCCGGCCGCGCGATGCTCTCAGCCACATCAGCACCGTAGAGCACGGTAGCGTCGCGCCATGGCTCAACGTGGAGACTCCGGCTCGCAGGGCGGGTCGGGGGACGACGGCTACGACTGGCTGTACTCCGGGAAGGGACGCGGGGGTTCGAGCAGCGCCGGCGGTGATCGCCGCCCCGCGGACGACTCCGAGGCCACGCAGGTGATCCCCACCGGTGGCGCCTCCGGCAGCGCACGAGGCTCACGCTCCGGCTCCGACCAGGGCGCGCCGACCTCGATCGCACCCGAGCCTGGTCGCGAGCGCCCCTCCCGCGCCACCACGACCTCGTCGCGACGACGCCTGCGCCGTCCCCGTGGCGTGCGCTGGATCAAGTGGGTGCTGCTGGCCTACCTGGCGTTCCTGGTCGCGGTCCCGGTGTGGGCCTACTTCGATGTGTCCAAGGTCGAGGCGGAGCCGTCGGGTGAGCGGCCCGCGGACGAGGGCGGCACGAACTACCTGGTGGTGGGGTCCGACCAGCGCCCTGGGCTCGCCGGGCGGCGCACGGACACGATCATGCTGCTGCACACCGGCAAGGGGCCCAACGTGCTCATGTCGATCCCGCGCGACTCCATCGTCGACATCCCCGACAACGGCACGAACAAGATCAACGCGGCCTTCGCCTTCGGCGGGCCACGGCTTCTCGTGCGCACCGTGGAGCAGAGCACCGGCATCTACGTCGACGACTACGTCGAGATCGGCTTCAAGGGCATGGTCAACCTGGTCGACGCGGTGGGCGGCATCGAGATCTGCCCCAAGCAGGACCTGAAGGATCCCGACGCCGAGCTCGACATCGAGGCGGGCTGCCAGGAGGCCGACGGCGAGACCGCGCTGGGCTATGCCCGCTCGCGCAAGCTCTTCCAGACCGGCGACATCCAGCGCGCGCAGAACCAGCGGGAGGTGGTCTCCGCGATCGGTCGGGAGATCCTGTCGTGGCAGACCTTCGTCAACCCCTACCGCTACTACCGGGTGGTCACCGGTGGCGCCGAGTCGGTGCGGCTGGGCGAGCAGACCGGGCCGCTCGCCGTCGCCAAGTTCGGCATCGCGATGGATCGTGTCGACGGGAAGTCCGGCAAGACCTGTGCGGTGCCGATCGCCGACTTCGCCGTCAACTGGGACCAGGAACGCTCGCAGGAGCTCTTCGGCTACCTCCAGCGCAACGAGGCCGACGAGATCCCGGACGACCTGTGCACGCCCACCGGGCTCCCGAAGTAGCCGAAAAGGCCCACTTTGTCGGATTCTCGACCGTACCGTTGAGGAGTGCCGACCGCCCCCACCTACCGGCGCACCCCCGTGCCCTCGGTCCAGGAACGCCACATGCTCAACCGCATGGGGTGCGGCTACACCCGCGCCGACCTGCGGCGGATGCGCAAGGCCGGAGGGCCGGTGGCCTGGTTCGACGCCCAGCTGCGCCCGGGTCGCATCGCCGAGGACCGCACCGCAGCGCAGGTGGACGGCTGGTTCCCTGACCTCACCAAGCGATACGACCAGATCTGGGCCGACGAGCGCGGCGGCGCCAAGCCGGCCTGGGAGTACGGCCGTGACCTCGCCAACCGATCGCTGCTGCGCAGGATCCACTCGCGCCGAAGCGTCCTGGAGAACATGGTCGACTTCTGGAGCAACCACCTGCACGTCAGCTCCGAGCACTTCCCGGCCTTCGCGCACCGGCCGTCGTACGACGCACTGATCCGGCGACACGCGCTGGGACGGTTCGAGACCCTGCTCACCGAGGCGACCCTGCATCCGGCGATGATCGCCTACCTCGACACCTGGCTCTCCGAGCGTGAGCACCCCAACGAGAACCACGGCCGCGAGCTGCTGGAGCTGCACACAGTGGGCCGCAGGGCCGGCTACACCGAGGCGATGGTCAAGGACTCCGCTCGAATCCTCTCCGGGCACACCCTGCGCAGCGGCTGGGGCGGCTCGGCGGCCGACGCCTGGGCGCCCTACTACGACCCCACCAAGCACGCCACCGGCGCGGTCAGCGTGCTGGGCTTTCACCACGCCAACTCCAACCCTGACGGCCGGGCGCTCGCGCGCGCCTACCTCTCCTACCTCGCCCGGCACCCCGACACCGCCCGTCGCATCGCGGCCAAGCTGTGTCGCCGGTTCGTGTCCGACGACCCGCCACCGGCCTTGGTGGAGTCCCTGGCGCGGGTGTACCTCGACTCCGGCACCGACATCAAGCGCACCCTGCGCGCTCTGGTGCGCAGCGAGGAGTTCCGGGTCGCTCCCGGACGCAAGGCCACCACCCCCTGTGACGACGTGGTCCGCACGGCTCGCGCCCTGGGGATCCGCGCGCAGGCTCCGGGGAGCGGCGAGGAGGCCTCCGGGAGCTACGCGAACGCCCTGGCCTGGACGCTCGGCTCGACGCTGCCCTTCCAGTGGCCGCGCCCGGACGGTGCCCCCGACGACGCCGCGACCTGGGGGTCAGCGACCCGGATGCTCAACAGCTGGGCCATGCACTGGGACGCAGCCGGAGGGTGGTGGCCGAGCCGACGCGTGACCTACCCGACCCCGGTGTCGTGGCTGCCGCAGTCCTCGATCCGGTTCGACCGCTTCGTGGACCACCTGTGCCGCCAGATGCTGGGGCGCAGGTCCACCGCGGCCCTGCGCGAGGTGGCGGCCGTCGCGACCGGCGTCGGGCTCGGCGAGACCATCACCGCCCAGCACGCGCTGATCGGGTGGAAGATGCCCCGCCTGCTGCTCGCCCTGCTGGACTCCCCCGACCACATGTCCCGATGACGAGCGAGGTGAGCCAGGTGCCACACGTCCCCGCGTGCTGCGCGGAGCTGGAGTCCGCCACGACCCTGTCCCGCCGCCGGCTCCTCGCCGCCGCCGCCGGCGGTGCCGCCGTCATGACGACCTCGGTCTTCGGCGACGCCGTGCGCCGGGCGAGCTTCGCCGGGCAGCCCGGCGGCAACGTCATGGTGGTGCTCAGCTTCCGCGGCGGCATCGACGGGCTCGGGCTCGTGGTGCCGCACGGCGACCCGCAGTACGCCCGGTCCCGCCCGCGGCTGGGCGTGCCCACCGGCGCGCTGCTCCAGGCCGGGCCGATGTTCGGGCTCCACCCCAAGCTGGCACCACTGGAGTGGCTCTGGCGGGAGGGCTCGATGGCCGCCGTGCACGCGGTGGGTCTGCCCGTCCCCAACCGCTCCCACTTCGAGGCGATGGAGCTGGTGGAGGACGCCGACCCCGGGTCGAGCGAGCGTCGCGGCTGGGTCAACCGCATGGTGGGCATGGGCGGGGCCTCCACGGCCGCGGACGCGGTCCACCTGGGCGACGCGACACCCCCGGCCATGATCGGCGGGCCCACCCCGACGGTGGCGACCCGGTCATTGCGCGACGTGCGGCTGGCCGGCTCGGACGGCGGCTGGGCCGCCGCACGCCGCAGGCAGCTGCAGCTGATGTGGGGCTCCAGCGGCGCCCCGTTGGCCGGTGGCGCCCGCAACGCCCTCGCGGCTGCCGACCTGCTGGGAGAGGTGGGGACAGGGTCCTACGCCCCGGCGGTGGCCTATCCCTCCGACTGGCCGGGCAAGAACCTCGCCGACGCCCTGCAGGACACCGCCCGGCTGATCAAGGCCGACGTCGGCACCGAGGTCGTGAGCGTGGACTTCGGCAGCTGGGACATGCACCAGGGGTACGGCAACCAGGAGTGGGGCTCGATGATCGACATGGTCGACGCCTTCGCGCGCTGCGTCGACGCCTTCGTGCGCGACCTCGGCGCCGAGCGGTCACGGGTCACGCTGGTGACCATCAGCGAGTTCGGCCGTCGGATCGTCGAGAACCAGAACTGGGGCCTGGACCATGGGTGGGGCAACGCGATGCTCGTCCTCGGCGGTGGCGTCAAGGGCGGTGAGTACCACGGGACCTGGCCGGGTCTCGGCAGCAGCACCGGGGTCGACGACGATCTCCAGGTCACCACCGACTACCGGCAGGTGCTGGGCGAGGTGGTCCACACCCGGTTCCCCGGCAAGGCGGTCTCCGAGGTCTTCCCCGGGGTGCCCTACTCGCCGGTGGGGGTCATGCGCTGAAGCCGGCCGCCGGCCTGCCCTGGCGTGACCGCACCGCCTCGCCCTTGGCGTGGGCGCTGCGACGCAGCTCCTCCTGGAATCCCACCATCTGCTCGCGCAGCCCCGGGTCCGATGCGGCCAGGATCCGCACGGCGAGCAGACCCGCGTTGCGTGCGTTGCCGACCGCGACCGTCGCCACGGGAACCCCGGCGGGCATCTGGACGATGGAGAGCAGCGAGTCCAGGCCGTCCAGGTGCGCCAGAGGGACAGGGACGCCGATCACGGGCAGGGGCGTGACGGCGGCGAGCATGCCGGGCAGGTGGGCCGCTCCCCCGGCACCGGCGATGATGACCTGCAGACCTCGCGCCGCGGCCTGCTTGCCGTAGTCGAGCATCTCCTCGGGCATCCGGTGCGCCGAGACCACGTCGGCCTCGTGGCGCACCCCGAACTCCTCGCAGGCCTGCGCCGCCGCCGCCATCACCGGCCAGTCGGAGTCGGACCCCATGACGATGCCCACGGCCGCACCGGTCGTGGTTGTCGGGCTGCTCATTCGCTCTCCCATCCGAGGTCGCCGCGGAACCAGGCCGCGGCATGACGGGCACGCTCTCGCACCTCGTCGAGGTCGTCGCCGTACGCGCTCACGTGGCCCACCTTGCGTCCCGGCTTCACCGCCTTGCCGTAGAGGTGCACCTTCAGGGCCGGGTCACGCGCGAAGGTGTGGGCGTACCCGGCGTAGAGGTCGTGGGACAGCTCGGGGTGGCTGCCGCCGAGGATGTTGACCATGACCGTCCACCGGGCACGGGTCGTCGTCGCCCCCAGCGGCAGGTCCAGGACGGCGCGCAGGTGGTTCTCGAACTGGCTGGTCACGGCGCCGTCGATGCTCCAGTGACCGGTGTTGTGCGGTCGCATCGCCAGCTCGTTGACCAGCACCCGGCCGTCGCGGGTCTGGAACATCTCGACGGCCAGGATCCCGGTGACGTCCAGCTCGGCTGCGATCCGCTGCCCGATCCGCTGGGCGTGCACGGCCAGCTCCTCGTCGAGGTGGGGCGCGGGGGCGGTCACCTCCCAGCAGATGCCGTCGCGTTGGACCGACTCCACCACCGGGTAGACCGCGCTCTGGCCCGAGGGTGACCTGGCCACCAGCACCGAGAGCTCGCGGGTGAAGTCCACCATCTCCTCGGCCAGGATCCGTGAGCCGTCCGTGGCCACGGCCACGGACTCCTCCAGCGCCTTCGCGGCCGCCTCGGGCGAGCCGACCATCCACACGCCCTTGCCGTCGTAGCCGCCGCGGGTGGTCTTGAGCACGACCGGCCACCCACCGACCTCGTCGGCGAAGCGGGCGACGTCCGCGCCGCCGCCGACGATGCGGTGCCGTGGACAGGGGACGCCGAGCGCGGTGAGCCGCTCACGCATCACGCCCTTGTCCTGGGCGTGGACCAGCGCACGTGGCCCGGGCCGACAGGCATGTCCCTCGCTGGTGAGCTGCTCGAGGTGGTCCGGCGGGACGTGCTCGTGGTCGAAGGTCACCACCGCGCAGCCCTCGGTGACCGCGCGCAGCGTGTCCAGGTCGCGGTAGTCACCCACCTGGTGGTCCGGCACGACCTGGGCGGCCGAGACCCCGGGGGCCTCGGCCAGCAGCCGCAACGGGACTCCGAGCCCCACCGCCGCCTGCGCCATCATCCGCGCCAGCTGGCCACCGCCGATGACGGCGAGAACAGGGGTGGAGGTCGTCGTGGGCACGCCCCGAAGCCTAGCCGCGCTGGATCCAGCCGCAGGGGCAGGCGCAGGGACCAGGCGCAGGAACCTGGCTGAGCCGTCAGGCTGGAGTCTCGCCGTTCGCCTCGGGCTCGGGCGCGACGGCGGCGACGGGGTGCGGGAGGTCATCGGCTCCGGCGGGGCCTCCGCCGCCGGCCGGCGCCTGGGACTCGGGGGCACCCAGCTCGAAGCGCAGGCCACGACCGCGGATCGTCGAGATCAGCGTCGGGCGTCGGGGGTCGTCGCCGAGCTTGCGCCGCAGCCAGCCCAGGTGCACGTCGATGGTCTTGACCGAGGTCCAGAAGGTGGTCTGCCAGACCTCCTGCATGAGGACGTCGCGACTCACGATCTCGCCCGGGCGGCTGATCAGCGCATGGAGCAGGTCGAACTCCTTGCGGGAGAGCCGCACCTCCTGCTCGCCGCGCCAGACCCGGCGTGCCTCGGGGTCGACGACGACGTCCTGAACTGTCAGCACTCCTCCAGTGTGCCGGGTGCCGGTGGGCGAAATGTCTGAACCGGGAGGAACTGGCCCGAACGGACTAGGTGGCGCAAGGCCTACTCGCGGCCGGACCGGGCCTCAGGTCCCGTCGTCCTCGTGGTGGCGGCGACCCTGGGCGCCGTGGGACTGACCCATGCTGTGCAGCTGAGCCGCGACGAGCTTCTGGACCTCCTCGACCTGGGGGACGTCGCGCACCGGGACCCGGCCCTGCTCGCTGGCGTCGGAGACCACGAGCGTCCCGCAGCCGAGGATGCGGTCCACGACGCCCATCTCGAAGTCCACTCCGCTGATGCGGTTCAGCGGGATGGTGCGCCCCTCCTTGGCGATGATCCCGGTGCGCTGGATGAAGCGCCGGTCGGTGAAGGTGTACGACGTGGAGAGCCACCTCAGGAACGGCTTGATCACCCAGGCCAGCGTCAGGCCCGCGGCGAGGACGAGCAGCGCGATGTAGGCCGCCTGCCGTAGGCCGCCGCCCTCGACCTGGCGCCCGATCAGGGCGGCGAGGTAGCTGGCGAGGAACGCGATGAGGAGCAGCGCCACGATCGGCAGGAAGATCACCTTGACGTGGGTGCGCGTGGTGACCACCACGTGCTCGCCCTCGTTGAGCAGCTTGGGGTTGATCGCCACGTCGTGATCATCCCACGCGCAGGTGCACGACATCACCGGTCCGGACCAGGTGTCGCCCGTGTCCGTCGGTGACGACCAGCGCTCCGCTCTCCTCGAGCTCCACGGCCCGCCCGGTCAGGACCTCGCCGCCCGGCAGCTGCACCTCGACGTCGCGACCGAGGGTGTCGCACCGCGCCGCGTAGTCCCCCAGCAGCCGGGAGTCGGCCTCGGCCGGGTCGTCCGCGTGCCCCCAGTCGTGGTACCGCGCCGCCAGCGACTCCAGGACCGCCCGAGCGAGACGGGTGCGGTCCGGGTCGAGCATGCCGGCGGTCAGCAGTGACGCCGCGGTGCTGACCGGGAGCTCCTCGCGGGTGCTGCTGACGTTGAGCCCGACCCCGAGCACCGCGGCGGGCCCCGCGGGGGCCTCGATGCGCTCGAGCAGCAGGCCCGCCACCTTGAGTCCGTCGTGGGCCAGGACGTCGTTGGGCCACTTCAGCACCAGGGTCGGCCCGCCCACGCGCGCGACGCCCTCCACGACCGCGAGGCCGGCCAGGTGCCCCAGCAGCGGCCACCGGGCCGGCGGACCAGCAGGGCGCAGCAGCACCGAGAACGTCAGCGCCGCCCGCGGCGGAGTCACCCACGAGCGGTCCAGCCGACCCCGACCTGCGGTCTGGTGCTCCGCGACCACGACCAGGCCCTCCTCGGCGCGCCCGTCACGCACCCGTTGGGCGACCTCGGCGTTGGTCGAGGGCGCGGAGGTCACGATCTCCACGTGGAACGGCGAGGGCAGGTCGGCCAGGGCAGCGGGGTCCAGGGGCGGGCGGGTATCGGGTGCGGGGCTCACAGCCACTAGATTGACCCAAGCGCCCCGCCGACGGAAGGTGACCAGACCGTGAGTGAAGCACCGGTGCAGCCGGGTGAGGGGACCGACGTCCCCGACGACATCGACCTCAGCACCAGCGCGGGCAGGCTGGAGGACCTCCAGCGCCGACACCACGAGGCGGTGGTCGCCCCGGCGGACGCAGCCCAGGAGAAGCAGCACAAGAAGGGCCGCCAGACCGCGCGCGAGCGCATCGAGTACCTCTTCGACGACGGCTCCTTCGTCGAGCTGGACCAGCTGGCGCGCCACCGCTCCACCGCGTTCGGCCTGGAGAAGAAGCGGCCCTACGGCGACGGCGTCATCACCGGCTACGGCACCATCGACGGGCGGCAGGTGTGCGTCTTCTCCCAGGACTTCACCGTCTTCGGCGGCAGCCTGGGCGAGGTCTACGGAGAGAAGATCGTCAAGGTGATGGACCTGGCCATCAAGACCGGGTCGCCCATCATCGGCATCAACGAGGGCGCCGGCGCGCGGATCCAGGAGGGTGTGGTCTCGCTCGGTCTCTACGGGGAGATCTTCAAGCGCAACGTCCACGCCTCCGGAGTGATCCCCCAGATCAGCCTGATCATGGGCAACTGCGCCGGCGGGCACGTCTACTCCCCCGCGGTCACCGACTTCACGGTCATGGTCGACAAGACCTCCGCGATGTTCATCACCGGCCCCGACGTGATCAAGACGGTCACCGGCGAGGACGTCACGATGGAGGAGCTCGGCGGCGCGCGCACCCACAACACCAAGTCGGGCAACGCCCACTACATGGGCAACGACGAGGAGGACGCGCTCGACTACGTCAAGGCGCTGATCGGCTTCCTGCCCGCCAACAACCTCGACGAGGCCCCGGTCTACGACGAGGTGGTCGACCTCGAGCCGAGCGAGACCGACCTCGCGCTGGACACGCTGGTGCCCGACTCCCCCAACCAGCCCTACGACATGCACACCGTGATCGAGTCGGTGCTCGACGACGAGGACTTCCTGGAGGTCCAGCCGCTGTTCGCCCAGAACATGGTCGTCGGGTTCGGCCGAGTCGAGGGCCGCCCGGTCGGCATCGTGGCCAACCAGCCGATGCAGTTCGCCGGCACCCTCGACATCGACGCCTCGGAGAAGGCGGCGCGGTTCGTGCGCACCTGTGACGCCTTCAACGTCCCGGTGCTGACCTTCGTCGACGTCCCGGGCTTCCTGCCCGGCACCGACCAGGAGTACTCCGGGATCATCCGGCGCGGCGCCAAGCTGATCTACGCCTACTCCGAGGCCACGGTCCCGCTGGTCACCGTGATCACCCGCAAGGGGTACGGCGGCGCCTACGTCGTCATGGGCTCCAAGCACCTCGGCGCCGACGTCAACCTGGCCTGGCCGACCGCGCAGATCGCGGTCATGGGCGCCCAGGGCGCGGTCAACATCCTGCACCGCCACACGCTCAAGGACGCCGACGACGAGGAGTCCAAGCGCGCCGAGCTGATCCAGGAGTACGAGGAGACCCTCGCCAACCCGTTCATCGCCGCCGAGCGGGGCTACGTCGACGCGGTCATCGAGCCGAGCCAGACCCGTGCCGAGATCGTCAAGGCGCTGCGCCTGCTGCGCACCAAGCGGGCCACGCTGCCGCCCAAGAAGCACGGGAACATCCCGCTGTGAGCGAGGAGGGAAGCGCGGAGTCGACCGCGGAGCCGACACGCCCGCTCGTCGCGATCTCCGGTGACGCCTCCCCCGAGGAGGTCGCGGCGCTGGTCGCGGTGGTCCAGGCGATGGCCGCCGCAGCAGCCGCTGCCGAGAAGCCGCCGAGACCGCGCTCGGTGTGGGCGGACCCTGGGCGCCGGATGCGTGGTGCTCATCATCCCTCTCCGAACGGGTGGGCACGCAGCGGCCTGCCCGGCTGACACGAGAGGCCAGTCCGGACAGGCCGCGCCCTCTCCCTCAGATGAGGGTCAGGCAGGGACTCGGCTCGTCAGGGACGAGTCAGAGTCCCAGGTTCAGCGCTCCCAGGATCTGCTGCAGCAGCCCGGTGAGCTGGGTGAGCAGCCCCTCGAGCGGGCTGGCAGGGTCGAGCAGACCGGCCACCGCGCAGAGCAGGTTGCCCAGCAGGTTCCCGGCACCAGGCACCGCGACGATGTCGAGCACGACCTCGTTGAGGCTCACGTTGAGCCCGAGCAGGTTCAGGTCCAGCGGCCCGAGCACCAGGTTCAGCACGTCGCAGCCCTGTGCCGCGGCCAGCCTCATCGCGCTCGCGTCACCGTCGGTGAGGCTCATGCCGTTGGCCGACTCGACCGTGGTGGTGATCTGCTTGCTGAACCGGCCCTCCCGCGGGATGACTCCGCTCAGGGTGCCGGTCACGGTCATGGCGCCGTCCTCGACGGCGAACGACTGGGGGGTGAACTTGCCGGCCCGGATGGTGCGGCCGTCCTCGGTGGTTGCGTCGACGCTGGACTTCATCCTGCCCAGCTCGTTGGCGGCCACGACCTTCGAGCCGTGACCGGTGCTGGGTGCCGCGACGTTGGTCGCCATCGAGGCCGTGCCGAAGGTGACCACGGCGATGGCGAGCGCGACCACGCCGATGAGATGGCGCGCGAGCATGCTGATGCGTTGCATGGTGGGTGATTTCCTTTCCCTGTGCCCGGGCCAGGATTGGGGGGCGGCCCGGGGAACTCTCTCCAGCCACAGCCGTGCCCGGCGTGGCGGGGCTCACACCACGATCGGCAGACTTTTTCGTGATTCGCCCACATCGACCTCCGACCGGGTGTGCCAACCCACCCGCACCACGGCTCAGTCCGGCCATGCCCGCGGCATGATGGAGGCTTGCTCGCCTCGCTCAGCCCCGCCCGCCGGCACACGGTGCTGGCCGCGCTGGGCCTGCTGCTGACCCTGAGTACCGGCGCCGCGGTGCTGCTCTGGTGGCAGAACCGGCCCGTCGCCCCGGTCGCGCAGGACCAGCGCGGGCCGGTCCTGCTCGTTGCCGGGTACGGCGGGTCCACCGACGCGCTGGACCCGCTCCGCAGGGCGCTGGCGGCGCAGGGGCGGATCGTGGTGCTGGTCCCTCCGGTGGGTGACAACACCGGTGACCTCGCCGAGCAGGCCGAGGCCCTCGATGAGGCTGCGCACGCAGCGATGCGCGCCCACGACGCCGCCACGGTCGACGTCGTGGGCTACTCCGCAGGCGGCGTGGTCGCCCGGCTCTGGGTCCGCGACCAGGGGGGCGAGGAGGTCGCGCGCCGCGTGATGACGCTCGGCTCGCCCCACCACGGATCGCAGGTCGCAGCGCTGGCGCTGGGCGCCGGCAGCTGCCCCACCGCCTGCAGGCAGCTGGCCCCGGGCAGTGAGCTGCTGCGCCGGCTCAACGCCGGGGACGAGACGCCCCCGGGGCCGCGGTGGATCTCGGTGTGGTCGGCTGCCGACGAGGTCTCCACGCCACCCACGACTGCCCGGCTGGCGGGTGCCCTCGACCTCAGCGTGCAGCAGCTCTGCCCCGAACGGCTTACCACTCACGGCGCCCTCCCCGCGGACCCGGTGGTGCAGGCACTGCTCGACACCGGCCTCGGTGTCGCCGCGCCAGAGGCACCGCAGGACCTCTCGTGCGGCCGGTGACCCTGGGGGGCGACTCAGCTGGTGACGTCCTTGGTGGCGAAGTTGGCCCATGCGACCCCCAGGAACACCGCGACGTACCCCACCTGGAGCGCGACGCCTCGCACCAGGTCTCGCCACAGGACGGGGTCTCGGAAGAGGTCGACGAAGGCCAACCAGTAGCGGGTGGGGAGGAAGGGTCTCAGCGCCTCCGCGGCGTCGAGGCTCAGCAGCAGCGTGGAGGCGATGAGGAAGGCCAGGGCGCCCATCGCTGCGGCGAGCGGCGAGTCGCTGAAGGTCGACAGAGCCAGCGCCAACGCGGCCACGCCGAGCATCGAGAGTGCGACGTAGACCACTGAGCCGATGGTGCGCTCGACCAGCTCGACCGTGGTGAGCGTGCTGCCGGACACGCCGGTGACGGCACCCGTGGGGCTGCCGCCACCCAGCAGGACCACACCGACGCCGTACGCCACCACCGCGACCACCACCACGGCGAGCAGCACGAAGGCCATGATGCTGACCAGCTTGGCCACGAGCAGCCTGGTGCGTCCGACCGGACGGAGCAGCACGTAGCGCAGGGTCCCCGCCTGGGCCTCCCCCGCAATGGCCTCGCCGGCGTAGAGCGCGACCGCGACCGGCATGAGGAGCGGCAGCACGATCGCGAGCGCCGCCAACGGGAACAACGTGCCGTCGGCGAGCACCGCCGAGAGGAAGGCAGGCCCTTCACCCGGCTGCGGGCCCAGGTCGGTCAGCGCGAGCAGGATGGCCACGAGGCTCGGCAGTGCGTTGAGCAGTGCGATGGTGACCCAGGTGCGTGGCCGGCGCAGCATCATGACCAGCTCGACCCGGATCACCGCACGTCCCCGCTCCCGCTGGTGGCCTCGAGCACCACCTGCTCGAGACCGCGGCGCTCGGGACCGATGAGCTGCACCGGCACTCCGGCCGTGACGAGCAGGGCGTTGACCTGCGCCGGTTCTGCCCCGCGCACCACCAGCCGGCCTCCCTCCGAGTGCTCCACCCGTCCGTCCAACGCCGCGATCGCGTCGTCGGGCCGCGTGGTCTCGACCACGGTCCGCCCCGTTGGGGCGACCAGCCGCGCGAGGTCGTCCTGGACCACCAGGCGGCCCCGGTCCAGCACGCCCACCCTGGTGCACAGCTGTTCGACCTCGGCCAGCAGGTGGCTGGAGAGGAAGACCGTGGTGCCGGAGCCGTTGAGCTCGCGCAGCAGGGCCCGCATCTCGCGGATCCCCTGCGGGTCCAGGCCGTTGGTCGGCTCGTCGAGCACCAGCAGCCGCGGCTGGCGCAGGAGCGCGGCGGCGAGGCCGAGCCGCTGCCGCATGCCGAGGGAGTAGCCGCGCACCCTGCGGTGCCCGGCCGCCGAGAGCCCGACGCGCTCCAGTGCCTGCTCGATGCGGCGGCGTCGGTCGCGTCGCCCCGTCCCGCCCATGGCGTCGACGACCGCGAGGTTGGCCCGCCCACTCAGGTGGTCGTACGCCGCCGGCGACTCGACCAGGGTGCCGACCTGCGGGAGTGCCTGGCGGGCCTCGCGGGGCATCGTGCGACCCAGGAGCTCGATGGTGCCCGAGGTCGCCAGCACGAGTCCCAGCAGCATGCGCACGGTCGTGGTCTTGCCCGACCCGTTGGCACCCAGGAAGCCGTAGACGTCGCCCTGGTGGACCTCGAGGTCGAGGTCGTCCACGGCGAGCAGGGACCCGTAGCGCTTGGTGAGGCCGCGCGTGGCGATCGCGAGGTCGTCGGTCATGGGCACACCGACTCCTCCCTGAGCCAGTCGGGCACGATGGCCCTGCTGGCAGCCGGCAGCTCGCCCGCGGCGCGCTCCAGCGAGTCCGCGGTGACGGTGCCGATCAGGAGCCAGTCGTCGCCGAAGCCTCGGCGGGTGAGCATCGTGGTGATCGGTCCCGTGGCGACCACGTCGCCCAGCTCCAGGCAGGTGCTCCCGGGCCGGTCCTGCAGCTCGCGTCGCAGGTCCTCGGCGTCCTCGGCTCGCACCGGAACCGCGAGCAGCACCGTCGGGCCGCGGCCGAAGAGTCCGACCGACCCCAGCGGGGGACCGCGGGAGGGCAGCCCGGCGAGCGTGTCGGGCACCTCGCGGTCGGCGTACCGGTTGGCCGCCGTGGCGAGGTCGACCGCCTCGTCGTCGTCGACGCGCGCGTCCGGCGGTGGGGTGAACCGCAGGTCGTCCGGGCTCGGCATCCCCAGGTCCAGCGAGGTGAAGCCCGCGGCGAGGACGGCCGGCCCCTGGCTGCCGTGGACCTCGACGCGCAGCGGCAGGCCGGTCTCGGTGTCCGCCCAGAGGTCCACGTGGCCGACCGTCGACTGCGGCTGGTCCGGGGTGAGGCGCACCCCGACCGCGGTCCGGCCCGCGACCCGGGCGGTGGGCAGCCGGGTGACCTCGTCCTCGTGCGCTCCCTGCAGGACCCGGACCGCCAGCACCGGGGGCAGCACGTCCACCGAGGTGGGCAGGCGCACCGGCGCGTCGGGATGGACGGTGAGGTTCCGGGACTCGTAGACCCAGCGCATGGTCACCTCGCCGCGGTGCCACAGGTCGGTCTCGCCGGTGGTGCGCAGCGTGGCGACGCGCCAGGTGTCGGGTCCGGCCCACCACGCGCGCAGGTCACCGTCGCGCCCCAGCAGCGTGGCCACGCCCTCCAGGGCCGCGTCACCGGGAAGGCTGACCCCGCCGCGGGACGACACCAGGCCCGAGTAGGGCACGTCCTGGGAGGCGCGGATGCGGGCGACGACCTCGGGGGCGCTCAGCGAGGAGGACGCCACCGGCCAGGCCCGGAGCACGAACGGCGCAGCCAGCAGTGCGAGCACCCCGACCGCGACCGCGGCCCATCGACCTCGAGCGGTCATCCGGCCACGGTAACCGCCCACAGGTAGCCGTCGTCGGGCCGCGGCTGCGCCGTACGCTCACGGGCGTGAGCACCCCGCGCCTCGTCCTCGCCTCGCAGTCCCCCGCCCGGCTGGCGACGTTGCGCTCGGCCGGTCTCGACCCCGAGGTGGTCGTCTCCGGAGTCGACGAGACCCAGATCGACCACGCAGATCCGGCCCGGCTCGCCGTCGAGCTGGCCCGGCTCAAGGCCCGGGCGGTCGCCGACCGGGTGACCCCGGACGCCGTCGTCGTGGGGTGCGACTCCGTCCTGGAGCTCGACGGGGAGATCCACGGCAAGCCCGGGTCGCCCGAGGAGGCCACCGACCGGTGGCGACGGATGCGCGCACGCTCCGGTGTGCTGCACACCGGCCACTGCGTGATCGACCTGAGGAGAGGCTCGGGGTCTGCACGACGAGAGCTCGCACGCGAAGCGCGCACGGTGGTCCACTTCGCCGAGCTCAGCGATGCCGAGATCGATGCCTACGTCGCCACGGGGGAGCCGCTGCGGGTCGCGGGAGCCTTCACCTTGGACGGCCTGGGCGGTGGCTACGTCACCGGCATCGAGGGCGACCCGCACACCGTGGTCGGCATCGGGCTGCCGCTGCTGCGCGAGATGCTGGCCGAGCTCGGTCACCAGTGGCACGACTTCTGGCGCGCCGAGGTGGCTACTCCACCGGCAGCCCCAGACCCCGCGCGATGAGCATCCGCTGCACCTCCGAGGTCCCCTCCCCGATCTCGAGGATCTTGGCGTCGCGATAGAACCGCGCGACCGGGTACTCCTCCATGAAGCCGTAGCCACCGAAGACCTGCGTCGCGATGCGGGTGGCGCTCACCGCCGACTCCGTGGCGTACAGCTTGGCCACCGATGCGGCCTGCTTGAACGCCTTGACCCCGCTGCCGGTGTGCTTGCCGGCGTCCTTCATCGCGGCCGCCTTGTAGACCAGCAGCCGGGAGGCCTGCAGCATCACCTCGAGGTCGGCGATCTGGAAGGCCACGCCCTGCTTGCGCCCGATCGGACCGCCGAACGTGGTGCGCTGGCCGGCGTACTCCACGCACATGTCCAGGCAGGCCTGGATCGCCCCCACCGCCAGCGCGCCGATCGCGACCCGCCCGTCGTCCAGGGTCGCCAGGAACTGGGCGTAGCCGCGACCCCGCTCCCCCAGCAGGTGGTCCTCGGGCACGCGCACGTCGGTGAAGGTCAGGCCGTGGGTGTCGGAGATGTGCCACCCGAGCTTGTCGTACGGCGCCTCGGCGACGAAGCCGGGCGTGCCCGCGGGCACCACCACGGCGCTGATCTCCGGCCGCTCCCCGCCCGGGCCCGAGGTGGTGCCGGTGCGTGCGGTCACCGTCACCAGCGAGGTGATCTCCGAGCCGGAGTTGGTGATGAAGGCCTTGGCCCCGTCGAGCACCCACTCGCCGTCGTCGAGCACCGCCTTGGTGCGGGTCGCGCCGGCGTCGGAGCCCGCCCCGGGCTCGGTGAGCCCGAAGCCTGCGATCCGGCGTCCGGCGACGAGGTCGGGCAGCCAACGCTCACGCTGCTCGGGGGTGCCGAAGGTCTGGATCGGGTTGATCCCCAGGCCGACGCCCGCCTCCAGGGTGATGCCGACCGCCTGGTCGACCCGTCCGAGCTCCTCGATGGCCACGCACAGGCTGGTGAAGTCGCCCTCGGCGCCGCCGTACTCCTCCGGAGCGGTGAGCCCGAACAGACCGAGCTCACCCATCCGGTGGACCAGGTCGACCGGGAAGTGGTGCTCCTTGTCCCACTGCGCCACGTGCGGCGCGACCTCCTGGCGGGCGAAGTCGCGCACCGAGGAGCGGAACGCCTCGTGCTCGGGACTGAGTTCGAACGACATGGCGCTCAGTGTGCCTCAGTGGCCCCCAGTGCCCCTGCGCGCCCGGACCGGCGATGCCCCTAGACTCCGGCGGAGAGCACGCCGAGACGAGGAGAAACAACCCGTGGCCGGTAGTCCCCAGGTCAAGCCGCTGCAGAAGGTCCTCATCGCCAATCGCGGCGAGATCGCGGTCCGGGTGATCCGGGCCTGCAAGGACGCAGGCATCGGATCAGTCGCTGTGTACGCCGAGCCCGACCGGGACGCGCTGCACGTGCGGGTGGCCGACGAGGCCTACAGCCTGGAGGGCTCCACCCCGGCCGACTCCTACCTCTCGATCGAGAAGATCGTGGCCGTCGCGCAGAAGAGCGGCGCGGACTCGGTCCACCCCGGCTACGGGTTCCTGGCCGAGAACGCCGACTTCGCCCAGGCCGTCATCGACGCCGGACTGACCTGGATCGGGCCGACGCCCGAGGCGATCGACGCCCTGGGCGACAAGGCCAAGGCCAAGCACATCGCCGAGCGGGCCGACGCGCCTCTGGCACCGGGCACCAAGGACCCGGTCGAGAACGCCGAGGAGATCACCGCGTTCGCCGAGGAGCACGGACTGCCCGTGGCGATCAAGGCCGTCTACGGCGGCGGCGGGCGCGGGCTCAAGGTCGCGCGCACCATGGAGGAGATCCCCGACCAGTTCGAGGCGGCCACTCGTGAGGCGGTCGGCGCCTTCGGCCGCGGCGAGTGCCTGGTGGAGAAGTTCCTGGACAAGCCGCGTCACGTCGAGACCCAGTGCCTGGCGGACAAGCACGGCAACGTCGTGGTCGTCTCCACCCGCGACTGCTCGCTGCAGCGCCGCAACCAGAAGCTGGTCGAGGAGGCCCCCGCCCCGTTCCTCACCGAGGACCAGCTGAGCCGGCTCTACGAGTCGTCGAAGGCGATCCTGCGCGAGGCGGGCTACGTCGGCGCCGGAACGTGTGAGTTCCTGGTCGCCCAGGACGGCACCATCTCGTTCCTGGAGGTCAACACCCGGCTCCAGGTCGAGCACTGCGTCTCCGAGGAGGTCACCGGCATCGACCTGGTGCAGGAGATGTTCCGCATCGCCGCCGGCGAGGAGCTCGGGTACGACGACCCCGAGATCAGCGGCCACTCGATCGAGTTCCGGATCAACGCCGAGGACGCGGGCAGCAACTTCATGCCTGCTCCGGGCACCCTGACGTCGTACCTGCCGCCCTCGGGGCCGGGGGTGCGGCTCGACGGCGGCTACAACGAGGGCGAGACCGTCCCGGGCGCCTTCGACTCCCTCATCGCCAAGCTGATCGTCACCGGCCGCGATCGCGACCAGGCCCTGGCCCGCTCGCGCCGCGCGCTCGACGAGTTCGTGGTCGGCGGCATGCCGACGGTGATCCCGTTCCACCGCAAGGTGGTCAGCGACCCCGCGTTCATCGGCGAGCCCGTCGACGAGCTCAGGGGGCACGGGCAGCTTCGGGGTCTACACCCAGTGGATCGAGACCGACTTCGACAACGACATCGAGCCCTACTCCGGTGGTGCCGCGGAGGAGGACGAGGACGAGGGCGAGCGCCAACGCGTCGTCGTCGAGGTCGGCGGCCGCCGGATGGAGGTCGTGCTCCCCGCGGGTCTCGCCGCCGCTGCGCCCGCGGCGGGGCCGGCGCGAAGAAGCCCAAGCGCAAGGGCGGCAAGAAGGCCGGGGCCGCGGCCTCCGGCAACTCCGTGACCTCGCCGATGCAGGCGACGATCGTCAAGGTCGCCGTCGAGGAGGGCCAGGAGGTCTCCGAGGGAGACACGATCGTGGTGATCGAGGCGATGAAGATGGAGCAGCCGCTCAAGGCTCACAAGGCCGGCACGGTGACCTCGCTGGAGGCCACCGTGGGCGCCACGATCAGCAACGGGGCCGTGATCTGCGAGCTGGCCGACTGAGCCCGCCCGCCGGCCTCAGAGCCGGAAGTAGGTCGACTTCAACCCGAAGCGGTAGCGGAAGGTGTCGCCGCTGATCGTGGTCTTGCCTCGAGTGCCCTCGAGCACCAGGGACTCCACCCGGCCATCCCAGTCGCCGCCGCCCTCGCGACGGGTCACCCTGACCCGCTGCAGCTTGCCGATGCCGGGGTAGGCGTTGCTGATCCGCGAGGCGGAGAGCTTGACCGACCAGTCGTGGTTGTAGTTGCCCGACCAGTCGTCGTACGGGTCGTTCTTGCTCACCAGGTAGGGGAACGACCCCGAGCTGGTGCGACCGCCGCTGGAGGCGGAGAACTGGGTGAAGGCCGCCTCACCGCGGTAGTTGAGGATCTGGGCGGCCGTGGCCCGGGCGGCCGCGTTGCTGGCGGGGTGCTCGGCCGACTTGCCGCGGTAGACCTGGCACGCGGTGGTGTCGCAGATCTGGTAGTAGCGCGACAGGTTCGCGTTGCGCTCGTGGACGGCGTAGGTCCGAGCCGCCACGGCCTGGGAGCGCACCGCCTCGGTCTGCCAGGAGGCCGGCATCTCGGCCGGGATCACCCCCATGACGTACTTGTCCAGGGACAAGATGTTCACCGTGTCCCGCGCCGTGGAGCTCGACGAGGGCGCCGCGGCACGCAGGGTCCCTCGGTAGGCGACCTTGCCCGACGGGGTCACCAGGGTGATCGGGCGTCCCTTGGGCCGGAAGAACTGGCCACCGCCGACCAGCGCACTCCTGCCCCCGGGGTTCCAGGTGCGCCAGCCGTTGCGCTCGAACTGGATCGCGTCGCTGCCGGCCGAGGCGGCGACGAGGCGCCACCGCGTGGCCCCGAGGTTCGTGGGCAGCACGTAGGTCGTCCGGGCGCCGCGGTCGCGCAGCCGCAGCCCGTTGGCCGGCTCCACCTCGACCGGGTCGGTGCTGTCTCCCGAGATCAGCACCCGGATCTTCTTCCGCTTCGCCACGACCCGGTCGGTGCCCGGGTAGTAGAAGTCGAGGATCTGCCCGTAGGACAGGCCACGCAGCGCCGCTCCCTGGGCGCCGTGCTGCGACATCCCGTTGCCGTGGCCGTAGCCGTGGCCACGCACCGTGAAGCTGCCGCTGGAGGGCACCCCGTAGACCTGGTTGACGCTCACGCTCGCCGCCGACTCCGAGGAGGACAGGACGCTCAGGCTGACAGCGGCGGTCGCCAGGGCGAGGCCGGCGGCGGCGCGGGATCGGGTCGGACGCATGATCGCGATTGTCGAACAGCAGTCACACCCGTCACAGGAGAATCGGAGAATTCACCCCGTTTCCTGCCAGATTCAGTGACGTCGGTGCAGCCGGCGGGCCGCCTCGGCGACGGAGCCCGACAGCGAGGGATAGACGGTGAACGCGCCGGCGACCTGGTCGACGGTCAGCCCCTGCCCCACGGCCAGCGAGATCGCGTGGACCAGCTCGCTGGCGCGCGGTGCGACCACGACCCCACCCACGACGATGCCGGTGCCCGGACGGGCGAACAGCTTGACGAAGCCGTCCTGGATGCCTTGCATCTTGGCCCGCGCGTTGGTCGAGAGCGGCATCGTGACGCCCTCCGCCTCGATCTCGCCCTCGTCGACGGCCTTCTGGGTCCACCCCACGGTGGCGATCTCCGGCGCGGTGAAGACGTTGGAGCACACCGTCTTGAGGTCCAGCGGCGAGACCGCGTCCCCCAGCGCGTGCCACATCGCGATCCGGCCCTGCATCGCCGCCACCGAGGCCAGCATCAGTACCCCGGTGCAGTCACCCGCGGAGTACACCCCGCGGGCCGTGGTGCGCGAGACCCGGTCGACCTCGACGAAGCCGCCGTCGTCGGTCCTGACACCGGCCTCCGCCAGACCCAGGTCGGCGGTGTTGGGCACCGACCCGATCGCGAGCAGGCAGTGGCTGCCCTCGACCACGCGGCCGTCCTCCAGCGTGACCTCGACCCCGTCCTCGGTGCGGGTCACCTCGGCCATCCGGGACTTGGACAAGACGTTCATGCCGCGCCGGCCGAAGACCTGCTCGAGGACCTCGGCGGCGTCGGCGTCCTCACCCGGGAGCACGCGGTCCCGGCTGCTGACCAGGGTCACCTCGACGCCGAGGGCGTTGTAGGCGCCGGCGAACTCGGCGCCGGTGACACCGGACCCGACCACCACCAGGTGCTCGGGTGTGTCCTGGAGGGCGTAGACCTGCTCCCAGGTGAGGATCCGCTCGCCGTCGGGCTGCGCCTGCTCGGAGGTGCGCGGCGCGGCGCCGGTGGCGATCAGCACCACGTCGGCGTCGATCCTGTGCTCCCCGTCGTCGGTCGTGGCCACGACCCGCTGCGGCCCGTCCAGCCGGCCCCGGCCGGCCACCACCTGGACGCCCTCACGCTCGAGCCGTGCGCGGATGTCGTCGGACTGGGCACGGGCGAGGTCGAGCACCCGGTCGTTGACCTGGTCGAGGTCGACAGCGGCGTCGGCGGTCCGGTCCGGTGTGCCGTCCGTGTGCTCGCCGAAGGTGATGCCGAGCTCGCCGGCCACCTCGGTCTGGGTCATCACCTCGGCGGTCGCGATCAGGGTCTTGCTCGGCACGCAGTCGGTGAGCACCGCGGAGCCACCGATGCCGTCGCTGTCGATCACACTCACCTCGGCGTCGAGCTGCGCGGCCACCAGCGCCGCCTCGTAGCCGCCGGGTCCGCCTCCGATGATCGCCACGTGAGTCACGCGCGCCATTGTGGCACTGAGCCCTCCGGGCCCGACTAGGCTCGCGGGCCTATGAGTCTGTACGCCGCCTACGGGCCCAACATGGACCCCGCCCTGATGAAGCAACGCTGCCCGCACTCGCCGTTGCGCAGCACCGGGTGGCTGCAGGGGTGGCGCCTCACCTTCGGCGGGGAGGAGTTCGGGTGGGACGGCGCGCTGGCCACGATCGTCGAGGACCCGGCCGAGCAGGTGTTCGTGGCGCTCTACGACATCCCCACCGAGGACCGATCCCACCTCGACGACCTCGAGTCGGCGACCACCGGGCTCTACCTGCGCACCCGGGTGCGGGTGGCGACGCTGGAGGGTGAGCAGCTGGCGTGGACCTACGCGCTCGCCGCCTACGAGGGCGGCCTGCCGTCTGCCTCCTACCTCGGGCTGCTCGTGCAGGCCGCGGAGGCCGCCGGGGCACCCGAGGACTACGTGGCGAGCCTGCGCGCCCGCTCGTGCCGCTCGACGGGCCTGTGAGACCGGATCGACCGGAGCGCCCCCTATCCTGGGGCACCATGAGCACGCACTCGGCCGACAACGTGACCTGCACCGTCGACGAGGAGGGCTTGGCGAGGGTCTGGCTCGACCGCCCCGACAAGCTCAACGGCCTGACCCTGCCGATGCTGCGCGAGCTCGCCGCGACCGCCCACCGGCTGTCGGCGGACCGCAACCTGCGCGCGGTGATCCTCTCCGGTGCCGGCGACTCCTTCAGCGCCGGCCTCGACTTCGCCGAGGTGATGCGCGACCCCCGGCAGATCGCGTTGTCCTTCATCCCCCACCTGGTCCGGGGCACCAACACCTTCCAGGAGGCCGCCTGGGCGTGGCGCCGCGTGCCCGTGCCGGTGATCGCCGCGGTGCGGGGCCACTGCTACGGCGGGGGCGTGCAGGTCGCGCTCGGTGCGGACTTCCGCATCAGCTCCGCCGAGGCCCAGTGGTCGGTGATGGAGTCCAAGTGGGGACTCATCCCGGACATGTCCGGGGTGCGCAGCCTGGCCGAGGTCGTGGGAATGGACACTGCCAAGCTGCTGACGATGACCGGCGACACCCTCACCGGTGAGCAGGCCCAGCGGATCGGCCTGGTGACCGAGGTCGCCGACGACCCGATGAGCGCCGCCGAGGCGCTGGCCGAGCGCCTCATGACCCGCTCGCCCGACTCGCTGGCGGCTGCGAAGCGGCTGTTCAACGGCACCTGGCACCGCTCCCCCCGCCGCACCTTCGCCCGGGAGCGGATCGAGCAGATCGGCCTGCTGATGAGCCACAACACCAAGATCGCCCGTGACGCGGCGTTCCGGCGCGAGCTGCCGCAGTTCACCTCCCGCACCCGCTGAGCATGAGCGAGCGCGACGACCCGACGGGCCCGACGGACCTGCTGCGCACCGCCCGTGCCTGGGCGGACGACGACCCCGACCCCGAGACCCGCGCCGAGCTCGAGCAGCTCCTCGAGCGCGCGCCGGGCGACCCGGCTGCGGCGGCCGAGGTGGCCGAGCGGTTCAGTGGCACGCTGGAGTTCGGCACCGCGGGCCTGCGCGGTGCCCTGGGCGCCGGTCCGATGCGGATGAACCGGGTCGTCGTGACCCGCGCGGCCGCCGGGCTGATGGCCTACCTGCGCGACCACGGCGCAGCCGAGGGTGACTCCGTCGTCATCGGGTACGACGCTCGCCACAACTCCGACGTCTTCGCCCGCGACACCGCCGAGGTCGTCACCGGTGCCGGGCTCCGCGCGCTGCTCCTGCCGCGTGCCCTGCCCACGCCGGTGCTCGCCTTCGCGATCCGACACCTCGGCAGCGTCGCGGGGGTGATGGTCACGGCCTCGCACAACCCGCCGCAGGACAACGGCTACAAGGTCTACCTCGGCGACGGCAGTCAGATCGTGCCTCCGGCCGACACCGGGATCGCCGAGCAGATCACCGCCGTCGGGCCGATGTCGTCGGTGCCGCGCGGTGACGGCGTCACGACGCTCTCCGAGACCGTCGTGACGGCCTACCTGGAAGCGCTCGCCGCGCTGCCGGGCGAGGGACCGCGCGACCTGACCTGGGTCTACACCCCGATGCACGGGGTCGGTGGCGACACGGTCGCGCAGGCCGCGCGACGCGCCGGGTTCCCCGACCCGGTCGTGGTCGGTCCGCAGGCCGAGCCCGACCCCGACTTCCCCACCGTCGCCTTCCCCAACCCGGAGGAGCCCGGGGCGATGGACCTGGCCGTGCGGCTCGCACAGGAGCGCGGGGCCGACGTGATCATCGCCAACGACCCCGACGCCGACCGGTGTGCCGTCGGAGTCCCCACCGGGCCCGGATCGGGCGACTCGGGGTGGCGGATGCTGAGCGGGGACGAGGTCGGGACCCTGCTCGGCGACCACCTGCTGCGTCACGGCGTCGAGGGGACCTACGCCGCGTCGATCGTCTCCTCCTCCTTGCTCGGCCGGCTGGCCGAGGCCGCCGGTGCGCCGTACACGCAGACCCTGACCGGCTTCAAGTGGATCGCCCGGGTCCCGGGTCTCGCCTTCGGCTACGAGGAGGCGCTCGGCTACTGCGTCGCTCCCCACCTGGTGCGCGACAAGGACGGCGTGAGCGCCGCCCTGCTGGTGCTCGAGCTCGCCGCAGCGCTGCGTGCCGACGGCCGGACCCTGCTGGACCGGCTCGACGAGATCGTGCTGCTGCACGGCGTCCACGCCACCGACCAGCTCTCGGTCAGGGTCGAGGACCTCTCGCTGATCGGCGCGGCGATGGAGCGCCTCCGCGCCGACCCACCCGCCTCGCTGGGGGGCCTGCAGGTGGCCGAGGTCGACGACCTCGCGCAGGGCAGTGCCGACCTCCCCCCGACCGACGGCCTGCGGCTCCGGCTCGCCGAGCAGGCCCGCGTCATCGTGCGCCCCTCCGGCACAGAGCCCAAGCTCAAGTGCTACCTCGAGGCCGTGGTCCCGGTCGGCGACGACCAGGAGCCCGCCGAGGCTCTCGCCGCCGCTCGGATCGTCGCCCTGCAGCGCCTCGACGCCATCCGCACCGACCTCGCCCACACCCTCGACCTCTAGAAAATCGGCGCCCGGCCGCGCGGACCCAGCACCTGAGCCGCACCCATCCCGTGGGTCGGGCGTGGTGACGGACCGGACGGTGTGAGCGGGTCGGGGTGGGCCGGGCGTCCGGGGAGGTGCCGCGACCGCCGCAGCGGTCCCGCCCCGGCTCAGAACTCCTTGGACACAGCGGCCGCGGCGCTCATGCCCAACCGCGACGCTCCCGCCGCCACCATCGCCTCGACGTCGGCCTTGGTCCGGATGCCACCGGAGGCCTTGACCCCGATGTCGTCACCGACGCTGTGACGCATCAGGGAGACCGCGTGTGCCGTGGCACCGCCGGCGGCGTGGAACCCGGTGGAGGTCTTGACGAAGTCGGCGCCGGCGTTGACCGAGAGCTCACAGGCACGCTTGATCTCGTCGTCGTCCAGCACGGCGGTCTCGAGGATCACCTTGAGCAGCACCTGGACGCCGTCGGGCCCGTCGCCGGAGACCCCACCGGCCGCGCTGCGCACCTCGGCGACGTAGGCCCGCACGGCGTCGTCCTCACCACCCTTGAGCAGCCCGATCGGCACCACCATGTCGATCTCCCGGGCACCGTCGTCAACGGCGTCGGCGGTCTCCTTGGCCACGCTGATGGCCGCCATGGACCCCAGCGGGAAACCGACCACGCTGCACACCGGGACGTCGCTCTCCTCCAGCTCCTCCCGAGCCTGGGCGACCCAGAGCCCGTTGACGCACACCGAGGCCGGCGAGAGGTCGCGCGCCTCGGCGCACAGGGCGGAGACGTCCTCGCGGGTTGCCTCGGCCTTGAGCAGGGTGTGGTCCACCATGCTCAGGAATTCCTTCGCGTTCACCGGTCTCCTTCGGGTGGGTCGGGATCTCAGGCCGACCCTAACGCCGCCCTGCTCCGGCACTCAGCCGTCGGGGTCCGGTCAGCGGCCGTCGAGGTCCCGGGAGAGGAAGTCGACCAGGTCGTCGAGGTCGGCCATCGTCGGCCGGGGCAGGGAGTGCTGGCCGTGGGCGAAGCCGATCCCGGCGTAGACCAGCAGGCCGGCCCGCAGCCGCGCGTCGCGGTCGCTGTGGCCCAGCTCGCGCAGCGCGTCCTCGACCAGGGCGAAGACGTGGCGCTCGCTCGCCGCGATCGTCTCGGCGACCTTCGGGTCGCTGACCGCCCACTCCCGCAGGGTGCGCTCCATGCTCCACGACCGGTCCTCGAGCAGCCCGGCGGCCATCATCCGGATCCGCTCCAGAGGCGCGACGCCGGCCAGCGAGGAGGTCTCCTCGAGTGCGGCGCGCCTCTGCGCGCACCACCGATCGGCCACCGCGGTGCGCAGCGCCTCCAGGTCGGCGAAGTGCCAGTAGAAGCTGCCCTTGGTGACCCCGAGCTCACGGCACAGCCGGGCGACCTTGAGCGCGCCCACGCCCTCGGAGACCAGCAGGTCCAGGGCACGCGAGGTCCAGTCGTCGAGGGACAGCCGGTGTCCGGTGCCGGATCCGGCGGGGGCGCTGGTGCTCACCCGCACATCTTGTCAGACGACCAAACCATACCGTACGGTATGGAAATGACCGCCGTCGCCGACAATGCGCCCTCGACCACGCCCGTGACCGACGAGAACGGCGAACGGGTATGGCGCTGCCCCGAACACTTCCGCTACTGGGAGGCCAAGGCGGAGCCACGCTGGCAACGACTCGAGCGACTGACGCGACGCCTGGGCCACGAGCTGTTTCCCACCGACGAGCAGGCGCGCATGGTCTGTGACGACCTCTTCAGCGGCGACCCGGTGGCGGAGCGCTTCGTCAGCGAGGTGCTCTTCGGCGAGCTCGGGCACAAGCGGGGTCGTCAGATGCTCGACCAGGCGCTCCGGGACGGCATCGGGTCCGTCCCCGACGCCCCGGAGTCGATGCGGGAGCTCTTCGCCGACTTCGACACGGTGCCCGAGTGGGTCGACCGGGACCAGGTCGAGCTGGGCGCAGCGATCTGGCGTCGCTGGGGCACGATGCTCTTCAGCGTCGCCGGGGCGATCACCCTCGAGGTCTACACCGAGGCCGGGGTCGCCACTCCCCTGTCCCTGGCCGGTGGCTACGCCGGCGACAACGCACTGCGCCGCTTTCTGGAGACCGCGAAGTTCTGGATCGACGTCTCCGAGCCCGGCGCGCTCTTCACCGACGGCTCCCAGGGCCGCACCACCGCGATGCAGGTGCGGATCATGCACGTCTCGGTGCGCAAGCGGGTGGGCGAGCACGAGGAGTGGGACTACGCGAAGTACGGGCTGCCGATCAGCCAGACCTGGGCGATGCTCACCCAGGTCGGCGGCAGCGTGGCTCCCTCGCTGGCGCTCTCGCTGCTGGGCTACCAGATCACCCCGCGCGAGATGCGCGCGCTGCAGCACTTCAACAAGTACATGGGGCACCTGCTGGGGGTGCAGCCGCAGTGGATCCCCGAGACCGTGCGCGAGTGCCTGCAGCTGCTCGCGATGTCGACGGCCGCACGCTCCTACGACTCCGGCGAGCACGGCACCGAGCTGATCGAGTCCTTCCCCCGTGCCTTCGCCCCGCGCGAGCACCAGAAGGGACTGGCCAAGCTGCGGGCCCGCTACAACTTCGGCATCTACTCGGCCTACAGCGCGCTGTGGATGGCCCCCGGCACCCGCAAGCACTACGACATGCCCAGCGCCCTCCCCTGGGCTCTGCTCTTCGCGCTGCGCTGGCCGCTGATCACCGCGATGGAGCTCGGCCGCCGGCTGCCCGGGCTCAAGGAGCTGCACGAGCGGCTGATGGACGCCCACCGCAAGAACTGGTGGGAGTTCCAGATGGAGGGCCGCCGGGCCGAGTTCGACGCCAGCAGCGCCCTGCGTCGCTGAGCGAGGTCCGCCGGTCGAGCCTGTCGAGACCCCAAGAGGAGACAACCATGGAGATCGTCGAAGCCTGGCACGGCCCTGGCCGCCGCGACGGGGAGATCACCCCGGTCGGCCCCGAGGGGAACGCCGCGCACCTCGACGACCACAAGCTCGCTTTCGAGCACTGGTACTTCGACGCGCGACTCGACGACGGCCACATCGTGGTCGGCTTCATCCAGACCAAGGAGCTGATCGCGCGCAAGCCCGGCGTGGAGCTGCACCTCTACCGACCCGACGGCACCCGGCTCGAAGTGGTCAAGCACTACGCCGACGAGGATGCCAGCGCCTCCCGCGAGCAGTGCGACGTCACGGTCGGCCCCAACTGGGCCAGGGTGGAGTTCCCCGAGGACCGGCTCCCCGTGCACCGGCTGCATCTCTGCGAGGACGGCATCACCTTCGACCTGACCTTCGAGAACCTGGTGCCCACCTGGATGCCCGGTGGGGGCCGCACGACGTACGGCGAGCGCGACTACTTCGCCTGGTGCGTCGGGGCCCCGCGCGCGAAGGTGAGCGGCACCGTCCGGATCCACGACGAGGTGATCGAGGCCAGCGGGATCGGCTACCACGACCACAACTGGGGCGTCGGTGACATGAAGCGGATCATCGACCACTGGTACTGGGGGCGGCTCTACACCGACGACCTGACCGTCATCTACGCCAACGTGCACACCACGGCGAAGTACGGCTCGCACTCCTCGATGCCCCTCATGGTCGCCCGTGGTTCACAGATCCTGCTCAGCACCGGCGAGGTGACCTCCAGCGAGGGGCCGCGGGTCTTCGACGGGGTCGCGAACCGCGACTACCCCTCGACGCTCTCGCTGCGCAGCGACGAGGTGGACCTGAGCCCTCGACGTGCAGCGGATCGTGCACGCCAACGACTTCCTCGAGATGATCCCGGTGGTGCGCTGGAAACCGGTCAAGGCCGTGGTGAACCGGCTCCTCGGTCGACCCGGCTACTTCCGCTTCGAGTCCGACTACGACCTGACGGTCCGCCTCGAGGACGACGTGCTCACGGAGACCGGCCGCACCATGCACGAGATGGTCGCCCTGAAGTAGCCGCGCGCCGCGTCACAGATGGGGCTCGGGCCACGACAGATCGCCCGACAGGCCGCCCGCCCATGGCATGGCCGGACGCTTCGCTCCGACAGCGGCATGCATAGTGGTGATGAGCACCCGCCCCCGGGCTGTCGGCTCCGGCCCGCGCCGGAGCGGATCGGCTCGCGTCCTGCGGGTGCGCGATACTTCCATGAGGGCTCCCGCCGTCGCCGTGGTGCACACGCGAGCTGGAGACCGGGATCGGAGACTCGATGGGGCAAGCGCTGGTTCATGTTCTGCCGCTGGCCCTCGCGGCGGCGCTCAGCAGCGTGCCGATCTCCGCCACCATCTTCATCCTGCTCTCGGAGACCCGCACCCGCTCCGGACTGGCGTTCCTCACCGGTACGGTGCTCGGCGCCTTCGCGGTTGTCACCCTGACGGCCGTTGCCGGCCAGGCACTTCCCGGACGCCCGCGCCAGCACGACGCCCTGGTGGAGAAGTTGGAGGTAGTGGTCGGCATCGCCATGGTGCTGCTGGGTGTGGTGACCCTGGTGCGTCGGAATCGTGCGCGTAGCGGCGACAGGCCGGGGTGGTTGAACGGCCTCGGCGGGTTCGGAGCTGTGCCTGTCTTCGGCATCGGTCTGGCGTTGAACCTTCGCCCGAAGGCAGTGCTCCTCGCGGCCGCGGCCGGCCTGGCGATCAGCGGTGCACATCTGCGGCCTGCAGAGAGCCTCGTCCTCCTCCTCAGCTACACCGCGATCGGAACCTGCACCGTTGTCCTCCCGATCGTTGCGACGATCCTCTTCCCGCGACGAATGGAGCCCAGGCTCGTCACGGCGAAGGGTTGGATAGCGGCCCACGCCACCGCAGTCGGCGCCACGATCTTGATCCTGATCGGCGGCTTCGTCGCCGGCGCCGGTCTGACCGGCTGATCACCGGGTCCCTTAACGTGCAGCGCGTCGAGCCTTGCGGCGCCGGTGGCGTCGCACCACGCCCAGCCCGAACCACACCATGGCGCCGAACAGCGCCACCACGATCGTGTACAACCACAGCGGCCACGTGAAGTCGAGGAAGAGGAAGTTGAACCTGACCTTCTGGGTGTTCTGGATCACGAAGATGGCCAGCACCGCGAGGCCGGACAACGACGCTATCGCTCCGCCACCAAGTCGACGTGATTCCGGCGCAGGCTCACCTTGCTGACTCATGACGACCACCTCGTGAGCAACAATATCCCCCACGCCGTCTCACCCGGAGCATCGTGGGTCGGCAACCAACGACCGGGATCTCGCCAGGCTCGACCGACCACCGGGGTCTTGACCAGCTCGACCGGCGAGACGGGTCAGTCGGAGAAGGCGGCGTGGCGGGTACTGAGAGCAAGTCAAAGGGCAGGAACGTCGTGTGGGCGAGCATGTCGACGTACGGCACCGATTCACTGACCAAGATGGTGCCGTACGTCGAGAAGCTCGGTCCGTGCAGGCGATGAGCGACTCTCGGCAGAGTCGGTTGCCCGTCGCCGCCTGTCGCTCAGGTCTGGATGCGGGTGAAGCGCAGGCGGCCCTCGGGCAGTCGGCTGAGTTGGTAGCGGGTGTCGTGGGCGGCGGTGTGGTGCCGCGCGCACAGGGTGAGGCCTTTGTGGACGCTGGTGGTGCCGCCAGATAACCAGGGGTCGTCGTGGTGGACGTGGCACCAGTTGGCCGGGATCTCACAGCCTTCGGCTCGGCAGGTCTGGTCGCGGGCGAAGATCACCCGACGTTGGGCGGTGGTGTGGAACCGCTTCTCCCGGCCGTAGTCCAACGGCTGGGAGTCACCGCCGAGCACGACCGGCACGATCCCGGCCTCACACGCGAGCCGCCTGGCCTCGGCGGGTGAGAGCTGGCCGCCGGTGAGCAGGTCGGCGGACTCCAGTCCACCCATCAGCGTCTCGAAGGACATGGTCACGAGGATGGTGGCGTTGACCCCGCCGGTCTGCGGCAGGTTGCCGGCCGGGTAGCGGGAGATCAGCTCGACGAACGCCTGGCCGAGGAGCTCGGCGTTGGCGACCTTCTTCCCGTCGGCGTCCTCGCGGACATACGGGTCGGGGCGTCGCGGTGAGGCAAAGGCGTTGAGCGCGGTGAGCAGCTGATCCCCGGCCAGGGTGGGGATCGCGCCTTTGAGGTGGGTGATGCCGTGCTCGTCGGCGAAGATCTGCAGGAAGCAGCTGCGCTGCGCTGCCCGTTCTTCTGCCTCGAGCTGCGTGGCCAGGCGTTCTTCGGCGGCGTCGGGGTCGATCACGTCGATCAGGTGCTTCGCGATGACCTTGAGCTTCTTCGGCCCGAAGTCTGCGGCTTGCTCGAGCAGGTGCAGCTCGGCCTTCTCCCGACCCTCCGGACCCACCGACGCGGGGAGGGCTGCCACGGCGTCGAGGATCACCTCGGCCTGGGCCTGGGTGACCTGCCCGGCGGCGAGCGCGGCCTCGGTGCGGTGGAACTCACCAGCCAGCGACTGCGCGACCTTGAAGTCCCGGCGCGCCCGTCGGTGGTCCGAGCCGGAGGCCTCGGCCCACCAACCCTCGGTCACCGCCTCATGCGCCGTCAGGGTGTCCTCGTGCCGGGCGCGGTCCAGCACCCGCAGCCGCAGAGCGGCGATCCGGGACTCGGCCTTGGCCAGCAGCACCGCCGCATCGGCCGCCGGGCCGGCGTCCAGACCCACGGCGGAGCCGGTCATCACCTCATCGAGCACCTGGTGCAGGCGGGTGCTGAACGCGGTGATCGGGTGGTGCTCCATACGAGTGAACCTACGGCCCAGCACCGACAGTTTCGGGTGCTGTTTGTGCAGGTCAGGAGATGTTTCTGGAGAGTTTCAGGGGGCCGGTTCTCATCCACAGGCAGTGGTCTCGACGTGCGCTCGCAAGCTCGCTGCTGACTCGTAGATAGAGGTGAGTGGGGCGGTCAGGAGGCCTCCTTGAGGGTGACGGCGTAGCCGAGGGCTTGGAGCTGGGCGATGGCGCGGCGCTTGGCGCGGTCGGGGTCCAAGGTTTGGTAGTAGTCGCCGCCGAGATCGGTGTAGATCTCGCCGGTGGCGGCCATGTGCCAGATCGCGGTCAGGATGCTGCGTTGCAGGGCGACCAGGGCCCGCTTCTTGCCTCGCCGTCGCAGGATCCGCTGGTAGCGGGCGGCCAGGAAGGTGTCCTTGGTTCGAGAAGCGGCTTCGGCTGCCTGTCCCAGGGCGGCTTTGAGGTAGGAGTCCCCGGGGCGGGTGGGGGTGGCCTTCTTGCGCCCGGCGGACTCGTTGCTGCCTGGGGCCACTCCCGCCCAGGAGGCCAGTTGCTCAGCGGTGGGGAACAGGCTCATGTCTGCGCCGGTCTCGGCGATGACCACATCGGCGATCCGGGTGCTGACCCCGGGGATGGTGCAGATCAGGTCGCTCGACCACCGAAGCCCGGCCGACGAGGAGTCAGTCGGAGAAGGCGGCGTGGCGGGTGCCGACGTTGCGGGCGATGGCGAGGTGGCCGCCCAGGTAGGCAGCAGCGCCCAGGACCGCCGAGCCGGCCAGCGAGAGCCCGGCGCCGCTCAGGTGGTGGCCCTTGCTGCGCGCCTGCCAGGAGGCGGCGTAGACCCCGATCGCTGCGCCGGCACTGGTCGCGTGGACCAGTCCCACTCGCCGCTCGCGCCGGCCGGACCGGGTCCACTCCGCCCACCCGGTCCACGCCGTGGGGCCTGCAGCGAGCAGGCCCGTGGCGACCAGGCGCTGCGCGGCCGGGCGTGCGGCGCGGCCACCGACGAGGTCGAGCACGGTGGCCGAGAGCCAGGTGCCGACCACCACGTCGGTGGCCAGGGGGTGCAGGGCGTGGCCCAGCCAGTCACCACGGAGCACCGAGCCGCGAGCGCCCGAGCCGAACAGCGTGGTGACCACTGGTGTGACGGCGTCGACGATGGGGTCCAGGCCGGAGGCCTCCTCGAGGCGTCGGGTCAGCTCGACGGCGGGTGGGGTGTTGGGCACCGGTGTCTGGGTCATGTCCGAAGCCAATGCCCCAGATCGGCATCGGTCAAGAGCTCGCGGGCCTCGGGGGCGTTCTCGTCGTGCACGAGCACCCGCATCTGGATGGCCTGGATCGAGCCGTCGAGGATGCTCATGTTGCGGTCGGCCACGTGGTACGGGATCTCTGCGGCGGTGAGCAGGCCCTCGATCACCGAGATCAGGCCCAGGTCGTTGGTGCGCACGAGTTCGGCCATGGGCCCATCCTTGCTCAGCGAGCCTGACGCGCGTCGGGGTCGCGGTCGAGGACGGAGTTCGAGCCACGCGGCAGGGTGTCCCCGCGCTCGGTGCAGGTGGTCGAGTCGTCCATCGGCGCGAAGGACAGGTCGTGCGGGGAGCGCCACTTCCGCGGGGGCACGTAGCCGCGCTCGCACACCGCGGGGTCCGAGGTGCCCTGGAAGGCGAAGTGGGCACGCTCGCCGCGTCCGGGGGTGATGGCGGAGGCCAGGGCGTAGGGGATCGCGACCAGGCTCTCCTCGAGCGCCCCCAGCCGCTCCGAGGGGATCCGCGAGACCACGCCGAGGTGGCTCAGCATCGGCGGCAGGACCGGCTTCAGCGACATCGCCAGCAGCCGCAGCGCCTGGGCCGCCCCCACCGCGTCACGCAGGATCGTGCGCACGTCGCCGTCGTGGTCGGCGACCACCTCGGTGAGGTCGTCGAGGCTGCGCAGCGCCGAGCTGATCACCTCTGCCTGGTCGGCCTGGGTCTGCAGCACGGTGCCGCCGGTGCGCAGCAGGCGCCGGGTGGCGGGCAGCGCACGCCGCGCCTCGCGCAGGATCACCCGACTGTTGGTGAGCAGCGCCCGCAGGTCGTCGCCGGATCCGCTCATGGCGCTCGACAGCTCCCGCACGGTCGTGCGCAAGGCCTGCTTCGGCACCGAGTCCACGAACCGGTCGAGCGCGACCAGCAGCTCCTCGGTGCGCACCGGTGTGCTGGTGTCGGCGGCCTCGATCACGTCACCGTCCTCGAGGTACGGCGCCCCGTCGCGCTGCGGCACCAGGTCGAGGTACTGCTCCCCCACCGCGGAGCGGTTGTGCACCTGCGCGGTCAGCGTCGACGGGATCTGCCACTCGTCCTCGATCGACAAGGTGACCTCGACGCCGTCACGTCGGAAGTCGACGTCGCGGACCCGGCCGACGCTCACGCCGCGGTAGGTCACCTCGGCCCGCTCGAAGATGCCGCCGCTTCGCGGCATCTGAGCGGTCACCGAGTACGACGAGGGGCGCAGCACGCTGAGCAGGTCGGCGTAGCGCACGCCGGCGACCACGACCGCGAGCCCGCCGACGAGCGCGAAGACCAGCAGCCGCACCCGCACCGAGGACGTCGGGAGGCTCATCGGCGCTCACCCCCACCCACGAGCGCCGAGAGCCCCAACGGGTTGTCCGGCACCCCGGGCGCCCCGGGGACGCCGGGGACGCCCGGGACGTCGGGCAGCCCGGTGCCGCCGCCGGGCTCCTCGTTGGTGCCCGTCGTGTTGCCGAGCAGGGTCAGCGGGGTCAGGTCCATCTCGACGGCGAGGTTGACGTAGTCGCCGCGGGCGGCCTTGAGCACCTCGTCGGGGAAGGGGAAGGACAAGATCGCCTCGATCGACTCGGGGAGCTGCTGGCCCGAGCGCCGCAGCTGCCGAGCGATCGGCTCCAGCGCCTCGAGGTCGGCCACCAGGGCGTCGCCGGACTCCCGGATCACCCGGGTGGAGACGGCGCCGAACCGCGAGAGTGAGCGCAGCATCCGCACCAGCGGCTTGCGCTGCTGCTCCAGCACCCGCAGGGCCGGCGCGATGTCGGCCAACGCGCGCTCCACGACCTGCTCGTCGTCGTTGATCGTCGCGCCGAGCCGACTCAGGTTGGCCATGATGCTCACGATCCGCTCGCGCTGGGCGTCCAGGGTGGTGATGAAGACGTCGAGCTCGCGCAGGAAGCGACGGGTGTCCACCTGCTCGCCGTCCAGCGCGGTGTGCAGCTCGCGCGAGATGGTCTGCACCTGGTCGAGCCCGCCACCGTTGAGCAGCAGCGAGGCGGCGCCCAGCACCTCCTCCATCTCGGTGCCGCGACTGGTGTGGCCCAGCCCGATGGTGTCGCCGTCGGCCAGGGGCTGCGAGCCCGGTCGGTCGCCGTCAGGCTCGCGCAGGGCCACGAACTTCTCCCCCAGCAGGCTGGTCTGCTGGATCCGAGCGGTGGTGCCGCCGGGCAGCTCCACCTCGCGCGGGATGCGCAGCTCGACCGCCGCGTGCCAGTCCGAGCGCTCGATCTCCACGACCTCGCCGACGGTGACGCCGTCGACCTTGACCGCGGCGTGGTTGGCCAGGCCGAGCACGTCGGAGAACTCTGCGGTCAGGGCATAGGAGTCCTCGCCGTAGTCGGGCCCACCGGGGAGGTCCATCTCCTGCAGGCCGCTGAAGGAGCAGCCGCTGAGCAGGGCTGCCGCCAGCAGTCCCGTGGCCCACGGTCGCCATCGCCTCATCGCGCGCTCCCGGTGACGAGATCGACGAGCGTCGGCGCCCTGGTCGGGTCCAGGGTCGGCGCACCGGGCCGGCTCAGCCCCGCCACCGCCTGCTGGATCAGACCGCACTGTTCCCGGGCTGCCTCGCCGAGCTGCTTCTCCAGCTCGAAGCAGACCACCTTGTCGGCAGCCCGCAGGATCTGGCCGAAGTTCGCGCGGGTGCGCACCGAGGCGGTCTCCGGGTCGTAGGTCTCGACGAGGTTGGTGAAGCCGAGTGGCACCAGGTCGACGATCTGGGCCAGCGCCCGTCGCTCGGCGCGCAGGCGGGAGCCGACCTGCTCGAGCCCGCCGACCGCCGTGGTCACCTGCCTGCGGTTGTCGCGGACGAAGGCCTCGACCTCCCCCAGGGACCGCGCGAGGCTGCGCAGCAGCGTCTCGAGGTCGGTCCGGTCGTCGGCGAGCGCCCCGGCGACCCGCGAGAGCCGGGCGTTGAATCGCCGCACCGCCGCGTCGTACGTCGCCAGCTCGCCGGTCACCCCGGCCGCGTGCCGGACCGTGCGACGCAGCCCGGGGCTCGCCTCGGCGAGGGTCTCGCTGGCGCGGGCGAGGTTGCGCAGCGAGTCGTTGAGGTCCTGGCCGAGGCCGTCCAGCGACTGCGAGGCGACCCGCAGCAGCCGGGTGACCGCTCCGTCTGCGTTGGCACCGTCGGGACCCAGCGCCTGGGCCAGGTCGGTGGTGTTGGCGACCATGTCGTCGAGCTCGACCGGCACCGCGGTGCGCTCCCGCGGGATGGTCGCACCCTCACCCAGCTGCTCCCCGCCGTCGTAGGCGGGCGCGAGCTGCACGAACCGGTCGCCGATCACCGACGGCGAGACGACGACCGCTCCGACGTCGGCCGGCAGGTCGTACTGGTCGTCGTAGGTCATCTCGACCAGCACGCTGGTGCCGCGGGGCTGCACCGAGGTCACCTCGCCCACCCGGACGCCCATGATCTTGACGTCGGAGCCCTCGAACACGCTGACCGCGCTCGGGAGCACCGCCGAGACCCGGCGCTCCCCCCCGCGCAGGCTCGCCCAGCTCACCCCGGCCGCCAGGAGGGCGAGGAGCACCAGCCCGACCTGGACCCGCCGCGACGCCAGGGCCGAGCCCAGGCTCGACCCCAGGCTGAACACTGCGCGCCTCATCGCTGCGGCCCCGAGGTCGAGGGCTGGTCGGGGGCGTTGGCGATGTAGGAGTCGAACCAGGGCCCGCTGCCGATGGTGTTGACGAAGACCCGCGCGAAGGTCGCCAGGTTGTGGACGGTGCGCTGCAGCTCGTCCTGGCGGGCCTGGAGGACCCCGACCACCCGGTTGATGTTGGCCAGCGCCGGACCGATCTGCCGCCGGTTGTCACGCACCAGGCCGCGCAGCTGCTCCGACAGCGCCGCGGTGTGCTCGACGAGCCCGTCGATCGCAGCCTGGCGCCGGTCCACCTCGGCCAGCAGCAGCGACGACGCGCGCACGAAGCGGGAGAGCTGCTCCTTGCTCCCCTCCAGCGACGCCGCGACCGTCTCCGCCCCGGAGAGCAGGTCCTGCAGCTCCTGGTCGCGCGCCGCGATCGTGCGGCTCAGCGCGGAGACCCCGGTGACCGCCCTGCGGATCTGCGGTGACGCACCCCGGAAGGTCTGCGCCACGGTGTCCAGGGCCGTGGCCAGCTGGTCGGTGTCGATCCCCTCGATGGTGTCGCTGAGGTCGCTGACCGCGGAGACCACGTCGTAGGCCGGGGTGGTGCGCTCCAGCGGGATGGCCGCGTCGAGCGCATCGCTGCCCTGCGGCTCGAGCTCGAGGTACTTGCTGCCCAGCAGGTTGCCGACCTTGATCGCGGCGCGGGTGCGGTCCCCCAGCTCGACGGGGCTGTCGATACCGGCGACGACCTTGATCCGGGGGCCGTCGATCTGCACCTCGCGCACCCGCCCGACGGCGATGCCGGCGATCTCGACCCGGTCACCCTCGGCCAGGCCGGAGGAGTCGGTGAAGTAGGCGGTGACCTCGTCGCTGCCCGAGAGCAGCCGGCCGATGGCCTCGAGCCGCTGTGCGCCGACCAGCAGCAGCGCGATCACCACGATGCCGTAGAGCCCGACCCGGGCCCGCCGGTTGAGGCCTCCGGGCCCGCTCACGGGTCGCACCGCTTCGCGGAGTCGTTGAGCGTGACGCGGTTCAGGACCCGACGCACGGCCGGGTCGACCGGGTTGGTGCTGTCGACCCGCAGCTTCACCGAGCAGACGTAGTAGTTGAAGTAGGAGCCGTACGTCGCGGTGCGCGAGAGCCGGTCCAGCTTGTGCGGCAGGTGGTCCAGGGCGTGCTCGAGCTCGCCCTTGCCCTTCCCGGTGCCGAGCAGCCGGGAGATCTCGCCGAGCTCGGCGATGTCGCGCTTCAGCGACGGCCTGGCGTCGCGCAGCAGGCCGGCCGACAGCGCGGCCATGGTGTCGATGTGGCGCAGGGAGTCACCGATCACGCGTCGGTCGCGGGCCAGCCCGACGGCGAACGCGGACAGGTCGCCGATCAGCGCCTCGAGCTGGTCGTGGCGCTCGGCCACGGTGGTCACGGTGCGCCCGAGGTTGGTCAGCATCGCGTCGATGACCTCGTCGCGTGCTGCCAGCCCGGTGGTGAGCGAGCCGGTGCGTGCGATGAGCTCGCGCACGGTCATGCCCTCGCCCTGGAAGGTCTTGATGATGTCCATCGCGAGGGCGTTGACGTCGTCGGGGTCGAGGGCGTCGAAGAGCGGCTTGAAGCCGTTGAGGAGCGCGTTGAGGTCCAGCGCCGGCGAGGTGCGCGTCACCGGGATCGGCTGCTGCGGTGACTGCCGCTCCGGGTGCCCGTCGGCCGGCTCGACCAGCGAGAGGTAGCGCCCGCCGACGAGGTCGAGGTAGCGCAGCTCGGCGCGGGTCGAGGTGCTGACCGGCAGGTCGGACTCCACCTCGAAGGTGACCCGCGCCGTGGCGTCGGCCGCGAGCTCGACCCCGGTGATCCGCCCGACGCCCACGCCGCCGACCATCACCTCGTCGCCGGCCTGCGCGCGGCTCGCCGAGCTGAAGACCGCGGTGTAGGTCGTGCGGTCGGCGCCCAGGGCGAAGGGTCGGATCGTGGCGGCCACCACGACGACGGTGACCAGCGAGAGCACGGTCATCGCGATCACCCAGGCAGCCGAGCTGCGCACCGGGAGCTGTTGCTTCACCGTCCACCGCCGGCGGAGCGGTTCACCTGGGGGTTGGCGGAGTCCTGGATCTCGGGGCTGACGCCGTCGTCGAGGTCGACGCCGGGGTAGGGCACCGGCGGCTTCGGCAACCCGCGGCACGACGGACCGGTGCCGAGGTCACCCGCGCGCAGCCGGTCCTGAGGCTCGTAGCCGCGCACCTGCTGGCCCAGGGTGAAGTAGCCCTCGACCGAGCGGCCCTTGACCTGGGCTGCCGAGCTGTCGCGGACCCCGAGGAACCCGCTGATCAGGCACGGGATCTCCGGGGAGTACTCGGCCAGCAGCTCCAGGGTGGGTCGCGAGAGCCTGGTGGCCGCTCGCAGGTCGCGACGCGAGGCGCGCACCAGCTGCTCCCCTGCCCGCGAGGTCTGCGCGGTCTCGGTCAGGACGTCGTGCCACCGGTCGCCTTCCGCGAGGGTGTCGAGCACGGTGCTCGACTGGTCGAGCAGGTCGAGGATCGACCCGGCGTCGTCGGCGTACTGGCCGCTCACGCGGTCGAGCAGGCGCAGGTCGCGCTCCAGCGCGGGCCGCTCCCGGTTGAGGTCGCGCAGGTAGGCGCCGCCACCGTTGATCAGGTCGGCGAGAGTCGCACCCTGCCCGTCGAGCGCGGTGGAGCTCTCGTGCAGCAGGGTGGCGAGCTCACCGGGGCGGACCGTGGTGAGCAGCGGCTCCAGCCCGTCGAGCACGTCGGTCAGCTCGACGTAGGTGGCGTCGTCGGCGGTGCGCAGCACGGTGCCGTCGCGCAGGTGCCCCCGGCCGGGGTCGTCGGAGGACCGCAGCTCGACGTACTTCTGGCCGAAGAGCGTCGTGGGCAGGATCCGGGCCTGCGCGGTGTCGGGGATCCGACCGGCCTTGTCGCCCTCGATCTGCAGCTCGACGTCGGCGCCACGCTCGGTCGCCTCGACGCCGGAGATGCGACCGACGATCGCACCGTTCATCCGCACGTCGCCCCCGGGGTTGAGCTGCATCCCCGCCCGGGGAGCGCGCACCGTCACGGTGACGTGTCCGTCGAAGACCTTGGCGTAGGTCGCCAGGCTGAGCGCCACCAGGAGCGCCAGCAGCACCAACCACACCACCCCACCGGCCCGCAGCCGCAGGGCCTCGGCCCGGGTCTGCGGCGGGAACGCGGCTCTCACGCGACCACCCGGCTCACCCGGTGATCCGCACGGTGGTCGAGGAGCCCCAGATCGCGAAGCTCATGAAGAAGTCCATGACGACCAGCGCGACGATCGAGGTCTGGATCGCCCGGCCCACCGCGACGCCCACGCCCGCGGGGCCACCACTGGCGTGGAAGCCGTGGTAGCAGTGCACCAGGATGATGACGGCCGCGAAGACCAGGACCTTGCCGAAGGACCACATCACGTCGACGGGGGCGAGGTACTGCAAGAAGTAGTGGTCGTAGGTGCCGCTGGACTGGCCGTAGTGCCAGGTCGTCACCATGCGGGTGGCGAGGTAGGAGGCGAAGATCCCGATCGCGTAGAGCGGCACCACCGCGATCACCGCGGCGATCATGCGGGTGGTCACCAGGTAGGGGATGGACGGCACCGCCATCACCTCCAAGGCGTCGACCTCCTCGCTGATCCGCATCGCGCCGAGCTGGGCGGTGAACCCGCAGCCGATGGTCGCGGCGAGCGCGACACCGGCGATGAGCGGCGCTGCCTCGCGGGTGTTGAAGTAGGCGGAGAGGAAGGCGGTGAAGTTGCCCGCGCCGATCTGGTCCAGCGAGGCGTGGCTCTGCATGCCGACCTCGGCGCCCACCGCGTAGGACAGCGCGACCATCACCCCGACGGTGCCCCCGACGATCGCGAGCCCACCGGAGCCGAAGCTGGCGTCGGCGAGCACCGACATCACCTCGCGCCGGTACTGCACCGCCGCCTTGGGGGTCCACCGCACCGAGTCGCCGTAGAAGCGCAGCTGGTGTCCCAGCAGCTCCAGGCGTCGGGTCGCGGCGTCGACGGGTCGGGTGAGCCTGCTCATCGAGCGCCCTGCGGCACGAGCGCGAAGTAGACCATCGTCACCACGTAGTTGATGGTGAACAGCAGCAGGAACGTCACGACCACCGACTCGTTGACCGCCTGCCCGACCCCTTTCGGGCCGCCCTTGGCCCCCAGACCCTTGTAGGAGCCCACCACCGCGGCGACCGCCCCGAAGAGGAACCCCTTGAACAGCGCGACCCCGAGGTCGGCGAGCTCGGCGAGCGCGCTGAACGACTGCACGTAGACACCGCTGGTGCCACCCTGCAGCACGACGTTGAAGAAGTAGCCGCCACCGATGCCCACGCCCATGACCAGTCCGGTGACCACGCCACCGACGAAGGTCGCGGCCACCACTCGGGGCACCACGAGCCGGTGCACGACGTTGATGCCGAGCACCTGGAGCGCGTCGACCTCCTCGCGGATCACGCGGGATCCGAAGTCGGCGCAGATCGAGGATCCACTGGCGCCGGCGAGCAGCAGCGCGGTCGCCAGCGGTGCACCCTCCCGCACGATGGCGACCACCGAGGCCGCGCCGGAGAAGCTCTGGGCCCCCAGCTGCTGGGTGAGGCTGCCGATCTGCAGCGCGACGACGGCGCCGAGCGGGATCGAGACCAGGGCGGTCGGCACGATGATCACCCGCATGATCGTCCACGCCTGCCGCGTGGTCTCGGCCAGGTTGAACGGACCGCGCGGAACGTTGCGCGCCACGGCCGCGAGGAAGAGCAAGAAGTCGCCGACCGACTCCAGCAGGCCCACGGCACGGGTGGACGCAGTGCTCATGCATCCCCCTTCAGTGCCTCACGGGCGGCCACCATACCGTACGGTATGGAAGAACGCGTTGCAATAGCATCACCGCAGGCGACAGGTCGCCCCCGCCAGATTACGGTCGTGGCAGGAGCACGTGGTCGCGCGGCTCACTAGGCTGCACACGTGATCGGCTCGAGCACGGGGGTCCGACGAGGGGTGGTGCGATGAGCATCGGTGTCCCGGACATCACCGACGCCGTCCAGATCGGCTCCGGCGCGTTCGGAGTCGTCTACCGCGCGCGCCAGGACTCCTTCGACCGCACCGTCGCGGTCAAGGTACTCGCCAACGTCGAGACCGACCAAGCCGTGCTCCACCGCTTCGCCCGGGAGGTTCGCGCGGTCGGTCGGCTCTCCGGGCACCCCAACATCGTCGCGGTCCACACCCACGGCACCACCGAGTCCGGCAAGCCGTACCTGCTCATGGAGTACTGCGAGCGCGGCTCGCACGGTGACGCCCTGCGCCAGGGCCGGCGCTACACCTGGGACGAGGCCACCTCCGTGGGCCTCGCGATCGCGGGAGCCCTGGCGACCTCGCACCAGGCCGGGATCCTGCACCGCGACATCAAGCCCGACAACCTGCTCATCGACACCTACGGCGTCACCAAGCTGGCCGACTTCGGCATCGCCCGCGCCAGCACCCAGGCCTCGGTCACCAAGACCGGCATGCTCACCGGCTCCCCTGCCCACATCGCACCGGAGCTGATCGCCGGCGAGCGGCCGACCACGGCCAGCGACCTCTACTCGCTCGCTTCGACCATCCACACCCTGCTCACCGGCGAGGCGCCGTTCGTGCGGGAGAGCGATGTGTCGATCCTGCCGCTGCTGCAGCGCATCGCCACCGAACCGCCACCACACCTGGGCCCGTACGGCGTCCCGGCCCCGGTGGCCCAGGTGCTGCACCGCGCCATGGCCAAGAACCCGCGCGAACGTCCGGCGGACTGCGAGACCTTCGCCCGCGAGCTGCAGGCCGCCCGACGCGAGGCGGGCGCGGAGGAGGGGTCCTTCCGCGTGGTTGCACCACCCGGAGGCTCGACGGGCGACACGCCCGAGACGACGGTGGTCCCGGGCCAGACCGACGCCGCGACCGGCTCCGGCCCCCACGGCTCCGGCCCCCACGGCTCCGGCCCCCACCAGGGCAACCGGGACGACACGCTCTTGCCCCCGGTTCCACCGCCGGGCACACCACCGAGCCCGCCACCGGGAACACCCCCGGGATCGACCGGGGAGATGCCCACCAGCCACCGCGACGAGCCACGTCGCGGCGGGGCGAAGGCCATGCTGGCGGGAGCCGCAGCGCTGCTCCTCGTCGGGGTGGTCGTGGCGGTCCTGGTCGTCACCGGGGTGATCCCGACCGGTTCGTCGGGCTCGGAGCGCGACTCGGCCGCGTCCACCACCGAGGACACCGGCAGCGGCGAGACCTCCCCGACGGCGCCGACCGTGGAGGAGCCGTTCGACTCTGCGGCCCTCACCGCGTTCGCCGCCCCGGTCTTCGCCGCCGACACCTGCCACACCGTCGCCCCCGGGGAGGCGCCGATCCAGGACACCTACCCCGACGCCGAGCTGGTGCTGTGCGAGGACGACGCCGGGCGCGAAGGCATCTTCATGCGCAAGCGGGTCGCCTCCGAGCTCCAGCCCGAGGAGGACCTCCTGCTCGGTGAGGCCAAGCCCGGGACGCTCGAGACCGTCAAGGGACCGGCCACCACCGAGTTCGACGGCGTGTACCACTACACCCACGTCTCGCGTGCCGACGGCGAGGAGACCGCGCGGCTCTACTGGCGCTCCGACGAGTGCCAGTGCGTCGGCATCGTCCGCGGACCCGACGCGAACGTGAAGGCCGTCACCACCTTCTGGACCGACGCACAGCTGGCCCAGTGACCCGCCGTCGTGGCACCGTCGCGTTCTAGCCTGGCGGCATGGGTCGCCTCCTCCTCGCACACCACTCGCCCACGCGCTCGATGCGCGAGCTCACCGACCAGCTCGTCGCCGGGGCCCACCACCCCGACATCGAGGGGGTCGAGGTCGTCGTACGTCCCGCGCTCGAGGTGAGCGTGAGCGACCTGCTCGACGCCGACGGCTACCTGCTCGCGACCCCCGCGAACTTCGGCTACATGAGTGGCGCGCTCAAGCACATGTTCGACTCCACGTTCCTGCACGTGGGCGGTGCGCTCTCCGACGACGGGTCCGCCGGCGACTCGGGTGAGGGTGGCAGCACGTCGCGGCGCCCGTTCGGCCTGCTGGTCCACGGCCGCTACGACACCGCGGGCGCGACCCGGTCGGTGCGCTCGATCGTCGCCGCACTCGGGTGGCGTCAGGCCGCCGAGGTGCTCGAGATCATGGGCGAGGTGACCCGGGAGCACCGCGAGCAGGCCTACGAGCTCGGCGGCATCCTCGCCGCCCTGCTCGGCGACTGAGGCTGAGGTCCCGGTGCTGCGAGGATTCCTTCGCTGCGCCACCACAGACCCCCTCGGCTCAGTAGGCTGTGCCGGTCAACGCGACCTCTGGGGGCTCCCGTGATGCGCAGCCGGCTGGTGGCGGCTCTCGCCGTCCTGCTGCTGAGCCCTGCCCTGGCAGCCTGCGACGGCAGTCCGCTCGGGGAGGACACCACCGGCTCGTCGGCTGGTGGTGGCGGCGCGACCGGCGCCGACGCGGGCGACGGGGGCGAGGGGGCCGATCCTCCGACGACCGGGACGTGCCGGGTGCTGGACGCCGAGGCGATCGCCGCGGCCGCCGACGCCACCGACCCGGTGGAGTGCACCGAGTCTCACAACGCCGAGACCTTCTACGTCGGCGAGTTCACCAAGGCCGACGACCTCGCCTACGACGACCCGTCGCTGAGCGCGCGGGTCTACCAGGAGTGCAACAAGCGCTACATCAAGCACGTCGGCGCGACCAGGAGCCTGGCCCTGCGCACCGTCATCGACTGGGCGTGGTGGCGGCCCACCGAGGACGCCTGGGACGAGGGAGCGCGCTGGTTCCGCTGCGACGTGGTCGGCGGCAACGACCAGTCCGCCGAGCTGGTCGACCTGCCGCCGAGGGCCAAGGGCCTCCTGCTCGGCATCCCGGCGGACAAGTGGATGCTCTGCGCGGCGGGCGAGGTGGTGGCCGAGGCCCCCAAGGTGCCCTGCTCGGAGAAGCACGTGTGGCGAGCCGTGGGAGCGGTCTCCATGGGCAAGCCGAAGAACAAGTGGCCGGGGCAGCGGCTGGTCGAGGTGACCTCGCGTGACTACTGCTCCGACTGGGTCGGCAACTGGTTGCACTACCCGTTGGACTACGAGTTCGGCTACACCTACTTCGGCAAGGCCGAGTGGGAGGTCGGCAACCGCCAGTCCGTCTGCTGGGCCAAGCCCGACAAGTGACGCCGCACGGCGTCCTGCACCAACCGGCCTCGGGGCCGTTCGACACCGCGACACCGACAGACACTGAGGACACTGCGAGACTCCCTCAGAGTCGACCGACGACGGAAGGACCCCGATGACCCGCCCGTACACCGCTCCCCTGATGTGCGCCGTGGCGCTCGTCGCCGGCCTGCTGACCGGATGCGGGTCCGAGGCCTCCGACGAGCCCGAGACCGAGGAGTCGTCGACCAGCAGCACCCCCGAGCGCCCCCAGGTCGGCCAGTGCCACGACCTGAGCGCGGAGGAGATCCTCGAGTCCGCCGACTCCACGGCGCCCGTGGACTGCGGGGACGACCACACCTCACAGACCGTGCACGTGGGCACCTTCAAGCCCGCGGCTCAGGGCAAGCCCGCCGAGCTCACCGACGACGCGGCCAACCAGCAGGCCTTCGGCACCTGCCGCAGCAAGGCGGCGCGCTACCTCGGGACGGCGGAAGGCTCGCTGCCGCTCACCAGGGTCGAGGTGTTCTGGTTCGTGCCCACGGTGGAGGAGGTCGACGCCGGGGCGAAGTGGCTGCGCTGCGACGTCGTGGTGCTGCAGCGCGAGAACGAGCTGATGACTCTCCCGAAGACGATGAAGAAGGCGCTCACGGGCAAGGGTCAGGAGAAGTACGCACTGTGCGGCACCGCCCGCCCCGGCGCGAAGAAGTTCGCCCGCGTGGTGTGCTCCGAGGACCACGCCTGGAAGGCGATCTCGACCATCGGAATCGGCGGCGCCAAGAAGTACCCCGGCACCAAGGCCGTCCGCAGCGCGGGCGAGGAGGAGTGCCAGGGTCAGGCACGCTCCGCCCAGGGCGACTCCCTGCAGTTCGACTACGGCTGGGAGTGGCCGACCAAGGAGCAGTGGGACGCCGGCCAGCGCTACGGGCTGTGCTGGGTCCCGGCCTAGGCCTCGTCGACTCCGTGCAGGCCGACCCACCGGACCTCGTCTCCCGCCTCCCTGCCGGGGGCGACCCCGACGCCGTCTACGACGCCGTCTCCTCCTGGGCCTCCGACCAGGGCCTGGAGCTCTACGAGCACCAGGACGAGGCGCTGATGGCGCTGGTCTCCGGGCAGCACGTGGTGCTCGCCACGCCGACCGGCTCGGGCAAGACGCTCGTCGCGACCGGCGCGCACGCCTCGGCGCTGGCCTCGGGGCGCACCAGCTTCTACACGGCGCCGATCAAGGCCCTGGTGAGCGAGAAGTTCTTTGCGCTCTGCGACGTCTTCGGCGCCGAGCGCGTCGGCATGCTCACCGGTGACGCCACGGTCAACCCCGACGCACCAGTGATCTGCTGCACCGCCGAGGTGCTCGCCAACATCGCGTTGCGCGAGGGACGTGCGGCCGAGGTCGGACTGGTCGTGATGGACGAGTTCCACTTCTACGCCGAGCCCGGCCGGGGCTGGGCCTGGCAGGTCCCGTTGATCGAGCTCACCAGGGCGCAGTTCCTGCTGATGTCGGCGACACTCGGCCCGGTCGAGCGCTTCGTCGAGGCGCTCGAGCGCCGCACCGGTCGCGAGGCCACGGTGGTCGCCGACGCCGAGCGACCGGTCCCGCTGGCGTTCACCTGGTCGACCACTGCGTTGGAGGAGACGATCGAGGAGCTGGTGACCGCGCAGCAGGTGCCGGCCTACGTCGTGCACTTCACCCAGGCGGCCGCGGTCGCCCAGGCGTCCTCGCTGCGCAGCCACCGGCTGCTCGACCGCGAGGAGCGGGACCGCGTGGCCGAGGCCATCGGCGGCTTCCGCTTCGGCCCCGGCTTCGGGCGCACGCTCGGTCCGCTGCTGCGCTCGGGGATCGGGGTGCACCACGCCGGCATGCTGCCGAGGTACCGGCGCCTGGTCGAGCAGCTGGCCCAGCAGGGGCTGCTGCGGGTGATCTGTGGGACCGACACCCTCGGGGTGGGGATCAACGTGCCGATCCGCACCGTGCTGTTCACCGGCCTGGCCAAGTTCGACGGGTCGCGCCAGCGGATCCTCAAGCACCGCGAGTTCCTCCAGATCGCGGGCCGCGCGGGGCGGGCGGGGTTCGACACGGTCGGCTACGTCGTCGTCCAGGCGCCCGAGCACGTCATCGACAACGAGCGGGCACTGGCCAAGGCGGGCGAGGACCCCAAGAAGCGGCGCAAGGTGCAGCGCAAGAAGCCCCCCGAGGGCACGGTGGTGTGGACCGAGCAGACCTACGACAAGCTGCTCGCCGGGGAGCCCGAGCCGCTGCGCTCCCAGCTGCGGGTCGACGACGCGATGCTGGTCAATGTGCTCTCGCGTCGCGAGGACGCCGTCGCCGCCCTGCGACGGATCATCGAGGACAGTGACGAGGACCGTCGCACCCAGCTCCGGCTGGCACGTCGCGCGGTGCGGCACACCCGAGCCCTGCTGCGCTCGGGTCTGGTGACCCGGCTCGAGGAGCCCGACGAGCACGGCCGGCGCTTCGTGCTCACCGTCGACCTGCCTGACGACTTCGCCCTCAACCAGCCACTGGCACAGTTCGCCCTGGCCGCGCTCGACCTGCTCGACCCCAGCGACCCCGACCACGTCCTCGACATGGTCAGCGTGGTGGAGTCGGTGCTCGAGGGCCCGCGACAGGTCCTGCTCGCCCAGCAGCACCAGGCCCGCGGCGAGGCGGTGCAGCAGATGAAGGCCGAGGGCATCGAGTACGACGAGCGGATGGCCCTGCTCGACGAGGTCACCTGGCCCCGGCCCCTGGCCGAGCTGCTCGAGCCCGCCTACGAGACCTACCGCGAGACCCACCCCTGGTTGGCCGAGGACGCGCTGCAGCCCAAGTCGGTGGTGCGCGAGATGTACGAGCAGGGGATGACCTTCACCGACTTCGTGGGCCGCTACCAGCTGGCCCGCAGCGAGGGCCTGGTGCTGCGCTACCTGACCGACGCCTACCGCACGTTGCGCCAGACCCTGCCCGAGAGCCGTCGCGGCGAGGAGCTGCAGGACCTGGTGCAGTGGCTGGGGGCCACGGTGCGCCACACCGACTCCTCACTGCTCGACGAGTGGGAGGCGCTGCAGGACCCCGAGCACGTCGTCGAGCGACACGAGGCGCCGCCACCCCCGGTGAGCCTGGCCCAGCAGGAACGCGTGCTCCGGGTCATGGTGCGCAACGCGATGTGGCGACGGGTCGAGCTGATCGCCCGTGACGACGTCGCCGGCCTGGTCGCGATGGACAAAGCGGACCTCGAGCGCGTGGAGCAGGTGGAGTCCCGGCTGGGCAGGGAGGACGGCGAGGAGCCGACGCCCCCGGGCGAGTCCGGGTGGGACCAGGCGCTCGAGGACTACTACGCCGAGCACGCGCGCGTGGGCATCGGCCCCGACGCGAGAGGACCTGACCTGTTCTCGGTGGAGCAGCGGACGGGGTCGTGGCTGGTGCGGCAGACCCTGGACGACCCGCAGGCACATCGCGACTGGGTGGTCGAGGCGGTGCTGGACCTCGCGGCCACCGACGAGGCCGGCGAGCCGGGCTCTCACCGTGACCGGGCTGCACCGGCTCGGCGACCCGAGTTGAGTCCGTTTAGTCTATTTCAGGACTAACGTCCTCAGTCCTCGATACGCTGGATCCCCCGGCCCGCAGAAGCCGGGGGTCGCTCGCCCGCGAGCGAGACGGTCGAGCTCGCGCCGAGCGCCGTACGCACCCACACCCCTCTGCACGCCCCGTCGCGCCCACGGTCGGTCGTCCAGAGTGGTTGAGGCCTGAGGGCACAATGGAGGCACGTCGCTCCCCGGAGGCCGCCCGTGCGCATGATCCCGCTGTTCCTGGCGCTGATGCTGGTGCTGGGCGTGACCTTCCTGGTCTTCGGTGCCCGCGCGGCGGGCCGCTCGGCGCCCACGGCGCCGCGACCCGAGGTCGAGCCCGAGGCACGAGCCCGCCACGGCGAGGTGCTGGCGCGGGTCAAGCAGATCGCGTGGGACCACCGCGAGCTCGACCCGCCCCTGGCCGACGAGCTGATCGGCTACCTCAACGCACGCGAGAACGACCTCGACCTGCGCGCGGTGCGCAACGAGGTCGCCGAGATCGCCTGGCGACATCGCGACACCTGCCCCGACCTCTCCGAGATCGTGCGACAGGCGGCGCTCGGCTGATCCTGGGCGGGCAGGGCCGGTCAGGCCTGCAGCTCGGCGTGACTTTGCCGACGTCGCGTCGTTGGGTCCTGCATGAATCGGACCCTGCGCCTCACCGCGGCCACCGCGCCCCTCGCGGGCCTGCTGGCCCTGGCCCCCGCGGCGGCTCACGCGAGCACCGACGACCTCATCACCCGGCAGGCTCAGCTCGGGGCGGTCGCCGCGCCGGCCGCGCCGTTGCAGAGCGACCGGATGACCTCGGTGGATGCCGAGCCGGGACAGCTCGGCATCTCCGGCTGCTTCCTGCACACGGCGCCCTTGTACGTCACCAGTGGTGTCGACTCGGTCCAGGTCTGGAACGTCGCGAAGCCGGCGAACCCGCGACTCGTGGGGACCCTGCACAACGCCCTGTTCGAGAACGAAGCGATGAACTGCGGCGAGCGGCGCACCAAGAACGGAGTCAAGCGCTTCGCCCTGCTCGGCGTGGACGCCGTCCAGGCCTCCCCCGACGACCCCGAGCACGTCAACGCCGGCGGCAACGAGCTGATCGTGGTCGACGTGACCAGGCCCAGCGACCCGACCATCCGCTCGCGCACCCCGGGCAGCACCAGCACCCACACGGTCGCCTGCGCCACTCCCCGTGACTGCACCTACGCCTACAGCGCCGGCGACAGCGGCGCGGGCGCGTACAGCATCTTCGACCTGCGCAACCTCGACAAGCCGCGTGAGCTCGACCGGGCCCCACGCAAGGCCGGGCTCCAGAACTTCCCCAGCCCCACCGCCGGGCACAAGTGGAACTTCGACAGCGCCGGCTACGGCACCCACACCGGCTTCGACGGCTCCGCGATCTTCGACGTCCGCAAGCCGCGCCACCCGCGCCTGGTCACCACCACCGGGGCCGCCGGGCGTGGGGAGGACCCGAAGTACCCCGGCTGGAACGACTTCATCCACCACAACTCGTTCCGCCCCAACGCCCAGGCGTTCCGCCCCAACGCCAAGCCGGCGTTGAAGAACGGCAACGTGCTGCTGGTGACCGAGGAGGACTACGAGCAGACCGACTGCGCCCAGGCGGGCTCCTTCCAGACCTGGTGGGTCAAGCGCCTGGACGGCACCAAGAGCGCCGTCGTGCCGCTGGACAAGGTCGAGCTGGCCGACCTGGGCAACTACCCGCTGCCGCAGGGCGCCTTCTGCTCCTCGCACTGGTTCGACTTTCGCCAAGGCGGCCTGGTCGCGGTCGGTTTCTACGGCGGCGGCACCCAGGTGCTCGACGTGCGCAACCCCCGCGACATCACCTCCTACGCCCACTCGGTGTGGGGCGCCTCCGAGGTCTGGGACTCGATGTGGGTGCCGGTCTACAAGAAGGGGAGGATGACCTCGCGCAAGACGCGGTTCCTCTACTCGATCGACCTGGTCCGCGGTCTCGACGTGTACCGGGTCACCCTGCCCGGGGAGAAGCCGCCGGCCACAGTGGCACCGGAGTCCCCCATCGGCGCTGCGGTGCTCCCGCTCGGCCTGGTCGGCATGGCGATGACCGCCTCCGCCGCCATCGGACGCACCCGACGCCGACGCCGCGCCTGACCGCCCCGATCGAGCTCGGTCCGACCCGGGCCGAACCTGACAACCCGCCCACGGGCTCGTCCCCCTCGGCACTACTATCGCCGTGCCGCCACCAGCGGCGCCGGGGCAGGAGGGGTGATGGGGCAGCGCGACGCGGAGAACTACCAGCCGGGGCTGCTCAGTCCCCTGTGGAAGGTCCCCGCCGCCGTCATGCGCACCAACATCGCCGTGGCCGAGAGCGTCGCGGACCGGAGCGTGCGTGGGCTCCGCTCGGCCGTTGCGCCGTGGGTGCCGGGTGGGCGAGCCGAGGCCGAGGCGCCGGAGGAGCACGAGGACGACGAGCTGCGCGCCGCCCTGGGCGCGCGGATGAGCGACCTGCTGACCCGTGCCCTGCACGACACGCCTGACCGAGCCAAGCTGACGCTCTTCCACCGCGTCGTGGACCAGCTGACTCCCGACGAGGCCCGCATCGTGGGCGCCCTGGCCGACGGCCAGGTCGTCCCCCTGATCCACGTCTACGGGTGGACCCGCGCCGGGATCATGGGGACACCGACGTTGAAGAACGCCTCACTGATCGGCAAGCTCGCCAACGTCAACCTCCCCGAGCTCACCCCGCTCTACGTCACCCGGCTGCGCGCCCTGGGACTGGTCGAGGTCGGGCCCGAGGCCTCCGACCTCAAGGACGACTACCAGATCCTCATGGCCGACTCCGGGGTGATGGCGGCGGTCAAGAAGGCGTCGCGCACCCCGCTCACCGCACGCACCGAGCGTCACACGCTGCACCTCTCCGACCTCGGCATGGAGCTGTGGGAAGCCTGCTTCGAGCGGGTCGACGACGTCCCGGACCCGGTCGAGCAGCCCGGCCCGAGCACGAGCTGAGTCGGCACCCGTGGTCCCGAGGTCCCGCACTGGTCCCTGCACTGGTCCCTGCACCGGTCCCGATGGTGCAGACCTGGTCGGAGTTCACCGCCGACTTCAGCGAGTACTGGTACATCTACGTCTCGATGCCGTTCATCGCGGCGTTCATCGGCTACGTGACCAAGCTGCTCGCGCTGGAGATGCTCTACCGCCCGATCGAGTTCCGGGGGGTCGGGCCGCTCGGCTGGCAGGGCATCGTGCCCCGTCGGGCCGGCAAGGTCGCCGCCATCACCATCGACCTGCTCCAGGAGAACATCCTGCGGCCCGAGGAGCTGCTGGACCGCATCGACGTCCACGAGGCGCTGGAGGACCTGCGGGAGCCGTTGACCCACGCCGTGGACCAGATGGCACGACAGATCGCCGAGCAGGTCCGCCCCGGGTCCTGGGACTCGCTGCCCGAGGTGGCTCGGCAGGCGGTCGTCGAGCGGGTGCGCAGCCGGGCGCCCATGGTCATCGACAACCTGATGACCCAGATCCGCGCCAACATGGACCAGATCATCGACATCCGCTTCCTGACCGTGACCACGCTGGTGAGGGAGAAGGAGCGGCTCAACGAGCTGATGCGCCGCACCGGCGGGTCGGCGATGGCCTTCGTGCGGCGCAGCGGGGTCTACTTCGGCTTCGTCATCGGGTTGGTGCAGCTGGCCGCGTGGGCCTACTTCCACAACTTCTGGATCATGCCGGTCTTCGGGTTCATCACCGGGTTCGCCAGCGACTGGCTCGCGCTGAACATGTTGTTCCGCCCCCGCCAGGCACGCACCGTGCTGGGGCTGCGGATCGAAGGGGTCCTGCAGGCCAAGCGCGCGGAGATCACCAAGGACTACGCCGAGATCATGGCGACCGACCTCTTCGCCCCCTCGGTCCTCTTCGAGGCCATCATCACCGGCCCCGGTTCCGACCGGCTCTTCGCGATCATCGGGCGGGAGATCTCAGCAGCCATCGACCAGGAGAGCGGCGTCGCGCGGCCGGTCGTGCAGCTGGCCATCGGCACCAAGCGCTACCAGGCGATGAAGGAGTCGATCAGCAAGCAGGTGCTCTCCTCGATCCGGGTCGGCGACGAGCCGTCGGACTTCGAGAAGTACGCTGCGGAGAAGCTGGCGGTCGAGGAGCTGTTGGCCGAGAAGATGGACCAGATGAGCAACGACGAGTTCGAGGCCGTCATGCGTCCGGTCTTCAAGGACGACGAGTGGCTGCTCATCACCGTGGGGGCGATCCTGGGTGGTCTCGTCGGCGAGCTCCAGGTCCAGATGATCCATCTCTTCTACTAGGCGGGCGCCGGCCGTGACCACGCAGGAGATCCTGCAGCTCCTCCAGCAGGTCGCCGCCGAGGTCGTCGACCCCCGGTTCCGCGCCCTGGACGCCGAGGAGATCGACGAGAAGGCTCCTGGCGACCTCGTCACCGCCGCCGACCACGAGGCCGAGTCCAGGCTGACCGAGGCGCTGCTGGCGGCCTGGCCCGACGCCGTCGTCCTCGGCGAGGAGGCCTACGCCGACGGCACCGACCTGATGCAGCGCTACGAGGCCGCGGAGCACGGCTTCACCGTCGATCCCGTCGACGGGACCAAGAACTTCGTCCACGGCTCCGCGGACCACGCGATGATGGTGGCCGAGGTGGTGCACGGCCGCACCGAGCGCGCCTGGGTGTGGCAGCCCCAGCACCGCACGTCGTACGTCGCCGAGCTGGGTCGCGGCACCTGGCGCAACGGTGAGCCCCTCACCTGCGCGCCTGCCCAGGACCCGCCCCGCGGCGCGATCTCGCGTCGCAGCTGGGTGGGTCGCCGGCTCGGCGCGTTGCCGCCCCTGTCGCTGACCTGGGTCTGCTGCGGCATCGACTACCCCCACCTGATCGAGGGCGACTGCGACTACCTGGTCTACCGGCGACCCAAGCCGTGGGACCACGCGCCGACCTCGCTGCTGCTCACCGAGGCCGGCGGGTTCGTCGGCGACCTCGAGGGGAACCCCTACGAGCCGCGCCTGGGTGCCACGGTCATCGTCGCGGCCGCCGACGAGGCGACCTACCGCCGAGTCCTGCCCCTGGTCCGGGCCGAGCACGACTGATCCTGGACTCACCGGTCCGGCAGCAGACCGAGCTCGCGCAGCCGTGCGGTCAGCTCCTCGCCGTCCCTGCCGGTCAGGATCTCCAGGTTGCCCGGGTCGTCGGTCGGCCCTGGGCCGCCGTGGGTGGCGATGTGCTCGGTCGGGGTGAGCTGCCGGATCGCGATGCCGACGACGCGGTCGGGGTGCTCACGAGCCGCCTCGGCGTAGATGCTCGGGTCGTGCTGCCCGTCGTCACCGATCAGCAGCCACGACACGTGCGGCAGCTCCTCGAAGAGCCGCCGCAGCTGGGTGCGCTTGTGCTCACGGCCCGACCGGAAGACGGCCTGCTCCGTGGGCCCCCAGTCGGTCAGCAGCATCGGGCCGGCGGGGTAGCCGTGGCGGTAGAGGAACCGGGCCAGCGCGGGCGCCACGTTCCAGGCGCCGGTCGAGAGGTAGATGAACGGCAGGTCGGGGTAGGACCGGGCCAGCAGCCGGTAGAGCCGGGCCATGCCCGAGACCGGCCGGCGGTCGTCCTCGTGCAGGAGGAACGCGTTGCGGAAGGCGACCAGGGGCCGCGGGAGCATGGTGACGATCACGGTGTCGTCGATGTCGCTGACCACGCCGAGCTCCTGCTCCTGCCCGATCACCAGCACCTGGCCCTCGACCGGCTCGCGACCCTCGAGGGTCCACTGCGCCGAGGTCATCCCGGTCTCGAAGTCACCCTCGAGCAGCGCGTCGACGTACCCGTCGCGGTCACTGAGCAGCCGCCGGGTCTCCCCCGCGATGCCGACCTCCACCTCGACGTAGGACGCCGGGGCGCTGAGGAACCGGCGCCAGCCACGCCGACCGTGGTGGCGGATCTGCGTCCGTCCGGGCGGGGTGAGCAGGATCCGCGCGAGCAACCGGACCTGGCCGGGGCGGCCGTAGCCCATGTACGGCACGACCCGTGCCCGCCAGCCGCGCTCGAGCAGGCGGGGGCCCACGACCGACCTGACGCGGCTCTCGAGCCTGGAGGCGACGTGGCGAGGCGGACCGACCGTGCTCATGGGTGAATCCTGCCCTCCCACCTCCGGGGCCGCACAGTGCGTACACTCCCGGCAGGCCCAGTGTGCTCGTGGGAGGACGTATAGCGATGCAGGCCGAGGTGACCGCGCACCCGACACCCGCCGCAGACTCGATCTCGGTGGTCATCGCCGACGACCACGCCTTGTTCACCGAGTCGCTGAAGACCGTGCTCGACGCCGAGCCCGACCTGCGCACCGTCGCGGTCGCCTCGACCCTCGAGGAGGCCGGCAGGCTTCTCGAGGAGCACGCTCCCGACGTGCTGCTGCTCGACCACCGGATGCCGGACGGGGACGGCATCGGCGCGATCGCCGAGCTCAAGCAGCGTTCCGGGGCCACCGCCGTCATCGTGGTCACCGCGAGCAACACCGACGACCACCTGCTCGCCGCGATCGACGGTGGGGCGGCCGGGTTCTTGTCCAAGACCCGCGGGCTGGCAGACCTGACCGCCTCGGTGCGCGCAGCGGCGAACGGCGAGGCCGTGATCTCCACCGAGCTCCTCAACCGGCTGCTCACCCGGATCAGCCGACGCGGCTCGGCCGGCTCCGCCACGCTGACCTCCCGCGAGCAGGAGGTGATGCGGCTCGTGGCCGACGGCATGACCAACGCCCAGATCGCCGGCGAGCTCCAGGTCAGCGTCAACACGGTGCGCAACCACGTGGCCAACATCAGCTCCAAGCTCGGCGCCCACTCCAAGCTCGAGGCACTCGCGATCGCCACGCGCCGCGGGCTGGTCGGGACCGCTGCCCTCTAGCCTGCACCGACGGCGTCGGCCCGCTCCGGTCCCGCTCCCCCGCCGCTCGGGCGCTCGGTCTCGATCGGCAGCTCCACGCGCACCAGCGTCCCGCCCCGGGCGTGGATGCGCGTGACCAGCAGTGACCCGCCGGAGGCGCGCGCACGGTCCTGCATCGCGGCCACCCCCAGGTGACCGGCGCGAGGTCGCAGGTCGGTGGGCCCCACCCCGCGACCGTCGTCGCTGACGCTCAGCAGCAGCGTGGCGTCGCGCTGCCACACCTCGATCGCCACCTGGGACGCCCCGGCGTGGCGGCGCACGTTGGTCAGGGCCTCGACCACGATGCGGTAGGCCGTGACCCTGGTCTCCTCCGAGAGCTCGGCGGCCACCTGGTGGTCCAGCGTCCAGGTGGTCCCCGGGCCCAGGATGTGCCCGGCGGCCTGCTCGATCGACTCATCGAGCAGACCTCGTCGAGCCGGTGAGTCCAGGTCGAACATCAGGTGCCGCAGCCGCTGCATCGCGTGCTCGAGCACCGTGATCACCTGCTGCAGGTCCTCGTTGAGCTCCGGGGCACGCGGGGCGAGCTTGTCCTCGAGCAACGAGAGCCGCAGCGCAAGACTGGCCAGCACCTGCACGGAGTCGTCGTGGATGTCGGCTGCGACCCGCATCCGCTCCTCCTCCTGGGCCAGGACGAGGCGGCGCAGCAGCTCACGGCGCTCGTCGGAGAGCCGTGCCGCCTCCTCCTGGGCGCCACGACGCACCGTGATGTCGTGCATCAGCACCCCGACGGCGAACTGGGTGCCGCCCTCCTGGTCGTGCAGGTGGAACGCCGAGACCAGGACCGGCACCTGGGCGCCCCGGCCCTGCAGCTCGAGCTCGGCCTGCACCCATCCGCGAGCGGCGAGGACATGCTGCATGGTCTCCCACCCGCGCAGCCCATCGGGCGTGAGCAGGTCGGTCAGACGCAGTGCGGCGGCCTGGCCCGGGTCGATGCCGGCGATGCGGTGGCCCGCCGGGTTGAGGTACTCCACGCGCCCGTCGAGGGACATCATCGCGATGAGGTCGCTGGAGCTCTCGGCGAGGCTCTGGAAGCGCCAGCTCTCGACCCGCGCGGCCGAGAGCCGCCGCTCGGCCATCTCCGAGGCAAGGCTCACCGTGCGCACCCCGCGCGCCACCTCGATCAGGATCGCGACGACGGCCAGCGGCAGCGCCGCAGCCGGCACCTCGCTGTAGGCCGCTGCCACCATCACCGCGGTGGCCACCAGGACGTAGACCACCGGGAGCCAGAGCCCCGGTGGCCGGGTGAGCGGGCGACCCGGGTCGTCCGGGACCGCGAAGGCGGCGGCCACCAGCGCCATCCCGACCAGGGTGAGCCCCCCCGACCAGCCATCGGTGTCGAAGCCGCTGCTTCCCGCCCGGTAGCGCAGTGCGGCATCGGCCACCGCCACGGCCACCAGGCCGGCGGCGAGCAGGCCCCGTGCGAGTGGTGGGCGGAACCCCGTCGCCGCGAGCAGCGCCACGATGCAGACCACGACCACGGTCCCGGCGACAGCGTGCGCCAGGCTCAGGGCGGTCACCGCCGGACCCCGCTCGTGCGCCACGTCCAGCAACGGCAGGTAGAGCAGGGAGAGCGCGGCACTGACCACGGCCGCCCCGCCCGCCACGCTGTCCATGATCGGGAGCACCGACAGCCTCCGGGCCCGCGCACGGACCCTGACGACGAGGGCGGCGACGACGGCGATCGTGCTCGCCAGCCACAGCGTCTCCGGGACCACCCCCGGGCCGACGCCCGGATCGGTGAGCACCAGCGCCACCGTGCCGGCGACCCGGAGCCAGATCGCGACGACCAGGACTCCCCACAACCCGCTCAGCCGACGCCGACGCCACAGTGCCGTGGCCAGCGCGGCGGCCAGCAGCTGGCCCACCAGCTGCAGCCCACCGTCCAGCAGCGGGTCGAAGCCGCCGTCCGACCGGACACCCGGCAGTGTGGTGGCGGCGTAGCTGACCGCCACGACCACCATCGCCAAGCCGAGTGCCCGGACCACGAGAGCGCTCCCTCCCGGAGGTGTGTCGACCTCCAGTGCCCTCACCCTAAGGCGCGCACCGGTGCTCCCGGCGACTCCTCGGAGAACCAGCGCGGGGCCTGTCGCCGACCACCGTCCCACTACCGTGTGCTCGTGACTCACATCGTCGAGGTGGAAGATCTGGTCGTGCGCTTCGGCGACGTGACCGCTGTGGACGGCGTCGACCTGAGCATCGAGCCCGGCACCGTCTACGGGCTCCTCGGACCCAACGGCGCCGGCAAGACCACGCTCATCCGCGTGCTGTGCACGTTGCTGCGACCCGCGTCAGGGTCGGTGCGGATCGCCGGCATCGACGTCCTGGCCCACCCCTCACGGGCCCGCGCCCACATCGGGCTCGCCGGCCAGTTCGCCGCGGTCGACGAGTACCAGACCGGCAGGGAGAACGTCGAGATGGTCGGTCGGCTGTACGGGCTCAACGGCCGTGAGGCCAAGCAGCGCACCGCCGAGATCCTCGAGGCGATCAACCTCGCGGACGCGGCCGGACGACAGGTCGGGACCTACTCCGGTGGGATGCGTCGGCGCCTCGACCTGGCGGCGTCCCTGGTGGGTCGCCCGGAGGTGATGTTCCTCGACGAGCCGACCACCGGCATCGACCCACGCAGCCGTCGTGAGCTGTGGCACCTGATGCAGGACCTCGTCGACAGCGGCACCACAGTGCTGCTCACCACGCAGTACCTCGAGGAGGCCGACCGGCTCGCCGACCGGGTCGGGGTGATCAACGAGGGCCGCATCATCAGCGAGGGCACCGTCGAGGAGCTCAAGGGCGAGCTGGGGCACGGCACCGTCGAGGTAGGGGTCGACTCCACCGAGCGGGACAAGGCGTTGCAGGCCATGCGAGGCGCCTTCGACGGCGAGGTCAGCTGGGACAGCGAGCGCAGCCGACTGCTGGTCCCGGCCCCCGAAGGGTCCTCGACGATGGCCGACGTCGTGCGGGTCCTCGACAGCGCCGGTGTCACGCCGGAGGACCTCGCCATCCACAAGCCCACGCTCGACGACGTGTTCTTGTCCCTGACCGGGGCGAGCGCGTCGACCGACGCCGAGGAGGACCTCACATGAGCCAGACGGAGACCGCCACCGCCGCCGCCTTCAGCCCCACCGCCGCGAGCCGTGAGCACGTCGGCCTGCGCGACGCGGCCGTCGACACGGTGGTCATCGCGCGCCGCAACCTGCTGCGGATCGTCCGACTGCCGCAGCTGCTGCTCTTCGCCACGATCCAGCCGCTGATGTTCCTGGTGCTCTTCACCTACGTCTTCGGCGGGGCCATCACCCAGGCCCTGCCGCCGGCGGCCACCGAGCTGATCGGTGGCGAGTTCATCATCTACCTGCTGCCCGGCCTGATGGTCCAGATCTCCGTCTTCGGCTCCGGGCAGACCGCTCTGGGACTCACCGAGGACCTGTCCAAGGGGGTCATCGACCGGTTCCGCTCACTGCCCATGGCCCGATCGGCCGTGCTCGCGGGACGGACGCTCGCGGACCTGGTGCGCAGCACGTTCGTCATGATCCTCATGCTGGTGATCGCGTTCCTGCTGGGCTTTCGCTACCAGACCAACCCCGTCTCCTTCGTCGCCGGGTTCGGGATCATCATGCTGTTCAACTACGCCCTGACCTGGGTGATGGCGACCATCGGCCTGCTGGTGCGCAACCCCGAGGCGACCCAGACCGCGGTCTTCCTGCCGGTCTTCCCGTTCGTGTTCGCCAGTGCGGTCATCGTCCCGACCCAGACCATGCCGGACTGGCTGCGGGCCTTCGCCGAGCACCAGCCGGTCTCGGCCGTTGCCCAGGCGGCCCGGGGGCTCATGGTCGGCCAGGAGGCGCTCCAGCCCGGACAGACCGTGTCCGGCGAGGTGCTCGCGGCCTTGCTGTGGACCCTCGGCATCCTGGCGGTCTTCGCCCCCCTCGCGGTCCGGGTCTACCGCCGCGTGGTCTCCTGAGAAGCCCACGACGCCCCCGACCTCGCTGGATCGGGGGCGTCGCGCCGGCTCAGGCCAGGTCGAACCGGTCGAGGTTCATCACCTTGTCCCAGGCCTCGACGAAGTCGCGGACGAACTTCGCCTCGGCGTCGTCCTGGGCGTAGACCTCTGCGATCGCGCGCAGCTGGGAGTTGGCGCCGATGACCAGGTCGGGGGCGGTCGCGGTCCAGCGGACCTCGTCGCTTCCCGCGGCGCGACCCTCGTAGACGTTCTCGTCGGCGGCCGAGACCTTCCACTCGGTGCCGGTCTCCAGCAGGTTGACCAGCACCTCGTTGCTCAGCACACCCGGACGCTCGGTGAGCACCCCGTGGGAGGAGCCGCCGGCGTTGGCGCCCATCGCACGCATCCCGCCGAGCAGCACCGTCATCTCCGGCGCGGTGAGTCCGAGCAGGTTCGCCTTGTCCAGCAGCAGCCACTCCGGCGGGAGCTTCTCCCCGGCACGCAGGTAGCTGCGGAAACCGTCGGCGCGCGGCTCCAGCACCGCGAACGACTCGGCGTCGGTCTGCTCCTCGGTGGCGTCGGTGCGGCCGGGGGTGAACGGAACCGTCACGTCGTGGCCAGCGTCCTTGGCTGCCTTCTCCACCGCGGCACATCCACTCAGCACGATCAGGTCGGCCAGGGAGATCTGGGCGGCGGCCTCGGAACGCACCTGCTCGAGGGTGTCCAGCACCTCCCCGAGACCCGCGTTGACCTCCCAGCTGCGCATCGGCTCCAGGCGCAGCCGCGCACCGTTGGCGCCGCCGCGGGAGTCGGTGCGCCGGAAGCTGGCGGCCGAGGCCCAGGCGGCGAGCACCAGCTGCTGGACCGAGAGCCCCGAGTCGAGGACTGCACGCTTGAGCTCGGCGACCTCGCCCTCGCCGACCAGGTCATGCTGCACCGCAGGCACCGGGTCCTGCCACAGCTGGGCCTCGGGCACCCAGGGGCCGAGGTAGCGCGAGACCGGGCCCATGTCGCGGTGCAGCAGCTTGTACCAGGCCTTGGCGAAGGCGTCGGCGAGCTCGTCGGGGTTCTCCTTGAACCGCAGCGAGATCTCGCGGTACGCCGGGTCCTCGCGCAGCGCGAGGTCGGTGGTGGCCATCATCGGGGCGTGGCGCACCGAGCCGTCGTGGGCGTCGGGCACGGCATCGGCGGCCGCGCCGTCCTTGGGCTGCCACTGCTTGGCCCCGGCGGGGCTCTCGGCCAGCTCCCACTCGTAACCGAAGAGCGTCTCGAAGTAGCTGTTGTCCCACTGGATCGGGGTCGGGGTCCAGGCACCCTCGAGACCGCTGGTGACCGCATCCTTGCCCACGCCGGTGCCGGTGGTGTTCTTCCACCCCAGTCCTTGCTGCTCGAGGGGCGCACCCTCCGGCTCGGGACCCACGTGGTCCGCGGAGTGCGCGCCGTGGGTCTTGCCGAAGGTGTGGCCGCCGGCGATCAGCGCGACGGTCTCCTCGTCGTTCATCGCCATCCGGGCGAAGGTCTCGCGGATGTCTCGCGCCGAGGCGACCGGGTCGGGCTGGCCGTTGGGCCCCTCGGGGTTGACGTAGATCAGGCCCATCTGGACCGCACCGAGCGGGCCGGAGAGGTCCCGCTCGCCGGAGTAGCGCTCGTCACCGAGCCAGGTGTCCTCCGGGCCCCAGAAGATCTCCTCGGGCTCGTAGACGTCCTCCCGGCCGAAGCCGAAGCCGAAGGTCTTCAAGCCCATGGACTCCAGGGCGCAGTTGCCGGCGAAGACCAGCAGGTCCGCCCAGCTGACCGCGTTGCCGTACTTCTTCTTCACCGGCCAGAGCAGGCGGCGCGCCTTGTCCAGGTTGGCGTTGTCGGGCCAGCTGTTCAGCGGGGCGAACCGCTGCGAGCCGTCGCTGCCGCCGCCGCGGCCGTCCTCGATCCGGTAGGTGCCGGCCGCGTGCCAGCTGAGCCGGATGAACAGCGGTCCGTAGTGGCCGTAGTCGGCGGGCCACCAGTCCTGCGAGGTCGTCATGACGTCGAACACGTCCTGCTTGAGCGCCTCGACATCGACCCCCGCGAACGCCTGGGCGTACTCGAAGTCCTCGTCCATCGGGTTGCCCGCCGGCCCGTGCTGGTGCAGGACCCGCAGGTCGAGCTGGTTGGGCCACCAGTCCTGGTTGCTCCGGGGACGGTGCTCGGTCGCCGGCTCCGGTGGGTCGATGACCGGGTTCTCGCTCTCGCTGCCGTGCTCAGTCACGTTGCTGCATCTCCTGTCGGTTGGGTTTGTGAAGCGGTTCGGTCCTGCGCGCACTGCGCGCAACGCCCCCAGTAGACGACCTCGGCCTCGTCGATCTCGAAGCCGGCAGTGTCGGCGGAGTCCACGGCATGCAGGCAGGGCCGCTCGCCCACAGCGCAGTCCACGTCGGCGATCACCCCGCACTCGCGGCACACCGCGTGGTGGTGGTTGTCCCCGACCCGGGCCTCGTAGCGGGCCACGGACCTCGAGGGCTGGATCCTGCGAACCAGGCCTGCCCCGGTCAGCGCGTGGAGCACGTCGTAGACCGTCTGGTGCGACACCTCGCCGAGGCGCCCGCGCACCTCACGCAGGATGGTCTCGGTGTCGCCGTGGGGGTGGTCGTGGACGGCGGCCAGCACGGCCACCCGCGGCCTGGTCACCCGCAGCTCGACGCAGCGCAGGCTCTGCTCGAGGTCAGCGGGGGTGGGCACACCGGGCACTATTCAGCGCTTTCTGGAATCGGTCAAGTGTGGCTGGTCAGCGGGCCGGACGTTGTCTCCGAGGCCCCGCAGGGCCAGCATGGGCCCATGACAGCACCACGGCTGCTCGGGGTGGCAGCGCTGGTCCTCGCGGTGGCACCGCTGGGGCTGCTCGCGGCCTGCGGCGAGGAGGCCAGGCCTGCGGACGCGACGGCCGAGAGTGCCGCGGACACCTCGGTGGAGGAGGAGCCCGCCGCTGCGAGCTCTCCCGCGGAGTCCGAGGCTCCCGCGGCCTCGGCGACGCGATCCGCACGCCGCTCGCCCGACGGCACCCGCATCGTGGCGCGGAGCAGCGAGTTCGGCACCATCCTGGTCGACGGCACCGGCCAGGCGATCTACCTCTTCGACGTCGAGACCGGGCCGAAGCCCGCCTGCTACGCAGACTGTGCGGAAGCCTGGCCGCCGGTCTACACCAGGGGCACCCCTCGTGCCGGCGACCAGGTCGACCAGGCCCTCCTGGGCACGACCAGGCGTCGGGACGGTCGCCGGCAGGTGACCTACGCCGGGCACCCGCTCTACTTCTACGCCCACGAGGGCAAGGGCGAGGTCGAGTGCCACGACGTGTTCCTCAACGGTGGCACCTGGTACGCCGTGGCTCCCTCGGGCGACCGCGCGCCGTGAACGCCGTCGAGGAGCACGCTCGACCGCCGCAGCGGCATAATGGAGCCATGAGCGACACCGTCCCGCTCCCGACGCAGCGTGAGATCTACCTCGACCCGCGCGGGGACGGTCGCGGGATGCGCGTGACCTGCCACCCCGAGCACGGCGTCGTGGTCGTCTCTCTGTGGCGCGAGCGCGAGTGCGTGGGCACCATGCACCTGCCGCAGGACGAGGTCCCGCGGTTGCTCGCCCAGCTGGCGCAGGTGCTCTACGAGTCGGGTTCGGCCGGAGGGTCGACGCAGCGCGCTTCGGCCTGACTCGCTGCTGCCCGGCGACATTGGTCGACCGAGGCAGACTGGGCCCCATGGGCACACGCATGGGACTGGTCCTGGGGTCCGTCCTGCTGCTCGGCGCCTGCGGCACCGCAACCGGCTCGGGCGACACGGCCGGCACGACGGACGCGGGCAGTGAGGTGTCCAGCAGCACGTCGGCCCAGCCGAGCCAGACCGCCGGCACCGCTGAGTCGCTGAGCTTCACCGGGACCACCATCGACGGGGAGCCGTTCAAGGGCTCCGAGCTGAGCGGCAAGCCCGCCGTGCTGTGGTTCTGGGCGCCGTGGTGTCCCACCTGCCGCTCCCAGGTGCCCGCAGTGGAGGCGATCGCGGATGACTTCGAGGGCGAGGTGGCCGTGGTCGCGGTCGGTGGCCTCAGCGACCAGAGCGCGATCACCGACTTCGCGAGGGGCGTGGAGGGCCCCACCCACCTGGTCGACGTCGAGGGGCAGATCTGGCGTCACTTCGGGATCTCCGCGCAGAGCACCTACGTCCTGCTCAACGCCCAGGGTGAGGTGGTCGACAGCCGAGTGATCGGCAACGAGGAGCTCCCCGACGTGGTTGCCAACCTGGCGGGCTGAGTTGCTCGAGGGGTTGCTCGAGGGGTTGCTCGACGGGTCGCTCGACGGGTCGCTCGACGGGTCCGCCGGGGTGGCCCTGGGCGCCGGCATGCTGGCGGCGTTCAACCCCTGCGGCTTCGCGCTGCTGCCGGCCTACCTCACCCTGATCGTCTCCTCCGACGAACCGACACGATGGGTGGCGATCACCCGCGCGCTGCGGATGACCGCTGCGATGACGGCCGGCTTCGCCGGGGTCTTCGCGGCCTTCGGCCTGCTGGTCGCCCCGGTCGCGAGCTCGGCGCAACGCTGGCTCCCGTGGTTCAGCCTCACGGTCGGGCTGCTGATCGCCGCTGCGGGGATCTGGCTGCTGACCGGGCGTGAGCTGCGCGGCCCCCGCATCCGCGCCGGTGGCGCCCCGACCTCGCGCTCGCTGGTCTCGATGGCTGGGTACGGCGTCTCCTACGCCCTGGCCAGCCTGACCTGCACGGTGGCGCCGTTCCTCGCCGTCGTGGTCTCGGCGTTCCGCGCCGACTCCGTCTCGGCCGGGACGGCGCTGTTCCTGCTCTACGCCCTGGGCATGGGCCTGGTGGTGGGCACCGCCGCCATGGCCACCGCACTGGCTCAGCAGTCGCTGGTGCGCCGCGCACGCTCGCTCGGCCGCCTCGTCCCAGTGCTGGGAGGGCTGCTGCTGGTGGTGGTGGGCAGCTACGTGGCCTACTACGGCTGGTGGGAGATCCGGGTGCTCCGGGGCGGGTCGACCGAGGATCGCGTCATCGAGGCGGCGCTGGGCCTGCAACGGGCTCTCAGCGACCTGGTCACTGCGATCGGGCCCGGGGGCTTCGCCATCGCCGGCGCCGTGCTGCTGGGCAGCGTGGCCGTGGTGACCGGGGTCGGACGGCGCCGGCTCAGAGCCAGTTCATCGGATCGACCGTCGCGCCGTTCCGGAACACCATGAAGTGCAGGTGGCACCCCGTGGAGTAGCCGGTGCTGCCGACGTACCCGATCACCTCGCCGCGCGAGACCTGCTCCCCGACGTAGGTGGAGTAGGCACTGAGGTGGTTGTACGACGTCGCGAGCCCGGCGCCCTTGACCCAGCCGTGGTCGATGATCACGCGGTTGCCGTAGGCGCTGTTGTAGTAGCGACCCACCACCCTGCCGGCGGCCGCGGCGCGGATCGGGGTGCCGCAGCCGACCCCGAAGTCGGTGCCGTCGTGCAGCCGCCACTGGTGGTAGATCGGGTGCAGCCGCATGCCGTACGGGGAGGAGATGTAGGCCTCGACCGGCCGTGAGAGCCAGCCGTGGGAACGGGCGACCACCGGCGCGGAGCGACCCGCCGCCCGCGCTGCCGCTGCAGCACGGGCGCGCTCCCTCGCGGCACGGCGCTGCAGCAGGACCTCGATGTGCTGGCGCTCGGTGCGGAACTGGCGCACCCTGCGCAGATCCTCGGCCTTGGCTGCTGCCGCCTGGCTCTTGGCGGACTCGCGCTGCGCGACCAGTCCGCGGACCTTGTCCCGGGCCTGTTGCGCCTGGTCCTCCAGCACCGCCTTGGCCCGCAGGTTCTTCGCTGCCTCCTTGCGGCGCAGCGCGACCTCCTGCTTGGCCTGGTCCAGCCGCTCCTCCTGGACCTCGAGCAGGACCTGGGAGGCGTCGAGCCGGGCGGCGGTGGCTGCCTCCTTGTCCACGACGCTGCGCTGGGAGCTGAGCTGCTCGCTGAGCTGGGCCGGCTCCTGCGCGGTGAAGACCGCGGAGAGGGACATCAGCTCGGCGCCGCCGGCGGCCTGGAGCTGGACAGCGAGCGAACGCAGCTCACCCCGGCTGGCGGCGACCTCGGCATGGCCCGCGTCGAGCTCGGCCCGGGCCTGGGTGAGCACGGCGATCGCGCGCTCCAGCGCCTCCTGCATCTGCCGGTCGAGCGCCTCGGCGGCCGCCAGCTCGCCTCGAGCCTGGGCCAGGTCCTCGCGGGCGTACCGCAGGGAGGAGCGGGCGCGGATCAGGCGCCGCACCGAGGCCTCCAGCTCCTTGCTCGAGTGGTGCAGGTCACCCTCGGCGTCATCGATCCTGCGCTCAACATCGTGCTTGCGGTCCTTGAGCTCGTCGGCCGCTCCGGTGGGGAGCGTCGGCAGCGTGGTCAGGGCGGCGCTGAGCACGACGAGGCACGCCGCCAACATCAGGCGGCGACCACGCCCGTGGCGCCTGGAGGTGCCTTCGACCCGCACTGGACAGTCCCCTTCATGGGAGAAACCACCTCACAATAACCACAACTGTCACAGCAGTCACAGCACCGCGAGGTCGGGGCGGGTCCTGAGTCTCGGTGATTCCGGTGACCATGGCCTCGGTCTCCGGCCTCGGTGCCGCGGATCCTAGGCTGGTGGACGTGGAGGGCCAGTCATCGGATCGAGCCGAGCGCCACGGCTCGATCGACCTCGCCGGGCGGGATCTGCCCACCCGCTGGCTGCTGCGCGCCGGCCGACCGACGGCGCAGTGGCTGCTGCGTCGCTGGTACGACGTGCGGCTGCACCAGGCCGACCGGATGCCCGCGACCGGGCCGGTCGTCGTGGCCAGCAACCACCTGGGCTGGATCGACGGCCCGGCGCTGGCGATCCTCTCCCCGCGGCCGGTGCACGCACTGACCAAGGAGGAGATGTTCGACGGCGCGATGCTGGGTCGCTTCCTCCTCGCCAGCGGCCAGATCCCGCTCGACCGGTTCGACGCGGACCCGAGCGCGCTGCGCGCCTGCGCCTCGGTGCTGGCCCACGGCGGTGCGGTCGGGGTCTTCCCCGAGGGGACCCGCGGCGCCGGCGACCTGCGCCGGTTCCACCACGGGGCGGCCTACCTCGCACTGGCGACCGGGGCCCCGGTGGTGCCGCTGTCGTTCTTCGGCACCCGGCTGCCCGGTCGTCCCAGCGGGTCGATCCCCCCGCGCGGGACCAGGGTCGACCTGGTCTTCGGTGAGCCATGGCGCATCGAGGCCACACCATGGCCGCGGCCGACCAGCGAGATCCTGGCGGCCTCCGCCGAGCTGATGCGGCACATGCACGGCCAGCTGGCCGACGCGCAGCGACTGACCGGCCGTGAGCTGCCCGGCCCCCTGCCCGACAGGGGCGATGCCGACCCCGACACCGGCTTCAACACCGACCTGGAGAGCTGAGACCCGGTCAGGGCGAAGCGCTGGCGCTCGGCGAGGACTCGGCCGGTGCGGTGCGGGAGGCGGTGGGTGAGGAGCTCGGCGAGGTGGTCCTCGTGGCGGTGCGTGTCGGGCTGCTGCTCGCGGACGGCGACGCCGTGGCCGAGGTGGACGACGTGGACCTCGGCGTGCTCGCGGCGCCTGCGCTCGCCGAGGTCGGCGACGAGCCCGCGGACTGGCCGGCCGTGGCGAGGGTCGGGCTCGGCGACGTGGCAGCGGTCGCTCCGTCGCCCATGATCTCGACGATCTCGGCCTTGACCGACTCCAGCTGCGCGGTGATGTCGCTCAGCGAGTGCGAGGTGATCTCCGAGGCGTAGGCGCTCAGCCGGTTCCACACCTGCGCGAGCGCCACCAGCTGCTCCTCGCCCGGCTCACCGGGGACCGAGAGCACCAGCTGGTTCGCGATCGCCGCGGTGATGCAGCGGTAGCAGTCGTAGTTCGTCGCGACCGCGAGGTTCTGCGGGACGATCACCTCCGCGCCGTCCATCACCATCACGACCTGGAAGGCGACGGCCACCGCGACGCAGTCCGAGCACGAGGCGTAGGCGTGGGCCTCGTTGACGTTGAGGGCCTCGTCGCCGTCGACCCAGACCATCGCGAACGCCACGTCGTAGGCCACCGACCCGTCACGGGTCGCGACCGCCAGCGCCTGGTTGTCGCCGTCCTCCGGCGGCAGCGGCTTGTCGAAGGGAAACACCCACGGCTGCTCGCCCGCAGCGCCGTCCTGCCCACCGGCGTCCGAGCCTGCGCCGTCCTGGTCCTTCGGCACCAGCACCATCGCGAGCGCAGGGGCGGCCTTGGTGGGGAGCCGCCCGGCCTCGTCGAACGTGGCCAGCACCCGGCCACCGGGCGCGCTGCGGGCCAGGCTCGCGGCCACCGGATCCACCGGCGCGGTCGAGGTGACACCGCGCGCCGCCGCGGAGTCCGGTTGCTCGAGCAGCGCGGCGAAGGTGCCGCGCTCGTCGGGCTCGATCGGGCGATAGGTCTCGGCGTCGGGCCACCAGGCCCATGCCAGCGCGGCCACGACCGATCCCCCGGTCACGACCGCCACCACCTGCTTGGGCACCGACCCGCCGCTCCAGCCCTTCAGTCCCGAGAACAGCCGCAGCCCCAGCCGCCCCAGGATCAAGGCGCACCCGGCCATCGGCAGCACCACGGCCAGCACCTCGAGCGTGTGGGCCGCGAGGTCGATCGGGCTCCCGCCCTGCCATGCGTGCGCGACCGCACGGGCATCGGTGCCGATCGCCGAGCCCGCACTACCCACCATGCGCGGCACCGCTCGGATCATGGCCCAGAGCATCAGCAGCATCATCGGGACGGTGATCAGCACCCACAGCGTGATCAGGCCCCGGGCCGTGGGCTTCAGGGCGCGGTTCTCCGGGGACCTCCACCGGTGGGGCAGCAGCCCCAGCAGCGTGGGCCTGATCCGGTGGTAGAGGTCGGGGACCCCGGCCAGGTCGGCCAGCAGGTGGTACCCGTCGAAGCGCATCAGCGGCAGCAGCTGCTGCGTCATCTGCAGGACCTGGGTGGCCACCAGCAGGAGCAGGGCCTCCCACCCGGTGGAGAGCCACCAGAGGAACGTGCCGACCACCACGATGGCGTTGAAGTACAGGCCTCCCAGGTCGGTGCGGATCCGCCCGCCACGGCCCAGCCGGTAGCTGTCGGTGACGTCGGTGTAGAACGCCGGCCACACCAGGTAGAGCCCCATGCCCATGACGCCTGGTTGCGCGCCGCCCACACGCGCCGCCGCCGCGTGACCGAACTCGTGCAGCCCGGCCGAGAAGATCGTGACCACGAAGACGAGCAGCAGCAGGTGCGGACGCTCGAACGCGTCGTAGGCCGAGGCGCCCAGCCCGCGGTCGAAGAACACCCACCCGGTGATCAGGAGGAAACCGAGGGTCACGAGGGTGACCACCAGCGGTCGGAAGAGCAGCCGGAACGGGTCGGTCAGGCGTCGGGTGAGAGCCGGGTTCGTGACGGCGAACCGATACTTCAGCGCCAGGAGCGGGTTGGCTCGACGCAGCTCCGGCTCGGACCCGTCGGCCCCCTTGACCAGGCCGAGCGGACGCAGGTGCTCCTCGAGCACGGAGCACACGTGCTCCTCGCTGACGCCGCGACGCATCGCATGGCTGACGACCTCGGCGATCTCGCGGCAGTCACGCCGCCCGTCCACGGCGTCCAGCACCAGGTGGAGCAGCGGGGTGAGCTGCAGCACCTGCCCGTCGCCTCGTCGCACCAGGGCAGGTGGCTCGCGGTAGCCCGACCCCGCCATCTCGCCGTGCAGCTGGACGCCGTCGACGCGCGCGGGCGTGTCGACGACGGTCGTCACGGCGTGGTGGAGTCAGTCGCGGGCTCCTGCGTCGCTGGCGCGGTCTCCCCGCTCGTGTCAGCCGTCGTGCCCGTCGTCGTGGTGTCCGCCGTGGTGTCTGCCGTCGTGTCCCCCGTCGTCTCGGCGGTGGCCGCGGGCTGCTGCCAGTCGGTGCCGTCGGCCGACGCGGTGTCGGTGTCGATCGGCTCGACCGACCCCTGGTCGATGTCGGAGAGCTGGTCGGAGGTAGCGCTGGCCTCGCCGGTGATCGACTGGTTGATGATCGCGTCCTGCGCAGCGATGGCGGTCGCGCTGGAGTCCTCCGAGAGCACGTTGGCCGCGACCGATGCGTCGATCGGGGCCGCGATGTTGGCATTGGCCGCGACAGCGCCGTTGATCGGCGCCGCCAGGTCGGCGTCGAGGTCGACGTTGACGTCGACGTTGAGCAGGTCGCCCTTGAGCAGGTCGCCGGTGTCGAGTCCGCCGAGGTCGTCGGTCGTGTCGCCGAGGACCTGGCCGACGGTGCCGACGAGGTTGCCCGCGGTGTCGAGCACCTGGCCGGTCAGCGGGTCCAGGGACCCGACCACGTTGCCGGCGGAGTCGAGCACGTTGCCGGTGGTCCCGTCGAGGGTGCCGATCACGTTGCCGGCGGAGTCGAGCACCTGGGTGCCGTCGACCAGGCTGGTCACCGAGCCCACGACGTCCCCGGCCGAGTTGAGCACCTGGCCGGTCAGCGGGTCCAGCGACCCGACGACGTTGCCCGAGGAGTCGAGCACGTTGCCCGTGGCGGCGTCGAGGACACCGAGGACCTCGCCGTCCGCGCCCGCGACCGTGGCACCGTCGACCAGGCCGGTCACGCTGCCGATCACCTCGCCGGCGGAGTCCACGACCAGGCCGGTGGTCTCGTTCAGGGTGCCGATGACGGTGCCGTCGGGTGAGACGACATCACCGGTCGCGCTGTCGAGCGTGCCGAGGATCTCGCCGCTGGAGTCGACCACCACGCTGCCGTCCACCGGGCCGCTGTCGGCCGGGGCCGTGGCATCCATCGCACCGGTGTCGAGCGAGTCACCGGTCTGGCTGGTGCTCGACAGCAGCGAGGGAGACTGCTCGGCGGTGCCGCCGTCCTCGGTGTCGGTGGATGCCGCGCCCTCCGCCGGGGCGGTGCCCCCCTCGACGGTGTCGCTCTGGTCGATCGTGCTGTCCTGGTTGCCGGTCGCGGTGGCGTCGGCGTCGATGGACTGGGTGAGGCTGACGCCCTGGTCGGACAGCGCCTGAGCCTCGGAGCCGTCGCTGAGCAGGTTCGCGCTGACCGCGGCGTCGATCGGCGCCACGACGTTCGCATTGAGCGCGACGGCCAGGTCGATGGGCGCGGCGCCGTCGATGGCGAGGTCGACGTCGGCGGCGAGGTCGAGGATGGAGACCACCTCCTTGTCAGGAAGGGCCGTCACCCCCTGCTCGGCCAGCTCGTCGGGGGTGAGGGGGGCGTACTCGTCGGCGGTCACCATGACTCCTTGCAGAACTTGCGGTGCCGCAGCACCGTCTCCCGAGGGTTTCTCTCTCCAGAGAGGACGTTTCCCACCAGCGGCCGCTTTAGGCCTTCTCGTGCAGGAAATGTCGGATCCCACAGGGCCCGGCGACCCCCGGCGCGCGGATCGGCGCGTCAGCCCCCCGCGGTCAGGGCCGCGATCGCCGATGACCGGTCGAGGTGGTCCAGGACCTCCACCTCGGGGTCCTCGAGCATCCGGTAGGCGGTGAAGAAGGCGTCCAGCTCCTCGACGAACTTGGTGGGCAGGTCGCCGATGTCCTCGAGGTGGTCATAGTGGTGGTCGCGCTCGGGCACCGCGAGGAGCTTGGTCTCCTCGATGTCACCGACCTGGAGCACGTAGGCGCCGATCACCCGGCACGCCACGTGGACCCCGGGGAAGGTCGCCTCGTCGATCAGCACCAGCGCGTCGAGCGCGTCTCCGTCCTCGCCCTCCGCCCCGATGATGTAGCCGTAGTCGCCGGGGAAACCGGCCGGCCCGCCGAGACGCCGGTCGAACCAGATGGTTCCGTCCTCGGAGGCTTCGTACTTGTTGCGGCTGCCCCGGGGGATCTCGACCACCACGTCGCACTTGCCCTGCTGGTGGCGCTCTCGTCTGTCGTCGTCGCTCATCGGGAGAACCTACCCCGCGACCTGCTCGGCCCTCAGGAGTCCGCCGGCTGGTCCTTGAGGAAGAGGTACCAGTACGAGGTGGCGACGAAGACGACCGCGCCGACGAGGTTGCCGGCCCCGGCGAGCAGCCAGTTGACCCCCGCGTCGCTCCACCCGACGTCGGGGACGCCGGCGAAGATCGCGGCCGGCAGGAAGAACATGTTGGCCACGACGTGGTCGAAGCCCATCGCGACGAAGCCCATGATCGGGAAGAACAGCGCCAGGATCTTGCCCGAGACCGAGTCGGCGGCCATCGCCATCCAGACCGCGAGGCAGACCAGCCAGTTGCAGCCGACGCCGCGCAGGAACGTCTCCCAGGCGCTGTTGTCCAGCGCCTTGCCCTGGGCGATGTCGGCGAGACGTTCGTACATGAGCAGCCCGGTGCTGCCGTCGGGCGCGCCGGAGCTGATGACCCCGGTCTGCACGGCCAGGAAGTAGGCGACGAACAGGGAGCCGATCAGGTTGCCGAGCAGCACGAGCGTCAGGTTGACGCCGACGTCACCCAGTCCCAGCTTGCCCCGCATCGTGCTGAGCGGGACCAGCATCATGTTGCCGGTGGCCAGGTCCGAGCCCGCGATCAGGACGAGGACCAGACCGAGGCTGAAGGTCGCCCCGGTGAAGAGCGTCGGCAGCGTCCCCCAGGTCCCCGAGTCCATCCCCGACGACACCGAGATCGCCACCAGACCGCCGAAGGCGATGTAGGCCCCGGCGAGGAACGAGCTGACCAGGACGCGGTCCCACCTCTGCTGGGCCTTCTGCGCGCCGGTGTCGCTGGCTGCCTCGGCGATCTCCGGTGGTTTCTTGGCCGACATGCTTCCCCCTTCATCGCGCCAGTGGCGGGACTCGGATACCGACTGGGTGTCGGTCGCTGCGCGCTTGTTACCCCGTTGGGCGACACCTCATGCCCGTGACGTCCGAGCGGTCGCTGTGGCGCCCTTGGTCAGCACCCCTGGGAGGTGACGGGGGCGGAACGTGCTGCACGGCTGCCGGGTCAGCGTGGATCGTCACCGCTGATCAGGTAGCTGTCGCCGGACCGCTCGAGGTAGATCCGCCTGGTTTCCTCCTCGCTGCTCCCGTCCTGCTTGACGTAGGTCAGGTCGACGTCGACCGCTCCCTCGCCGGCGGACCTGAGGTCCTCGACCTGCACGTCGGAGATCGTGGCCCAGAAGCCGCGGTAGTCGCCGTAGCTGCCCACGCTGTCCTGGAAGCCCGGGGTCAGCGAGTCCCAGCCGGTTCTCGTGTCCGTGGGCAGGGCTTCGTAGTAGCTGCCGACGAAGTCCTCGGCCGCAGTGGCGCCGTCCGCGGACCCGCCGCTGCCCGAGGCCGACGAGCCGCTGCCACCGTCCTCGTCGTCGGTGCCGTCGTCCGAGCCGGCGGACGGAGCGGCGCTCGACGTGTCGTTCCCGCCGCCTCCCCCCAGCACGAGGAAGCCTGCACCCACGGCGATCACCAGGAGTGCGAGGACGCCCAGGACGGCGAGGCCACGTCGGCGTCGCGGCTGGCTCGTCGTCGTCCTGGTCTCCCGCACGACGGGCGCCTCGGTCGGCTCGGGCGGAGCGGGCGGAGCGGGCTCGGGGGTCGGCTCACGCACCGCCTCGACCTCGGCGGTGTCCTGGGTTCGGGTGGACTCTGCCCCACCTGCCGGGACGCTCGGGGCGAAAGCAGCGGTCGAGATCCGGGTGTGCGTCACCGCATGCTGATCGGCGAGCCGGTGCAGGACGTGAGCCAGGTCGGCCATCGACCAGCGCGAGGCAGGATCCGGGTCGAGGGCCCGGGCGATGGGTTCGGCGAGGAAGCCCGCGTTCTCAGGTCGTGGCGGCTTGCGGGAGGCGATCTCGTTGAGCACGGCGAGAGCGTTCTCCGTGGCCGGGTACAGACCGTGGCCCTCCACCGCGGCGTACAGGGTGGCGCCGAGCGCCCACACGTCGGCAACAGGCGCCGGGTCCTCGCCGCGCGCCATCTCCGGTGCGAAGTAGCTCGGCGTGCCGGCGACGAGGCCGGCGCCAGTGAGTCGGGCGTCCTCCACCATCAGAGCGATGCCGAAGTCGCTGATCTTCGCCACGCCCCCGTCGGTGATCAAGATGTTGGCGGGCTTCACGTCACGGTGGGTGATGCCCTGCTCGTGCGCAGCCGCCAGGCCGTCGGCGACCTGCGCGCCGATGAGCACGGCCTCCTCCGGCGAGATCGGCCCGCCCTCGAGCAGCTCGGCCAGCGAGCGACCGTGGACGTACTCCATGACCAGCCAGAGCTCGGCGTGCTCCTCGACTGCGTCGTAGACCGAGACGACGTTGCGTTGGTTGAGCGCCGCCAGTGAACGCGCCTCGCGGAGCGCACGCGTGTGGTCGGGCTCCGTGTCGTCCTCGCCGCGGCTCACCACCTGCTTGAGGGCGACCTGGCGGCCGAGCTTCTCGTCCGTGCACAGCCAGACCGCGCCCATGCCCCCTTGCCCGATCTGGGACTCCACGCGGTATCGGTCTGCGATCTTCCTCGGCTGCTGCATCCGGCTCCTCTCGCCGTGGTGCTTCTACCCGTCCGTAGGCGTGATACTCGGCCCCGTCGCGGCGACGAGCCGTCCCCCGGCTGTCGCCGATGCCCCCCAGATTGGTCTGCCCAGGTGTGAGAGCGCCGCCGAGGGCAGTCGCGGTCTGCTCGGAGCTCTCGGCGGTCACGAAGCCATCCCCTCACCGGGGAGGCGGTCCCCCCGAGCGCTCGGACCGCCGATGACGCGACGCTGCGCGCCGTCCCGTGCCGCTCAGCGGTTGGGGAGTCCCACCGTGTCCCGCAGGGCGTCCTCGGGCTCGGTGGGCACGGTCCCCAGGAGGGCTTCTGCCGGGTCGAGCCTGCGACCGCAGGTGGCCTCCTGCTCCGGGTCGCACGGCTGGAAGCGGGTGACGCCGCCGAAGTTGCCGGTCCACACCGACCCGCCGGGGCCGATCGTGGTGGCGGCGTAGAAGCTGTTGCTCGTCGGGAACGCCGTGGTGGGCACGGTCAGCGCGACCTCCCCGGTCTCCCACTTCAGACCCTCCAGGGTCCACACGCCGTCACGCGACCCGATGCCGTAGATCATGTCCGTCGCGTCGCTCATGGTCGGGATGCCGTTGGGGATCGCCACGTCGGGGTTCGACCACGCGACGTCACACGTCTGTGAGCGCGGATCCCAGTCGAAGCGCTCGATCCCCCTCGGCTCGTTGCCGGGCACCCCCGACAGCAGCTGGGAGTACGGCGCGATCTGCGACGGCAGCTGGCCGACCACCGGGTCCAGCCGCTGCAGGTTGTTGACGACGACGGCGCTGTCGCCACGGACGAGAACCGACTGCTCGGACAGGGATCGCTCGCTCGACTCGTCGCCGAAGGTCACCGGGATCTCGCAGGCGATGCGGGGATCCGCACCCTCGCGGACCGGCTCCCATCCCTCGGGGATCTCGTCGCGCCACATCAGCACCAGGTGCATCAGCTCCTGGCCGTCGGTGATGACCACGAACCGGTCGTCGCCGGCTGCGGTGCCCATGAGGGTGGGCGTCGCGCCGGACCCGGCCCCGAGCCGCCCGCCACCCGAGCCCGCCGCCCCCGCGTAGCCGGAGCGCCACGTCTGCGACAGCTGGTCGCCGTCGTCGTCGATCCGGTACATCGCATGGCTCGTCACGACGTAGATGCCGCCGTCCTCGTCGGCCGCGATGGAGTTGGAGACGGTCTCGGGCTCGCCGTCGGGGCCTCCCGCGCAGTCGTCGCCGTTGACCGAGAAGGTGCGCAGGTTGTCGGCGGTCATCTGGTCGGGCCGGCGGGGCACCACCCCGACGACGCCGTTCTCGGTGGCGAAGGCGACGTGGCCGTCGTACGTCATCGTGATGCCGACCAGCCGGTCGTCGCCGCACATCGCCCGCGGCGGCAGCTCGAAGCGTCGCAGCAGCTCGATGCTCGACTCGCGCTCCCCCGGCACCGAGTCGCCGTACACCTCCAGGGCCGTCGCCTGGCCGACGTGCAGCCGGTTGTCGGCGTCGACGAGGTTGTAGGCCCCGGAGACCGAGTTGGTGCCTGGACCCGCGCCCTCCTCCAGCTGCGGGACGTACTTGTCGATGACGGTGACCGTCTCCGGGTCGATCTTGAGGATCTCGTTGGTGAAGCCCACCGTCGAGGCCCAGATCACCCGGCCACCGTCGTCGTAGCGCGGCGAGAAGGAGAGGACGATCGGGGCCGAGGCGAACGAGTCGTGGTCGACGTTGACCTGCTCGGCGGGACCCGTCGGGCCAGGGAAGGGTGAGGACGCCTGGGCGTAGGAGCTGCGGTGGTTGCCCGGCCACGGCGAGTCCGCCAGGTGCGGGTTGCATGCCGGCTCCTCGCCGCGGGGCGAGCCCACGGGGCGGCAGCCCGAGTCCGCTTTCGAGGCCGGCGGCCGGGCCCCGGGATCGGCGGCATCGTCGGCCGGTGCGGCTGCGACCGGCGAGACCAGCGCGAGGGCAGCGACAGCAGTGACAGGGGCCAGCAGCAGATGGGTGCGCACGCGGATTCCTCGGTCGGGGACACGGTCGGGGTTCCTTCCGACCCAACGACCGGCGGACGCCGTCCGTTACGCAGAGCCGCTCGCCTCACGCCCCACGGAGGCACCAGGGAGGTGCCTCGAGGTCTCGCCTCGCCTACTCGAGCTCCTCGAAGAGGGTGAGCTGGAGGTCTGCGGGGGCGGCGAGGCGCGCGTTGCGGGACCGCCACGGGGTCTCGGTCGGTTCCGCTACGACCTCTGCCCCGGCGTCGACCAGCGTCCGGGTGACTCCGTCGACGTCGGCGACCTCGAAGGCCACGCGCAGCCGCGGGGCGACTCGTCGGCCGACCTCGACCTCGTCGATCATCGCGACCTGTTCGGGGTTCGACAGCTCGAGCGTCGCCCGACCGACGTCGAGGATGGTCACCTTCTCACCGGCGTCCCCGTGCACCTGCAGCTCCGTGACCGCACCGAGGTGGTCCCGGTAGAACGACACGGCCTCCTCGTAGTCCGGGGTCTCCACCACCAGACGCATCTGCAGGACGCGCCGTCCAGGTGCTCCCTGGGGGCGGGCCGTGTCCGTCGGCGTCTTCACCTCCGGTGAAGGAACCTGTGGCTGCGTGCCGGCCACCAGCGTCTCGGAACGCCTGCGAACGGCCGCCTCCCACTCACGTGGCACGACCAGGAACCGGCCGGCGTCGGCAGCCGCCAACGCCTCGGCGGCCACCTTGTTCGGATCGGCGCCGACGTCCGACATCGCCGTGCGTACCAGCGCCGGGCAGACGACGGTGACGCTGACGTTCGTGCCGGCCAGCACCTGCGCGGCCTGCTCGGCCACCGCCAGGACGGCGTGCTTGCTGGCGGCGTAGGCGCCGCCCCCGGGGAAGGTGACGAGGCCGGCGAGAGAGGCAGTGATGATGATGCGCGCCGGGTCACCGGCCTCGAGGAGCCGAGGCACGAACGCTCGCAGCCCGTTCACCACGCCACCCACGTTGACGCCGATGACCCGTTCCCACTCCTCGGTGGGGGCCTCCCACGGCGGGCCCGTTGTCGGCCCCACGATGCCGGCGTTGAGGCACACGATGCGTGCCCCCACGGCCTGGTCCGCCAGCCGGTCCATCGCGTGCTCGTCGGTCACGTCGACGAGGTGCGCAACGCCATGGAGCTGCGCGGCGACATCCGCGGTGCTCGTGAGGTCGGCGACGTGCACCAGGTGTCCCGCGTGGGAGAGGCGTGAGGCAAGGGCGAGCCCGATGCCGCTGGCGGCGCCGGTGACAACGGCAACACTCATGGGCCCATCGTGACCCAGGCACCACGCCAGGAGGCGAGTGCCAGAGGTCCGTGGGATCCGCGGTGCGGAATTCTTCGGTCGGGCTGACAGGATTTGAACCTGCGACCCCTGCACCCCCAGTGCAGTGCGCTACCAAACTGCGCTACAGCCCGCTGCGTTGCGAGCGACGCCCACCAACGCGACCCGAACCTTACCCCAGCCGTGCCGACCCCCGGCCCGTGGTCTCCGCAGCGGAGGGCCTGGTGCCGAGTGCGCCGTGGACCCCCTCATCCCGGCGTCGCCTTCACTCGTATCTGGCGCGGCGTTCTGGCGCACCTTTCGCTAGCATCAAGCGATGGCAAGACCGCGCTCTTACTCGGACGATGCGTTGTCGCGTGCGGTCCGCGGAGCCACGTCTTGGCGCGCCGTTCTCCGAGCCCTCGACCTGGCTGCCACGTCCTCGGCAAGCATCCGCTCGGTGCGGCGACACGCTGATGCACTAGGGCTGGACTACACGCACTTCGCCGGTGCTCGACGGTGGACCGATGGCCGGCTACGCGCAGCGGTGGCGCAGGCTGACGACTGGCGCGATGTCCTCGATGCCCTGGGCCTGGTGGATGACAGAAGCGTGGTGACCCTGAAAGGCCATGCTGCGCGCCTCGGCATCGACGCCACCCATCTTGATCCACCAGCGCCAAGCCGCAGCCCGTCGGCGATGACTCTCACTCCCGATGAGACCCACCTGCGACGATCGGGCAGCTTGTTGGCCGCGGCCTGGTTCAGTTTGTGTGGCTATGACGTCTCGTGGCCACTGGAGCCAGCGCGCTACGACCTCTTGGTGACTTCGCAGGCCGGAACCCAGCGGGTGCAGGTCAAGACCACGACCGTGCGCACCGGCCATTCCTGGACCGCATGGCTGTCTTCATCAGGAAAGGCACGCAGGACCTACGATCCGGAAGAGATCGACTACTTCTTCGTGATCACATCCGCCCTCGACGGCTACCTGATTCCGACCCACGTGGTGGGCGGGCTGCACGCAGTCACGCTCTCGGCCTATCGCGAATTTCTGGTCACTGAGGGATTCACGCTGTCCACCTGAGCAAGCGTCGGCCGGGCATGGACCACTGCATGCGCGCGCCGGGTGACCGAGGGGCAGTAGCCGTCCGTCATCCATGCACGACGAGGCCACTACTTCATCGCTGGGTGCATGCGACGCAGGAGTGCCAGCAGTGCACGCTTGGGTGCGACCTGGGAGAAGCGGGCGCCCACCTGGTTGGCGATGCCCGGGATCGCGACGAGCTGACCCTTGTCGAGTGCGCGCACGCCGCATTCGGCGACGTCAGCGGACGAGACCCACATGATCGAGGGCAGCGAGGAGTCGAAGTCGCCCTTCTCGAAACCGGCGCGCTCACCGAAGCCGGTGTCGACCGGTCCGGGGCACAGGCACGTCGCGGTGACCCCGGTGCCGGCGAGCTCCCCGGCCAGGGAGAGCGTGTAGGAGAGCACGAACGCCTTGGCAGCTCCGTAGCCGGCCTGGCCCGGGAGCGGCTGGAACGCCGCGGTCGAGGCCACGTTCAGAATCGCGCCACGGCCGCGTTCGACCATCCCGGGCAGCACCCGCGTGCACAGGTCCTGGACCGCGACCACGTCGACCTCCACCATGGCCATCTCCGCCTCGACGTCGGCCTCGTGGACCCGACCGAGGGTGGAGTAGCCGGCGTTGTTGACCAGCACCTCGATGCTCAGGCCCAGGTCTGCGACGCGGTCCAGCAGGGCGGCTCTCGCCGCGCGGTCGCCGAGATCCGTCGCAAGCACGTGGGCCCGGTCGGTGCCGAGCTCTCGGGCCAGATCACGCAGCGGACCTTCGGAGCGTGCCACGAGCACCACCTGGTGGCCACGTCGCGCCAGGTCCCGCGCGATGTCCATCCCGATCCCCGACGAAGCTCCGGTGACGACGCAGGCTCGGTCAGGGGCTGGCGCAGGCAGAGGCATGCGCGCGACTCTAACCATGTCGCTCGACAGTGGTGTTGGCCTCGACCAGCAGGATGGGGCCTGTGGTGGACACCGACCAGCCCGAGGACCGTGCGCCCACCGTCGACGACTACGTCGGCGCCGCGCTGGTCTTCACCTCCTCGGCCGCAGTGCTGGTCATCGAGATCGTGGCGCTTCGTCTCCTGGCGCCGTACCTCGGCCTGACGCTGGAGACGAGCACCTTCGTGATCGGCACGGCCCTGACCGCGATCGCGCTCGGGTCGTGGACCGGCGGTCAGGCTGCCGACCGGCTCGCGCCGCAGCGGATGCTGGCCCCCCTGCTGGCGGTCTCCGGTGTCGTCGTCGGCTTCACCCCGGCGCTGGTACGCACCGTGGGGTCGGCAGCGGCCGACGACCCCGACGGTGGAGGTGTCCTGCTGGTCGCGATGCTCACCCTCGTGGTGCCGGGGGCAGCGCTCTCCGCGATCACGCCCACGGTCACCAAGCTGCGCCTGACCGACCTGGCAGCGACAGGGTCCGTCGTGGGCAGGCTCTCCGGCATCGGCACGGCCGGGGCCATCGCCGGCACGGTCCTCACCGGGTTCGTCCTCATCACCCACGTCTCGGTCAGCGCGATCCTGGTCGGCCTGGGGGTCGCCCTGGTGCTCCTCGCCCTCGCGGTCGAGATCTGGGTGCGCCGCTCGCGCCCCGGAGCGGTGACCGGCGCCTGCCTGGTCCTGGTCCTCGCCGCGGCCGGCGCCGCGTGGTTGGCGCCGGACAGCTGTGAGGTCGAGACCACCTACCACTGCGCCGTGGTGCAGCAGGACCCGTTCCGGGAGGGAGGCCGCACCCTGGTGCTCGACGGCGTGCGGCACTCCTACGTCGACCTCGACGACCCGCTGCACCTGGAGTTCACCTACGTCCGCGCGATCGCGGCGATCACCCGTGCCCACCTCCCTCCGGCCCCGACGCCGGTCAGCGCCTACCACCTCGGCGGCGGTGGGCTCACGTTCCCCCGCTACCTCGAGGAGGTCAGGCCGGGCACCCGCAGCATCGTCTCCGAGATCGACGCCGGCGTGCTGGCGCTCGACCGGGAACGTCTCGGGCTCGACGACCGGGCAGCGGGCAGCGGCATCGAGGTGCGGACCGAGGACGGGCGTCGCGGCGTGGAGCGGATCGCGACCGGCAGCCGCGACCTGGTCGTGGGTGACGCCTTCGGCGGGATGTCCGTCCCGTGGCACCTGACCACCCGGGAGATGCTCCAGGAGGTCCGTCGCGTGCTGGACGAGGACGGGATCTATGTGCTCAACCTGATCGACCACCCCCCGCTCGGCTTCGCCCGGGCCGAGGTGGCGACGCTTCTGGAGGAGTTCGACGAGGTGGCGCTCACCGCGTCGCCGGACGCGCTCGCGGGAGCAGGTGGCGGCAACCTGGTCGCGGTCGCGTCGCAGGCACCGCTTCGGCTGGACGCCGTCCGGGCCGGTCTGAGGCAGCGAGCCACCGGATGGGGCGTCATCAGCGGGACGCAGCTGGAGTCCTGGACCGGTGATGCGCAGGTGCTCACCGACGACCACGCGCCGGTCGACCAGCTGCTGAGCGCCTATCGGACCCGCGGCTGAGCGGCTCAGCGCCTGCGCTTCTCCCGCGGCTTGACCTGCACCTGCACCGGGGTTCCGACGAAGCCGAAGTCCTCCCGCAGCCGGCGCTCGACGAACCGCACGTAGCCGGCGTCCAGCGGTCCGGAGGTGAACAGCACGAACGTCGGCGGGGCGGTCGCGGCCTGGGTGCCGAACAGGATCTTGGCCTGCTTGCCCCCACGCACCGGGTGCGGGTGCTCGGCGACCAGTCGACCGAGGAAGCTGTTCAGCTGCCCCGTGGTCACCCTGGTCTCCCAGCCTCCCAGGGCGGCGTCGAGCGCGGGCACCAGCCGGTCCACGTGACGGCCGGTGCGCGCGGTCAGGTTGACCCGCGGCGCCCACTGGACCCGGATCAGCTCGCGCTCGATCTCACGTTCGAGGTAGTAGCGACGCTCTTCGTCGACCAGGTCCCACTTGTTGTAGGCGATCACCAGGGCGCGACCGTGCTCGGCGACCGAGGTGATGATGCGCTGGTCCTGCTCGGAGAGCGGCTCGGAGGCGTCGACGACCATCACGCACACCTCGGCGCGCTCGATCGCGGCGTTGGTGCGCAGCGATGCGTAGTACTCGTGGCCCGAGGCCTCCTTGACCCGCTTGCGGATGCCGGCGGTGTCGATGAAGCGCCAGGTGCGCCCACCCAGCTCCACCAGCTCGTCGACCGGGTCGACCGTGGTGCCGGCGACGTCGTCGACCACGACCCGGTCCTCACCGGCGAGCTGGTTCAGCAACGAGGACTTCCCGACGTTGGGCTTGCCGACGATCGCGACCCGCCGTGGCCCCTCGAGAGCCACCTCGTCCATGTCCGGGGGCTCCGGGAGCGCGGCGAGCACGGCGTCCAGCAGGTCCCCCGATCCGCGCCCGTGCAGCGCCGAGACCCCGTGGGGCTCCCCCAGCCCGAGGTTCCACAGCAGCGCCGCCTCGGCCTCCAGCCGCAGGTCGTCGACCTTGTTGGCCACGAGCACCACCGGCTTCCCGGATCGTCGCAGGATCCGCACCACGGCCTCGTCGGCGTCGGTGATGCCGACCGTCGCGTCGACGACGAAGAGCACGGCATCGGCGACCGAGACCGCCACCTCGGCCTGGCCGGCGATCCGCTCGGCGACCCCTCTGGCGTCGGGGTCCCAGCCTCCGGTGTCGACCACGGTGAACGCGCGACCGTTCCAGTGCGCGTCGTAGGAGACCCGGTCCCTGGTGACGCCGGGGACGTCCTGCACCACGGCCTCGCGGCGTCCGATCACCCGGTTCACCAGCGTCGACTTGCCCACGTTGGGCCGCCCGACCACGGCGACGACCGGGACGCGGGGCGTGCTCGAGGTCATCGAGCCGCCTCCACCATGGAGACCACCTGGGCGATGACCTCCTCCAGGGTGTGGTCCGTGGTGTCGATGAGGCTGGCCCCGTCGGCCATCGTCAGCGGGGCGGTGGCCCGCCCCGAGTCGATCTGGTCGCGCTGGCGCAGCCCGGCCTCGGCGGTGGCGGCGTCCCCGAGGTGGGCGTGCTCGGCGACCCGCCTGGCTGCCCGCGCAGCGGCGTCGGCGGCGAGGTAGAGCTTGACCTGCGCCTGCGGCCACACCACCGAGCCGATGTCACGCCCCTCGACGACGATGTCGCCCTCGCCGATCAGGTCACGCTGCAGGCCCAGCAGCCGCGAACGGACCTCGGGGACGACACTGACGTGGCTCACGGCGTCGGTCACCTCGGTGGAGCGGATCTCCGCGGCGACGTCGCGTCCGCCCACGGTGATGGTCGGGTGCAGCGGGTCGGTGCCGGACTCCAGGACCGGTTCCGTGCACCGCGCGGCGACCGCGTCGGCGTCGCGGACGTCGACCCCCTGCTGGAGCATCCACCAGGTCATCGCGCGGAACTGCGCTCCGGTGTCGAGGTAGCGCAGGCCCAGCCGGGCCGCGACCCCGCGGCTGGTGCTGGACTTGCCCGACCCCGAGGTGCCGTCGACGGCGACCACGACGGCTCCGGGGTCGGTGCTGGGCACAGCGGTGCTCCTCGAGGTCTGGCAGTGAGTGGGACCCGAAGATTCTAGCGAGCGGCGAATCATCGCCGTCGGCGCGTGGTCCGTCCTACCCTGGAGTGATGGAGCTGTTCCTGGTGCTGGTCTGTGGGGGCGGGGTCGCCGTGGTCGCGCAGGTCGTGGCCAAGCGCCGTCGTGCCGCGCACGACGAGGCCGAGCGGGAGCTCGATGGCGTACGTCGCCTGGCCGAGGAGGACACGGTCCTGTTCGGCGAGGAGCTGATGCGACTCGGCGAGCGGCTCGGGGAGCGCGAGATCGACGGCGACACCCGGGTCGACTACCAGCGTGCGCTCGACGCCTACGAAGCCGCGCAGCGTGCCGGCGCCCTGCTGCGCGGTCCGGACGAGATCAGCACCGTCACCGACGCTCTGGCGACCGGCCGTCACGCCATGGCCTGTGTGCAGGCACGAGCCGACGGCCTGCCCGTTCCCCCGCTCCGGACCCCGTGCTTCTTCAACCCCCAGCACGGTCCCTCGGTGCGCGATGTGGAGTGGACCACCTCGCGGCATGGCACCCGGCTGGTGCCCGCCTGCGCGAGGGACGCGGCCCGGGTGGCGGCCCACGAGAAGCCGGAGGTCCGCACCGTCACCATCGACGGCCGCCGGGTCCCCTACTGGGAGGCCGGCGCCGCGTTCATCCCCTACAGCCAGGGCTACTTCCCCGGCGGCGCGCTGGCCATCGACACCGCGATGGCCTTGGAGGCTCGGCGGATCACTGGCGGCCCCGGTGCGTTCGGCATGGGCGTCTTCGGCGGCGGGGACTTCGGCGGCGGAGACTTCGGCGGCGGAGACTTCGGCGGCGGGGACGGCTTCTGAGGTCCAGCCTGCTGCGCCGACCGGCTCAGCCGTGCACCGACCAGCCGCGCTGCTCCAGCGCGGCCAGCAACGTCGCGGCCGACGCCTCGGCGACACGCAGCTCGACCTGACCGACCGGACGACCGGGGTCGTGGTCGATGCGCACGTCCTCGACGTTGACCCCGCTCTCGCCGACGTCACCGAAGAGCCGCCCCAGCTCGCCGGGATGGTCAGGCAGGGCCACGTGGACCGGAGCGGTGCGCAGCGCTGGCCCACCGTGCTTGCCGGGGATGGCGGCGGTGCCCGCGACCCCACGCGCCAGCATCGTGCGCAGCTCGACGTCAGCGCCCTGCTCCAGGGCATCCAGCAGCTCGTCGAGGTCGCCGCGGAGCTCACGCAGCAGCCGGGTGAGCGCGTGGTTGTTGGCGCGCAGGATCTGCTCCCACATCCCCGGGTCCCCCGCCGCGATCCTGGTGACGTCGCGGACCCCCTGGCCCGAGAGCGCCAGGTGCTCGCGCGGTGCGTCGGCCAGTCGACCGGCCACGAGAGCAGCCATCACGTGGGGGAGGTGCGAGGTGCGCGCCACGGCCTCGTCGTGGGCACCGGGGTCGAAACGGAACGGCTGTGCCCCGCAGTGGGCGACCAGCTCCTCGACCCGGCTCACCGCCTCCGCGGACGACCCGGGGTGGGCCGCGATGGCCCACGGACGTCCCTCGAACAGGTACGACGAGGCCGCCAGCGGCCCGGAGCGCTCACTGCCCGCCATCGGGTGGCTGCCGACGTAACGGCTCAGCTCCTCGCTGGTCACCTGGGCCGCCACGGCCTGCAGCGGCGCGGACTTCACGCTGCCGACGTCGGTCACCACCGCACGGGTGGTCCGCAGCGCCTCGACCACGGCACCCGCGAGATGGTCAGGAGGCACGGCGACCACGACCAGCTGCGCCCGGCTCAGGTCCTCCCCGTTCTGCCGCAGCGGTTCGCCCGCCCCCAGCCCCCGGGCGGTGCGGACGTTGCCGGGGTCGAGGTCGTCGAGCAGCACCGGGACGCCCCTCGCCCGGAGCGCGAGCCCCAGCGAGGTGCCCAGCAGGCCGGCGCCCACGACGACGACCGGGCCGTCGAGGCTCACGAGTCCGGCACCTCGCGCACCCGCGAGAGGTCACGGCGCAGACCGGCCGCTCCGTGGAGGTAGACATGGGTGACCTCCGAGCGCGACAGGTGGGTCTCCACGTGCGCCATCATCCGCACCACGCGCGGCATCGAACCCTCGATCTCCAGCTCACGCGCGCAGATCAGCGGCACGTCGTCGAACCCCAGCTGCCGTGCGGCGTAGGCCGGGAACTCCGAGGTCAGGTCCGAGGTCGCGGTGAAGATGATGCTGATGAAGTCGTCGACGGTCAGGTCGTTGGCGTCCATGACGTCGCCGACCATCTGCGCCACCCGCTCCAGCATGTGGTCTCGCGAGTCGGACTCCAGCTGGGTCGCCCCCCGCACCGCACGGACCCGCACCGGGCACCTCCTCGTGACGCCACCGGCGGCGTCTGTCGTCAGCGGCTCAGCCTAGATGACCGGTTCCTCGGGATCAGTCACCCAGACGGTCCAGGAGCGCGCCGAGCTCCTCGCCGGTGAGCTCGCGCAGCTCCCCCGGGCCGAGCCCGTGCAGCCGCACCGGACCCACCACGGTGCGGGTGAGCCGACGGACCGGGTGCCCCAGCTCGTCGAAGAGCTTGCGCACGATCCGGTTGCGGCCCTCGTGAATGGTGAGCTCGACGATGCTGCGCTCGCCCAGAGCGTCGACCACCCGGGCCCGGTGCACCTGCACCGGGCGGTCCTCCACGACGACCCCGGCCAGGATCCGTTGGATGGTGGAGCTCTCGAGGAGCCCGCGCACCTCGGCGACGTAGGTCTTCTCCAGCTCGTAGGAGGGGTGCGCGATGCGATGGGCGAAGTCGCCGTCGTTGGTCAGCAGGATCAACCCGTCGGTGTCGGTGTCGAGCCGCCCGACGTGGAAGAGGCGCTCGGGGCGCTCGCTGACCAGGTCGGAGAGGGTCCGGCGTCCCTGCGGGTCCGACATCGTGGAGACCACGCCGCGGGGCTTGTTCAGCGCGAGGTAGACCTGGTCGGTGACCGGAGGGAGCCGGCGCCCCTCGACGCGCACCACGCTGGTGCGGGGGTCGATCTTGGTGCCCAGCCGGGTGACGATCTCGCCATCGACCTCCACCAGCCCGTCGAGCATCAGCTCCTCGCAGCGACGCCGCGAGGCGACCCCGGACTGCGCCAGGTGCTTCTGGAGCCGCACCAGGCCGCTGTCGCTGGGGTGGTTCGCGTCGCTCGCCTCGGTCACGGGGTCATGATGCCGCGAGAGTCTCCTGCTCGTCCTCGAGGTCGTCCATCTCGGGCAGGAACGGGGCCAGCTCGGGCAGGTCGGACAGCGAGGTGATCCCGATCCGCTCCAGGAAGTAGCCGGTGGTGGTGTAGAGGATCGCGCCGGTCTCGGCGTCCTGGCCCGCCTCCTCGACCAGTCCCCGGGTGAGCAGGGTGCGCATCACGCCGTCGACGTTGACCCCGCGCACGGCGGAGACCCGGGCCCGGCTCACCGGCTGCTTGTAGGCCACCACCGCCAGGGTCTCCAGCGCCGCTTGGGTCAGGCGCGCCTGCTGCCCCTCGAGGACGAAGCGCTCCACGACCGACGCGTGCTCCTCGCGGGTGTAGAACCGCCAGCCGCCGGCGACGCTGCGCAGGTCGAAGCCGCGGCCCTGCTCGGTGTACTCCGCCGAGAGCTCCAGCAGCGCCGAGCCGACGTCGGCGGGCGGGTGGCCGACCGCCGCGGCGAGGCTCACGTGGTCCAGTGGCTGGTCGGCGACCATGAGCACCGCCTCGAGGGCGGCGCGCAGGTCGGCCACGGGGGTGGGCTCATCGAGCTGGGTCATCGCTGTGCTCCTCGGCGTGCTGCGCGTCGTGGTGCTGCTCGACGGGCGGGGCCCCGTCGAACTCGTCGTCGATCTCGATCTCGTCGTCCTCGGTGCCGGTCCAGCGCACCGTGAGCTCGCCCAGCGGCGTCATCTGGTCGAAGGCGACCACGCCCTCGCGGAACAGCTCGAGCAGCGAGAGGAACCGCGCGACCCGGGTCAGGGTGTCGGCGCCGTCGCTGCACAGCCCGCGGAAGGTGACGGTGCCTCCGCGGCGCAGCCGGTCCACGACGATCGCGGCCTGCTCCCGCACGCTCACCGTGGGTGCGTGCAGGTGCTCGAAGGAGACCTCGACCGGGGTCTTGGGCGTCAGCGCACCGGCGGCCAGCCCAGCGAACTCCTCCAGCCCCAGACCGATCAGCACCTCCGGGAGCAGCGTCGCGTAGCGCTCCTCCAGCCCGACCGCGCGCGGGTGGCGCAACGCCTCGGTGTGCAGCCGCTCCTCGAGCACCGCGGCCACCTGCTTGAACGCGCGGTACTGCAGGAGCCGGGCGAAGAGCAGGTCACGGGCCTCGAGCAGCGCGAGGTCGTCCTCGTCGTCGACCTCGGCCTTGGGCAGCAGCCGCGCGGCCTTCAGGTCGAGCAGGGTGGCGGCGACCAGGAGGAAGGAGGAGGTCTGCTCCAGGTCCGCGTTGGTGAGGCCCTGCGCGCCCTGCTGGCCTCGGATGTGGGCGATGAACTCGTCGGTGACCCGTGACAGCGCGACCTCGGTGACGTCGAGCTTGTGCTTGGCGATCAGGCTCAGCAGCAGGTCGAAGGGGCCCTCGAAGTTGTCCAGCGAGAGCGAGAAGCCGCCGGTCGGCTCGCGCTCCAGCTCCGGCCCGGTCTCGGGCAGGACCGCCTCGCCTGCGATGCCGTCGGCCGCCCCGTCGAGCAGGGCGCTCATCGGGAGCTCACCTGGGCGCTCACTCGCCGCGCAGCCGGCGCAGCAGCTGGCTGTCCGCGCCGTTCTCGTCCAGCTCCTCCAGGGCCAGCGCGACCGCGGCGCGCACGATGCGTCCCCGGTCGACCCCCAGCCCGTGGTGGCGGCGCAGGTCGAGCCGGGCGTGCTCGACGTCCAGCAGCTCGTCGGCGGTGACGTAGACCGTCATCTTCTCGTCGTGGCGCACTCGCCCTGAGGCTGTGCGTGGGCTCGGCGGCTGCGTCTCCGCTCCGGAGGCCGGACCCGTAGCGGCCGACTTCAGCTCGACCACCGGCTGCTGCGGCTGGGGTACGGCGGTGGGCCGGAAGATGTCGTCCGGCCCGGGCACGCTCATCCGTCGAGGCACCGAACCAGCACCTCCTTGGCCAGCGTGCGGTAGGCCTCCGCGCCCGGGGAGGCGGCGGCGTAGGTGGTGATCGGCTCGCCGGCCACGGTGGAGTCGGAGAACTTCACGGTGCGCCGGATGACGGTGTGGAACACCGCGTCACCCCAGGCCTCGACCAGCCGTTCCATGACCTCGCGCCCGTGCAGCGTGCGTCCGTCGTACATCGTGCCGAGGACACCGTCGATCTGCAGCCGCGGGTTGAGCCGCTCACGCACCTTGTCGATGGTGTTCTTGAGCAGCGCGACGCCGCGCAGCGCGAAGTACTCGCACTCCAGCGGCACGATCACGCCGTCCGCGGCGGTCAGCGCATTGACGGTGAGGAGTCCCAGCGAGGGCTGGCAGTCGATCAGGATGACGTCGTAGACGTTGATCGCGTCCTGCAGCACCCGCTGCAGCGTCTGCTCGCGCGCCACCTCGTGCACCAGCTGCACCTCGGCAGCGGAGAGGTCGATGTTGGAGGGCAGCAGGTCCACGCCCTCCAGCTGGGTGGGGACCACGACCTCCTCCAGCGTGGTGTCGCGCTGCATCAGCAGGTTGTAGACCGTGCGCTCCATGGTGTGCGGGTTCAGACCGAGCCCCACCGAGAGCGAGCCCTGCGGGTCGAAGTCGACCAGCAGCACCTTGCGCCCGTGCTCGGCCAGCGAGGCACCGAGGTTGATCGTCGTCGTGGTCTTGCCCACGCCACCCTTCTGGTTGCACATCGCGATCACGCGCGCGTTGCCGTGGATGCCGATCGGGCGCGGGTCGGGCAGGTCGGGCCAGGGGCGTCCGGTGGGGCCCAGCTCGACCCCGGGCGCCGTGTCGGTCCGCGCGTGGCGGCCGCTGGGGGCCGGGGGTGCCTCGGGAGCTGCAGGGGCCGGAGGAGCGGCTGTCGTGGTGTCCACGGCCGCCGATGTCGAGGCCTGCGGGCCCGGTCGGCTGAACGGCAGCGGGGCACGCGGCTCCGATCGCTCGACCGGGGACGGGGACTGCGGCACGGGGGTGCGCACCATCGGCGGCATCTCGGGTGCGCTGGTGCCATGGGAACCGGGGCCGAATTCGTTCACTGGTCGCTCCTCGACGTGCCGCTGACGCATGCTGGGCTAGAACGCCCAGTCAACGCCGCCGCTTCGCACGAGCCACGCAGGCGCGCCGGTGATTTGTCGACAAACCTCCCTCACTCGGCCTCGGTCTCCTCCACCTGCACCAGGACCGAGCTTCCCGGTACATGCCGCACCACGTCGGTCAGCGACTCCTGGGCCACACGAGCACCACCGCGCGCACCTCGGGCTCACGCGGCTGCGCGTGCACCTCCACCCGGGTGGGGCCGATCAAGTCACGGTCCGGTCAAGGCGCTGTCCGCGGGCTCAGGCGAGAGCTCGCGGATGGCTGGTGGCGTAGACCTCGCGCAGCGAGTCGACGGTGACCAGTGTGTAGACCTGGGTCGTGGTCACCGAGGCGTGGCCGAGCAGCTCCTGCACCAGCCGCACGTCGGCGCCACCCTCGAGCAGGTGCGTGGCGAAGGAGTGGCGCAGGGTGTGCGGCGAGACCTCCGCGGTGACCCCGGCGCGCTCAGCGGCCCGCACCAGCACGGTCCAGGCGCTCTGGCGCGACAGCCTGCCGCCGCGGGCGTTGAGGAACACCGCCGCGGACCCGGAGCCGGCGGACCCCAGCGTCGGTCGGGCACGACGCAGGTAGGCCTCCAGCGCCTCGGTCGCGAGCCGACCGATCGGGACCACCCGCTCCTTGCTGCCCTTGCCGAAGAGCCGCACCGAGCGCAGGTCCAGGTCGAGGTCGTCGATGTCGAGCCCCACGGCCTCCGAGATCCGCGCACCCGAGGCGTAGAGGGTCTCCAGCAGCGCCCGGTCGCGCAGGGCCAGGCTCGTGCCCGCGGATCCGGCGGCGTCGAGGATGCGCTCGACGTCAGCGACCGGCAACGCCTTGGGAAGCCGCTTGATGGCCGCCGGCGGCTTCACCCCGGTGGCCGGGTCGGTGCGCGCCCAGCCGTCGGTCACCGCGAACTTGTGCAGACCCCGCACGGCGACCACGGTGCGCCCTGCGCTGGTCGCCGACAACGGCCGGTGGGTCTCGTCGCCCTCACGCAGGTGCATCAGGAACCCGGAGACGTGCTGCTCCTGCACCTCGGCGAGGTCGGCGACCCCGCGGGTGCGCAGGTAGCCCAGGTAGCGGCGCAGGTCGCGGCGGTAGGAGAGCAGCGTGTTGCCGGCGAGCCCCCGCTCGACGGTGAGGTGGTCGAGGTAGGCCCGCACTGCCTGCGAGGCCGCCGACACCCCCGTCGACCCCGTCGACCCCGTCGACCCCGTCGACCCCGTCGACGCCGTGTTCTCAGCCATGCCCCGCTCCGTCGGCACGGCGTGCCAGCAGCGTGAGCACCGCGACCTGCAGCGGGCCGTCGGTCAACCGCCCCTCGAGCACCCCCGCGACGAGGTCGTCCAGCGCCACCCAGGAGGCGCTCATGTCGGCCTCCTCGTGCTCCGGGTCGAAGCCACCGCGGTCGGGCACCGGGGTCAGGTCCTCGGCGAGGAACACCTCGATCCGCTCCGAGCAGATCCCGGGCGAGGTGTGCATCGTGATCAGGTGTCTCCAGCTCGCTGCCTCGAGTGCCCCCTCCTCGAGCAGCTCACGACGAGCGGCGACCTCGGGGTCCTCCCCCGGCTGGTCGAGCAACCCCGCCGGCAGCTGCACCAACCGCAGCTCAAGCGGGTGACGGTACTGCTCGAGGACCAGCACTCGGTCCTGCTCGTCGCGCGCCATCACCACGACCGCGCCCGGGTGCTCCACCACGAGACGTCCGAAGGGCTCGCCCTGCGGATCGTCGATCGGCTCCAGCGCGTCGCGTCGTACGGCGAACGGTGCCTCACCACGCCAGATGTCCTGGCTCGACCTCACCGGCCAGCTCTGGGGAGCGTCGCTCGGCGCCGACGTCGCAGCCACGCTCAGTCCTCCACGTGCAGGGGTTGGTCGGGCTGCTCCAGTGGGTCGGGGTGGGGTGCAGCGCGTCGCAGGTCCGCACCGACTGGCAGCTCGAGCTCACGCTGGCGGGCGACAGCGGCTCCCACGAGGCCCGCGAAGAGTGGGTGCGCCCGGGTGGGGCGGGAGCGCAGCTCGGGGTGGGCCTGGGTGGAGACGTAGTACGGGTGGGTCTCCCGGGGCAGCTCGACGAACTCGATCAGGCCGTTCTCGGGACCGATGCCGGAGAACACCATGCCGGACTCCTCCAACCGGGACCGGTAGGCGTCGTTGACCTCGTAGCGGTGCCGGTGCCGTTCGTGGACCAGGGTCTCGCCGTAGGCCTCGGCGATCACGGACCCCGGGCTCAGGTCGGCGGGGTAGAGCCCCAGCCGCATCGTGCCGCCGAGGTCACCCGCGCCCTCGACGAACGCGTGCTGCTCCTCCATGGTGGCGATCACCGGCTCCTGGGAGCCGGGGTCGAACTCGGTCGAGCCGGCCTTCTCCAGCCCGAGCACGTTGCGGGCGTACTCGATGACCATGCACTGCAGGCCCAGGCAGATGCCGAGCGTCGGGATCTGGTGGGTGCGGGAGAACTCCAGCGCGCCGATCTTGCCGTCGATGCCGCGCACACCGAACCCGCCGGGCACCAGGACCGCGTCGACGTCGGCGAGGTGGCGCCCGGCTCCCTCCTGCGTCGCACACTCGTCGGAGGGGACCCAGCGGATGTGCACCTTCGCCTCGTGGGCGAAGCCGCCCGCACGCAGCGCCTCGGCGACCGAGAGGTAGGCGTCGGGAAGGTCGATGTACTTGCCGACCAGCGCGACCGTGACCTCGTCCTGGGGTTGGTGCACCCGACGCAGCAGGTCGTCCCAGTCGCTCCACTCCACGTCGCGGAAGGCGAGGTTGAGCCGGCGCACGACGTAGGCGTCGAGGCCCTCGCGGTGCAGCACCTTGGGGATGTCGTAGATCGAGGGGGCGTCGACCGCCGCAACGACCGCCTCGGTGTCGACGTCGCACATCAAGGAGATCTTGCGCTTGACGCTCTCGGGGATCTCCCGGTCGGCGCGACACACGATCGCGTCGGGCTGGATGCCGATCGAGCGCAGCGCGGCCACTGAGTGCTGGGTCGGCTTGGTCTTCAGCTCCCCCGAGGGGCCGATCCACGGCACCAGGGAGACGTGGAGGAAGAAGCAGTTGTCCCGGCCGACGTCGTGGCGCACCTGGCGGGCGGCCTCGAGGAAGGGCAGCGACTCGATGTCACCGACCGTGCCCCCGATCTCGGTGATGACGACGTCGACGCCCTCGCCACCCATCGCGCGGACCCGGTCCTTGATCTCGTTGGTGATGTGCGGGATGACCTGCACGGTGTCACCGAGGTAGTCGCCGCGACGCTCCTTGGCGATCACCTCGGAGTAGACCTGCCCGGTGGTGACGTTGGCGATGGCGCTGAGCTCGGTGTCCAGGAAGCGCTCGTAGTGGCCGATGTCGAGGTCGGTCTCGGCGCCGTCGTCGGTGACGAAGACCTCGCCGTGCTGGAACGGGTTCATCGTGCCCGGGTCCACGTTGAGGTAGGGGTCGAGCTTCTGCATCGTGACCCGCAATCCGCGCGCCTTGAGCAGGTTGCCCAGGGAGGAGGCGGTCAGCCCTTTGCCGAGAGAGGAGGCGACGCCACCGGTGACGAAGACGTGCGTGGTGGGCTGGTCAGCGGCCAAGACGACTCCCGTGGCTGTGCGAGCGGCTGTGCGAGCGGCTGGTCGTGTGCCTGGGCGCGTGAGGCTCGGTGATGAGGTCGCGCTCGGCGAGATGCGGCTCCACGGGGTTCCAGCCTACCAACACCACTCCTCGACCCCGGCAGCACACGTGCTCAGCTCCCGTCCCCGGCGCCCGGGAAGGCTCCGTCGTCGGCGGTCGAGGTGCCCAGCGCCAGGCTGGTGCCACCGTCCTCGGCAGCAAGAGCGAGCATCGTGAGCACCACGCCGGCCTCCCGGTCGATGACGTCGACCGTGCTGACGTCGGAGGCCGCTCGCGAGCGTCGCACCACTCCGATCACGCCGTCGCGTGCCCCGCTCTCGATGGGGCCCGCGACCACGACACCCTTGCCGCTCTCGTCGAGCGCCTGCGCCAGCGTCGAGACGATGCTGCCCGCTCCGCGACGCTGGTCGGGACTGCCCTCGGGCTCCCCGGCGACGAGCAGCACCAGTGCGCCGCGCTGCTGGACCCCGCCCCCGTCGACCTCGATCAGCTCGGCGGTCACCAGGCTGGCGATGATCTCCTCGGCGACGTCGTCCAGCTGCGCGCCCCCCGGCTTGTCGGTGGTGGTGGCGAACCCGAGCAGTCGGCCCAGCCGCTCGTAGCCGTCCGCGGTCGAGGGGATGTCGATCGCCTCGCCCGCGGAGGCGCGCATCCGGGTGCCGAGCTCCTCGACCAGCTGGCGGTTCGCGACGTCGACCAGCTCGTCGTCGATGTCGATGCGCGAGACCACCGTCGCGCCCAGCTGGGTCGCCAGGGAGCCCAGCTCGGTGACCTGGTCCTCGTCGGCGGTGGGCAGCGCCATGATCGTGACCGACCGCCCCTGCAGCAGGTCGTCGTCGACCACCCGGGGCCGGGTTGCCTTGGCGTAGGCGTCGTTGAAGTCGGCGGCCTCGCGCAACCGGTCGACCTCGAGCTCGGCCTCGGCCAGCGCCTCGGTGTCACTGGCCCCGTCGCCACCGGAGGTGTCCTCCTGCTGCAGCGGGCCGGCGCCGAGCACCACCCCGACCGCCAGTGCGAGGAAGACCGCGACCAGGGACGCGATGTGGGAGCGGAAGGTGATCACGTGAGCAGTCCTCGGATCGCGTCGTAGAGGGACTCGGCGGTCTCGCCGATCTGTCGCAGCAGGTCCTGACCCGCGGGCGTCACCGCCAGTGCGGCGAGCAGGGCGACCAGACCGGCGAGCAGGATGAGGCTGAGCTGCCAGGCTCGCACCCGACCCGAGTAGAGCTCGGGCACAGCCTTGGCGTCGACCAGTCGCGACCCCACCCGCAGCCGGGTCAGGAAGGTCGAGGAGAGCCCGGCGCGCTGCCGGTCGAGGAACTCGTCGAGCGTGGTGTGGGTGCCCACGGCCACGATCAGCGAGGCCTGCTTGACGTCGGCCAGCAGCAGCGCGAGGTCCTCGCTGGTGCCGCTGGTCGCGACCCGGTACGGGCGCACCCCGAGCCGGTCGAGTCGGTCCGCTCCGGTGGCCTTGTCGGTCGCGTCGGCGTGGACCACGACCTCGCGCGCGGAGCGCAGCCCGTCGTCGGAGACCACGCGCTCACCGGTGCCGGGGCTGCGGGCCAGGCCCGCCTCCCCGATCACCAGGATGTCGGGGCGCAGGCCGACCGTGCGCAGAGCATCCGCCCCGTCGTCGACGGCGATGATCACCGGGCTCTGCTCGCGCACGAAACGCTGGATCCGGCGCAGGTCGGTGATGTGGTCGAAAGCCTTGACCACCACGACCACCGGACGACCCTCGATCCGGGCCTCGACCTCGGGGATGCCCTGTCCGTGCAGCAACAGCTCCTGCTCGCGGCGCAGGTACTCGGTGGTGGTGTGGGTGAAGCTCTCCAGCTGGGTGGCGAGCCCGGCCCGCGCCTGGGCCATCAGCTCGAGGACGTCCTGCATCTCCAGCCGTCGACCTGTGGCGACCGGGCCGCCCTTGGCGAGCAGCTGGTGGCCGTCGAGACGGACCGCCGTCCCGCTGTCGAGTCGGCCGAGCACCTCCGGGCCGACGGAGTCGAGCATCGCGATGCCCGCACCGGCGAGCATCTCCGCACCCAGGGCCGGGTAGCGACCCGAGACGAAGGGGCTGACGTTGACCACGGCGGCGACCTCGCGGTCGACCAGCGCCTGGGCAGTGCGCAGGTCGAGGTCGAGGTGGTCGAGGACCGCGATGTCGCCCGGGCGCAGCCGGGAGAGAAGGACGCTGGTGCGTCGGTCGACCCGGGCCGGACCGGAGACGTCATCGGCAGTGCCCGCAGAGCGTGAGGCGCCGCGGGGCGCAGAGCGGCTGGAGAACCTCATGACCTCGTCATGGTGCCACTGCTCCTAGGCCGTGGCGCTACGACGCGCGGTGGCGAGGAGCTCCTGGGCGTGGGCCTGCGCGGTCTCGGAGCCCTCGAGCCCCGCGAGCATCCGGGACAGCTCGCGCACCCGACCCTCGTCGTCCAGCACGCTGAGGCCGGAGGTGGTCACCGACCCGTCGCTGCTCTTGGCCACGACCACGTGCTGGTCGGCGAAGGCGGCGACCTGGGGCAGGTGGGTGACCACCACCACCTGGGCCTGGCGCGCCAGGGCCGCAAGGCGGCGGCCGACCTCGACCGCGGCCTTGCCACCCACCCCGGCGTCGACCTCGTCGAAGACGAAGGTGGGCACGGGATCGGTGCCGGCCAGCACGACCTCGATGGCGAGCATCACCCGCGACAGCTCGCCGCCGGATGCGCCCTTGTGGAGCGCCCGCGCCGCACTGCCGGTGTTGGCGGCCAGCAGCAGCTCGACGTCGTCGACGCCCGACGCCGTCATCCGCAGCGTGCGCCCGGCCACCTCGAGCGCCGAGTCGGGGTCGGGCGACACCTGCTGGCTCACGCGCACCTCGACCCGCGCGTGGGGCATCGCCAAGGCGCTCAGCTCCTCGGTGACGGCCTGCCCCAGCCTGCTCGCCGCCTCCGCGCGCCGCCGACTCAGCTCGGTGGCGGTGCCCGCGAGCTCGGACCGGAGCCCGGCGCGCTCGCCCCGAAGCTGCTCCACCCGCTCGTCGTCGTTGTCGAGCCGCCCGAGGCGCTGGGCCGCCTGCTCCCCCCACGCCAGTACCTCGGCGAGGTCCGCGCCGTACTTGCGGATCAGGGTGGCCAGCGCCGCCCGCCGCTCGGACACCGCAGCCAACCTGGCCGGGTCGGTCTCCACGTCGGTGGCGTAGCCGGCTACGTCGGCGGCCAGGTCGCCCAGCAGGTAGCTGAGCTCGGCCAGCCGGTCGGCCAGCGCGGCTGCCTCTCGGTCGTGCTCGCGCACTCCGTCGAGCAGCTTGCGTGCAGCGCTCACAGCGCCGAGCGCGTCGGCGTCGCCGTGCTCGGAGGAGAGCGCCTCGCGCGCCTGCTCCGCCGCCGAGCGCAGCGAGTCGGCGAAGCCCAGCCGGGTCTCCTCGGCCGCCAGCTCGACGTCCTCACCGGGCAGCGGCGCGATCCGCTCGATCTCCTCCAGACCGAAGCGCAGCAGGTCCGCCTCACGCGCTCGCTCTCGCCCCCCGGCCACGACCTCGTCCAGCTCGCGCTCCACCGCCCGGAGCCGGGCGTGGGAGCGGCTGAACGACTCCGCGAGCGCCAGGACCTGCTCCCCGGCGAACCGGTCCAGGGCCGAGCGCTGCGCCGCGGACGCCAGCAGCCGGTGCTGGTCGGACTGACCGTGCACCGCGACCAGGAGGTCGGCGAGGTCGGCCAGGGTGCCGGCCGGGACTCCCGCACCCCCCGCGAAGGCCCGGGAGCGGCCTTCGGCCGAGACCTGCCGGGCGAGGACCAGGTCGCCGTCATCGGTCTGCCCGCCGGCGCTGAGCACGCCGGAGACGACCTCGTCGGCTCCGCGCAGGTCCCAGAGGCCTTCGACCCGGGCCTGCCGGGCGCCGCTGCGGACCGCCCCCGAGTCGGCTCGGCCACCCAGCAGCAGACCCAGCGCCGAGACCACCATCGTCTTGCCCGCGCCGGTCTCCCCCGTGATCGCGGTGAAGCCTGAACCCAGCTCGAGGCGGGACTCCTCGATGATCCCGAGGTCGGCGATGCGCAGCTCGACCAGCATCACAGGCCCTGTCGTCGCTCGGCCGCACCCCGCCAGCCCGAGACCGGGAGGTCGAACTTGGCGACCAGCCGGTCGGTGAACGGTGCGTCGTTGAGCCGCGCCAGGTGGATCGGGATGTGACCGCGGCGCACCTCGATGCGCGCACCGGGCGAGAGATCGACCGTGCGCCGCCCGTCACACCACAGCACGCCGTGCGCGTCGGTGTTGTCGAGCACGGCGATCTCGATCACAGAGGTCGGTGCCACCACCATCGGCCGCGCGAACAGCGCGTGCGCCGACAACGGCACGACCAGCAAGGCGTCGACCTCGGGCCACACCACCGGCCCGCCGGCGCTGAAGTTGTAGGCGGTGGAGCCGGTGGGCGTGGCGCACACGACCCCGTCGCACCCCCACCGCGAGAGCGGCCGTCCGTCGATCTCCACCTCGAGCTCGAGCATCCGCTCGCGGGAGGCCTTCTCCACGCTGGCCTCGTTCAGGGCCCAGGTCGCAACCACGTGTTCCGCGCCCTCGGCGTCCAGGCTCCGGACGACCACGTCCAGGGTGAGCCGCTCCTCCGCGTGGTACCGGCGATGCACGACGGCCTCGATGGTGTGGTCCAGTCCAGCGGGGTCGGTCTCGGCCAAGAACCCGACGTGGCCCACGTTGATGCCCAGGAGCGGAGTACCCGACTCGCGCGCGTGCTCGGCGGCACGCAGGATCGTGCCGTCTCCGCCGAAGACCACGACCAGCTCGCAGTCGGCCGCGGCCTCGCGCTCGACGACCTCCACCGCCAGGTCGTGCGTGTCCAGCGCACCGGCGTCCTCCGCGAGCACTCGGGAGTCGATGCCACGCTCGCGGAACCGGCGGATCACGTCGGCGGCAAGCGCCGCCACGCCCGGACGCCGGGGGTTCACCACGACCAGCACCCGACGTCGGCTCACGGCTGGGTTGGTGGACACGCTCCCCACTCTCTCACCGCGTCGGGCTCGCGGCGGTGACCACCGCGTCGATGGCGGCGTCGTCGATGCGGGCCGGGCCCCGCCGCAGCCACAGGAAGAACTCCACGTTGCCGCTGGGCCCCGGCAGCGGGCTCGTCGTCACCGCTCTGGCCCCCCAACCCTGCTCGGCTGCCGCGTGGGCGACGCCGAGCACCGCCTCGGTGCGCAGCGCGGGTTCTCGCACCACCCCGCCCTTGCCGACCCGGTCCTTGCCCACCTCGAACTGCGGCTTGACCATCGGCACCAGGTCGGCCGAGGGCGCCGCGACGGCGATCAGGGCGGGGAGCACCAGACGCAGCGAGATGAAGGAGAGGTCGCCCACGACGAGGTCGACCGGGTCCCCCACCAGCTCCGGGTCGAGCTCGCGCACGTTGGTCCGGTCGAGCACCTGCACCCGCGGGTCCTGCCGCAGCGACCACGCCAGCTGCCCGTAGCCGACGTCGACGGCCACCACCTGGGCGGCCCCTCGTCGCAGCAGCACGTCGGTGAACCCCCCGGTCGATGCCCCGGCATCCAGGCACCGGCGACCCTCGACGACCAGACCCTCCGGGGTGAAGGCATCCAGGGCGCCCACGAGCTTGTGGGCCCCGCGGGAGACGTAGTCCGGGCCGTGCTCAGCCTCCCGGACCACCAGGGCGACATCGGTGCCGACGGCGGTGGCGGGCTTGGTGGCGCGCACTCCGGCCACCTGCACGCGCCCATCGAGGATCAGGGTCGCGGCGTGGTCGCGGGAGCGTGCGAGTCCGCGTCGGACCAGCTCGGCGTCGAGCCGAAGTCGGCGTGGCACCCCCGGGGACCGGGTCTCAGGCCAGGTGACCCTGCTCGGTGAGCAGGCCGCGGAGCTTGGCGTGGGTCATCTCGAAGACGGCCACGTGCTGGTCGATCTCGGTGTCCTCCAGCTGGGACAGGTCGGCAAGGGCATCGGTGACGCGCGGGTCGGAGGTCTGCGGCAGTGCTGGGCGCAGATCGGGACCCAGGTCTCGGCCCAGGTCAGGGGCCGTGTCGTGCTCCATGCTGACTCCCGAAATGGAGAGAGGGGCGAGATGCTTCACGGCACCATACCCCCCGGAGTCGGTGCAACCGGGCGGTGAGGCGGCCTCGGCGCGTCAACCGGGTGGGTGGAGGTCGCGGTGGTCGACCGGATGACCGTGCTGGTCCAGGTGAGCCCACGCCGCGGCCGCGACCGCGCGCCACCAGTCGGTGGTCGTCCCCTCACCCCGGACGACCAGACGCCCCTCCTGGACCCCGGCGACCCAGCCACCGCACCCCGTCGCGTCCGAGCGGTGCTCGAGCGCGGCGGCCGGCCCGGTCAGGGCGCGCAGGTCCGCGCCCAGGTGAGTCGGCCGGTCCTGCGGGCCGGTGGCGACCAGCTCGGCGAGCCCGGTCACACCGGTCATCACCAGCAGGCTGTCGCAGCCGATCCGGTGCGCGCCCACGATGTCGGTGTCGATCCGGTCGCCGACCATCACGGGGCGTTCCCCGCCGCAGCGTTCCACCGTCTCGCGCAGCAGCGGCGGCTCGGGCTTTCCAGCCACTGTGGGTCCGACCTGCGCGAACCTCGCCACCGCCTCGACCAGCACCCCGTTGCCCGGCCCCGGACCACGCGGTGTCGGCACCGTCATGTCCGTGTTGGTCGCGACCCAGGGCAGGCCCTCCCGCACCAGGATCGCGCCCTGGACGACCGTGCCCCACCGCACGTCGGGGTGGTATCCCGAGACCACGGCCACGGGCTGGTCGTCGGGGTCACGCGTGGCGTGGAGCCCTCGCTCCGCGAGGGCGAGCTGGAGCCCTTCGCCACCGATGACGTAGACCACGGCACCGGCGCCGTGACGGTCCAGCAACAGGTGCGCTGCGGCCTGGGAGGAGGTCACGACGTCCGCGGCAGACGCAGGCACCCCGAGCTCGCCCAGGTGATGGGCGACCGCGGCCGGCGGACGGGAGGCGTTGTTGGTGACGAAGGCACAGTGGACGCCCTGGTCGTGCAACGCGCTGAGCACCTCGGCCGCGTGCGGCACCGGCTCCGGCCCGACGTACACCACGCCGTCCAGGTCGAGCATCACCAGGTCGTACTCCGCCACCAGTGCAGCCACGGTCACCGACCCTATCCAGGGGAGGCGGCCCGCTTGACCATCCGCGCGCGCAGCACCTCCACCTCGAGCCGGGTGATCAGCCCTCGTGGGCCCCGACTGGTCCGGCGCCGCAGCGCTCCGGTCACCTCGACGAGGTCGCCCTCGCGCCAGGTGCCGACGGCACGGCGCTGGAGGGCACCCCACGCCGAGCAGTCGACCCAGTCGACCTGCTGGCGAGACCCCTTGGTCATCGGGGTCGGGCTCCGCTCGATCGAGAGGCGCACCCCCACCACGACGCTGCCGCTGGGGAGCTCGCGCTGCTGCGGTCCGGAGGACACCCGGCCTCGCACCAGCACCTGATTGGTGGGAACGGTGCGGTCGTCGGCCTCGGCGCCTCGGGTGATGTCCTGTGTGCTCATCTGCCACCTCGTCTGGTCGGTCGTGACCAGAGCCTGCGGCCTCTCACCGAGGATCCAGCGTCGGAGGTCAGGCGTTGCGCACCGCCGGGGTGCGCGGCCCCCCACCCACGAAATCCGGCGCCACGTGGGCTCAGCTCCCCGGCCCCGACTCCAACGTGGTGACGCGCTGCACGGCGTCGGTGGCCTCCGCCGAGTCGATCGCCGCGGTGCGGTGGAACCACTCCAGCGCGTCCTGCGGCCGTCCTGCCTTCTCGAGCAGGTCGGCGTAGGCGTAGCGCAGCCTGACCACCCACGGCTCCCGGCTCGCGGACTGCAGGTTTGCGCTCTCCAGCGTGCGCAGGGCGCCCTGGGTCTCACCGAGCTCGTGACGGGCACCGGCCTGCACGATGGTCATCTCGACCTGCATGTCGTAGGGCAGCGACTCCACCGCCGGGCTCTTGGCCAGGGCCAGGGCGCGCTCGGGTCGACCGAGTGCGCGCTCGCAGTCCGCCATGACCGGCAGGAAGGCCGAGGACCCGTTCATCCGTTTCGCGGCACGCAGCTCCGAGAGCGCCTCGGCGAAGTGCCCGGCCGCATAGGCCGCCTCGCCACAGGCCTCCCGCACCACCGCGATGCGCGCGGCACGAGCTCGGGCGGCGAGCGTGTGCTGGTAGGCGGTCTCGGGGTCCTCGTCGATCACGAGGCCAGCCGCGGCGAGGTGGCGCGCGATCCGCGCCGCCAGCTTCTCCGGCAGGCCGCGCAGCTGGTCGAGCACCGAGCGGTCGAGCTCCTTGCCGGTGACCTCGTCGGGGATCGGGGGCCCGTCGTAGCGGGCCTGCTCGACCGAGCGCTCGGTGGAGCTGTCCTCGCGACGACCCCGACGCTCGTCGCGCCGGCCGTCGCGGCGATCCCCCCCGCCACCACCGCTACCACTGCTACGCCGGTCGTCGCGGCGTCGGGGCTGCCCCTCTCGGTCCGGGCGACCTCGATCAGCGCGGCGGCCCGACTCCTCGCGTCCCCCCTGGCCGGATCGACGTGGCGAGGACGAGGAGCCCTGCTGTCCGTCTCGACCGGGTCGGCCTTTGCGGGGCCCTGATGGGTGCGACATCGACTCACTCCTGTGACGCATGCCTAGTTCTCGAAAAAGCGTGAAGGCCACCTCCGAAACCGAAGGTGGCCAACACGTGAAGTATGTCCGGCGACGTCCTACTCTCCCACAACCTCCCGGTTGCAGTACCATCGGCGCTGAAAGGCTTAACTTCCGGGTTCGGAATGGAGCCGGGTGTTTCCCTTTCGCTATGGCCGCCGAAACTCTGTTGAGTTAGATCTGCCATTACTGGCTCCCGACCGTAACTCGGGAACCACACAGTGGACGCGTAACATCTTTGAGCAAGACAAGCCCTCGGCCTATTAGTACCGGTCGGCTCCGTGTATTACTACCTTCGACCTCCGGCCTATCAACCCAGTCGTCTACTGGGGGCCTTACCCGGTTACCCGGTGGGAAACCTCATCTTGAAACGTGCTTCCCGCTTAGATGCTTTCAGCGGTTATCACTTCCGAACGTAGCTAACCAGCCGTGCTCTTGGCAGAACAACTGGCACACCAGAGGTTCGTCCATCCCGGTCCTCTCGTACTAGGGACAGCCTTTCTCAAGTTTCCTGCGCGCGCGGCGGATAGGGACCGAACTGTCTCACGACGTTCTAAACCCAGCTCGCGTGCCGCTTTAATGGGCGAACAGCCCAACCCTTGGGACCTACTCCAGCCCCAGGATGCGACGAGCCGACATCGAGGTGCCAAACCATCCCGTCGATATGGACTCTTGGGGAAGATCAGCCTGTTATCCCCGGGGTACCTTTTATCCGTTGAGCGACACCGCTTCCACATGCCGGTGCCGGATCACTAGTTCCGACTTTCGTCCCTGCTTGAGTTGTCACTCTCACAGTCAAGCTCCCTTGTGCACTTACACTCGAAACCTGATTGCCAACCAGGCTGAGGGAACCTTTGAGCGCCTCCGTTACATTTTAGGAGGCAACCGCCCCAGTTAAACTACCCACCAGGCACTGTCCCTGATCCGGATTACGGACCTAGGTTAGACATCTAGTACGACCAGAGTGGTATTTCAACGTTGACTCCACTCAAACTGGCGTCTGAGCTTCACAGTCTCCCACCTATCCTACACAAGCCGAACCAAACACCAATACCAAGCTGTAGTAAAGGTCCCGGGGTCTTTCCGTCCTGCCGCGCGTAACGAGCATCTTTACTCGTAGTGCAATTTCGCCGAGTCCATGGTTGAGACAGCGCCCAAGTCGTTACTCCATTCGTGCAGGTCGGAACTTACCCGACAAGGAATTTCGCTACCTTAGGATGGTTATAGTTACCACCGCCGTTTACTGGGGCTTAAGTTCTGCGCTTCGCCAAACAAGTTGGCTAACACGTCCCCTTAACCTTCCAGCACCGGGCAGGAGTCAGTCCGTATACATCGTCTTGCGACTTAGCACGGACCTGTGTTTTTAGTAAACAGTCGCTTGGGCCTGGTCTCTGCGGCCATCACCGCTTCGCAGGGCAAGCCTGCTGACGGATCCGGCCCCCCTTCTCCCGAAGTTACGGGGGCATTTTGCCGAGTTCCTTAACCATGGTTCACTCGATCGCCTTGGTATTCTCTACCTGATCACCTGAGTCGGTTTGGGGTACGGGCGGCTGACAGCTCGCTAGAGGTTTTTCTCGGCAGTATAGGATTACCCACTATCCCATATGGGTCGGCATAGTGTCTCAGGCTTGATGAGACGCGGATTTGCCTACGTCTCGCCCTACACACCTACCCGCGGACAACCATCGCCACGGTTGGGCTACCTTGCTGCGTCACCCCATCGCTTGACTACTACTGATTCGGGTCGTGCGCTCCACCATCTGTCTCCCGAAGGAGTACGTCAGGTTTCGGGCACTTAGCATCATCAGGTTCGTCAGGGTCGCTGTTTTGCCGGTACGGGAATATCAACCCGATGTCCATCGACTACGCCTGTCGGCCTCGCCTTAGGTCCCGACTTACCCAGGGCAGATTAGCTTGACCCTGGAACCCTTGATCATTCGGCGGAAGAGTTTCTCGCTCTTCTTTCGCTACTCATGCCTGCATTCTCACTCGTGCAGCGTCCACGACTGGATCACTCCGCCGCTTCTCTCGCTGCACGACGCTCCCCTACCCATCCGCGCTCCTGGACCCAAAGGGCCGAGATATATGCGCGAATGCCATAGCTTCGGTGGATGACTTGAGCCCCGCTAAATTGTCGGCGCGAAATCACTTGACCAGTGAGCTATTACGCACTCTTTCAAGGGTGGCTGCTTCTAAGCCAACCTCCTGGTTGTCTCTGCGACTTCACATCCTTTTCCACTTAGTCATCGCTTGGGGACCTTAGCTGATGGTCTGGGCTGTTTCCCTCTCGACTATGGAGCTTATCCCCCACAGTCTCACTGCCGCGTTCTCACTTACCGGCATTCGGAGTTTGGTTGACGTCAGTAACCTTGTCGGGCCCATTAGCCATCCAGTGCTCTACCTCCGGTAAGAAACACGCGACGCTGCACCTAAATGCATTTCGGGGAGAACCAGCTATCACGAAGTTTGATTGGCCTTTCACCCCTATCCACAGGTCATCCCCCAGGTTTTCAACCCTGGTGGGTTCGGTCCTCCACGCGGTCTTACCCGCGCTTCAACCTGCCCATGGATAGATCACTTCGCTTCGGGTCTTGGTCGTGCGACTCATTCGCCCTCTTAGGACTCGCTTTCGCTACGGCTTCCCCACACGGGTTAACCTCGCCACACAACGCAAACTCGCAGGCTCATTCTTCAAAAGGCACGCCGTCACCCGAACAAAGTTCAGGCTCCGACGGATTGTAGGCGCATGGTTTCAGGTACTATTTCACTCCCCGCCAGGGGTACTTTTCACCTTTCCCTCACGGTACTTGTCCGCTATCGGTCATCAAGGAGTATTTAGGCTTAACGGGTGGTCCCGCCAGATTCACACGGAATTTCAGGGGTTCCGTGTTACTTGGGGTGACGCCTCAGAGCCATCGTCTTACGTTTACGGGGGTATCACCCTCTGTGCCGGGACTTTCCAGTCCCTTCTACTTCAACGATGGTTTCTTACTCTGTGTCGGATCGGCAGATCCGACGTGGCGGCCCCACAACCCCTCTCACGCAACGCCTGCCGGCTATCACACGTGCGAGGTTTGGCCTCTTCCGATTTCGCTCGCCACTACTCTCGGAATCACTGTTGTTTTCTCTTCCTGTGGGTACTGAGATGTTTCACTTCCCCACGTTCCCTCCTGCTGCCCTATGTGTTCAGACAGAGGTAACTGGACATGACTCCAGCTGGGTTTCCCCATTCGGAAATCCTCGGATCTCAGCTTGGTTGCCAACTCCCCGAGGCTTATCGCAGGCTCCTACGTCCTTCATCGGCTCTTGATGCCAAGGCATCCACCATGCGCCCTTAGTAGCTTGTCAAATTGCTACAAAGATGCTCGCGTCCACTGTGTAGTTCTCAAGATACGGGCGGGCCCGAGGCTTGCCTTGCAGCAAGCGACTCGGTCCGAGGAATCTCACCTGATCCCTCAGGACCCAACAGTGTGCCTGACCCATTGCTCCGGTACCGACGAGGTTCCACTCCGGCGAACCGGTTGTACTGACGTCAGCGAGAAGCACGGGCCAAATAGTCGACGTTCCACTAGTGAGCATGAGTCGGCCGCAGAACATTCGCCTGCGATGCCGACTCTGACTCTGCGAGGCTCTCGCCTCGAGAATGCTCCTTAGAAAGGAGGTGATCCAGCCGCACCTTCCGGTACGGCTACCTTGTTACGACTTCGTCCCAATCGCCAGCCCCACCTTCGACGGCTCCCTCCACAAGGGTTGGGCCACCGGCTTCGGGTGTTGCCGACTTTCGTGACGTGACGGGCGGTGTGTACAAGGCCCGGGAACGTATTCACCGCAGCGTTGCTGATCTGCGATTACTAGCGACTCCGACTTCATGGGGTCGAGTTGCAGACCCCAATCCGAACTGAGACCGGCTTTTTGGGATTCGCTCCATCTTACGATATCGCTGCCCTTTGTACCGGCCATTGTAGCATGCGTGAAGCCCTGGACATAAGGGGCATGATGACTTGACGTCATCCCCACCTTCCTCCGAGTTGACCCCGGCAGTCTCTTATGAGTCCCCACCATAACGTGCTGGCAACATAAGACGAGGGTTGCGCTCGTTGCGGGACTTAACCCAACATCTCACGACACGAGCTGACGACAGCCATGCACCACCTGTATACGAGTGTCCAAAGAGCCCTATATCTCTACAGGGTTCTCGTATATGTCAAACCCAGGTAAGGTTCTTCGCGTTGCATCGAATTAATCCGCATGCTCCGCCGCTTGTGCGGGCCCCCGTCAATTCCTTTGAGTTTTAGCCTTGCGGCCGTACTCCCCAGGCGGGGCGCTTAATGCGTTAGCTGCGGCACGGAACTCGTGGAATGAGTCCCACACCTAGCGCCCAACGTTTACGGTGTGGACTACCAGGGTATCTAATCCTGTTCGCTCCCCACACTTTCGCTCCTCAGCGTCAGGTAATGCCCAGAGAACCGCCTTCGCCACCGGTGTTCCTCCTGATATCTGCGCATTTCACCGCTACACCAGGAATTCCGTTCTCCCCTGCATACCTCTAGTCTGCCCGTATCGGAAGCAGGCTCAGGGTTAAGCCCTGAGTTTTCACTCCCGACGCGACAGACCGCCTACGAGCCCTTTACGCCCAATAATTCCGGACAACGCTTGCACCCTACGTATTACCGCGGCTGCTGGCACGTAGTTGGCCGGTGCTTCTTCTGCAGGTACCGTCACTTTCGCTTCGTCCCTGCTGAAAGAGGTTTACAACCCGAAGGCCGTCATCCCTCACGCGGCGTTGCTGGATCAGGCTTTCGCCCATTGTCCAATATTCCCCACTGCTGCCTCCCGTAGGAGTCTGGGCCGTGTCTCAGTCCCAGTGTGGCCGGTCACCCTCTCAGGCCGGCTACCCGTCGAAGCCTTGGTAGGCCGTTACCCCACCAACAAGCTGATAGGCCGCGAGCCCATCCACCACCGCCGGAGCTTTCCACCACCGTCAGATGTCTGAGGTGGTCGTATTCGGTATTAGCTCCCGTTTCCGGGGGTTATCCCGATGTGATGGGTAGGTTGCTCACGTGTTACTCACCCGTTCGCCGCTCGTGTACCCCCGAAGGGGCCTTACCGCTCGACTTGCATGTGTTAAGCACGCCGCCAGCGTTCGTCCTGAGCCAGGATCAAACTCTCCGTTGAAAACCTTCTGACGACCGCTACGAGAGCGACCGCCTGGCTTCGGAGTATCCCGGCAAGAGTGGTCCCCGGAATCAGGGACCGGTTTCTTACCAAAGGAACCGTCGACAGGTTGGATGTGAGTGCTGCGGGGGCACCGCGTTCCTCACCCTGCCGACGGGGCGTTACAAATTAATTCGTCGACTTTTGGCACACTGTTGAGTTCTCAAGGATCAAGCGCGCACCGAACTCCGGCCTTTCGGCCAGGGCGTCGGGGCAACCTGGTCAAACTTACCGGTTGGCCCCCGCCCGGTCAAACCGGGGTTGGCCTCCCAGTCCCCCGGCACAGCTGTCGGCCCGGACTCGTGCAAGCACTGCCCGGGGTGGCAGTTGTGAAGGGGGTTCGCCCGGGGCCGGCCGCCCGGCCTCTCGGCCTTGCGTCCCGCCGCTCCCTGGCGACGAACAGGAACATTACGACCGGCCTCGGGACAGCGTCAAATCGGGGTCGAGTGGCCCCCGTCACAACGCCCGCCGGACTCCGGAGCGGGGGTCATCGCGGCGTCAGGAGCCGCTCGGAACGGCCCCGTCGGGGCCCGGCCACACCAGGTCGCGCGGTGGTGGGCCGACGGTGCTGAGGCCGGCGAGGAGCAGCGCCTCCTCCAGCTCGGAGGCCAGCTCCTCCCACAGTCGACGGACGCCGTCGGCGCCCTGGTGAGCCAGGGCGAACAGCGGCGGGCGCCCGAGGAAGGCCGCGTCGGCACCACAGGCCAGGGCCACGAGCACGTCGAGACCGGTGCGCAGACCCCCGTCGACGAAGACCTGGACCGGCCCGCTCCCCGGGGTGGACACCTGCGCCGCCGCCTCACGCTCGGCGACGGCCTGGTCCACAGCCGCTCGCACCTCGGGCAGCGCCGCACACGTGCTCACCGCACGGTCGAGCTGACGTCCCCCGTGGTTGGAGACCCAGACCGCGCTCGCGCCTGCGTCCACGCAGCGCCGAGCGTCGTCTCCCCGCAGGACGCCCTTGACCACGACCGGCAGCCCGAACCGCTCGCTGAGCCAGGCGATGTCCTGCGGCCCGAGGTCGCCCGCCTTGTCCATCGCCGCCTCGCTGTCGCCCCCGGGAAAGTTCACCCGCAGCCACGCGGGGTCGACCACGTCCCAGACGCTCGGCGAGCTCAACCGCTTGCGCGCCACCACGGGGGTGTCCGCGGTCAGCACGAGCGCGCTCGCCCCGGCCTGCACGGCCGCGGCCACCACGGGCTCGGTCACCGACCTGTCGGCGGTGACGTACATCTGGAGCCACCAGGTCACCCCGGTCGCCGCGACGTCGGCGAACGTCGAGCCCGCGTTGCTGCTCACCACCATCGGCACCTGGAGGTCGGCGGCCGCTCGGGCCATCTCCACCTCGCCGTCCGGGTGCGCTGCGCGCTGGAGCGTCGTCGGAGCGATCCCGAGGGGCACGGCGGCCTCGGCGCCCAGCAAGGACGCACCGAGGTCGATGGAGGTGACGTCCTGCAGGATGCGCGGTCGGAGCCGGACCCGGCGCCAGGCGTCGACCGCCTCCCCCGTGGTCGCGCCCACCCCCGCCCCCTGCGCGACATAGCTGAAGACCGCTGGGTCGAGGACGCCGCGGGCCAGCTCGGCGACCTGCTCGGCGTAGGTCGCCTCGCTCCGCTCGTCGTGGCGGCGTCGCCTGCCTGCGATCACCGGACCCGGACTCCCGCGAAGCTCTTCTTGCCCCGCCGCAGCAGCAGCCAGCCGCCCGGCAGCAGGTCGGCCTCGCCGGGGCGGCCCTCCGGGTCGCTCACCCGCTCGTTGTTGAGGTAGGCACCCCCCTCGTTCACGGTGCGCCGAGCCGCGCCTTTGCTGTCACTGAGACCAGAGGTGATGAGAAGGTCGGTGATGGTCGGCAGCTCCTCGCCGTCCCTCTCCAGCTCGGTGCCCCCTGCCTCGAGCAGGGCAGCCGTGAGGGTCTCCGGATGCAGACCGGTGAGGTCGCCACCACCGAAGAGAGCTGCGGCGGCGGCCATGACTCGAGCGGTCTCCTCGGCCCCGTGCACGAGGGTCGTGACCTCCTGCGCCAAGCGCTTCTGCCCGGCGCGCAGGAAGGGCTTCTCCTCGGTCTGGTACTCCAGCTCCTCGATCTCGTCGCGGGTGAGGAAGGTGAAGATGCGGAGCAGCTCGCCCACCTTGACGTCCTCGACGTTGAGCCAGAACTGGTAGAACGCGTACGGCGAGAGCATCTGAGGGTCGAGCCAGAGCGCCCCGCCCTCGGTCTTGCCGTACTTGGTGCCGTCGGCCTTCGTGACGAGCGGCGTGGCGAAGGCGTGGGCATGCCCACCGACGGCCCTGCGGATCAGCTCGACCCCGCCGGTCAGGTTGCCCCACTGGTCACTGCCACCAAATTGCAGGGTGACTTCGTGTTTCTTGTACAACTCCAGGTAATCCATCGACTGGAGCAGCACGTAGCTGAACTCGGTGTAGCTGATGCCGGACTCCAGCCGGGTCCGCACCACGTCCCGGGCAAGCATCCGGTTCACCGGGAAGTGCTTCCCGATGTCGCGCAGGAAGTCGATGGTCGACATCCCGGAGGTCCAGTCGAGGTTGTTCACCATGGTGGCCGCGTTGTCACCCTCGAAGGCGAGGAAGGGCTCGATCTGGCGCTGCACGCGCTGCACCCAGTCGCCCACGACCTCGGCGGAGTTCAACGTGCGCTCACCGGAGTCGCGCGGGTCACCGATCATGCCCGTCGCCCCTCCGACGAGGGCGAAGGGCACGTGGCCGGCCCGCTGCAGACGCATCGCGGTGACGATCTGCACCAGGTTGCCGAGGTGCAGGCTGGGAGCCGTCGGGTCGAACCCCACGTAGAACCGCACCGGGCCACCGGCGAGCGCCTCCCGCAGCCCCTCGAGGTCGGTGTGGTGGGCCAGCAGCCCGCGCCACTGCAGGTCGTCAACCAGGTCGGTGGTCACTGGACCGCCCCCTCTCGCGCCGCGTCGAGCTCGGCCTTGGTGAGCACCGGGCGTACCTCGAGCCCGACATCGGCCAGCGGATCCGCGTCGGCCGGGCTCCGGTCGATCGCGCAGACCACGGTCTCGACGACCGCGCCGTCGGCACGGAGCACGCGCACCGCGTCGCGCACCGCACCGCCGGTGGTGATCACGTCCTCCACCAGTACGACGCGACGCCCGGCGAAGTCGGGGCCCTCGGCCAGCTTGCAGGTGCCGTACTCCTTCGCCTGCTTGCGGACGAACAGCGACGGCAGACCCGTCCTCGAGCTGAGGACGGTCGCGATCGGCACCCCGCCGAGCTCGAGACCACCCAGCAGCTCGGCTCCCTCGGGCACCAGGTCGACCATCCGGTCGACCACCCGCGACAGCAGCTCGGGCCGGGCCTCGAAGAGGTACTTGTCGAAGTACTCCGAGGCGACCTGCCCGGAGCGGAGCGTGAACTCCCCGCTGAGCCGGCAGCAGGCGTCGATGTCGCGGGCGAGCGTGGGGTCGGAGGTCGTGTGGGTCACCGCGTCATCATTCCAAACCGCGGTGAGTAGCCTCGAACCCTGCCCGACCCGTGAATGGAGTGAGCCGACATGAGCCCGCTGCGCAGACGGGCGAAGGACCGAGACGCGGTCCTCCGCACGCCCGACAACAGGTTCGACGACCTGCCGGACTACCCGTTCAGCCCGCGCTACCACACCCTCGGCGACGGACTGCGGATGCACTACGTCGACGAGGGGCGCTCAGAGGCGCCGCCCGTGCTGATGCTGCACGGGGAGCCGTCCTGGTCCTACCTCTACCGGTTCATGGTGCCGGTCTTCGCCGACGCCGGGCTCCGCGCGCTCGCCCCCGACCTGATCGGCTTCGGCCGCTCCGACAAGCCCACCGACCGGTCGGCGTACAGCTACCAGTCGCACGTCGACTGGGTGGCCGAGTGGATCGTGGCACTGGACCTGCGTGACATCACCCTGATCTGCCAGGACTGGGGGTCGCTGATCGGACTCCGCCTGGCCGCCGAGCACCAGGACCGCTTCGGCCGGATCGTGGTCGCCAACGGCTTCCTCCCGACCGCGGACCGCACGATGCCGCCGGCGTTCAAGCTCTGGAAGGCCTTCGCCCTGCGCAGCCCGGTCTTCCCCACCGGACGGATCGTCGCCGTCGGCACCCAGCGAAAGCTCTCTGCCGCCGAACGCACGGCCTACGACGCGCCGTACCCCGACGCGTCCTACCAGGCCGGGGCGCGGATGTTCCCGGCCCTGGTCCCGACCTCTCCCGACGACCCGGCCGTGCCGGCCAACCGAGCAGCGTGGGAGGCGCTGGGCCACTGGGACAAGCCGTTCCTCACCCTGTTCGGCTCCGGTGACCCGATCCTCGGCAAGGCCGACAGACCGCTGCAGCAGCACGTGCCGGGGGCCGTGGGCCAGCCGCACGACCGCCTCCCGGGTGGACACTTCGTCCAGGAGGACCAGGGCGCGGAGATCGCCCGGCGCACGGTCGCCTGGATGGGTCGCTGACTCAACGGGCTCGTGGGCTGCGCTGGTAGCGGCTGACGCTCGGGTCACCGTCCACCCAGAACCGCCAGGGTCGCTCGTGCTCCAGGCGGACCCCGACCCTGGGCCCCGACCGGACCAGGTCACCGTCGAGTCCTGCGCCGCGACGCAGGGTCAGCTGCCCGTCGCCGACGAGGTCGGCGCCGGTCTGCTCACCGCTGATGCCCAGCGCCTGACCGACACATCCCGGGCCGCGAGCCAGACCCGCAACGGGCGTGCGTGGGCCCCGTCGGGCCCGGGCGAGCTCGACCCCCTCGGTCACCTCACCGGCACGCAGCAGGACCGCGGACGCCTCGCCCTCCGGCCCGGTGACCACGTTGCAGCACCAGTGCACGCCGTAGGACAGGTAGACGTAGAGCCGGCCCGGCGGCCCGAACATCACCTGGTTGCGTGGCGTGGGGCCGCGGTGCGCATGGGAGGCGGCATCGTCGAGGCCGCCGTAGGCCTCGACCTCGGAGAGGCGCACGCTCACCGTCCCCGACGCCGTGCGGTGGCTGATGGTCCACCCCAGGAGCGCTCGAGCGACCTCGGGCACGGGTCCGCGTGGCAGGCCCGGCAGGCTGCTCATGCCAGCCAGTCACTCAGACCGGCGGCCGCGAGGCGCAGCTCCTCCAGCTGCTCGCGCACCCGATCCGGCGCCGTGCCCCCGCGGGCGTCCCGCGACGCCACCGAGCCCTCCGCCGTCAGCACCTCGCGGACGGCCGGTGTCAGCCGCTCGTCGATCGCGGCGAAGTCGTCGTCACCGAGGTCGGCCAGCTCGCAGCCCCGCTCCTCGGCCAGCCTCACGCAGGCTCCGGCCACCTCGTGCGCGACGCGGAACGGCACGCCCTCGCGCACCAGCCACTCCGCGACGTCGGTGGCGAGGGAGAAGCCCTGCGGAGCGAGCTGTGCCATCCGCTCGGTGTCGAAGCGAAGCGTCGCGACCTGCCCCGTGACCGCGGGGAGCAGCACCTCGAGGCTGTCGAGGGAGTCGAAGACCGGCTCCTTGTCCTCCTGGAGATCGCGGTTGTAGGCCAGCGGAAGCGCCTTGAGCGTGGCCATCAACCCGGTCAGGTTGCCGATCAGGCGGCCCGACTTGCCCCGGGTGAGCTCGGCGATGTCGGGATTCTTCTTCTGCGGCATGATGCTCGATCCCGTCGAGTAGCCGTCGTCGAGGATCGCGAACCCGAACTCCTTGGTGGCCCACAGGATCACCTCCTCGGCCTGGCGGGACAGGTCGACCCCGATCATCGCCAGCACGAATGCCAGCTCGGCCACGAAGTCCCGGGAGGCGGTGCCGTCGATCGAGTTGGGGCTGGAGGACTCGAAGCCCAGGTCGGCCGCGACGGCCAGCGGATCGAGCCCCAGGCTCGAGCCGGCGAGGGCTCCCCCGCCGTACGGAGAGTCGAGGGCCACCCTCGCGTCCCACTCACGCAGCCGCGCTACGTCACGGACCAGCGGCCAGGCGTGCGCGAGCAGGTGGTGGGAGAGCAGCACCGGCTGCGCGGTCTGCAGGTGGGTGCGTCCGGGGAGGATCGCCCCCAGGTGGCGCTCCGCCTGCCCGGCCAGGGCCTCCACCAGGTCCAGCACCAGGCGTCCGACCACCCGGGCGTGCTCGCGCAGGTAGAGCCGGAACAGCGTGGCGACCTGGTCGTTGCGGCTGCGCCCGGCGCGGAGCCGCCCGCCCAGCTCGGGCCCGAGGATCTCCACCAGACCCCGCTCGAGCGCTCCGTGCACGTCCTCGTCACTGGGCGCGGGGACGAACTCCCCCCTCGCCACCCGCCGCTCCAGCTCCGCGATGCCCTCGAGCATCGCCTCGAGGTCGTCATCCGAGAGCAGACCGGCGCGGGCCAGGACGCGGGCGTGGGCGCGCGAGCCGGCCAGGTCGTAGGGCGCCAGACGCCAGTCGAAGTGGGTCGAGCGGGACAGTGCCTCCAGCTCGGGGCTGGGACCGCCGGCGAACCGGCCGCCCCACAGCTTGCCGCTGCTGGTCTCCATGGGTGTCTCCTCGTGTCTGGTTCTGCAGGTCAGTCGGCGCCGGACTCGAGCGCGGCGTGGTCGAGCGCGGACTCGTCGGACTCCTCCTCGGCACCGGGGTTGGCGGCGATGCGGTCGGCGCCGCCGGCGGGCAGCTCGCCGAACAGGGTGCCGTGCTCGACCAGCACGTGACCCTGGTCTTCGGGCTGGGCGGCGTAGTGCTCCAGCTTGGTGCGGGAGTCGGCGATGTCGAGGTTGCGCATCGTCAGCTGACCGATGCGGTCCTCGGGACCGAAGATCGCGTTGTCGGTGCGCTCCATCGAGAGCTTGTCCGGGTGGTAGGAGAACGCCGGCCCGTCGGTGTGCAGGATGCTGTAGTCCTCCCCGCGCCGCAGCCGCAGCGTGACCTCCCCGGTGACCAGCGAGGCGATCCACCGCATGATCGACTCCCGGATCATCAGGGCCTGCGGGTCGAGCCACCGGCCCTCGTAGAGCAGCCGACCGAGGCGACGACCCTGGGCGTGGTAGTTCTCCAGGGTGTCCTCGTTGTGGATCGCGTTGACCAGGCGCTCGTAGGCGATCCACAGCAGCGCCAGCCCCGGCGCCTCGTAGATGCCGCGCGACTTGGCCTCGATGATGCGGTTCTCGATCTGGTCGGACATGCCGAGCCCGTGCCGACCACCGATCGCGTTGACCTCCTGCACCAGCGCGACCGGGTCGCTGAACTCCCGGCCGTTGACCGCGACGGGCAGACCCTGCTCGAAGCGCAACGTGACGTCCTCGGGCTCGATGCTCACCGAAGGGTCCCAGAATCGCACACCCATGATCGGCTCGACGACCTCCAGCGAGACGTCGAGGTGCTCCAGCGTCTTGGCCTCGTGCGTGGCGCCCCAGATGTTGGCGTCGGTGCTGTAGGCCTTCTCCTGGCTGTCGCGGTACGGCAACCCACGCGAGGTGAGCCACTGGCTCATCTCGGTGCGGCCGCCCAGCTCGTGGACGAAGTCCTCGTCCAGCCACGGCTTGTAGATCCGCAGGTCCGGGTTGGCCAGCAGGCCGTAGCGGTAGAACCGCTCGATGTCGTTGCCCTTGAACGTCGAGCCGTCACCCCAGATGTCCACGCCGTCCTCGTGCATGGCGCGGACCAGCAGGGTGCCGGTGACCGCCCGCCCCAGGGGGGTGGTGTTGAAGTAGACCCGGCCCGCCGAGCGCAGGTGGAAGGCGCCGCAGGCGACGGCCGCCAGGCCCTCCTCCACGAGCTGCTTGCGACAGTCGACGGCGCGCGAGATCTCCGCCCCATAGGCCTGGGCACGGTCGGGCACCCCAGACACGTCGGGCTCGTCGTACTGCCCGAGGTCCGCGGTGTAGGTGCACGGCACGGCGCCGCGCTCACGCATCCACGCGACCGCGACGGAGGTGTCGAGGCCGCCGGAGAACGCGATGCCGACGCGCTCGCCGACCGGAAGGGAAGTCAGAACCTTGCTCACGCTTCAGTGTTTCCTTCGTTGTGGTGGGAGGTCAGGAATGGGCCTGGCCGTCGGCCATGGTGACGAACCGCCGAGCCAGGGCGGTCGCGCCCCGGCCTCCGGCGGTGATGACCATGACCGTGTCGTCACCGGCGATCGTGCCGACCACCTGGTGCATCTCGACCTTGTCGATCGCCGAGGCCAGGAACTGCGCGGCCCCCGGAGGCGTCCGGAGCACGACCAGGTTTCCGGTGGAGGTGGCGGACACGAGCAGCTCGGCCAGCAGCCGAGCCAGGCGGGCTTCGGCGGCTGCGGTCTCGGTCGCTGCCCTGGGAGTGCGGTCGCCGCCTTCGGCCGGGACCGCGTAGACCAGGGCGCCGGAGATCGAGCGGACCTTCACCGCATCGAGCTCCAGCAGGTCGCGGGACAAGGTGGCCTGGGTGACGTGCACCCCGTCGTCCGACAACAGCTCGGCCAGCTCGGTCTGCGAACGCACCTCGATCCTGCCGAGCAGCTCGATGATCCGGCTCTGCCGGGCGTTCTTGGTGAGCGGGACCTGCGCGGACAGTGCGCTGCGCTCGCTCATCGTCGCGCCTCGTCGAACCGGTCGAGGAGCCAGGCGAGGACGGCCTTCTGCACGTGCAGGCGGTTCTCCGCCTCGTCCCACACCCGGCTCCGAGGCCCGTCGATCACCTCGGCGGTGATCTCCCTGCCCCGGTGGGCGGGTAGACAGTGCAGCACGATCACGTGGGCAGCTGCGTGACCGAGCATGGCATCGTCGACCTGGTACGGCACGAAGGGTTGTGTCCTCGCCTCCGCCTCGGCCTCCTTGCCCATCGACACCCAGGTGTCGGTCGCCACGACGTCCGCTGCCCTGACCGCCGCGACGGGATCACTGGTGTAGCTCGCCGAGCCGCCGGTCATCTCAGCAATTCTTTGTGCCTGCGACAAGATCTCAGGGTCGGGCTCGTAACCCGCCGGGCCCGAGACCACGACGTGCATGCCTGCCGTGGCGCCCGCGAGCAGGTAGGAGTGGGCCATGTTGGACGCCGAGTCGCCCAGCATCGTGAGCCGGCGGTCGGCGAGGTCGCCGAACTCCTCCCGGACGGTCAGCAGGTCGGCCAGGAGCTGGCAGGGGTGGAACTGGTCGGTCAGCGCGTTGACCACCGGGACGCCGGCATGACGCGCCATCTCCTCGAGGCTGTCCTGCCCGAACGTGCGCCACACGATGGCCGCGACCTGACGGCCGAGCACGCGGGCAGTGTCCGCCACCGACTCACGCGTGCCGATCTGCGCCAGGTTGCCGTCGACCATGATCGGGGTGCCGCCGAGCTCGCCCACACCGGACATGAAGCTCAGCTGGGTGCGCAACGTCGGCTTGTCGAAGATCAGAGCGACACCGCTGGCCGTCGCGAACGGCTGCGCCGCAGCCCGGTCGGACTTGAGTCGCAGCGCCAGGTCCAGCACCTCGCCCTGCTCCGTCGGTGCCAGGTCGTCGTCACGCAGGAAGTGCCTCATGTCCCCTCCCGCGCGTAGGCCGCGGCGAGGATTCCGGGCCAGGCGGCCACCAGCGAGTCGGCCTCGGCCTCGGCCAGCACCAGGGGCGGCGCCAGCCGCAGCCGGTCCGGCGTGCACGCGTTGAGGATGAACCCACGCTCCTGGGCGACCTCCACCACCTGCGCAGCCCGCGGCTCGTCGAGCGTGAGCCCGATCAGCAGGCCGTCGCCGCGGATGTCGAGAACGTGCTCGTGCGCGAGGCCCTCGGTCAGCCGCCGGCCCATGCCGACGGCGTTCTCCAGCAGGCCCTCCGCCTCGATGGTCTCGATCGTCGCCAGGGCCGCCGCACACGCCACGGGGTTGCCGCCGAACGTGGTGCCGTGGTTTCCGGGGCCCAGCATCGTGGCGGCCTCGCCGAACGCCAGGCAGGCGCCGATCGGGATCCCCCCGCCGAGCCCCTTGGCCAGGGTGACGACGTCCGGGGCTGCGGCCGCAGGATGGGCGAACCAGGCGCCGGTGCGCCCGGCACCGGTCTGCACCTCGTCGACCCACAGCAGCGCACCCTGCTCGCTGGTGATCCGTCGCGCCTGCTCCAGGTAGCCCGGCGGCGGGACGACCACCCCGGCCTCCCCCTGCAGCGGCTCGAGCACCACGGCCGCGGTGCCAGGGCCGACGGCGGCCCCCAGCGCCTCCGCGTCGCCGTACGGCACGAACTCGACGTCGCCCGGAAGCGGCTCGAACGGTTCGCGGTAGGCGGCCTTGCTGGTCAGCGCCAGCGCCCCCATGGTGCGACCGTGAAACGCGCCCTCGGCGGCGACCAGGCCGGTGCGCCCCGTGCGCCGGGTCAGCTTCATCGCGGTCTCGTTGGCCTCCGTCCCCGAGCTGACGAAGAAGACCCGGCCCTCCGAGTCGGAGCGGCCGGCCATGTGCAGCAGCCGCTCGGCCAGCCTCACCTGGGGCTCGGTGGCGAAGAAGTTCGAGACGTGGCCCAGGGTCCGCATCTGGTGCGAGACGGCCTCGACCAGGGCGGGGTGGCCGTGGCCCAGGGCGCTGACCGCGATGCCGCCGAGGAAGTCCAGGTAGCGGTGGCCCTCGGTGTCCCAGACGTAGCAGCCCTCGCCCCGGGCCAGGGCGAGCCGCGGGGTGCCGAAGGTGCCCATCAGCGCACCCTGGTAGCGATCGAGCAGGGGCGCGGTCACGAACCCTTCACCTCCGGGTCGTCGCTGGTGCGGTAGCGCGCGCTGCGGACCTTCGTGGGCACGCCGGGCAGGACCTGCGTGCCCACGCCGTCGTCGGTGAACAGCTCCACGAGGACCGCGTGCGGCTCACGCCCGTCGACGACGGTGGCGCGGGCGACGCCGTTCTGCAGCGCCCGTACGCACGCGGTCATCTTCGGCAGCATCCCGGTCGAGAGGGAGGGCATCAGCTCCTCGAGCGACTCCGGGCTGATCTCGCCGATGACGTCCTCGGAATCGGGCCAGTTGCGGAAGAGCCCCTCGACGTTGGTCAGCATCAACAGCTTCTCGGCCTTGAGCGCAACCGCGAGCGCTGCCGCCGCGATGTCGGCGTTGACGTTGTGGACCACGCCGTCCACGTCGGGCGCAACGCTCGAGATCACGGGGATCCGGCCCGCCTCGACGAGGTCGAGGACCGCCTCCGGGCGCACGTCGGTGACCTCGCCGACCAGGCCGAGGTCGACCTCCTCGCCGTCGACCACCGTGTTGGTGCGGGTGGCGGTGAACAGGCCGGCGTCCTCCCCCGACAGCCCGACGGCCATCGGCCCGTGCTCGTTGATCATGCCGACGAGCTCGCGCTGGACCTGGCCGACGAGCACCATCCGGACGATGTCCATCGTCTCCTCATCGGTGACCCGCAGTCCGCCCCGGAACTCGCTGGCGATGTCGAGCCGGTTGAGCATCGTGGAGATCTGGGGCCCGCCGCCGTGCACCACGACCGGCCGGAACCCGGCGTAGCGCAGGAACACGACGTCCTGGGCGAAGTCACGCTTGAGGTCCTCGTCGGTCATCGCGTTGCCGCCGTACTTCACCACGATGACCTTGTTGTGGTAGCGCTTGAGCCACTTCAAGGCGTTGGCGAGCACAGCTGTGCGCTCGGGCTGGCGGTGGAAGTCGCTGCGGATCTCGGGCTCCTCGGCCAGGTCGTTGGGCTCGGTGGGCTCGTTCGGCTCGTTCGGCTCGGTGCTCATGGGCTGCTGTGGTCCTCAGGTGCTGTAGGCGGAGTTCTCGTGCACGTAGGCGTGGGTGAGGTCGTTGGTCCACACTGTGGCCTCGGCGTCGCCGGACTTCAGGTCGACCTCGACGCTGACCTCACGGGGCTCGAGGTCGACCTCCTCGGGCGCACGGTGCGGTGTGGACGCGCGGCAGACCTGCACGCCGTTCATGGACACGTCCAGGTCGGCAGGGTCGAAGCGGGCCTGCGTGGTGCCGATGCTCGCCAACACCCGGCCCCAGTTGGGGTCCTTGCCGAAGACCGCCGCCTTGAACAGGTTGCTGCGCGCGATCGAGCGACCGACGTCGACGGCGTCGTCCTCGCTGGCCGCCCCGCGCACGGTGATCGCGATCTCGTGGTCGGCACCCTCGGCGTCGGCCAAGAGCTGCAGGGCGAGCTCGCGGCACGCCTGGCTCAGCGCCTCGGTGAAGGCGTCCGCGTCGGGCTCGATCCCGGAGGCACCGCTGGCCATGACGCTCACCGTGTCGTTGGTCGACATGCACCCGTCGGAGTCGAGCCGGTCGAAGGAGGTGCGGGTGGCCGCGCGCAACGCGTGGTCCAGCCGCTCTGCAGGGACGGCGGCGTCGGTGGTCAGGACCACGAGCATCGTCGCCAGCTGGGGTGCGAGCATGCCGGCGCCCTTGGCCATCCCGGCGACGGACCAGCCGTCCCGCTCGACGACCACCTGCTTGGGGTGGCTGTCGGTGGTCATGATCGCGGTCGCCGCGTGGGTGCCCCCGCCGTCGCTGAGCGCGCGGTGGGCGTCGTCGACGCCGGCGAGCAGGTCCTCGCGCACGGTGGTCAGGCCGATCAGGCCCGTGGAGCACACCACCACGTCGATCGCGCCGATCCCGAGGTGCTCCGCGACGCGCTCCGCGGTGGCGTGGGTGGTCTGGAAGCCCTCGGGCCCGGTGTAGCAGTTGGCTCCTCCGGAGTTGAGCACGATCGCGCGCACCGTGCCGTCCTTGACCACCTGCTCGCTCCACAGGATCGGGTTGGCCTTGCAGCGGTTGGCGGTGAAGACGCTCGCCGAGTCATGGCGTGGCCCGTCGTTGACGACCAGCGCGACGTCCAGGGCGCCCCCGGACTTGAGCCCGGCCGCCACCCCGGACGCGCGGAAGCCGGCCGGATGGGTGACGCTCATGGCGCCACCCCCCACACCGTCGCGGCCTCGTCGGCACGCTCGGCCGGCACCAGCAGCCAGTCGGTGTCGAAGGTGGAGAGCACGAACACGGGTATCTCCTCACGCGCCAGTGGCTCGGTCAGCCCCGCCAGCACCCCGGTCAGGGCGAAGTCCAGCCGGCCGTCCACGCTGAAGGCAACGAACGGCCCGGCGCTGCGCGCCTTCGTGGGCACGGCGTCCGCGGCGCAGACCACCGAGGTCTCCTGGGCCGTTGCGGTGACCGAGACCAGCGTGGCGCCACCGGCCCAGGCCGGGAGCTCTGCCCCCGGCCCCAGCCGCACCACGGCCAGGTGCTCGGGGTGCCGGGTCAAGGTCAGCTCGGGAGTCGCGTCGGTGGCGCTCACGGCGCCATCCCGGCGAGAGGCAGACCGGTGGTCTCGGGGATCTCCAGGGCCAGGTTCATGCACTGCACCGCTGCACCGGCCGTGCCCTTGGTGAGGTTGTCGACGGCGCCCACCGCGACCATGCGTCCCGCGCGCTCGTCGATGGTGACCTGGAGCTGCACGGTGTTGGAACCGAGGACCGACTGGGTCTGCGGCCACTGGCCCTCGGGGAGCAGGTGGACGAAAGGCTCCTGGCCGTAGTCCTTCTCGTACGCCGCTCGGATCGACTGCTCGTCGGCGTCGGTGCTCGCGCTGCAGGTGGCGAGGATGCCTCGGCTCATGGGCACCAGCAACGGGGTGAAGCTGAGCGAGACACCGCCGTCCCCGGGGCGTAGCCCGGAGAGGTTCTGCACGATCTCCGGGGTGTGCCGGTGCGTGCCACCCACTCCGTAGGCACTGGCGTTGCCCATCACCTCGCTGCCGAGCAGGTGTGGCTTGGGGGCCTTGCCGGCGCCACTGGTGCCGCTGGCGGCGACGACGACGATGCTGTCGGGATCGACGAGCCCGTGGCCGACGGCCGGGGCCAGCGCCAAGGTGGACACCGTCGGGTAGCAACCCGGGACGGCCACCCGGCGCGCACCTCGGAGAGCCTCACGGTGGTCTCCGAGCTCCGGCAGGCCGTAGGGCCACGAGCCGGCGTGCTCGGATCCGTAGAACTCCTGCCACAGGTCGGCGTCGTGCAGGCGGAAGTCGGCGCCGCAGTCGATGACCACGACCTCGGGGCCGAGCTCCTGGGCGATCGCCGCGGACTGGCCGTGCGGCAGCGCCAAGAACACGACGTCGTGCCCGTCGAGGTGCTCCACGTCGGTCGGCTCGAGCACCCGCTCGGCCAGTGGCGTCAGATGCGGTTGAATGCTCCCCAGGCGCTGCCCGGCGTTGGACCCCGCGGTCAGCGCCCCGATCTCCACCTCGGGGTGCGCGAGGAGCAGCCGCAGCAGCTCTCCCCCGGCGTACCCGCTCGCTCCAGCGACAGCAACCCGGCATGACATGTGCATGAATATACATGTCCATGCATTGGTATCAGCCCAGGGGTACCTGCACCTCGCTGAAGATCACGTGGTGGTCGGTGATCTTGCGCGTGAGGTCGGTGTACAGGTCGGTGAAGCCCAGCACCGGCGCCCGTGGGGAGAGGAAGACCCAGTCGACGCGCATCCCACGCGGCGGGCGGCACTGGTCGCCGTACCAGGTGCCGCCGTTGGCGGCCTTGAGGTCGGCGCCTCCTGTGATCGTGCAGAAGGCCTCGCTGGTCTCGTTGAAGTCACCGACCAGGAAGACGGGGGTGCCGGTGCCGGCCAGCTCGTTGGCAAGGTCGACCTGGATGGCCATCGCGCGGTTGCGGTACTGCTGCGCAGGCCCGCGGCTGTCCGCGGGGTTGTGGGTGTTGATCACCCACACGTCGAAACCCTCGGCCCGGTTGCGCAGCCTGATGTAGGGCTGCTTGACGAGGTTCCCGCCGAAGTAGGGAATCGTGTAGAGCCGCTTCTCCATCAGCTTCCACTCGTCCTCGCGCCACACGATCGAGTTCTGCACCGGGCGACGCCCGGCCTCGAGCCCCGGGTAGACGCCCCAGGAGCCCGCGGTGAGCTTGACGAAGAGCTGGTGCTGCGGCTTCTGGTACTCCTGGAAGCCCACGAAGTCGAAGCCCTTGCGGTTGATCAGGTTGACCGTCCGGCGCATCCGCGGCCCGTAGGTGTCGAAGCCACGACGGCGCGTCTTGGTGTGGCTGGCGCCCAGCAGGTTGAACGTGGCCACGGTGAACGGCTGGCTGACACCGCTCCGTGCCGCGTCGGCGGGGGCGGTCGCGACGGTGCTCATGCCACTGCCGAGCAGGCCGGAGACCAGGAGCGTGAGGAGCGCGACGCGCGCTCGGCGGCGGGGGCGTGCGGGCGCGGCCGGGTGAGGTGCAGTCATCGCGGTGAGTCTCCCTAGGACGAGGCCGGCGCACGTGGGGTGGCTCGACGGCCTGACTTTCTACCTAGGACGATAGTCCTGAATCGTCGTGCTCGTCTGGGGAACGAGGCAACCTCGCGCTGCCCTCAGCGCAGCGTGGCGCCGTGGTCCGCGGCCGCTCTGTCCACCGCGGCGTCACGCGCCAGAGTCACCTCGTCGTCGGTGAGCGTGCGATCAGGCGCCCGCAGCCGCAGGGAGAACGCCAGCGACTTGCTGCCCGCACCCACCTGCTCACCGACGTAGAGGTCGAAGAGCCGGACCGACTCCAGCAGCTCGCCGGCGCCCAGGCGCAGCGAGCGCTCGACCTCCGCGGCGCTGGTGTCCACGTCCACGACGAGCGCCACGTCGACCTTGGCGACCGGGAAGGAGGAGAACTGCGGCGCCTGTGGCGGGCTCGCGTGGCTCAGGAGCACCTCGAGGTCGATCTCCGCGGCGACCGAGCGCGGCGCGATTCCTGCTCGTCGGCACACCTGAGGATGCAGCTCACCGGCGTGTCCGAGCAGGTCGTCGCCCAGGCGGATCTCGGCACACCTTCCGGGGTGCCATGGCGCCTCGGTCGCGCGGGCGAAGGTCGGGACCGCGCCGACGGCCTGCGCGACCCGCCGCACGACGTCGACCGCGTCGGCCCACGAAGCCACGCGTCCCTCGCCCCACCAACCAGGGCGCTCGAGCTCACCGCTCATCAGCACGGCCAGGTGCAGCGGCTGTGCCGGCACAGCGGCCTGGAGCGCCTCCCACTCCTCGTGGCTCGGGCGACGATCGACCGGGAGGATCGGGGCTGCCCTGCCCTCACCGGAGAGCGTGACCGGTGCGACCTCGAACAGGGCGACGTCGGCAGTGCCCCGCCCCGCGTTGCGCGCGCCCGCCTCGAGCAGACCCGGGAGCAGTGTCGTGGTCAGCAGAGGCGCCTCGGCGCTCAACGGGTTGGCGACCCGCAGCGAGGACCGACGGGGGTCGCCGGCGTCGAGCCCGAGGACGTCGTAGGCCGACTGGCCGACGAACGGGAACGAGACGACCTCGGCCAGCCCCGCACCGGCGAGCGTCCGACCGACGCGGCGCCGCAGCTGCTGGGCCTCGGTCAGGCCGCGCCCTGCCGGTGCCGACGGAAGGATCGAGGGGACCTGGTCGTAGCCGACCAGCCGCGCCACCTCCTCGACCAGGTCGAAGGGGTCGGTGAGGTCAGGTCGCCACGTGGGCGGGGTGACCCGCAACCGGGAACTGCCGTCCGTGGGCTCGGCGACGGTGCAGCCGACGGCGCGCAGGTGGCCGAGCGCGACCGCGTCGTCGATGGGCATGCCCGTGACCCGACGCGGCAGCCCGGCGTCGAGCTCGATCTCGGAGCTCGCGGGCGCGGTGCCCACCGTGGTCACCCCCGGCTCCACCCTGCCGCCGGCGTGGGCCACCAGCAGCTCGGCCACACGGTCGGCCGCCGCCTCGGGCAGGACCGGGTCGACGCCACGCTCGAACCGCTTGGAGGCCTCGCTGGGGAGCTTGTGGCGGCGCTGGGTGCGGAAGATGGACACCGGGTCGAAGTGGGCGGCCTCGATCACGACGCGGCTGCTGGTCATCGAGAGCTCGGTGGTCTCGCCTCCCATGACGCCGGCCAGGCCGATCGGCCCCGAGTCGTCGCAGATCAGCAGGTCCTCCACCGACAGCTGGCGCTCGACGCTGTCGAGGGTCGTCAGTCGCTCGCCGCTCTGCGCGCGACGGACCCGGATGGGGCCCTGGAGCTTGTCGGCGTCGTACCCGTGGATCGGCTGGCCGAGCTCGAGCATCACGTAGTTCGTCACATCGACCGCGACCGAGATCGGGCGCATCCCGGCCAGGTGCAGGCGACGCGCCATCCACGACGGAGTGGGCGCGGCCGGGTCGATGCCGGAGACGACGCGGGTGACGAAGACCGGGCAGCCCGCGGCGTCCTCGATCTCGACGGGGTGGGCCCCGCCGTCGGGCCGGGGCAGGTCACGGGCGGCGGGGTCGTCGTACGGCAGGTCGAGACCGAGCGCGACCTCGCGTGCCACGCCGCGGATCGACAGCGCGTAGGCGCGGTCGGGGTTGATCTCCATCTCGATGACGTCGTCACGCAGGTGCAGCAGGTCGATCGCGTCGTCGCCGGGCTCGCCGATGCCTGCGGGCAGCACGAGGATGCCCTCGTGGTCGTCGCCGAGGCCCAGCTCGCGCGTGGAACAGATCATCCCCGCCGAGACGTGGCCGTAGGTCTTGCGGGCGCTGATCTCGAAGCCACCCGGCAGCACACCGCCAGGAAGGATCACGACGACCAGGTCACCGACCGAGAAATTGTGAGCCCCACAAACAATGCCCTGGGGCTCACCGGTCTCGTTGGCCTGGCCGACGTCGACCTGGCACCACCGGATGACCTTTCCGTTCTTCTGCGGCTCGTCGACGGCGTCCAGCACGCGGCCGACCACCAGCGGACCCTGCAGGTCCACGCCGGCGTGCTCCAGAGCCTCCAGCTTGAGACCCAGCGCCGTCAGCCGGTCGGCGACCGTTTCGCTGGAGACCTCGGGCGGCAGGTCGACGTGCTCCCGGATCCACGAGACCGGGGCGCGCATCAGACCTCAGCCCCGAAGGCCAGGGTGAACCGGACGTCGCCCTCGAACAGGTCGCGCATGTCCTCAACCCCGTGGCGGAACATCAGGGTTCGGTCGATGCCCATGCCGAAGGCGAAGCCGGTCCAGGTCTCAGGGTCGACGCCGCAGGCCACCAGCACCCGCGGGTTGACCACACCGCAGCCACCCCACTCGATCCAGCCCTCGCCGCGGCAGGTGCGGCAGGCCTCGCTGTCGACGCCGCGGCAGACGAAGCAGCGCAGGTCCACCTCCGCACTGGGCTCGGTGAAGGGGAAGTACGAGGGCCGGAAGCGCGTGGAGATGCCTTCTCCGAAGATCGCCGCAGCGAAGTGGTCCAGGCTCCCCTTGAGGTGAGCCATGGTGATGCCCCGGTCGACCACGAGACCCTCCACCTGGTGGAACATCGGGCTGTGGGTGGCGTCGTACTCGTCGGTGCGGAAGACCCTTCCGGGGCACACCACGTAGATCGGCGGAGTGCGCGTCAGCATGGTGCGCGCCTGCACCGGCGAGGTGTGGGTGCGCAGCACCAGGGCGTTGTCCGCCGGCTCCAGCCAGAAGGTGTCCTGCATGGTGCGTGCCGGGTGGTCGGGGCCCAGGTTCAGCGCGTCGAAGTTCAGCCACTCGGCCTCGACCAGGGGGCCCTCGGCGACCTCCCAGCCCATCGCGACGAAGACATCGGCGATCCGCTCGGACAACGTGGTGATCGGGTGGCGAGCGCCGCGGCGGCCACGGTCGGTGGGCAGCGTGACGTCCACCGCCTCCTCGACCAGGATCCGCGCCTCCTGCTCCTCCTCGAGCACCACTGCACGCTCGGCGAGCGCGCGGTTGACCTCTCCCCGGGCCTTCCCGACCCGCTGCCCGGCCTCCTTGCGGGCCTGGGGCGGCAGGGCGCCGATCTCTCGGTTGGCCAGGGCCAGCGGCGATCGGTCGCCCGCGTGGGCCAGGCGCGCGGCCTTCAGCGACTCCAGGCTGTCGGCGTCCGCGATCGCAGCGAGCGCCGCGGCGCGCGCACGCTCGACCTCCTCCGCCTGCAGCGGCGTCACCTCGACGGGGTCGTAGTCAGTGTTCGGACCCGACATCTGCGCTGCACTGCCTTTCCCTGGGGTGGGCTCTGGGTTCGCGTGGCCGCGGCGGCCTGGCCACGCGCAGCGAACAGTCTAGGTGTCGGCGAACGAGCCCGGGCCGTGGCGTGGCGCGAGCGGGCTGAGCCGGGCTCACGCCGCCGGGGACTCCGCGACCGGCCAGGTCAGCTCGATCCGGGCACCTCCGCCGTCGGCGTCGCCGATCTCGACCTGACCTCCCTGAGCGGTGGTGAGTCCGTGGACGATGTACATCCCCAGACCGGAGCCGCCACGGGCGCCGGACTTCCAGAACTTCGTGAACACCCGGCTGCGGATCTCCGGAGCGATGCCCTCGCCCTGGTCCTCGAAACGCAACCGCACCTGACCGGGGTCACCCGCGACGGGTGAGACCTCGACGTGCACTGTGCCCTCACCGTGCCGCACCGCGTTCTCCAGCAGGTTCGTGACGACCTGCGCGAAGCGGTCGGGGTCGGCGTGGATCGGCGGACACCCGGCATCGGCGCGGACCACGATCTCGCGGCCCGCACCCGCGCCGATGAAGGAGACCAGTCGCTCGATCGTCTCGACCGGGTCCACGGGCCGGCGGCTGAGCGAGAGCCGGTTGGTGTCGATGCGGGCGACGTCGAGCAGCTCCCCGATCATGCGCGTGAGCCGGTCGGTGTCGGTGTGGACCGACTCCATGATCATCTTCTTCTGGTCGTCGTTGAACTTGTCCCACCGGGCCAGGAGCGTGGCGGTGAAGCCCTTCACCCCGGTGAGCGGGGAGCGCAGGTCGTGGGCGACCGTGGCGACGAGGTCGCTGCGCTCCCGGTCCAGGCGCGCCCGCGCGCGCGCCGACCGCAGGCAGATTCCGACCGAGGACACCGGCCCGGACCGGTCGTCGCGCTTCAGGTGGGCGGTGACCAGGAGCTCGGTCCCGTCGGGCAGGAACCATGCCTTCTCCACGATCTCGCGCCGGATCGCCAGACCGCTGTAGGGCTCGGCCCAGCTCAGCCAGTCGTGTCCCTCGTGGTCCTGCAGCGAGAGCACCTCCTCGAGAGGCCGGCCCAGCAGACTGGTGGTGCCGATCAGCCGCTCGGCCGCGAGGTTCGCCCTGACGACGACTCCGGAGCCGTCGGTGACGATGACGCCGTCCGGCAACAGGTCCAGGTCGTCGGGGTGCACCGGGTCAGGTTAGATGATCCGGACCTCGCGGTCGCTGGGCTCGCGCGCTCGCATAGAGGCAGATCGCCGCGGCGGTGGCGAGGTTCAGGCTCTCGGCACGGCCGTGGATCGGGATCCGGACGCACTGGTCGACCCCCGCCCGGGTGTCGCCGTCGATCCCGTGCGCCTCGTTGCCGAACACCCAGGCGGTGGGTCTCGCCAGCTCGCCGGTGTCCACCACCTGGTCGAGGTCGCGAGAGGCATGACCGTCGGCGGCCAGCAGCCGGAGCCCGGCCTCGGCCAGGGCTCCCAGGCCCTCCCGGGCGTCGCGGTGCTGCACCACCGGCAGGTGGAAGAGCGAACCGGCCGAGGCACGGGCGACCTTGGCGTTGTGCCGGTCGACGCTGTCGCCGAGCAGGACCACGGCCTGCGCCCCGGCCGCGTCGGCGCAGCGGATGATCGTCCCGGCGTTGCCGGGGTCGCGCACGTCCACGCAGACCGCAACCAGGTGGGACGGGTGGCGGGTGACCTCCTCCAGCGTGGTGTCGAGCGTGGCGCACACGGCCACGACACCCTGCGGGGTCACGGTGTCGGCCAGCGCCGAGAGCGCGGCGTCGTCGGCCGGCAGCCACGGGACGCCGTGGGCCCGGGCCGACGCCTCCAGCTCGGGCACCGCCCCCGGGCGGGCGATGACCTCGAGCACCCGTCCCGGCTCGTCGAGCGCCTCGCCCACCGCCTGCGGACCCTCGACCAGGAACTGGCCGAGCTCCTCACGCACAGCACGACGGGTGAGCTTGCGAAGCCGCTTGACCCGGCCGCTCCTGGTGCTCAGCAGCGGCGGGTCGGCGTGGTCGCTCACCCGTCGTGGAAGGTCGTGCTCAGTCGGTGCCGTCGAGGCTCAGGCCGAGGCCGGGGCGTTGACGTCCGCCGGCAGCGCGCCCTTGGCGGTCTCGACCAGAGCGGTGAACGCTGCGGGGTCGTTGACCGCGAGGTCCGCCAGGATCTTGCGGTCGACCTCGACGCCGGCCAGCTTCAGGCCCTGGACGAACCGGTTGTAGGTCATCCCCTGCTGGCGAGCAGCGGCGTTGATCCGCTGGATCCACAGCTTGCGGAAGTCGCCCTTCTTCTTGCGACGGTCGTTGTAGCTGTAGACCAGCGAGTGGGTGACCTGCTCCTTGGCCTTGCGGTACAGCCGCGAGCGCTGCCCGCGGTAGCCGGAGGCGCGGTCCAGGGTCGTCCGACGCTTCTTGTGGGCGTTGACCGCCCGCTTCACGCGTGCCACGTGAGTACTCCTTCGGTGTGGTTCGGTGCGCTGGGGCTCAGCGGCCCAGCAGCTTGCGGACGGTCTTGGTGTCGGCCTTGGCGACCTCGGTGGTGCCCGACATCCGGCGCGTCATCTTCGAGGGCTTCTTCTCCAGGTTGTGGCGCAGGCCGGTCTTCTGGCGGCGCAGCTTGCCCGAGCCGGTGACCCGGAAGCGCTTGCTGGCACCGGAGTGCGTCTTGTTCTTCGGCATGTGTCGTCCTTGTCGGTTGTCGTCTGAGTCCGGGCGCGGATCGCTGGTGACTCTGGTCAGACCTCGTCGAGGTTCTCGGGGTCCTCGAGGTCCTCGAGGTTCTCCGAGCGTCGCCGTGGCTTGGCCGGGCGAGCCTCGTCCTCGGAGGCGGCCCGCTCGCGGTGCTCGGCCCGCTCCCGGTGCTCGGCGTCGGCAACCGCCTGGCGCTCGGCTGCCCGCTCGGCCTTGGCGGCCTTGACCTCGGCCTTCGCCTCGGCCTTCTTCTTGGTAGGCCCGAGCACCATGATCATGTTGCGGCCGTCCTGCTTGGGAGCCGACTCCACGAACCCCAGCTCGACGACGTCGTCGGCCAGACGCTCCAGCAGCCGCAGCCCGAGCTCGGGACGGTGCTGCTCGCGACCACGGAACATGATCGTGATCTTGACCTTGTCGCCCTGCTTGAGGAACCGCACGACGTGGCCCTTCTTGGTCTCGTAGTCGTGCTGGTCGATCTTCGGACGAAGCTTCATCTCCTTGATGACCACGTTGGTCTGGTTACGGCGCGCCTCACGGGCCTTCTGGGCGTTCTCGTACTTGAACTTCCCGTAGTCCATGAGCTTGCAGACCGGGGGGCGCGCCATCGGGGCCACCTCGACCAGGTCGAGGTCGGACTCCTGGGCCAGGCGCAGGGCGTCCTCGATGCGGACGATGCCGACGGTCTCGCCGTTGGGACCGACGAGACGGACCTCGGGCACCCGGATCCGGTCGTTGATGCGCAAGTCTGTGCTGATGTGTCCTCCTGATGTCTGTCTCCGGCGACCCGTCCACGGCGACCGTCGTCTCGGATCGGTGCTCCGAGAAGCAGAAAAGGCCTCCGCGTCAGCGACAGCGGAGGCCAGTCGACGTCGCTCGGGGCGACGCCTTACCCAGAGACTCGTGCGGGCACGAGCCTGGGCGACCGGACCCGACGACCTGAGGCGGCCGGTGCGGGTGGGAGCTGGGCTCCGCTTGTCGGATCCCCGTGAAGGCGCACGCCACGCGGGGATCGGTCGAGATCAATGGTAGCAATCGGCGCCGCTGCACGCACCTTCGCTCACGCCGGGGTGCTGCTCACCAACCGCGGCCCGGGTCGGGCGGGCCCGAGCGCCTCGACCCGCCGGGTGGCCGCGGTCACCTTCTCCGGCGGCCCCGCGACCACGAGGTACTCCACGTTGCGCAGCCGCCCCGGGGTGCCGACCTTGCGCCCGTGCACGTCGTGGACACCGATCTGCGCGCCGACGTAGCGCTTGGCGTCGAACCCCAGCGTCGTCACAGACTCGTGACCGGCGTTGAGCAGCCAGCCCGAGATCGGTTCAGGCCCGACCCAGGTCTCGTCGTTGCAGGAGACGAGGACCACCTCGGCCCGCGCGCGGGCGATCACGCCGGCCAGGGCCAGCGGCATCGCCCGGCGCACGTTGAACTGGCTCTTGCGGCTGAGGTCGCGGCTGTCGACCCGCTTGCACGCCACGCCGTAGTGCTCCGGGGCGTCCCAGCGCACCAGCGTCTCCCAGACGTGGTAGTTCGTGGCGTAGCGGTGCTGGTTGTACGGCGGGTCGAGGTACATCAGGTCGACCCGGGGCAGCGCGTCGACGGTCTGCAGCGCGTCGCCCAGCACGGTGGCCCCGGGCCCGGGCAGCAGGTCGGGCCGCTGCAGCTGCAGCGGGCGGTGGGCCCGCGGCGCCCACGACTTGAGGTAGGCCATCTGCACCCCGGTGGTCGAGTCGACCCGGTCGGCGGCCAGCAGCAGGCTGGTCAGGAGCACCGGGTGCAGCCAGGTGCCGGCGAAGTCGGCCTCGATCGCGTCGCGGATCGCGTCGATGCGCTCCCCGTTGGCCGGCTGGAAGTAGCGCGAGCGCTCGCAGAAGGTCTCGGTGACGTAGCCCCGACGCCCGGGCAGCGCCTGGAGCCGGGCGATCGCCTCGTCCAGCTCCGCCGACCTCGTCTCGTCGACGGCACAGGCGTCGGTGGCGACGAAGCAGTCGCTGAGCACCGCGCTGTAGGTCGCGGTGTCGTTGGCGGTGACGTGCAGCCCGCGACGCTTCAGCTCCTGGGCCACGCGGGTGGTGCCGGTGAAGAGGTCGACCGCGGTGCGCGCTCCCACCGCGCTCGCGACCTCTCCCAGCACCGGCACCAGCAGCCGCTTGGAGCCGAGGTACTTGATCACGTCTCGCAGGCTAGCCGTGAGGTACCGCCGATCCCGGCACCTCGCGCCGTACGTTCGCCGGCGAAGCGCAGGTGCCAGGTCAGCATCGCGGCCGAGACCACGACGTGGAAGCTGTGCAGCACCCAGACCGGCCCGAGCGGCAGGCTCACGACGTAAGCGTGTGGATCGCGTTGCCCAGGTTGGTCATCACCAGGTGACCCCGGCTGTAGGAGGCCATGTCCCTGGTCCGCCAGGCGCGAGCCACCATCGGCAGCGTGCTGAGGGTGAAGACGATCGTGGAGGCCAGGCCGGCGAGGAACGCGGGGGTCAGCGGAACCGGCGACGCCACCACGAGGTGCGTCGCCCCGACGGCTGCGGGTGGCGACGGGTGGGGCTGGCTCGCTGCTCGCTGCGGGCGGTCTCGAGCAGCACGTAGGCGTGTGCGATGTGCATGGCGGACTCCGATGCTTGGGTGACGCGGATCGGTCGATTCCGCGACCACCGCAGCGTCGCGCCAGGGCCTGACGCGCGGCTGTCACCTGCCTGTCGTCACACCGGGCCGCGCTGTCAGCGGGGCTGCGCAGCGCGGCGTCGCAGGTCGGCGACGGTCAGCTCCGCTACCCGCTGCAGGGTCAGGCCGGCGCCCTCGCGGCGGGCCTCGTCCGCCACCTCCCCGGACACCTGGTCGAGAGCGCGCTGCACCGCCGCGTCCAGGCGCTGCCTCTCCTCGCCGTACGACGGCCGGCCCGCGGTGTGCGCCTCGATCGCGGCCACGAGCACCAGGACCGCGCGGTGAGCCTCGAAGCGATCGAGCAGGGTGACCACGTTGCGCAGGCAGGTGACGAACACGGTGTCGTTGCCCGAGCCCGACCAGTGCTCGATCGCGGCGACGGTCTGCTCGACCGTGTCCGTGTCGAGCGCGCCGACCCGGCCCCGCAGTGAGGTCTCCGCGACCAGCGAGACCCCCGCGGCGAGCCGGGACCCTGACGACTGGGCCAGCTCACGAGCCTGGGCGAGCAGCTGCAACGCCTCGGCAGGGTCGGTGAGCGCCAGCGCCTCCGCCTCGGTGTAGAGCGCCATCGACTCCGCCGTGGGGCACGGCGCGGTCACCCGCGCGCTCCGCAGCAGCGCCAGCTCCTCGGTCGCCGGGTGGCCCTGGTAGGTCTGGCTCATCACCAGCCCGGTGGCAGCCATCACCCGGTGCCACGGCTCCCCCGCGGCCGTGGCGACACGGTAGCCCTGGGCAGAGATCTCCTGCGCGCGCTCGAGGTCCCCGACGGCCAGGGCTGCGTCGGCGGCGCTGCCCAGGCAGGCCAGGGCCTCGGGTCGCTCAGCGCCGCCCGCGGCCTCGATACCGCGCTGTGCGTAGTCGGCCGCGACATCGGGCCGGCCGAGCATCCAGGCGTGTGCGGAGGCGGCAGCCAACACACCGGGCACCAGCTGAACTCCGGGCCGGTCGGCGAGCTCGCGCGCCCAGGCCAGGACGTCCGGACGCACCCGGAAGGCGGCCCAGTCGTGCAGGGCGCTGACGATCCGCTGCGCGACGGTCGGGTCGGCACCGTCCAGCGAGCGACGTACGGCGGCCGCCAGCTCCGGCAACCGACGCGTCACGAGGGCGTCCCACCAGGCCTCAGGTGGTGTCCGCATGCCGTCAGCGACCTCCTCGGCGAGGTCGGTGGCCCACGCCGAGTGCGCGGCCCGGGCCTCGGCGGTCTCGTCCACCGGGGTCCGGTCACGGGCGAAGGCCCGCAGCGTGTCGAGCATCCGGTACTCCCCGATGGCGTCGGGTCGCACCAGCAGGGACCGCTCCACCAGTCCCAGCACGAGCTCGACGACGTCACCTTCGCCGAGCAGCGCCTCGGCGTCCTCGAGGGTGAACGGCCCGACGAACCACGCCAGCCGGCGAAACGCTCGCTGCTCGTCGGGGTCGAGCAGCTCGTAGGACCACTCGATGGTCGCAGTCAGCGTCTGGTGACGCGCCGGCCCACGGCGGCGCTGGTGGCCGCGCACGATGTCGATGTGCTCCTCCAGGCGCCGTCGCAACGTGGTCAGGTCGACCACGCCCACCCGCCCGGCGGCGAGCTCGATCGCCAGCGGCAGCCCGTCCAGGGCCCGCACCAGCGCGCCGACCTCGCGCAGGGCCTCGTCGTCGACCACGAGGTCGGGTGAGGCGACCCGGGCGCGGGCGAGGAACAGCGCGACCGAGGGCTTCGCCGCCAGACCGTCCTCGGAGGCCGGTGCCGAGGAGGGCAGCTCCAGGGGCGAGAGCCAGTAGACGTGCTCGCCGTCCAGCCCGAGCCGCTCGCGGCTCGTGGCCAGCACGCGCAGGGACCCCTGCTCCACCACCTCGGCCACCAGGTCCGCGACGGCGCCGACCACCTGTTCGCAGTTGTCGAGCACCAGCACGCCCCGCGCCGTCGCCAGGCGTCGCCGCAGCGCCGCCTCCGGCGTGCCGCCCGGAAAGACCTCCACCCCCAGCGCGGTCGCGGTCACGGCGCGGACCCCCGCCTCTGAGGTCACCGGGGCGAGGTCCACCCACCACGTCGACGCGCCGTCGGGGGCGATGCGACGGGCGACGCTGGTCTTGCCCACGCCGCCCGGCCCCACGACCGAGACGACCCGGTGGCGGCGCAGGGCGGCGGCGACGTCACGCAGCTCGGTCTCCCGCCCGAAGATCGTGGCCACCTCGTCGGGGGAGGGCGCCGGTTCCGGCGACGGCGCCGGGGGTGCCACCTGCTCGCGGGCCAGCACCCGGCGCTGCACCTCGACCAGCGGCGGGGAGGGGTCCAGCCCCAGCTCGTCGGCCAGCGACTCCCGGTGCCGGGCGAAGACGGCAAGGGCGTCGGCAGCCGCTCCGAGCCGGTGCAGCGCCTCCATGAGCAGGGCGACCGGCCGGTCCCGCAACGGCTGCTCCGCCACCAGCCGTCGCAGGTCGGCCAGTGCCTCGTCGTCCCTGCCGTGCTCCAGCAGCAGGGCCGCGCGCTCCTCGCGCGCGCCGACGTACAGCTCCTGCAGGCGCAGCGCCTCCCCCTGCGCCACGTCGTCGGCCCACGGCTGCCACGGCGCACCGGTCCAGGCGGCCAGCGCCTCGTCGTACGCCGAGACGTCGCGACCCGACCTCGCCTCACGCACCCGGGCGGCGAAGCCGTCGGCATCGACCTGCGCCCCGCTCAGGTCGAGCCGGTAGCCCGCCTCCTCGTGCACCAGCCGCTCACCGGCCGCCCCCAGCGCCTGGCGGGCACGTCGCACCGTGGTGTGCAGCGCCGACCTGGCGTCGGCGGGGAGGTCCTCGCCCCACACGTCGTCGATCAGCCGCTCCGGGGGGAGCACCCGGCCCTCGGCCAGCAGCAGGTCGGCGAGCAGCCGGCCCGGGCGGCCGCTGGGGAAGGACACGTCCTGACCGGCGACGCGCAGCCCGGGTGAGCCCAGCACGCGTACCTCGAGCTCCTCCACCTCCAGCACTCTGCCGAGGGCGGCCGGTGGTGTCCACCGCGCCGGCACCCGGAGGGCCGCGGTGTCAGACCACTGTCAGCGCGGTGTCGGCCGGACCGGCCACGGTGAGCGCGATCGAACCGACGACCCGAGGAGTCAGCCCATGACCACCGAGACCTCTCCCCCGCCCACCGCCACGACCGTCTCCACCGAGGACTTCGCCGAGCGGATCTTCGGCTCCCTGCTGGGGACCCTGGACATCATGTCGATCTTCGTCGGCGAGCAGCTCGGCCTCTACGACGCCCTGCACCGCCGCGGACCGCTGACCTACGACGACGCCGCCCGGCACACCGGCACCCACCGGCGCTACGCCCGCGAGTGGCTCGAGCAGCAGGCCGTGGCCGGCCTCGTCGAGGTGGTGGACGCATCGGAGTCGCCCGAGGAGCGCCGCTACCGGCTCCCCGACGCCTACGCCGAGGTGCTCTGCAACCCCGACAGCCTGAGCTACATGACGCCGTTCGCCCGGATGTTCGCGGCGTCGGCGCTCCAGCTGCCCGCCCTGCTCGAGGCCTACCGCACCGGGGGCGGGGTCGGCTGGGAGACGTTCGGCCCGTTGATGCGCACCGCGCAGGCCGATGCCAACCGACCGCTGTTCATGCAGCTGCTGGGGCGCGACTGGCTGGGATCCGTCCCGGACGTCGACGCGCAGCTGCGTGCCGGTGGTCGCGTCGCCGACATCGGCTGCGGCGAGGGCTGGTCTTCCATCGGGATCGCGCTGGCCTACCCGACCGCGCAGGTCGACGGATACGACGTCGACGAGGCCTCGGTGGAGGCCGCGCGACGCCACGCTGGCGAGCACGAGGTCTCCGACCGCGTGCGGTTCACCCTGGTCGATGCCGGCACCCTGCCCGCGACCGGCGACTACGACCTGGTGACGGCGTTCGAGTGCATCCACGACCTGCCCGACCCGGTCTCGGTCCTGGCCGGCTCCCGGAGGCTGGCCAAGCCCGACGGCACGGTCCTGGTCATGGACGAGCGGGTGCCCGAGACGTTCACCGGCCCCGGGGACCCCGTGGAGCAGCTGATGTACGGCATCTCCACGCTGGTCTGCCTGCCCGACGGGATGTCCCACGAGGGCTCGGTCGGCACCGGCACGGTGATGCGGCCCGACACGCTGCGCTCGTACGCGCAGCAGGCGGGATTCGACGACCTCGAGGTGCTGCCGATCGAGCACGACTTCTTCCGCTTCTACCGGCTGCGGCACTGAGATCGGCTCGTGCGAGGACGCGGTCCGGCCCCAGGGCTGGACCGCGCGTCGCCGCATCGCCCGGGTGACATGCTCGTGGACATGACTGACTCCTCGACCGACACTGCCGCGAAGGCGACAGAGCTCCTCCGCCTGCACCGCGATCCCGCGTTGCTGACCCTGGTCAACGTCTGGGACGCCATCACCGCCCGAGTCGTCGCCGACGTCGACGGCACCAAGGCCTTGGCGACGGCCAGCCACTCGATCGCGGCCATGCTCGGCTACCCGGACGGCGAGCACATCCCCCGCGATCTGATGATCGAGGCCGTGGGCCGTGTCGTGGCGCAGACCGACCTGCCGGTCACCGCCGACCTGGAGGGTGGGTACGGCGACGCCGCCGAGACCGTGCGCCGCGCGATCGGGGTAGGCGTGGTCGGCGCGAACATCGAGGACCAGCTCAAGCCGCTGCCGGAAGCAGCGCGCCAGGTCGAGAGCATCATGAAGGTCGCGGAGGCCGAGGGCGTGGACTTCGTCCTCAACGCCCGCACCGACACCTTCCACCTGCAACGCAAGGCGCCGGTGGAGGACAACCTGGCCGAGTCGATCGAGCGCTGCCGAGCCTACCTCGACGCGGGCGCCCCGGTGGTCTTCGTGCCCGCCCTCCTCGGCGAGGAGCACGTGGCGCGGCTGGTGGCCGAGCTCGGCGAGCAGCGGGTCACCCTGATCGCGATCCCGGGCACCCCGTCGCTGCAGCGGCTGGAGGAGCTCGGTGTTGCCCGGGTCTCGTTCGGCCCGCTGTCGCAGAACGTGGCCCTGACCGCCCTGGCCGAGCTCACCGAGGGTGCAGTACAGCGCGGTGAGGGCACGCCCGCGAACCTGCGGCTCCTCAACTAGAGCGTTGCGGTGCGGGTTCCAGTCACCTGGTGACTGGAACCAGCACCCGAAGCCCACGCCGGTGCCCCCGGTGGGACTCGAACCCACACTGTGAGGTTTTTAAGACCTCTGCCTCTGCCGTTGGGCTACGGGGGCCCGTCGGGGCAACCTAACCACCGACCCGCTTCGCTGCGTTGGAGCCGCTGACTAGGGTGAGCCGATGCGTGGCACCTGGGACGACCTCAACCGCCGACTCGTCGGCGCGTTCCTCGCCCTGGACCTGCACGACTCGCTGATCATCGGGGACAAGCAGGCGAAGCCCCGCACCCGGCTCTTCGGTGCCCCCAGCGCCTCCCCCGCCCCCCGACGCTTCGTGCAGGTCACCGCGGCCCGCAACGTACTCATCGCCGAGTGCGCGGGCTCGACTCGCATCGGTGGCGAGCTGGAGCTCAGTGAGGAGACCGAGGCGCGGTTGCTCAAGCAGGGCTGGCAGAAGCCGTTCCTGCCGGACCTGACCACCTACCAGCGAGAGGCTGCTCTGGCCAACGCCCCGCGGCTGGCGTTGGCCACGGTCCGGGCGTTGCAGGCGCTCGGTTGCGAGATGGAGGCGCTCGACGTCACGCTCACCCGCGAGGAGCCCTGAGCCCGACGGGCAGGTTCAACGCGGGGACGTCCAGAGGTAGCGGCTGGTCGGCACCAGATCGAGGTCGCGGTCGGCACCGAAGCGGGCGCACGATGCCATGAGCTCGGTCATCCGGCGGGAGAGCTCCTCGTCGTCGCCGCCGCTGCCGTAGAACGCATGGATGTCGTGCAGCGCAGCCATCGGGAAGTGCTCCTCGACCACGGCCGCCACCGCCGGGCTCCCGGGCAGCGCAGCGGTGACCCGGTGCTGCACGTAACCGAACGTGCCCTGGGTGCGGATCGCGACGCCGGTGTGGTCCTGCTTCCAGATGCGCAGCCAGTCCGCCTCGGCGAGGTCCTCGGGCCTGCGCAGCAGGGCGACGTTGGCCAAGGCGTCCAACCGCTCGCCGTCTGCCACCGGCGCCGGTGGTAGCGCAGCCTCGGTCTCGGCCCACCACCCGCGCACCACACCGCAGAGCTCGTCCAGGCGCGGGGTGAGCACCTGCTCCAGCTCCGCGCGGCCGGGCACGGTGATCACCGCCTCGATCGCGGGCTCCAGGTGGTCCAGCCGCAGGGCGCCCTCGACGGCGGTGTCACGCAGGTTCAGCTGCACGGAGTCGGCCCCCGCCTCCTGCGCCGCCGCCCGTAGCCGACCGAGGTCGTCGGGCAGGCCGGAGACGGCATACACCAGTGAGCGGTACATCTGAGTCACCTAGCCCAGGTCGGCCAGCATCCGGGCACGACCCAGGACGTCGTCGAGCATCGGTTCGGTCAGCCTGCCGGTGAAGGTGTTCTGCTGCGAGGGGTGGTAGGAGCCCAGAAGGACCAGCTCACCGAGCGTGACCTCCGCGCCGTGCCCGAACCGGGGCTTCGGACGCGGGATGGCGAACCCGCGCTCACGCACCGCCGCCAGGGCGGCGTCCCAGCCGAACCCTCCGAGACACACCACCACCCGGAGCGTCGGCATCACCAGCTCGAGCTCACGGCGCAGCCACGGCGCGCACGCATCGCGCTCCGGCGTGGTCGGCTTGTTCTGCGGTGGGGCGCAGCGCACCGCCGCCACCATCCGGGTGTCGATCAGCCGCTGCCCGTCCCCGGCGTGCACCGACGTCGGGAGGGCGGCGAGCCCGGCGCGGTGCAGCGCCGCGAAGAGCCAGTCACCGGACCGGTCACCGGTGAAGATCCGGCCGGTGCGGTTGCCGCCGTGCGCCGCAGGCGCCAGGCCGAGGACCAGCACGCGTGCGCGCGGGTCACCCCACCCGTGGATCGGCCGCCCCCAGTAGGGCTCCCCCGCGTACGACGCGCGCTTGTCGCGGGCAACGCCTTCGCGCCAGTCGACCAGGCGCGGGCAGGCGCGGCACACCGAGACCATCGCGTCCACCTCCGACAGTGTCGCCTTGCTCGCCAGTCGGGCGACGTCGGATGCCGACCCGGCCACCGGCGTCCCGGCCTCGCCCGGGTCGTCGGGCCAGCCGGAGCCCGGCGGCACCGGGGAGGCGAAGGGCTCACCGGTGACGGGGTGCGGCAGCAGGGTGCTCACGACGCGGTCACCGCAGTCCCACCGACCAGGTGATGCCGTCGAGGATGTCCGACACCGAGGCCGTGAGCTCGGCCGCGGGGGTGCGCGCCAGCACCTCCCGCAGGATCAGCGCCCCGGCACCGATCACGTCCTCACGTCCTCGGAGCACGTAACCGAGGGCTGCCCGGTCGGTGGCGCGCAGCGAGACCAGCAGGTCGATGGTGCGACGCACCTGCGACAGCGGGACGGAACGTCGGTCGACCAGGTCGCGCTGCAAGGTGGCCAGACCCAGGGCACCGGCGACGACGGTGAGCCCCGTGCCCGAGACGGTGACCACGGTGCGCGCGAGGGACAGGTCGACCCCCGCGGCAGGCAACCCGTCGAGCTGGGCCTCGACGTAGGAGATCAGCGCCTCGACCTGGTCCGGCGTGGGCGGGTCGTCGGCGAGGAACCGCTCGGTCAGTCGCACCGCGCCGATGTCGAGCGACGCCGCGGCCTGCACCTCGCCATGTCCACCACCCAGGACCAGCTCGGTCGAGCCACCGCCGATGTCCAGCACCAGGATCGGGGGCTCGACGGTGGGGCTGGTCGGGTCCTCGGAGTCCTCGGAGTCCTGGAGCGTCCGCGTGGCACCGGCGAACGACAGCTCGGCCTCCTCCGCCCCCGAGAGCACCTCCGGAGTGACGCCCATCCGGGCCTCGACCCCGCGCACGAACTCCGCGGCGTTCTCAGCGTCCCTGGCAGCACTGGTCGCACAGAACCTGATCGCCTCGACGCCGTGGTCCTGGGTGAGCAGGAAGTACTCCTCCACCGCGGTGAAGACCCGGTCGAGCGCCTCGGGGGCGAGCCGGCCGGTCGCGTCCACACCCTGCCCGAGCCGCACCATGCGCGAGCAGCGCTCCAGCTCGGTCAGCGTCCCCGCGCGGGGGTCGACGTCGGCCACGAGCAGCTTGACGGTGTTGGTGCCGCAGTCGACCCCGGCGACGATCACGGGGTCCCGCTCGGGTCTGCTGGGCCTGCAGGAGGCACGCACGGGCCCTTGTCCCACCAGGCACCGAGGGCCTCGAGCACCTCCTCGCCCAGTGGGTTCACCCCGGCGCCCTGCGCCAGCGACTGCGCGGCCAGCACGTGCAGGCACTTCACCCGCGTGGGCATACCGCCCGCGGAGACCCCCGCGATCTCGGGCACCTCGCCGAGCGCGGACCGGGCGTGCAGGTAGCGCTCGTGGGCCGTGCGGTAGGCCGCCGCCAGCGCGGCGTCGCCCTCGAGGCGCTGGGTCATCTGCGCCATCAGGCCCGAGGCCTCCAGGGTGCCGATCAGCGACGCGGCGCGCGGGCAGGTCAGGTAGAACGTCGTGGGGAAGGGCGTGCCGTCGGGCAGCCGTGGGCTGGTCGTGACCACGTCGGGGTTGCCGCAGGGGCACCGGTGCGCCACCGCCTCGGTGCCACGGGGCGCGCGACCCAGCTGAGCCGCGACGACCAGCTCGTCGTCGGGGTCCAACCCCCGGCTCACCGGCCGGGCTTCGCGTCGTCCGGGTCGTCCGGGGCCTCGATGAGGTCGACCGGGGTCCGCTCGGCGTCCGCCGGACGCTCCGCGGTCTCGATGCTGCTCAACGTCGACTCCCACCACTCGGGACGGCCGTCACCGATCACCTCGGGGTCATCGAGGGTGCTCTGCGGGTCCAGCGGCTCACCGTCCTCGTCGAGGACGTGATAGCCGATCTCGCCGGGGAAGCCGAAGGCGAACCGGGCCCGGGCCTGGGCCTCCACGTAGGCATCGTCACGCCAGCGCCGCTTCTCGCGCTCGAGGTCGGCGATGGCCTGGCGCGAGTCGCTGATGCTGTCCTCGAGGGAGTCGATGTGACGTCGCTGCTCCAGGTTGGCTCGCATGCTCGAGGCGTAGGAGACCAGCAGGGCGGCCACCACCAGGACGAGGATCGCCGCCCGGCCGGTGAGCCGGGAGCGGACCACCTCACCCTGACCGGTTCGCCGGACCGCCCGGCCGCCGCGAACCGGTGGCCCGGCCGCGGGACGCGGCGAGGCGCGTCGGCTCGTGCCGGGCCGACGCGCTCCTCTGCCTCGCGGCTGTTCCATGCCCTTCGGTGCTCCTCGTTGTGCCCTCGGTGTGCCCTCGTCTGCTCAGCCCTGGTTCACCGAGAACCGGGGGAACGCAGCGCGGCCCGCGTAGCGGGCGGCGTCGTCGAGCTCCTCCTCGATCCGCAGCAGCTGGTTGTACTTCGCCACCCGCTCGGAGCGGGCGGGAGCGCCGGTCTTGATCTGCCCGCAGTTGGTGGCCACGGCCAGGTCGGCGATCGTGGTGTCCTCGGTCTCTCCCGAGCGGTGGCTCATCATGCAGCGGAAGCCGCTGCGGTGGGCCAGGTCCACCGAGTCGAGGGTCTCGGTCAGGGTGCCGATCTGGTTCACCTTCACCAGCAGGGCGTTGGCTGCACCGTCGGCGATCCCGCGGGCGAGGCGCTCGACGTTGGTCACGAACAGGTCGTCACCGACCAGCTGGACCTTCGAGCCGAGCTCGGCGGTGATGTGACCCCAGCCGGCCCAGTCCTCCTCGTCGAGCGGGTCCTCGATGGACACGATCGGGTAGGCCGAGCACAGCTCGGCGTAGTACTGCTGCATCTCCTCGGCCGAGCGCGACTGGCCCTCGAACTGGTAGGTGCCGTCGTGGCAGAACTCGGTGGCCGCGACGTCGAGCGCGAGGACGATGTCGTCGCCGAGCTTCAGCCCGGTCTGCTCCACGGCCTGGGCGATGAGGTCCAGCGCGGCGCGGTTGCTGGAGAGGTCGGGGGCGAAGCCGCCCTCGTCGCCGAGCCCGGTGGCCAGCTGGTTGCTCTTCAGCACCGCCTTGAGCGCGTGGTAGACCTCCGCACCCTGTTGCAGGGCCTCCCGGAAGGTCGGGGCGCCCACCGGCGCGACCATGAACTCCTGCACGTCGACGCCGGTGTCGGCGTGGGCGCCGCCGTTGAGGATGTTCATCATCGGCACGGGCAGGACGTGGGCGTTGGGGCCGCCGACGTAGCGGAAGAGCGGCAGGTCGGCCGAGTCGGCCGCAGCCCGGGCGACGGCCAGGGAGACCCCGAGGATCGCGTTGGCCCCGAGCTTGGACTTGTTGTCGGTGGCGTCGATGTCGAGCAGCGCCTGGTCGACCAGCCGCTGCTCGGCCGCGTCGTAGCCCACCAGCTCCGGCCCGATCGCGTCGAGCACCGCGTCGACCGCCTTGGTGACCCCCTTGCCGCCGTAGCGCTTGCCACCGTCGCGCAGCTCCACGGCCTCGAAGGCCCCGGTCGAGGCGCCGGAGGGGACTGCCGCCCGGGCGACCGTGCCGTCCTCCAGGGCGACCTCGACCTCGATGGTCGGGTTGCCTCGGGAGTCGAGGATCTCGCGGGCACCTACAGCGTCGATCGATGCCACGTCATGGGCTCCTGTCGCGGTCGTCGGTCAGGCTTCTCGGCTCACCCTAGACCGGCAGCCACCGGCAGCCCGCCAAGGGCACGCGCGGGAGAGCCGGCGATCACCCGCCGACCTGACGGGGACCGGCGGCGCCGCTCAGCGCTCGGGTGCCAGCCACGCGCGGGTGGTACGCCGCAGCTCGCTCTCGGCGTCCAGCCCTGAGGCGCGCGCCTGCGCCACCAGGGCGAGCAGCCGTGCGCCGAGGTCGTCGGCAGGTGGGAGGGGCGCCGTCCTGCCGGCCTTCTCCATCCGCGAGAGGGCCTTGTCCGCGTAGGCCAGGGCCGGGAGCGCCTCGGGAACGCCCTCCAACGGATCGCTGCGCTGCTTCTCCGCGGCCTTGAGCTCCTCCCAGTTGCGCTCGACCTCCGCGGCGTCGGCGACGTCGAGGCCGGCGAAGACGTGGGGGTGGCGACGCACGAGCTTCTCGCTGATCCCCCGGGCCACGTCGGCGAGGTCGAAACCACCCTCCGCGCGCGGCGTCTCCTGCGCGATGCGCGCGTGGAAGTAGACCTGCATCAGCAGGTCGCCGAGCTCCTCGCGCATGTGGTCGGTGTCGCCGGACTCGATCGCCTCGAGGGTCTCGTAGGTCTCCTCGAGCAGGTAGCGCGTCAGCGACTCGTGGGTCTGCTCGCGGTCCCACGGGCACTCACGGCGCAGCCGGTCCATCACCTCGACCAGCTCGATCAGCGGGTGCTCGGGGCGGGCCGGCTCCACTGCTCAGCTGCAGACCTGGGAGGCGGGTCGGTCGCCGGCAGCCGGCGGCTGCTGGGCCCCGTCCTCCTGCGGCAGGAAGCCACGCGCGGTCTCCGAGACCGGGATCGAGATCGAGCCGTCGCCGTTGGCGATCTGACCGTCCTGGAAGACGCCGAACCGGGGGTCGACCTCGATCGGGTGGTCCTTGAGGTAGTCGGCCTGGATCTGCGCCACCTCGGGCGGGACGTTCTCCTGCGAGGGCTGCTCGCCGCGCTCGGCGAGGGCCTGCACCGCGACCGCGTCGAGGGCAGCTGCGGAGCGGGTGGACTCGGTGACGATCTCGTCGAAGAACGGCTGGAGGTCCTCCGAGATCAGGTCGCGGGCCTGGGCGGCAGCCTCCAGCGACTGACTGACCTGCTCCTGCGGCACCTGCTCGACGTCACCGATCTGTCGACCCAAGGCGATCGAGAGCAGCACCGTCAGCGCGGTGCTGCGCTGGTCGGCGAGCGGCTTGCCGGCCTGGCCCGAACCGACGTCGATCTGGCAGATCATCGTGGCGAGGTCGTCGACCTCCTCCACGCTGATCTCGGCCCCGTCGACCTCGGCGGCCACACCCGGGGAGACGCCGTCACCGCAGGCGCTCAGCAGCAGGCTGAGCAGCACCAGCACCACCGAGAGCACCAGTCCTCTCGGTGTGCGCGTGCGCGACGTGTCGGTCGGGGTCACAGCTCGGGTCACTGCTGGCTCCTCGTGGCACTTGTTTCCTGCTCGCGGTCGATGACGGCGTCGACCACCTCGCGAGCCCACCGTAGTAGGTCGGCGTCGCGGATCGGCTGCCCGCCGACCCCACTGGTGCGCGGACGAGGCACCAGGATGGTCCCGATGCCCTGCTTCACCACGCTCTTGGGGTAGAGACGCTGCAGTCGCAGCCGGCCCGACTCGGCGAGCTCGACCGGGGCGAACCGCACGTAGCTGCCCTGGGCAGTGACCTCGGTCAGCCCGGCGGCGCGGCAGCGCGCGCGGAAGCGGGCCACGTCGAGCAGGCTGGAGACCGGGGCCGGCGGCTGGCCGTAGCGGTCCACCAGCTCCTCGCGCAGCGCCTCGACGTCGTCGTCGGAGCGCACCTCGGCCAGTCGCTTGTACATCTCCAGGCGCAGCCGCTCGCTGGGAACGTAGCCGTGCGGCAGGTGGGCGTCGACCGGCAGCTCGATCTTCATCTCGGTCGGCTCCGAGCCACCCTCGCCCTTGAACTCGGTGACCGCCTCGCCCACCAGACGCACGTAGAGGTCGAAGCCGACGTCGGCGATGTGACCGCTCTGCTCACCGCCCAGCAGGTTGCCGGCTCCGCGGATCTCGAGGTCCTTCATCGCGATCGCCATGCCGCCGCCCAGGTCGGAGTGCTGGGCGATCGTGGCCAGCCGCTCGTGGGCGGTCTCGGTCAGCGGCTTCTCCGGCGGGAACAAGAAGTAGGCGTAGGCCCGCTCGCGGCTGCGTCCCACCCGACCGCGGAGCTGGTGGAGCTGGCTCAGCCCGAAGGTGTCCGAGCGCTCCACGACCAGGGTGTTGGCGTTGGGCACGTCGAGCCCGGACTCCACGATCGTGGTGCACACCAGCACGTCGAACTTCTTCTCCCAGAAGTCGACCATCACCTGCTCGAGCCGGTGCTCCCCCATCTGGCCGTGCGCGGTGGTGACCCGCGCCTCGGGAACGAGCTCGCGGATCCGTGCCGCGGCCTTCTCGATCGACTGCACCCGGTTGTGGATGTAGAAGACCTGGCCCTCCCGCAGCAGCTCACGCCGGATCGCGGCGGTGATCGTGCGGTCCTCGAAGGCGCCGACGTAGCTGAGCACCGGGTGGCGCTCCTCGGGCGGGGTGTCGATCGTCGACATCTCCCGGATGCCGGTGATCGCCATCTCCAGCGTGCGCGGGATCGGTGTCGCCGACATGGCCAGGACGTCGACGTCGGTGCGCATCCGCTTGAGCTGCTCCTTGTGCTCGACCCCGAAGCGCTGCTCCTCGTCGACGATGATCAGGCCGAGGTCCTTCCAGCGGATGTCGGCGTTGAGCAGCCGGTGGGTGCCGATGACGACGTCGATGGAGCCGTCGGCCAGCCGCCCGATGGTCGCGCGCGCCTCGGCATCGGTCTGGAACCGGCTCAGGCCGGCCACGGTGACCGGGAAGCCCGACATCCGCTCGGCGAAGGTGGAGTAGTGCTGCTGCACGAGCAAGGTGGTGGGCACCAGCACGGCGACCTGCTTGCCGTCCTGCACGGCCTTGAACGCCGCTCGCACCGCGATCTCGGTCTTGCCGTAGCCGACATCGCCGCACACCAGGCGATCCATCGGGATCTCGCGCTCCATGTCGCGCTTGACCTCGTCGACCGTGCTGAGCTGGTCGCCGGTCTCCTGGTGGGGGAAGGCGTCCTCGAGCTCGCGCTGCCAGGGGGTGTCGGGCCCGAACCGGTGACCGCGGCTCGCCTGACGCGCCGCGTAGAGCTTGATCAGCTCGGCCGCGATCTCGCGCACCGCCTTGCGGGCGCGACCCTTGCGCTTGGCCCAGTCACCGCCGCCGAGGCGGTCCAGGCTCGGCATGTCGCCACCGACGTAGCGGGTGACCTGGTCCAGCTGGTCGGTGGGGACGTAGAGCTTGTCGGGGGGCGAGCCCTTCTTCGACGCGCCGTACTCCAGGACGAGGTACTCCCGGGTGGCGCCCTGCACCAGTCGTTGCTTCATCTCGACGTAGCGACCGACTCCGTGCTGCTCGTGGACCACGAAGTCGCCGGGCTTGAGCTCCAGCGGGTCGATCTGCTTCTTGCGCCGCGCGGGCATCTTGCGCATGTCCTTGGTGGAGGACCGCTGTCCGACGATGTCGTCACCGGTGAGCACCGCGAGCGCGCGGGCATCGTCCACCAGGCCGTGCGCCAGCGCGCCGCAGGTGACCACGACCACCCCGGCCGGCACGTCGTCGGCGGTGGCGATCTCCTCGGTCATCCTCGCCGGGACGTCGGCGTCGCCGAGCACCTCCACCATCCGCTGCGCGGGGCCGTGGCCCTCGTAGACCACCACCGCTCGCCCTCCGGCAGCTGCCCACGCGCGCAAGTCGGCCACCGCGCGCTCCAGGTCACCGCGGTAGGCCTGCGCCGGCCGCAGCGCGACCGACCGGCTCTCGACCGCGGCCACGTCGGCGGCGTCCAGCTCGGCGCTCGAGCCCACCCCGTCGGCGGTCACGCCGCTGCGAGACCTCGTCCAGGCCGAACGGGCTCAGGCTCCACCACGACCGGCCGGAGGCGAGCGCGTGACCGCGCACCTCACCCAGCTCGCGGTAGGACGCGGCCCCGAGGTCGATCGGAGCCGCTCCCCCGGTCGAGGCCGAGGCCCAGGACGCCGCCAGGAACTCCTCGCTGGTCGCCACCAGGTCGTGGGCCCGGGCCCGCACCCGCTCGGGATCCAGCAGCACGACGTGGGAACGCTCAGGCAGCAGGTCGACCAGCAGCTCCATGTCCTCGACCAGCGCCGGAGCGAGGGACTCCATGCCCTCGACGGCGATCCCCTCGGCGAGCTTGTCGGTGAGCTCGGCCAGACCGGGGTTGGCCTTCCCCAGCGCCCGCGCACGCTCCCGGACCTCGTCGGTGAGGAGGAGCTCGCGGCAGGGCGGGGCCCACAGCCGGTCGGTCTTGTCGAGCGTGCGCTGGTCGGCGACCGCGAAGTAGCGGATCTCCTCGACGTCGTCGCCCCAGAGCTCGACGCGCAGCGGGTGCTCCTCGGTCGGGGGAAAGACGTCGACGATCCCACCCCGCACCGCGAACTCACCACGTCGTTCGACCAGGTCCACGCGGGTGTACGCCGCTGCGCTGAGCCGACCCACGACGTCGTCGAGGTCGGTGGTGCCACCCACGCGCAGCTGGACCGGGTCCAGGTCGGCCAGGCCCTTGACCTGCGGCTGAAGCACCGAGCGCACCGGGGAGACCACGACGCGCACCGGCCCGTCGTCGGGCCCCTCACCGGGATGACGCAGGCGCCGCAGCACCGCGAGCCGACGCCCGACGGTGTCGCTGCGCGGGGAGAGCCGCTCGTGCGGCAGCGTCTCCCAGGAGGGGAAGTAGGCGACCTGGCCGGCGGGCATCAGCGCGCCGAGGGACTCCACGAGGTCCTCGGCCTCGCGAGCGGTCGCCGTGACCGCCAGCACCGTGCCGCCCCGAGCGGCCAGCCCGTGCACGACGAAGGGACGCAGCGCCTCCGGGCCGGTGAGGTCCAGGGTGTGCGCCGCTGCCCCTCCGACGTCCTCCAGCGCATCCGCGAGGGTGGGCTCGGCCAGCACCAGATCCGCGAGACCGACCAGGCTCACCGACAACTCCTGCACTCGTCCTTGGCACACAGCTGACCCGCGTCACGATCGGGCGGGGATGAGCCCATCGTACGGATGTCGCCCACGGGCGCGTGCACCGCGGGCGGGCATACTCGGGCGGGTGGCGTCGAGCAGCCCAGCGGTCCAGATCGAGGTTCCCGGCGAGGGGGCCGATCATCCCGATCGCATCGTGCGGGTGACCAACCCCGACCGCATCTACTTCCCTGCGCGTGGTGAGACCAAGCGCGATCTGGTCGACTACTACCTCGCCGTCGGCGACGGCATCGTGCGAGCGCTGCGGGAGCGGCCCTGCATGATGCACCGCTTCCCGACCGGAGTCAGCGGCGAGAAGGTGCACCAGAAGCGGGTGCCCTCGGGTGCTCCACCGTGGCTGGAGACGGTGCGCGTCTTCTTCCCCCGCTACAAGCGCACGGCCGACGAGCTCTGCGTCACCGAGCTCGGCTCGGTGATCTGGGCGGTGCAGATGTCCACCGTGGAGTTCCACCCCTGGAACAGCCGGCGGGCCGACACCGAGAAGCCCGACGAGTGGCGCATCGACCTCGACCCGGGCGAGGAGTGCGACTGGGCCACCGTGCAGCGGGTCACGCACGTGGTGCACGAGGTGCTGGACGACCTGGGGGCCACCGGCTGGCCCAAGACCAGCGGCGGCAAGGGGATGCACGTCTACGTCCGCATCCCGCCCGAGCACGGGTTCCACGACGTGCGCCGCGCAGCCTGGGCCTTCGCCCGCGAGGTCGAGCGCCGGACGCCCCACGATGCGACCACGACGTGGTGGCGCAAGGACCGTGACCCACGACAGGTGTTCGTCGACTACAACCAGAACGCGCGGGACCACACGATTGCCGCCGCCTACTCCGTGCGCGGGAACCCCCGGGGCACGGTCTCCACTCCGGTGCGATGGGACGAGGTCGCCGACGTCGAGCCCGACGACTTCACCATCGCGACCGTGCCGCAGCGCTTCGCCCGCCTCGGCGACCTGCACGCCGGCATCGACGACGCGGTGTTCGACATCTCGCCGCTGCTGCAGTGGGCCGGGCGTGACGAGGCCGACGCCGGATGAGCGCCTTGCGCTGACTGCGGCACGGCGCGCTATCGGATAGGCGCCAGCGGTTGTCCACGCTGCGGCTGGGACGCAGGACCGTCTACCGCGACGCCAGTGCGTGGACCGGCAACCACGAGACCTGGCTGCGCACGAGGCGATGCCACGGCTGAGCAGGCGAGCGACCCGGCTGGCCTCCAGGAACTCGTCGGCCGGATGCGCCCCAGACCTGTGCCGCTCTGGAGGTTGAGAACGGCATCGCGTCCGCTGGGGCCACGTTGAGTACGGCGTCCCGGTCCGGGGTTGCCGCGCGGACGACCGAAACGGCCAGCACCGCGCCGAGGTACGGCCAGCCAGGCGAGGGCCACTGATCCACACCGCCCGCAGCGGCCGGCTGCAGTCGCCAGATGCATGAAGAAGCGCACCGGTCGTCGACGAGCCGACCGGCCTCGTCTTGAGCGCCGAGCCGCGACCAACTCCTCCAGCGTGTCTGGACCATTCGACCGATTTCGCACTTCGCACTCGGGCGATACGTACCGCTGCTAACTTTATGCCGGTTTCAGGACGAAAGTCCTACAAAGGAGGGACCAATGCGCCGTTCACTCGTTTCCCTACTGTGCCTGCCGCTGTTGGCCGGGCTCGTCGGTGTCGTCGTGGCCGGGAAGGAGGCGCCGGCCGCGGCAACGGTGTCCGAAGTCCACCGCTCCGTGGCCGCGATCGCCGACGCCTACACGCGGCACTTCGCGCCCCGCAGGAGCGCCGGCAAGGTCAGGCACTGGGCGACCGGGGGCGGACGTGGCACCGAACGACGGGCGTACCTGAAGTTCAGGATTCCTGCTCCCGCGCGCGGCACGGTGATCGCGTCAGCGGAACTGTCGACATACCTGGCGACAGACGCGACCGATGGCCAGATCAGCCTCTTCCGCACCCGCAACCGCTGGCGCGAGCGCACCCTCAACTGGCGCAACCAGCCGGCCTTGAGATCGCGCGTGGCCAGCGACGGGCGCGACGAGGCCTCGACCAGCTGGGTGAGCTGGGACGTCAGCCGTGCTCTCACCCGACGCCAGCGCCATCACGGAGGCGTCATCTCTTTCGCCGTCGTCATGTCGGCACCTGAGAACGCCTACTTCAGGTCGCGCGAGTCAAGAAAGGCGCCGACGCTGAAGGTCAACATGCGAGACAAGCACCGGAGCCAGACTCCCACCACATCGCCCACGCCGACGACCACCCCGACGACCACACCGACCACGAGCCCGACCACCACACCGACGACCACCCCGACGACCACCCCGACGACCACACCGACGACCACACCGACCACACCGACCACGAGCCCGACCACCACACCGACGACCACACCGACCACCCCGCCGAGCGTCTCGACCCCGCTCGTCGGAGCCCGCACCAAGGACATCACCTGGGACCAGGCGCAGAGCGAGATCGGCTCGCTGAAGGTGACCCGCCTCTTCTACAGGACGCTGCCGACCACGTTCAGCCGCCAGGGCATCCCCAGGGGTGTGAAGCTGATCGTCTCCTACAAGGTGCAGAACACCAACGTCGCCTCGTACCTCGCCTCGATCCCCGCCGACCAGACGGTCGAGCTGGCCTACCACCATGAGGCGGAGGGCGACTACGCCAGCGGGTCGACGTTCGTCTCGGAGTTCAACGCCCAGGAACAGATCGCACACAGGGCGAACCCCGCGGTCCCGTTCGCGTTCATCGCCGGCGGCTACCAGTACCGCAACTCCACCAAGAAGGGTTACGACGGGTCGTTCATCCCACCAGCCGCCGACCGCTACTACCTCGACTCCTACCAGCAGGGCGTCACCGGCAGCGTGATCAGGCCCGCCTCGGAGGACCCATCTGTCCAGCGGTACATCACGCTGCTGCACCAGCGGGGAAAGCAGTTCAACGGCTTCACCGAGTACGGCCGCGGGATGACCGACAGCACCCACCCGCTGACCGCCGACCTGGTGCGGCAACGACTCAGTGTGTTCGCCGCTGACGCCACCTACCTGCGCAGCCTGCCCGGTTTCCAGGTGTGGTGCTACTGGTACACCGACGACGGTGCGGACCCCAGCGTGCCGCCGGAGCAGCGTCAGCAGTGGCGCCTGACCGACGCGACCTCGCAGCGGGCCTGGCGCACCATCACGCAGGGAGGCTGAAGGCGCAGTGAACTGCGGTGGCCAAGGGCCACCGCAGTTCAGCGTCTTGGCCGAGGCTGCGTGGTTCGCCGCCGGGTGAGGTAGTAGAGCAGGATGACGCTCGCCGCGACCCACGCCTCGTTGGTGCGCTGGACGTAGTACAACGACTGCTCGAGCGAGCTCGTCGGGTCGGGCGGGGTCAGGAGGTGCACCCCGACGATTCCCACCGCCAGGAGCAACGCCGCCAGCGCGTTGCGGAGCCGGCGAGGCGCTTCATCGGCCAGCACACCCCGGTCGATGACGTCGAAGACGAGAGCAAGGAGGACCACGGCCGCGATCGCCTCCGCCATGTCGGTCAGGAAGGCACTCACGGGCGGAAGAGCCTCGAGGGTGCGCCACGGCTGACTCGCGACAGCCGCCAGCGCAGCCAGCGCCAAGACCAGAGCGGCCGGCCACCGGGCCGGTCGCGGAAGCTGCAGGTAGGGCACGAGAAAAGCCAGTGCCACCAATACCTCGTTGAGGGTCACGACGCTCGACGGCCACGGCGCGACGCGCAGAGCGAGTCCCGCGGCCAGCAACGCTCCGCCGATCACCGTGGCCCAGATCAACGGGCGCCTCGTCGAGAGAAACCTCGGACGGACGAAGTCCACGTAGGCGCAGGCCCCCAGGACGAGCAGCCATCCTTCGCTGTTGCGCGACACCGGGGTCGCCAGCCGCGTGGGCATGACCGAATCGGTGTACCCGGGGATGATGATGAGCAACAGGAGCACAAGTCCGACGTAGAGGAGCACTTTGATCGGACCCGGCACGATGAACACCCGTGGGATCCTAGGGTGCGCCGCACAGCAACGACAAAGCGCCGATGAGGACCCATGGTCCCGAAGAGTCAGGACTCTCGCGCTTTGATCTCGTCAAACCTCGCGATTTAGCATCGGCCCAGTACGCGTATCTTGGGCGGTTTCGTAACCTTCCCATCGGCGATGCGTTGGGCACTGTGTCGGCTGGGGTGGAGAGAGACGGCCGCGCAGGTCGCGCCCGTGACGATCCGGCACGGCAAGGAACAGCACCTCGGGATTGGGGAATTCGATGACTTGGTTGGGCACTGGCACGCGCGGCACCTGGAAAGGGCGGCGGTCGGCACGTGCGGTGGTCGCGGGGGTGGCGGCCTTGGCAGCGGCATTCGTGACCCTCAGCGGGGTGCCGGTCAACGCCGAGGGGATCAAGACCGCCGACGACGTCAAGGCCATGTGGGGGACCCCGCAGCTGGCCACCAGTGGCCAGGACGGCAGCGTGGAGCAGGTGCGTCAGCTGTTGCCGTGCAACGGGACCATGTACGGGGTCGGGCGCTTCACCGAGATGTCGCGGGGTTCGACCACCTACCAGCGCAACAACGCCTTCAGCTTCTCCGAGACCACCGGCAAGGTCACCGACTGGAACCCCGACGTCAACGGACAGGTCAACTCGGTGGCCTTCTCCCCTGACTGCTCCACGGTCTACCTCGGCGGGAAGTTCACCGCCATCGGCGGCACCCCGGTGTCCAACATCGCCGCGGTGAGCGCGACCACCGGACAGGTGGTCTCGAGCTTCGACGCGTCGACGAACACCACGGTGCAGACGCTGGTGATGGCCAACGGGCACCTTCTCATCGGCGGTCCGTTCAAGAGGGTCAACGGGTCCTGGCGCAACAAGTACATGGTCAGCCTCGACCCTGCGACGGGCCAGGACGACGGTTACCTCGACCTCGACATCTCCGGCACCTACGTCTACACCCAGGACGACGGGCGGACCAGCGGCAACAACCGCACCAAGGTGTACAACACCGCGCTGAGCCCGGACGGCACCAAGCTGCTGGCGATGGGCACCTTCACCTCGGTCGGCGGGGTCGGACGTCGGCAGATCTTCATGCTGGACCTCGGCAGCACCGCTGCGGTGGATCCTTGGTACTCCCCGGAGTTCGACCAGAACTGCTTCGTCACCGAGCCGTTCTGGCTGCGGGACGCGTCGTGGTCCCCGGACGGGTCCACCGTCTACATCGCCACCACCGGCTACAAGCCCGCCACCAACAGCAACCCGTACGTCAACACCGGGTTCGGCACACGAGAGCCGCGAGGCGGCCTGTGTGACGTGGCCGCGGCGTTCCCGAGCGGTCCCAGCTCGAACCAGCTGCACACCTGGGTCAACTACACCGGCTGCGACAGCTACTACGCCACCGCCGCTGACGCCAACCACGTCTACGTCGGCGGCCACCAGCGCTGGGTGAGCAACCCCAACGGCTGCGACAACTACCTCGCACCAGGCGCAACGCGGATCGCAGCCCCGGGCATGGCCGGTCTCGACCCCGGTAGTGGAGCCTTGAACTACAACCCGACCAAGGGACGAGGCAAGGGCGCTGACGACATGCTCCGCACACCGGCCGGGCTGTGGATCGCCAGCGACAACGCACAGAACGTGTCTCAGTGCGCGGGTGAGTGGGGACACCGGGGCATCTGCTTCCTCCCCGACGACCAGCTGTAGACGAGCTGGAGAGGAAAGGTCCGGGGTCCTACCGATTGCTCCGCACCCGCGGCAGGCACGCGAAACAGCGCATCTCGACGCGTGCCTGGCTCCTCATCGCGAAGCGGCGGCCTCCGTCGCGCTCGCCGCGTTCGCCACGTTCGCGGCGCTGGCTCCGAGTGGCCGGGGCCGTCGACGGACTCACCGTCGAGCACGCCCACCGTTGCGACGTCCACGACGCCGACCACGAGCTCGACCCCCAGCCCCACCGCAACGTCGGGCGCGGGGAACCTGCTGGTCGGTGCGCGGGCCAATGACATCTCCTGGGAGCAGGCGGACAGCGAGATCGGCCCACTGAAGGTGACCCGCCTGTTCTACGAGACGCTGCCGACCGTGTTCAGCCGCCAAGGCATCCCCGAGGGCGTGCTGCTGATCGTCTCCTACAAGGAGCAGGCCACCAACCTCGCCTCCTACCTGGCCTCGGTCCCCCGGGACCAGGCGGTGCAGCTGGCCTACCACCACGAGCCGGAGGGCGACTACGCCAGCGGGTCGACGTTCGTCTCGCAGTTCAACACCCAGGAACAGATCGCGCGCCAGGCCAACCCCGCGGTCCCGTTCGTGTTCATCGCCGGGGGCTACCAGTACCGCTCGGCCGAGCGAAACGGCTACGACGGGTCGTTCATCCCGCCGGCCGCCGACCTCTACTACCTCGACTCCTACCAGCAGGGCGTCACCGGCAGCCTCATCCGGCCCGCCTCGCAGGACCCAGGCATCCAGCGCTACCTCACGCTGCTGCACCAGCGGGGAAAGCAGTTCAACGGCTTCACCGAGTACGGCCGAGGGATGACCGACAGCACCCACCCGCTGACCTCCACCCTGGTGAAGCAGCGACTCAGCGTGTTCGCCGCAGACGCCACCTACCTCCGAAGCCTGCCCGGCGTGCGGGTCTGGTGCTACTGGTACACCACCGACCTGGCATCGGGAGATCAGTGGCGCCTGACCGACGCGGCATCGCAGCAGGCCTGGCGCACCATCGCGCAGAGAGATTGAACGCGCGGCGAAGCGCAATGGACCCGCGGCCGTTCACCGTTGGCGTGCAACAACGGACGCCTCACCAGAGGAAGCCTTGGGCGGACGCCATGGTGCTTATCCCGGGCCATGGTCCTGTGAAAGTCAGGACTCGCCGATCTCGCGGGTCAAAGTTAAACTCTCGCATACGGACTGGCTTGGGGGTTCCTTAACCTTCTCATCGCCGAAGCGTCGACACTGTGTTGGCTACTCAGGTTCCGCGCGTGAAGATCCGGCACGGCAAAGAACAGCACCGGGGGATTTGGGGAATTCGATGACTTGGTTGGGCACTGGTACGCGCGGCATCCGGAATGGGCGGCGATCGGGACGTGCGGTGGTCGCGGGGGCGACGGCCTTGGCAGCGGCATTCGTGACCCTCAGCGGGGTGCCGGTCAACGCCGAGGGGATCAAGACCGCAGCCGACGTCAAGGCCATGTGGGGGACCCCGAGCTGGCCACCAGCGGCAAGGACGGCAGCGTGGAGCAGGTGCGGCAGCTGCTGCCGTGCAACGGGACCATGTACGGGGTCGGGCTCTTCACCGAGATGTCGCGGGGCTCGACCACCTACCAGCGCAACAACGCCTTCAGCTTCTCCGAGACCAACGGCACAGTCACCGACTGGAACCCCGACGTCAACGGACAGGTCAACTCGGTGGCCTTCTCCCCTGACTGCTCCACGGTCTACCTCGGCGGGAAGTTCACCGCCATCGGCGGGACCCCGGTGTCCAACGTCGCCGCGGTGAGCGCGTCCACCGGACAGGTGCTGACGAGCTTCAATACGTCGACGAACAACACGGTGAACACGCTGGTGATGGCCAACGGGCACCTTCTGGTCGGCGGTACCTTCACCAAGGTCAACGGATCCTGGACCAAGAAGTACATGATCAGCCTCAACCCTGCGACGGGCCAGGACGACGGTTACCTCGACCTGAACATCTCCGGCAAGTACGTCTACACCCAGGACGACGGTCGGCCCAGCGGCAACAACCGCACCCAGGTGTACAACACCGCGCTGAGCCCGGACGGCACCAAGCTGCTGGCGATGGGGACCTTCACCTCGGTCGGCGGGGTCGGACGTCGGCAGATCTTCATGCTGGACCTCGGCAGCACCGCTGCGGTGGATCCTTGGTACTCCCCGGAGTTCAACCAGAACTGCTTCGTCTCGGAGCCGTTCTGGCTGCGGGACGCGTCATGGTCCCCGGACGGGTCCACCATCTACATCGCCACCACCGGCTACAAGCCCGCGACCAACAAGGACCCGTACGTCAAGACCGGGTACGGCACACGAGAGCCGCGAGGCGGCCTGTGTGACGCGGCCGCGGCGTTCCCGAGCGGTCCCAGCTCGAACCAGCTGCACACCTGGGTCAACTACACCGGCTGCGACAGCTACTACGCCACCGCCGCTGACGCCAACCACGTCTACGTCGGCGGCCACCAGCGCTGGGTGAGCAACCCCAACGGCTGCGACAACTACCTCGCACCAGGCGCAACGCGGATCGCAGCCCCGGGCATGGCCGGTCTCGACCCCGGTAGTGGGGCCTTGAACTACAACCCGACCAAGGGACGAGGCAAGGGCGCTGACGACATGCTCCGCACACCGGCCGGGCTGTGGATCGCCAGCGACAACGCACAGAACATGGCCCAGTGCGCGGGTGAGGCGGGCCGCCGGGGCATCTGCTTCCTCGCCAACGACCAGCTGTAGAGCAAGGTCCGGCGTCGGGTCACACGGATCGAGACCGGGCGGTTCGGTCGGGCAAGACAGCGGTGTCCCCCACAACAAGCAGGAATCTCGTGAGTTCCTCGAACTCGGGGAAGAAGGCAATGAAATGCCCACTACCACCAAGCGATGGCACCACGCCCGCGGCAGGGGGGAACTGGGCATCGCGAAGTGTCGGCAACAACGCCACCAAGCGACTGGCCTACTTCCCCGGCCCCTAAGGGGATCACCATGCTAGGGTCACTCGGCAAAATCGCTGCCTTGGCGCTCGGGGCGCACACCCTGGCCGCCTAGCAGCGCACCGCCAGCCCTGAGGCCGCGGAGGCTGTTGGGGCCGTTCCCCTCTACGGCACGTGTTCGTGCTGGTCGGGGAGAACAAGGACATCAACCAGATCACGACCAGCGGCACGGATCCCTACATCATGGGGACGCTCAAGCCGAACAGCGCATGGTTCACCGGCTACAACTACGTCACAACGGGATCGCTCGCGGACTACATCGCGCTCACCTCGGGGCAGCACGCCCCGTGCCAGCGGAAGGGTCTCTGCGGGAAGTTCGACGAGCCCAACATCTTCGCTGAGGCGACCGCGGCTGGTATGTCCTGGCAGGCCTGGAACGAGTCAACGCCGTCCAACTCCACCCTCGAAATCCGGTGCACCTCGACGAGGTTGGCGGTGGGGACCAGGAGTGGTCAGCGGCAGCGACGGCGGCACCACTACTTTCGAGGTTGCGGACGGTGAAGCCGCCCTGGGCCTGGACTGCACCGCGAACGCGTGCGGCAACGTCTACACAGGTCCCGATGGGCTCACCCATCAAGCGGTCGACCTGCCGATGTTCTGACGCGCTGGGCGGCACCGCCGCACCGACGCTCCCCTCTAGGGAGGGTATAGACCGGTACTGGTGAATCGGGACTATCGGGCCCCGGCCACAGGACTTTCTCCTACCTTGGACGGGCCTCTCACCCGACGAGGCTTCGTCGACGTCGTAGGAGGACAACCGCCCACTGAGAGACGCCCCCTGCCGGGCCCGAGGGGAGAAGGGGCCGGCGGGGGGACCACACCCGCAGCGGTTCCAGCCCGCTCGGACCACCGCTGCCCCACGCAAGCGCTCTCGACCGCACCCACCGACGGCGTAGCGCCTAATCCATTGCGCCTGTGCGGTCTGCGGTCGACCATCACTCGTCGTTCTTGCCCTGGGAGGGGTTTGCTGTGCTTCCACCCCGATTCCGCGGTCTTCTGCTCGGTCTGGTCGGATGCGTCTTGATGCTCACCGGGATGCCCGCGCATGCGGTTCATCATCACCATCCGGGGCTGCACGTCGGCGCTCGAGTCCACGACATCGCGTGGCAGCGGGCCACCGGGGAGATCGGTAGCCTGAGGGTGACCCGGCTCTTCTACCGACAGCTGCCGACGAGGTTCTCCCGACAGGGGGTCCCGAAGGGTGTGCTGCTGATCGTCTCGTACAAGAAGCCGAACACCAACGTCGCGTCGTACGTGCGCAGCATCCCCGCGGGGAACGGGTGCAGCTCGCGTTCCACCACGAGCCGGAGGCGGACTACTCCCGCGGGTCCACCTTCGTCTCGCAGTTCAACGCCCAGAGGCGTCTCGCGAAGCGGGCGAGACCCCGCATCCCGTTCGCCTTCATCGGCGGCGGCTTCGCGTACCGCGCGAAGCAGCCGGGCTACGGCGGTTCGTTCATCCCACGGCACGCCGACCGGTACTACCTCGACTCCTACCAGCGCGGCGTCAGCTGGTCGCCCCTCCGACCGGCCGCAAAGGACCCAACCGTGCAGCGCTACATCCGGTTGGTGGCGCGGACGGGCCACCGGTTCAACGGCTTCACCGAGTACGGACGGGGAGCCGTCGACAGGCAGCACCCCTTGACGCAGGCCATGGTGACCCAGCGGGAGAGCGTGTTCGCGGCTGACAACAGGTACTTGAGGTCGCTGCCTGGGGTCCGGGTCTGGGCCTACTGGTACACCACGGACCTGGGCTCGAGCAGGCAATGGCGATTGACCGACGCGAGGTCGCAGCAGGCCTGGCGCTCCGTCAGCGGTGGGTGACGGACCCTCCATACGGTGACAAGCCCTGAACTATGCTGCTCACGTACCAGTGCGCTGGTCATGTGCTGCGAACGAGGAGTTGCACGAGATGCCGGAACGCATGTTGCGCCGCCCACCGCCGATCCTGGTGACGGGCGTGCCGCGTTCCGGGACGACCTGGCTTGCTCGCTGGCTCGCGCGCGGCGGCGGCATGGCGCTCACGGGCCGGGAGCCGATGAATCCCAGAGGCAACCAGTACGGACTTGCGGGGACCATCGACGGGTGGGTGCGGATCACCCAGCCTCGACAACGACAGGTTCGTGCCCTGCGGCGGACCTACAGTGGGGTGTCTCCGTGGGCCTACAGCCGCTACGGCACACGGCGTTGGGCAGCGGCACTCCCGTGGACGCGTCTGGTGGTGAAGGATCCGTTCGCGCTGCTTTCCATTCCGTTCGTGGCGCACCACACCGGGGCTCAACCGGTCCTCATATTCCGGCACCCGGGAGCCGTGCTCGTCAGCTACCGACGCATGGGATGGCAACCAGATCTGGCGGAGCTCAGGGCCGTGGTGGAGGAACTGAGCCAGAACTCAGCGATGGAGCTCCCCTCGTTGCCGCCGAGGCTGGACGCCGGCACCGCAGAGGCCATGGGCTACTTCTGGGCATGTCTCCACGAGATCGCCTTGACCGACGCGGTGGCCACCGGGACCGACCTGCTGGTCGTCGCCCATCACGAGCTGGCCACAGCGCAGGTGCCGGAAGCTCGTCGATTCGCGGGACGGCTGTCGGTGCGTTGGACCAGCGCCATGGAGGGTGAATTGCACCGGGGCGCGGCGGAGCCCGGCAGCCGCGGGCAGTCCTGCATGACTTCGACCGTGCGCCCTCCGAGGTCGCCGAAGCATGGCGCTCGAGACTCGATGGGGACGAGCTCCGCGCGATCGAGAACGTCACTGAGTCGACGCGCCGCCGCCTCGAAGAGCTTCGCTTTCCGTTCCACGAGTGAGCCGAGGCGTCGGCGTGCTCGCGCTTCAGCACCGCCTTGTCGCTCGGCGCGGTCCGCCAGGGGCGAGGGCGCTCAGACGGTACGACGATCGGATGCCCAGCCGGGCAGCGCAGCGAGGGCACAAAGCTCTGCTACGTCGTAGCCGAACTCGGCGACCTGATCGGAGAACCGCTCCTCGATCCGGCGACGGCGACGCCGCCGCAGCGGGCCTCCGGTCTGCATGGCCTCCCAGGCAACCTCGTAGCTGCGGCTCCGCGTGGTGGTGAGGTCGTTCGCCGGGAACGGGGTCTCCAGGCCGAGGAAGCGTTGCACGAGCTGTAGCTCGGCCGTCGGGTCGCGGACGAGGTCCTCGTAGCGCAGCACGTGCACTCGTCCGAGGTGTGGCAGGTCGTCGCGCAGGATGCGGTGGGCCACCAGCCAGTGCTCGATCATCGTCTCGATGCTCGCGTGCTTCGTGGGGTGCCGTGACCAGATGCGCCGCCACTTCGCGGTGGAGAGCGCCACCACCACCGGGTGACGCATGACGACGATCAGCGCCGACCCCGGGAACAGGGCCTGCAGGAACCGGCCCATGACGAGGTTCGGAGGGGACTTCTCGACCAGGAACGGCTTGGCGAGGTCCCAGTAGGGGCTCCAGGAATCCCACAGGCGCGCGGCGTTCTCGGGTCGCGCGAGCGCCGACCCCTCGGTGAGATGCGCGTGCTCGTCGAAGGCGAAACGGCCCGGGCCGCCGTACGCCATCGCCGGTGGGTACACGTCCTGGAGGTGCTGGCCCTCGTCCTCCAGCACGTGGGTCTCTCGGAGCCGGCTGATCGCGGGATGGTCGCCGAGGGTGCGGGTGAGGGGCGTGGTACCGCTGCGGTGGAGGCCCGCCACGAAGACCAGCCGCCCGGGGTCAGGTGTCATCATGGGCGTGTTCGGGTCACGGGCTTGCGTGTGCGGCGGCGCCACCGCTGTTGGAGGCTCTTCCCCATCAGCACCATCGCCGCGGGCAGATCTTCGAGAAGGTAGCGGCGGGCGAGGCGCCGTGGCTCCTGCAGGAGCCGGGCGGCCCACTCCAGGCCCAGTCGTTGCACGAGCTCGGAGGGGCGCTTCCTCAAGCCGCCGGCCATCGCGACGCCGCCACCGCAGCAGAGGAACCAGGTCGCGGGCATCCGTTCGAGGAGAAGGGTGGAGAGCCGTTCCTGCTTGGGAAACCCGAGACCGACCATGACCAGGTCGGCCCTGCTCGACACGATCTCCTGGACGATCGGCTCGACCAGCGCAGGGTCCTGCTCGAAGCCGAAAGGCGGCACGACGCCTCCGACCACGTGGAGGCCGGGACAGCGCTCCTGGAGCGCGTCGATGGCGCGCCGGGCCGTGTCGTCCGAGCCCCCGCCGACGACGTACAGGGATCGTCGTGTCGACGCGCAGAGAGCCGCCATGCTCTCCACCAGGCCCGACCCGGTGACCCGCTCGGGGAGCGGGGTGCCGGCCAACCTGGACGCCCACACCAGGGGTTGCCCGTCGGCGACGACGATGGCCGCCGCACGCACGAGGGTCGCAGCCTCGGGGTCGCTACGGGTCAAGCGCCAGATGTCGACGTTGGGCGTGACGATGAGCCCACCTCGCCCCAGCCGCCACCCCCGCTCGACGGCGGCCAGCACCTCGCCCTCGGTCGCAGGGTCCATGAGCACGCCCCCGACGTCGATGCGGGGGGCCCGCTCCGGCGTCGAGGGCGACGTGTGCAGATCGCCTCCGAGCATTCGAGCAGTCTAGGCGGCACCATCGGGGGGCGCAGACCATCATTGCATCGGCAGCTACACCGGAGCAGACCGTTCGGCCGGTGGGTGGCGCGGTGGCCGCTAGGCTGGTGGCGATACGAGGGGGGAACCATGCAGCGCCTGCCACAGGCCGACCAGCAGGACCGCCGGAGCGACCCGGTGGTCCTGTTCATCGCCGGGTCCGGCAGGTCCGGCAGCACGCTCGTGGAGCGCATCCTCGGCGAACTCCCCGGAACAGTCAACGTCGGCGAGCTCCTCGACCTGCCGCGCCGGGTGGCTCCGCGTGACGAGCGCTGCGGCTGCGGGGAGGCGTTCAGTGCGTGCCCCTACTGGACCGCCGTGGGCCAGCGACTCCGGGGCGGATGGTCGGCGGAGGAGCTGCGCTCCCTGCACCACCTCCAGACGCAGGTGGCCCGGCAGCGCCACCTGCCCAGGCTTCTGCTCGGCCCGCGGCAGGGTCGGTTCGCAGAGAACCTCACCGAGTACGCCGCCCGGGTGGGCGAGATCTACGCAGCAGCCGCGGAGGTGGCCTCCGCGGACTATGTCGTCGATGCCAGCAAGTGGCCGGCCCTGGCCCTGGCCCTCCACCGTGGCGGTGTCGACATCCGGGTGATCCACCTCGTGCGCGACGTGCGTGGCGTCGCGAACTCGCTCGCCCACGGCAGTGTGCTGCGCCCGCACGGCGGCCCCGACGACGAGGAGCGCATGTACCGCAACCGCCCCGCGGCGGCCGCCGGACGGTGGCTGGCCACGCAGACGGAGGTCGACCTCATGGCGGGGAGGGGCCTCCCGGTGGCCCGGGTGCGCTACGAGGACCTGGTCGAGGCGCCGGGTCCTGTCCTCCACCGGGCGCTCGGCGAGCTCGGGATCCCGGTTCCTCCCCGAGGCTTGTCCCACGTCGACGGCCGCACGGTCACCCTGCGTCCCAGCCACGGTCTGAGCGGCAACCCCTCCCGGTTCTCCTCCGGTGAGACGTCGCTGCGTCCGGACCTCCGGTGGCGCGACGGCATGTCGTCCGGAGAACGTGTGCTCGTGCAGTCGATCGGCCTGCCGTGGGCTCTTCGCTACCGTCACCTCGGTCGGCGTACCTCGCCGGGACCGAGGTCGGACCCGTCGCCCGCCATGTGGTCACGCACGAGGTCAGCGGGCACCGGGGCGTTACCCGACAGCTGGCCGCTGGTCTCCGCGGTGGTGGCGACGCACGGCCGACCGGAGCTGGTGCGCGAGGCCGTCCTGTCGGCGGTGCGGCAGGACTACCCCGGCGACCTCGAGATCCTGGTGGTGCACGACCAGGAGCCGGTTGACCAGAGCCTGCGAGAGCTCTCCGCGCCGGGGCGGACGGTGACCGTCGCCGAGAACACTCGCAGTCCCGGTCTGGCGGGGGCCCGCAACACCGGTGTCGACCTCGCCAAGGGCGAATTCGTCGCCACGCTGGACGACGACGACCTGTGGCGGCCGGAGAAGACCCGGCGCCAGGTGCAACGGCTGCTGAGCGACCCCGACCCCCTCATGATCGGAACCGGCATACGGCTCCTGCTGCCGCAGGATCGGACGGCGGACTGGCGAGGCCGGTCCCCGCGCATCTCGTACGAGACGTTGCTGCGCAACCGCGTCAAGGAGCTGCACTCCTCGACGCTGATGATGCGGCGGGACGCGTTCGCCAAGGCAGGCCGCTACGACGAGCAGCTCCCCCATGGTTACGCCGAGGACTACGACTGGGTGCTGCGGGTGGGTCGGGTGGGCCCGGTCGGCCTGCTCCTCGAGCCCTTGGCCGAGATCCGCAAGAACAACGCGTCCTACTACCGGGGACGCGCCGCGCGCACGGCCCCGGCACTGATGCACTTCCTTGCCAAGCACCCCGACATCGCCGACGACCGACGCGGGCACGCGAGGATCCTCGGTCAGATCGCGTTCGCCCTGTCCTCGAACGGCGAGCGGGCTCAGGCGGCCCGGTACGCCGTCCGTTCCTGGGCCCGGTGGCCGCTCTCACCTCACGCCTATCTTGCGCTCGCGCACGTGGTCTCCGGCGCCGACTCCGCCACGTTCGCGGCACTGGCGCGACGGTTCGGGCGGGGGATGGCGTGAGAGGCGGCGTCGGGCGATGACGGTGCGGATGCCCAACTTCCTCCACCTCGGGCCGGGCAAGGCGGGGTCGACGTGGCTCCACGAGACGCTCACCCTCCACCCCGAGGTGTGCCTGACCGAGGCGAAGGACCTCTACTTCTTCTCGCGCTACTACGAGCGGGGCCCGGAGTGGTACCGGTCCCAGTTCTCCGCGGCGGGCCCCGAGCACCGGGTGGTCGGTGAGGTCTGCCCCGACTACCTCGCCGCCCCCCGTGTCGCCGAGCGCATCGAGGAGACGCTCGGCTCACAGGTGCGGCTCATGGTGACGCTGCGCGATCCGGCCGAGCGCGCCTTCTCGTCGTACCTCTACGCCCAGAAGTTCGGGCTGGCCGCCCCCACGTTCCGCGAGACCATCGAGCAGTCACCGGAGATGGTGACGGAGGGTCGCTACGGCACGCAGCTGGAGAGCTTCGCCGGCGCCGTCGACGACGGACGCATGCTCGTGTCCGTCTTCGACGACCTGCAGCGCGACCCGCAGGGCTTCCTCGACGCGACCACGGACTGGCTGCACGTGAGCCGCCTGCCGCTGACACCGGAGCAGCTGGGCGCGAAGCTGCCCGCGAGCAGGGCGCGCTTCCAACCCCTTGCCCGGGCAGCACAGCGCGGCGCCCAGTGGGCACGGGCGCACAACCAGGCCCGGATGGTGGGTCTGGTCAAGCGCTCGCCGTTGATCGGGAACGTGCTGTACCGCCCGCTGGGCGCCGATCGCCCCGAGCTCGATGCCGAGGACGCCGCGTTGGTCAAGGAGCTGCTGGGCGACGAGGTCCAGCGTGCCGAGGAGCTGTCCGGCCTGCCGCTGCGGCGGATCTGGAACTGGTGAAGGGGGCGAGGTGTCCTGGCGCGAGAAGGGTGAGCAGTCACTGCACGCGGCCGCTCAACGTGCCTACGTCGGAGCAGGTCAGCTCAGCAGCAGCGCGAGGCTGGCACCGGACTTCCTGATGGTCGGGGCCTCCCGGTCCGGGACCACGTCGCTGTTCAGAGCTCTGTCCTCGCACCCCAACGTGCTGCGACCTGCGGTGAACAAGGGCGTGCGCTACTTCGACCTGAACTACCAGCGGTCGTGGCGGTGGTACCTCGGCCATTTCCCGTTGCGGAGCACGGCCGTCGCGCACGGACGCCGGGGTAGCCGGGCGCTCACGTTCGAGGCCAGCGGCTACTACCTCTTCCAGCCGTTCGCCGCCGAGCGGATCGCCCGCCACCTTCCCGACGTGCGGATCGTCGCCATGGTTCGCGACCCCGTCGAGCGGGCGTTCAGCGGCTGGAAGCACGAGAGCGCCCGGGGCTTCGAGTGGGAGCCCTTCGACCGTGCTCTTGAGCTCGAGGACGAGCGGCTGCTCGGCGAGACCGACCGCATGGCCCGCGACGTCGCCTACCGGAGCTTCTGCCACTGGCACCACTCCCACCGCAGCCGCGGGGAGTACGCCGACCAGCTGGAACGCTTCTTCACCGTCATCCCGCCGGAGCGGGTGCACGTCATCCCCAGCGAGTCGTTCTTCGAACAGCCCGAGCAGGAGTACCGAGCACTCGTGGACTTCCTCGGACTGCCGGCGCACGAGCCCGCGTCGTTCGAGCGCCACAACGCCCGCCCGAGCTCGCCGATGTCGGCCAGCCTCAGAGGCCGGCTGGCCCAGCACTACGCCGAGGGGAATGCGCGACTGGAGCGCATCCTGGGCCGCCCGCTTCGCTGGACGTGAGGCCGGCCCTCGAGCGCCTAGGGGGCCAGCGGCTTCTCGGTCGCCTGACGCCGACGCGGTCTCGCCAGGCCTCGCAACATCGCGAGCTCGAGTGGTCCGCGCAGAAGCCTCAGTCCCACGAGGAAGAGGCAGCCCCCGAGCAGGAGCGCCACCGCCGCCGAGATCAGGTCGGTCCCGAGCACCAGGCGGATCCCGGCCCCCAGCACGCCGAAACAGGCGGCGGCCAGGAGCATGGCGGTGGCGCCGGCCCGGCTGAAGGGGTGGAGTCGCAGCGACAGGAGGACCTGCAGCAGCGGCAGCATGTTGTTCGCCACGATGGCCGCCGCCCAGCCGACGGCGGCGCCCATGATCCCGATCTTCGGCACGAGCAAGAAGTCGAGGCTGACCTGGATCACGAGCGCGACGAGCACGTTGTAGAGGTTCCAGGTGCTCTTGCCCGCCATGAGCAGCACGACGTCGACCATGCCGCAGGCGGTGGCGAACAACATCGCGCAGGCGAGCACGGCGAGCACGTCGGCACCCTCGGCGTACGACGATCCGAAGACCTGCAGGACCACCTCGCCGAAGTTCAGGAAGAACAGGTACACCGGCCAGCTCACCAGAAGTACCCACGCCGTCGCGGTGCTGTAGTAGTGCCGGGCCTCGGTGTAGTCCTCCCTGCCGAGCGCCGCGGCCAGTCGCGGTTGCACCGCGTTCGAGATCGAGTTGCCGCCCATCTGCCCCAGGACCAGGAACCGGGTCGCGGCGGTGTAGAGGGCGGCCTGGGCGGGCCCCGCGAGGGCGGCGACGATCACGATGTCGACCCGCTGGATCCCGGTCTGCGCAGCACTGGCGAGCGCACGAGGTGCGGCGAACCGCCAGAAGGTCCGCGCCGGGCGGAAGGGCTCGCCGACCGGGATCGCGGTGCGCGAGGCGGGAGCCGTGCCTCTCACGAGCGAGCGCCACGAGCGCAGCGCCATGACCGCGGCGACCCCGTAGCCGACGACCCACATCAAGGCAACGGGCACAGGACCAGCGCCCCACGACAGGACCGCGGTCACGAGGAGAACCTGGAGCGCGGGGCGGACGAGCTGCTCCGCGACCACGGTGGGACGCATGGTGCCGAAGCCCCTGGTCGCCGCGAGCGTCACCATCTCGGCGCACGCGACGGGGATGAACAGGGCGACCACGCGGATGCAGCCCGTCGCCTGCGCGGTGTGCTCGGGGGCGATCGCCCGTCCGATCACAGGAGCGAGGACGAGGAGGGCGGCGGCCAGGACCAGCGTGGTGAGGAGGACCGGTGTGCGCGCGACCTTGTAGTAGACCGGGACGTGCTCGGGAGTCCCCAGCGTCCGGGCACGTGCGATGAAGTAGACCAGGGCGGCCACCGTTCCGAGCTGGCCGATCGACGTCGCGATCACGAAGAGCGAGGTCGCTGAGAAGACAATGCCCGCCGATGCCTGGTCCAGGCCGTGCGTCACGACAATGGTCAGGAGGAACGTGCTCGCCGCCAGGACCAGCGCGCCCACCAGGTTCGCCGCACTGCCCCGGGCGACCGCGTGCATCTGCGCACGAGCGGTCTGCCCGGTTGCGGGCTGGCTCATCCCGGTCTCCGGTCCGCCCGCACCACCGTCAGGCCCTCGGCGACCGCCGGCAGGAGCCATTCGTCCACCCTCCCCCGCCGGCCACCTGCCTCCGCCTGCCGGTCCCCGACCAGGCGCGTGCCGAGCTCGAGCAGGTACAGGAGCGCGATGAGCGGCGCAGATCTGCTCTCGACGCCGAACGGCGCGAGCGTCGACGCCGCGTCGTGCACCAGCCCTCGGGCGGCGACGTCCGGCTGCTCGCCCCGCGGCACCAGGTCGCCCTGCAGGCGGTAGTGCAGGGCGTCGAAGCCGAGCGGGACGCCGCTGGAGAAACGCTCCCAGTCCCACAGGGCCACTCCGCGGGGGGTCGTCGCCATGTTCCACGGCGTCCAGTCGCCGTGCCAGGCGCCGACTGTCACCACCCGACCGTCCGCCGCGTCCCGCAGCTGCTCGAGCAGCTCGGTCAACCTCTGGCCGGACGGCTGGCTCTGGAGCTCCTGAAGACGGCTGTGCAGGACGGTTGCGCAGCTGCTGGACGCCAGGTCCTCCTCCTGGTGGCCGGTGACCGCGGCGATCTCCTTCATCGCCGTCACGAGCTCGGGCCCCCGCGACCGCCGCCAGGAGCTCGCTGACATCGAGGACTGGAGGAGCACCGGGTGGTTGCGGAACTCCCCGAGGTCGAGGAGCTCTGGGATGCTGACGTGCCCCAGGTCCGCTCGCGACAGCTGCTCCAGCGCGTGTGCCTCGGCGCGCACGAGCCGGTCGGTCAGGTCGTTCCAGCCGACCTTGGCGAAGCCGACGGTGCGTCCGTCGGGGGTGAGGACGTGCAGGACGGGTTTGCGGTTGGCGCGAGGTGGGCTGGTGTACGGGGCGACCGCAACCTCACGTCCGAGCACGCGCTGGAGATGCGCTTCGATGTCCTCCGATGCGGGCGTGGCTACCCGACGCAGCTGCAGGCGGGAGGAGAAGCGCTTCAGGGCACCGGCACGCGCGCCGTAGGACCCAGCGACGAGCAGAGCTCTGGTGCGCAACGGCGCCGACGGCTTGTAGCTGCGGAGCACGGTGGCCGCGACCGGTCGCGGGCTGGTGGGGACGAGGATCGTCGGCCGGGACGGCGCGGGCAGAGGAACGTAGGTGCGCCCAGCACCCTCGACGCGCTCGGAGCCGACCAGAGCGTGCCCTGGCCACAGCCATGAGACCAGCTCGGCGAGGTAGTCCTCCCGAGCGTCGTCAGCTCCGCGCACGTCGTCGTACGAGGTCGGCGTTCAACGTCGTCCCTTGGCTTGCGGCACAGGGGATCCGGTGGGTGTGTCGGCGGCCTCGCCGTCCTCCTCCGGCAGGGGCCGCGAGGTGTGCTGCTGTGCACCGTCCGGAGCGGGGGGATACAGGTGGGGACGCTCGGCGGCTCCGCGGGCGACCAGCGCGATGCCCAGGAGCCGGACGTTCAGCTGCTCGACGCCGACCCGGGCGGTCTCGACCTCCTCGCGCGTGGTTGTGCGGTCGGTGCCGACGAGGATGAGCGACGTGGCGGCCACCGCGACCGCGGATCCGATCGCGGTGGCCGCCGGCGGAGCGGCGACCACCACGTAGTCGGAGGTGGCCTGGAGCTCGTCCAGGAGCTCGCGGAGCCGCGGGGACGACAGCAGCGGCGTCGCCGCGGACAGGTCGCGCCCGGCTGGGAGCACCTGGAAGCCCTGCACCGGCACGAGGTAGTCGTGGACGGATGCCTGCGTGCCCAGCGCGGTGGCCAGTCCGGTGTCGCCCTGGCGGTCCAGGTCGATGGGGAGCTTCTCCGATGGATCCGCGACCACGAGGCTCACGCGGTACCCGGCCTCGGCGAGGCTGGCGGCCAGGTCGACCGCCACCGGCACGACGTGGGTTCCCGGTCGGACTGCGCCGAGAGCGACCACATCGGGCGCAGGGGCCGCGACGAGGGTGAAGGTTCGCAACCGCTCGATCAACTGCGCGGCGCTGGCCGCCTCTGCCCGCCGGCGGCGGGAGCGGAAGCCACCTCCCGCGGCCATGGCGGTGAGCACCGGCACTCCGGCCACCGCTCTGTGCGAGAGGCGCACGCGGGTGTCCCGGCGCTCTCGCCAGATCGCCACGCCGGCCCCCAGCAGCAGCCCGAGCAGGCCGGCCGCCAGGGCGAGCAGGTATGCCGGCGGCCCGCCGGGCGACTCGGGGAGGCTCGCCGGGGCGACGACGGTGCCCGGGTTGCCGCCCGTGGCCCGCAGCGTGCTCATGGTGGTCCGGATGGTGACGAGCTGGTTGGCGACGAGCTGCACCTGCTGCGCTGCCTCCGGGCCAGCCTTGTCGGAGGCACTGGCCTTCACGGCTCGCTCCAGGCTCTCGCGCGCGCTCGCGGCCTGGTTCTTGAGGATGTCGATGCGTTGTGACTGAGCCTGCTTGGCGACCACGGCGCGATTGTCGAGGAAGGCCTCGGCGGTGGCCTGGGCGCCGGCTTGGGCGTCATCCGCGCTCTCCGCCTGGAAGGTGATGTCGACGATCTGGCTGTTCGACGGGACTTCGGACTTGACGGTCCCCGAACCCGGGACCCACGGCTCCGAGAGCGACGGAGCTGCCAGGTCTGCGACCGCCTCGGAGTCGACCACCTGGGCCTCGGTCGCCATGGCGCTCGTGACCTGTTGGGTACTGACGCCGGTGTCGGGCGCCAGCGGGTTGCCGACCAGGGGTCGGACCAGCACCTCGACCGAGGAGGTGTACGTCGCCGTACGGCTGCTCGCCAGGGCCCACCCTCCGAGTGCCGCCAGGAGGGCGAATACCACGGGGATCCACCAGCGACGCCGGAGCGCGTCCCCGATCAGGTTCTGCCGGACCTCGCCGGTCGCCAGCTCAGACATGTTCCCTTCTCATCCTCTCGACCTGGGACGCAGGTCCTGCTGTCCCCCCATTGCGCCGCGGTCTCCCCTGCTCGAGCCGGATAGACGTCGCTGACCGAGGGCCGCACGGCGGGACCAGAGAACCACACCCACCACCGTGGTGTCGAAACGTTCGAGGTCACGGCGCACCGCTACGAGATCGGCTGCGCGACAGGTGTCCGACACTACGAGGGCCGCCCTCGGTGCTTCATAGTACGGGGCGCGGGTGGAGGACGACTCGGAATCGCCGAGCGTGCTGGCCAGCGAGCGCACGGCTGAGCGGGCCTCGGCCGGCACCAGCGTGACGACATGGTGGAGCCCGAGGGCGAGCCTGGCCTCCTGAAGCTCGGCCGGCCCGGGAAGAACCGCCGATCGCAAGCGCCAGCGTCGGGCCCAGCGGAGCCCTCGACGTCCCTGGACAGATCCTCGAGTGAGCGCGGCGATCACCGGGAGGCCGGTGGCACTCACCACGTCCTGCGGCCGTCGAGAGACGTCGGCCTCTGCGCTCGCGCCCCATGGCGACGAGGCATCCGATGAGGAAGCCGACGAGGAGCCCCGACGTCAAGGCGACCGTCCGCACGTCCGTCTGCGCGCTGACCTTCGTGGGTCGCATCTGCACACCCGGAGCGACCGGGGCGCCCAGCACCCGGCCGATCGTGAAGTTCACCTGAGTGATCTGCGTCAACAGCTCGGTGCGCTGCCTGCGCAGCTCCCGGGTGTCCGCGAAGTCGTCGGCACCATTTTCCTTCAGCTCCTTCAGGGCACCGTTCACCACCCGCAGCTGGCTGTCCAACGAGGCAGCCTGTGCCGCAGGATGTGCGCCTGGGTCGCGTGCATGCGACGCAGGTCCCGCAGACGCCGTTGGAGGAGCGTGTCGGCAGCGGCCGTCGCACCCGCCCGCGCTCGCGCGCGGTCGTCGCCGGTGACGCTGAGGCGGAGCACTCGGGTGTTCGGTGCTGCGATGACCGCCAGCCGCTGGTCTACCTCAGAGTTCGACCACCCGGTGGCACCTGCCACCGCCGCGGTGACCGCGGTCGAATGGACCTGGCGCGCCAGGGTGTCGATGGTCATCGGACCGTCGACGGCCAAGGGGTAGCGCGGCGTGTTGGACAGCAGGACGGTCTCCGTCGCCTTCACCGGGACGCCGCGAGCCTGCAACCACACGACGCTGGACGCCAGCCCGAGGACGGTGCAAGCCGCCACTACGGGGAGCTGACGCCGCAAGGGACCGAAGTAGGTGGCGGTGACCGGCAGTGCGGCGGTGCCCTTGGCCTCCACGACCTCGCGCCAGATGACGGCGACGGCGATCATCTCGACGACGAGGCCGACACCGAGGCTGTTGTAGACCGGAAAGGTCACGAGGCCCGCAATGAGGACGCAGGTCGCCGCGGTGGCAGCGGGTGCGCGTATGCGTATCCCCGCGATCAGCGCACGACCGAAGAAGAGCAGGTAGAACACGAAGCCCGGCCATCCGTGGCTGAAGAGGACGAGCCACAGCTGCCCCTGCGTCCCGAGGGCGGGAGGGCTGCACAGGGGGCAGGTCGCCGTCTCGCCGCCGGCGATCGAGTGGAAGTTGCCCTGGACGTTACGGGTGCTCCCGAGACCAGCCAGTGGAGCTGACGCCGTGACGCTGCGGACGGCGAGGCTGCTGAGGTTGCTCCGACCCTCGACGCTGCCCGAGTCGGAGAAGCGCGCCTCGATGATGCCGGCCAGTGGACTGGCCGCCACGACGATCGCCACCACCGCCGCGCCCGGCCAGGACGCTCACCATCAGGCTGGGACGACCCATCACCATCGCCCGAGCGCTGAGGAACAGCACGATCACCACAACAGCGGCCCACATCCCTCGGTCGACGGAGTAGACCGCCGGGACCATGGCCACCAACAAGATCACGGGGGCGAGCCAGCGCCGCCATTTCGCACTCTTGCCCATCCAGGCGTGCACGAAGAACGGCAGCGTGAGTGCGAACACCAGGCCCCAGGTGTTCGTGTACCTGAACGGTGCGCTGGGCCGGGGGGACTCGAAGCCCAGAACGGTCTGGATCTGCGAGGCAGCCGGGTGGATCAGCGTGTTGACGAAAGGCTGGTTCGCCAGCGCGCCCAGCGCCGGGGCGTTCAGCGCTTGACCAGCGAACCCCAGGCCGAGCTCCATGACCGAGCGGAACTCGAAGTAGGGCGCGAGAACTCCCAGCAGACCGCCGGCCACCGTGGTGACGAAGAGGGCGGCCACGATCCGCGAGACCCGGAGCAGAGAGAGCTCCCGCCGCGCGTTCACGACGTAGAGCGCGGTGATGGTCGCGGCCAGGTACAGGAGCAGTCGGTAGAACCAGGTGAGGTAGCGCGAGGCGTGCGTGTCCGAGACGGTGCCGAGTGCGTCCACCTGCAAGAGGACGACGCCACCGATCACCCACACGAGGAACAACATCCACCAGCCGAACCCCCGAGGGGCGTGGACGCGGGGACGCTGGAGCAGCCACACCGCCATGGGGATCGAGAAGGCGACGAGGGCGAGGTCAGTGGTGCCGAGCACCCACCACAACGGGTAGGGCACGATCATGGCCGCCAGGGGCCAGCCCGGCCGCAGTAGGCCTGTGCCCTCGCTACGCGGTCGGGCGACATTGTCGCCAGCCGATCGACTCGCACGCGTGGCGTACTCCGTCGGCTCCGAGAAGGTCAACGCAGAGGCGTCACGAACGCCGCTTCTCCCCACTGCTGTCATGGCCTCGGCTGCTCATGCATCGGGCGTCGACCCATGGACCACGGCGTCGACGACACTCGGAGCGCTGCCAGCTAGATCGGCACGAGGCTCATAGTCGTCCTCGTGCCGGACGATGCCGTGCCCACCGGTGTAGCGTCGCTGGACCTCGGTGATCAGCAAAGTCTCGACTCCGTCGTTCGCGCGCCGATGCGTCGCGCCGACCGGGACGTCCATGAAGTGGCCCCGTAACGCGTCGAACACATGGCCTTCGCTGGCGCAGCTGCCTGGATGGCATCCTGCTTCATCTCCCCGTGCATGTGCGAGTCTCCTCCACTCTGCTCACCGACAGCCCAGCGACGCTCAGTGACTGCCCTGCCCCACCAATCACCTCTGCATGATGACACGCACATAGTCGGCTTTCTAAAAGGTTCGGCCGACTCGGGGTCCTGGCCCGACAGCACACCTTCTCACGCTCAGTAGGCGCCTTTCGCCCCCAGCACGGCCTTGACCGTGCGCGCTGCGATCTGAGCGTCCCCCACCAGCGTCCAGTTGTCGATGTAGTGGAGGTCGAACGCGATGGAGTCGCTCCAGGAGAGGTCGGAACGTCCGCTGACCTGCCAGAGGCCAGTCAGTCCGGGCTTCACCGACAGCCGCCGCAGGCTGTCGGCCCTCATCTCGGCAACCTCGGAGGGGACCATGGGGCGTGGACCCACGAGCGACATCTCTCCACGCAGCACGTTGACCAGCTGCGGGAGCTCGTCCAGGGACGAACGTCGCAGGAGGTGACCGACGCGGGTCACGCGCGGGTCGCGTCGCATCTTGAAGAGCACGTCGTCGTACTCGTTGGCGTGGCGCAGGGTGTGCTTCGCCTCCTCGGCGCCGACATGCATCGTGCGCAGCTTGTAGACCGTGAAACGTTCGCCGTGCATCCCCACCCGGGTCTGGCGGAAGATCGCCGGCCCGCGGCTGTCACACCTGACTGCCAGCATGGTGAGCACGAGCAGGGGCGACACGAGCACCAGAGCGGCCAGGCCGAGGGCTCGGTCGAGGGCGCCCTTCACCCCCCGAACCAGTCGTGGCGGGCGCGGCGGGCGGACGTCGAGCACGCTGTCACGGCCGAGGCTGCCGGCCCGCAGCCGGTGGGGAGCCACGCCGCTGAGGAACCCGTTGACGCCGACGGCGATCCGCGTCCCCTCCAGGGCCCAGGTGAGCCGGCGGAAGTCCTGCGCGGCCACCTCACGGGAGTCGACCAGCACGAGATCGCCTCGATAGTCAGCGGCGACCCGTGCGATCAGGTCCAGGTCGGTGTAGGTGGGAACGCCCAGGATCTGGACCGGCAGGTCATGAGGTGAGAGCTGGTGCTCGAGCACGATGGCGGCCACCACCCGGCTCCGCGCCCTGCGGGGCAGGTCACTGACCGCCTTGGCCACGAAGGCACGGTCACCGACAGCCACCACCCGCACCGGCGCCCGGAAGGTCCAACGCAGGGTGCGGATGGTCGCGGCGAGGGTCGCGGGGAGCGCCACGCTCAGGAGTCCCTGGCCGATCTCGTCGGAGGGGACACCCAGCGCGGCTCCGAACGCCAGCATGGCCATCGGGACCAGTGACGCGACGACGATCGTGCGCAGCTCCTCCCGGAGGGGGGTGGTCACGGTGCGCACAGGAGCGTAGGCGCCGACCAGCCACACACCCAGAGCCAGCATGGCCACCAGGACGTCGGGAGTCTCGTAGACGACGCCCAGACCCAGAAGCGTGGTGGCCGCCGCCTCGAGGCGCCAACCCCACTTCTGCAGCGCCAACTCGGTAGTGACATCGGCCCGCCGCCCGAAGGACACGTCGACGTCGCCGCTGCCACGCTGTGTGGGCAGCGCGACGGCCGACACGGGGGACCCGGAACTCGTCCAGTCCATTACCGACACGCTCTTTCGTTTCTCCCTGTTGCTGATGCTCTGCTCTTAGGCAAAGACACCGCTAACCCCCGAAATCGACCTAGAGATCCCATCAAATCGCTATTTGCCACGCATTCTTCGACATCCTGGTGCTAGAGCCTCAGCCCATCCCATGAGACCGATGCTGCACAAGACTTCCGCGGTCAATCCGGGACCAACGTCTGTCGAAAATGAATCCGAAGGCATTCCCCGTGGTTGCTACGCCCGACATGGCGGGCCAAAAGCCTGTCGCCGTTTGGGGGGTGTGACATCAGCCGTACGGTCAACGGCAGCGCCCAGTCCGCGCCGCGTGGTCGCGACCACTAGGAGCTGCTGAGCCCCGCGTTGTCGCGAACGAACGCCACGATGCGGTCGGCGAGCTCGGGTCGACACACCAGGAGGTCGGGCAGCAGGACGTCGTCCTGGTTGTAGGCCAGCGCCGCCCCGTCGGCTCGCGAGGTGTGCAGCCCGGCAGCACGGGCGACCGCCACGGGGGCTGCTGAGTCCCACTCGTACTGGCCACCGGCGTGCACGTAGGCGTCGCTCACGTCGCGGACCACCGAGATCACCTTGGCGCCCGCCGATCCCATGGGCACCAGCACGGCGCCGATCTCCTCCGCGAGCGCCTGCACGAACGCCGGCGGACGGGTGCGGGAGACCGCGATCCGACAGGGTCCCTCGGCGCGCTCGGGCACCGCAGGTGGCTCGCCGGTGCTGAAGGTGGTGCCGAGCCCGGGCTGGGCCACGGCTCCGGCGACGAGGTCGCCGCCCTGCCACAACGCGACGTGGACGGCCCAGTCGTCGCGCGGCGGCTCGGAGAACTCGCGCGTCCCGTCCAACGGGTCGACGATCCAGACCCGTTCCGAGGAGAGCCGGACCTTGTCGTCCTTGCCCTCCTCCGAGAGCACGGCGTCGTCCGGCCGGTGCTGCGCCAGCAGGCTCATCAACAGCTCGTGGGCCGCGGCGTCGCCGGCATCCTTGAGCTCCTTGCCCTCCAGCCCGCCCTGGCGCACCTGGAGCAGCAGCTGCCCGGCGGCGCTCGCCGTCCACGCGGCCAGCACGTGGTCGTCGGTCGTGGCTGCGCTCGGGGCGGCGCCCGGGTCGAAGTCGCTGTGAGTCACGCCGCTCAGCCTCTCACGGACAACGGCCGCGACCTCAGTAGGCGCCCTTGCCCCCGATCACGGCGGACACGGTGCGCACCGCGATCTGTGCGTCGACGGTCAGGGACCAGTTGTCGGCGTAGAAGGTGTCCAGCGCCACCGACTCCTCCCAGTCCAGGTCGGAGCGGCCGCTGACCTGCCACAGGCCGGTGATGCCGGGGCGCACGGCCAGGCGGCGGAGCTGGTCCTTGGTCATCTCCGCGGTCTCCGAGGGCAGGAACGGGCGGGGTCCGACCAGCGACATCTCACCCTTGAGGACGTTGACCAGCTGCGGCAGCTCGTCCAGGGAGGAGCGGCGCAGGAAGCTGCCGAGCCGAGTGATCCGCGGGTCCTCCCTCATCTTGAACAGGACGCCGTCGAACTCGTTCGCGTCGGCCAGACGGTGCTTGATCTCCTCGGCGTCGGTCACCATCGTGCGCAGCTTGTAGACGGTGAACGGGGCTCCGTGGCGACCGACCCGGATCTGCTTGAAGACCACGGGGCCTCGGGAGTCCAGCCGGATGGCGATCGCCAGGACCACCATCAGCGGCAGGATCAGCAGCAGGCCGAGGCCGGCGGCGATGCGGTCGACCGCATGCTTGACGTGGACCACGAACGTGGAGCGACGCGGAGCCTCCAGCTCGCACAGGGTCTCTCCCCCGACCACGCCCGGCGTGATGCGGGCCGGCGCCACGCCGTCGAAGAGGCCGAGCATGGCGGTGGCGGCGCGGGAGTCCTCCAGCTGCCAGGTGGCGCGACGCACCAGCTCGTCGGTGACGCCCGGGGACTGGGCGAAGGCGACCAGGTCGGCGTCGTGCAGCTCGACCCGGGCGGCGAGGTCGTCGACCGAGGTGCTCACCGACACCCCGAGCAGGTCACGCGGGATGGCGGCCTCGTCGGAGTCAGGCTGGACCACGACCGCACCGACGACGTGGACGCCGCGACGGCCGCGCCACTGCTCGGTCCACTGCGAGACCGCCATCAGGTCTCCGACGAGGAGCGTGCGGACCGGGCCGGCGCGGTGGACCGCGACGGCGCGGATGAGTGCTGCCACCGTGGGTGCGGTCACGAGCGAGAGGACCAGCCAGGACTCCACCGTGAGGTCTACCAGCCCCACGGCGGCGAGCAGGGCGCCCAGTGCCAGCACGGCGCCGCAGGACCGGAACAGGGGGGTGACCTGGCGGATCGCAGGCCCGGCGACCGATGGGCGGCGCAGGTTGGAGATCAGCGCCCACACGGCGAGGCCCAGGACGACCACGATGTCCAGGCTGCCGAGCAGTGCCGCGACACCGAGGGCGGCACCGGCGCCGCCGAGCAGCTCGGTGGTGGCGCGGCGGGACCGCCGGGCGCGAGGGGGGGCGGGGGTGACGGCGAACGAGCGGACACCATCAGCCTCACGGTGCTCACCGGTCCCGGCGCCGGGCGCGGCGGGGGTGGACGACGCCGTCCGCGGACGGGGCAGCTTGATCCCCGCTCCTGCGACGGCCGTGCCGTCTTCCATGCCACGCATTGCCCGAACTCCCCAGCTCGTCGACTGCACTCGTGCGATGGCCCCAGCCATCCGGCCGTCGAGAAAGCAGCAGATCGTTCAGGTGTTGAACGCCGACTGAGTCCTGTCGAGCCCTTGTTCGATCAACGAGGCAACCGCATCGGCGCTACGGCCGACTACGAAAGGAATTTGCTTTCTTTTAACCCCATCGAACGGGGCGAGCACATGGTCGGCAGCCGAGAGTCCCTCCCGCGGTCGGCCGACTCCGACCCGCACACGGTAATAATCCCCGGTGCCGAGCGAATTGCGCAGGGACCTAAGTCCGTTATGACCGTTGTCTCCGCCAGCGAACTTCACCCGAACGGACCGTATCGGTAGGTCGATCTCGTCATGGACCACGACCAGCCGTTCCGGCGCCAGCTTGTAGAAGCCGAGCAGCTGCTTGACCGGCCCGCCGGACTCGTTCATGTACGACCGGGCACGCCCCAGCACGACGCGAGGCCCTCCGGGCTCGAGGCGCCCCTCGAGCACATGGGCGCGTCGGCTCTTGTGCAGGCGCAGCGAACCGCCGATCCGCTCAACCAGCTCGTCGATGACGAGGTAGCCGATGTTGTGTGGCGTCGAGGCGTAGCGCGGACCGGGGTTGCCCAGGCCCACGACGAGCCAGGCGTCGTCGGCCACGCCGGGCCGGATCAGTCGGACTCGGAGTCGGCCGACTCCTCGGAGTCGCCGGCTGCCTCGCCCTCGGCCACGTCGGTGCCGCCCTCGGCGTCCTCGTCGGACTCCTCGCGCTCGATGCCGACCTCGGCCTCGGCCTCCTCCAGCTCGGCGTCGATCTCCTCCTCGGTCGGCGCAGGGACGACGTTGACGATGAGGACCTCGTCGTCCATCTGCAGCACAGATCCGGAGGGAAGAGGCAGGTCGGAGCCGTGGATCTGGGTGCCGACCTCGGCACCCTCGATGGAGACCTCGAGCGCCTCGGGGATGTTGGTCGCCTCGGCCTCGACGGAGACCGTCGAGTGCTCGGTGACCACCAGGGTCTCGGCGGCGGCCTCGCCGACGAGGTGGATCGGCACCTCCACGACGACCTTCTCGCCCTTCTTCACGATCAGCAGGTCGATGTGCTCCAGGAAGCCCTTGATCGGGTCGCGCTGCACCTGGCGGGCCAGGGCGAGCTGCGTGGTGCCGTCGAGGTCGATCGAGAGCAGGGCGTTGGCGCCGCCGTGCTTGAGCGCGAGCATCAGGTCGTGACCCGGCAGGGTCAGGTGGATCGGGTCACCGCCGTGCCCGTACAGGACGGCCGGCACCTTGTCGGCGCGTCGGATCCGTCGGGCTGCGCCCTTGCCGAACTCGTTGCGGGACTCGGCCTGGAGCTTGGTCTCGACCATGGGGTGGAACTCCTCGAACTCATCGTCTGGTGCGTGCGGTCTGTGGGCCACCGGCGAGGAGGAGCGCGCGCGAGTCAGCTCGCGGCCGCGTCGATCACGGAGAAGGGGTTCTCCCTCGCCGAGGCAACCAGCCGATCCTAGCGATGCGGTTGCCGGTAACGCGAATCGGACCGGTCTCCAGCGGACCCGGGCCCGAGTCCTCACGGCCGTCGGCTGGACGGGTTCGGTTCAGCGGGCCCACGGGGGACGGCTCAGGCCTGACCGTCGAAGAGCGAGGTCACCGACCCGTCCTCGAAGACCTCACGGATCGCGCGGCTGATCAGTGGAGCGATCGAGAGCACCGTGAGCTTGTCGAACTGGCGGTCGTCGCTGATCGGCAGGGTGTTGGTGACGACCACCTCGGCCGCCGGGCAGTTCTTCAGCCGGTCCACCGCGGGCTCGGAGAGGATCGCGTGGGTCGCGGCGATCACCACGCCGGCCGCGCCGTCGGCCATCAGCGCCTCGGCGGCCTTCACGATCGTGCCTCCGGTGTCGATCATGTCGTCGACCAGCACGCAGATCCGGTCGGTGACGTCTCCCACGACCCGGTTGGCCACCGACTCGTTCGGGCGCGTGACGTCGCGGGTCTTGTGGATGAAGGCCAGCGGGACCCCACCCAGCCGGTAGGACCACTGCTCGGCCACCTTGATCCGTCCGGCGTCCGGGGAGACCACGGCGAGTCGCTGGTCGCCGTACTTGTCCTTGACGTAGCCCGACAGGATCGGCAGGGCCATCAGGTGGTCGACGGGCCCGTCGAAGAAGCCCTGGATCTGGGAGGTGTGCAGGTCGACCGCGATCAGGCGGTCGGCCCCGGCAGTGGAGAACAGGTCGGACATCAGCCGGGCCGAGATCGGCTCGCGGCCGCGGTGCTTCTTGTCCTGGCGCGCGTACCCGTAGAACGGCATGACCACGGTGATCCGTTTCGCCGAAGCCCGCTTCAGCGCGTCGACCATGATCAGGTGCTCCATGATCCACTCGTTGACCGGAGCGGTGTGGCTCTGGATCACGAAGGCGTCGGAGCCTCTGACGGACTCCTCGAAGCGCACGTAGATCTCGCTGTTGGCGAACTCGTAGGCGCTGGTGGGGACCAGCGTGATCCCCAGCAGGGACGCGACCTCCTCGGCGAGATCGGGGTGTGCTCGCCCCGTGAAAACCATCAGGTTCTTCTCGGTCGTGCGCTTGATGCTGGTCACGCGAATGATCCCCTCGGTCGGCGCTAGGAGGATTGTCCCTCAGCCGGGTCGGGGTCGGGCGGGCGGCTCGCCTGCTGGGCCGCTCGGTCGCCCTCGGTGCCCGCTCGACGCCGCTGGACCCAGCCCTCGATCACCCGCTGACGCACGTCGTTGACCGCCAGCGCCCCCGGCGGGACGTCATCGCGCACCACGGTCCCGCCACCGGTCACCGCTCCGTCCCCGATGCTCACCGGAGCCACGAAGGTGTTGTTGGAGCCGGTGCGGGCGTGACGACCCACGACCGTGCGGTGCTTCTCGACGCCGTCGTAGTTGGCCACGATCGTCCCGGCTCCGATGTTGCTGCCCTCGCCGATCTCGGCGTCCCCGACGTAGGACAGGTGCGGAACCTTGGCGCCGTCGCCGATCTGGGAGTTCTTGACCTCGACGAACGCTCCGGCCTTCGCACCGGCGCCCAGCACCGCCCCCGGACGCAGGTAGCTGAACGGGCCGACGGTGGCCTCCGGGCCGATCACCGCGAGCTCGGCGTGGGTGCGCACCACCCGGGCACCGCGACCCACCTCGACGTCCTTCAAGGTGCTGTCCGGACCCACCACGGCGTCCTCGGCGACGGTCGTGGTGCCCAGCAGCTGCACCCCCGGAAGAACCGTGGCGTCCGGCTCGAGGGTCACCCCGACGTCGATCCAGGTGCTGCCGGGGTCGACGACGGTGACCCCCTCGCGCATCCAGTGGGTGACGGTGCGGCGGTTGAGCTCGGCGGCCAGACCGGCCAGCTGTGCGCGGTCGTTGGCGCCCTCGGTCTGAGTCACGTCGTCGGTCGCGAAGCCGCCGACGCTGCGCCCGTCGGCGCGTGCGATCCCGATGACGTCGGTCAGGTAGTACTCGCCCTTGGTGTTGTCGTTGTCGATGCGGGTCAGCGCGCCGGCGAGGAAGCCCGCGTCGAAGGCGTAGATCCCGGAGTTGATCTCGCGGATCCGCGCGGTGGCCGCGTCGGCCTCCTTCTGCTCCACGATCGCGGTGACCTCGCCGGACTCGTCGCGCACGACGCGGCCGTAGCCGAACGGGTCCGGCACCTCGCCGGTCAGGACCGTGACGGCCCGGGCCGCCTGCTCGTGGTCCGCCAGCAGGTCCACCAGGGTCTCCCCACGCAGCAGCGGGGTGTCCCCGGTCATCACCACCACGGTGCCCTCGAACTCACCGACCTCGGCGCGCAACGCCTGAAAGCCGACGTCGACCGCGTGGGCCGTGCCGTCCTGGGTCTCCTGGACAGCGAGCAGGCTGTCGGGCACCAGCTCGAGGATGTGCGGACCCACCTCCTCGCGCCCGTGACCGACCACCGAGACCACGTGACGTCGGGGCCATCGCCTGGGCCGAGGCCAGGACATGACCGATCATGCTGCGCCCGCAGATCGGGTGGAGCACCTTCATCGTCTTCGACCTCATCCGGGTGCCGCTCCCGGCGGCAAGGACGATCACGGCGACGGCTCGACTCACCGGGTGCCTCCTGGAGCTGGCGGATTCTGGCTGGTTCTGGGACCACTCGGCTCCCCGGGTAGGAGTCGAACCTACGTCGCTTTGTCCGCATTCAAAGTGCGGCGGGCCCTGCCGACAGACCAACCGGGGATCGGCGGGCCCAGCCTAACCACAGCGAACCCTCGGCTCAGCGCGGAACCGGCGCCCCCGGGCTCAGGCCTGCTCCCCCGCCTCGTCGCCCTCGGTCTGCTGCTGCTTGCGGCGCTGCTCGTGCGAGCGGCGCTGCTCCTCGGCACGCTCCCGCACGCGCCGGAGGAACTCGTCGTCCCCCTCGGGGGTGGTGGCCGCGGCCCGACCCGGACGGTCGTACTCGGGGAAGGCAGGAGCTGCGCGCTCGAAGGCGCGTGGCGGCGCCTGCCCCACGGGACGTCCCGCGACCAGCCAGGCGATCGAGCCGGCGAGCGGGAAGAACAGCACGATCAGCAGCCAGGGCACCTTGGGGAGGTGGCGGATGCCGCCCTCGTCGCTGCTGATGACCTCGACCAGGCAGTAGATCCACAGCGCCAGCGTCAGCAGGCCGAACGCCAGCTCCATCTTGACCATGAGCGATGGTCCCCTGCCGCGTTCGCGACGTCCAGCAGATCGGTGTCCCCACACGGAGTGGACGCAATCTCTCGTCGTCGAGAATCTTGACCGCTCGTTGCGCGTCTATCCTGGGCCGGTGCAGCAACCACGGGAGCCCCACGACCAGGTCGACCGGCTGGTCGACGCCTGGCGCCGCGAGCTCCCCGATGTCGACCTCTCCCCGATGGAGGTCCTCAGCCGAGTCACGCGGGTGGCGCAGCGCCTCGACCAGCTGCGCCGGGCCAGCTTCGCCGCCCACGCCCTGGAGAGCTGGGAGTTCGACGTCCTGGCCGCGCTGCGGCGCGCAGGTGCGCCCTACGAGCTCTCCCCGGGACGCCTGGTCCGCGAGACCCTCGTGACCAGCGGCACCATGACCAACCGGGTCGACCGCCTGGTCGAGCGCGACCTGGTCGACCGGTTCCCGGACCCGCACGACCGCCGCGGCGTGCTGGTCCGCCTGACCGCCTCGGGCCGGGACCGTGTCGACGCCGCGCTCACCGACCTCCTGACGCGCGAGCAGGGTCTGCTCTCCGGCCTGGGGCGTCAGGAGCGCAAGCAGCTGACGATCCTGCTGCGCCAGCTCTCCGGCGCCCTCGAGCAGGACGGGTGAGCGGTCGCCCTCACCGGCACCCCACCCGCGGTCACTGGGCGACCTCAGCAGCCTCGAGCCACTCCTCCTCCATCGCCTCGCGCCTGGCCATCACCTCGCGCAGCTCCGCGTCCAGCTCGAGCAGGTGCTCGTGGTCCGTCGCGTGCTCGGCCAGCCGCTCGTGCAGCCGTGCCTCCTGCGCGGAGAGCCGCTCCATCTGACGCTCGAGGCGCGAGAGCGTCTTGCGGGCCTCGCGCTGCTCGGAGGGACTCGGGGTCCCACTGGGTGCGCTCACCGGCTCGGGGGCGGCCCCCTCATCCGTGCGTGCGTCGGGACGGGCCACCGCTGCTCGCCGCAGCTCGAGGTACTCCTCGACACCGCGCGGCAGCATCCTGATCGACCCGTCGCCCAGCAGGCCGTGCACGGTGTCGCACACCCGCTCCAGGAAGTACCGGTCGTGGGAGATGACCACCAGCGTGCCGGGCCACCCGTCGAGGAAGTCCTCGAGGACGGTGAGGGTCTCGATGTCGAGGTCGTTGGTGGGTTCGTCGAGCAGCAGCACGTTGGGCTCGGTCAGCAGCAGGCGGAGCAGCTGCAGCCGGCGCCGCTCGCCTCCGGAGAGGTCACCCACACGCGTGGTCAGCCGGTCGCCGGTGAACCCGAACCGCTCCAGCAGGGAGCCGGCGCTCAGCTCACGACCGCCTGCCCGGACGACACGCTTGATCTCCTCGACAGAGTCGAGCACCCGCACCACCCCAGGGATCTCCTCGACGTGCTGGCTCAGGTGGGCCGGGCTGACCGTCCGGCCACGACGCACCCGCCCGCGGGTCGGCGACAGCTCGTCGGCGAGCAGGCGCAGCACGGAGGTCTTGCCGGCGCCGTTCACGCCCACGAGTCCCACCCGGTCCCCGGGACCGAGCCGCCAGGTGACCCCGTCGAGCAGGCACCGCTCCCCCAGCACCAGGTCGACGTCCTCGACGTCGAGGACGTCGCGACCCAGGCGCTGGCTGGCGAAGCGCTGGAGCTCCAAGGAGTCCCTCGGGGGCGGCGCGCCGGCGATCAGCTCGTTGGCCGCCTCGATCCGGAACTTCGGCTTCGAGGTGCGCGCAGGTGCACCCCGGCGCAGCCAGGCGAGCTCCTTGCGCACCAGGTTGCGTCTCCTGGCCTCGGTCGCCGCCGACTGCCGGTCACGCTCGGCGCGAGCCAGCACGTAGGCGGCGTACCCACCGTCGTAGACGTCGACGGCGGCGTCGTGGACCTCCCACGTCTGCTCGCAGACCGCGTCCAGGAACCACCGGTCGTGGGTCACCACCACCAGGGCCTCCCCCCTGGCCGCCAGGTGATGGGCCAGCCAGTCAACCGCCTCGACGTCGAGGTGGTTGGTCGGCTCGTCCAGCAGCAGCAGGTCGTGCTCCTCCAGGAGCAGCCGAGCCAGCGAGCAGCGTCGACGCTCTCCCCCGGAGAGCCCGTCGACCTCCCGGTCCAGCGCCACGTCGGCGAGCAGGAGCCGGACCACCTCGCGCGCCGTGCGGTCCCCGGCCCACTCGTGCTCGGCGCGGTCTCCCAGCACGACCTCGCCGACCGTGTGGCCGCGGGGCAGCTCGTCGCGCTGGCGCAGCGCGGCGACCCGCAGACCCTGCGTGCGGGACACGCGGCCGTCGTCGGGGAGCAGTCGGCCGTCGAGGAGCTCCAGGAGCGTGGTCTTGCCGTCGCCGTTGCGCCCGACCACCCCGATGCGCTGCCCCCGTGCCACGCCGAGGCTCACCTCGTCGAGCAGGACCCTGATGCCGAAGGACTTCGAGACGCGCTCGAGGTTGACCAGGTTCGCCCCGCTCACTGGTAGAGCCCCCCGGTGCGGGCACCGACCACCCGGGCGCCGTGGGCCGGGGCCTTGACCACCAGGTGGGGCGCCCGTCCCAGCTCCTGCTGCAGCTGCTCGTCGACGTACGCCGCATGGTCGGCATCGCCGCACAGCAGCGCCACCGTAGGCCCCGACCCGCTGACCAGCACCCCGTACGCGCCGGCGACCCGCCCTGCGCGCACCACCTCCTCCAGCTCGGGGCGCAGCGAGAGGGCCGCGTCCTGGAGGTCGTTGTGCAGCAGCCGTCCGACCCGTTCGAGGTCCCCGACGCGCAGTGCCGCCAGCAGCTCGGCCGGTGGCATCGGGTCGGAGAGGGCGAGACCCTCCTGGAGCCGGTCGTGCACGCCGTACACCTCGGGGGTGGAGAGGCCCACGTCGTCGGTCGCCAGCACCCACCAGTAGCTGCCCCGGCTCATCAGGGGCGCCAGCTGCTCACCTCGACCCGTGCCGAGCACGGTGCCGCCGTGCAGGCAGAACGGCACGTCGCTGCCGAGCGCGGCGGCGAGCTCGGCCAGCGCGAGGCGACCGGTCTGCAGGCCGAAGAGGGAGTCGACACCGACCAGCGCCGCCGCCGCGTCGGCGCTACCGCCGGCGAGGCCCCCGGCGACGGGGATCCGCTTGCGCAGGTGCATCGAGACGGTGAGGTCGTCCCGGTCGTGCAGCCGGGACAGGGCCTGGACCGCCTGCACGACCAAGTTGGCGTCGTCGACCGGGACCGACGAGACGTCGACGGCCTCCCCCGAGACGGTCATCGTGGTCTGGGAAGCCTCGCGCAGCGTCAGCTCGTCGTAGAGCTGCACCGACTGGAAGACCGTGGCCAAGGGGTGGAAGCCATCCTCGCCGACCGGCCCCACACCGAGGTGGAGGTTGATCTTCGCGGGCGCACTGACCCGCACCTCGCTGGTCACGACGCAGCCCCCTCCCGCGCTGCGCGCACGCAGTCGGCGAGCCGCGCGAAGTCCTCGACCCCGAGCTGCTCCCCACGGGTGCGCGGGTCGATCTGCGCGTCCTCGAGCGCCGCGGTGACGACGTCCAGCGGCGCGAGGGTGCGCAGCGCGGAGCGCAGCGCCTTGCGACGCTGGGCGAAGGCGGCATCGACCACCGCGAAGACCTCCTGCCGAGAGCTGCCGGTCGCCGGCGGCTCCCGGCGGTGCAGGGCCACCAGGCCCGAGTCCACGTGAGGAGCGGGCCAGAAGACCGTCCGGCCGACAGAGCCCGCCTTCACCACCTCCGCGTGCCAGGCGGCCTTCACCGACGGGATGCCGTAGGTGCGAGAGCCCGGTGGCGCCGCGAGTCGGTCGGCCACCTCGGCCTGGACCATGACCAGGCCGTGGCGCACCGAGGGAAGCAGGTCGAGCAGGTGCAGCAGCACCGGAACTGCCACGTTGTACGGCAGGTTCGCCACCAGAGCCGTGGGCTGCGGGCCCGGGAGCCGGCTCACGCGCAACGCGTCGGCCTCGACCGAGGTCAAGCGCGCCGACGCCCCCGGTGCGCGCGCGTCCACCGTCGCGGGGAGCGCACCGGCCAGCAGCGGGTCGACCTCGATCGTCGTGACGTGTCGGGCCACGCCCAGCAGGCCGAGGGTGAGCGACCCGAGCCCGGGGCCGACCTCGAGCACGACGTCCTCGGGACCAACGTCGGCGAGCCGCACGATGCGCCGCACCGTGTTGGCGTCGATGACGAAGTTCTGTCCGCGCTGCTTGGTCGGTCGCAGTCCGAGTCCTGCTGCCAGCGCACGCACGTCCGCCGGCCCGAGCAACCTCGGACCGGCGGACGTGTCGTGCGTGTGCGGTCGAGTCATGACCGCCTGAGCGTAGTGCCCGACGCCACCTGGACTACCGGGCCGACTACTGGGCCGTCTACGGGGCCGACTACTGGGCCGACTACTGGGGGAGCCCCAGCGACTGCGAGCACGCCGGCCAGGAGCCGTAGCCGCCCGTGGCAGCACGGACCTTCTCGGCGATGGCGATCTGCTGCTCACGGCTGTTCTGGTGCGGGTAGCCGGAGCCGCCGTAGGACTGCCAGGTCGAGAGGTTGAACTGCAGGCCGCCGTAGTACCCGTTGCCGGTGTTGATGGCCCAGTTGCCGCCGGACTCGCACTGCGCGATCTGGTCCCAGACCGTGCTGCCCGAGGAGTAGTTGGCGGCCGGGGTGGTGACCTTCTCCTTGGTGCCCACCTTGACGATCCGGCTGACCGGCGCTCGCTGGTCGCTCACCTGGACGACCTTGCGCGAGACCACGTCGCCGTTGACCTTGCGGACCTTGTAGACGACGTCGCGCGAGCCGGAGCGGCCCGGGCGCACCACGCGCTCCTTGCCCTCGTACATCGAGCTGTCCGACCTGGTGATGGTGCGGTAGCCGATCGCCTCGTCGTTGACCTTGGCGCGCTTGACCTCGACGCGCTTGAGCACGATGCGGTCACCGTTGCGCACCTTGTGCCCGCGCGAGGGCCGCACGATGTCGTTGCGGTCGAAGGAGACGTTGCGCAGCTTCAGCGCCTGGGCCACGGTCATGGCCGCGACCTTCTTCTTGGCCGGCTTGCGGTTGGCCACGACGAAGGTGAGGCGCTTCGGGGTGACGATGCGCAGCGTCATGCCGTCACGGTCGATCGATGCGCCTCGGCTGGCCGAGAGCCGGGCGTCCTCGTAGCGGATGCCGATCTGGTCCATCGCGTTCGCGACGGACCGGGCGGTCACCCAGTGACGGTCGGTCTCGCCGTCGACGGTCACCTTCAGCGGGCGAGCGAAGTTGACCGCGATCCGTGACCCCTCGCGCACCGGGGAGTCCAGGCTCGGCGTGACGACGTCGTGCTCGTCGAGCTCGATGCCCTCCTCCTCGAGCACCTCGCCGACGGTCGCGCCGGTGGTGGTGATGTCGCGGGCCTTGCCGTCCAGGCTCAGGGTCATCGCCGAGCCGGCGGTCAGGACCAGGAACGCGCCGACACCCAGGGCGAGGGCGAGCAGCGCTGCGATCGAGGTCAGGGTGAGCTTGGAGGTCAGCTTGGTGCGGGCAAGCGTGAGTACAGACACAGAGTTCCCATGGTCGAGCTGTCCGGGCAGTGCTGACGGCTCGTCCGTGTTTCGCGAGGCCCCGTTGCGCCCGATCCAACACGGAGGCCCGGGGCGGGAGCCTCGGGCCTGGAGCCGTCGGGGGACACAGGTGGATGTCCATTCCCGGCGGTCGCCAGGACCATAACAACTTGGTCACTCGTCCAACAACCTGCTATGGGACTTTGGTCGCTAGAAAGTCCCGATTCAGGCGTAACGGGGTGATCCGGCTCACCCCCACCCGTCCAGACCTGAGCAACCCCGGAGGTTTGGCAGGGCCGCCCCGGCGGAACCTTGTCAGGTCGTGGCGCCGGTCGCGTAGGTCGGGGCGAGCGGGGAGATCGGCAGCCGTCGCCGCTCGGTCACGGGTCTCACCACGGGCCACCGAAGGCATCGAAGGTGTTGGCCTCCACCTGTGCGCAGAGCTCGACCAGGTCGGTGGCGAGCTCCTCGGCCATGAACCGCATCGTCACCGGCACCAGGTAGGAGGCGTTGGGTCGACCCCGGTAGGGCATCGGGGTGAGGAAGGGCGCGTCGGTCTCCACCAGCAGGCGCTCGCGCGGCGTGAGCGCGAGCGCCTCGCGCAGGTCGCCGGCGTTGCCGAAGGTCACCGTGCCGGAGTAGGAGAGCCAGAACCCGCGCTCCCGGCACTGCGTCGCGAAGGTCGCGTCGCCGGAGAAGCAGTGCATGACCACCCGGTCAGGCGCCCCCTCCTCCTCGAGCACACGCAAGACGTCCTGGTGGGCGTCGCGATCGTGGATGACCAGCGTCTTCCCGACCCGCTTGGCCAGGGCGATGTGGCGCCGGAACGACTCCTCCTGCGCTGCCCGACCCTCCTCGCCGGTGCGGAAGTGGTCGAGCCCGGTCTCCCCCACCGCGCGCACGCGGGGGTGCTCGGCGAGCCGAGAGATCTCGGCGAGCTGGTCGTCCAGCGCTCCGAGCCGGTCCTGTCGGGGCGCCTCGTTCGGGTGCAGGGACACCCCCGCCACGACCCCGTCGAGCCGCTCGGCGAGGGCGACCGACCAGCGCGCACTCTCGAGCTCGCAGCCGATCTGGACGATCCGCGGGACCCCCACCTCGGCGGCGCGGGCCAGCGCCGCGTCGGCGGTCAGCTCCTCGACCCCGTCCAGCGCCATGTCCAGGTGGCAGTGGTTGTCGACCACCGGGGCCGGCAACGGCTCAGGTGACTCGGGCCGGCTCGTGTCACGAGCCATCGCGACCCCCCGCGGCCGGCCGCGCGTCCTTGCCCAGCACCACGTCGTACACCTCTCGCTTGGGGACTCCTGCGCTCCTGGCGACCGCCTTGATCGCCTCTCCTCGTGGCATCCCGCCCGCCACCTCGCGAGCGACCAGCGCCGGCCACTCGGTCCGAGCCGGTCGGGAGGTCGCCTCGTCCGGCGGGACACCGGCCACCACGATGGTCACCTCGCCCCGGACCCCGTCCTGGGCCCAGACCACGAGCTCGCCCACGGTGGCGCGTGCCACCTCCTCGTGGGTCTTGGTCAGCTCGCGGCACACCGCTGCTCGACGCTCCTCACCGAGGACTTCGGCCATGGCCTCGAGGGTCGCCGCCGTGCGGTGGGGTGCCTCGAAGAACACCGTCGTGCGCGGCTCGAGGCGCAGCTCCTCCAGGCGCCGCCGACGCTCACCGGTCTTGCGGGGAAGGAACCCCTCGAAGCAGAACCGGTCCACGGCCAGCCCTGAGACGGCGAGCGCGGCGAGCACCGCGCTCGGACCGGGCACGGCCGTGACCCTGATCCCGGCCTGCGCGGCGGCCGCGACCAGCCGGAAACCGGGGTCCGAGACCGATGGCATGCCGGCGTCGGTGGCCACGACGACGTGGGCACCCTCGGCCAGCTCGCGGAGCAGCTGCTCGGTGCGCGCGACCTCGTTGCCCTCGAAGAACGAGACGACGCGACCGGACAGACTCACGTCGAGCTCGCGCACCAGGCGGTGCAGCCGTCGGGTGTCCTCTGCGGCGACGACGTCGGCCTCGGCCAGCACCGCTGCCAGGCGTGGAGAGGCGTCCTCGACACAGCCGATCGGAGTCGCGGCGAGCACCAGGAGACCCGCGCCGTGGCCGTCGTGCTGCGCTGCGCCGGTGTCCACGACGCCATCCTCCCAGCCCGTACCCTGAGCGCGTGACCCAGACCGCCACGGCGCCGCGCCGCACGGCGCCGCTGTCACAGATGGCCGACGGGCGTGCGGTCCCCGGAGTACTGCAGCGCCTGCGAGGACGGGCACCCGACGACCGGCTGATCGGCTGGGTGGTGACGGGCCTCGTCACCGCGATCGCCGCGATGCTGAGGCTGTGGGACCTCGACGACCCCAGGACCATGCAGTTCGACGAGGTCTACTACGCCAAGGACGGCTGGTCGCTGTGGCAGTTCGGCTACGGCCGCGACTGGGAGGAGAAGGCCCACGAGGCGATCGCTGCCGGTGACTACTCGGTCGACCTGATCAAGGACACCCCGTCGATGGTCGTGCACCCCGAGGTGGGCAAGTGGCTGATCGGGCTGGGTGAGAACGTCTTCGGCTTCGACTCGTTCGGGTGGCGGATCGCCAGTGCCGTGGTGGGCACCCTGATGGTGCTGGTGATGGTCCGCCTGGCACGGCGTCTGACGCGGTCGAACCTGCTCGGGGGGGTGGCCGGCCTGCTGCTCACCGTCGACGGTCTCCAGTTCGTGCTCTCACGCCTCGCCCTGCTCGACATCTTCGTGGCCTTCTTCCTGCTGTCCGCCGTGTCGTGCCTGGTCGCCGACCGGGACTGGAGCCGAGCGCGTCTGGCCCGTCTTGTCGCCGGTGGCCGCGAGCCGCCCGACGAGACCGTGCCGGCGCAGGTGGGGTGGGGGCCGGTCCGCGGCATGCTGTGGCGACCCTGGCGCCTGGCCGCCGGAGTGCTGTTCGGCCTGGCCATCGGCAGCAAGTGGAGCGCCCTGGTGCCGCTGGCCGCCTTCGGCGTGCTGGTGGTGCTGTGGGACACGGGGGCCCGACGGGCGATCGGGGTGCGGACTGCCTTCTGGCGCACCGCCGTCGTCGACGGGATCCCCGCGTTCCTCTACCTGGTGGGGGTCGCGTTCGTGGTCTACGTCGCCACCTGGAGCGGCTGGCTGCTCCACCACGACGTCTACGAGGCGAACCTCTCCGACAACAACTACGGCCCCTACTGGGGCGACTACACCAAGGTGCAGGCGACCGGCTTCCTCGACTCTTTCGTCCAGGGGCTTCGCAGCCTGTACCACTACCACCGCGACGTCTGGAGCTTCCACAGCGCGGGGCTCAAGGATGCGACCCACGTCTACGCCTCCAAGCCGAGCGGGTGGCTCGTGCTGAACCGGCCCGTCGGTGTGGCGGCCGACCTCGGCATCCAGCCCGGGGACCAGGGGTGCACGGCACCGAGCGACTCCACGTGCCTTCGCCAGGTCCTGCTGCTGGGCACTCCGGCGCTGTGGTGGTCGGGAGTCGTCGCCCACGTGTACGCCGCCTACGCCTGGATCGCGCGCCGGGACTGGCGATACGGGCTCGTGGTCGTCGGGCTGCTCTCGACCTGGCTGCCGTTCTTCGGCTACGACGACCGCCCGATCTTCTCCTTCTACGCCGTGACGATCGTGCCCTTCACGGTGCTGGCGCTGACACTGGCCATCGGTCGGATGATCGGACCCGCCGGCGCGACCCGGCGACGCAGGCTGTGGGGAAGCGTCGTGGCCGGCGCGCTGGTCGCGCTGATCGTGGCGAACTTCGCATGGTTCTGGCCGATCTACACCCACGAGCTGATCACCACCCCGCAGTGGCTGGAACGGATCTGGTTCCAGCGCTGGATCTGAGGCCGCGGGGCCGGGTGCGGTCCCGTCGATTCCTCGTGCACCGACCCGATGCGGCACAGTGTGCGTGGTGAAATATGTGGGCGTCGACCTCGCGTGGGGCGAGCGCAAGCCGACGGGCGTGGCCGTGCTGGACCAGGCGGGTCGACTGGTCTCACTCGCCGCGGCGACCAGCGACGAGGAGATCGACGCTCTGCTCCGCGAGCACCTCACCGGCGACTGCCTGGTGGCTGTCGACGCGCCCCTCATCGTCACCAACCCCACCGGGAACCGGCCGTGCGAGGCCGAGCTGAACCTCGACTTCGGGCGCTTCGAGGCAGGCGCTCACCCCTCGAACACGACCAAGCCGGAGCTGGCCGGAGGATCGCGAGCCGCGCGGTTGGCCGAGCGCCACGGCCTCGACATCGACCCGGAGTCGTCGCGGACGCGGCGCGCCATCGAGGTCTACCCGCACCCGGCCACGGTCGCCCTGTTCTCCCTGGGCCGAACCCTGAAGTACAAGAACCGCTCGGGCCGCAGCCTGGACGAGCTGCGCGAGGCCCTGCTCACCCTGGTCCGGCACCTGGAGGGGCTGGCACGAGCCGAGCCGGCGCTGCACCTGGCGGGCACCGCGCAGTGGGTCGCCCTCGTCGAGGCAGTGGAGGGCGCCACCACCAAGGCGGGGCTGCGCCGAGCCGAGGACCAGGTCGACGCGGTCGTCTGTGCCTACGTCGCCCTGTTCAGCCGGGTGCGCCCCGACGCGACCACGACGTACGGCGACGGCGCCACCGGCTACATCGTCACTCCGTCACTCCCCTCCGGGCTCGAGCCGACCCCGCGGTCCCGACGGACTCCGCACGAGCGCGTGGTCGCGCAGTACGCGGCCGGCCACGAGCAGGTGCGTCTGGCCACCGAGCACTACGCCCGGGTCGTCACCGAGCTCCTCGACGAGGCCGGCATCAACTACCTCGGCGTGACGGCGCGCGCCAAGTCGGTGAAGTCGTTCGCCACCAAGGCCGCCCGCACCGAGAACGGCGCGCTGGTGCATCCCGACCCGTTCACCGACATCGCCGACCAGGTGGGCGTCCGGGTGGTCACCTACCTGCAGCGTGACGTCGATGCCGTGGCCCGACTGCTCGCCGAGGAGCTGGAGCTCCTGGACGACCGTGACATGGGTGGCGAGACCGCACGGCAGGGTCGCTTCGGGTACGCCAGCCGCCACCTGCTGGTGCGCCTGCGCGACGACGTCGCGGACTCGGCGAGCTACGTGGCACAGGTGCAGGTCCGCACCGTGCTGCAGCACGCGTGGGCGGAGTTCGAGCACGCCACCCGCTACAAGGGTGAGGTGCCCGAGGAGCACGCCCCTGACCTGGACCGGCGGTTCACGCTGGCCGCGGGGCTGCTGGAGCTCGCCGAGCGCGAGTTCTCCGCGATCCACGAGCGCCTGCAGAGCGCCCCGACGGACCTGCAACACCGAGCCTCCGGGGCACTGCAGCCTGACGACCTCGCCCGCTTCCTGACCGAGCGGTACTCCGAGGCCGGCTGGTCCAGACCGGACCACTACGAGTGGATGGCCGGGCTGCTGCTGGAACTGGGCATCGGATCCACCGAGGCGCTGCGCGTCGTGCTCGACAGCGTCGACGAGTCGGACCTGACCCGACGGATGGGCTATCGCTACCCGCCAGGTGCAGTGCGACGACTGGACGACGCCCTGCTCGCGCTGTTCGGTGAGGAGTACTTGGTCCTCCCCGGCAACACCCGCCGAGAGGAGGCCTTGCGCGGTCGCATGGCTCGTCTCGGCGGGTGATCCTCGGCCCCGGTTGGGAGCTCAGGCGCTCACGAGCTGCGGAAGGCGCGGTCCACCTTCGCGTGGTAGCGCATCCCCACCTTGCCCCCGCCCATCGAGGAGAGCACCGTGGCGAGGAGGATCGCGAGACCGGCGACGACGCCGACGATTCCGAGCTCGTCGCTGGAGACGGGAAGGCTGGGCATGTTGACCCGGTCGAGCACGTTGTACTCGGAGCCGGCGACCGCGCCGATGGCCACGGCGATGAGTGTCATCAACACACCGATCAGCCAGGCGCCGAGCCCCTGCTTGCCTCCGTCGAAGCGTGACATCCGTCCGGAGACGTAGCCCCCGGTGTAGTAGGCCACGGACAGGATGACCAGGACGATCACCGCGGCCACGGTCCCGTAGGTGCCGACGTCGGCCTCGGCGTCGGCACGGGTGATCTCCTGGGTGGAGCCGATCCCTGCCAGCACCGCGCTCACGATGCCGGTGAGGATGGCGGCGACACCGACGGCGACGAGCCACCCGAAGAAGGCGGCCCCCCAGTTGATTCCGCCGAAGCGCTCGTACGCCGCCTGACGACGGTCCACGGTCCTGGTCTCCCGGGTCCCGGTCGGCGTCGGCGCCGTGGGAGCAGCGGATGTCGTGGATGTCGTGGACGCCGTGGACCTGGTGGGCTGAGCCTGGGTGGTGCGGTCCCCACGGGGCTCATCAGGCTGCCGACCGGCATCCGGGGTCTTGGTGGCCTCACGACCCTGAGCGGGTGTGGCCTCGTCCGTCGCCTCTCGGTTCTTCCTCAGCAGTGCCATGGTGTCCCTCCCGGCGCGAGTACTTCTCTCACGGTGCCCGCAATGTGCAGCCGGAAACGTCAGCCGCTGGTCGCGCCCGGGAACGAGGTCACCAACGGGTGTTCTCCCGCGGAGCTCGGGAGGACGGACATCAGCGGGCGCGCCGACGCCTGGTGCTCACTCCTGGCGGAGCTCGGCAAGACGTCGGCGCACCCGGACCATCCGGATCGTGGTCACCAGGCCGACACCTCCGACCAGGTTGCCCAGCGCCGACCACGACAGGGCGACCAGCCAGGCGCCGACGGTGATGTCGGCGCCGGCCAGCATCGCGGCGAAGATGTAGAGCGAGTCGAGGATGCAGTGGAAGAGCTCTCCACCTGCCAGCAGGGCCCCGAAGAGGATCGCCGGGACCAGCTGCACCCCCACGCTCTCGGTGCTCAGCTGCATCCGGGTCATCAGGGTGATCACGACGCCCGCGAGGACGGCGAGGGCGAAGCTCTGCGCGGTGACACCCAGGTCGGCGTAGTGCTCACCGGTCTTGACCGCCGTGCTGTGCAGGTCGGGCCGCGCCACCACGAGCACCCACATCATGAACAGTCCGCCACCCAGGTTGGCGAGCAGCGTCACTGCCCACAGGCGGAGCAGCTCCAGCAACGTGCCGCTCTTCGCCGCCACCGCCGTGACCGGCACCAGGAAGTTCTCCGTGAAGAGCTCGCTGCGGGCCAGCAGCAGCGCCACGAATCCCACCGAGAACGCCAGTCCTGCCAGCAGGGTGTTGTCGGTCTGCGCCTTGACCAGCAGGAATGCGAAGATCCCGATGGCGATGTCGATGCCACCCAGGACGCCGGTCGCCAGCAGGGCGAGCAGCGGACGCTCCAGTCGTTCCTGACCCTCGGTGACGATCCGGTCGAGGGCCTCCTCGAGCTGCGGTTCGGGCCGACCCGCCTGAGTCGGGGTCCCGGTCTTGCGCTGGCTCACGCGGTGGAGCCTACGGTGGCGGGCACGCCGTGCCTGAGCGACTCCCGACAGATGAGGCAGTTCGTCCGCGCGGGCCCCCGAAGACACCTAGCCTGGAGCAATGAGGGGCTCGCCCGGCACCACATCCTCGCGCGCCTTCGCCACGGCAGTCGCGGGAGCGCTCGTGGTGTCCGCGCTCTTCGGCGTGCTCCTTCTCAGCGACCTCTCCCAGGCCACGAAGGAAGCGATCAGCTCGCTGGGCTTCGTGATCGGCGGGCTCTCGATCGTGGTCAACGGCCTGCTCGCCGCCCGGCGGGGTCGCGACCGACGTCGCCGCGCCTGGTTGATCCTCGCCTTGCGGCCGGCACCGCCATGGCGGGCAGCGCGGTGACCACCTGGCCGGGGGTGACCCGATCAAGGACACCAGTCCGTCGGCGACGCGCTGGTGGCGATGGCGCTGCATGCCTCCGTCTTCGGCCTGCTGGGCCTCTCGCAACACGCCGCTGCGTCGGGCGAACGTGCTCGTCACCTGGCTCGACGGGGTCATCGTCGGATTCGCGGTGCTGATCCTCGGAGTGGTTCTCGTGTTCTCGCGCCTCGTTGGGTCGGCACGCTGTCCGACACCGTCAAGGCACTGCTCTTCCCGACCCTGGACATCACTGTGGTCACCGTCGCCCTGCTGCTGATCCTGCGGAGCCAGGGTGATCGTGGCTTCTACGCCCTGGTCGGGCTCGGGTTCGTGCTGTACGCGGTGGGGACCTGAGTGTTCGCGGTCCAGAACGCGGCAGGTACTTCCGGTTCGGTACGGTCCAGGACGTCGCCTGGATCACCGGCTACCTGTTGTTGGCGGCCTCCGCCGTGGCACCCGGCAGCTCGCATCACCCAGTGAGCCGAGGACCTGGCTGAGGGACCCGACGGCCAGTTCGACGTCCAGGGGACCCTACTCACCTTCGGTCTGCTCGTGGCGGCTGCTGCGGTCCAGGTGCTCTTACCCGGGGGGCCCTTGACCGAGACACTGGCAGCTCTGTGGGTGATCCTGGTGTTCACCGTGGGTGTGCGTCAGACGCTGCTGATCGTCGACAACCAGGGTCTCCGCGTGGGGCTGGAGCAACGAGTGCGCGAGCAGACCGCCGACCTGCGGGACATGGCGCGACAGACCGAGGTGCTCCTCGACTCGGTCGGTGACGGGATCTACGCGGTGGACCTCGACGGCAACATCACCTCCTGCAACCCCTCGACCGCCCAAGCCATCGGCTGCGATCCGGCTCAGCTGATCGGACGAAACGCTCATGAGGTGTTGCACGTCGCCGGGGCTGCTGATGCCAGCGGCGCGGCCGTCGCCCCGCACACCTGGAGCGCCTGCTACATCCACCGCGCCCTCGCCGATGCCGAGGTTGCTCGCGACTCCGAGGATGTCTATCGACGCACCGATGGGGCCTTCTTCCCGGTGGAGCTGACCGCAACGCCGATGCTCAACGAGGAGCGCGTCACCGGCGCCGTCGTCGTTTTCCGTGATGTCACCCAGCGTCGTGAGATCGAGCGGATGAAGGACGAGTTCCTCTCCACCGTCAGTCACGAGCTGCGCACGCCGCTGACCTCGATGCTGGGGTCGCTGGGCATGCTCGGCCACCTGGTCGAGACCTCTCCGACCCAGGCACAACGGATGATCACGATCGCACTGCGCAGCTGTGACCGGCTGATCCGGCTCATCAACGACATCCTCGACGTCGAGCGGATCCGCTCGGGCAAGATCCGCATGGAGCGCACCCCGCTGGAGGTCCGCACCCTGCTGGCCAGCACCGTGCGCGAGATGGGCGCGCTGGCCGAGGCCAACGGCATCGCGCTGCACGTGGGTGCCGCCGACGGATGGGCGGTGGCCGATGCCGACCGGATCACCCAGACCCTGACCAACATCGTCGGCAACGCCTTGAAGTTCGCGCCTCCGGGGACAACCGTGCGCCTCAGCGCCATCGCCGGCGACTCCGAGGTGATCTTCAGCGTGGCCGACGAAGGCCGAGGGATCCCCCACGAGAAGCTGGCCGCCATCTTCGAGCCCTTCGAGCAGGTCGACTCCTCCGACTCGCGCGAGAAGGGCGGGACCGGGATCGGACTGGCGATCTGCCGGGGCATCGTGGAGCGCCACGGGGGCCGGATCTGGGCAGAGAGCGAGCTCGGCGAGGGGTCCACGGTGCACTTCACGGTCCCACGAGCCTTCGTCGTGCCCCAGCCGGCCGACGCGGCTGGGTCGACGATCGCGGCTGAACGTCAGAGCTGCAGACGTCGGGACCTTTGGCCGTATCGCAGATGCCTAAAGCCGGTGCAACCTGTTTCCCTTATGTCCGATTTATTGTCTAGGCCGAGCAAAAGTTGCCCGATATGCTATGACAACGTAGTCCGAACAAGGATGGAGGACCTTGTGACCACAACATCGACACTAGTCCCGGCAGATTCAGGCCGTTGCGCCCGCCGCACGCTCCCGCGCACAGCCGACAGCAGTGCCCAGCACGACCATCAGGACCGTGGGTGCGGTCGACGACGTGACCGCACAGCGCTTCTACGCGCTCTACCTCGAGACGTTCGGCGAGCTGGCGGTCCGTGCGGTCAACCGCCATCTGCTGCGTCGTGAGGAGTTCATGTCGGTGATGGTCGACTCCCGCATCGACAAGATCGTGATCGAGGACGACGAGACCGGCGAGCTCATCGCCATGTGCACGCTGACGCGCCACTTCGAGACCGTCGACTGGGTCAGCCCGCAGTACTTCGCCCACCACTACCCCGACCACTGGTCGCGCGGGCGCGGTGTTCTACCTCGGCTTCAGCCTGGTCGCCTCGCGCCGCCGGCGCGCCGCACTCTTCAGCGAGCTGATCACTCACGTGACGCGGGACGTGGAGGCTGCCGACGGCATGTGTTCCTGGGACATCTGCATGTTCAACAACCAGACCATCGGACTGGTGCAAGCGGTCGAGAACATCATCGACGCGCACGGCGCCGTTCGACGTCAAGCGCGGTCGACACCCAGACCTACTACGCCGCCGTCCCGGTGACTTCGGACGAATTCCTGCGGCTTCCGGGACAGCGTTCTACCGTGTAAGGGGTGTCGTCGAAAGGGGACCCAGTGGCACAACGCTTGGTTCTCGTTGTCGACGACGATGACGACGTCCGGGAGATCACCTGCCTGGCCCTCGAGACCGTGGGCCAGTGCCAGGTGGTCGACGTGGACCGCGGCACGAAAGCTCTGGACGCGGCCGTCTCGGCCAAGCCGGACGTGATCCTGCTCGACGTGATGATGCCCGAGATGGACGGTATCCAGACGGCTCGTGTGCTGTGGGCCGACGAGCGGACCCGCGGGATCCCGGTCATCCTGCTCACTGCCAAGGTGCAGGTCGTGGAGAGCTGGCGCGAGGTCCCGGGGGTCGTCGGCGCCCTGATCAAGCCGTTCGACCCGTTCGGCATGGTCGGCGAGATCGACCGGATCCTCGGCGCCGGTGACAACGACCACGCGCTGAGCACCTGAGTCCCCTCGCTCCACGCGACCTGGTCGACCCCGGAGCTCGTGGCGCTGCTCGCGCACCTCGGTGCGCCATGCGTCGCCCCTCCCCCGCCGGACGTCGGCTCCGCCGCCCGTGACGGCAGCGGGATTCGGACCGTCCGCGAGGGGGAACGACATGGACGGCTGCACGCACACCGGGCGTCGTGCGCCGCTCAGTTGATGACCCGCGAGCACGAGGAGGGCGAGGTGAACCTGGTCCGCACCACACGGTCGAAGCTCGGCACGGCCGTGCGGGACCCCGCTACACGCATCGACCTCCTCCAGGTCGTCAAGGCGACACTCGCGACGGTGCTGGCATGGCTCGTGGCGAGCGCGGTCTTCGACCTCAGCCAGGGGTTCCTGGCGTCCTGGGCGGCGCTGTCGACGGTGCACGCCAGCGTCTACCGCTCGGTGTGGCGCGGTGGCCAGGCAGTGGTCGCCACCTTCCTCGGCGTGTTCGTGGCGTACGGCGCGGTCCAGGTGCTCGGGTCGGGTGCGCTCGGACTCGGGGTCGCGGTGCTGTTCGGGCTGCTGGTGGGACGCTTGCCCCTGCTGCGCCAGGAGGGCGTGGTGGCGGCGACCACGGCCCTGTTCGTGGTCACCTCGAGCGTCGGGGTGGAGGCGCCCCACCTGATGGACCGCCTGCTGGACACCCTGGTCGGGGTGGTGGTCGGTGTCCTGGTCAACCTGCTGGTGGTCCCGCCGGTCGACGGTCGACAACACGAGTCCTCGCTGCGCCGGGCCGGGCGCGACCTGGGCACGTTGCTCGCGCTGATGGCGGACTCCCTGGAGGAGACCGACCACGACCCGCCGACCCACGACTGGATCGAGGAGACGCGCGCCATCGACTCACGCCTCGACGCCGCCCAGGAGCTGCTCACCTTCAGCCAGGAGACGCAGTGGGGCAACCCGCGTCGACGCAGGTCCCCGCACGTCGGCGACGTCGAGCAGGGAACCGATACCCTCACCCGGCTCGAGGACGGGGTCACCCAGGCACGCGCGATCGCGCGGATCGTGGCGGAGTCGTCGACGCCGCCCGGTCAGTGGGACGCCGAGTTCCGGGCGCGGTGGACCGAGCTGCTGCGTGAGGTGGGCCGCCGCGTGGCCGAACCCGAGCCCGACGTGCGAAGCGTGCGCGGTGACCTGCGCCAGCTGGCCTCCGACCTGTCCATCGACGACCTGCCGAACCGCGAGTGGCCGATGTACGGCGCCCTGATCACCGCTCTTCTCGGGATCGTGGTGATCGTGGACGACGTGGCCTCGGTCCAGCGGTCATCGAGCAGCCACTGAGATGACGACTGAGCTGTCCGACCGCGGGGCACCTAGGCTCATGCAGAGACCGACCTGAAACTCCAGCGAGAGGAAGAGCGCCGTGCCTGATGGCCAAGCTGAGCACAACGTCGAGTTCCAGACCAACGGGACCACCGCCTACGGCTACCTCGAGAAGCCGGACTCCGGTTCCGGACCTGGGGTGATCGTGATCCAGGAGTGGTGGGGCCTCACCACCCACATCGCCGACGTCACCCGGCGCCTGGCCGGCGAGGGGTTCGTCGCCCTGGCTCCCGATCTGTACGGCAACCGCGTCACGCACGACGGCGACGAGGCCGCGCAGATGATGGAGGAGCTCGACGCCAATGCCGCCTCCAAGATCCTCTCCGGAGCCATCGACTACCTCACCGGGCTCGAGGAGACCACGTCCGCGACCGTGGGCACGATCGGCTTCTGCATGGGCGGCGGCTTCGTGCTCTCACTGGCCCAGCAGGCGGGTGACCGGGTCTCGGCCGCGGTGCCGTTCTACGGCTTCCCGCAGGGGGTCGAGCTGGAGAAGATCGCCGCCGACGTCCAGGGCCACTACGGCCGCGAGGACCAGATGCTCGGCATCGAGGACGCGCGTGAGGCTTTCGCCCGGCTCGAGAGCCGCGACGGGCCGACCACGGAGCTCTTCGAGTACGACGCCGGCCACGCGTTCTTCAACGACGAGAACCTGATCGGCACCTACGACGCCGGTGCGGCCGCGCAGGCCTGGAGCCGGGCCACCTCGTTCCTGCGCGAGCGGGTCCGCTGACGGCGACCTCGATGACGCCGCCGGCGAGCACTCAGTCGAACTGGAGCTCGCCGGTGCGGGTGCGCTTCAGCTCGTAGAAGTAGGGCACCTTGGCGGCGGCGAGGCACCCGTCCCAGAGCTGGCCGGCCTCCTCGCCGCGCGGGATCTGGGAGAGCACCGGCCCGAAGAAGGCCGTGCCCTCGATCGCGATGGTCGGGGTGCCGACCTCGTCGCCGACGAGGTCGATCGCCGCGTCGTGGGACTTCTTGATGGCTTCGTCGTAGGAGTCGTCGTCGACGGCCGCGATCAGGTCCGCGGGGAGACCGACCTCGGACAGTGCGTCCGCCATCAGCTCACGCGACTGGTCCTGGGCCCCGTTGTGCAGACGCGTCCCGAGCGCGGTGTAGATCTCGGCGAGCTTCTCCTGGCCGAAGCGCTCGTCGACGGCCTGGCAGAGCCGGACGGGCTCCCAGGCGTCGGAGAGCGCCTCGCGGTACTTCGCGGAGACGTCCTTGTCCTGGTTGAGGTAGGCCAGGCTCATGATGTGCCAGTGGACGTCGACGTCGCGGACCTGCTCCACCTCGAGCATCCAGCGTGAGGAGATCCAGGCGAAGGGGCAACGGGGGTCGAACCAGAAGTCGACCCGAGCTCGATTTGTGGTCATGTCACCCAAAACGGTGCATGCCCGCCGCCTATTCCATCGGCTCGAGCAGGAAGACCGGGATCAGCCGGTCCGTGCGCTGCTGGTAGTCCGCATAGGTGTCCCAGGTGCGAACAGCCAGGTCCCACCACTCGTCGCGCTCCGGACCGTCCTCGAGCTCTCGCACCGAGTAGGTGTGCGGCTCGGGGCCGTCCTGGAGGTCGACGACGGGGTGCCGGCGGAAGTTGTCTGCCCACACCGGGTCGTCGTCCGCGCCGCCCTTGGAGGCGATCGCGACGTACTTCCCGTCGCGCTCGACCCTCATCACGGGGTTCTTGCGCAGCTTTCCGGAGCGGGCACCCACCGAGGTGATCACCACGATCGGGTCGGACCCGCCCCGCAGCGTGTTGGCCCGGGCGCCACCGGAGGCCTCGTACTCCGCGACCTGGTCGCGGACCCACTGCTGGCTGCTCGGCTCGTACTCACCCTGAAGACTCATGTCGGGTGCAACCCGCCCGGGCGCGCTGAGATTCCGCGAGCTGCGCCGGGCGGGCTGGGTGCCCCGTTGAGCCTCCGCAACGCAGCGAGGGACGGGCTCAGGCCCGCTGCATGTTGTCGAGCATGTGGTCCAGCACCTCGGTGTGCTGGAGGGCGGGGCTGAAGAGGATGACCTCGGCGTCGTCGCTCACCCGGACGCTGTGACCTGGGGGCCAGTAGAACAGGTCACCGTCGGCGCACGTGTCCTGCGAGCCGCCGACGTAGTCGACCACGAGACGTCCGGAGATGACGTACCCCCAGTGAGGTGCGTGACAGGCGTCGTCGGTCAGGCCGCGTAGCAGGGGGGCGATGTCGGTGCCGGCCGCGAGCGAGAAGTACTCCCCACCCATCGGTCCGAGGCCGGTGGCGTCGCCGAAGCTCGGCTGCTGGCGGGCGACGGCGCCGGGCACGTCGAACTTCACGGGGATGTCGTGCTTGGAGATGCGCATGGTGGTTCCCTTCTCTGGCGTGGAGCTGATGCAGGTGGGGCGTGACAATCTCTGTCACGTCGGAACACGGGGTAGCCATCGACTCGACAAGCGGTGGCACAATGAATCGATGCCCACGAGCGGCGAATCCTGTGGTGGCCGGCGCAGTGACTGAGTCCGCCGGCCGAGGCGATGACCTGGCGCCTGTGGAGCAAGCGATCGCGCTGGCCGATTGGTCCGAGGCGCTGGAGCTGTTGGATGCGGATCCTGCGGGGCCCGCGGCCCCCGCATGGTTGGAGCTGCGCGCTCACGCGGCGTACGGCGCAGGCGATCCCGAGGCCTCGGTCGGAGCCTGGGAGTCGTTGTACCAGCTTCACCTGGCCGCGGGTCACCAGGCTGATGCCGCGCGTGCCGCTGCCATGGTCGCCATGTACCTGATGATCGACACCGGTCTGATGGCTCCCATCCGCGGCTGGCTACGACGGGCCGAGCGGCTGACCGAGGACGATGACGACGCGCCCGTGCACGCGGTGGTCGCCATGGTGCGCACCTATGAACGGCTCTGGTGCGGTGACATGGAAGGAGCAGGACCCAACGCCCGCCGGGCCGTCGAGCTGGGTCAGCGACACGGCGTCGCGCCTGCTGTGCTCATCGGCACCGTCGCGAACGCCCGGCTGCACATCTTCGACGGCGACACCGAGAAGGGCATCGAGATGCTCGACGAGGTCGCCGTGAGCCTGGCCTCAGGCGAGGTCGACGCCATGACCTCCGGGATGGCCTACTGCGAGCTGATCTGCGCGGCGCAAGGGCTCGCGTTGTACGACCGGGCAGAGGAGTGGACCCGGGCGATGGAGCACTGGAGACACGGTTCCGCAGTGGGCGGGTTCGGCGGGCGCTGTCGAGTGCACCGCGCAGAGATGCTGCGCCTCTCCGGACCGTGCGACCTCGCCGAGCGAGAAGCGCTCCAGGCGTGCGAGGAGCTGCGTCCCTGGATGCGGCGCGAGTTCGGCTGGCCACTGACCGAGCTGGGCAACATCCGGCTCCGGAAGGGGGATCTCGACGGCGCCGAGGAAGCGTTCCTCGCTGCCCATGAACATTCCTGGACGCCCCAGCCCGGTCTGGCGTTGCTGCGACTGCTCCAAGGAGAGGTCGGGACCGCTACGGCGCTGATCGAGGATGCCATCGACAATCCCTTCGACGTGCCGTCCAAGGAGCGCCCGCCGTACGGTGGGCTCCGGATGGCGCCGCTGCTCGATGCTCAGGTGGAGATTGCCGTGGCCGCCGGTGACGTCGAGACCGCCAGACGGGCCGCCGACGAGCTGCAGCGGATCGCGGAGACGTTCCACAGCGCGGCCATCGTGGCGGCAGCCGCCCTGGCTCAAGGAAGGGCGGCGCTGGCCGAGGGCGACTGCAGGCGTGCGATCGCCGAGTGCGAGCGCGCCCTCAGCTCGTGGATCGAGCTGGGCGCCCCCTTCGAAGCCGCAGTCGTGCGGATGACGCTGGGGCAAGCCCGTCAAGGTCTGGGCAACGAGGAGGGTGCCCGTATGGAGTGGGCGGCGGCTCAGCACGCATTCGACGAGTTCGGCGCCACCGGATGGGCGGGTCGAGTTCCCCGGCCTCCGAGCACGAGCGAGGCTCGACCCACCACGCTTGCGAGGAAGCCGTCGGAGGGTGTCTTCCGTCGCGAAGGAGACACTCGAACCGTCGCCTTCGAAGGTCGGACAGCCCTGATCCACGACCTGCTCGGTCTGCGCTACCTCGAACGGCTGCTCGCCGAACCGAACCGAGAGTTCCACACGCTGGACCTGGTCGCCGTCGAACGGGGCTCACTGCCCGTCACGTCGCGTCCTTTCGACATCGAGGCCGGTGCTCAGGGCAACGGCCATGCCGGCTGCCATCTCGATGCCCAGGCGCGCGAGGCGTACCGACGTCGCCTCACCGATATCGACGAGGACATCGAGGACGCCACCCGCAACAACGACCTTGCACGAATCACGCTCGCCGAGGCGGATCGTGACTTCTTGATCAGCGAGCTGTCACGCGCCGTAGGGCTCGACGGCCGGAGCAGGCAGGCCCTGTCCACCTCGGAACGGGCCCGGACGAGCGTCACCCGGTCCCTCCGCTACGCCATGACGCGTATCGCCGAGCACCATCCCGAGCTCGGCGAGCACCTCCACCAAGCAATCTCCACCGGAACCTACTGCGTCTACCGACCCGACCCCCGCCTGCCCATCCGCTGGGAGGTGTGACCCGAGGCGCGCTACCAACGGCCTTCGGTGGAGCTGAAGGTGTCCCTCAAGAGATCCCAGGGTGGGGCTGGGGGGATTTCGGACCCCTGACCTTCTCCAATGGACGGGCCGTGGGGATCACTTGGACTCCCTCGGCCGGTCTCGGGCCAACTCGCTCGATCCTCAGCCCTGCAACGGATCGCGTCGTCCGATGCCACGAACACTACCTGGGTCAGTCAGGATCGCCTCGACCCATCTCGGACTGGCTTTCCGCTGGCTTGCCGCTGAGGAGCGACAGTCGCGCACCTGCGACCCCTTGTCCCTGCACGTTGAATCGCGAGTCCGCTTTGTCGAGGCGTGAGTCATCAGGGGTTGACCCTGCACGGTGAGACGCAGCCAGAACTGACCGCACCTCATCACAGCTTCAGCTTCTGAAGCCTCCGGACAACCTGACGGTTGCCTGCAGCATCTTCAAAGCGATAAGTGATCTTCACTGTGGCGGTGCCGCCCTTGCGGAGCGTCCGACGGATCTGCGCGATCGCACGAGCGCGCTTCTTCTTCGCACCCACAGGCTTGTGCTTGAGGGTGACCGACTTCGCGAGCGCGAGATCTCTTCTCACAGTCGCGAGCTTCAAGGTCTTCTTCTTGGCTCCAGGTCGCTTCGTCACGACCTTGGCGATCGCCGTGACGCTCAGCGGCTCCGCCTTCGCTTTGACGGTGCTCTTGATGACTCTCGCAAGCCTGGCCTTGTTCTTCAGCTTCGCCTTCGCGCCAGTCACAGATGTATCGGCCTGCGGGGTGAACACGACTGGCCCACCGGGATCGGTGATGGTGCCGTTGGCCGCACCGTCACTGTCGCCTCTCAGGCCATCGCCCAGCTCTAAGACCCACGAACGCGCGATGACCCCGCCGAAGTCGATGCCGTCGGAGAGCACCGCCCCGGTGCCCCCACCAGGTTGAGGCGCAAATCGAACCAACTCGACGCCGCTCCTGGCGTCGGGGGGCCGTACTTCCAGTAGCTGTCGCCAGCGATCGGGCCGTCACCGGTCAAGGACCGCATCACCACCTGAGCCCGGCCGCCTGGCTCGAGGTCGACGATGCGGAACCCGATCGTCCCGTACGGCTGCTCCCAGCCTGCCGGGTGCGAACCCGGCGCCGGGTCGTTGGTGATGCCGAGGCCCTCCAGACGCCCACCGCCCTCTCCAGTCTCGGGGTCGACAGGCTCCACGCCCACCATCAACAGCTCCTCGCTGTCGGTGACGATGACCCCTACGGCCGGGTTGTCATCCAACCCGAACAGCGCGTCGAAGGGGTCAACCGACCCATCTCCGTCACCATCGGGGAAAGACTGGCCGCTGGCACACCTCGACAGTTCGCTGGTGCTCCCCTGGGCATCGGTGTAGGTCAGTGTGAAGTGGTCCTGCGAGGCACTTTGCAGCACCTGAATGATGCGCACAGAGTCCCCGCTCCTCTTCGTCTTCCGGATATGCAGGACCTTCTCGGCCTCACCGTCACCGCAGGACGCATTGGCGAACACCTCCAAGATGCCGCGTTCAGCCGCCGGGAGGTTCTGCACCACGATGGTGCGGCGCAGCGCGGCGCCAGCGTCCGTCTCCACGACCCCTGCGACAACCGGCGCATCCGGGCCGTCCGCGACCGAGATCGGCTTGCCCGCCGTCTGGTACACCGCGTTCGCGCTGAGGGTGGCGGTGGCTCCGGTCAGCACCTCGATGCCTTTGGCGCCGCTGCCCGCCACAGTGTTCCCCGAAACGGTCGCTTGACCGGTGCGGACGCTGATGCCTGTCTCGGTGTTGCCCACCACCTCCGAACTGGGCGCGGGGGCCAGGCCCACGCGGTTGTCGGCGACCCTCACGGACTCACCCGTGGTCAGGATCCCTGTCCGCCTCCAGCCACCGTGTTGGTGCTGACCGTGGAGTTCGGCCCCACCTCGATACCGGTGGAGAAGCCCGTGAGCGTGTTGCCTGTCACCGACGGAGCGCTGGAGTCCGCGGACACCGCGACACCCGTGTCTGCCCCGCCCGGGTCGGCGGTGCCTGTATTGGCGCTGACCTGAGGTTCTGTGGCCTGCGCCAGGTCGATCGCGCTTCGGGTTGCCGCGATCGTGTTCCCCTGACCTCTCGCCCCGACCACCAGACCACTGGTCGACGTGGCCAGCACGCCGTTCTCGACCGGGCCCGCCGGAGCCCCCAAGGTGTTGGCGAGCACTCGGTGGCCCGCACCCCCCAGCAGAGCGACCCCATCTTGGGCTCGGGTCACGGTGTTCTGGGAGATCTGCGCCTGAGTGGAGCCAGCCCAGGCCACGACCCCGAACCGTGCAGGATCACTGTCAGGCCCGGCACCCACCGTGTTGTCGCTGATCACAGCGCGGCCCCCCGTCACCTCGCCGGTCACCGGTTCGTCGGTGGGAGTGCCTACGCGGATGTCGCCCTCATCGTCCTGGGTGTACTGGGCCGTGCCGCTGCTGACGATCGCAGCGCGCCGCAGCGCCACGAGCGTGTTCCCCGTGACGACACCGTCGGGCGCCCCGTCCAGATAGACACCGAATTCGCCGTTGGCGAACTCCACGGTCCCAGCCGCGTTCTGGCCGAGCGTGTTGTCGGTGACCTGGGCGCCTGCTCCGGACCCATTGACCACAAGCACCCCCACCACGGTGCTTCGAATGGTGTTCTCACTGACGGTCGCGCGCGGGCCGGCGATGAGCACGCCGGCTTGCGCTACTCCCAGAGGCGTGGTCTGGTCGGCGGCGATGCCGAAGGTGTTGTTGTGCACGACGAGATCGGGCGCGGTCGGTCCGGCGATCACGCCCACGCTGGCCACGACCTGGTTGTCCGAGACCACCACCGAAGGGCTACCGGAAAGGGCTACGGCAAAGGTCACCGCCTCATCGGCTGAGCTGCCCGCGGCATTGGTGCCGAGTCTGTTGCCGTAGATGGCGTGCTCCTCGCCACCGGTGACGTCGACTGCCACCTCGGCACCGCGGATCGCGAGCCCAGTCAGGGTCGAGGTCCCCGATTCGAGGGTGAAGGTGGCCTCCCCGCTGCCGATCACCTCGATGGAGCCGGTTTCCTGGGTGGTGCCGTCCACGCTGGTATCAGCGGTCAACGCTGGCAAGGCGGTCTGCGCGGTGATCGCGTGTGGACCCGCGCCCGTGATGTCGAAGGTGATGTCACCCCCGTCGGCCGCGTTCGCTACTTCGATGGCAGCGCGCAGCGTGCACTCAGGTGACCCCTCGACTGTCCCGCCGGTGTCGCAGCCGTCGTCGGGGCCGGTTGCGGCGGCATCGCCGGTGGAGTTGACCACCAACTCGTTCTCGAACGACACGGTCTTGGCGATGCTCGCCGACATGCCATCAGAGTCCTGGACATCGAGGCGCACCACCCAAGGCCCGGGCCCGTCGTAGATGTGGACGGGGTCCTTGGACTCGGAGTCCTCGTCGTCTCCGAAGTCCCAGTAGTAGTCGAGCGCTGAGCCGTCCTCGACGTCGGTGGAAGCATTGGTGAAGGTCACCTCACGCGCCTCCGCGTCGGTCACCTCCCACGAGAAGTCGGCCACCGGGGGGTTCTCCCCGGGGGGTGGGCCGAAGACGATTCTGCGTGAGTTGACGCGGTTGATCTCGAAGCGCGGGCAGGAGGGGCCGCCCTGGTTGATCCGGGTGTCCTCGCACGCCCCGTCTTGCACACTCGCCTTCCACGTGAGCGTCAAGGTGTACTGTCCCGACGGCACCGCGCACGCCGCGGGCTCGTTGCCGTCGCGGCACCGAATCACAAAGGACTGCCGGCCTGCTTCGACGGTCGCACCAGAAATGCCGCTGACCGTCATGGTGGCCTCAAGCAGGATGCCGTTGACGTACTCGTCACTGTTACCGTCCTGCGGGCCGAACGTGACGAACTCCGTGTAGATCGGATAGTCGTCGAAGATGGTGGGGTTGGTGGGAACAGGCCCACCTGTGTAGACGGTGTGGCCGTTCTCGTTCCAGTCAGGGCTGGTGCCGTAGTACCAGTATTCGCTGTCATAGGTCGGTGTCGGAGGTGCGGCGCTCGCCTGCGACAGGGCTCCTGGACCCACCAGCACCACGGCAGTACTCATCAGCGCGAGAATCAGGGACGACAGCATGCCCCTGTTCTGCAGCGGCGTCCCTGACTGGCTTCGACTCATTGATCCCCCAATTTGGTAGGCATGAGGATCCTCCGTGGAGATGCGCCCGGTCAACCTCCAGACGGTGACGTGACCGCCTCGGCGTGAGGGGGTTGCGGGCTGGGGCCTCACGCACACATCTTCGTGGGTTACCGCGCAGGACGGTGACGCCGATTTGGGTGGCGAGTTGAGACAGGGTGAGGACGTGGCCGAGCGCCGTCTCGGGGTGTGTTGTGGTCTTCATGCAGACCCGGTGCGCCAGGCCTGCCGCGCAGGGCCGAGAGCGGCCAAGACGGGCCGAAGGGGTTCACCAACGGACCGACCTTGTGCTGAGTTTCTGCTGACTGGCCACTGCCTGCTCCTGAATCCAGGATCCGGACATGGCCTCTGACCTGTGGGTTTGGTGGAGCTGAGGGGATTCGAACCCCTGACCTTCTCATTGCGAACGAGACGCGCTACCAACTGCGCCACAGCCCCGGGGCGCCTGGCTGCCCAGGCGCGGTGCCGAGGTTATCAGGAGCCCACGGCGCGCTGCTCGGGCGGTTCGTGCTGCTGAGGCAGTGTGGCGGCCTCGGCGACGAGGGCGCTGGCGGCTGCGTCGTGCCCAGAGCTGGCGACGCCGGCGCCGGCCAGGTCGATGGTGCGCACCGACCGTGTGGCGCGCGGCTTGTCGACGTAGGTGGGCAGCGTCATCGGCAGCGGGTCCCACAGCTGGGTGGCGGCCTGGCGCAGCACCGAGACGTCCAGAGAGCTGGTGTCCTCCTGGTCCGAGACCACGGCCACACCCTGGTCGTTGCGCGCCACCACGGCGAGCTCGGGCTGGCCGACCGGCTCCTCGGCCGCCGGCTCGTGGGTCGTGGCCTCGGCCGCGCCACCGAGCTCGACGAGCAAGGCGTCCCAGGCGGCGTGCTCGCGCCGGACGAGGACCCGGGCCAGGGCGAGGAACCCCACGACCACGGCTGCCGGGAAGGCGGGGGCCCACGCGAGCGTCAGACCGGCGACCGAAGTGGCGCCGAGGCCGGCGGTGACCAGGAGCAGCACGGCCAGGACACGGCGCCGACGACGAGCGGCGCTGCGGGCCAGCTCGCGGCGCTTCGCGCGAGCAGCACGGGGGTCGACCCGGGACGCCACGGGCTCAGCGACCGGCGTCGAGCGTCGTGCGATCACACGCGCGGAGTCGGAGGTCGCGTCGACCGTCCGGGTGCGCGCGTCAGCGTCATGGTTGCGCAGTGCCTTGGGGATGAGCACCAGTGCCCACACCAGGGCCAGTGCGACGAAGATCAAGCCGGAGAGGTCCACGGGCACCACGGTAGGAGCGGTGAACCAAGGACGACGGCAACGTGAACGGTGTGTCGCAGAGCAACTCGTGTGACTGGTGTGGTTATGAGCTCCGCCGGCACGTCAGAGCATCGTCACGTGGACAAGAAACGGCGGAGCACCCCGTGCGGGGCCTCCTCTCGGGTGATCGCGAACAACCGGTGGTCGCGCCAGGCGCCCGCGATGTGGAGGTATCTCGGGGCGAACCCGATGCTCGAGATGCCGAGCTTCTCCACCACGCGCAGGGATGCGGTGTTCTCCGGACGGACCGCAACCTCCATCCGGTGCAGCCGCGCGGTCTCGAAGCAGTAGTCCAGGACGAGCGCGACGGCGGTGGGCATGTGCCCCTTCCCGGCATGGCGCTCGTCGATCCAGTAACCGATCTGACCGAACATCGCCGAGCCCATCACGATGTTGTTGACCGTCACCTGCCCCGCGAAGTCGCCGTCCACAGTGATGGCGAAGGGCAGGCAGCGCCCGTCGCGCACCTGCCGCTGCAGCTCGCGCATCATGCTGCGGTACGACGGGTGGCCCGGGGGCGACTCCGGAGGCAAGGTGGCTTCCCACTCCTGGAGCCACCACCGGTTGCGGCTGCGCTGCTCGGTCCAGGCACGTCGGTCGGAGCCCAGGAGCGGACGCACCCCGAGGGCCCCGTGGGACAGCCGCAGCTGGGTCCACCCCGGAGGGACCGTCACGAGCTCCCCGACCCGTCGTGATCGCTGCCCCGGATCTGCTCGACCGCGTGGCGCAGCAGCGGGAGCACCACCTCCAGTCCGTCCTTCACCCCGCCTCGCGACCCCGGCAGGTTGACCACCAGGGCCTCGCCGCACACTCCGGCCACGCCACGGGACAGGGCAGCGGTCGGCACGCCCTTGGCGACGCCGTGGGCTCGGATCGCCTCGGCGATTCCCGGGACCTCGCGCTCGAGCAGCGACCTGGTGGCCTCCGGGGTGCGATCGGTCGGGGTGAGCCCGGTGCCGCCAGTGGTGATGACCGCGCGGGCACCGGCGTCGACAGCGGCCCGGATGGCCTCGGCGACCGCGGCGCCGTCCGGCACCACCGCCGGCGCCTCGACGGCGAACCCGACGTCTTGCAACCCGTCGACGATGAGCGGGCCGGTGGTGTCCTCATAGACCCCGGAGGCGGCACGGTTCGACGCCACCACCACCGCGGCCCGCAGCCCATCGCTCACGACCCCTCCCCCGGGCGCACCCAGTCGCCGCTCTTGCCACCGGACTTCGACTCCACCCGGATGTCGCCGATGACGGCTCCCTTGTCGACCGCCTTGACCATGTCCACGACCGTCAGCGCCGCCACCGACACGGCGGTCAGGGCCTCCATCTCCACTCCGGTGCGGTCGGAGGTGCGCACCGTGGCGCGGATCGTGACCGCGTCATCCATCACCTCGAGGTCCACCACCACGCCACTGATCGCCAGCGGGTGGCACAGCGGGACCAGGTCAGGGGTCCGTTTCGCTGCCATGATCCCGGCCACCCGCGCGACTCCCAGCGCATCGCCCTTGGGCACGCCCTCGCCCCGGAGGAGCGAGATCACCTCGGCGCTGACCTGAACCCGGCCCGAGGCGACGGCCTCGCGGGCCGTGACCTGCTTGTCGGACACGTCGACCATCCGGGCCTCGCCCTTGTCGTCGACATGGGTCAGCTGGTGCCGCCCGGACTCCTCTGTGGTCATCTTGATCAGAAGTCCTGGTCCAGCGGGAGCACCTCGACGCGGTCCCCCGGGGCCACGCGCTCCACCTCGGCAGGGACCACGATGAGCGCGTTGGCCACCGAGAGGTCACCGAGCAGGTGGGACCCGTGGCCGCCGACGGGCGTGACGACGTCGCGGCTGCCGCCGTCTCCGTGGTGGATCCGCCCCCGCACGTACTGCTCCTTGCCCGGGGCCGACCGGATCTCCGCGTCGACCTCCATGCGCCAGCGCGGCCGGTGGTACGGCGCCCGCCCCATCAGCCGTCGGATCGCCGGCAGCACGAAGAGCTGGTAGGAGACGTAGGAGGAGACCGGGTTGCCGGGCAGGGTGAAGATCGGGATCTGGTCCTCCCCCACGAACCCGAAACCCTGCGGCTTGCCCGGCTGCATCGCCACCTCGCCGAACCAGACGGTGCCGGTACGCGAGAGCACCTCCTTGACCACGTCGTACTCACCCTTGCTCACTCCGCCGCTGGTCACGATGAGGTCGGCCCGCACCAGCTGGTCGGAGAGCGAGTCGGCGAACTCGGACGGGTCGTCGGAGACGATGCCGACGCGGTACGCGATCGCGCCGGCCTGGCGCACGGCGGCCGCGAGCATGAACGAGTTGGAGTCGTAGATCGTGTCGTGGGACAGCTTGGTCCCCGGCGTGCGCAGCTCGGCTCCGGTCGACATGATGACGACCCGCGGCCGGGGTCGTGAGCTGACGCGCGCCATGCCGACGCTTGCCAGGAGGGCGACCTGTCGCGGCCCCAGCAGGTCGCCGCTCTCCAGGAGCACCTCGCCGGTCGAGACGTCCTCGCCGCGGCGCCGGATGTGCTGACCCTCGCGGGGCGCCCGGTCGATGTGCACGGACGCCGCACCGCCGTCGGTCCACTCCACCGGCACGATGGCACTGGCTCCGGAGGGCACCGGGGCGCCGGTCATGATCTTGACCGCCGTGCCTCGCGACATGCCGAGGATGTTGCTCTGCCCGGCCGCGGACTCCCCGACCACCGGCAGCTGCACCGGTGAGTCGCCGGAGGCCCCGGCGAGGTCGTCGTGGTGCACCGCGTAGCCGTCCATCGCGGAGTTGTCGAAGGAGGGCAGGTCCATCGTCGAGCTGACCTGCTGGCACACCGGCAGGCCCAGCGACTCCAGCAGCGGCTGGTCGTAGGCGGGCAACGGGTCGACGTGCTCCAGCACCCGAGCGACGTGCTCGGCGACCGTGACCCGCTCGGCCTCGTCATGGGGAGTGAAGGCCATGGCTCAGCCCTGCCCGATCGTGGTGTGCTCGAGGCGCCCCGGCGCCCCGTCGGCGGGCACCTTGGCCGCCCCCACCACCCGCACCTGGTCGCCGAAGGTCCAGGCGCCCTCGACGGTCAGGCTGCGCGCACCGACCAGGCTCGGCGGGGTTTCGATCAGGCGGTCGAAGTCGCCGACCAGCTTGTAGTCGGCGGGCAGGTCGACGTACGGGATCTCCTCGGGCACCTGCCGCAGCCGGGCCTCGTCGTCGAGCTCGTAGCAGTCGCTGCGCAGCACCAGCAGGTCGTTGGTCGTCTTCACCGGCACGAACCGGTCGCGACCCACCTCGATCGTCCGGGCACCGTCGAAGACCTCGATCGCCGCACCCATGGCGGACTCCACCTGGATCACCTCGGGGCTGGAGGAGTCGGTCGGGTCGACGGTCTTGCGGTTCTTGATCAGCGCCAGGCCGAGGACCCCCTCGCGCCGGTGGAGCTCGGCGAGCATCGCCTCGACGTCGAACCACAGGTTGTTGGTCGACATGAAGCGGTGCCGGCCGAGGTCGGCCAGCGCCTCCTGGTCCTCCTCCAGCGTCTGTGCGGTCTCACGCAGCACGATGCGGCCGTCGTCCTTGCGCCGGGCGAAGTGCCCGCCCTTGCGGTCGCTCGGGGTACGTCGCACCGCCTCGATGGCGAACGGCGCACCCGACGAGGCGAACCATCCGGCCACCCGTGGGTCGGGCACCGCCCCGAGGTTGTCGGCATTGGAGACGAAGACCTGCCGGAAGCCCGCGTCGCGCATCTGCTGGAGCAGGCCGCCCCCCAGGAGCGCGGTGTAGAGGTCACCGTGCCCGGGCGGGCACCACTCCAACGACGGGTCGGCCTCCCAGGTCACCGGCGTCAGGTCGTCGGCGCGCAGCTTGGGCTCCTTGTTCTGCAGGAAGTCCAGCGGCAGCTCGCGGTCGGGCAGGTCGTCGTATCCGGCCAGCGCCTCCAGGGTGTCCTCGCGGGTGCGGAAGCTGTGCATGAACATCAACGGCAGCCGCACGTCGTAGCGACGACGCAGCGCGAGCACCTGGCGTGCGATCACGTCGAGAAAGGTCAGCTCGCCCTCAGCGGTGGTGCGCACCGGCAGCAGCGACTTGGCCCGGTCGAGGCCCATCGAGGTGCCGAGCCCGCCGTTGAGCTTGACCACGACCGTGCCCGCCAGCGCCTCCTGGGCCGCCTCGTCGGTGACGTCGACGTCGGCGAGCGACTCCATGTCGAGCGGGTCGATGCTCGACTCCGGCACCATGCCGGTCTCGCCCGCCTCGACCAGGCGGTAGTAGTGGCTGAAGACCTCGATGGCCACCGGGTCCACGCCGTCGGCCGCCATCTTGTCCCGCGCCTGCTGCAGTCCCTCGTCGCTCATGGGAGGCATCGTAGGCGGTGTGCCACGCTGGAGCGGTGAGCCCAGAGCCCAGTCCGGAGTCAGGCCCGGAGTCAGGCCCGGAGTCAGGCCCGGAGTCACGTCCGGGTGCGCCCGCTCCGGATCAGGACGCCCGGGTGCGTGCGCAGAAGATCGCGCTGCGCGATCAGCTGCTCACCGCGCGCCGACGGCGTCCCCTCACTGAGGTCCAGGCGGCGGCACACGAGATCGCCGAGCACCTGCTGGCCGAGCCCGCCGTCCGGCGCGCGGCCACGGTGACGGCCTACGTCTCGGTCGGCACCGAGCCCGGCACCGGCCCGCTGCTCGAGCAGCTCCTCGCGCTGGGCAAGCGGGTCATCCTGCCGGTGGTGCTGCCCGATCGCGACCTCGACTGGGCAGTCCACGACGGGCGCCTGGTCACGGCGACCCGGGGGCTGCTGGAGCCCGCGGGCCGACGGCTCGGGAAGGACGCGATCGCGACCGCCGACGTGGTGCTGACCCCGGGCCTGGCGGTCTCGCCCGACGGCTTGCGGTTGGGCCAGGGAGGCGGCTGCTACGACCGGGCCCTCACGCGGGTGCCACGCGGGACCCTCGTCTGCACGCTGCTCTACGACGACGAGTGGCCGCTGCCCGTGCCGGGCGCAGCGCACGACCGGCACGTCGTCGCCGTCGCGCAGCCTCGGGGAGTCTCGCTCACGGGGCGGGCTGGAGCGTGAGCGTGTCCGCCGTCGCCTCCTCCACGGCGTCGGCCCCGAACGGCCACGGGCGGTCCTCCCCACGGGCCCACAGGTCGACCTGGTCGGTGTAGTGCCCGCTGTAGGGGTGCCCGCTGGCACCACCGGGGATCACCCAGGTCGAGGAGTCCAGGTCGTCCCACGAGACCCGCATCCGCATCGCCGAGCTGCGGGTGACCTCGAAGCCGACGGCGGCGTCGTAGTCGCCGCCCACGACAGCGTCGGGACCACCGGGCACCTCCCACTCACCCCGGTTGAGCAGGCGGTCGATCAGGCTGCTGTCGGACTGCCCGAAGGTGGGGTTGTCGAGCGTCAGCGTGTGCTGGTGCCCCCACGTCCAGCGCCCCGCGGTGCGTGACTGCAACCGGGTCAGCTCGTCGCGGGCCTCCACCATCGCGCGCTGGAGCATGTCGTCGCGAGTCTCGCGCACGTCCTCGGTGGCGACGTCGTCCCACCAGGCCGCGTCGGGCTCGTCGAGCAGCCGGTCGAGCACGACCCACCAGCGCTCCCCGCCGGAGATCTGCACCGTCGGTGGGATCTGGTCGGCGAAGGTGACGGTCAGCAGGCTGCTCAGCACCGCGTTGAAGTACGACGCCGCCGCACTGTCGACGGGCTGCTCGTAGTTCCAGCGCCGCAGCAGCTGCTGAGCGTTGCGCAGGTAGGCGCCGTCGAGCTCGACGTCGAGCAGGATCGGGACCAGGCGCGCGGCGAAGCCGTGGCGGGTGTCCTGCTGGATCCGGGTGATGTCCTCCTCGGAGAGCTCGGGCTGCTCGCCGACCAGCCGATCGATGCGGCGGGCCGGGTACGACGCGAGCCCGGTCGTGCCCGCGATGGCAACGCCACCGGGCGGGTCGAGCACCGAGGCCATCGCATCGGCCTGCACGACCTCCTTGCTCCAGTCCTCACGCGGGTCCCATCCCGAGGCCGGGAAGCCGCCGGTGCGGTCGTGACGACGCAGGGGCACCAGCCCCGCCCCTTGCAGCCCGATGTGGCCCCGGCCGTCGGCGTAGACGAACTGGCGCTGCGGCGCCCAGTGGGCCAGGGCCTCGCGGAAGCTGTCCCAGTCGGTGGCGCGGTCGAGCGCCAGCATGGCCTCGAGACTGCGGTTGGGTCGCAGCGCCGTCCAGGAGATCGAGACCGCGTAGTCACCGCGGGGGACGCCGGCGACCGACCCGAGCGCGTCGTCGAGGCGTCGGTGGTAGCCGCCGTCCGGAGCGTTGGCACCGACCGAGGCGTAGGCGCGGTCGATGTCTGAGAGCACCGGCCCGTGGACGGTCCGGCGCGGCTCGTAGACGAACGGCTCCTCGCCGAGCACCGAGATGACCTCCTGCCGACTCCCGAACTCCACCCAGCGCCCGTCGCGCAGGTAGGTGCTGCCCTCGACCGCCTCCAGCGAGAGGTCGGCCACGTCGGCCGAGGACGTGGTCGAGGCCCACGAGATGTCGGCGTTGTGGCCGTTGACGATGCCGGGAGCGCCGGGCATCGCGAGACCGGTGACGTCGAAGGGGCACTCCTCGCCGACATCGGTGCAGTGCAGGCCGATCTGGTACCACTGCCCCGGCAGGGTGAGCCGGTCGTGCGGGTCGGCGAGCAGCACGGGGTCGCCCGACTCCGTCCGCTCTCCCGAGACCACCCAGGCGTTGCCCACCGGTCGCTCGGGCACCGGGTAGAGCTCCTTGACCTCGGGCACACTGAGCTCGGTGGCGGTCATGACCTTGTCGACCTCGTCGCGCACGTCGGTCTCGAGGTCCCACGAGGCCACCTGGAACCACATCAACGAGTCGACCGGGGTCCACCGGTCGGGCTCGTGGCTGACCCCGCGCAGCCGCAGCAGGTCGTACTCGAGGGAGAGCTGCTGGGGCTCGCGATCCGCCAGGTAGGCGTTGACGCCGTCACTGAAGGCCTTGAGCCAGGTCACGGTCTGCGGTCGCAGCAGCCGCAGCTCCTTCTGCGCCACCCGCTCCCAGTCGAGGGTCCGCGCGAGCTTGTCGCGATCGAGGGTGGCGGTGCCGAAGAGCTCGGAGAGCCGGCCTTCGGCCGCCAGCCGGCGCAGGTCCATCTGGGCGAAGCGGTCCTGGGCCTGGACGTACCCCTGACCGAAGAAGAGGTCCTCGGGGTCGTCGGCGTAGACCTGCGGGATGCCGGCCTCGTCGCGCTTGACGGTGACCTCGTCGCTCAGACCGGCGACGCTGATCGTGCCGTCGGTCTGGGGCAGGGCGTCGCGGACGGCCCGGAAGACGGCGAGGCTGGAGGCGACCAGTGCGATGGCCAGCGCGATGCCGGCGTAGATGCTCCAGCGCACCCACGGCGGGCGTGACGTCGGCTCGGTCGGCTCAGCCGGTTCGGCCGTCTCGCCCGCGGGGGGTGACGGAGGCTCGTCCTCAGGCGGCACCGGCACTCGAGGACGTCGAGGAGCCGCTGGACCGGGAGGGGGAGCCGGAGGAGCCGGGCGAGCTGGAGCCGGACCCCGAGGACCCCGACGACCCCGAGGACCCTGACGAGCCCGTGGCCCCTGACGAGCCCGAGGCCCCTGACGAGCCCGTGGACCCCGAGGACTCCGAGCTCGAGGAGGAGTCCGCACCGGAGGAGACGCCGGCCTCCTTCTTCTCCGCGCCCTGGCGGGAGTCGGTGCGGTAGAACCCGGAGCCCTTGAAGACCACGCCGACGGCGTTGAACACCTTGCGCAGCCGCCCCTGGCACTGCGGGCACTCGGTGAGCGCGTCGTCGGTGAAGGCCTGCACCTGCTCGAACGAGTGGCCGCACTCGGCCTCGGTGCAGGCGTACTGGTAGGTCGGCACTGGACTCCTCACCCTGATCTGCGTGCGGGTTGGCACTCCGGGTCGCGGAGTGCCAGTCCCAGCATATCGGCCCGCGTGTCGCAGGTGCCATTCATCTCGGTCTCAGCTGCGCCGTGGTGGGCCACTTCTCGTCCCCCTGTGGACGGCGCGACGCAGGGGCACCCCCGGCGGCCCTAGCGTGCCCGCCCATGGCCGCTCCCCCACCCTGGACCATCTCGAGCCCCACAGCCGCCCTGCGGCGTCGGCTGCACCGACGATGGGTGCTCCACCGCAGGTGGCTGGTCGCCGCCGTCGTCGGTCTCGGCGTGCTGCTCGCGCTGCGCACCCTCGCCCCCGCACCGCCGCCGAGCACCGAGGTCGTGGCCGCCGTCCACGACCTCGGCAGCGGCCGACGGCTGGGGGCGGACGACGTCACCACCCGCACGGTCCCCGACGAGCTGGTGCCCTCGGGCGCGGTCGTCGACCTCGACGAGGCGCTCGGCCGGGTGGTGGCAGGCCCGGTCCGGGCCGGTGAGGTCGTGACCGACCGTCGGGTGCTCGGCGGCGGCCTGGTGCAGGCCCACCCCGGCACCGTGGCGGTGTCGGCACGGCTGGCCGACCCGTCCGCGCGGCGCCTGCTCCGGGTGGGTGACCTGGTCGACGTCGTGGCGGCCTCACCCCAGGGTCGTGCGGCGAGCGTCGTGGCCAGCGCGGTCCCCGTGGTCGCCCTGCCCGGGCCGGACGACGGCTCCGCGGGCGGGGTCGCCGGTCAGGAGGCGAGCGGAGCCGGCGGACTCCTCGTCGTCGCGGTCGACCCCGACGACGCTCTGCGCGTGGTCCAGGCGTCGGCCGCGGGCGTGGTCAGCGTCATCCTGCTGGGCTAGCCTGCCGCTGACCCACTCCTGCGGGTCAGCCGACCCGCCTCACCCTCCAGGAGACACCCATGAGTGGTTTCAAGGCCTTCCTGCTGCGCGGCAACCTCGTCGAGCTCGCCGTCGCCTTCGTCATCGGCGGTGCGTTCGCCACCGTGGTCACCGCCTTCACCAACCTCCTGCTGGCCGTCATCGCCAAGGTGCTCGGGGGCAACCCCGACGTCAGCGCGTGGAAGCCGGGCGGGCTGCCCGTCGGGGTCTTTCTGACGGCGCTGATCGCCTTCGTGATCCTGGCCGCGGTCGTCTACTTCTTCGTCGTGCAGCCCTACCAGAAGGCGAAGCAGCGCTTCTTCCCCGACGAGGTCATCGAGGAGGGCGTGACCGAGGAGGTTGCCCTGCTCACCCAGATCCGCGACGCGCTGGTCGCGCGCCCCGGCAGTGGCACCGGCGGCAGCCACGCGCAGCCGCCCAGCAGCTGAGCGCTCGGCTCACTCGCCGTGGTGCGGGGGGACGTTGGCACGCAGCCAGTCCTCGCCCCGGGCCTCGCCGTTCCCTGCCTCGTCGTCCTCGCCGGAGGGGCCGCGGTCGGTGGTCTCCGGGAGCACCTCGCCGAAGACCCGGGCCCGGCGTCGTGCCCGCTCGGCGCGCTCGGTCTCGGTCTCAGTGTCGTGGCCGTCGTCCGGGGTGCTCATCGCAGCACCTCCTCGTAGAGCGCCACCGTGCGGCGCGCGACCTCGTCCCAGCCGAACTGCTCCACGGCCCGCGCACGACCGGCCCGCCCCAGCCGCGATGCGAGCTCGGGGTCGGTGGCCACCGCGTCCAACGCCTGGGCGAGCCGGCGCTCGAAGTCCTGCGCATCGTCGGGGTCGAGGTCGACCAGGAGGCCGGTCTCCCCGTCCACGACCACCTCGGGGATGCCGCCGACGCGGCTGGCCACCACCGCCGTCTCGCACGCCATCGCCTCGAGGTTGACGATGCCCAGCGGCTCGTAGACCGAGGGGCAGGCGAAGACCGCGGCGTGAGTCAGCACCTGGCGCACGTCCTCGCGCGGCAGCATCTGGGAGACCACCACGACCCCGTCACGCGAGGCCCGCAGCTGCGCGATCGCGGCGTCGGTCTCCCGGGCCAGCTCGGGGGTGTCGGCGGCACCGGCGAGCAGCACCAGCTGGACCGCGGGGTCCAGGTGCAGGCCCGCCCGCAGCAGGTGCGGCACGCCCTTCTGACGCGTGATCCGGCCGACGAAGGCGACGTAGGGACGAGAGCGGTCGATGCCCAGGCGGTCGAGCACCTCGGTCCCCGGGTCGGGCCGGTAGAAGTCGGTGTCGATGCCGTTGTGCACCACGTGCACCCGCTCCGGGCGTACCGCCGGGTAGGCCTCGAGCACGTCCTCGCGCATCTGTCGGCTGACCGCGATCACCGCGTCTGCCGCCTCGTAGGCGGTGCGCTCGGCCCAGCAGGAGACCTCGTAGCCGCCCCCGAGCTGCTCGGCCTTCCACGGGCGGTGCGGCTCCAACGAGTGGGCCGTCATCACCAGCGGGACTCCGTGCAGGAGCTTGCCCAGGTGTCCGGCCAAGGCGGCGTACCAGGTGTGGGCGTGCAGCACCTGCGCCGACCCGACCGGCGGGCCGAGCGCGGCCGCGATCGAGAGGTCGGCAGAGAGCACCGAGAGGACCGACTGGACGGCCGGGGCCGCGCCGACGGCGCTCAACCGCGGGTCCCGCTCGGAGTGCGCCGTGGCGCCGTCGCGGGGCTCGCCCATGCAGTGCACGTCGACCTCGATCAGCGCCCGCAGCTCGCGCACCAGGAAGTCCACGTGCACCCCGGCCCCGCCGTAGACGTCCGGGGGGAACTCGCGGGTGAGGATCGCGGCACGCATGTGAGGAAATCTACCGACCCGACAACGAACGGCGAGTTCTGTAGGTTGGAGCCATGGCGAGGGTGTTGAGCATCGTCCTGGCCGGCGGTGAGGGCAAGCGGCTGATGCCGCTGACCCTCGACCGGGCCAAGCCGGCAGTGCCGTTCGGCGGCTCCTACCGGCTCATCGACTTCGTCCTCTCCAACTTGGTCAACGCCGGGCTGCGGCGGATCGCCGTCCTCACCCAGTACAAGTCCCACTCACTGGACCGCCATATCTCCCTCACCTGGCGGTTGGCACCCATGCTCGGCCAGTACGTCGCCCCGGTGCCGGCCCAGCAACGCCGCGGGCCGCGGTGGTACCAGGGCAGCGCCGACGCGATCTACCAGTCGATGAACCTCATCATCGACGAGCGCCCCGACTACATCGTCGTCTTCGGCGCCGATCACGTGTACCGCATGGACGCCTCGCAGATGGTCGAGGCGCACATCGAGTCCGGCGCCGGCGTCACCGTCGCCGGCATCCGGGTGCCGCGCAAGGAGGCCTGGCAGTTCGGCGTCATCAAGACCGCCGACGACGGGGTGACCATCGAGGAGTTCCTGGAGAAGCCGGCCGACCCGCCGGGGCTGGTGGACTCCCCCGAGGAGTCCTTCGCCTCCATGGGCAACTACGTCTTCACCACCGAGGTGCTGGTCGAGGCGCTCGAGCTCGATGCGCGCAACAAGTCCTCGCGTCACGACATGGGTGGCGACATCGTGCCGATGCTGGTCAGCCAGGGGGCGGCCGGCGTCTACGACTTCAAACGCAACGAGGTGCCCGGCGCCCTGCCCCGTGACCGCGACTACTGGCGCGACGTCGGCACGATCGACAGCTACCACGAGGCCCACCTGGACCTGGTCTCGGCGATCCCGATCTTCAACCTCTACAACACCGACTGGCCGATCTTCACCCATCACTCCGAGCTGCCCGGCGCCAAGTTCGTCTCCGGCGCGGCCGTGCGCGACTCCATCGTGTGCCAGGGCTCCATCGTCTCCGGAGCCTCGGTGGACAGCAGCGTCATCGCGACGCAGGGCTACGTCGCCGAGCACGCCTCGGTGCAGCGCAGCGTGCTGCTGGACAACGTGACGGTCGGCAAGGGCGCCGTGGTGCGCAACGCGATCATCGACAAGAACGTGCAGGTGCCCGACGGCTGCCTGATCGGTGTCGACCACGAGGACGACCGGCGACGCGGCTTCACCGTGACCGAGGGCGGCATCACCGTCATCGGCAAGGGCGTCGCGATCCGCTGAGACCAGGTCACCGTCGGCGCACCCGAGCGGTTCACGACCCATCGGTCGACTCTGGGACAATGCGCGCCATGCCTGCCCACATCTGGATGCGCCACGAGGCTCGCACGACCGAGCGTCGTACACCCCTGGTCCCCGCGGACGTCCGACGCCTGCTGAGCTCGGGGCTCCAGGTCACCGTGGAGCGTTCAGAGCAGCGGGTCTACGAGATCGAGGAGTACGCCGAGGCGGGCGCCGAGATCGTGGAGACGGGCTCGTGGGTCGACGCACCGGACGACGTCTACGTCCTCGGCATCAAGGAGCTGCCCCCGGAGCCGGCGCAGCTGCGACACCACCACATCTACTTCGCCCACGCGTTCAAGGGCCAGTCGGACGCCCCGGTCACGCTAGGCCGCTTCGCCGACGGGGGTGGTCGGCTCTACGACATCGAGTACCTCACCGACGAACGCGGCGCCCGTGTCGTCGCCTTCGGCTACTGGGCCGGATACGTCGGCGCGGCGCTGGGCGCGCTCGAGCTCGCCGGTGCCCTGAGGGCCCCGCTGGTCCCCGGCACGAAGGAGGACCTCGACGATGCGCTGCGGGCCGCCGAGATCGACCCCAACACCTCAGCGGTGGTCACCGGGGCCCGCGGCCGCTCCGGCTCCGGCGCGTGCCACGCCCTGGGGGTCGCCGGCATGGACCCGGCTCGCTGGGACCGCGCGGAGTCGCGGATCAAGGACCCGTCCGGGCTGCTGCGCCACCAGCTGCTCGTCAACTGCGTGGCCACGAAGGTGCCGACCACGCCGTTCCTCAGCACTGCTGACCTGCCCCGCCCACGCAACCTGCACCTGATCTCCGACGTCACCTGTGACGTGACCTCGGCGACCAACATGTTGCCGGTCAACCGCGAGGTCACCTCCTGGGACCAGCCGGTGCGACGGGTCAGCGACGAGCGGGGCCACTGGGTCGACGTCATCGCGATCGACAACCTGCCCTCGCTCCTGCCGCGCGAGGCCAGCCGCACCTTCTCCGCCGACCTCACCCCTCACCTGCTGGGACTCTCCGACCACCAGCCGATCGGTCCCTGGGCCGCCGCCGCTGAGGCCTTCGACAAGGCGCTCGCCGACCTCGACTGAGTGCGCCGCTGCCCGACGCCGCGCCGCCACTCGGCGCTCGCGACAACGGGTGAACAGCGACGCGAGATCAGCCCGATTCCGCGTCGCTACTCACCCGTTTCCAAAGAGGCGGTCAGCGCCCGTCGGCGATGGCGCCCTCGATCGCCTCGACCATGGTGTCGAGCTCGTCCTCGGTGACCACGATCGGCGGGGCGAGGCGGATGGTGCGTCCATGGGTGTCCTTGGCCAGCACACCGCGCGCCATCAGCCGCTCGCACAGGACGCGCCCGCTGGGTCCGTCCTCGTCGACGTCGATCCCGGCCCACAGGCCGTGCACCCGGACCGCCACCAGTCCCTTGCCGACCAGCGGCTCCAGCCGCGCCTCGAGGTGCTTGCCCAGTCGGGCGGCGCGGTCCTGGAACTCCCCGGTCTCCAGCATCAGGCAGACCTCGTGGCCGATCGCACTGGCCAGCGGGTTGCCGCCGAAGGTCGAGCCGTGCGAGCCCGGAATGATCGTGCCCAGGATGCTCCGGTCGGCCGCGATAGCGGAGACCGGCATGATGCCGCCGCCCAGCGCCTTGCCGAGCACGTAGATGTCGGGCTCGACGTCCTCGTGCTCGCAGGCGAAGGTACGCCCGGTGCGGGCCAGGCCCGACTGGACCTCGTCGGCGACGAGCAGCACGTCCTGCTCGGTGCACAGCTCGCGCAGTCCACGCAGGAAGCCCTCGGGTGGGAGGATCACCCCGCCTTCGCCCTGGACCGGCTCGACCAGGACCGCGACCGTGGTCTCGTCCATGGCGCGCCGGACCGCGTCGAGGTCGCCGTAGTCGACCGCGCGGAACCCGGGCGTGTAGGGCCCGTAGTGGTTGCGGGCGACGTCGTCGTCGGAGAATCCGACGATCGTCGTGGTGCGTCCATGGAAGTTGCCGCGCATCACGATGGTCGTGGCGCGATCGGCGGGCACCCCTTTGACCTGGTAACCCCACCGCCGGCTCACCTTGAGCGCGGTCTCGACGGCCTCGGCTCCGCTGTTCATCGGCAGCACCATCGCCTTGCCGGTCAGGCGTGAGAGCGCCTCGGCGAAGGGCCCGAGCTGGTCGTTGTAGAACGCACGCGAGGTCAGCGTGAGCCGGTCCAGCTGGGCGTGGGCGCGCGCGACCAGCCGCGGGTGGTTGTGGCCGAAGTTCAGCGCGGAGTAGCCGGCGAGGCAGTCCAGGTAGCGCTGACCCTCGACGTCCTCCACCCAGGCGCCCTCCCCGTGGGACAGCACCACCGGGAGCGGGTGGTAGTTGTGCGCCGCGTACTCCTCGGTGAGCTCGATGTGTCGTTGCGTCTGCGCCAGGCGGTCGTCCATCTGTCCACTGTAGGTCGGGGCCCAGGACGCCCCGGACGGCCGGTCGGCCCGGCTCGCCGGGCGCGAGGATCGGGACCCTTGTGGTCCACCTCACCCAGCAGGCCGACCAGGAGCTGGCGGCCCCCCTCGACGTCGAGGGCGCGGAGGCGCTGGTCGACCGGCGGCGGGCTGTTCTTCGTGCCGCCCGGCCCGGCGCACGAGGACCACCTGGGTGAGCGGCTGCTGGCCTCGATGTGACGTCCCAGGGCTAGGCGCAGAGGCCGTACTTGGCGGCCTCCTCCTCGCGGCGCTGCTCCTGGGCGTCGGCGTCGGGGGTCGCCGAGCCACCACCGCCCTTGTTGTCGGCGCCCGGTTCTCCCTCGGAGGCCTTCGCGGCCTCCTTGGTGAATCGGGGGGACAGCGGCTCGTCGTTGCGCAGCTGCTTCCAGAGCTTGCGGGCCTCGGGGGCCGCCTGGAGCCGGTTGGGGTCGGGGTCGTAGGGCTCGAACGGCATCGAGAGGAAGACGACCTTCTCCAGGCCGATGCCCTTCACCTCGTTGGCCAGGCCCGCCATGGTGGTGAGCCTGCGCAGGCCCGGGTCGGTGGTCAGCGACTTGGTCGCCGCGTCGAGGAACGAGATCAACCGCTTGGGGTTGAACAGCGTCTCCCCCGAGACCGCCTCGTTGACCATCGAGGCGAGGAACGCCTGCTGGCGTTTCATCCGGCCGATGTCACCGGTGTCGGTGGTGCCGATGGAGTGGCGCACACGGACGTAGTCCAGCGCCTGGTTGCCCTTGACGTTGTAGGTGCCCGCGGGGAGATAGATCCGCCCGATCGGGTCGTCGACCTCGTTGGGCAAGCAGACCGGGACGCCACCGAGGGCGTCGACCATGTTCTTGAAGCCGGCGAAGTCCACGACGAGGAAGTGGTTGACCCGCAGGTCGCTCATCTCCTCGAACTGCGCGATCGTGCAGCCCTCGCCGCCCAGCGCGTACGCCTCGTTCCACTGCGCGGTGCTCGCGGGCGCGAGGTCGTCGCCGGTGCGCTTGTCGGTGCACTTGGGCCGCGAGACCATCAGGTCGCGGGGCACGCTGACGCCGTACGCGCGGGTGCGGTCGGCCGAGAGGTGCAGCAGGATCGTGGTGTCGGAGAGCCCGGGGGTGCTGCCCGCGACGGCGCTCTGCCCGGCGCGGGTGTCGGAGCCCAGGATCATGATGTTCAGCGGGTCCTTCGGGCCCTCGACCTCGACCTCGTCGGGTCGGTTGGTCAGCTGCTCGAACGCCTGGGAGACGGTGACGTTGCCCTGGAGGTGACGGTAGATCAGGAACACGGTGCCCGAGAGGACCGCCATCACCAGTGCCGTCGACACCGCGACCGCCTTGAGCACGGGATGACTGCTCGTCGCCAGGTGCCTGCCGTAGTAGGCCACAGATGTCCGTCCAGGGGGTGAGGCTGGGAGGTCCGGCTCCCAGCGTGGTCGGGTCGGTCGGGACTCAGATGAGTGTGCCGCGCCTCCCACGGTGCGCGGACGAACTATATGTCCACTCTTCCCCGGTTTCACGGCGCTGAGACATACATCATCGCTCGCGCGTGGGCATCGCGGCGCGTCGGGTTGCGTTCGAGGTCGTGCAGTCAGCGAGGCAGCGTCGGCCGCACCCCGGATGAGGCTCCTCGCACACCAGAAGGCGTGAGATCCCACCCTCTAGGGTGAAGTGTGACCACCGCGAGGTGGTTAGCGTCGACGAACGAAGCCACCCACCGCCGCCGACCGGGCCGCTGGTCGGCCCACCACCCGGACCCAGCGACCCCCCACGAGCAGGAATCGAGAAGCCAGCGAGTACGTCAGCGAGTCACCCCCAGCCACGGTCCCGTCGAGGGGAAAGGCAGGTCGCATGAGCTCCGAGCATGAACCTCAGGTCCAGCAGCAGGGCACCTCGGTGCTCACCCCCGCGCAGCCGGCCACCACGCCGCCCGGGCCCCAGCACCAGGACTCGCGCCGTCGACGCACCCGCGAGCTGCTCGAGGACGCCGACGGGACGCCGAACGACGACACCCTGCACGAGGTCGTGATGCTCAACCTGCCGGTCGCGCGTCGGGTCGCCCGCGAGTATCGCGACCGCGGCATCGAGGAGGAGGACCTCTTCCAGGTCGCAGCAGAGGCCCTGGTCAAGGCCGTGCGCAGGTTCCGACCCGAGCGTGGTGAGGAGCTGCTGGGCTACGCCGTGCCCACCATCCGCGGCGAGATCCGCCACCACTTCCGCGACTCGGGGTGGCAGGTCCGCCCCCCGCGACGGCTGCAGGAGCTGCAGTGGGCGATCACCCGAGCCAGCGAGCGGCTCCAGCAGAAGCTCGGCCGCGAGCCCGAGCCGGTCGAGGTCTGCGAGGTGCTGGAGATCGACCCCACGTCCTATCGCGAGGCGCGTGCCACCTTCGGGCTCTTCCGCGGGTCCTCGCTCGACGAGCCCGTGACCGACGGTGAGGATCGCGACGTTCCCCGGGGAGCCACGCTCGCAGCCGAGCCCGAGACACCGGACGCCGAGCTGTGGATCGACCTCAAGCAGCTGATCTCGGCCCTCGACGCCCGTGACCGGCAGGTGCTGCGGCTGCGGTTCGTCGACGACCTGACCCAGCAGGAGATCGGGGAGCAGCTCGGCGTCACCCAGGTCACGGTGTCGCGGTGGCTGGACCGGATCCTCGGCACCCTGCGCTCGGGCCTCGACCCCCGTGCGGTGGGCGGATCGCCCGGAGACGGGGGGCAGCCGCTCTCGCGGCCCGCGGTGGCCTCAGTGATCGGGCCGGAAGCCGTGCTCGATCCCCCACAGCACTGCCCGTGACCGGGTGGTCACCCCGATCTTGCGGTATGCCGCGCGGATGTAGCTCTTGACCGTGTTCGGCGAGAGCAGCGTCTGGCGCACGATGTCCTCGTTGCTCAGCCCCTGGGTGATCAGCGCGACCATCTCCGACTCGCGGGGCGTGAGCCCCTCCTCGCGCCCTGGCCACTCCCCCGGGACCTGACCGAGCTTGGCCGCCTCGGCGTCGACGACGACCTCGCCGGCCACGACCTTGCGCAGCGCGGCGACCAGCTCACCGGCCGGCACCATCTTGCTGATGTAGCCGTGCACGCCGCGCGACAGCGCTCGTTCGATGAGGGAGGGCTCGAGGTTCCAGGAGTAGATGACCACGTGGTGCGCGCGGCGGGACTCGACCAGACGGGCCACGCCATCGCAGTCGCCCGGGGGGTGGGCGAAGGTGTCGACCAGGGCGACATCGACCCCTGGCTCGTCCCCGATGTCCTCGCCACCGCTGCTGTCGAGCTCGACGATCCGGACCTCGGCCGAGTAGCGCCGCAGCATGCCCGCGACGCCCTCGACGACCACGTCGTAGTCGTTGACCACGGCGAGACGGATGCGTTGCTCCGGTCGGGTCATGCCGCTCGCCTCCTCCCTGGTGCGGTGGTCGGGCGGTCGAACGGACGCCGGGTCGGATGCGGGGTGGTGCTCAGGGCGCCCTGTCCCCCTGGGTGCCCGAGACGCTCTGTGGACAAACATCAGTCAGGCACGCATCTCGCACGGACCCGGGGGGCGGAACATTTCACCCCTAACGGGGTACCAACCCACACCTGAGGCGCCTAGCGTCGCTCGTCCGGCCCTGCCCCGGGACCGGGACCCGGACGAAAGGAACCGCGTGCACCCACGCGAGGATCTCGCCCCCGGCCACACCGGCACACACCGGCGGCCCGTCACCATCGACCCCGAATCCGACCCGCGGACCGTCGCACAGGTCGCGACGGCTGCCGGTCGTTGCCAGGACGACCCGGAGCGTGCTCTGCGCCTGGCCGCGAGCCTGACCCCCGAGCTTCCCGCGCCCGGGGTGGAGACGGCCCACCGCTGGGAGCTGCTGGCAACCCTCGCCGGTGTCGACCTCACCGTCGCCCGCAGCGTGGAGCCGCACCTGGACGCTGACAGCATCCTGCGCGAGCTGGACCTCGAGCGGTCGGGCGAGCGCGCCGCCGTCCTGGACACGGTCGACGCCGACGACGAGAGCACCTGGGGCGTCTGGGCGGCCGAGGGCCCCGGGGGCCGGGTCGAGGCGCAGTTCACCGACGGCCGCTGGGTGCTCGAGGGGACCAAGCCCTGGTGCTCGCTCGCCGGGATCCTCAGCCATGCACTGGTCACGGCCCACCTGGTCGACGGGCGACGCCGGCTGTTCGCCGTCGACCTGCGCACCTCCGCCACCAAGCCGCTCCCGGCGCCCTGGGAGCCCATCGGGCTCCCTCAGGTGGTCAGCGGCCCGGTCTCCTTCGAGGCCGCGAGCGCCGCCCCGGTGGGCGAGGCCGGGTGGTACCTCCAGCGCCCCGGTTTCGCCTGGGGCGGCATCGGCGTGGCCGCGTGCTGGTACGGCGGGGCGGTCGCGCTGGCCCACCGGCTGGCACGGCACGGCGACGACCGGAGCCTCGACCAGGTCGGCCACCTGCACCTCGGCGCGGTCGACGTCGTGCTGCACACTGCGCGCACCGCGCTGGCGCACGCCTCACGCGAGGTCGACGGGGGTCACGCCACCGGGGAGCGCGGCCGCGTGCTGGCGCTGCGCACCCGCGCCGTCGTCCGGCGCGCTGCCGAAGAGGTCGTCGAGCACGCCGCCCACGCGATGGGCCCCGCCCCGCTGACCGAGGAGACCCACGCCCGCCGCGTCGGGGACCTGATGCTCTACCTGCGCCAGGAGCACGCCGAACGCGACCTGGCCCAGCTCGGGCGATGCGTCGACTCGACCCGCGACTTCCTGAGCTGGAACCCCGCCCGATGAGCGCAGCCACCGACGCCTCCGCGTGGGGCGGGACGGCCGCGACCTGCGAGGTCGACTGGCTCGCCCAACCCTGGGATCAGCTGCCCTCACCGTCGTGGCTGCCGGGAGACCACGCCCGCCTGCTCGTGCTCGCCGCACACCCGGACGACGAGGCGCTGGGTGCCGGCGGCCTGGTGGCCCGGGCAGCGGCTGCGGGAATGCAGGTGGAGCTGGTCGTGGCCACCGCCGGCGAGGCCTCCCACCCCGACTCCCCCACCACCGACCGCCTCCGGCTGGCCGAGGTCCGCCGGCGTGAGCTGTCGGCGGCGGCCGCCGCCCTGGGCTGCTCGCACGTGGAGTGCCTCGACCTGCCCGACGGCGAGCTCGAGTCGCACGAGGAGCAGCTGCGCCGAGCGCTCGACCAGCGGGTGGGCGCCCAGGAGTGCCTGGTCGTGGCGCCGTGGACCGGTGACCGCCACCCCGACCACGAGGCGCTCGGGCGTGCGGCAGCCGAGGTGACCCGCCGGTCGGGGGCCACGCTGGTGCACTACCCGGTCTGGTTGTGGCAGTGGGGAGCTCCCGAGGACCTGCCGTGGGACCGGGCCGTGCGCGTCGACCTCGACCCCGCGGCGAAACGGCGCAAGGCCGAGGCGATCGCCTGCCACCGCAGCCAGGTCGAGGGCCTCTCCGACGCGCGGGGCGACGAGGCCGTGGTCTCCGAGGCGTTGCTGCTCGCGGCCGGTCGCGAGGCCGAGGTGTTCCTGCTGGACGATCCCGACGAGCGCGTCGCGGCCGAGCTCGACGCGGTGCACCGCCGCTCGCACGATCCGTGGGAGGTCTCGACCCGCTGGTACGAGCGGCGCAAGCGCGCGCTGACCCTGGCTGCCCTCCCGCAGGAGCAGGTCGGACGCGCGCTGGAGGTGGGCTGCTCGGTGGGCGCCCTGAGTGCAGACCTAGCCCGCCGTGCGGAGCACCTGACCGCGATCGACGTCAGCCAGGCCTCGCTCGACCTCGCCCGCGAACGACTCGGCGACCTGGTCGACTCCGGCCGGGTCTCCTTGCAGCTGCGGCAGGTCCCCGAGCAGTGGGTGGCGGGCACCTACGACCTGGTGGTCCTCTCCGAGGTCGGCTACTTCCTGGGCGCCACCTCGTGGGCACGGCTCCTGGACCGCTGCCTGGAGTCCTTGGCTCCCGAGGGCGTCCTGCTCGCCTGCCACTGGCGTGGTGAGGCGGTGGGCTGGCCGCTCGACGGCGACCGGGTGCATGCCGACCTCGCCGCCGATCCGCGGCTCCGCGTCCTCGTTGCCCATGAGGAGGACGACTTCTGGCTGCACGTCCTGGCCCCGGCCGACGGGACGTCGTGATGCCGGTCGAGCACGTCGGCGTCGTCGTGCCGGCACGCGAGGAGGAGGCGACCCTGCCGCGCACCTTGGCCTCCCTCGACGTCGCGGCCGACCGCGCGCGCCGCGCAGGTGTGCGAGTCGACGTCGTGGTCGTCCTGGACCGGTGCCTGGACGGCTCTGCCGACATCGTGGCCCGGTGGCCCGGGGTCGTGGGCGTGACCTGTGAGGAAGGCAACGTCGGGGTGGCGCGGTCGGTCGGCTGCGACCTGCTGCTCGGGTCCGGGTCGGACCCGGCCGCCCACCCGGACTGGCTGGCGTGCACCGACGCCGACAGCGTGGTGCCCGGCTCCTGGCTGGTGCGACAGGTGGACCTGGCCGACCGTGGCGCCGACGCGGTCATCGGCACCGTGCAGCCGGACGACGAGCTGCCCTTCGTGCGAGCCGACCAGTGGTGGCGCCGCCACCGTCTCACCGAGCGCCACGGCCACGTCCACGGCGCAAACCTCGGGGTGCGCTCCTCGTCCTACGTGGCGGTGGGTGGCTTCGCTGCGCTGGCGACCGGCGAGGACCGCGACCTGGTCGCCCGGCTGCGCTCGGCCGGCGTGACCTGCGTGGCCACCGACTCGGTGCGGGTCACGACGTCGTCACGGCTGGCGGGTCGAGCCCCCGCGGGGTTCGCCTCCTACCTGCGCGCACTCCCCGGCTGAGTCCCCGCCCGCCTGCAGCTCAGCCCGCGGGGTCGACCAGCACCTTCGCGTGCTGCTCGGCCGACCCGAGGTCGTCGAACGCCTCGGACACGCCGTCGAGGCCGACGGTGCCGGTGTGCAGCGGCGAGGGGTCGACCTTGCCGGAGGTGAGCATCCGCAGGGTGTCGTGGTACTCGCCGGGGTCGTAGGCGAAGACGAACTGGAGCGAGAGCTCCTTGTTGATCGCCATCGCGGGGGTGAAGGTGTCCGGCTCCATGCACACCCCGACCACGATCACGCGGGAGTACAGCGGGGCGCCGAGGACGATGTCGTCGATGATCCCCGGCACGCCGACGCACTCGAAGACGACGGGGCCCTGCTGCGCGCTCTGGCCGAGCGCCTCGGCAGCCCGGATCACACGGGACCAGGGCAGCAGCGGGACCGATCGCAACCGGCCGATGGCCTGGTGGGCGAAGTCGAGCAGCTCGCCGGCCTCGGTGCGGTAGCGGCGGTGCCCCTCGAAGGTCGACCACGGCGAGGTCTCGGCGGGGTCGAGCACCACATCGGCGCCGCACCGCTCCGCGAGCCGGCGCCGCGCCGACGAGTAGTCGCTGGCGACCACGTGGCGCACCCCCCGCGCCTTGAGCATGAGGATCACCGCAAGCCCGATCGGACCGCAGCCGACCACGACCGCCGTCTCGCCCTTGGCCACGCGGGAGGTGCGCACGGCGTGCCAGGCCACGGCCATCGGCTCGGTGAGCGCTGCCTGCTCGACGCTGTAGCCGTTGTCGACGTCGAAGAGGAACGCCTCCTCCACCACGATCTTCTCGGCGTAGGCGCCCGTCGCGACCGGGGAGAAGCCGATCATGTGCATCGTTCCCTCCCGGCGCACCATCGGGAAGGCGACGACGGGGGTTCCCTCGGCGTACCGGCCGCGGGTCTCGGGCCCGTGCGCAATCACCCGGCCGCTGAACTCGTGGCCCATCACCACCGCGTCGCGCGAGGTCATGATCGTGTCCATCCCGACGGCGGCGGAGATCTCGGACAGGGCATCGGCGTGGTGCCGGGCGTGCAGGTCGGAGCCGCAGATCCCGGCCCGCGACACCTCGAGCAGCACCTGGCCGGCCCCGGGGACCGGGTCGGGGAGCTCACGCAGGTCCAGCTCTGAGTTCTCACACACGACAGCTCTCATGGGAGCGCAACCTATCGGCTCCGCCGGGGCCTCGCCGCCGGTCAGGTGGCGTGCAGGTGGCAACCGGGACTGTGGTTCTCGCCACCCGGCGTGTGAGCCTGTCGCCGCGGATCCGCAGACTTGGAGGTTGCGTTGTTCGATCTCGTCGACGGTCTGCCGGTGCACGCTCTTGTGGTGCACGCCGTGGTGGTCCTCCTCCCGCTGGCCGCGCTCGGGACGCTCGCCATCACCCTGCGACCTCCCTGGAGGCTGCGCTACGGCCCGCTCGTGGCCGCAGCCGGCCTCGCGACAGTGGTGCTGGTGCCTGTGGCGACGGCCAGTGGGGAGGAGCTCGAGGGTCGGGTCGGGGACCCGGGCCGACACGCCGCCCTGGGCGACCAGCTGATCTGGTTCGCGGTGCCCCTGCTGGTGCTGTCGACCGGCATCGTGGTGCTGGAGCTGCTGGCCGCCCGGGGCAGGCGTCCCGGCGGGGTCTGGTTCACCCGGGTGGTGGCGGGACTCGCCGTGGTCGCCGCGCTCGCCGGGTGCGTCCAGGTCTACCGGGTCGGTGACTCCGGGGCCCGGGCCGCCTGGGCCGAGCGCGTCGCGTCCCCGTCGACCCCCGACTGACCCGGTGCCACGATGGGGACAGGAGGTTGTCGATGCTCACCGTCGCGGTCTGCGAGGACCATGTCGCCATCCGGCGCGTGCTGGTCCGCGCGGTGCGTGAGGCCGGACACGAGGTGGTGCAGGCACACGACGGCCGGGAGGCCTTGGCGCAGTTCACGCCCGACCGTGGCATCGACGTCGTCGTCATGGACATCGGCCTCCCCGACTCCGACGGCCGCGACGTCGTCGCTGCACTGAAGTCGGCGGGTCAGCACGCACCGGTCCTCTTCCTCACTGCACTCGGCGAGACCCACGAGCGGATCTCCGGCTTCGCGGCAGGCGCCGACGACTACGTGGTCAAGCCGTTCGAGCTGCGCGAGCTCCTGATGCGTCTGGAGGTACTCGCCCGACGGGGCCGCGACCACGTCGCACCTCCCGAGGGGCTGGTCCTCGATCCCTCCGCCCACGCCGCCAGGACCCCGCAGGGTGAGGTGTTGCTGACCCCGACGGAGTACCGCATGCTCGCCGCGATCACCTCCAGGCCGGGCGAGGTGGTGCGGCGCCGGACCGTGGTCGCCGCCGCGTGGCCCGACGGGGCTCACGTCAGCGAGAACACCGTGGACAGCTTCATGCGACGGATCCGCTCCAAGCTCGAGTCGATCGGATCCCCCAGCGTGATCGAGACCGTTCGAGGCGTCGGGTTCCGGATGTCGTGACCACCCCTCCCGCTGCCGGCCCGGGGCGCGAGCCTGCCCGCGTGCCGGGCGATGCCGGCCGGATCCCGGCGTGGGGACCGTTTCGTCGTCAGCTGATCCTCTCCGCAGGTGTGCTCAGCCTGCTGGTGGCCGGGGCCCTCGTGCTGGTCGTGCACACCGCTCTGGCCGGGTCGAACGAGTCCGCGGTCGCGCAGGTGCTCAGCGACCGCTCGACCGACGTGATCCGCACCGCGGACGACGCCACCGACGGCGCCGCGCTGACCGCGCCCACGTCCCGGCTCGAGCCGGGAAGCGCGGTCTACGACGAGTCCGGCGACCTGGTCGCGGGGCAGGTGCCCGGACGGCTGGCCGATCAGTTCGCCGAGCTCTCGACCAGCAGCGAGTCGACCACCCGGCGGGTCGGCGAGGACTACCAGGTCCTCGCCACGCCGTTCACCACCACCGCGGGGCCGTCGGGAGTCTCCGTCGTCGCCGAGCGGCTGCAGCCCTACGAGACCATCGAGCACACCGCGATGCTCGTCTCGATCCTCGCCGGGGGCCTCGTGGTGCTGCTCTCGCTCGCGCTGACCGCGTGGATCAGCCGCCGCGCCCTCGCGCCGGTCGCCCACATGGCGCGCACCGCGGAGGACTGGAGCGCGCACGACCTCGAGCGTCGCTTCGACCTCGGCCCCCCGAGCAACGAGATCACTGCCCTGGGGCACACCCTCGACGGGCTGCTGGCGAAGGTCGCCGGAGTGATCCGCGACGAGCAACGGCTGACCTCCGAGCTCGCCCACGAGCTGCGCTCCCCGCTCACCGCCGTCATGGGTGCGGTCGAGCTGTTGCAGATGCGCACCGACCTCGACGGGGCGGCTCGCGAGGACCTCGCGGAGGTCCAGGCCAGCTGCCAACAGATGTCGGTGACCATCAGCGGTCTCCTGGCACTCGCCCGCGCGCAGGCCGACTCGGAGTGGACCCACTCCTGCGTCCTGCGGCCCCTGATGCAGGACGTGGTCGGACGCAGCGAGATCACCTCGCCGGTCCTCGCGATCGAGCCCACGCTGCGCATCGCCGCACCCGAGGACATGGTGCGTCGAGCGGTGTCGCCGGTGATCGAGAACGCAGCCCGGCACGGCGGCACGGTCACGGTGGCTGCCAGCCGCGTGGCCGGTGATGTGCTCGTCCGGATCCATGACGAGGGTCCTGGTGTCCCCCACGACAGCGCCGGCCGGATCTTCGACCCCGGCTGGACCAGCGGCAACGGCAGTGGCCTGGGCCTGGCCCTGGCGCGGCGAGTCGCTCGCAGCATCGGTGGCGACGTCACCCTCGACGACGTGCCCTCCATGGGGGATGACCAGGACCGGGGGGCAACCTTCGTCATCTCCTTGCCGGCCGGCTGATCGCCCGGCACCTGCCGAGGACTGTTCAGGTCGTGTTCAGGCAGGTCGTGTCACGTTGCGCGTGTGGTCATCGGCTCGCCCGCCCGCGCACCGCGCAGCGGTGCCGCAGCCGGCGAGCGCACCTGGAGAGGGCCTCGTCCCCGGGCCCTCGCACTGTCCGCCGCCGTCCTCCTGGTCCTCACCCGGCTGGCGCTGCTCACCCAGCCGCTGAGCCCTGACGAGGCGGGCTTCCTGGTCGTGGCCCGGCAGTGGACCGGCCCCGGGAGCTCGCTCTACGGGCAGTACTGGGTCGACCGTCCCCCGCTGCTCCTGTCCCTCTTCCAGCTGGCGGCCGACCTCGGCGGGGCCCTGCCGCTGCGCCTGCTCGGCATCGTGACGGCGGGCGCGTGCCTGGTCGCGGTCTTCCACGCCGTCCGCCCGTTCACCGGACCCGAGTGGGCAGCGGTCGCCTGCCTGACCTCGGCGGCGTTCCTCGCCAACCCGCTGATCGGCGCGCGCCAGGTCGACGGTGAGCTGCTGGCAGCGCCCTTCGTGGCCCTCGGGTTCACCGCGGCACTGGGAGCACTGCGCACTCGCCGCCCGCGAGGTTCGTTCGCACTCGGCGTGGTGGCCGGTGCCGCGGGTGCCGCCGCGATGCTGATCAAGCAGAACCTGGCCGACGTGCTCATCCTGCTGGTCGCGGTGGCGCTGCTGCGTCTGGGCGGCGCACGACGTCGCCCCGACCCGACGGCACGGGCCGTCGTCAGCGCCCTGACGCTGGGCACCGTCATCGGAGCCGTGGCCACCGCCGGTGGCCTGGCCGGCGTCGCGGTGGCGCGGGGCACCTCACTCCCCGGCCTGTGGTTCGCGATGTACGAGTTCCGGCTCGCAGCGGGACGGGTGATGGCGGCCGATCCGACCGCGCCGTCCCTGGTCCGCGCGGGTGTCATGGTGCCTGCCGTCCTCGCCAGCGGCCTGGCTGCCGGGGTCGTGCTGCTGCTGCTGGCGCTTCGCCGACCCCGACGGAGGGCGGACCACCCCGCCGGCCGCTCCGGTGACTCCTGGCACGACCGATGGGCCGACCCCGTCTTCCAGGCCCGGGTGGCCCTGCTCCCGGTCCTCGCCTACGACGTCGTCTCCATCGTGCTGGGCGGCAGCTTCTGGTCCCACTACCTGGTGCAGCTCGCGGTCCCGGTGGCGCTCGCCGTCGGGCTCTCGGCGCCGACCCGCCGCCTGGCGGCGCGAGCCACCGCCGGCCTCGCCGTCGTCTCGGCGATCCTGAGCACCACGGTGGCCGCGACCTTCGCGACCCCGAGCACGGGGGGCGACGACATCGGCACGGCTGTCGCCGCAGCGGCGCAGCCCGGTGACACCCTGGTCGCGCTGAGCGGGCACGCCAACGTCAACTACGCCTCCGGCCTCCCGTCGCCGTACCCCTACCTGTGGACGCTGCCGCGACGCACCCTCGATCCGCACTACACCCAGTTCAGGGCGCTGCTGCGCAGCAGGCGGGCGCCCACGTGGGTGGTCAGCGGGCCCGAGCACCAGCGCGGCACCGCCGACGTCGTGCGCACGCACTACCGAGCGGTGCTGCGGTGTCCCGACGCCACGGTCTACCTGCGGCGCGGACTCAGCCGCCGGGTCGCAGCGACCTGTGGTGGATCGGCCGACGCCGCCGACCAGGAGGGGTCGAGATGAGGGCGGTGGCCGTCGTGCCGCCGACCTCTGCCACGCCGCCCACCTGCTGTCCGAGCTGTCCGAGCTGTCCGAGCTGTCCGAGGCTCTTCCCGAGGCACCTAGGGTCGGGGTGACAACCCCTGCCGGAGGGAGATGGCGCCATGTCGACGGAGCCGACGGAGTTGACGGAGTCGACGGAGCCGAGCGGGCGGAGCGACGCGCTCCAGGTGGTGGTCATGGGTGTCTCGGGCACCGGCAAGTCCACGGTCGCGCAGCGCCTCGCCGATCGCACAGGCTGGGGCTTCGTCGAGGGCGACGACCTGCACCCGCCACGCAACATCGCCAAGATGGAGTCCGGGCAGCCGCTCACCGACGAGGATCGCGGTCCCTGGCTCGCGGAGATCAACCTGCGCGCCCGCGCACGGACGGCCGACGGGCACAGCACGCTGATCACCTGCTCGGCCCTGAAGCGCGACTACCGCGCCCGGCTGCAGGCGGGGGTCCCGCAGATGTTCTTCCTGCACCTCGCCGCTGACTACGGGGTGCTGGAGCCCCGGATGCAGCGCCGAGAGCGGCACTTCATGCCGACCGGCATGCTGCGCTCCCAGTTCGACACGCTCGAGCCGCTGGCCGCGGACGAGGACGGGGCCGTCGTCGACGTCTCGGGGACGATCGACGAGGTCGTGGCGGCGGCGTACGACGCACTCGAGCGACGGTTGCCAAATCAGCCTCTTTGACGCAAAGTGCAAGAAAGTGCGGTGCTGATCCGGCGCCACAGCCCACGACACCCAATCGGGAGGGACGACGTGGAAGCCATTGAGCCTGCCTACGGCACCGTCACCCTGCTGCTCATCGCAGCGGGGGCCGTGGCCCTGCTGCTGTTCCTCATCATCGGCGTCAAGCTGCACGCCTTCGTGTCGCTGGTCCTCGTCAGCGCCCTCACCGCCGTCGTAGCCGGGATCCCGGTCTCCGACGTCCCCGACGCCCTCGTCTACGGCTTCGCGGACACCATCGGCGCGGTCGCGCTGCTGGTCGGCTTCGGGGTGATGATCGGGCGGCTGCTGGAGATCACCGGCGGCGCCCAGGTCCTCGCCGACACGCTCATCGGGCGGTTCGGGGAGAAGCGGGCGCCCCTGGCGCTCGGCGTGGCCGCCCTGCTCTTCGGGCTTCCGATCTTCTTCGACGCGGGGCTCGTGGTGTTCCTCCCGATCATCCTCACCGTCGCCCGGCGCTTCGGCGGCTCGCTGCTGCTCTACGCCCTCCCCGCCGCCGGCGCCTTCGCCGCCATGCACGCGCTGGTGCCGCCTCACCCCGGACCGGTTGCGGCAGCGGGGGCCCTGGACGCCGACATCGGCCTCACGCTGCTCGTCGGGGCACCGGTCGCGGTCATCTCCTGGTACGTCGGGGTGATGCTGGTCTCGCGCGTGATCGGCGCGCGCGTGCAGGTCGACATCCCCGACGCGCTCTTCGGCCAGATGCGCAGCACGCCCGACGAGGCGGAGGCTGGTTCCGACGGCGCCGGCGAGGGTGGGACCGCGACGGCCACGGCGACTCGAGCCCTTCCGGAGTTCCGCACGGTGATCAGCCTGCTGCTGCTCCCCTTCGTCCTCATCTCGTTCAACACGGTGCTCTCGACACTGATCGAGGCCGGCGTGGTGTCCGACGACGCGACCTGGGCGAACGCCCTGATGCTGCTCGGCGACACGACGGTCGCCCTGCTGATCACGACCCTGGCCGCCATCGCCGTGCTGGGGGCACCCGGGCGCTCGATGGCGACCGTGAGCCGGATCCTCGACGACTCCCTCGCCCCGATCTGCTCGATCATCCTCATCACGGGCGCGGGTGGGATGTTCGGCGGCGTCCTGGAGCTCAGCGGGATCGGGGAGGCGCTGAGCGCCTCGCTGTCCGACCTGGGCATCTCGCTGATCCTGCAGGCGTTCCTGATCTCCGCCCTACTGCGGGTCGCCCAGGGCTCGGCGACGGTGGCGCTGACCACCGCCTCCGGCCTGTTGGCTCCCGCGGCAGCATCGGCGTCGCTCACCGAGCTGCAGCTGGTGCTGCTGGTGGTGGCGATCGCGGCCGGGGCGACCGTGCTCTCCCACGTCAACGACTCCGGCTTCTGGCTGGTCAGCCGGTTCTTCGGGATGGACGAGAAGACCACGTTGAAGACCTGGACCGTCACCGAGACCACGCTCGGCCTGAGCGCCTTCGTGCTGGCCGCACTGATGTGGCCACTCGCGGGCGCGTTGTAGCAGGCGTCGGCGGTCGAGCTCGTCGAGGGCCCGCGGCGGGCTCAGGACCTGCTGTGGACCACCGGCGCCCAGGTGACCGGCCGAGCGTTCCCAGGGACGTCCTGACGCTGCGCGGCCTCCTCGACCGGCAGCGCCTCGCCGCCGAGGTGGCGAGGGTGCCAGGGCGCGGGGCGGCCCGGCGGCGGCTGCTGGCGTGGCTCGGCCTGGGCCCGGTCGACCAGCCGCTGCAGCTCGGCACCCAGGATGTCGGTGGTGGCCGCGGCATCGCCGCGCAGCGTGCCCGCCCGCACGGGCGCGACGTGGTCGCCCACGGCGATCGAGATCGGTACGCCACGGGTGATCCGCGGCCGGGTCTTCGCGGTCCACAGCCGCTGGCCGCCCCACAGGGCGACGGGGACCAGTGGCGCGCCGGTCTCCCGCGCCAGGGCGGCCGCGCCCGGCATGAGAGCTCGCACCGTGTAGGACCGGCTCACACCGGCCTCGGGGAAGATGCCCACCACCTCGCCACGACGCAGCGCCTCACGCGCCAGCAGGTAGGCGTGGGCGGGCGCCTCACGGTCGACCGGGACGTGGCCCATCCGGCGCATCGCCCAGCCGACCGGGACGACCCGCCAGATCTCGTGCCGGGCGAGGAAGCGGACACGCCGTCCTCCGGCCTCCTCACCCACCAGGCCGAGGAGCAGGAAGTCGAGGAACGAGACGTGCGTGGCCGCCAGCACGGCCGGGCCCTCGCGGGGCACGTGGTCGAGCCCGGTGATCTCCACGCGCAGGCCGAGCACCCGGACCGCGAGTCGACCGAGGCCGATCACGAGGCGATAGACCATCGGTCCTCCTTCTCCGCCTTGTGGCGTACCGATGGTTCGCAGGCGCCGGGGTGTGCGATGGGTGTCGGACATCTCGACTCACCTGGTGGATCGAGATGTCCGACCCCATCGGCTTGGTTCACTCCGGCGCAGGTGCCCCAGGTAGGAGTCGAACCTACGACCTTTCGCCATCGGTGGAGCCGGCTGCCGCAGCCGCCACCAGGTGCCCCAGGTAGGAGTCGAACCTACGACCTTTCGCCGTCAGTGGAGCCGGCTGCCGCAGCCGCCACCAGGTGCCCCAGGTAGGAGTCGAACCTACGACCTTTCGCTTAGGAGGCGGCTGCTCTATCCACTGAGCTACTGGGGCCGCAGGACATGGTGCCACGCGCGGTGCACGGCGCCGTCAGGCCTCAGGGGGTCGAAGCGCCCGCGGCGGTGCTGGTCGTGCTCGTCGTCCCAGCCGACTCGGTCGGAGTCGTCGTGGGAGTCGTCGTGGGGGTCGAGGTCGGCGACGAGGTGCCCCCGCCGGGCTTGGTCCCACCGCCGCCGCTGCCGGACCCGCCGGAACCGGACCCGGACCCGCTCTTGGTGCCGCCACCGCTGGGCTTGCTGGGCGTCTTGGTGGGTGTCTTGCTGGGCTGCTTGCTGGGGGCCTTCGTCGCGTCGCCCTTCGCCGACTTCTCAGCCTTGCCGTCCTTGGCGTGCGTCTCGTCCTTGTCCTTCTTCTTCTTCTTGCCCTTCTTCTTCTCCGGCTCCTCGGGGGGCGGGGGCGGGGACGGGATGTCGAAGACGCCGGTCTCGTAGCCGACCTTGAAGGCCTTGACCAGGGCGACGTAGTACTCGGAGTGGTTGTAGCTGAAGATCGCGGCGCTCAGCGTCGCGTCGTCGAGCAGGCTCCCGGACGAGGGGCACAGGTAGTAGGCCGCGGCCAGGGCGGCGTCATCGATGTCGTTGGGGTTCTTCTCGCCGTCGTCGTCGCCGTCGCGTCCAGCAGAGGTCCACGTGGTGGGGATGAACTGCATCGGGCCGACCGCGCGGTCCCAGAGGCTGTCGCCGTCCCACTCGCCGCCGTCGCTGTCGGGGATGGCGGCCACGCCGTTGCCGTCGAGCGCGATGCCTCGGATGGCGGGCTGGGGCAGGCCGTCCTTGCGGAGCACGGAACCGCCGTAGCGGCCGTGGTCGGACTCGACCCGGCCGATGCCGGCGAGCATCGTCCAGGTGATCTGGCACCCCGGCACCGTGGTGGCGAGCTCCTCGGCGGCGTTGCGGTAGGCCCGCATGGCGGCGGCGGGCACGTCGTAGCTCTCGATCGCGCTGATCGCCGCGAGGTCGGTGCCCTTCTCGCTGATCCGCTCGTCGTCGATCGACTCGAGGGTGACCTGCGGCGCGACGCGCTGGACCATCGTCACCTGGCGGGCGGTCAGCTGCACCGGTTGTTCGATGGCCGCTCCTGCCTGCGGCCGCGGGAGGGCGCCCACGGCGCTCCCGAGCGGACCCATCGGCACCCACACCAGCGCCACCGCGGTAGCGGCACCGAGCATCCAGCGCACCTCGAGCGCGCGACGACCCCTCGACACAGTCATTCCCTCTTGCCAGAAACGTAGATGAAACCCCCTCCCGAGGGGCCGTTCCAGGCTAGGACGAGTGCTCGCGCACCGTGAAGGAAATGCCGGATTTGGCCAGACGGGCGAGCAGATTCTCGCCCATGGCCTGGGCGGTTGTCACCTGGCCGGAGGTCCCGGGGTTGTCATCGAATGCCAGCGACAGGGCTGATTCGGCCAACATCTTCGCGGTCTCGGTGTAACCGGGGTCACCTCCCGCGACGCGGGTGACCACCTGCTCCTCACCTGCCCGGCCCACGAAGTCGACGGTGAACCAGGACCGGGCACGCTTCTGCTCGTCCGGACCACTGCCCTGCGGCACCCGCTTCTTGAGCAGCTCGCGCACCGGCGGCACCTGGATCGCGGCCGCCAGCGACCCCACCCCGGCCGCCATCGCGGCAGCGTAGGGCAGGTGCCGGAAGCCCATGTAGTGCTCGTAGGTGAAGTCGGGGCCGTACTCCTCCAGCGCGCGGGCCGAGCGCTTGACGATTGCGGGGTCGATGGTCGGCATCGGGAGCAGCCACAGGCCCAGCACCGAGTCGCGCTTGGGGGTGGCGTCGCCGCGCGCGCGTACGCGCCGACCCCCGCCACGCGGTTCGGCCCGCTTGCGCTCGCCGGCCGCGCGCTGCATGGAGCGCATCCGTGACATCTGGCCCAGGGCGGAGTGGAAGGTGCCGCCGGAGAACGCGGCGTTGGAGCGCACCGCTGCGCGCACCGAGATCGGGAGCCCCTTCGGGAGCTGCTGGACGGTGAACAGTGCACCGAGGTCGTGCGGGATCGAGTCGAAGCCGGCGCAGTGGACCAGCCGGGCACCGGAGCGCACGGCCTGCTCGTGGTGGCGCACGTACATCAGGTCGACGAACTCGGGCTCGCCGGTCAGGTCGAGGTAGTCGGTGCCCTCCGCCGCGCACGCGGCCACCAGTGGCTCGCCGTGCTCGAGGTAGGGGCCGACGGTGGTGACGACCACCCGGGCGCTGCGAGCCACGGCGCGCAGCGACTCCTCGTCGGTGGTGTCTGCGTGGAGCAGCTCGAGGTCGGAGCAGGCGGGGTTGACCGCGGCGAGGCGCTCGCGCACCGCCGCCAGCTTGTCGGGGTTTCGACCGGCGAGCGCCCATCGGCAGTCGGGCGGGGCGTTGGTGGCGAGGTAGTCGGCGGTCAGTCCGCCGGTGAAACCGGTGGCACCGACCACCACGATGTCGAACCTGCGCTCGCTGTCCTGCTCCGGCACGTCTGCTCCTGTCGTCGATCACGCGGGCTGATGGAACCGGCTGCGGGGCCGGTGCGTCAGAGGGCCAACGAGCATCATCCAGGAGGAGTCATGGGGAGAGCAGGGCGAGTGGGTCGCGTCACAGCCGCCGCGGGCGTCGTCGCGGCGCTGACCGGAGGCTTGACCCTGGTGGCGAGCGGGGTGCTGGGCAGCCCCGACCCCGACGACCCGGGGGCCGGACCCCTCGGCCCGGTCCCCGCCGCTGCTGCCGCACTGACGCCGTTCCGCGACTGCGACCAGCTGCTCGACTGGTACGTCGAACGCACCCTGCCCCTGATCGGCCCCTACGGCCTCGACGGCCCCGTGGTCCATGGCGCCCCCGACGTGCAGTTCGAGGCGAGCGGCGCGGTCGAGGGTGACGTGAGCGGCTCGGCGCAGGAGGCCCCGACCACCCGCGCAGATGCCTCGCTCGGTCAGGGCAGCAGCGCGACCGGCACCAACGTGCAGGAGGTCGGGGTCGACGAGCCCGACCTGGTCAAGACCGACGGTCGGCTCCTGGTCCGACTCACCCCGGGCCGGCTGGTGGTGCTCGACGTCACCGGCGACGAGCCCCGCGAGCTCGGCACGCTCACCCTCCCCGACGCGCTGACCTCACCCGAGCTGCTGCTGGCCGGTGACCGGGTGCTGCTGGTGCAGAGCGGCGGTCCGGTCGTCCTGCGGCAACCGCTGCCCCTACCGGTCGAACCGCCGGTCGAGCCCCTCCCGGCGCCCTCGGTCGAGGAGCTGCCCGGCCCGAGCCTCGGACCTGACCTGGTGGACCCGCCGCCTCCCGAGCCCGAGCTGCCCCCGCAGACCCTCCCGGCGCCGTACCCGGTCCCCGACTCGGAGCGCGCGCGGCTGGTGACGGTCTCGATCGACGACCCGTCGAGCCCCCGGGTGGAGTCCGACCTGGAGCTCGGTGGCTCGCTGCTCGCCACCCGTCAGTACGACGGCGCCGACGGGTCGGTGGTCCGGCTCGCCCTGCGGACCGGGGCGCCGACGCTGGACTGGGTGACCCCGAACCGCAGCCGCACCTTCGCCGAGGCCAAGGAGGCCAACAAGCAGATCGTGCGTGAGAGCAGCATCGCCGACTGGCTGCCCTCGGTCGACGACGGCTCGGGGTCGGCCGAGCAGCTCGTCGGGTGTGGCGACGTGAGCCACCCCGTCGGGGGCGAGGAGACCAGCACGCTCACGGTGGTGACGATGGCCACCGAGGACGTCACCGACCTGCGCGCAGTGGCTCTCACCGGTGCCGGGGAGACGCTCTACTCCTCCCAGGACCGGCTCTACCTCACCTCCCCCGACGTCTCGGGAGCCGGCGAGGAGGAGGGCGGCACCGAGATCCACGCCTTCGCGCTCGAGGGTCTCGACACGACCTACGTCGCCTCGGGGACCGTGGCGGGGCGGTTGCGCGACCGGTGGTCCATGGACGAGCACGAGGGCGTGCTCCGGGTGGCGCTCGCCCACGGCGCCGGATGGAGCCCCTCGGACAACGGCGTGACCACGCTGCGCGAGCAGGGCGAGGAGCTGGTCGAGCTGGGGACGGTGCGCGGGCTCGGGCCGCAGGAGGAGATCATGTCGGTGCGCTGGTTCGACGACCTCGCCGTCGTGGTCACCTTCCGCCAGACCGATCCGCTCTACACCGTCGACCTCACCGACCCCTCGCGACCGCGGGCGCTCGGTGCCTTGAAGATCCCAGGCTTCTCGCGCTACCTCCACCCGATCGGCGACGACCGGCTGCTCGGCATCGGGCAGGACGCGGACGACCTCGGTCAGACCCTCGGCGCCCAGGCCGCGGTCTTCGACGTCACCGACCTCACCCGCCCGGTCAGGCTCGACCAGCGCTCGTTCGGCCCGCTCACCCACGCCGGTGCCGAGGACGACCCGCGGGCCTTCACCTGGCTCGGCGACCGCGAGACCGCGCTGACCAGCGTCACCGACCAGCGCACCGGTCGGGCGAGCCTGTCCGCGCTGCGCGTGGGCCCCGAGGGCCGACTCACCGAGACCTCGACCTGGGACCTGCCCGGCGCCGGCTCGACTGCCCGCACGCTCCCCCTGGCTGACGGCCGCGTCGCCGTGGTCGGCGCCACCGTGGTGCTGATCGACATCCCACGGTGACCGACTCGGACCACCGGGGTCTCGACAAGCTCGACCACCGACACCCGCTGATCGAGCAGCGACGCGAAGCGAGCGCCCGTCGAGACCACCGGTGCCCGCACCCCGACCACCGACGTCGGTCTCGACAAGACGGACCTGGTCGCTGGACAGTAGGCGCCATGTGCCGCAACATCCGCCCGCTCCACAACTTCGCCCCGCCGGCCACCTCCGAGGAGGTGCAGGCCGCCGCGCTGCAGTACGTGCGCAAGGTCAGCGGCAGCACCCGGCCGAGCCAGGCGAACGCCCAGGCGTTCGACGACGCGGTGGCCGAGGTCGCAGCCGCGACCAGCCGGCTGTTGGAGCGGCTGGTGACCAACGCACCAGCCAAGGACCGTGAGGTCGAGGCGGCGAAGGCACGCACCCGCGCCCAGGCTCGCTACGCCTGAACAGTCGGGTCAGCGGGCCTCGACGAAGATGTGCTCGGCCAGCTCCTCGCCGACCTCGGCCAGCTCGCCGCCCGAGCCGATCAGCACCCCGGTCTGCGAGCGGCGCACGGCGATCTCCTGACCGGGCAGCGCTCCCACCCGCCGCAGCGCAGCCATCACCGTGGCGTCCTTCTGCATCTCCTCGCTGATCCGGGCGATCCGGACCCGGGTGTCGACGCCCGCCCCGGCGACGTCGGTCAGCAGCTCCACGCCCGCGCGGAACTCCCCGGCCGCGGTCTCACCCAGCTCCTCCAGCCCCGGGATCGGGTTGCCGTACGGCGACTCGGTCGGGTGGTCGAGGAGCGCCAGCAGCCGCCGCTCGACCGCCTCGGAGATCACGTGCTCCCAGCGACAGGCCTCGGCGTGGACCAGCTCCCAGTCCAGCCCGATGACGTCGGTGAGGAGCCGCTCGGCGAGACGGTGCTTGCGCATCACCCGGGTCGCCAGCCGGCGGCCGTGGCCGGTCAGCTCGAGGTGGCGGTCGCCCTCGACGGTGAGCAGCCCGTCGCGCTCCATGCGCGCGACCGTCTGGCTCACCGTCGGTCCGCTCTGGTGGAGCCGCTCGGCGATACGTGCCCGCAGCGGCACGATGCCTTCCTCTTCCAGCTCGTAGACCGTGCGGAGGTACATCTCCGTGGTGTCGATCAGGTCGCTCACCCAGGCATCCTCTCATCGCCCGGCACGCCGGTCGTGGCGCCGACTTGTCCGGCTGGGCAGAGTGGAGCCATGACGACGGCCGTGATGTGGTTCCGCCGAGATCTACGCCTGCACGACAATCCCGCGCTGCGTGCGGCCCTGGAGGCCGACGAGGTGGCGCCGGTGTTCGTGGTCGACCCCCGGCTGTGGGACAGCGCGGGCCCGGTCCGCCGGACCTACCTCGCGGCGTCGCTGCAGGCGCTCGACGAGTCCATGGGTGGCGCGCTGGTGATCAGGCGGGGCGACCCCGCGGAGGAGCTCACCAAGCTGACCCGGCACCTCGGCGCGCAGGCGGTGCACGTCGCGGCCGACTACGGTCCCTACGGCCGGGAGCGCGACGAGGCGGTCGAGAAGGCCCTCGCCGAGGAGGACGTCGCGTTCGAGCGGCTCGGGTCGCCGTACGCCGTGGCACCAGGGCGGGTGAGGAACGGCTCGGGGTCGCCGTACCAGGTCTTCACCCCGTTCTCCCGGGCCTGGCGCGAGCACGGCTGGCGTGACCCGGTGCCGGCGCCGCGCGACCCGTCGTGGGTGGAGCTGAAGGGCGAGCAGATCCCCAGCGCCTCGCTGCCGCCGGGAGTGGAGCTCGTGGAGGCCGGCGAGCGGGCCGCGCGGCGGGCTTGGGCGCGGTTCCGCGACCACCGGCTCTCCGACTACGACGGCGCGCGAGACATCCCCGGCGGCGACGGGACAAGCCGGATGTCGACCTACCTGCGGTGGGGTGAGGTGCACCCCCGCACCCTGCTGGCCGACCTGGCCGACAAGCGGTCCACGGCAGCGGACTCCTACCGCAACGAGCTGGCCTGGCGCGAGTTCTACGCCGACGTGCTGTGGCACGAGCCGCAGAGCGCCCGAGAGGACTACCGCAAGGCTCTCTCCGCCATGGACTACGAGCAGCCGGGCGAGGAGTTCCAGGCGTGGAAGGCCGGGCGCACCGGGTTCCCGATCGTCGACGCCGGCATGCGCCAGCTCAACGCGACCGGCTACATGCACAACCGGGTGCGGATGATCGTGGCCAGCTTCCTGGTCAAGGACCTGCACGTGTGGTGGCGCCACGGCGCGCGCTACTTCATGGCCCGCCTCGCCGACGGCGACCTCGCCTCCAACCAGCACGGCTGGCAGTGGGTGGCGGGCACCGGGACCGACGCGGCGCCGTACTTCCGGGTCTTCAACCCGACCACCCAGGGCAAGAAGTTCGACCCCGACGGCGACTACATCCGTGCGTGGGTGCCCGAGCTCGCCGACCTGCCGAGGGACCAGATCCACGAGCCGCAGGGCGTCTCGGGCTACCCCGCCCCGATCGTGGACCACAAGCAGGAGCGGGCCGAGGCGCTGGCCCGCTACGAGCGCGCGCGGGGCTGAGTTCCAGCCCCGCCTGCAGGCCGACCTGCTGCCGCCGGCCTTCAACCAGCAACGAGGGGGAGTCGGCCCGGGGCGGCTCCCCGCCCCCGTCCCGTTTGGGTGAGAAGCTGCAATGAATGGGGCCGATCCGTTGCAACCTTTCACCCAAACGTCGGGGCCCCCGCTACCGGGTGGATCTCAGTCAGCGCTCACGGAAACGGGTGAAAGACGACGTGGATTCGGCCAATCCTTGCGTCGTCTTTCACCCGTTTTCCGTGGCGAACCGGCAGCGGGGCAGGGAAGCCGCCCCGGGCCGACTCCCCCTCGTCGCTGGGTGAAACCCGGCGGCCGGCAAGCCTCAGTCAGGGTGCACTCGCCGGCCGGTGAGCTCGTCCCAGGTCAGCGAGAGGTAGAGCGTGCGCTGGCCGGCGGCCCAGGGCTCGGGTCCGTCACCGCCACGGAGCTCCTGGACCTCGCGTGGGTCCTCGATCCGGCGGCAGGTGCCGACCGCCAGCACCGTCCAGCCCGAGCGCAGCTCCTCGTCGAGCTCGTCGACGGAGAACGCGATCGGCGCGTCGACGGCGTGCTCGGCCAGCTCGCCGTACGGCAGGGTGCGGAAGACCAGCGCGTCACCGCTGATCGCGTAGTTGACCGGGTAGATCCGCAGCCCGCCGGGTGTCGTCAGAGCCACCCGGCCCACCCGGCGCTGCGCCAACAGGTCCCGGCACTGCGCGTCGCCGAGCTCCTCCAGGTGTCCAGCCATCGCTGACCTCCTCGTGTCGTTGCTCGTGTTGCCCGTGGTCACAGCATCGCGAGAGTCGCGGGTCGGCACAATGGCGCGCATGGTCGGACTCCCCAACCCCCTGCGCCCGGTACGCCGCCTGCACGACGAGGCCCACTTCTTCGCCTCGTGCGTGCAGCGGGGCCTGATCCGGCCGCAGCCTCCCGGGCGGCTGCTCCGGATGGGCTACGGGATCCTCGCCCACGGCTCGATGGCCGGCCTGCTGCACGCCGCGGCGCTGCGCCACGCGAAGCGCACCGCGGTCATCGACGAGCGCGGGTCGGTCACCTACGCCGAGATCGACGCCCACGCCAACGCGATCGCCAACGCCTGGATCGAGCAGGGGCTGTCGGCCGGCGACGGGGTGGCGATCCTCTGCCGCAACCACCGGTGGTTCCTCGAGGCGCTCTTCGCGGCAGCCAAGTGCGGCGCCAGGATCATCCTGCTCAACACCGACTTCGCGGCTCCTCAGCTGCGGGAGGTCGCCGACCGGGAGGGCACCGACCTGCTGGTCCACGACCAGGAGTACGACGATCTGCTGGAGGGGGTCGACGTGCGGCTCGGTCGCTGGCACGCCTGGGTGGACGGGGAGCCGGGCGAGGACTCGCTCATCTGGCTCTCGGAGCACGGCACACCCACGCTGCCCGGCAAGCCGAAGCAGGAGGCGAAGCTCACCATCCTGACCTCCGGCACCACAGGCACGCCGAAGGGTGCATCCCGAGCCACGCCCAAGAGCCTGGGCGCGGTCGGCGCCGTGCTGGAGCGGGTGCCGTACACCACCGGCCAGACGATGGAGCTGTGCGCTCCGGTGTTCCACTCGCTGGGGTTCGCCACGATGTTGTTCGGCGTCGGGATGGGCCACACGCTGGTGGTGCGGCGCCGGTTCACCGCCGAGGAGGCGCTGCGCAGCATCGAGGCGAACCGCTGCGACAACATGGTCGTGGTCCCGGTGATGCTGGCCCGGATGATGGAGTCCGAGATCGTCGGCGACGTCGACCTCTCCAGCCTCGAGATCGTCTTCGTCGGCGGCTCGCAGCTCGGCTCGAGCCTGGCGACCAGGGCCACCAAGCGGATGGGGCCCGTGCTCTACAACATGTACGGCTCGACCGAGGTCGCCTACGCCACCATCGCCTCGCCCGAGGACCTGTCACGGGCTCCCGCAACGGTCGGCCGGGTGTTGCGCGGTTGCGTGGTGCGCGTCGTCGACGAGGACGGACGGGCGCTGCCCGCCGGTGAGACCGGCCGGATCTTCGTGGGGAACACGATCCAGTTCGAGGGCTACACCGGGGGCGGCACGAAGGAGATGCTCGACGGCCTGATGGCCGCCGGCGACGTCGGTCACTTCGACGAGGACGGTCTGCTGTTCATCGACGGTCGTGACGACGACATGATCGTCTCCGGTGGGGAGAACGTCTTCCCGCGCGAGGTCGAGGAGCTGCTCGAACGGCACGAGAACGTGCGCGAGTGCGCGGTCGTCGGGGTCGACGACGACACGATGGGCCAGCGGCTCAAGGCGGTCGTCGTCCTGCAGGACGGCCAGGACTGGGACGAGGACGGTGTCAAGGGCTACGTGAAGGACAACCTGGCCCGCTACAAGGTCCCCCGCGACGTCGAGTTCATCGACGAGCTTCCCCGCAACCCCACCGGCAAGGTCCTCAAGAAGGACCTGAGGTGACCGGGCCCCGCTGATCGAACAGCGCGCTCGCGAGCGCTCGTCGAGACCGCCCGCGGGGCGGTGACGCGGCGCATTCAGATGTAGTTGCGGTTATACAACCTTTGCGTTTGGGTATGGAACTCCTCGACGGGGCGAGCCGCGGGTCGAGTCCCCGACCCGCCCGAGTGGGAGGGGTGAGGTCATGCCGGAGGTCAAGGACGTCGTCACGACCGACATACCGAACCGGATGGACCGACTGCCATGGGCGCGCTGGCACTGGCTGGTGGTGCTGTCGCTCGGGACGGTGTGGATCCTGGACGGTCTGGAGGTCACGATCAAGGGCGCCGTCGGCGCATCCCTGAAGGACTCCATCGGGTTCTCCACCGTCCAGGTGGCCGGCTCGGCCTCCATCTACATCCTGGGCGCCATCACCGGTGCGCTGGTCTGGGGGTACCTGACCGACCGCTTCGGCCGCAAGAAGCTGTTCCTCATCACCCTGGGTGTCTACCTGGTGGGGGTGGCGGTCACCGCCACCGCGGGCCTGTGGACCCCCGACGGCACGGCCACCTACCTGTGGTTCGCAGCGGGGCGCCTGCTCACCGGCGCCGGCATCGGTGGGGAGTACTCCGCCATCAACTCCGCGATCGATGAGCTGATCCCGGCCCGGGTGCGCGGCACGGTCGACCTGGTCGTCAACGGCTCCTACTGGCTCGGGGCGGCGGTCGCCGCAGCCCTCGGCTACCTCTACCTGGCGGACCTTCCCTCGGGCATCGGCTGGCGCGTCGCCTTCGCCACCGGCGGGCTGGTCGCCATCGCCGTGCTGCTGCTGCGGCTGCTCGTGCCGGAGTCACCACGCTGGCTGATCATTCACGGGCGCGAGGAGGAAGCCAACCGGATCGTCGACGAGATCGAGCGCAAGGTGGAGAGCTCGACCGGCGAGGAGCTGCCGGACCCCGAGGGGGAGCCGATGCAGATCCGGTCGCGCAAGAGCACCGGCTTCCTCGAGATCGGTCGCACGGTGTTGAAGGTGTACCCGAAGCGATCCGTCGTCGGGTTCTCCCTGATGACGTCGCAGGCATTTCTCTACAACGCACTGTTCTTCACCTACGGCCTGATGCTCACCACGTTCTACGGCGTGAGTCCGGCAAGCGTCGGCCTGTTCCTGCTCCCCTTCGCAGCCGGCAACTTCCTGGGGCCGATCGTGCTCGGTCCGTTCTTCGACCGGGTCGGACGGCGCCCCATGATCGCCAGCACGTTCATCATCGGCGGTCTCGCGGCCATCGTGGTCGGGTGGATGTTCCAGGCCGACGTGCTGGGCACCTGGACCCAGACGATCGCCTGGGTGGTGATCTTCTTCTTCGCCTCAGCGGGGGCCAGCGCCGGCTATCTGACGGTCAGCGAGACGTTCCCGCTGGAGATCCGTGCCATGGTGATCGCCTTCTTCTACGCGATCGGCACCGGCGTCTCGGGCATCATCGGGCCCTGGCTGTTCGGCAACCTGATCGCCAGCGAGGACCGCATGAACGTCTTCTACGGCTACCTGCTGGCCGGGGTGGTCATGGTCGCCGCCGGCGTCGTGCACGCCACGATGGGTGTGCGCGCCGAGGGGAAGGCCCTGGAGGACGTCGCGGCTCCACTCTCTGCCCAGGATGCCGAGCAGCAGGACCAGGAGTCCGGCGACGAGGGCCGATCCGATGACTCTGGTCGGACGGGCGAGCGGCAACCGACCTCGGTGCGCGACGCGGTGGCCACGGGCAGCTCTCGCACCGGAGGATGGCCCCGGTTGTCGGACAGCAGGGGGGCGGTCGAGGCGCTGCGGCACGAGACCGACGTGCTGGTCGACGCGCTCGAGGCCGACGGCCCGGCCGATCGACGCGAGCTCAACCGGCGCGTGAGAGCGCGCTACTGGGGGCCGGGCCAGTACCGGCGGGCGGTGCAGAACGGCAAGGAACAAGGCCGCATCGAAGAGCGCCAGGGCGAGCTCGTCGCAGTGGGTGACCCCCGGTAGTCGACGACGGCGACCGGTGTCCCGGCCTCAGCGTCGGGCACCGGTCGCCAGCGCGGCCACCCAGGCGACGAGCGCGACGACCAGGCTCACCACGCCACTGGCGTCGCGCCACGCGACGGTGTCGGTGATCGCAGCGATGCCGCTCACGGCGAAGCGGAGGCCGCTCAGGGCCACGACCGAAGCGACCAGGGGGCGTGATCTCCCGAGGATCACGGGCACCGCGGCGGCCAGGCTCACGACGATCATGAATGCCCCCAGGCCGGCGGCGGACTGTCCGCCGGGCAGGTGCGACGCCGCGATGCCCTCGATGCCCCAGCTGAGCCCGAGCAGCAGGGCGCCACAGCCTGCCGCGACATCTCCCTGGACCAGCGACAGCAGCCCCGCGACGACCTGGAGCGGGGCAGTGGCGAAGATCGCGACGAGACAGGCCACTGTCAGTCCGTCGGCCGGGACCCAGCGGAGATCGACCGCAGCGAAGCAGCCGCTGGCGAGCATCAGCCCGAGAAAGGACAGCGGGAACGGGGACACAGCGCTCCACCGCCTCAGCTGACTCTGACTGGACGCGCCACTCGATGACTGAGATCTCTGCATATGGGCAATATTTGCATTAGAGCAACTACTTAGCCCACAGGAGGTTCCACTGTCATGTCTGCCCCCCACGCCAAGGTCGCGGTCGTCACCGGCGGCAGCGCAGGCATCGGACGTGCCACCGTCCGAGAGCTCGCTGCCGCGGGGTACGACGTGGCCATCCTCGCGCGAGGACGTGCCGGCTTGGACGGTGCGGTCAAGGATGTCGAGAACGCGGGTCGGCGCGGGCTCGCCATCCCCACCCACGTGGAGGACTCCGCAGCGGTCGAGCGCGCCGCGGAGCAGACCGAGGCAGAGCTCGGCCCGATCGAGGTGTGGGTCAACAACGCCTTCGTCGGGTCGCTCGCCTACTTCTGGGACACCGACGAGGACGAGTACCGACAGATGACCGAGGTCACCTACTACGGTCAGGTGAACGGCACTCGCGCTGCGCTGCGCCGCATGCGACCGCGCGACCGCGGCTCGATCGTCAACGTCTCCTCCGCCATGGCCTACCGCTCGATCCCCCTGCAGAGCGCCTACTGCGGCGCCAAGCACGCGACGAAGGGGTTCACCGAGTCAGTGCTCACCGAGCTTCGATCCACGGGGAGCAAGGTGCAGATCGGTCTGGTCACGCTGCCGGGTGTCAACACCACGCAGTTCGCGTGGAACCTGAACAAGATGGAGGGTCACCCCCAGCCGGTCCCACCGATCGTGCAGCCTGAGGTCTGCGCCCGGATGATCCGCTTCGCCGCCGAGCACCCTCGGCGCAACAGCTGGGTCGGCATCGCCACGGCGTACACCGTCCTCGGCAACCGGATCGCTCCGAGGTTCGCCGACTGGTATCTCGCGAAGACCGCGGTCGGCTCCCAGCAGACCGACGACGGCGGCCCGAGATGGGGCGCCAACCTCCACGAGCCACAGGACGAGCACGAGGACCGGGGGGCGCGCGGCGCGTTCTCCTCGATGGCCTCCGAGCGAGACCCGGTCTCGTTCGCCGGGCGCCACCGAGTCGCGGCGGGGCTGGCGACCGCAGCCGCCGTGGTCGGTGCCACTCGAGCGCTCGGTCGGAGCCGGACATGACGACCCGCCCCATCGAGGCACTCCGTGGCGGCTACGGACTCATGCTGCTGCTGGCTCCACGCTGGACCCTCGAGCGGCTCCACCGGCTACAGGTCGACGACCGTTCGGTGCCGGTCGCGCGGGTCCTCGGCGCCCGCCAGATCACCCAGGCGGCGCTCTCGGGGGGCGACCCGAGCCCGGAGGTGCTGGCCGCCGGGGTCTGGGTGGATCTCGCCCACGCCGCCACCGCGGCCGGGCTGGCCACGGTCGACCGGTCTCGCCGCGCCGGCGGAGTCACCAATGCCGTGGCATCCCTCGCGTGGGCGGGATGGGGATGGCGCGACCTGCACCATGGATCAGTTCCCGTGCCCGAGCACCAGCGACGCCGGGACGCGCTGGCGGCCCGCGTGCTGTCCGTCGTCCCCGGCGGTGCAGCGCTGGGTGACGCAGCTCGGGCGCGCCGTCAGCGGGTCAGGACGGCACAGCCGACCTGACGTCCGGGCTTGACGACTGGGCTTGACGTCCGGGCTCACAGCAACCATCGGAAGGGATGGTGGTGGCCGTCGGTCTCGACCGTCTCGTGCGCAGCCGAGTCAGTGGCTCGGATCAGACCGTTGAGCCCCAGCACGAGGGCGCGCCGCTCCTCCGACCCCATGCGGTCGACCAGCTCGCCGAAGAGCTTTCGCCGTTCGTCCATGATCCGGGCGACGAAGTTCGCTCCCTTGCGGGACAGCCGCAGCGAGATCGCGCGTCGGTCGTCCGGGTTCTGACGACGGACCACCAGGCCCTCGCCGACCAGCTGCTCACAGGTGCGGCTGGCGTTGGAGGCGTTGACATCGAGCCCCGCGGCCACCGCGGTGAGGTTGAGCGGACCCTTCGACTCGAGCATGACCAGCACCCGCATCTGCGGCGTGGTGACAGAAGACCCGATGCCGGTGAGCGTGTGCGCCACGAGCGCGGTCACGATCTTCGAGGTCGCGAGGAGAGTCTCGACTTCCTCGCTGGTCCCTGCCGCTCTGCTCGACGTCACAGCCCGAAGTGTAGGTCGGTGCGGTCCAGACCGGGGATTTGTTTGCATAAACGCAACTATCTCTGGGTAGGCGGACAACGAGGGCCCGTCGCGGGTCTCGTCCATCAACCGGCCACGGAGAGGGGACCGAATGACCACCGCCGCGCCGGCTGACGAGTCCGACCTCACGCGCGTCCTCGGCGAGCTCGAGTCCCGCGTGCGCGCCAGGGTCGCCGGCGAGGTGCACCTCGACGCCGGCCACCGAGCGGCGTACTCCACCGACTCCTCGAACTACCGTCAGGTGCCCATCGCCGTCGTGGTCCCCCGCACCGTCGAGGACGGGGCGCGCACCGTCGAGATCTGTCGCGAGCTCGAGCTGCCCGTGCTCTCACGAGGAGGGGGAACGAGTCTCGCGGGTCAGTGCACCAACACCGCTGTGGTCATCGACTGGACCAAGCACTGCGACGCGCTGCTCTTGGTCGATCCCGGGAAGCGGACCTGTCTCGTCGAGCCAGGCATCGTGCTCGACGACCTGAACCACCAGCTGGCCGAGCACGGGCTGCGGTTCGGGCCGGAGCCGTCGACCCACCCCAACTGCACGATCGGCGGCATGATCGGCAACAACTCCTGCGGCGCCACCGCCCAGCGCACCGGCAAGGTCGTCGACAACCTCGCGCGCCTCGAGGTGCTGCTCTACGACGGGACCCGCTTCTGGTGCGGCGAGACCGACGAGGAGACCTACCGCGAGATCGAGGCGCGAGGCAACAAGGTCTCGGCGGTCTACCGCTCGCTTCGTCGGATCCGCGACGAGTACGCCGACGACGTCCGCGCCGCCTTCCCCGACATCCCCCGCCGGGTGTCGGGCTACAACCTGGACTCCCTGCTGCCCGAGCACCGCTTCGACGTGGCGGGCGCGCTCGTGGGTAGCGAGTCGACGCTGGTCACGGTGCTGCGCGCCGAGCTGGAGCTGGTGCCGGTGCAGCCCGCGCGCACGCTCGTGGTCCTCGGCTACCCCGACATCGCCGCCGCCGCCGACGCCGTGCCCAGCATCCTGCCGCACGGCCCCGTCGCGCTGGAGGGCGTCGACCGCAAGCTGGTCCACGACGAGCAGGTCAAGCACATGAACGAGGAGGCCATGCTGGAGCTGCCCGAGGGCACCGGCTTCCTCATGGTGCAGTTCGGCGGCGAGACGCAGGAGGACACCGACAAGGCCGCGCAAGCGTTGCTCGACGATCTCGACCAGGGTGACCACGCCCCGTCCGCGCGCTCCATCGACGACCCCGAGCTCGAGGACGAGCTCTGGCAGGTCCGCGAGTCCGGTTTGGGCGCGACCACGCACCTGCCCGGCGAGCCCGACACCTGGCCGGGCTGGGAGGACTCAGCGGTCCATCCCGATCGCCTGGGCGACTACCTGCGCGACCTGCGCGGCCTCTTCGAGACCTTCGGCTACGCCTCGCAGAACAGCCCGGCGCTCTACGGCCACTTCGGTCAGGGCTGCGTCCACACCCGGATTCCGTTCGACCTCTACACCGCTGACGGCGTCGCGACCTACCGGCGGTTCATCGAGCGGGCCGCCGACCTCGCCGTCTCCTACGGCGGCTCCTTCTCCGGCGAGCACGGTGACGGCCAAGCACGGGCCGAGCTGCTCCCCCGGATGTTCGGCGAGCGCGTGATGCAGGCCTTCGGTGAGCTCAAGGCCACCTTCGACAGCCAGGACCGGATGAACCCCGGCAAGCTCGTGGCGCCGCGCAGGCTGGACCAGGACCTCCGGCTCGGCGGCACCTGGCAGCCGCGCAGCGACACGACCACCGACCTGTTCTTCGGCTTCCCCGACGACGAGGGCTCCTTCGCCCAGGCAACGACCCGCTGTGTCGGCGTGGGTCGCTGCCGTCAGCACGGCCACGACGGCCACGAGGTGATGTGCCCCTCCTACCAGGTGACGCGCGACGAGCGGCACTCGACGCGGGGCCGGGCTCGTCTCCTCTTCGAGATGGTCAACGGCCACGGTGACTCCCCGATCGCGGACGGCTGGCGGTCCGAGGAGGTGCTCGAGGCGCTCGATCTGTGCCTGGCGTGCAAGGGATGCAAGAGCGACTGTCCGGCAGACGTCGACATGGCCACCTACAAGGCGGAGTTCCTGGCTCACCACTACCGGGGCCGGCTCCGGCCGATCCCGCACTACGCCCTCGGCTGGCTGCCGGCTGCGGCCCGCGTGGTCAGCGCGCTGAAGGTGCCCCGCCTGGTCAACGCCCTCAGCCACGCCCCGGTGCTGCGTCGAGCGCTCCCCGCCGCGGCGGGACTCGAGCAGCGTGAGGTGCCGCTGTTCGCCGGCGAGACGCTCCAGCAGTGGTGGAGCCGACGCGAGCGTCCCGTTCCGGTGGCGGCCTCCGAGCGCCGCGGACGGGTGATGCTGTGGCCGGACACGTTCACCAACTCCTTCCAGCCGGAGATCGGCCAGGCCGCGATCGCGGTGCTCGAGGACGCCGGGTGGGAGGTGGTCCTCCCCGAGCAGTCCCTCTGCTGCGGCCTGACCTGGATCTCGACCGGCCAGCTCAGCACCGCGGGCCGCGTCCTGCGGCGCACCGTCGACGCCCTGGCGGACCACGTCCGTGCCGGCGGGCTGGTCGTGGGGCTCGAACCGAGCTGCACCGCGGTGTTCCGCAGCGATGCCCCCGAGCTCTTCCCCCAGGACCCCGACGTACGACGACTGCGCGACCAGACCCGCACGCTCTCCGAGCTGCTGGTGCACGACACCCCCGGCTGGAGCCCACCCGATCTGCGCGGTCAGCGCAGGAGCGCGATCGCCCAGGTCCACTGCCATCAGCACGCGGTGATGGGCTGGGACGCCGAACGCGAGCTGTTGGACCGGGCCGGCGTCGACACCGAGCAGCTCGCCTCCGGCTGCTGCGGCCTCGCCGGCAACTTCGGCTTCACCAAGGGCCACGGCGAGGTCAGCGAGGCCTGCGCCGAGCAGGTGATGCTCCCCCGGATCCGCGAGGCGGACGGCGAGACCGTGGTGCTGGCCGACGGCTTCTCCTGCCGCACCCAGGTCCATGACCTCGACAGTGGCGGCCGCGAGGCCGTGCACCTCGCCGAGCTCCTCGCCCACGGCCTGCGCTCCCCGGGGCCCGGAGAGATGCAGCACGCTGCGTCCGAGACCACCCGGCCGGAGGACGTGCTGGCCCGACGCGCCGCACCGCCGACCCGGCGAGCGCGGGTCGCCGCGCTGGCCACCACCGCCGCCGCGCTCGGGGCAGCCCTCGGCATCGGGGCGGCGCGTGCCGCCCGCGCCGCAGGGCCCTGAGGACGGCCACCCGACCACGAACCCCGACAGAGGAAATGGAGAGATCATGAGCTTCAACGGCACCGTCGCCGACTACGTGCTCCACCGACTCCGCGAGTGGGGGGTGGAGAAGGTCTTCGGCTACGCCGGGGACGGCATCAACGGACTGCTGGCCGCCTGGGGCCGAGCCGACAACGAGCCCGAGTTCATCCAGTCCCGGCACGAGGAGATGTCCGCCTTCGAGGCCACCGGCTACGCCAAGTTCAGCGGCCGGGTGGGGATCTGCACCGCGACCAGCGGGCCGGGCGCCATCCACCTGCTCAACGGTCTCTACGACGCCAAGCTCGACCACGTGCCGGTGGTGGCGATCGTCGGCCAGACCGACCGCACGGCCATGGGCGGCTCCTACCAGCAGGAGGTCGACCTGATGAGCCTCTACAAGGACGTCGCCAGCGACTACGTGCAGATGGTGACCGCTCCCGAGCAGCTGCCCAACGTCCTCGACCGAGCCATCCGCGTGGCCGCGACCAAGCGGGCACCGACAGCACTGATCATCCCCGCTGACGTGCAGGAGATGGACTACAGCCCGCCCGAGCACGCGTTCAAGATGGTGCCGTCCTCACTGGGCATCTCGATGCCCCACGTGACCTCCGACGACGACGCGGTCCGCCGGGCCGCCGAGGTCCTCAACGAGGGCTCCAAGGTCGCGGTCCTGATCGGACAGGGAGCGCGCAACGCCGCGCAGGAGGTCACCGAGGTCGCCGACGCGCTCGGTGCCGGCGTCGCCAAGGCACTTCTGGGCAAGGACGTGCTCTCCGACGAGCTGCCCTTCGTGACCGGAGCCATCGGTCTCCTCGGCACCCGGCCCAGCTACGAGATGATGCGCGACTGCGACACCCTGCTCATGGTCGGCAGCAGCTTCCCGTACACCCAGTTCCTGCCGGAGCTGGACCAGGCCCGTGCGGTCGAGATCGACATCGACGGCGCCTTCCTCGGGATGCGCTACCCGACCGAGGTCAACCTGGTCGGCGATGCCCAGCAGACGCTGCGCGCCCTGCTGCCGCTGCTGCACCGCAAGGACGACCGCAGCTGGCGGGAGAAGATCGAGAAGAACGTCGAGACCTGGTGGCGCACCATGGAGGCAGAGGCCATGGTCGAGGCCGAGCCGGTGAACCCGATGCGGCTCTTCTGGGAGCTCTCCTCGCGGCTTCCCGACGACGCCATCCTCAGCGCCGACTCGGGCTCGTCGGCGAACTGGTACGCCCGCCACGTGCAGCTGCGAGGGAACATGCGCGGGTCGCTGTCCGGCACGCTGGCCACGATGGGGCCGGGGGTGCCCTACGCCATCGGCGCGAAGTTCGCCCATCCCGACCGGCCCGCGATCGCGCTGGTCGGCGACGGTGCGATGCAGATGAACGGCATGGCCGAGCTGATCACGGTGCAGCGCTACTGGCGCCAGTGGAGCGACCCACGGCTGGTCGTCGCGGTGCTGCACAACAACGACCTCAACCAGGTCACGTGGGAGATGCGCGCGATGGAAGGGGCTCCGCGCTTCGACACCTCCCAGGAGATCCCCGACGTCGACTACGCAGCGTTCGCCGCGAGCCTGGGCTTCGAGGTGCGGACCCTGACGGACCCCGAGGAGATCGGCCCCGCCTGGGATGCCGCGCTCTCGGCCGACCGGCCCACGCTGCTCGACGTGCACTGCGACCCGGCGGTGCCGCCGATCCCGCCCCACGCGACCTTCGAGCAGATGAAGGACGCCGCGACAGCGTTGGCCAAGGGCGACTCCGACCGCTGGAACGTGATCAAGGAAGGCCTGAAGACCAAGGCCCAGGAGTTCGCCTCGCATGGTGTCTGACGGCCGCGCCCGGGTCGAGCACCTGACGACGTACGCCCTCACCGTGCCGACCGACCAGCCCGAGGCCGACGGGACCCTGGCCTGGGACTCGACCACCGTGATCGTGGTCGAGGCCCACGCCGACGGCCTCACCGGCCTGGGCTGGACCTACGGGCCACCGGCCTGCAAGGACGTCGTCGACCACCTGCTCGGTGGCACGGTCACCGGGCGCGACGTCCTGGACGTCACCGGAGCGTGGTGGGCGATGGCGCGCGCCTCCCGCAACGCGACGCGCGCCGGGGTGGTCGCCTACGCCATGTCGGCGGTGGACACCGCGCTGTGGGACCTCAAGGCGCGGGTGCTGGACGTCTCGCTTGCCGGGTTGCTCGGGCGGATCCACGACCGGGTCAGGGTCTACGGCAGCGGTGGGTTCACCAGCTACGACGACGAGCGCACCGCGGCGCAGCTTCGCGGCTGGGTGGACGAGGGCCTCACCCAGGTCAAGATCAAGATCGGCGAGGACCGGGGTCGCCGGACCGACCGGGACCTGGAGCGCATCGCCCTGGCGCGGGACACGATCGGCTCCGGCACCGGGTTGTTCGTCGACGCCAACGGTGGCTACGGCGCCAAGCAGGCCATCCGGGTGATGCGCGAGGCCGAGGCGTTCGACGTCTCCTGGTGCGAGGAGCCGGTCAGCTCCGACGACCTCGACGGGCTGCACCAGGTGCGCGACGCGGTCGAGTGCGACGTGAGCGCCGGGGAGTACGGCACGGGGGCGGGCTACGTGCGACGGATGTGCCAGGCCCAGGCCGTCGACTGCCTGCAGGTCGACGCGACCCGCTGCGGGGGCTACTCGGAGTGGCTGCGCTGCGCGGCCGTGGCCGACAGCTTCGGGCTGGAGGTGTCAGCTCACTGCGCACCCAATCTGCACGCGCACGTCGCCGCGGCCACGCCCAACCTGCGCCACATCGAGTGGTTCCACGACCACACGAGGATCGAGGAGCAGCTCTTCGACGGCGTGCTCCGGCCACACCAGAGTGGTCTGCAGCCCCGTCGCGACGTGCCCGGGCACGGCCTGACGCTGCGCCATGACACGGTGCAGGAGCTGGCTCACCGCTCCCGCGCCGCCTGACAGGAGGAGACACCGATGGACACCGACCACGGAGCCGACCACGAGACCGACCACCCCTCCGAGACCGAGGCCCACGTCGAGCAGCCCGGCGACCCCCGGGTGCGGCCTCGGATGACCTGGGGCGGCACTCTCGTGGTGCTGCTGGGCTTCGCTCTGGCCGGAGCCGGTGTCGCCTTCCACCACGAGCTGCTCGGCTGGGGCGGCGTGGTCGTCGCGCTGCTCGGAGGCGCGGTCGCCGTCCGCGGCGGGGTCATGAACGAGACGAGCGCGGGGACACCCGCCCAGCACGAGGCCAGGCTGTTGCGCGAGGGCGGGGACAGCCCCGGCACCGGCGTGGGCGCCCGCGTGCGCGGTGGTGGTGTCGAGGCCCGGGCACGTGAGGCGACCCAGCGGCAGCGTGAGTTCGTCGAGGCGCCGGTGCCCCGGCCGCCGCTGCGGCCCTTCGCCGCCTTCGGCCTGCTCACGGTCGGGCTGTGGCTCGTCGCCGGGCTGTGGCTGCTCCCCTATCCGATGACCGCGGCCGGGCAGGACGACGCGCTGCGAGCCGTGGGTGCCGGCGCCCTCTTCAGCCTGTGTGGACTGCGGCTGAGGCTGGCCACCCGCAGCCTGCTCGCCTCGGGCCTGGCACTCGTCGGCGGCCTGCTCTTCGCCGCCTCCGGCTACTGGATGGCCGAGGCCCTGGCGCCCCAGGTCAACGAGATCGCGACCGGGCTGCTCGCCTCGCTGCTCGCGCTGGTGACCGTGCGGCGGCACTGAGCCGGCTCAGTCCTCCTCGTGCCGGTCCTCGCCCCGGTCCTCGCCTCGGCACGGAGCTGGCCCTCGGCGACCGATCGACGCCCGTCGACCTGGTGGAGGATGGAGCGTCACCATGGCCGCGAGGAACCCGGTCCGGCCGGGTCCACCCCGACAACGCAATTATCCACGCAATGAGTGGTCTCGTCCACTACCCCCTCGAGGGTGAGGTCCCCGACGACCCGGTCGCTGACATCAGGCGGCCGGCGCATTCCAGCAGGAGCGCGTGCACGAAGCCCTGGGGCACGTTGCCCCGGAGCTGGCGCTGCACGACGTCGAACTCCTCGGTGAAGATCCCGGGTGGACCGCAGGCAGTGCGCGCCCGCTCGAACCACCGCATGGCCTCGACGTCTCGCCCCTGCTGGGCCAGCGCCAGTGCCATGTGGAACCCGGAGACGAGGAAGGCGCCCTCCGCCTCGTGCAGCGGCCGGTCGTCGTGGCGGTAGCGATAGAGGAAGAAGTCCTCGGCGAGGGCATCGGAGACCGCATCCACGGTCGCCAGGGTCCGCGGGTCGTCGCCGGCCACCGCTCCTCGGAGACCCGGGAGCAGCAAGGAGGCATCGACCCGCTGGTCGGAGCTGCTGCGCTGCCAGTACCCGTCGTGGTGCAGGCCCTCGGCGCTGGTGTCGGCGACGATCTTGTCCGCGAGCGCGCTCCAGTCCGCCGCCTGGGGCCCGGGCGCGTGGCCGGCCACCGCTCGCAGGCCCGCGGCGCAGATCAGTCGCGAATGGGTCCAGTGGTCGTCCTCGAGCTCCCAGATGCCTGCTCCGGCCTCACTCCAGTGGTCGCGCACCGCGGCCACGGCGGTCTCCACCGCCCGCCAGTGGTCGAGGTCGAGCCGGTCGACCTCGGAAGCACGGGCGAAGAGCAGCAGCGCCTCGCCGAAGGCGTCGAGCTGGAACTGCTCCCGCACCCAGTTGCCGACCTTGGCTCCACCTCCGGGATACCCGGGGAGCTCGAGGCGTCGCTCTTGGGGGACCGTGCCGCCCGTCACCGTGTAGGCCGGGCGGAGGTCTGGACCGTGCTCGAGCAGCCGGGCGGAGACGAAGGCCACGGCGTCGTCGACCAGCGGCAGGCCGCCGTGGACCGCGACGGCCTGACCGGCGAAGCACTGGTCCCGGATCCAGGCGTAGCGGTAGTCGTAGTTCTCCCCCGCCTCGGCGCGCTCGGGCAGCGAGGTGGTCGCCGCGGCCACCATTCCGCCCCCGGGCACCGTGAGCCCGCGCAGCACCGCGTAGGAGTGCTGCGCATCGCGAGGAGCCACGGTCGCCGCGAACGAGGGCACCGCTCGCTCCCACGCCTGCTCGGTCTCCTCCCACGCCTGGGACGCCGAGCGCTGGTCACCGGGGCTCGCCGGCTCCCCGAGCTCCAGGACCAGGTCGTGGCTCTGCCCGGCCTGGAGGTCCAGGTGCATGAGCAGCCGGCCCTCCCGCCGGCGGGCTGTCGCTGCGCCGGACCAGCGCAGCGCGGTGCCCTTCAGCTGGGCCGTCCACACCTCGCCGCGCTTGGACACCCCGGTCATCGGGGTGTCGTCGAAGCCGGCGACCGGGCACAGCTCCACTCGGACCCGCGCCCGCCCGCTGAGGCACTCCAGGCGTCGCAGCACCACAGCCCGGTCGGACTCACCGGGGTAGGCGAGCGCGTCGCGGCTCTCGACCACCCCGTCCGTGGTCACCCAGCGGCTGCGCCAGATCAGGGACCCGGGCTCGTAGGAGCCGCCCCACACGTAGTCGACGCCCTCCGGTGCGACGACGTAGCGCCCGCTGCCCCCGAGGAGTGCGGAGAAGACCGCCTCGTCGTCCCATCGGGGAAGGCACATCCAGACCATGTCCCCGCGCGGCCCCACGAGGGCGCCGCGCCACCCGTCCCCCAGGAAGGCGTACTCGCGCAACACGTGCGACGTCATGCTCACCTCGCAGCCATCGACCGGTCGTCGTCGCCGACGACGAGCTCCTTCGGTGTCACTACCCGGTCCACGTGCTGGTCATGAGCGGTCTCGGCAGCCGGCGCCGATGCCCTGCTCAGGCGGTGGAGGCCCGCGTCACCGGCACGTTGGCCGCGATGAAGTCGCGCACCAGGTCGGCGGTCTGCCGCGGCACCTCGATCTGCGGGCAGTGGCCCACGCCCTGCAGCGTCGTGACCTGGGCGTGCGGCAGCCGCGAGGTGAAGTACGCCGCGTAGTGCTGCGGCGGGATGACCACGTCGCGGTCGGCGAAGACCAGGTGGACCGGCGCGTCGATGTCCTCGATGCCGGCGGCCGGGATGCTGCGCGCGCACGCGGCGATCACGTGCAGCGGCGCCGGTGCACCCAGGGCGCACCGGATCGCGTGGCGCACGTCCAGCGGGTCGATGAGCCTCGGGTCCGCGGCGATCGCGCGCATCGCCAGGTTGTGCAGCGGCAGCAACGGCATGGAGGTGGTCCAGCGCATCGGCCGACGCCCGAACGCCGCCACGAGGAACGACCCGACCATCGCGGCGTCGCGCAGCCCGAGGCTGTCGTAGCCCCCGGCCGGCGCGATCGCGGTCGCCGTGCGGGCGCGGCCCCGACGAGCCAGCTCCAGCGCCGCCCACCCGCCCAGGGAGTTGCCGACGAGGTGCGCGGTGAGCATCCCGGCACGGTCCATCTCGGCCTCGAGGTGGTCGACCATCGCCTCGAACGTGCCGCGCCAACCGAGCCTGGGGCCGCCGTAGTGGCCCGGCATGCTCACCCGGAGCACGTCGTAGCCCTCACCGAGGTGCTCGATCACCGGGCGCCAGCAGTGGTGGGAGAGCATGAAGGGGTGGATCATCACCACGGGCTCACCGGCGCCACCGCGGTGCCACGGCGATGCCCTGTGCCTCCCGGATCGCAGCTTTCGCACCCCGGCCCCCGGGCTCACCGATGAGATCGACAACGCCATGGGCTCATCGTGGCCCAGATCACACCCGAACGCATCCCCCAAACGCATCCCCCACGGGCCTGAGGAAACCCGTTGTCACCGCTTGACCGCGCGACCTACCGTGGTCGCACACGGGAAAGGAGGTGGTCCGGTTGCAGACTTGGACACGTGAGGTGGCTGCGCACTAGCCGCCCAGTTGCACACAGACAGGCATGGACAGGAGTCCGCGCCCTGTCGCTCGAGTGCGGCTGGTGAATCCACCGCAGTCACCCGGCCCGCAGGCGTTCCGGCGAATCCACCGGAGCACACAGCCTGCGGGCCGTCTGCTTGTTCGCACAGAGCGAGCAGCCCGCACAGTCCTTCGGAAGTCCCGCTCGAGTGCGGCGCTGGTCCCTTTCCCCGGGGACCATTGCCCCGACTTCTGGCGCGCGGCGCCGCAGGTTCTGGTCAGGCGACCAGGTTCGGGGCACGATCAGCCGACTCATCAGATCTCGGGACCGCGAGGCCCCCGAGCCATGCCACAGAGGGGGTACGCGTGAGACCGTCACGCACCATCGCATCCCTCGCCACCTTGGCCGCCGGCGCGGCCCTGGTGGCGACACAGACCGGACCGGCGACCGCCGTCGTGGAGGACGACGTCACCGAGGTGACCTCCGACCTCGCCGGGCCGTTGCAGTTCGCCGTCAACGGCAACGGCCGCGCCTTCGTCGCGCAGTCCTTCGGCCCCGGCACGATCACCAAGGTCACGCCGAGCGGCCAGAAGAGCGACGTCGTGACCGACCTGGCCGGCTCCATCACCGGGGTGGGCCTGCGTCGCGGCGCCATCGCCTACACCTTCGTCGGCGGCAGCGCGCCCGACACCGTCGAGGAAGGCGACGTCACCGCGCAGCGCGGCGGGGTCGAGAGCTCCGACATCCTGCTCAAGCTCCAGGACCGGCGGGGCAACCAGCGCGTCCTCGGGGACCTCGGCCAGGCCGAGGAGTCGATGAACCCCGACGGCTTCCAGGCCTACGGCTGGCTCGGCTACCGCCAGTCCTGCGGCGAGGACCCGCCGGAGGGCCACGAGCCGCGCGGCGGCATCGTCGAGAACAACCCGTACGCGGTCGCCGCTGCTCCCGGTGGGGGGTGGTACGTCGCCGACGCGGCGGCCAACGTGATCTGGAAGGTCAAGCGCGGCAACGTCACCCCGGTGACCGTCCTCAAGCCGCGCGTGATCCACGTGACCGAGGAGCTGGCCACGGAGTACGAGCTCGACCCGTGCACCATCGGCACCCGCTACAACCTCGAGGCCGTGCCGACCGACATCGAGGTCGCCCCGAGCGGACGACTCTTCGTCTCGCTGCTGCCCGGTGAGGGCAACGCGGACGGCACCCCGGCCATGGAGGGCCTGGGCAGCGTGGTGAAGGTCAACCCCGCGACCGGCAACGTCAACGAGGTGGCCACCGGGTTCACCGGCGCGACCAACATCGCGCTGGCCGGGAAGCGGATCTTCGTCAACGAGCTGTACATCGGCCAGATCTCGGTGTTCAACCGCAGCACCCGGCAGACCAGGGCGATTGCCTCGACCGTCGACCCGGTCGCGATCGACCTGCGCGACGGCAAGCTGTGGGTGACCTACGACGCCTTCGGGAACGGCAGGCTCGGCATCGTCAACCGCTGACGCCTGTGCTGCCCGAGGGCCCGCGGACCACGTGGTCCGCGGGCCCTCGGTCGTCCCGGGTGCGGCTCAGGGAGCAAGCCGGGTAATCTGCCACCCCGGCGTGGCGCCACTCCCGTCGCGCTCGTAGCGCAGCCGGTCGTGGAAGCGCGACGTACGTCCCTGCCAGAACTCGAACGACGTCGGCTCGATCCGGTAGCCGCCCCAGGCCGCCGGCCGCTCGACCTCGCCGTCCCCCACGCGCTCGGTCACCTGGGCGAGCAGCCGGTCCAGGTCGGCGCGTGAGCCCACCGGCTCCGACTGCGGTGAGGCGGCTGCACTGAGCTGCGACCCGCGGGGACGGCTGGCGAAGTAGGCGTCGCTCTCCTCCGTCGAGATCTTCCTGACCGTGCCGCTCACCCGCACCTGGCGCTGCAACGGGTGCCACGGGAACAGCGCGGCGACCCGGGGCTCGTGCTCCATGGCCCTGGCCTTGGCCGACTCGTAGCCGGTGAAGAAGACCAGCCCGCGGTGGTCGAGCTCCTTGCACAGCACCATCCGCGAGGACGGCGCCCCGTCGGGATCGACCGTGCTCAGCACCATCGCCGTCGGGTCGCGCAGGTCCGCCACCACGGCGTCGTGCAGCCAGCGACGCAGCATCGCGACCGGGTCGGCCAGTGCGTCGCGCTCGTCCAGCCCTCCCAGGCTGTACTCCTCGCGCATCGCGGCCAGGGACAGCTCGTCGGACGCCATGGCCTCAATCTACGACCAGGACGAGCACTCGGAACGGACAAGTGGGGCCGCCCTGGTGACGACCCCGCCGGGGTGGGGCACAATGCCAAGCGATCGCAGAACCCCGCGGGAAACCCCCAGCTAGGAGATTCCATGACCGAGGTGCAGCACGGGCTCGAAGGCGTCGTCGCGTTCGAGACGGAGATCGCGGAGCCCGACAAGGAGGGGTCGGCGCTGCGGTACCGCGGTGTGGACATCGAGGACATCGTCGGCCGGGTGCCGTTCGAGAAGGTGTGGGGGCTGCTGATCGACGGCAGCTACGACCCGGGCCTGCCTCCGGCCGAGCCGTACAACCTGCCGATCCACACCGGCGACGTGCGCGCGGACGTCCAGGCCGGCGTCGCCATGCTCGCCCCGATGCTGGGCATGAAGCAGACCTACGACATCGACGACGAACAGGCGCGCACCGACCTCTCGCGGATCGCGGTCATGGTGCTCTCCTACGCCGCCCAGTCCGCGCGCGGCATCGGCCTTCCGGTCGTCCCCCAGGGTGAGGTCGACGAGGGCGACACCCTCGCCGAGAAGTTCCTGATTCGCTGGAAGGGCGAGGCAGACCCCAAGCACGTACGCGCGATCGACGCCTACTGGAGCAGTGCGGCCGAGCACGGCATGAACGCCTCCACCTTCACCGCCCGCGTGATCACCTCGACCGGTGCCGACGTGGCGGCGGCTTTCTCCGGTGCGATCGGCGCGATGAGCGGCCCGCTGCACGGCGGCGCCCCCTCCCGGGTGCTGGGGATGATCAAGGACGTCGAGGAGTCCGGCGACGCCGAGGCCTACGTCAAGGACCTGCTCGACAAGGGCGAGCGGCTGATGGGCTTCGGGCACCGCGTCTACCGAGCCGAGGACCCACGCGCCCGCGTGCTGCGCCGCACCGCCAAGGAGCTGGGTGCACCGCGCTACGAGGTGGCCGAGAAGCTGGAGCAGGCCGCGCTGGCCGAGCTGCGCGAGCGTCGCCCCGACCGCGTGCTCGAGACCAACGTGGAGTTCTGGGCCGCCATCGTCCTGGACTTCGCCGAGGTGCCGAGCAACATGTTCACCTCGATGTTCACCTGCGCGCGCACCGGTGGCTGGTCGGCGCACATCCTGGAGCAGAAGCGCACCGGGCGCCTGATCCGCCCGTCCGCGGTCTATGTCGGGCCCGGCGAGCGCAAGGCCGACGAGATCGAGGGCTGGAACCCCCAGTGGGGCGAGAAGTCCTCCGCCGACGAGCCGCTCAAGGGCGGCGCCGACGAGGACTGAGCAAGCCCGGTGGTCTCCCGCACGGCGAACTTCTGCATCGACGCCCACGACCCGCACGCGCAGACGCTCTGGTGGGCGCAGGTCCTCGACGACTTCGAGCCGCTGCCCGAAGCCGAGGGAGACGCCGACGAGTGGGGTCTGCGTGGACCGGCCGGCCGTGAGCTGCTGTTCCTCCGCGTCCCGGAGGCGAAGACCGTGAAGAACCGGATGCACGTGTGCGTGCGCCCGGTCGACCGCACCCGCGACGAGGAGGTCGAGCGACTGCTCGGTCTCGGGGCCACGGTGGTGAACGACCTGCGCACCCCGGACAGCGGCTGGGCCGTGCTGGCCGATCCGGAGGGCAACGAGTTCTGCGTGCTCACCCGGCAGGCGGACGAGGCGGGCGTGTCGCCCGCCTGACCGGTTCGTTGACGTGGTGCGTCGGCATCCGCGCCGGCTTCTCGTTGAGCATCCTCAGCGGTCCGACGCGGCCGCACGCTGCCGCGGCGGTGGTCCGGGCGCGACGTCGGACGTCGCCTCCGCCTCGTCGTCATCCGGCCCGCTGAGCGCCATCGGCGCCGACACGTGGCCGAAGATGCTGACCGCGCCGGCAGCGACCAGGCCGATGGCCGCGATCACCAGGCCGGCGTCGAGCACCCGAGTCCAGCCCCCGTCGGGCCGAACCCCCACGACCAGCAGCATCGCTGCCGCGACGGCGACACCGACCATCGAGACCGCTCGGTGGGGTCGCGGCTCGGGGTGCGGCACTCCCCCGCGCGCCACGCTCCACGCTGTCATCGCGGCGCAGCCCCACGCCAGGCTGACGAGGATCGCTCCGACGATGTCGGAGGGTCGGTGCCAGCTCGCAACCAGCGTCGCCGCCGCGGTGATCGTGATCAGCCCGGTCGCAAGGGCGGACACCAGAGCGCGGGCAGCAGTCGGTGTGACAAGAAGTGCAGCGAGCGAGACCGAGCTGATCACCGTTGCGTGTCCGCTGGGGAAGCTCGAGACCGTGAGGTAGCCGAGGTCGTTGCGCTCGATCACCGGCTTGAGCAGCTGGGTGGTCAGGTTCGCCCCGGCCACCATGACCACGGCTGCTGCGGCCGCGGCGTAGCGGCGGCGCGCGATCGCGACGGCGACCAGGCCCGTCACCATGACCGCGACCGACCCGATCGAGACCGTGCCCAGCCACCCCACGAGCCGTCGGGTCGCCGCCGCGTCACCGACGATGATGTCCATGCCCGACTGGTCCAGCGCCTGCCCCAGGAAGGTCTGCTGGCTGCGCTGCGCGAGCCACGCGAGCGTCACCGCGGACAGCACCAGCGCGCTCAACGCCTCGACCGTGACCTGCCAGCGCGCCCACGAGTCCCTCGTGGTGTCGGCGGCTCGTGCCGCCCAAGCCGGCGTGCGCACCTGACCAGTCTGTCACCGCGTGCCTGGCAGGAATCCTCAGTGATCCGTCCTGGCGGCAGCGCCGCGCCGATCCGAGCATGGAAAAACCGGGGCGCTGGTCAGCCTGGCCACACTGCGCGCCCGGAGGTTCAGCCGGGCCTGGCCCGAGAGCGGGTGTCGAGCTGGTCCGGCGGTGAGGCACGCCTCAGGTCCACGAGGCCCGCGCAGGAGTAGCGTGAAGGCGAGAGCTGGTGAACGTCATGGACGTCGTGATCGTGGTCGAGTCGCTGTTCGGCAACACCCGCGAGGTCGCCGAGGCGATCGCACAGGGGCTTCGTGAGCGGGCCGGCGGCGCAGCCGTCGGGGTGCTCCCGGTCGCCGATCCGGCGCCGCCGCTGGACGGGGTCTCCCTCCTGGTCGTCGGTGGACCGACCCATGCCTTCTCGATGACCCGGGGGTCGACCCGGGAGGACGCCGTACGCCAGGGAGCCGGTGGTGACCCGACCCTGGGTCTGCGTGAGTGGATCGAGGCCGCTGCGACCGACCTCGCCGCGCTGGCGGGGCCGGCGGTCACCTTCGACACCCGTGTGCGTCACGTCCCGGGGTCGGCCGCCGCCGGCGCGGCGAAGGCGCTGCGCCGCGCCGGCGCTCGCGAGGTCGACCGCGGTGAGTCGTTCTGGGTCACCGGCACGCCGGGGCCTCTGGCAGACGGTGAGCTCGACCGCGCACGGGACTGGGGCCGGTCACTGGCCGAGCGCCACCTGGGCCACGTGGCTCCTGCTCCTCACTGAGCGCGCACCGTGACTCGCAGATCACATCCTCGCTGTGACCGGGTAGACAGCGCGACAGCCGACCCGGGAGAAGGATCAATGGTGTCCGGTCGGAGCGGTTGCTCCGGGTCCGGAGGGGCGCCAACCTCCTGGGTCGCGGTTCGGGGGTCCACGGCCCGTCGGCAGGTTCCGCTTCGCCCGAGCCCGTGGTGGCAGTTCCGGCAACCCAGCCGGAGGGAGTCGCCATGACCACCGTCGGTCGCCGTCCCACACCACGCACGGCGACAGCTCAGTCCACGATCGAGGCCTTCCCGAGGCGCTCACCCACGCTGTATCCCCGGCTGCAGGGCGTCGACTTCCGCAGGACGGCGACCGACTTCGAGGTCCCGGCCTTCTTCGTCCAGGGCGCCCACGAGAGCCCGGGGCGGGCGCAGCTCGTCGAGCAGCGGTACCCGCTGATCGACGCGCCGGACAAGGACCTCACGGTCCTCGACACCTCGGGACACCGGCCGCTCGTCGAGCAGCCGGAGGAGTTCGTCGCCAACCTCACCGACGTGGTGCTTCCTCGCACCACTGACGACCCATCATGACCGCGCCACAGGCGCCAGAAAGGAGGCGGTTGCCATGAGTGCACCGCCCACCCCCACCCCGTCGGCACGGATGAAGGAACCCCCCTCGAGCCGACCCGTGCCCCTCATCATCGGGGCGCTGCTCGCCGTGCTCGGCTTCCCCATCCTGCTCGGCGGCCTGGGCCTCGGCTGGGCGCTGGCAACCCAGGCCGACGACGACGGCTTCTTCGCCACACCCACCGAGGGGTTCACCACCTCCACGAGCGCCCTGTCCAGCACCGTGCTCGAGCTCGGCGAGGCCGGGCCTGACGACTGGTGGGCCGACCAGAACCTGGCCACCGTGCGGATCGAGGCGACCGGCGACCAACCGGTCTTCGTGGGCATCGCCCCGAGCACCGACGTCGAGCGCTACCTCGGTGCGGCGTCGTACGACGAGATCAGTGACGTCACTGCCGATCCGTTCGACTACACCCTGACCCGGCGCGGGTCCGGGGGCACGGCCGGAGCGCCGACGGAGCAGACCTTCTGGACCGCGCAGGCCACCGGCCCCGGCACCCAGAGCCTGACCTGGGACCTCGATCCCGGCACCTACACCGCCGTGGTGATGAACGCCGACGGCACACCTGGCGTGGACGTCGACCTGGCCGTGGCCGGACGCCTCGGCATGCTCACCCCACTCGCCTGGGGCCTCGGCATCGCCGGGACCCTGCTGCTGCTGGCTGGTGCGCTGCTCGTCGTGTACGGCGCCCGCCCCCCTGGCCCGCGTCTGCCGCACCAGCCTGGACCGCTCGCATCCCGTCCGGAGGAGCCGGCCGCTCGACCGGACACCCCGGTGACGCTGAGCGGGGTCAAGGACCCGCAGCTCAACCGCGGCCTCTGGCTGGTCAAGTGGTTCCTGGCGATCCCGCACTACCTGGTGCTGGCGCTGCTGTGGCTGGTCTTCGTGGTGCTCACGGTCGTCGCGTTCGTCGCGATCCTGATCACGGGCCGCTACCCGCGGCGGATGTTCGACCTCAACGTCGGCATCCTGCGGTGGAGCTGGCGGGTGCAGTTCTACGCCACCGGCGCCCTCGGCACCGACCGCTACCCGCCGTTCACCCTCGAGCACGCCGACTACCCGGCCGACCTCGACATCGCCTACCCCGAGCGGCTCTCGCGCGGGCTGGTCCTGATCAAGTCGTGGCTCCTGGCGCTGCCACAACTGATCATCCTGGGCGTCCTCGCGGGCACCTGGCAGTTCGGTGACTCGGACGGCTTCCAGTTCGCCGTCGGCGGGCTGATCGGCGCGCTGACGCTGGCTGCCGGACTGCTGCTGCTGTTCACCGGTCGCTACCCCACGCCGTTGTTCGACCTCCTGGTCGGGCTGAACCGCTGGGTCTACCGGGTGACCGCGTACGTCGCGCTGATGACCGACACCTACCCGCCGTTCCGGCTGGACCAGGGTCCGGGCGAGCCCGGCGGGGCCTCCCCCACCCCCGGCACTCCCGCGGGGCCGACGTCGACCGGGCTCGGCTGGCCGAACGCGGCCACGGAGCGCCCCGACCGTGAGGTCGAGGTGTGACATGTCGGGCGTCTCCGTGCTCTCGGTGAGCACCCGGCACAGCGGCGTCGAGCCGGCGCCGTCGCGCCCCTGCGCCGGGCTGGCCGTCCTGCTGGCCCTGCTGGGCACCGGCGCGATGGCGACGGCCCTGCTCGGGCCGCTGGCGCTCGGTTGGATCGACTACCACGTGTCGGCGGGGGCCGCCGACCAGCTGCGCGGCGGCGACGTCGCGGGGCTGGTGCTCGTCGGCCCGGTCGCACTGGTCGCGGCCTGGCTCGTCGCGGCCGGCCGCCCCGGGGCAGACGCGCTGGCACTGGCTCCTGCATCGTATGGGCTCTACATGTACACCCAGCTCGCGATCACCGGAGACCTCGCTCGGTACGACGGCAACAGCGAGCGCTGGTTCGTGCTGTTCTGGGCGCTGGTCACCACGTGCGGCGCGGTGCTGGTGCTCTCCGGCACCCGCCTGGCCCGCGGACGCCCGCCCGCTCCGCGCGCGCCCTTGGAGCGTGTCACGGGGTGGTACCTGCTCGCGGTGGCGCTCTTCCTCACCGTCGGTCTCCACCTCCCTGGTCTGGCCGACGCCTGGCGCGCGACCCCCGCGAGCGAGGAGTACCTCGCCGACCCCGGACCGTTCTGGGTCGTCAAGCTGATGGACCTGGCCTACGTCGTCCCGATCGTGGTCGCGGTCGGCGTCGGCCTGCTGCGAGGGCTGCCCTGGGCACGACGGCTGGTGGCCCCCGTCGTGGGCTGGTCGGCGCTGCTGGCCTCGTCGGTCGCCGGGATGGGTCTGACCATGCTCGTCACCGACGCACCCGGCGCCTCGGTGGGTCTCGCCGTGGGCTTCACGCTCGCCGCAGCCGTGGCGCTCACGCTCTCCGCGACCGCGTACCGGCCGCTGCTACGGAGGTAGCGCGATGACCGGACTCGACCTCTACTGGCTGCCGCTGGGTGCGGGCGGTCACTGCGTGCGGGTCAACGGCAAGGTCTACGAAGCCGTGGTGGCGCGAGCACAGCGTCGGGCGGCCTGCGACCTGTACCACGCGGCTCTGGTCGCCGAGCTGCCGGAGGGCCGCACGACCATGGAGGTCGGACCGGCGTGGGACCGCACCGGCGGCACGGATCAGCACGGTGCCGTGGTGTCCGGACCGGTCGGCCTGCGCCTGCTGGGCCGCTCGGCGTGGTTCCGCTACGAGGTGCGCTGCTGGCCGGGCGGAGTCATCCCGGACATCGACTACGCCGTGGGCGGCGCGCGTCGTCTCACCGACGACGAGGGCCTCGTACGACGCGCGCTCGGCGTCGTGCCCGGGGTGCCCGCCCTCACCTGGGGTCGCGACGAGCTCGGGCTCGGCGAGATGTGGAACTCCAACTCCGTGGTCGCGTGGGTGCTGGTCCGCGCCGGGCTGGACCTCTCGGGCGTCCAGCCGCCCGCGGGCGGGCGCGCCCCCGGCTTCGACGCCGGCGTGCTCGCTGCCTCCCTGGTGCCGACGCACGGGAGGTGATCGGGGCGGCGACCAGCGCGGCAGGTCCGCAGCGCTCACTGCGCCCCGGCGCCCGCGACACCTGAGGGCCTCCCGCGCGAGACCCACACCCGCCAGAGGTAGCCGGCGACGACCGCGGAGGCGAGCAGCGCGACGACCCCGTCGAGCCGGGTGAGGTTCACCGCCAGGATCGCCGCGACGAGGACGGTACCGACGACGTTGAGCGCCAGGGCGACCCAACGCCGGTCGCGGTGGGACAACCGGGCGCACCCGATGGTGGCCGCCAGGAAGCTGGCGAAGACGGCGACGGCGTAGAACGGGACCAGCCGCTGCTCCCGACCGCCCGCCGCGACCAGGGCTGCCGCCGCCACGAGCACCACGCCCACGCCCCACTCCGGCACCAGGAAGCGGTTCAGCCGCCCGAAGAAGTCCGGCACCAGGCCCTCCCCCTCGCGGCCCAGGGTGGCCAGGGCCTTGAGCACGCCGGAGGCCGCGAGGTACGACGACGCAGCTGCAGCGAGCAGGAGGAGCGCGCTGACGCCCTGGAAGGCCGCGAAGAGTGCCCCGTCTCCCGCGGTGCGGCGTGCCACCTCCGCGAGCAGCGTCGAGTCGTCGGGCGGCGTCTCGATCCCCAGGACGACGGCGACCACGGAGAAGCCAAGAGTGAGCAGCCCGACGATCCCGACCATCAGCCACAGCGTCCAACGCCCGAAGCGTCGGCGGGTGTGGTCATCGAGGTCGGAGAGCTGGGCGATCGCGTTGGACGGCGCCTCGACCCCGGTCGCAAGCGCCATCCCGAGCGGCACCGCCAGCAGCAGCGGCCCCATCGCCGCTCCCGAGACCAGCGGCGCCGCTCCGCTCCCGGCCTGCGTCGAGGCGACCGGATCCGCGAACGGTGCGAGCAGCATCAGGGCCACCGACAGGCCGATGAAGGCCAACGTGGCCGTGGCGAATGCGGCCCGCCCGAACCGGCCGAGCAGCACCACCCCCGCGACCACCGCGACCAACGTGAGCCCGATGGGCATCCGCACCGGCTCCAGGGCGGGGAGGTAGGCGATCAGCGCCGAGGCGCCGGCCGCGCAGCTGACGGCGACGGTGAGGGTGAAGTCGACGAGCAGGGCGCCCAGCGGGACGAAGGCGAACGCCTCGCCGAACGCCGACGCCACCCCCTCGGGCCCGCCGCCGCCTCCGGGGAACCGCCGCACCAGCTCGTCGTACGTCGCAGAGATCACCGCGATGATGGCGACGATCACCGCCATCGTGGGGAGCAGGCTCGCCAGGTCGCCGTCCAGGCCGCGCAGCGTCGCCTCGATCGCGTAGGTGACCGAGGAGACCGGGTCGGCCATCACCGTGAAGGCGAAGCCGAGGAACAGCAGAGCCCGTCGCATCCAGGCCAGCCTGGTGCACGAGTGGTCACGCTGACCAGAGCCACCAGCACCGCCCTCGGCTCAGCGCTCGGACGCCACCCAGCGGTCGCCGCGGAGCCGGTAGCGCACCACTCCCTCGAGCGCCGCGCGGTCGCGTGGCTTCACCTGCTCGGGGTAGACCAGGGTCTGCTGCGTGACGACCGTCGCGCCGTCCAGCGTGGCGGCGTCCCCGTCGAAGGCGCGCACCTCGTCGGTGCCGCTGCGGTCGGTCGGCTCGGTCGGGGTGATGGTGTCGCCGACGCGTCGGGGCCGGTCCCCGGTCAGGTCGAGCACGGCGATGAAGTCCAGGCTGGAGGTCCGCCCCGCGCAGCAGAGCTTACTCGGGCTGCCGGTGCACTTCAGCGAGACCACGGCCTCATCGACCCCGTCGCCGGTCACGTCGGCGGCACCCACGAGCGCCGTCTGCAGGACGCCGGCGCCGTGCCCGTCGCGATCGAAGCTCTGACCCAGGCCGTGGTGCAGCTGGATCGGCTCGCGCTGGTCCCAGCCGATCGAGCCGGTGCCGCAGGTGCCCGCGGGGATCAGCAGGCTCTCCACCGACTTCTCGGTGATCGGTGGCGCGATCTCGTGCTCGATGGTGATCCGGTGGCCCTCGGCGTCCGGCGCGACGTCCGCGTGGGCCACGACGGCCTCGGCCCCGGCCCCGATCTCGGAGAGCAGCCACGACACGGGGGTGGCCACGGTCTCCTCGAGGGCGCCGAGCTGCACCTCATCCGCGGCCTCGGCGACGCAGGCGTAGGAGCTGCGCAGCGCCCGGGAGAGGAAGCGCTGCACCTGCTGTGGCGTGTCGAGCTCGGTCGCCGCGAGGTCGGTGAACGAGGTCAGGCACTGCTGCCCGTCGAGGGCCGCCAGCAGCCTTCGGGTAGCGCCGCGCACCCCGACCCGTCGCATCACCGTCGAAGCCGTCTCGACGGCGACGTCCAGCGTGCTGACCAGGTAGGCCCCGGGGTCGGGCCGGACCATCACGCCCATGCGTGGCTCGTCGCGCTCGACGCCGAAGTCGACCTGGGTCCCGGCCGGCGCCAGCGTGACGCCGTCGCGCTTGCGGGTCGGGGGCGGCGTCACGAGCCCGGCGAGGATGTCGGCGAGGGGGCCGCGGTCGCTCCTGACGACGTCGAGGCCCGCGGTGTACTCCGCCGCCACTGCGTAGCCACGCCCGTTGACCACCCGCAGCACGGGGGCGTCGCCCTCGAGGCCCAGGCACCAGGCCACCCACTGATCGCTGTCGCCGGTCACCTCGTAGCCCGCCTCGCGCGCCTCGTCCTGCGCCGAGCAGCGAGGCGTGGGCTGCTCGGGCCCGTCTAGGTCCTCGAACCTGTCACGGAGCTCGTTGCCCGACCAGCGCGTCGCCGCGTCCCGCAGGTCGCCCCAGGTCTCGACGTACCAGGTGGAGAAGTGCCTGGTGGTCACCACGACGTCGCCGTCCTCGACCGAGACCTGGTCGGCCACGCGCAGCCGGCTCCCCGGACCACGGCTCCACCGGACCAGCGGTGTGGGCTCACCAGGCTCCAGGTCGAGGCCACGGAAGGCGATGGTGGCGTCACCGACGAACTCGGCACCCTCCAGCACGACGGCCCACCCGTCGTGGGAGTGGCGCCTCACCGGCTTGATCGTGAGCGTCCCGGACTCCGTGACGGAGCCACCGGGGATGGTCACCATGACGTCGCCGTCCTCGGACCGGATGACGGTGTCGTGACCGGGCTCCACCGCGCCGGGCTTTGCTGCCTCGACCGGGTCGCCGCCGATGACGACGACCACCGCGGCGATGCCGCTCAGCACGATCGCCAGCGCCAGCGCGACTGCGACCTTGACGCGGAGCGACAGTCCCTCGACTCCGCCGATGCCCACTGCAGGACTCCCTTGCCGACCGTCTCTCCACGCGGTCGCGGCGATTCTCACACGGCGGCGCGGGTCGGCCGCATCAGCAACGCCGTCGCGGCTTCGCCCATCATGCAGCGAGGGCTGCGGCCAGGGGTCGTACGAGCCGCTCGAGGAGCTCCGCCGGGTCATGGTCGACCGTGGCCGCCTCCACCAGCAGGCCGCCGACGGGCCCGAAGACGCACCAGCGGATCCGCCAGGCGATCTCCTCGAAGCCGAGGTGGGGCAACGCGATTTCGAGGTGCGGGCGGAACGCCTCGGCCGCGGGCGCGAAGTGGCGCGACACCGCGGCGGCGACGAAGTCGCTGGGCCGGGTGTAGATCGCGCCGATCAGTCGCGCCCGGCCTGGTGATCGGGCCTGCAGCGCGTGGGCCGCTTCGACGTCCGGACGGACCAGCGCCTCGACCAGCACCGACACGTCGGGCCGGCCCGTGGCGACCGCACCGTCGAGCAGCTCGAGCCGCCGGGCGTTCAGCGGCGCCAGGAGACGGTCGAGCACCGCAGCGGCGAGCGCCTCCCGCCCGCCGAAGTGGTAGTGGACGGCACCCGGGTCGGCCCCTGCCTCGCGCATGATCTTGCGGAGCGACCCGTGCTCGAACCCGGCGTCGGCGAACTCGGCCTCGGCCTCGTCGAGGAGCACCTCGAGCCGGGCGCTAGCCATGCTCGAGGACCCGCTTGAGGGCGCGGAGGTCCTTGGTCGTGGCCCGTCGCATCGCCATGCTCATCAGCGGAGCCGCGACACGGGAGAACCCGCTCGGGGTGCCGCGGTTGCGCAGTGTCACGCGGGTGGCGCCGTCGGGCAGCGACTCGTAGCGGTAGCTGGTCTCCATCGGGAATGGCTCCTGCGCCGTCCTCATCACCAGCGACTCCGGCGTGTGCTCGACGACGACGTATGTATAGCGCAGCTCGCGCCCCAGGAAGTGCGCGACGAACGCCGCCTCACTCCCGATGTGCACAGGGGGCTCGGTCTTCCACTCGACCTCGGAGATGTTCGCGTACCACTCCGGCGCGTGCGAGGGGTCGCTGGTGTAGTCGGCCACCACGTCGAGGGGACGACGGATGACCTCGCTCACCACCACGTCGACGAGCGGTTCGGATCCTGGTTCAGTCACCTGACTGAATATACCGCGCCATCCCGTCTCGGCGAACCTCCGGTGGTGTTGGTCGTAATCCCCCTGTGGAAGCAACGCGCGCTCTACGACGCGATGAAGGATGCCTACGCCATGCACCCGGGCGTCAGGCTGGCTCGGCTGTCGGTCTACGACGAGATCGCTCCGGGCGTGACGCTTGCAGATGTCCTCGAGGCCCGCTCGCCAGCCGATGTCGATGGCCTGCTCGGACTTCCTGCGCATCGCACCTCAGAATCCGGTCAGGCGTGACTCTCCTCAGCATGAACAGAGCTGGTGCGTCCTTCCGCGCGGCGTTCCCGAGTCCGAGCAGGCCCGCGAGCAGGGGCACCAGGAGCGCCACCCGGAGGGAACGGTTCCGGGAGGCGTCGTTGATCGCCAGGACCTCCTCCTCCGGGGGCGAGCGTGTTTTTAGGAGGAGCGCCGCGCCCAGGCCGCCGATGACCGCCGATGACCGCCCACAAGATGACAATGGCCGTCAGGCCCTGGGCCAGAGTCATGGCGAGCGCCCCGAGGGCGTACGCCAGGATCCCACCCACGTATGCGCGCTTGCGGCCGATCAGGTCGCCGACCTTGCTGTTGATCAGGATGAACGCCGCAGAGACCAGCGCTTCGAGCGCAATCGCCGACTGCACTCCGCTCGCCGTGGTGTCCAAGTCCGTGACGACCGCGGAGATCGACACGTTCATCAGCGTCGTCGTCCGGCGTCCGCCTCACTCGCCGCGGGTGACTCGCGGCGCGCAGGTGCGTGGATACGGTGCCGTGAAGCCCGATGGAGGAGGCGAGCGATGGACCTGGTCAAGATCGATGAGTCCAAGCGGTTACGGCGCGAGGAAGCGGCTGCTCGACTGCACGAGCTGGCTGACGCCCTGGCCAAGAACAACGTCGTCGAGTTCGACCGTGATGGTCTGCGGATCACTGTGCGTGTGCCCGACGAGGTCGACTTCAAGGTGGAGGTTGAGCTCGGCGATGAGAACGAGCTGGAGATAGAGCTCGGCTGGTGACCCGCTGGCGGGCACCTGGTGTGGCCTCAGCAGGTGGGCACGTCGGCGAAGCCGAGGCCTCCGCGCGCCCCGACCGAGGCGAACGGCTCATCGCCGTCGAGCGGAGCTGTTCGAGAACTGCGACCCCGGGCTCGGGAGGACGCGGTAGCGGCGCTCGTCGTTGATGGGCATGCTCTCGTGGGTAACGCGTCGTCCTCAGCGCGGCACGGTCGGTGCCGCACTCGATGCCACCGCCCACTTTCGGGGAGACTCTCCATGTGTCCGAAGGCCGAGCCGCAGAGATCGCCGTGAACCGGGAGCTCTGGGCGATCGTCAACCAGCGCTTCACCAACGATGCGGCCGAAAGCATGTGGAACATGCCGGAGGTGGTGTGGGGCCTGTTCGCCGTGCCCGAGCGGGAACTCGGCGTCCTAGGCGACGTTCAGGGCATGGACGTCCTGGACCTCGCCTGCGGAACGGCATACTTCGCGGCCTGGCTCGCGCGCGCAGGCGCCCGCCCGGTCGCCCTGGATTTCTCCGGTGAGCAGCTCGCAACCGCGCGGCACCTCCAGGCCCGGCTCGGGCCCACCTTCCCTCTGGTCCACGCGGATGCCGAGCAGGTCCCGCTGGCCAGTGGGCTCTTCGACCTCGTGGTGAGCGAGCACGGTGCGGCTGCCTGGTGCGACCCCGAACGTTGGTTGCCCGAGGCCGCCAGGCTCTTGCGACCGGGCGGACGCCTGGTCTTCTTGACCAACAGCCATCTCTCGACGCTGTGTGTCCCGGCCGAAGGCGGGGTTGCCGGAGACCGGCTGCTTCGCGGTCAGCGGGGCGCCCGCCGACTGCAATGGCCAGGCGGCGGCATCGAGTTCCATCCCTCGCACGGTGAGTGGGTGCGGCAACTGCGCAGTGCCGGTTTCATCATCGAGGCGATGCACGAGATCTACGCGCCGGAAGACGGCTTCGACCACCCGTTCTACGAGATCGTGTCCCGGGAGTGGGCCAACAGGTGGCCGGCCGAGGAGCTGTGGGTAGCGGTCCGCCCTTAGCTGGGCCGACCGCAGCCGCTTCCGCTCGCTCTGCATCACGGCCTCGAACGCCGTCATGTCGGCCACGTCCATGCTGAGACCGACGTGGTTGGGCTTGCTGGGGTCGACGAACGTGCTGATGTTGCTTGCGACCGATGCGAAGACTTCCTCACGCTGGGGGGACGCAAGCCAGTAGGTGCGTCACGTCGCTGCTGATGGGGGGAGAGACAGTCAGCCGAGGAGGCCGCGCTCCTGGAGCTTCGTGCGGAGACTGGCGGAGTCGCTGAAGTGGACCGCGTCCATGCCGACGTCGCGAGCCGCTTCGACGTTACGGAGACTGTCGTCGACGTAGAAGACGCCGTCGATCGGGTGCCCCAGACGACATGCGAGGATCCGGAAGATCTGGGGGTCGGGCTTGGCCACACCTTCGGCCCCGGAGACGACGACGTCGTCGAAGAGACTGACGATCTCGGGGAAGAGCTCGGGCATGTGGGCGAAGGTCTCGGCAGAGAAGTTCGTCAGAGCGACCAGCCGGACGCCCCGGTCATGGAGGTCCCACAGGATCTCGGCGGTCCCGGAGACCAACCCCGGCAGCGACAGAGGGAAGTTGGCGCGATACGCGCCGATCTCCTCGCTGAACTCCGGATGGCTGGCCCTCGCCTCCGCCTCAGCAGCGGCCCAGGGCCGCCCCGCGTCCAAGGAGTGGTTCCACGCGGCGAAGTCGAAGTCGCTGCCATGGACGAAGCGCTCGGCTCGTTCCCGTCCGACGACCGCGGCGACAGCCCTCACAGGATCCCACGAGACGACGACGCCACCGAGATCGAAGACCGCCGACGTCATGCGCCACCGACCTCTCCAGCTGTTGCGGATCGAGCCACTCCCACGGCAGCACGCTACTGGTCACTGCCAACCCGTCAGGGCGCGTCACTTCGCCGCCTGCCGGACGAGGTGACCTGACACACCGACCAGCGGTCGGCCCCGTCCGTGAAGCCGGCTCCGCAGGAAGCCGGTCCTATGGACGGGCACGAACAGCCCGCTCTCAACGAGGAGCCCCGCAACGATCCTGAGACCGGGGCGACAATGCACGGATGGACGTTCGACAAATCGTCATCACCCGCGCAGGCGCCCCGGATCGGCTGAGGCTCCAGAGGTCTCGGCTGGACCCACCCGCACCTGGTCAGGCGCAGGTCGAGGTGATCGCCGCCGGGATCAACTTCGCCGACATCCTCGCCCGTCAAGGCCTCTACCCCGACGCGCCGCCGCTGCCGCTGGTGGTCGGCTACGAGGTCTCGGGCACGGTGCGTGCGGTGGGAGCGGGGGTCGAGGAGTCACTGGTCGGGCAGGACGTCCTCGCGCTGACCCGTTTCGGCGGCTACAGCAGCGCGCTGAACGTCCCGGCCGCCCAGGTCTTCGCCAAGCCGGAGGTGCTGAGCCACGCGGAGGCGGCGTCGATCCCGGTCGCCTACCTCACCGCCTGGCAGCTCCTGGTGGTGCAGGGCGGCCTCCGCGAGGGCGACACCGTGCTCATCCAGAACGCTGGGTCCGGGGTCGGCCTTGCTGCTCTCGACATCGCCCGCCACGTGGGGGCGCACACCATCGGCACGGCCAGCGCGGGCAAGCACGACTTCCTCACGGCTCGCGGCCTGGACCACGCCGTCGACTACCGCAGCGGTGACTGGACCCGCGAGGTCCGCGCCCTCACCGACGACCGGGGCGTAGAGCTGGTGATCGACCCGCTCGGCGGAGAGAGCTTCCGCCGGTCCCGCAGCGTGCTGGGCTCCACCGGCCGGCTCGGGATGTACGGCGTCTCCGCCGCCTCCAACAACCAGGGCCTGCGCGGAAAGCTCCAGCTGGCCAGGACCGCGGCGCTGATGCCTCTGTTCCACCCGGTGGCGCTCATGAACGCCAACCAGGGCGCCTTCGGCGTCAACCTCGGGCACATGTGGGACGAGGTCGACAGGCTGCGCCCCTGGATGGGACAGGTGCTCGACGGCGTCGGGGCCGGTTGGGTGCGTCCGCACGTCGACTCCTCGTACCCCCTGGCCGACGCGGTCCGGGCCCACGAGCACATCGAGGCTCGCCGCAGCACCGGCAAGGTCGTGCTGGAGCCCTGAGGTGCCCGTCGCGCTGCTCGTCTCGCCGGTGCTCTGCCTGCCCAACGGCGACAGGAGGTCTGGATGCCACGTCGGTACCTAGGTGTACCCGGGCAACGGGCGTGCACGGAGTGCCAAGTGGTCAACCAGTGCGGCTTGGCAGGCATTCGGTTCCCGAAGCATCTGGAGCGCACCCGCCAGCGACAGTCAGCCGTCGGACACGTTCAGCACCAGCTTGCCCCGGCTTTCGCCGGCGGCGAGTCGGGCGAAAGCTGCGGGGGCATCGTGCAGTGGGTACACCTGGTCGATCCGCGGCGTGACGGCGCCCTTGACGACAAGGGCGGTCACCGCTTCGAGCTCGGTTCGCGACTGGGAAACGACCAGCACGCCGACCCTCTTTCCGGTGGCCCGTCCGACCAGCGGGCCGGCGACGGCTGTGCCCAGCAGGATCCGGGCCAGGCCGCCCACCATCGCGTAGCGCCCGCCACGCCGCAGGGCGCGGTGCACGCGCAGCGGCGAGCGACTGGCCACGAGATCCACGATCAGGTCGAAGCTGTCGCGCTGCTCAGCCCAGTCCTCGGTGGCGAAGTCGATCGTGCGGTCGGCCCCGATCTCGCGCAGGAAGTCGGCCTTGTCGGCTCGGTCGACCGCCGTCACCTCGGCGCCGGCATGCTTGGCCAGTGCGACCACGAACACACCGCCGGCGCCACCCGCGCCGTTGACCAGAACCCGATCTCCCGGCCGGACACCGGCGGTCACCCTGCGCGCGATGCCGCCCGCCTGCGGGATCGTCGAGGCCTCCACGAACGACAGCCCGTCGGGCTTGCGGGCCAACAGCGTGGGTCGGGTGCAGACGAGTTCGGCAAGCCCGCCCCGGTATCCGGTCAGCTCGCCGAACAGCTCGTCTCCCACGGCGTACTCCGTGACCGCGCTGCCGACCGCGGCGACGACGCCCGCGACGTCGGATCCGGGCACCGGGCGCCGCGGTCGGCGCAGGCCGTTGGACCACCGTGCGTACGCCGGACGGCCCGCCAAGTTCTCACGGTCCGAGCCGTTCAAGGAGACCGCACGCACCCGCAGCAGAACCTCGTCGTCGGCGGGGACGGGCTCCGGGAGCTCGCCCAACCGGACGACGTCCGGCGGACCGTACCTGTCCTGGATGACAGCCTGCATCGGGACCCCTGCCCGCGACCGAGGTCGCTCAGTCCCGCCCATGCTACGGGTCCGGAGCAGCCGCTGGGAGGTGCTGGGCGCCGGCGGGGAATCCCCCTGCGGAAACGCGCGTGCCCACCGGAGAGGGTGCCTCCGACTGCGGTGGCGCGGCGCGATGCTGCAGCTGGTTCTGGGAGAATCGTGGGGTTGGACTCGCCGATGCAAGGGGTGCTCCATGGGACTGTTCACGCGCAACCCGACAGTGCCGCAGCGCAGCGCCAACCAGGCTGTGATCATGCACTTCTGCTGTGAGCGGGGCTGTCGGCACTGCCCGCACGTCGAGGACCAGGCGCAGTGACAGGCGATCGCGTTCGCGCGTGGATGAGTTGGTCGAGCGGCAAGGACAGCGCGTTCGCCCTGAATGCTGTGCGCACTGGCGGCGACGTCGAGGTCGTCGGGCTCCTGACGACGCTCAACTCGACCGCGGACCGGGTGGCGATGCACGCTGTCCGCCGCGAGTTGTTGGAGGCCCAGGCAGCCTCGCTGCGCTTGCCGTTGCACGTCGTGGAGTTGCCGTGGCCGTGCCCCAACGAGGTGTACGAGCAGCGCATGAGCGAGGCGGTCAGCACCGCGGTCGACGCCGGCGTCGAGCGCATGGTGTTCGGTGACCTCTTCCTGCCAGACATCCGCGCCTATCGGGAAGAGCGCCTGGCTGGCACGGGCCTGGCGCCTGCCTTTCCGTTGTGGCAACGACCGACGAAGCTGCTCGCCCAGGAGATGCTCCATGCAGGAGTGCGAGCAGTCCTCACGTGCGTCGACCCCTCCCAGGTGCCGCCGGAGCTTGCGGGTCGGTGGTTCGATGCGGACCTGCTCAAGGAGCTCCCGGACGGCTGCGACCCGTGCGGGGAGAACGGCGAGTTCCACACGTTCGTGGTGGATGGGCCTGGGTTCTCCTACCCGCTGGACGTAACCGTCGGCGAGATCGTCGAGCGGGACGGGTTCGTCTTCGCGGACGTCATCCCGGCCTGAGCGAGGAGATCCCGAGCAGCGCTCACACTAGAGCTCGGAGAGCCCAGGCACCACGTGCTCACCCAGCGCCCGAACGAACGCGGCTGGATCATTGCTCGGCGGCATCACGTGGACCTCGTCGATGCCGAGGTCAGCGAAGGCCCTCATCTGCTCAACGAAAGCAGCACCGTCCGCTGCAGGATCGGCTGGCGCCATGCACGTGATCGTCTTGCGCAGACGGTCGTAGGAGGTGCCTTCGTCCTGGCAGTGCTCGCGGAGGACCTCCAGCTTGTGGGCCGTCCCGGAAGCATCTGCCGGATTGGCGAAGAGGTTGCACGCATCGGCGTACTTCGCCACGAACCGAAGGGTCTTCTTCTCGCCCATGCCGCCGATCATGATCGGCGGCGTGTGAATCGGTTGCGGACGATTCAGAGTACGGCCGAGCTGATAGTGCGTGCCCTCAAACGGGCCTTCGTCCTCGCTCCACATCTGGCGCACGATCTGGAGGGTCTCCTCCAGACGTTCGAACCGCTCCTTCGTGGACGGGAACGGTACGCCGAGTCCGACCGCCTCCTCCTCGTACCAAGCAGCGCCGATCCCCAGCAGTGCGCGCCCGCCGGAAAGCACGTCGAGAGTCGTGATGATCTTCGCGAGCAACCCAGGGTGGCGGTACGTCGTCCCGGTGACCAGTAGCTGCAGTTGGGCAGACCTGGTGTGGGCTGCCAAGAAGCCGAGGGCTGTGTAGCCCTCCAGCATGTTCAGGTCAGGCCCACCGACCATCTCCATCTGCCAGTAGTGGTCCATGACAGAGAGGTTGTCGATGCCGCACTCGTCGACCGCTGTGCCGGTCGCCGCCAACATCGGCGCGATCGCCGGCGGTCCGCCCTCGAAGTCGTAGGTCACCAGGTGCACTCCGAGCCTCATGACTCGAAACTACCGCGCGCACGGGCGAGCACGCGATCCGCGCCGGGGCCACCAAGTCGGGCTGCATGCGGCCGGTATCGGCGCTCAGCTCCCCCCGTCGCTGGCTGGCACCGCCGGTTGCCCCCCGCCCTCGCGCAGGGCGACGATGCGGGCGCGGCGGTAGTTGAACAAGCCGCCGAGCAGGAACAGCACGCTGCCGATGACGTACTGACCGGCGAGGAAGGCATCGACAGTGCGTTGATCGGCGGCGCTCTTCAGGGTGAACAGGTACGGGACGGATGCGACCACGAACAGCAACGACCCCGTGACGAAGGTGATGGCCGTGAGGTTCATGAGTTGCAGGGTGCGCATGTCCGGTGCCCGCACGACTTCGAGAACGTTGATCACCGCCCCGAAGACGAACAGCAGGCCGCCGATGATGAAGGTCCAGGAGCCGGCCGCGTACCACCCGACTGCAGTGAGGAAGAAGACGCTGCCGGCGGCGAACAGGACGCTGCCCACCAGGTAGCTGAGCGCGGCCCATGCCTCGTAACGGTCCCAGATGGTGAGCCTTCGCTGGAGCGTTGCCCGGTAGCGGACCACTTCGAGCAGGTCATGGGCCGTGACCGCTATGTACATCAGGGATGCGACGAAGAAGACCCAGGCCCCGCGGTCGGACACGCTCTCGGGCTTCGGGAAGAACAGCACGCTGCCCCAGATGAACATCACCCCACCGACGAGGTAGACCGCGGTGTTGGCGGTCTCCCACGTCAGGTTGTGGCGCCCACCCGAGTCCCGGCCGCCGGCCAGACCGTGCGCTCTCGGTCGGTTGACAAATAGGTGGGGCACGGGTGCCAACCTATCACCGGCGAAACACGCGTTCCCGCAGGTCAACCCGTCATTCCGTGCCCCACCCGGCGCCACAGCTGCGGAACACCGGCACTACCCAGGTCAACGCTTGTCCGGGCTTGGAGGCTGCAACAGCTCGACCGAGAACGCCCCGCGTGACCAGCCGGTCGACGTGGGGTGCTGTGCTCTGCTCAGCGGGCGCCGAGCGAACGCCAGTAGCTGTTGAGTGCGCCATTGGTCTTCACGAACCACACGATGGCGCCGACGAGGAAGAACCAACCCAGAAGCAGGAACCACAGTCCGGTCACGGCACTGACCGGCTTGGCCTGACCTCGCCGGGCATAGAGGTTGCCCACCTCGCTCGAGCTGATGAACGGCATCGCGATGCCGATGAAGATCGCCAGTAGCAGTGCTATCCCGCCGCCGACCCCTTGCCCTGTGTGCTGCTTCATCTCCTCGTGGGTCTTGTAGTACCAGTACCACGTGTAGAAGCCCAGGGTGACGATCGTCAGCAGGATGCACGTGCCGGTGCTGCGCACCTGGCCGACTGCTGCCGATCCCGTCGGGGCGCCGTACGCCTGCAGCGTTTCGCCGTCAGGTGCGGAGCGCACTGGCTGGACTTCCGGAGATTGGGTGCCTTGGGTCTGCGCCGACTGGGTCGACAGGTCCGAGGATTCCGATGGCGTGCGCGAGTCAGTCATGCGAGTTCCCCTCGGTACGTGGATGCGACGGCGTCACTGTATGCGCAAGATTCGCCGTGCACGCCGATTTCGTGACGACCAGCCCCGGAGTCTCGCCCGCGGCGAATGGACTCCGCTCCTCCGCCACCAAGGCGGCTGCGTCAGTCTGCCGCGATGCGAAGCGCAGCAGGGCCCTGGTCAGGTCGCCTCAGGAGGCGTCGGCTGCTCGGCAAGGGCGTTGGTCAGCAACGCCACCAACGCATCGACCTGGATGTCGGCCGAGGAGACGGCCTCCTCGTCCGATCCGTCGAGCGCCCGGTCGGCGAGCCCGGCCTTGGCGTCGATCAGCTCGGCGATCTTCGCGTCGATGGTCTGCGCGGCAATGATCCGCCAGGCCGTGACTGGCTCGGTCTGGCCGATGCGGTGCACCCGGTCGATCGCCTGGGTCTGCTCGGCGTTGGTCCAGGAGAGTTCTGCGAGCACGACGTTCGAGGCGACCTGGAGGTTGATCCCCACGCCGGCAGCAGTCAGCGAGCAGACGATGATCGCGACGTCGGGATCGTTGACGAACGCATCGATGGCCTTCTGGCGAGCCGTCGAGGTCTGGTCGCCGCGGATCGAGGTATGGCCGATGCCGCGCTTGGCGAAGGTCTCCGAGGCGGTGTCCATCACGTCGAGGTGCTTGGCGAAGAACACGACCTTGCCGGCACTGCGCGCGAGCTGAGCGGCGTAGTCGGCGGCGAGCTCCGCCTTGGCCTGCCCGATCCTGCGCACCATCGTGAAGACGTTGTCCTTGGTTTCTTCATCGCCCCCATCGGCCACCTCGCGTTCGGCCACGAGGCGTACCAGCGCGTGGTCGATTCCCTCGGTGACCCCGCCGGCGCGTCGATGCTCCAGCGCCGCCTGGTAGCGACCGACCAGGCGTTGGGCGAGCTGCCTCTCGGCCTGGCTGATCGAGCGGCCGGTGGCCCCCTCGAGCTCCACTGGCAGGTCGACGATCCGACGCGCTGGGATGTCGGCGGCAACATCGACCTTGCGCCGACGGACGATGCCGAGATCGACGACCGCGGCCCGTGCGGCCGGGTAGAACCCATGGTCGGCGGGCGTCATGCCCGTCTGTTCGAGTGCCGCCGTCAACGCGTCCCCGGGTCGGCGTTCCTCGATCCAGCCGAGGAACTGCCAGATCGCTCGGAAATCGTCGATGTCGTTGATCAGCGGGGTCCCGGTCAGCGCCATCAACAACGGGCGGGTGACCCGCTTCCGGATCCGCTCGGAGACCTCGATGACGTGCTGGGACCGCTGCGACTTCTTGTTCTTGATGTAGTGCGCCTCGTCGACGACCATGCCACGGAACCCGTGGTCCCCGATCCAGTCGACATGTCGGTCGAGCACCTCGTAGTTGACCACCACGATGTCGGCGAACCCGTCGACCGTCTCGCCGTCGCCGTGGATCACGGTCACCGACCGACCAGGAGTCCACAGCTGCGCCTCACGCGCCCAGTTGGTCTTCACCACGTTGGGGACGACGGCCAGCAGTGGGTAGGCCCCTGCGACCTGCGCGGCCAGCAGTGCCTGCGCGGTCTTGCCGAGCCCGGGCTCGTCGGCCAGGAGGAACGTCCGGTGGCCCGCTGACACAGCCGCCAGCAGCCGCGCCTGATGCGGCATGAGGTCCATGGCCCTGGGCGTCGCCGCCTTCGGCGGCTCCGGAAGCGCCATGCAGGCCGAGGCCCCCGGAGCAGGATGCTCGAACGCGTTCAGAACGGGCCCGATCAGCTCCCAGCCGGCCAGATGACCCTGCACCTTGGCGCTCGCCCGCGAGAAGTCGGGAGCCAGGAACGGGTTGGCCAGCTGAGCCGCACGCACAGACGGTGGCGCCGGCGCTTTCCTCTCGCTGGGTGAGGGAGTCGCCGCCGCAGGACTGGCGACGTCCTCGTCCGGAGCGGGAGCGATTCCCGCCGCAAGCCGCATCTCGCGCATCAGGCGGCGAGTGGTGTCTTCGACCTCCCCGTCGAGCACGGCGAACAACGAGGGCTCGCGCGCCACGACCTGAGCCAGGATCGTGGCCACGCCGTCCAGACGCTTGCGAAGCATGGTCGCGCGTGCCTCGGGGACCGACGAGTCACCCTGGATACGAGCGCGCTCCTCACGGACGAGCAGCGCGACGGCCTGGAGCCGGGCACGCTGACCCGCGGTCAGCTGCCGTCGCTCGATCGCGGTCTCGACCTCCCGGACTGCCCTCGCGAGCACCGGGATCAGCCCGTCATCGTCCTGACGTTGCCGCGAGCGGACCCGGGAACGGTCGCTTGCTCCGGATCGATCGCCACGTCTCCTGGCCAACCAACAACTCTTTCCTCATCGGAGCCTGCGCCGGAGGCGAATCGACAACGCCCCGACGCCCTGACCGACCGCCGCCAGTCCTGACACGGCGGCCGACTTCCTGACGGCGCCCGGCTGCGCCTGAGTGGCGACGCGACGATGCGCGAATCGCTCATCACGACCGCGGGGACAATGCCTCTTCCGCCGCCGAGCGCCTGCCGGGCCTCTCCAGGGTATGAGATGGGCACGCAGGCACGAAACCGGCACCAGCTGGTGAACCGATCTCAGCGCAGACTCAACGCGCGAAACCGTCTGCCACCGGCCAGCCGCCGTAGGGGACGGTGAGGATCTCCAGCACGTGCCCGTCGGGGTCCGACCAGTACAGCCCGCGACCGCCGTCGTTGGTGTTGATCTGCTGGGCTCGGGTCTGTCCGGGGTCGGCCCAGTACGAGATCGCGCGGTCGAGGATGCGCTGATGGATCTGGTCGAACTCCTCCTCCTCGACCAGGAAGGCGTAGTGCTGGGGATGGACCGCGGCGCCCTCGAGGAAGTCGAGCGAGACCTCGTTGGCCACCTGCACCACCGAGAAGGGCCCGTAGTGCGTCGGCGCGGCAAGCCCCAGGAGCTCGCACAGGAGGGACGCCGAGGCGTCCTGGTCGCGGCAGTAGACGATCGTGTGGTTCAGTCTCACGGCCATCGGGGCCTCCTCACCGTCGCGCGAGCCTGGTCCGCGACGACCGCGGGGCACGCGACGTGACCGGACCAACCTAGCCCCGCGCGGCGGGTCGGCCCACCCCCGCTGAGCCCTCCCGGTGCCTCGGCAGGCACACGAAGGGCCGGGCGAGCCGGCCCGGAGCATCGAGGCGGCCGACCCGGCCCAGGTGCGCGTTGAGCAGGCTGCTCGCGTCGATGACGATCGGCCCGGTCTGCGGGTCGCCGTCGCCGTCGTCGTCACGGGCCTCGTGCAGGTGCACTCCGTCCAAAACAGCAGTGGCACGGAGTCCGGGGACTCCCTGCCACTTCCAAGGTATAGCCGCGACCGGGGCTTGCCGCAAGACCCGGGTCGTGACCCAGACTTCTCGACCGCACCGAGTCGAGCGAGGGGTGGGGCATGACCGAGGTGATCGTCGTCGGAGGCGGACCGAGCGGCCTGATGCTGGCCGGCGAGCTGGCGTTGGCCGGGCTCGACCCGATGGTCCTCGAGCGTCGTACGAGCGACGAGCTCGTCGGCACGAGGGCCCGGGGCTTCCATGCGCGGACCATCGAGATCCTCGACCAACGCGGCATCGCCGACCGCTTCCTCACCGAGGGGCAGGTGGTGCAAGCGCTCAGCTTCGGCCCCACCCCGCTGCCGCTCGACGGGTTTCCCTCTCGCCATCCCTACACGCTCGGTCTCGAGCAGGTGCACGTCGAACGGATCCTGCGTGGCTGGGTCGACGAGCTCGGCGTGACGATGCGGCGTGGGGTCGACGTCGTCGGCCTGCACCAGGACGAGACCGGGGTCGACCTCACCACCAGCTCCGGCGAGACGCTGCGCGCGTCGTACGTCGTCGGCGCCGATGGTGGGCGCAGCACCATCCGGCGGGCTGCCGGCATCGAGAGCACCGGCGCGGAGCCGACCCGCAGCCTGCTGATCGCCGAGGCCACGATGACCGAGGACCCGCCCGGCGGGATCCGGCTCACCGACCTCGGGCTGCACGCCCTGCAACCGGTCGCCGACGGGGTGGTGGCGATCATCGTCACCGAGCCTGTCCTCACCACCGCGCCGGAGGCGTCGCTGGAGGAGCTGCGTGCTGCGCTGTCCGCGGCGTACGGCTCGGACTTCGGCGTGCGCGACCCGCGATGGATCTCGCGCTTCACCGACGCCACCCGGCACGCCACCTCCTATCGAGAGGGCCGCGTGCTGGTCGCGGGGGACGCCGCCCACACCCATCCGCCCACCGGCGGTCAGGGCCTCGGGCTCGGCTTGCAGGACGCGGTCAACCTCGGGTGGAAGCTCGGGCGGGTCGTGCGCGACGGCTCCCCCGCCGACCTCCTGGACAGCTACCAGGCCGAGCGGCACCCGGCGACCGCGCGCGTGCTGGCCAACGTCACGACCCAGGCTCGGCTCCAGCGCGGTGACGTGCGCACCGACGCGCTGCGCAGCACCATCGCGGAGCTGACGGCCTTCGAGGGGCCGCGCATGCGCCTCGCGGGGCTGCTCTCGGGCCTGGACGTCGCCTACGACCTCGGGGAAGGCCACCCATTGCTCGGGCGACGGGTGCCCGACCTCGACGTCGTGACCACCGAGGGGCCGCGACGGGTCTTCGAGCTGCTGCACGCCGCACGGCCGGTGCTGCTCGACCTGGGGGCAGGTCTGGGGGCAGGTCTGGGCGGCGTCGTCGCCCCGTGGACCGACCGGGTCGATCACGTCGAGGCGCAGTACGACGGGGGGTGGGAGCTGCCGGTCATCGGGGACGTCCCTGCACCTGGCGCAGTGCTCGTCCGACCCGATGGCCACGTCGCCTGGGTCGGCACGGGATCGACCGCCGGCCTGGAGGAGGCGCTGTCCACCTGGTGCGGCCCGCAGCCCCCGCGGTGATCGAGTAGTGGATCGATCGTCCGTCGAATCGCCACCGACACCCTCGCAGGGGGCCAACGCGAAGCTATCCAGGCCCGTCCGCCGGTGTGACGTTTGTCGAACATCCTTGCGATTGTAGTCAGTGCGCGCTATGCTCTGACCATGACGACGAGGCGTGAGCTCGAGCGCGGCGGCATGGCCCCGGGAGGCACCGACGGCCTTGCTATCGACGCTCCACTGCGGTCACCTCATGCCGTGAATGACCTCCTTGACGCCCTCTGCGCTGCGCTGCGGGCGGAGCCGGACAGCACGGCGATGGAGCGGGTGCTGCAGTCCGTGCACACGGTGCTCGATGTTGCGACGCGTGCCGACGATCGCGGCGAGGTGACGGGGTGGTTGCCTCTCGACGCGGTGAACGAGAGGGGCCTGGCCACGGTGGTCAAGCTGCAGGCCTCGCTCGAGGCGAGGGTGGCGGGCATGCGACTGCACACGGTCGCCGCCGCGGAGGAGTCCCAGGCCAAGGAGGCGACCGGCGCCTCCGACACCCCGGCCTGGGCTGCCGCTGCGGGCAACCGCTCCCGCAGCTGGGGCGCCTTGGGGCTCGCGCGGTCTCTGGAGGCCACGTACCACCACACCAGCGCGGCCCTGGCCTGCGGCGAGATCGGTGAGGACCACGCGCGGGTCATCGTGCGCGCCTGCGAAGGCGTGGTGGAGACCCTGAAGCGGCTCAAGCGCGACGAGGCCCTGCTGATCGAGGAAGCCCGCCGGCAAGGGCTGAGCCCCGAGCAGATCCAGGACCGGGTCCCCGAGGTCCCCGTCGTGACCGACGACGAGCTCAGCTCCTGCGAGGAGCGCCTCGTCCGGATGGCCCGCGAGGTGCCGCCGTCGCGACTGCGCAAGCACGCCGTCCACGTCCTCGCTCCGCTGCGCAAGCGGGTCAGGGTGATCCTCCCCGATCCCTCGACCCTGGCGGTCGACAGCGAGACCGGCGAGGTCGACCTGGATGCGCTGTGCGCCGACGACGCCCTCACCAAGGCTGAGTACCGCGCCGAGCGCGACGCCCACCTCGAGCTGCACGACAACGGCGACGGCACCTGGTCCGCCCGGTTCACCGTGCCCGAGCTGCACGGCCACCTGCTGAAGAACTGGCTGGAGACCTACTCCAGCCCGCGACGCACGCGCACCAGCGCGGTCGGCGAGCAGATCACCGACGTCACCGTGCCCAGCTCCGGCATGATCGGCCCGATCCAGCGCAGCTACGCCGAACGGATGGGCGACGCGCTGTGCGAGCTGCTCGAGCACCTCCCCAGCGAGCTCTGCAACCAGGGGGCCGACGACCAGCTCGCGAAGGCCCGGTTCGGCACCAACGGCGTCACCCTCGTGGTCCACGTCGACGAACAGACACTGCGCGACGGCATCGGCACCGCCACCCTCGACACCGGCGCTGAGATCTCTGCCGGCCAAGCACGCAGGCTCGCCTGCCAGGCCGGCGTCCTGCCGCTCGTCCTCGGCGGGGAGTCAGCCCCGCTCGACCTCGGCAGGAGCCAACGGCTCTTCACCCGACATCAGGCCTACGCCCTCTCCGCACAGCACGACAGCTGCGCCGCCGACGGATGCGAGAGACCGTTCGCCTGGTGCGAGCTCCACCACCTGCTCCCCTGGTCCTGCGAGGGCCTGACCGACCTCGACAACGCGGTCCCCCTCTGCGCCCACCACCACCGACGGATCCACGACCCGCTCTACCGGTGGCAGCGCACTCCGGACGGCGCCATCACCTTCGAGCACCGCTGGCCCTCACGGCGGCGACACCACCGCCTCGCTGCCTGAGGTCTCGGGCAGGACCAGGCGATCGCCGATCACAGCTGCGCAGCGGGTGCCGACGGGGCAGCCCCACTCGCTGTGGTCGGCAGGGTGTGGGCCGAGGCCGCGGCGGCGGCCGCGGCGTCACCGATGGTCCCTTGGGCGGCTCGGAACTGTCGGCCCATGACCACGGCCATCACGACGCCGGCGATGCTGAGCACGGCCATCAGCCACGAGGTGGCGGCCAGTCCAGACGTCAGTCCGGCGGCGTCGGATGCTCCCTCGGCGAGCTGGGTGGTGCTCACCGAGCTGTAGATCGATGCGGCCAGCGCGGTCGCGACCGCGGCTCCGACGTAGCGAGCCATGTTCGACACCCCGGACGCCTCACCGACCTGGTTGGCCGGGACGCAGGCGGTCGATGCCGCCGACGCCGGGCCGTTGGACATGCCCATGCCCACGGCGACAGCGATCAACGGGAGCACGAAGGCGCCATAGCGCCAGGACGACTCGGCCAAGCCGACCACGCCGAAGCCGGCCGCGGAGATCGCGAATCCGAGGCCGACCACCTGGCGGCCCCCGAACCGAGCGGCGAGGCGGGGCACCAACGGCGCGACCACCACCAACCCCACGGTGGCCGGAAGGGTGGCGAGACCGGCTTGCAACGGACTGAAGTCAAGGGTGCTCGAATCCTGGAAGTAGAGGCTCAGCACGAACATCAAGGCGTTGACGGTGCCCGCGCCGATCAGGATGGCCATGGTCGACCCCACCAGGACCCGGTTGCGAAGCAGCGAGAGGTCGAGCAGCGGCAGTGCCACGCGTCGCTCGACGGCGACGAACGCGAAGCCCGCCAGCACCGAGATCATGAGGCAACCGACGGTGCCGAGCGAGACCCACCCCCAGTCGCTGCCCTTGCTCAGCGCGAGGATGAGCGGCGCGAGGGTCAACGCGACGAGCAGGGAGCCCGCGTAGTCGATCGTGGGGGGCCGGTTCGGGTCGCGGGACTCCTCGACGGTGGAAGCGGTGAGCAGCATCACCAGGACCGCGACGGCGGCGTCGATCCAGAACAGTCCTTGCCACCCGGTGAAGTCCACCAGCACTCCGCCCAGCAGGGGTCCGGCCGCTGCACCCACAGCGGCGGCGGCGCCCCACAGGGAGACCGCGCGCACCTGCTCGGCGCCGCTGTTGGCCACGGTGAGCAGGCTCAGTCCGCAGGCCAGGATCGTCGCACCTGCCGCGCCCTGGATCAGGCGTCCCGCGATCACCATGCCCCCGGAGCCGGCGAGTGCGATCAGCACGCACGAGGCGACGAACAGGATCAGGCCGAGCTGGAAGATCCGCTTGCGGCCGAAGACGTCACCGAACGCCCCCGAGGTCACGATCACGGCAGCACCGACCAGCGAGTAGCCGGTCACGGCCCACTGCAGGGTGGTGACCGACATGCCCGTGTCCGCGCTGATCGCGGGGAGCAAGATGCTCACCGCGGACGTGTTCGCGTTGACCACCAAGGTGGAGACGCAGGTGGCCACCAGCACCCCGCCCGCGCGGGCCGCTGTCGCGGTCTCGATCTCGCTCATCAGCTGGTCCCTCCTGGCCTCGCTCCGCGGCTCAGTCCTCGTCGTGGGTGCAGGTGCCGCGTTGCTCCCGACCACCACCTGGGCCGGATGCTCCAGCCTGCTGGTAGGCAGCGATGACCAGCTGCGAGGTGAGGATCTCCTCGCCACACACCCACGCTGGTGAGCGTGAGACTAGCCAAGCCCGTGTCGGGCGACCTCACCCCGCTTGGCTGACTTCCCGCGATCCCCGGATCAGTCGGCCGACAGGGCTTTCGTCAGTGGTCACGACCTGCCCGAGGACGCCGGCTGCCAGGAAGCAGAAGGACACCGCGTAGAGCCAGGCCAGGTAGGTGAAGGCGACCCCGAGCGATCCGTAGCGGTCGGCGCTGACCTCCAGCGCGTACGGGAGCCAGACTCGCGAGGCCGGCCGGGCCACCAGCATCACGGTGCCGAACAGCACGGCCCCGCTGAGCAGGTGGCGCGGCGAGATCCGTCCGGCCAGCAGGAGCCACGGGACGAAGACCGCGATCGCGACATCCGCCACGAAGAACCCCAGGGTCAGCCAGAGCGTCGAGGGTGGCAGCTGCTCCAGCGACCGGGTCAGCGCGCGCGCTGCGATCAGGGCGAGAGCGATGCCCAGGACCGCAGCCACCCACCGCCAGGCCGAGGTGATCTTCACAGTGGGCCGGGGCAGGCCCCAGATCGCAGCAAACGCGCGGGTCAGAGCGCGCGAGAGGCTGGTCGCCGAGCCCAGGACGATGAGCGCACCCACGATCCCGAAGCTGGCACTGTTCGAGTCGTCCCGCAGCACGTCGTCGAGCACGGACTGGGTCTGCTTCGGTATCCCCAGCTGGTCGGCCAGATCGCCGCTGCCGTCCGCCACCGACGCGATCACGATGAGGATCGGGATGACCGAGGTGAAGAACTGTGCTGCGATCGTCATCGAGCGGTCGAAGAGCTCGATCCGGACACAGCCGGCGGCGCCGTGGATGCCGATCCGTCCGGGCCATCGCTGCAACATCGACGAGACAGACGGCTGAAGCCACGCCGGGACCCGTGGTGTGACCTCGCGGCCGCGGCTCGGCTCACCCCCCGAGGTGTCCCTCATCGCTCGCCTTGCCTTGCCACCAGGCATCCCCCGGTCCCGACCTCAGCGGTGCACCGCGGGCTCGTGTGCGGACCACGCGCCGTGAACCCGCAGGCGCGAGCTCACCGTGGCACGGACCTGCGTGACGACGCCGGACAGTGCGACGACGACGAACAAGGCGTAGTACCACCAGTCGTCCTTCACCTGGGCGACGAAGTCGGAGCGGGTGAAGTCGGCCGAGTCGATCGCCCCCGTGAACAGCATGACCCCGGCGACGAGCACAACAGCACCCGATACCGAGCTCAGCACGATCAGGACCAGGCTGGGGAGGTCGGCGATCACTGAGACCAACCCGAGCGCCAGGCCGAGGACGACGCCGGTGAGCACGGCCACCCAGCTCCAGTCGACGCCCAGGGCGAGCACCGCAGCTGAGCCCAGCGTGAATCCGAAGGAGGCCATCGCCAGCATCACGCCGAACGCGAACAGCGCGTTGGTGAGGAGCCCGAGGACCAGACCGAAGACCAGACCGAGCACCCAGCCGAGCGCGCTGCCCAGCAGCCGGTCGTCGCCCAGAGCGGCGACGAGGCCGGAGCCGAAGGCGAAGCCTGCGACGGCCCCCCACACGACGAGCGCCAGCCGCAGCACGATCTGTCCGCCGAAGCAGAGCACCAGGCCCGCGATGACCGCCAGCACAGCCAGGAAGACATCTGCCATGACAACCCATCTCCTCGCGCGCTGAGGTCCGGACGAGCCTGCACTGGTCTCACCATGGGGCCGTCGAGCCCCGCCCCGCCTCACCCCTGAAAGGTGATGCGTCGCCGGCCACGGCGGCCCAGGCTCGCAAGCAAGTGCTTCTGCGTGCACGGTCAGGAGGGCGTGGTGAAGGAGCGGGCTCGCAAGCATGCGCGTGGATTCCGGTCCAGCGACCTCGCACGCCTCGTCGTCGCCTGGGCGTTCTCGACGCTCGCGCTCGTCGTGACAGGAGCGCTACTGCCCGAGCTGTCGGCCACCAGCTGGTGGTCCTACGCCGCGGTGGCGGCGGTCGCCGGGGTCGTGGGCATGTTCCTGCGGCCGGCGCTCGTCGAGGTCTCGGCACGGATCGGGTGGATGGCGGTGCTGCTTGTCGCGCTGGCCGGCCAGGCGGTGATCATGTACGTCGCGCTGCACGTCGTGCCCGGCGTCGAGTCGACGGCGTGGAGCGCCTTCACCGCCACGTGGGTCAGTGCACTGGTGGGCACGCTCATCGCCTGGGTCGCCACGGCGGGCACCGACGACGGTCTGGTCACCTCGCTCACCCGGCGTGCGGGTCGTCATGGTGTGGTCTCCGACCCCGAGGTCGACGGAGTCCTCTTCGTGCAGCTCGACGGGGTGCCCTTCCCCGTCCTGCAGTGGGCCATCCAGTCCGGCGCTGTGCCCACCATCCGTCGCTGGCTCTCCTCCGGCGCCTACCGATTGCACCCGTGGACCCCCCAGCTGCCGTGCACGACCCCTGCCAGCCAGCTCGGCATCCTGCACGGCACGGTGGAACGGGTGCCCGCCTTCCGCTGGTACGACCGCGAGCTGGGCCGACTGCTGGTCGCGAACCGCCCTGCCGACGCCCGGGTCATCGAGCAACGGGCCAGCGACGGGCGGGGCCTGCTCCACGAGGACGGGGTGTCCATCTCCAACCTGTTCACCGGCGACGCGGCCCGCTCCCTGATGACGATGAGCGCTGTCGAGGCCCGTCGCGGGTCGGTGCAGACACGTCGGGCCTTCGCGTGGTTCCTGGCATCGCCGAGCGGGTTCATGCGCAGCTTCAGCCGCACGCTGGCGGAGATCGTCAAGGAGCGGTGGCAGGCACGACGCCAGGTCCAGCGCGACCTGGACCCCCGGGTCCACCGCGGTTGGACGTTCGCCATGCTGCGCGCGATCACCAATGCGCTGCTGAGGGACCTGAACACAGCACTGGTCACCGAGGAGATGCAGCGGGGCACCAAGGTGATCTACGTCGACTACGTCGACTACGACGAGATCGCCCACCATGCCGGCATGTTCCGCCCGGAGTCGCTGGCCGCGCTGGACGGGCTGGATCGCACCCTGTCGGCGCTCGTGCGCCTGGCAGAGACCGCACCACGGCGCTACCGCGTCGTGGTCCTCTCCGACCACGGTCAGTCCCAAGGCGCCACCTTCGCCGACCGCTACGGCGAGACGCTGAGCGAGGTGTGCGCAGCGCTGATGCAGGAGGGTGTGCAGAGCGTCGACGCGTCGGTGGAGGGCCTCGGGCGGGCCGACTCGTTGGTGGGAGACATCGGGAATGACGGAATGACCGGTCGGCTGGCGGCCCGGGCCAACCAGGGACTGAGCGATGCCCAGCACACCGAGGAGTCTCCCGAACCCACGCAGGAGCCGGTGATGGTGCTCGGGTCGGGCAACCTGGGACTGTTCTACGTCCGGGGGGACCGTCGATGGACCACTGACGAGCTCGACGACCGGTGGCCGGCGCTGGTCCCTGGTCTCGTGCAGCATCCCGGGATCGGCTTCGTCGGGGGCATCGACGCCGACGGCGTGCCGTGGGCGATCGGAGCGGACGGACAGCACGACCTGACGACCGGGACGGTGACGGGCAAGGACCCGCTGGCCCCCTACGGCGAGCACGCCCCCCGCATGCTCCGGCGTGCACTGCTCATGCCGGAGGCGCCCGATCTCTACCTCAACAGCTCGGTGGATCCGGTGACCGGCGACGTGTTCGCCTTCGAGGGACTCGTCGGCTCGCACGGCGGCCTGGGCGGGCCCCAGGACCAGGCCGTCCTCCTGGCTCCGGCGGACCTGGTGGCCGACCTGGCTACACGGGTCGAAGGAGCCGACTCGCTGCACCGGGTCCTCGTCGGGATGCTGCACGCCAGCGGCCAGCGCCGGCCCGCTTCCGAGGCGATCGGGGCGCGCCCCGATCGCTGAGGCCTACCTCCAGGTCGGACCCACGGCGTGGTCTCGCCTCCTCATTGCCCGAGGATCTTCGCCTTCTGGCCCGCGAACTCCTCCTCGGTGAGGATCCCCTGAGCCTTGAGCTCGGCCAGCTCCTTGAGCTGCGCGATGGGATCGGCCGCTGGCGGGGCCGGCGGGGCGGGAGCCTGCTGCTCGTAGGCTGCCTGCCGCTCAGACATGATCTGCGCGTCGCGATCGGCGAACCTCTCGGCCTGCCGCCGCTGGACACGTCCGCTGACCGCGCTCGCGGTGCCCGCGACGACCGCGGTGCGGGCGACACCTCGCAAGAGTCCTGGCATTGTCTTCTCCTCAGTCGTTGGCTTCGAGTGCGTCCAGGGCTGCCATGACATCCGTGGCCGGGATACGGGTACTGGCGACCAGGTCGCCGCCGCTGTGCAGGACTGCTTCGACGAACGGGGTCGCCCAGGTGTTCTCGTAGACGATCAGCGCTGCCACCGTGCCCGGCCGCATCGCCTCGGCCGCCGCCGCCATGTCATCGTCGCCCAGGAGACCGGAGCGTGCGCCGGCGAAGTAGGAGAAACCGGGGTCGGAGCCCGTCGGGTCCGTCAGCTCCATGCCCTCGACCCGACCGTCCTCGGTCTTGTTGACGACGAGCAGGTCGAGCAGCCGGATGATGCCTCGTTCCACGAGGTCCATCAACGCCGGTGCGGCCTCGCCGGTCAGCTGGTCCCCTGGGAACTCGATGAGCACGAAGTCGATCGGTCCGTGCACACGAGACGTGGTGGTGGTCATGGCAGCTCCTGGGTGGTTTGTCGTCAGTGGCGTCAGCGGTAGGGCTCAGTCGTCGAGGATGTCGCGCCCGTGCATCGTCGCGGCCCAGATCACGAAGACGTTGAACGCGATCAAGGTCAGGCTCCAGATCGGGTAGTACGGCGCCCACAGGAAGTTCGCGACGATGCTCAACGACGCCATCACCACGGCGACCGCTCGCGCCCAGGTCGCTCCTTGAAGCAGGGCGAACCCGGCCATGAGCACGATGAGACCCAGCAACAGGTGGATCCAGCCCCACGCAGTGACGTCGAAGGCAAAGGTGTAGCTGGCGCCGATGACGAAGAACTCGTCGTTGAGCAGGGCCGCGAGGCCTTGCAGTGCCTCCATGGTCCCGACGAGGACCATGAGCGTCGCGGCGAGGACGACGACCCCGACGGCGCCACTGCTGTGACGGTGCACCTCGCTCTCCGCGTCGCCGCGGTGGGCAGCAGGCGTCGCGCCGGAGCCGGTGGTGTAGGTCATCGACGTTCCCTCCTCAGAGCGCGGTGCTTGTCCTTCGACCGCGTCGGTGGACCATGTCTACGGCGGGGACGGTCGGGCCGCCTCACCCCGGCAGGGTGACCTTGGGCGGGGTCGCCTCGGACTCCGTCGGACGTGCGACCTCCGGGTCGTCCGTGGGACCCGGGGTGCGCGGAGGAGGCACGGGCGAGTCGTCGACCTGGTCGGTCGGTGTCGGTGGCCGACCGAGGAACTCGATGACGACCAGGGCGAGCAGCACGAGAAGGGCGACCGTGACGACCACCAGCGGCGTCGGCCGGCTCCAGAACATCAGCGCCAGGCCGCCGGCGGTGAAGGCCACGATCCGCAGCGCCCCTTTGTGGACGTGGACCCAGCCACCGAGCCGCCCGGTGTTCCACCCCGCCGACTCCGCACCGCTGCGTGCCGAGCCGATGCCCGAGGTGAACGCCGAGCGGGTCCGGACCGCGGCGGCGGAGCGCCCGGTGAGGAACGCCGCGAGCGCGACGAGGAGGCCGAGGATGCCCACCGTGCGAAGACCGGTGCGCAGGAACCGCACCAGGTCGTCGAACACGTTGCCGGCCGACTCGGCGGACAGGATGCCGGCCGGCGTCGTCTCGACGTAGAGCACCCGCACCGCTGTCAGCGCTGCGCCCAGAGCCACCATGGCCAGGGCGACTCCCACCGCTCCGCGCAACAGCGCACGTCGACGGTCGTGAGCCAGGAACACGCCCGCGACGAAGAGGGCGAGCGCGATGAACGGCAGCCACGCCCCCAAGGTCTCCAGCACGGAGAAGGCCTGCTGCGACTTCGTGATTCCATCGGACTGGACCAGTGTGAAGCTCCGGTCGACCTCGGGGATGTTCGCTGCGAGATCGAACCCCCGGTCGACCAGCCGGTTCTTGACCTCGGCGATGACGGGCTTGAGGTTGAGCGTGATGGTGTCGTCCTGCGCGGTGACCAGCCCGGTGGTCTCGCCGCTCAGCAGAGCGACCACCTGGTCGTGCGCGAGCCGGTTGGCCTCGGCCCACACCTGAGCGAACTCGTCGCTCGCAACCAGCGCCGCGGTCTGGTCGCGGACGAACCCCTCGATGCCCTGCGCGATCGGGGTCGCCAGCGCGGGCAACGCAGCAGCGACGCGTGGCGGCAGGTTGTCGGTCTGCGCGAGCACGTCGAGGGCGTCGGTGATGAGTCCACGCGCATCGAGCTGGTCCATGATCACGGCCGTCACCTCGTCGGCGATGGCAGCCTGGACGCCCGGGTCGTCGGCGATCGGAGCGACGGTCTCGACGTAGCGGTCGGTGTCGGACAGCACGCTGCTCGCCCACACCGAGGTGACCGACAGTGGCGCGAGGATGCACGCGAGTGTCACCAGGACGCCCGCGGCCAGGGCTCCCGCTCCCGCTCCGATCGTGCGTCGGGGTGCCGTGGGGGTCGCGGCGTCGCGTTCTGCTTCCAGCTCTGCCACTCGTGCCCGCAGACGAGTGAGCTCCTCGGCTTCAGTCATGACGTCTTCCTCAGGGGCAGCGGTCGTCACCTCATCGTTGGGGAGCCCCTCCGGTCTGGCCTCACCCGGTGTGGATGACTCCGCCGACCGGTCGCGAGGTCACCCGTGGGGGACGAGGCGGACACACGCCCTCGAGCCGAGACTGGTGCGAGCAACTCTGCTGGACGACAACCGAGACAAGCGAAAGGGGCCCAGCGATGGACTTCTGGGAGATCCTGTGGTTCTGCTTCGTCAGCTTCGCCTTCGTGGCGTACCTCATGGTGATGTTCTCCATCATCACCGACCTGTTCCGCGACCCCGACACCTCCGGCATCCTCAAGGCGGTGTGGTTCCTGGCCCTGATCTTCCTGCCGTTCCTCACCGCTCTGGTCTACGTCATCGTCAGGGGATCCGGGATGACACGGCGCCGGGAGCAGGACCTGCAGACCGCGCGGCACCAGCAGGAGGCCTACATCCGCGAGGTGGCCGGCGACGTCACGCCGGCGGACCAGATCGCTCGGGCCAAGGGCATGCTCGACGCCGGCACCATCACCACCGAGGAGTACGACCGGCTCAAGCACAAGGCGCTGAACTAACGTCCTCGCCCTCCCCGCCCACCGTGGCGGGCGAGCATGGCGATCCGCACCCACGAGGTCCGCGTCACCGGGCGGTGAGGAGCACGACATGACCGCCCCGACGCCGACCACGCCACCCTTCCTCGAGGAGCTCGCCGGCTACCGATATCTCCGCGAGGAGATCGAGCGCCACGTCCTGCCGATGGCGACATCGGTGGACGGCATCACCTTCGAGTTCCAGGCCTCGTTGCACCACCTGCAGATCCGACGCGCGGGCTACGTCGAGCTCGACGTCGCAGGTGCCACGGTTCTCGGCCAGGTGACGGACCTCGCGATGGCCGCACTCGAGGCGAGCGAGAGCGCGGCCGGGGGCACCTCGCACATCCGGGTGCGGCTCGCCCAGGGCACCGGCGTCGTCCTGGAGGGGGGCGGTGCGCCCTTCCACGACGCGCCCATCCGCCCGGCGACGGCCGGCAGCGTCGGCGGCTGGCTGGACCGGATCAGACCTGCGCGGGCGGGCCTGAACATCGGGGAGCTGCAGCTGGTCGCGGGAGTGCCCGCCACGCTCGACAGCGGAGGGCTGGGGCGGCACACGTTCATGTGTGGGCAGTCGGGATCGGGCAAGACCTACTCGTTGGGCCTGCTCCTCGAGCGCGTGCTGGCCGAGACCAGCCTGCGTGTGGTCGTCCTCGACCCCAACTCGGACTACGTCGGGCTCCCCGAGATCCGCGAGGGCGCACCACCCGAGGTGGTGGCACGCTACGACGCGGCCCGTGCCGGGGTCGCGGTGTGGCGCAATCGTCCCGGTGCAGAGCACCGGCTCACGCTGCGGTTCGCCGACCTCGACGCTGCCTCGCAGGCCGCGGTCCTGGACCTCGACCCGATCCGCGACCGGGACGAGTACGCCGTGATCGTCAACCTCCTCGAGGTGCAGGAGACCGGGCGTCCGCTGGTCGCCGGCATCGACGAGCTGCTCGAGGACGACGCCCCGGGAGCTCACGCGTTGGGGGTGCGTGCGAGGAACCTCGGTGTCCTGGAGTGGCAGGTGTGGGCAGCGGACTCACCCTCGCTCGTCTCCGAGCTGCGCAACCCCACGTCCCGGTGCACGGTGGTCGACCTCGGTTCGCTCGACACGGTGCGCGAGCAGCGCCTCGTGGCCGAGGCGGTCCTCTCCACCTTGTGGGCCTCCAGGGCCTCGAGGGAGCCGTGCCTGGTGGTGATCGACGAGGCGCACAACGTCTGCCCGGCAGAACCGCCGGACAGGTTGACCGGGCTGGCCACCGAGAGGGCCGTGCAGATCGCAGCGGAGGGACGCAAGTACGGGCTCTACCTGCTCTGTTCGACGCAACGGCCCCACAAGGTGCACGAGGACGTGGTCTCCCAGTGCGACAACCTGCTGCTGATGAGGATGAACTCCCAGGCCGACGTCGCCGACCTCAGCCGGCTGTTCTCGTTCGTGCCACCTGGGCTGATGAAGGGCGCCACGTCGTTCCGCATGGGCCAGGCCCTGGTCGCCGGCAAGATCATGCCCCAGCCGGCGTACGTGCAGATGGGCGAGCGGTTCTCTCGCGAGGGCGGCTCCGACGTCCCCGCGACGTGGGCCGACCCCCGGCCCGCCTAGACGAGATCCTCTCGAGGGGATGAGGCGTCCGGACCTGCGCCGGCCCATGCTGCTCAGGTGACCGAGCCACCTGAGGTTCGAGTGTCGAGCACGGCGCCCCTGAGCACGAGTGACGTGCTCGACCTGGTGCTGGGGCTCACCTCCGGTGCTGTCTCCACCGCCGCGGCGTTGGGGCGACAGGCGGGGGTGCTCGCCGGCCCGGTCGCGCGGCCCGTCGTCCGGGCGGCGCTCAGGCCGGTGCTGGTGCCTCCCGGGCGCAGGCCGGCCACGTGGGTGGGGAGCTTGGTCGCCACGGGGGGCCGGCGCCGGGACGAGCTGCGGCGCGAGGTCGGAGCCGTGCTCGACCGCGCAGTGCCCGCAGTCGCCGATGAGCTGCTGCGTCGCATCGACCTCGCAGCGCTGGCAGCCGAGGTCATCGCTGCGGTCGACCTCCCCGAGATCATCCGCGATGCGACCGGCGCGGTGACCTCCGAGACCGTCCGAGGCATGCGGATGCGGGGCATCGCCGGCGACGAGGCACTCGTGCACGTCACCGACCGGTTCCGACGGGGACACCCGGCTCCCCGGGTCAGGCCGCCGTGAACCAGGCGGGCGTCTCTGCGATCCCGCGGGAAGTCAGGGCGTACCAGGGGCGGTGTGCGGGACTGGTGACCCGCTCGGTCACCGGCGTCATCGATGCCGCGGTGCTGATGCTCGTGCTGCTCGGCACGTACCTGGGGGTCAACGGCCTCGCCTTCCTCGCCGCGCCTCGGGACTTCGAGCCACTGACGCTCTCACCCGCACTCGACCTGGCGCTCGCGGCGACGCTGGCGACGGTCTACCTCGGTGGCCTGTGGGCCACCAGCGGGCGGACCTACGGCAACCAGGTCATGGGGCTGCGCGTGGTCGGCAAGGACGGCGCCAGGCTGCGACTGCTGCCCTCGTTGGTGCGTGCCGGTCTGTGCGTGGCCTTCCCCCTCGGGCTCGCCTGGTGCGCGGTCAGCCCGACGCGCAGCTCGGTCCAGGACATCCTGCTCGGCACCTCGGTCGTCTACGACTGGAGCGGGTCATCGGGTCCGGGCGCCGGCTGATGGACATCCGCCTGACCTGGTACGGGCACGCGACGGTGCTCGTGGAGGACACAGCCCGCCTGCTGACCGATCCGGTGCTGACCCGCGCGCTGCTCCACCTGCGGCGCCGCGCCGGCATGGCGCCCGGACGGCAGCTCCGACCGATCGACGCCGTGCTGATCTCGCACCTGCACGCCGACCACCTGCACCTGCCGTCGTTGGCCCTGCTGCCCTCAGGCACTCGGGTCCTCGTGCCTCGCGGCGCACGCCACCTGCTGCGGCACCTCTCCGTGGTGCCGCTCGAGGTGGAGGCCGGCGACGTGGTCCAGGTGGGTGAGGCCGTGGTGGAGGTCGTGCCGGCCGTGCACGCCGCCCATCGCTGGCCCTGGCGAGGGGCGAGCGCAGCCGCCGTGGGTTACGTCGTGCGCGGGCGTGGGTCGACCTACTTCGCGGGGGACACCACAGCATTCCCGGCGATGGCCGGGATCGATCCCGCCCTCGACGTCGCACTGCTCCCGGTCGGGGGATGGGGACCCTGGCTCCGCGGGGGCCACCTGACGCCCACCTCCGCTGCCGAGTGCCTTCCCGTGCTCGGCCCCCGGGTCACGGTGCCGATCCACTACGGCACGTTGTGGCCCCGTGGCCTGAGCGGCGTGCGCCCCCGCGCCTTCCACGAGCCCGGGCGTGAGTTCGAGGCGCGGGCCCTGCACGTGGCGCCCTCGGTGGAGGTCAGGGTGATCCCACCGGGGAGCTCGACCGCGGTGTGCCTGCCGCTCGGTCAGCCCGGACGTCGACCGCACAGCTAGCCGCGCTCGCCGTCCTCTGCGACCGTGGGCAACGGGCTCGGTCGCCGGCCCGAGGTGAGCACCCGGAGAGCCGTGCCGAGGTAGATCAGGTTGAAGAGCATGTGCACGGTCACCGCGAGCCGGGAGGCATTGGCGGCGGCATGGACGTCGCCGAAGCCCACGGTGGCGACCACGGTGACCGAGAAGTACAGCGCGTCGGTGCGGTTCTCGATGCCGGCGAACTGCCCGGGCACCCTGATCCCCAGCGCCGCGTAGAGCAGCGCAAAGAGCAGGACGAGCGCGTACAGCGCGCTGAGCAGCCACTGGATGCGCAGGTAGTCCGAGGTCTGCGTGCGGCGGCTGCGTCGGATGGCCGCACGGAACGTCAGACCGAGCAGCGCCAGCGCGAGCAAGGACGCCGAGAGACGGGTCCAGGTGTCGGCGTCGCCTCGGTCGAAACGAAGCGGGACCAGGTAGTAGGCCGACGTGAGGAGGACCAGGACGACCGTCGTGTGACCGAGCATCCTGGTCAGGGGATCGGACCGGAGCGTCCGGAGCATGCTCCGCAGTCTGCCGCGTCAGGCGGGCACGGGGATCATCCGCTGATGACGAGGCGCCGCTGCCGCCCCACCGCGATGCTGGGGGCCATGGCCCGCCACGAGGTCCTCGTGTTCCGGCACTGGCGGAGCGGCACGCGGCACCACTCCGAGAGAAGCACAGCATCCACGCTCTACGGAATCATCGTGAGCGCGGCCGTCCTGGCTGCCTCCCACGCCGACACCGCGACCGCGCTCGCGGTGGGCGTGCTCGTCACCCTCCTGATCTACTGGAGCGCGGAACGCTACTCGCGGCTCCTGGCGCAACGCATCCACGCCGGGCACAGGCCGGCGTGGGGCCAGGTGCGCGCACAGCTCACCAGCGACTGGGAGTTCGTGACTGCTTCGTTCCTGCCACTGGGCACCCTGGTCATCCTGCGTGTGCTCGGGGTGGACCTCTTCTGGAGCACGCTCGGTGCCCTGATCTGCAGCACGCTGCTGCTGTGCGCGGCGGGCTGGCACGCGGGAGCGAGCGGAGAGCTCACCACCTGGGAGCGGGTCGGCAGTGCCGCCGTGACGGGTGCCTTCGGGATCGGCCTGATCACGCTCAAAGCCTTGCTCCACTGAGGTCCCCGGCTCCTCGAGCGGCGCCAGGCAGCGAGCTCAGGCAGCGGTCTCGGGGGCAGCGAACTGGGCGGCGTAGAGCGCCGCGTAGGCGCCGTCGGTCTCGATCAGTGCCGCGTGGTCGCCCTGCTCGACGATCCGACCGTCCTCCATCACCAGGATCAGGTCGGCGTCGCGGATCGTGGAGAGCCGGTGGGCGATGACGAACGACGTGCGGTCGGTGCGCAGCGCCGCCATCGCCTCCTGCAGCAGCAGCTCGGTGCGGGTGTCGACCGAGGAGGTGGCCTCGTCGAGGATCAGCAGTGCCGGGTCGGAGAGGAAGGCACGCGCGATCGTGACCAGCTGACGCTCCCCCGCCGAGAGGTTCGACCCGTTCTCGTCGACGAGGGTGTCGTAGCCGTCGGGCAGGGTGTGCACGAAGCGGTCGACGAAGGTCGCCCGGGCGGCGGTCAGGATCTCCTCCTCGGTGGCGTCGGGGCGCCCGTAGCCGATGTTGTCGCGGATCGTGCCCTCGAAGAGCCAGGTGTCCTGCAGCACCATCCCGATCCGCGAGCGCAGGTCCGCGCGGAGCATCGCGGCGATGTCGACCCCGTCGAGCGTGATCCGTCCGCCGCGCACGTCGTAGAACCTCATCACCAGGTTGACCAGCGTCGTCTTGCCCGCCCCCGTCGGACCGACGATCGCCACCGTCTGGCCCGGCGAGACCGCCAGCGTGAGGTGCTCGATCAGTGGAACCGCCGGGTCGTAGCTGAACGAGACGTCCTCGAAGACGACCGCGCCTCGCGCCACCTCGGCCGGTGGCACGGGTTCGACCGTCGTCGGCTCCTCCTCGGCATCGAGCAGCTCGAAGACCCGTTCGGCAGAGGCGACCCCCGACTGCAGCAGGTTGACCATCGAGGCGAGCTGGGTCAGCGGTTGGGTGAACTGTCGGGAGTACTGGATGAACGCCTGCACCTCGCCCAGGCTCATCGTGCCGCTGGCGACCCGAAGCCCGCCGAGCACCGCGACGATCACGTAGTTGAGGTTCCCGATGAACATCATCGTCGGCATGATCAGGCCGGAGACGAACTGCGCGCCGAACGAGGAGCGGTAGAGCTCGTCGTTCTCCTCGGCGAAGGTGCGCTCGACCTCCTCTCGACGACCGAAGACCTTGACCAGGTCGTGGCCGGTGAACGTCTCCTCGATGTGCGCGTTGAGCCGCCCGGTGCGTCGCCACTGGGCGATGAACATCCCTTGCGAACGCTTCATGATCCGCGAGGTGACGAGCATCGAGACCGGCACCGTGACCAGCGCGACCAGGGCCAGCGTCGGCGAGATCCACACCATCATCGAGAGCACACCGACCACCGTCAGCAGCGCCACCATCATCTGGCTCATCGTCTGCTGCAGCGACTGGGAGATGTTGTCGATGTCGTTGGTCACCCGCGAGAGCAGCTCGCCGCGCGGCTGCCGGTCGAAGTAGCTCAGTGGCAGCGCGTTGATCTTGTCCTCGACGTCGGCACGCATCCGGCGCACCGTCGACTGCACCACGTCGTTGAGCAGGTAGCCCTGGCCGATGCCCGCGGCCGCGGAGCCGAGGTAGACCCCGACCGCCAGGAGCAGCACCGACGACACCGCGCCGAAGTCGACGCCCTGACCGGGCACGAGGTGGTCCATCGCCGCGACCAGGTCGGCGAAGGTATCGTCCCCGCGAGCGCGGATCGTCTCGGCCGCCTGCTCCTGGGTCATCCCCGCGGGCAGGTTGCGCCCGATCAGCCCCGCGAAGACCAGGTCGGTGGCCCAGCCCAGGATCCGCGGCCCGACCACGGTCAGTGCCACCGAGACCACCGCCAGGCCCAGCACCGCGGAGACCTTCGCCCGCTCGGGTCGCATCCGGGCCAGCAGCCGGCGCGCCGACGGCCCGAAGTCCATCGCCTTCTGCCCGACCATGGCGCCACCGAAGGGCCCGCGGCCGGGGCCGGGGCCCTGGACGACGCGCTCGGTCTCCTTCATCTCGCCGCTGCCTTCGGCCGGCAGCTCGGTGGTCATGCAGCCTCCTCCGCGCGCAGCTGGCTGCGCACGATCTCCTGGTAGGTCGTGCAGCTCTCGAGCAGCTCCTCGTGTCGGCCGCGGCCCACGACCTCGCCGTCCTCGAGCACGAGGATCTGGTCGGCCTCGAGGATCGTCGAGACCCGCTGGGCGACCACCAGCACCGCGGCGTCGGCGACGACGGGGCGCAGCGCCTGCCGCAGCCTGGCGTCGGTCGCGACGTCCAGCGCCGAGAACGCGTCGTCGAAGAGGTAGACCGCGGGCCGCTTGACCACCGCCCGGGCGATCGCGAGCCGTTGCCGCTGACCTCCCGAGACGTTGCTGCCGCCCTGGGAGATCCTCGAGTCCAGGCCGTCCGGCATCCGACGCACGAAGTCCGCGGCCTGGGCGATCTCGAGTGCCTCCCACAGCTGCTCCTCGGTCGCGTCCGGGGCACCGTGGCGCAGGTTGTCCGCGATCGAGCCGGAGAACAGGAACGCCTTCTGCGGCACCAGTCCGATGCCGGCCCACAGCGACTCCTCGTCGAGGTCGCGCACGTCGACGCCGTCGATGCTGACCTGGCCCGCGGTCGCGTCGTACAGCCGGGGCACCAGGTTGACCAGCGTCGACTTGCCGGCGCCGGTCGAGCCGATCACCGCGGTCGTGGTGCCGGGCGTGGCCTGCAGCGAGACTCCGCGCAGCACCGGGTCGTCGGCGCCGGGATAGCTGAAGGAGACCTCGTCCAGCCGCAGCTCGCCGCGCACCGCTCGGCGCACCGGGCTCGTCGGCGGCACCACCGAGGACTCGGTGTCGAGGACCTCGATGATGCGGTCGGCGCAGACCGCGGCGCGCGGCACCATGACCAGCATGAAGGTCGACATCATGACCGCCATGAGGATCTGCATCAGGTAGGCCAGGAACGCGGTGAGCGCCCCGACCTGCATCGCTCCCTGGTCGACCCGGTGGCCGCCGAACCAGATCACCGCAGCCCCGGAGAGGTTCACGATCAGCATGACGACGGGGAACATCGCCGCCATCCACCGCCCCACCTGCACGGCGACGTCGGTGAGGTCGTCGTTGGCGGCGGTGAACCGCGAGGTCTCGTACGGCTCGCGCACGAATGCCCGCACCACGCGGATGCCGGTGATCTGCTCGCGAAGGATCCGGTTGACCCCGTCGATGCGCACCTGCATCACCCGGAAGCCCGGGACCATCCGGCTCACGATCAGCCCGACGGCCACGAAGAGCGTCGGCACGCTGAGCGCCAGCAGCCACGAGAGCCCGAGGTCCTCGCGCATCGCCATCAGCACGCCGCCCACCATCATGATCGGCGCGGCCACCATCATGGTGGCGGCCATGAGCACCAGCATCTGCACCTGCTGGACGTCGTTCGTGGTCCGGGTGATCAGGCTGGGCGGGCCGAAGTGGTTCATCTCGCGCGTCGAGAACGACTGCACGTGCCCGAAGAGGTCGCGGCGCACGTCGCGCCCGAACGCCATCGCGGTGCGCGCTCCGAGGAAGACCGCAGCGACGCTGCACCCGATCTGGACCAGCGAGACCACGAGCATCAGCGCGCCGGTGCGCACGATGTAGCCGGTGTCACCCTGGGCGACCCCGTTGTCGATGATGTCGGCGTTCAGCGACGGCAGGAACAGCGAGGCCATGGTGCCGACGAACTGCAGCGCGACGATCGCCGTGATCGTGACGCGGTACGGCGCGAGGCGCGAGATGAGCAGGCGGATCAGCATCAGTCGGGCCTCCTGATGCCGCCGAGGAGGATGGCCGCAACCTCGACGGGCGTCAGCCGGTCGTCGTCGTGGGTCCCCGGGTGCCAGGAGCCCATCACCAGGCTCCGCAGCGCTTTCGCGGCCGTGCCCGGGCTGACGCTGAGCTCGGCGCGGTGGGGCTCGAAGACCAGGGTGGTCACCGCCTCGTGCAGCTCACGGGCGCTCTGCTGCATCCACACCGGCGGCTGCCCCGGGCGAGCCTGGTGCCGGTGGGGCTCGCTGATGACGGCCGACCGCAGCGCCATCAGCGCCAGCATCAGCTGTCGGCTGCGCTCGGCCATCCGTTCCGAGGTGGCCAGCACCTTGCCGTGCAGGGTCGCGTGGGAGGCGAGCTCGGCCTCCATGTCCTCGCGCCATCCCGGGGGTCTGGCACAGCGCTCGGCGATGGCTGCGAACAGTGACGTCTTGTCGTCGAAGGCCCGAAAGACGGTGCCCTCGGCGATCCCGGCCGCCTCGGCGATCTGCTTCGTGGTGGGCGAGGGACCGTGCTCGAGGAGCGGGATGACAGCCTCGATGATGGCGGCACGACGCTCGTCGGGTGCCATCGGGGCGGCGCGGGGAGTCACGACCACGATGCTAAGTGAGTGAGCACTCACTCACAACTGAGAATCGTCCGCCTCGACCAGTCGGCGTCCGTAGCAGCGCACCAACGGCGACCACGCGTAGTGCCCGAACGGCGCCACGCTCACGTAACCGGAGGACTCGTAGAGCTCGATCGCCTCGGGCTGCCGCTCGCCGGTCTCGAGCACCAGGGTGTCGTGGCCCGCCTCGCGCGCGGAGTCCTCCAGAGCGCGGAGCACCAGCCGGGCCAGCCCGGTGCGTCGGGCCTGCGGCGCCACGAACATCCGCTTGATCTCGGCGGCGCTGCTCCCGCCCAGCTCGCGCAGCTCCGGTCGGGCGCGCCAGCCCCCCATCGCCACGGGCACCTCGTCACTGAGCTGCCACGAAGAACCGGCCACCGGGCGGGTCGAACATCGTGACGTCGATGGGCGTCTCGTCGGGGCTGCCGTAGAGGCGCGCGTACTCCTGCTGGACCACCTCGACCAGCGCCTGCACGCGCTCGTCGCCGAAGCCGACCTGTTCGATCCTGATCGTGCTCACCTTCGCCGGCATCCTTCAACGCGATTCGAGCGAGTCTCGCTCGGGGTGACACAATAGAGCGGTGCTGCGGCCATGCCGCACCGGATTTGCTGACAGCGTCGTCAGGCCACCACTCGCACCCACGACCAGAGAAGGACCTCGTGACCGACGCGATCAACATCCCTGACTCCCTCAAGCCCGCCGACGGCCGCTTCGGCGCCGGGCCGTCCAAGGTCGGCACCGGGGCCCTCGACGCGCTCGCCGCCACCGGACAGCACCTGATGGGGACCAGCCACCGCCAAGCGCCGGTCAAGCAGACCGTCGGCCGGGTGCGGGACGGGCTGGCCGCACTGTTCGACCTTCCCGAGGGCTACGAGGTGGTGCTCGGCAACGGCGGCGCGACCGCGTTCTGGGACATCGCCACCTTCGGCCTGATCCGCGAGCGCAGCCAGCACCTCTCCTTCGGTGAGTTCTCCTCCAAGTTCGCCAAGGCCGCGCAGCAGGCGCCGTTCCTCGGCGACCCCAGCGTCATCACCTCCGAGCCAGGCAGCCGGCCCTCGCCGCAGGCCGAGGCAGGCGTCGACGCCTACGCCTGGGCGCACAACGAGACCTCCACCGCCGTGATGGCTCCGGTGCAGCGGGTCGAGGGCGCGGACGCCGATGCGCTGGTGCTGGTCGACGCCACGTCGGGTGCCGGTGGCCTGCCGGTCGACCTGAGCCAGGTCGACGCCTACTACTTCGCCCCGCAGAAGTGCTTCGCCTCCGACGGTGGGCTGTGGATCGCGATCATGTCGCCGGCCGCGCTGGCTCGCGCGGAGGAGCTGACCGCGCAGCGCTGGGTGCCGGCGTTCCTCGACCTGCCGACCGCGATCGACAACTCCCGCAAGAACCAGACCTACAACACCCCGTCGGTGGCCACGCTGTTCCTCATGGCCGAGCAGCTGGACTGGATGAACGCCAACGGCGCGCTGACCGGCATGGTCGAGCGCACCACGGCCAGCTCCGACGCGCTCTACGGGTGGGCGGAGAAGACCGCCTGCACCACGCCGTACGTCACGGACCCCGACCACCGCTCGCTGGTGATCGGGACCATCGACTTCGACGACACGATCGACGCCGCCCAGGTGGCCGCGGTGCTGCGCGCCAACGGCATCGTGGACACCGAGCCCTACCGCAAGCTGGGCCGCAACCAGCTGCGGATCGCGATGTACCCCGCGATCGACCCGGCCGACGTCGAGGCCCTCACCGCCTGCATCGACCACGTGGTCGAGCGGCTCTGAGGAGCCACGGCGCTAACGATCCCGCGACCGCCACAGTCGACGAGCGAGGACCCCGCACAACACCGCGGTGGTGACGATGAGCAGCGCGCGGCGCAGCGGTGCCCCTCCGGCGACGAGCGCACCCAGACCCTTGCCCTCGGCTCCGGGCGCGGAGCTGGCGCCGTCGTCGGGGGACGCTGAGCCTGCGCGCTCCGGCGCCATGCGCGCCAGCACGTCACGCGGGATCGGCACCTGCTTGACCGGCTGCCGCTGCCCCTCGGAGGAGACCAGCAGCGAGCGCCCGTCACCTCGCACCGCGATGCCCTCGGCCTGCTCCAGGTCGGGCACGTCGAACCGGTTGACCTGCTCCCACTCGGCTCCGCCGCCGCGGACCTCGTAGAGGTAGGCGACGTCGTAGTCGCGCAGCACCACGTGGCGTCCGTCGGGGAACCACGCGCCGTCGGTGACCAGCCCGCCCACGTCGGCCACCGGGCGCAGCGGGTTGGGCCGATCGGTGCGCAGCTCCTCCGGAGCGGCCCAGACCTGGCCCGAGAACAAGCCCTTGCTCACGACGTAGACCCGCCCCTGCGGCGAGACCAGCAGCGTCTCGGCATCCCTGGCCCCCTCGCTGTAGACCAGGTCGTACGACGTGGCCTCGACCGAGCGGTCGCCGTCGGCGGGGCGGTCGATCCGGAAGACCCGCACCCCGCTGCGCACCGCGTCGTTGTCGCCGATGTCCCCGACCCAGACGTCCCCGTCCGGCCCGCGGGTGATCGCCTCGACGTCGGTGACCTCCTCGGCGTAGGTGGTGCGACCCACCGTGGCGCCGGTGCCGGCGTCGACGACGTAGACCACGGCATCGTCACCGGAGTCGTTGATCGTCAGCACCCGGTCCCCCAGGTCGACCAGGCCGCTGGACTCGGTGATCTGCTCATCGAAGCGGAACAGCGTCCTCGGAGCGTCCTCGGACGCCGCCGCGCTCCACGGCACAGCTGGCACAGCCACCACCACGACGGCGGCTGCGGCACGCAGGAACCACTGGTTGACCAGTGGAACCGGCACTGGGCACGCGTTGCAACGCGTGCCCAGTGCCGGTTTCGAGTGTCCGGTACGGCGCCTGGCGGGCGCGTCGGCGACGCCCGAGCGACCCGACCTCACGGCGCCGACTCGAGCAGCGCCTGCAGTCGCGGGCGCACCGGCCACTGGGCCAGCAGCTCGGCGAGCTCGGCCTCGCCCGCACGGGGAGAGCCCCCGGTGCGCACCGCACGGATCAGGGTGTTGCGGGGGGTGTGCTCGCTGCCGACGAACTCCACGACATCGACGCGGTAGCCGCGAGCCCGCAGCATCGAGGCCCGCAGCGCGTCGGTGAGGGTGTCGGCGAGCCGCTCGCGCAGGATCCCGTCGCGCAGCAGCGCGCGGGCCGCGGGCAGCTCGAGCTCACGCAGCTGGGCGGACACGTCGTGGTGGCAGCAGGGGGCGGCCAGCACCAGCGGCGCCTGCCAGGCCAGCGCACGCGCCAGCGCGTCGTCCGTCGCGGTGTCGCAGGCGTGCAGCGCCAGCACCACGTCGGGGCGCGCCACCGGATCGACGGTGTCGATGTCGCCGACCAGGAACTCCATCTGCTCGTCCCAGCCGAGGTCGCGGGCCACCGCCTCGTTGTGCTCGCGGGACTGCTGCTTGCGGTCGACCCCGGTGGTGCGCACCGCGATGCCCCGCGAGCTGAGGTGGTGGTGGGCGGCGAAGGTCAGCAGGCCGTTCCCGCAGCCCAGGTCCACCACCCGCAGCGGGTCCTCGGCCGAGACGCGCCGTACGGCGCCGGCGGCGACGGCGTCGTCCCAGGCCACCGACAACGCCCGCACCAGCTCCTCGACCTGGTGGTACTTCGCGCGCCGGTTCGGCTTGACCCTGCCCTCGGCATCGGCGATGCCCAGTCGGGTGAGGAACGCGGCATCGGCGCCCACCGCACGCGGCTTATCCCGGTCGTGCGCGCGCTGCGGCGCACCGGGCGACACGCGGCCGGTGCGGTGCAGGAGCACCTTGCCCTTCTTGGTGACGCGCAGCTGCAGCGTCTCCGTGGCGGTCTCGACGTGCCAGTTGCCGAACGGCAGCCCCAGCAGCTCGGTCAGCACCGCGGGGGTCGACTCGACGCCGTGGTTCGCGGTGAACGCCTGGGTCTCGTCGTAGGAGGTGACCTGGAGCCGTCGACCGGCCTTGAGGTCGACGTACCTCAGCTCGACCCGGCGCCACCGCGGCTCGGCACCGCGGCGTCGGCCGGAGGCGACGGCTCGTACGAGGGCACCGTGGTCGAGGAGTGCGGCACGGACCTGCTCCAGCGGCTCGGACGGCTCGGGCGCTCCGGCCGGCTCCGGTGGGCCGAGCCCGACCTCGCCCGAGGAGCCGCTAGCCACCGAGCACCCGGCTGACGACGACGATGCCGATCAGCAGCAGCAGGGCGCCCGGGATGACCAGACGGCGGTAGCGCGGGTTCACCCGGAGGATTGTAGAGAGCCTCCCGACCGCGCCACGCGGCCAGCAGGCTCACGCTCAGCAGCGCTCCCCCGACCGTGCCCAGTCCGCCTCCGATCAGCGACCACCGGGAACCCAGCACCTCGGCGAGCCAACCGATGACCGGGGCCCCCACCGGCGTGCCCCCCATGAACACGGTCAGGTAGAGCGCCATCACGCGCCCGCGCAGGTGGTCTGGCGTGGTCAGCTGCAGGTAGGTGTTGGCTGCGGTGATGGTGGTCATCGCGGTGATCCCGATCAGCGGGGTCATGATCGCGAAGGTCGCGTAGGTGGGCATCAGCCCGAAGACCACCTCGATCGCCCCGAACGCGATCGCCGCGCCGACCACGAGCCGCACGCTCGAGGTGCCACGGCGTGCCGAGACCAGGGCCCCGGTGATCGATCCGAGTGCCATCGTGGTGCCGAGCAGGCCGTACTCGGAGGCGCCCTTGCCGAAGACCTCGGTGGCCATGAGCGCCGAGGTCATCTGGAAGTTGAGACCGAACGTGCCGGTGAAGGCCATGACGGCCATCACCAGCAGCAGGTCGGGGCGGGTGCGCAGGTAGGCGACGCCGTCACGGACCCGACCCCGCGGGCGCACGGCACCGGTCTCGTCGGTGAGCACCTCCAGCGGGCGTCGCCCGATCCGCGCCAGGGCGGCCAGCACGGCCAGGTACGACGCGGCGTTGAGCAAGATGACCACGCCGGTGCCGAATACACCTGAGCCGAAGGCGGCGATGGTCAGTCCGGCGACGGCCGGGCCGATGATGCGCCCGGCGTTGAACGACGCGGAGTTCAGCCCCACCGCGTTGGGGACATCCTCGGCGGTGACCAGCTCGCTGACGATCGCCTGTCGCCCCGGGGCGTCGACCGCCCAGGCCGTGCCGAAGAGGAAGGCCAGGACGTAGACGTGCCACGCCTCGACCACGCCGGTGACGGCGAGAACGCCGAGCACCGCGGCGGGCACGGCCATGCCGATCTGGGTGACCATGAGCACGGTGCGCTTGGGCACCCGGTCGACGACGGCACCGGCGTAGGCCGAGAACAGCAGGATCGGCAGGAACTGCAGGCCGGTGGTGATCCCGAGGGCGGCGGCGCTGCCACCGGTGACCTCGAGCACCAACCAGTCCTGCGCGACCCGCTGCATCCAGGTGCCGATGTTGGAGACGAAGGCTCCGCCGGCGAAGAGTCGGTAGTCACGGTGGCTCAGGCTTCGGAAGGTTGGGCTCATACCTCGCTCGTGCTCAGTCGTTCCAGGAGTGGGGCCGCCTGCGCCAGGAGCGCTCGCTCGGCCGGGCTCAGCCGGGTCAGGGCCCGGGCGAGCCACGCCTCGCGGCGGCGGCGCTCGGCCAGCAGCACCTCGACGCCGCGCTCGGTGGGGCTCACCAGCACCTGGCGCCGGTCGTCGGGGTGCGGTGTGCGCTGGACCATCCCGTCCTCCTCGAGAGCGGCGATGATCTTGGTCATCGAGGGTCGCTTCACCCGCTCGGCCTGGGCGAGGGTCCCCGGCGTCGCCGGCCCTTCCCGGTGGAGCCGCCCGAGCACCGCGAGCTGTCCGAGGCTGACCTCGGACCGGTCGTCGCCACCGCCGGTGGCGTCGCCGTCGGGTCGCTGTGAGCGCTCGGTGCGCAGCCGCCGGTTCAGCCGCGCGATCGAGATCCGCAGCGTGGCGGCCAGTGCGGTCGGTCGGGTGGAGGTGGTGGCAGTCGGCATGTCACCGGGCACAACTCGTTAGCCAGGCTAACTATTCCGGCGGCCGACGACTGTCTCCCGGCGGCGGTGCGGCCGCTACTCCAGTCCGAGCACCTGGCGCACCGGTGCGATCGCGAAGTAGAGCACGAACAGGCCCGCGACGACCCACATCAGGCCGCTGACCTCGCGGGCCTTGCCCATCGCCAGCTTCAGCAGGACGTGGGCCACGAAGCCGGCGCCGATGCCGACGGTGATGTTGTAGGTGAACGGCATGAGCACGATCGTCAGGAACGCCGGGATCGCGACCTCGAGGTCGTTCCAGTCGATGTTGCGGACCTGGGTCATCATGAGGAACCCGACCAGCACCAGCGCCGGGGTGGCCGCCTCGTTGGGGATCACCGAGACCAGCGGGGTGAAGACGGTGGCCAGCAGGAACATCACCCCGGTGACCACCGAGGCGAGGCCGGTGCGTGCGCCCTCGCCGACGCCGGAGGCCGACTCGATGTAGGAGGTGTTCGACGAGACCGACGCCGCACCACCCGCGGCGGCCGCGATCGAGTCGACCACCAGGATCGACTGGGTGCGCGGGGGCATGCCCTCGGCGTCGAGCAGCCCGGCCTCCGCGCCGATCGCGGTCATCGTGCCCATCGTGTCGAAGAAGTCGGCGAGCAGCAGGGTGAAGATCAGCAGCGCGATGCCGATCACCGCGGCGGCGTCGTAGGACCCGACCGCGTCGCCGAACCCGCCGATGTCGTCGAGCACGGAGAGCGACCAGAGGTCGCGCAGGTCACTGAACCCGGGCACGTTGGCGATGCCGCCCCAGCCGGGCAGGTCGGGGACGTTGAGGTTCCAGCCCTGGGGGTTGGACTCGTCGGGGCTGATGAACGTCGGCCCGACGTCGAAGATCTTCTCCACCACCACCGCCAGCACCGTCGTGGTGAGGATCGAGATCAGGATGGCGCCCTTGACCTGCCGGGCGTACAGCACGATGACCAGACCCAGGCCGACCGCGAAGACCAGCACCGGCCACCCGTCCAGCACCCCACCGATGCCGAGCTCGACCGGCACCGGGCCGGCGCCGGTGCGGCGCACGAAACCAGCGTCCACGAGCCCGATGAGGGCGATGAACAGGCCGATGCCCACGCTGATCGCCGTCTTCAGCGACGCGGGCACGGCCTTGAAGACCGCGGTGCGGAACCCGGTGAGCACCAGCACCAGGATGATCACGCCCTCGAGGAGGACGAACGTCATCGCCTCGTTCCAGGTGTAGACCTTGGCGATGGAGAAGGTCACGAAGGCGTTGAGCCCCAGGCCGGTGGCCAGGGCCAGCGGGTAGCGGGCCACCACGCCCATGAGGATCGTCATCACACCGGCGACGACGGCAGTGGCCAGCGCCACCAGCGGGATGTTCGGCTGGTCGCCGCCGCCGAGGAAGTTGCCGGCGCCGTCGGTCTGGGTTCCGATGATCAACGGGTTGAGCACGATGATGTAGGCCATCGTGAAGAAGGTGACGACGCCGCCTCGGATCTCACGGCCCAGCGTCGAGCCGCGACGGGTGACACTGAAGTAGTCGTCGAGCCGGCCCCCTGGTGCCGAGCTGCCAGCGGCGGGGGCGGTGGTCGGGGCTGGCTGGGTGTCCACGATGGTCCCCCTGGGACGTGGGCCGGCACAGAGCCGGGGGCGACAGGACCCGCGCGCCATTGAGCGGAAGTTGAACCATAAGTCGTCGGCCTCGTTGAGCTCACATCGGGGCAGGGGCTAGGTTCTGCTGCGTGGCTGCCCCTGAATCAGGTCCCGCACCCGGTCCCCCGCCGAAGCGTCCGGTGACCGTGCACGGCGTGACGCTGCCCGAGACCGTCGAGGCGCCGATCGAGCCGCTCGACGTGACCGGGCTGCGCACCGTCACGACCGGCACGGTGTTCTTTCTCGCGGCCACGATCGCGCTGGTGCTCAACCTGGACTGGCTGCGCGAGCACGACCGGATGTGGTGGCTGTGGACCTGCCTGGTCGGCATCGGGCTCGGGATCTTCGGGTACGTCTACTGCACCCGCCGGGCGCGCCACCTCGCAGACCGTGCCGATCCTCCCAACCGGCACCGCACCCACACCCTGGACTGAGCCCGACCAGGCTCAGGGCTGCAGCCCGATCTGTGCCGGCGGTGCGGCCTCCATCCCGTTGATGCCCCGCGCCCGCGCCCGAATGTCCTCGCCCTCGACCGAGACGCTGAAGGGATGCTCGCGGTAGGTCGCCGACCACTGGAACGGGTAGTCCGGAGCGGGCTCGGTCGAGGTCCACGACCTGCCGACCACCTTCTCCTCGATGCGCCACGGCAGCTCCTTGGGCTCGGAGTTGGCGTCGCGGTAGTAGCCGATCCGGTCGGCCTGGGGGTCCCAGCGCGAGTAGCGGATCCGGAAGGTGTCGTAGGTGCAGACGAATACCTCCAGCTTGCCGATCGAGGCGTCGGCGAAGCGGTCCACGCAGCGCGAGGTGTCGCTCACCGCCGGGAACACCGTCGCCATGCCGGCGCGCCCCTTCGGCACGGGGCACGCCTGGGCGGTTGCGCCCGGCTTGCCGTTCCAGCAGGTCACCGGGCCCTGCGACTGCTGCTTCTGCTTCTCGGTGCCCTCACCACCGTCGCTCGGCTCCCCCGCCTGAGCGCTGCCGGCGACCTCCGCGCCGTCCTCGGAGGGGCTGAAGACCGCGCGTGCCGCTGCTGCGGCACCGACGATGCAGGCCAGGACCAACGCGGCGACCAGGGCGCGACGTCGCCCTCGCCCCCGTGGCCGCGCGGCCGGGTCGGCCGGGTCGGCCGGCGCGGGCGGCCCGGTGGTGACCCCGGCGGCGCCGTCACCTGCGGTGGGCAGCGTGCCGACCTCGACCGGACGGGGACGGATCACGGTGGTCTCACCGCTGGGGGTGTCCGCGCGTCCCGCGGCGACCGCCGCGTCGAGCTCGGAGACGAACTCCCGGACGCTGGGCCACCGGTCCTCCGGTCGCTTGGCCAGCGCGCGGTGCAGCACCGCGTTGACCGGCCCCACGACCTGGGCGGGGCCCTCGAGCGAGGGCATCTCACCGTTGACGTGACCCTGAGCGATCTGGAACTCCGTGGTCCCCTCGTACGGCGGCCGCCCGCGCAGGGTCGCCCAGAGCACGCATCCCAGCGAGTAGATGTCGGAGGCCTGGCTGGGCCGCTCGCCCTGGTGGACCTCGGGCGCCATGTAGCTCGGGGTGCCGATCACCCCGCGGGTCATCGTGTGGCCCGACTCGGCGAGCCTGGCGATGCCGAAGTCGGCCAGGTAGGCGAACTCACGGCCGGTGCCCGTCTCGCGCAGCAGGATGTTGTGCGGCTTGACGTCGCGGTGCAGCAGACCTATCTCGTGAGCGTCCTCCAGAGCCATGCCGACCTGGCTGATCAGCGTCGCGGCCCGGGCCAGCGGCAGTCCCCCGCTGTGCTCCAGCACGGACTGCAGGTCGCGCCCCTCCACCAGCTGCATCGCGATGTAGAGCCGCTCGTTGCTGATGCCGGCGTCGAAGACCTGCACCACGTGCGGAGAGTTCAGACGCGCCAGGGTCTGCGCCTCGCCGAGGAAGCGCTGCTGGGCGTCGGGGTCGTTGACCAGGTTCTCGTTGAGCACCTTGAGGGCGACGCGTCGCTGGAAGCGCGCGTCCGTGGCCTCGAAGACCTCGCCCATGCCGCCCTGTCCCAGGAAGCGGTGGATCTGGTAGCCATCGATCAGCCGAGGGTCCAACCCCACGCCATCACACTCCCTCCTGCGCCATGGCGAACTCGGCTGACTCTACGACGCGGGCGGGGGTCCTGCACGACACGCCTCTCGCCTCAGGCCCGCAGGTAGCGCAGCAGCAGCCCGCCCTCGCCGTCGGAGACCACGCTGGCCAGCTCCAGCGCGACCTCGGTGTGCACGCCGTGAGCCATCCGCGGGTGCTCGCCGGCCACCACCCGCGGCACCAGGGTCGTGGCCAGCTCGTCCACCAGGCCCTGCGCCCACAGGTCGGTGGCCAGGCTGGGGCCGCCCTCGCACATGATGTCGCTCCAGCCCCGCTCGGCGAGCGCCGGTATCAGCCGGTCCAGGTCGGGCTCCTCCTCGCCGAGTTCGAGCACCCGGTCGCCCAGCAGCTCGCGGGCCTGCGCCAGGTGCTCGGCCCCCGAGGCCGTCGCGAGGTGCACCCGCGACAGGTCCGAGCGCAGCGACGCCGGCACGCGGGCCGACCGGGAGACCAGGACCAGCGGCTTCTCCCCCGGCTCGTACCCCTCGGCCCGCGCGGTGCCCGCGCCCACGACGATCACCTCGGCCAGCGAGCGCAGCGTGAGGAAGATCCGTTCGTCGCCGGCGGTCCGGATGCCGGTGCTCAGGCCGTCGGCGCCCTGCGTCGACCCGTCGACGGTCGCCACGAAGCTCAGCCGCAACCACGGACGCGACCGTGGCGCATAGAGCTCGCGCAGCTCGTCGTCGGTCAGGTCGGCGAGCTCCAGGAATCTGGTCACCGACCCATCCTGGCAGGGATCGCTCCTAGACTCCCCGCGTGATCTCCCTGGCTGACCTCGCCCGACTCCAGCAGACCTACGGCGAGGCCCTGACCCGCCCGGTGGAGCCGGTGACCGTGGACGCGGCCGCGGGACGTGTCGTCATCGGCGACGACCGCCGCACCGTCATGGGGTGCGTGAACCTCTCGGGCGACTCCTGGTACCGCGAGTCCATCGCGGTCGACACCGAGTCCGCGGTCCGTCTGGGCAGGACGCTCGCGGCGCAGGGCGCGCACATCGTCGACATCGGGGCCGAGGCGAGCTGGATCGGGGCGCGACGGGTCGACGCCGGGGAGCAGAGCGACCGGCTCGGTGAGGTCGTGCGCCAGCTCTCGCGCGACGTCGCGGTCTCGGTCGAGACCTACTACCCCGACGTGGCCGCACACTGCCTGCAGGCCGGCGCCCGGGTCCTCAACCTCACCGGCCGTGAGCACGAGGACGAGCTGTTGGGTCTGGCCGCCGAGCACGACGCCGCTGTCGTCATGTGCTTCGGGGAACGAGGCGACGTGCGCGACGAGCGCAACGCGACCCCCGTGGGCGATGCGCTGCCGGCGATGGTCGACCACTTCGGCCCGCGTCTGGAGCACGCCCACCGGCTGGGGGTCGGCACCGACAAGGTCGTCATCGACCCCGGCCTGGGCTTCTACTACGCCAACCTGCCCGACTCCCTCGACCGTGCCCGGCACCAGAGCCGGGTGCTGCTGCAGACCTTCCGCCTGCGCGAGCTGGGCGTGCCGGTCTGCCACGCCATGCCGGTCACCTTCGACATCTTCAACGAGGCCTATCACCACGCTGAGGGCTTCTACGCCACCCTCGCGGCGCTCGGGGGCACCGCGCTGCTCCGGGTCCACGAGGTCGGCGCGGTGTGCGCCGTGCTGCGCGCGCTGGGCGTCCTCGAAGCCGATGGTTGAGGCGCCCGAGGCGCTGGCCGAGGGCCTGGAAACCTCCCGCGCCCGTGACAGACCCAGTCCGGCGAACTCACCAGGCTTGGAGGCTCAACCAGCCAGCTTCTCCAGGATCAGCTCGCGAACCCGGGCCGCGTCCGCTTGGCCGCGCATCTGCTTCATCACCGAGCCGATGAGCGCCCCCGCGGCCGCCACCTTGCCCGAGCGCACCTTGTCGGCGATGTCGGGGTTGGCCTCGATGGCGCGGTCGACCGCCTCGCCCAGCGCACCCTCGTCGCTGACCACGGCCAGTCCGCGGGACGCCACGACGGCGTCGGGGTCGCCCTCGCCGGCCAGCACCCCTTCGATCACCTGACGGGCGAGCTTGTCGTTGATCTTGCCCTCGTCGACCAGCGCCTGGACCCGCGCGACCTGCTCGGGAGTGATGGCGACCTCGACCAGCTCGACCCCCTCCTCGTTCGCGCGGCGCGCCAGGTCACCGAGCCACCACTTGCGGGCGGCCTGCGGGGCGGCGCCTGCGGCCACGCTTGCCGCGACCAGGTCCAGCGCCCCCGCCCCCACGGTGTCGCGCATCTCGAGGTCGGAGAAGCCCCACTCCTCCTGGAGCCGCTTGCGGCGGGCCGCCGGCGGTTCGGGCAGGGTGGTTCGCAGCTGCTCGACCCACTCCCGCGACGGTGCGACGGGCGCGAGGTCGGGCTCGGGGAAGTAGCGGTAGTCCTCCGCGTCGGACTTCTCCCGACCCGAGGACGTCGTGCCGGTGTCCTCGTGGAAGTGCCGAGTCTCCTGCACCACGGTGCCCCCGGTGTCGAGGATCCCCGCGTGCCGGCCGATCTCGTAGCGCGCCGCGCGCTCCACCGAGCGGAAGGAGTTGACGTTCTTGGTCTCGCTCCGGGTGCCGAAGGCGCTGCGGCCGATCGGCTTGAGCGAGAGGTTGACGTCGCAGCGCAGCGAGCCCTGGTCCATCCGGGCGTCGGAGACGCCCAGGGCCAGCACCAGGTCGCGCAGCTGTTGGACGTAGGCACGCGCGACGGCGGGTGCCTTCTCGCCGGGGACCTCGATGGTCTTGGTGACAATTTCGATCAGCGGGATGCCGGCCCGGTTGTAGTCGAGCAGCGAGTAGTCAGCCCCGTGGATGCGCCCGGTTGCGCCGCCCATGTGGGTGGACTTGCCGGTGTCCTCCTCCATGTGGGCGCGCTCGATCTCGATCCTGAAGACCTCGGAACCCTCCCCGGTGTCCACCGAGACGTCGATCCACCCGTCGTGCGCGATGGGCTCGTCGTACTGCGAGGTCTGGAAGTTCTTCGGCATGTCGGGGTAGAAGTAGTTCTTCCGGGCGAAGCGGCACCACGACGCGATCTCGCAGTTCAGCGCCAACCCGATCCGGATCGCTGACTCCACGGCCTTGGCGTTGACCACGGGCAGCGCGCCCGGCAGACCCAGGCACACCGGGCAGACGTGGGTGTTGGGCTCGCCGCCGAACACCGCCGGGCAGCCACAGAACATCTTGGTGGCGGTGTTGAGCTCGACGTGGACCTCCAGCCCCATCACCGGGTCGTAGCGGGTCAGTGCCTCCTCGAACGGCACCAGCTCGGCCTCTTGTCGACCGAGCTCCCCACCTCGTGGATCGAGCTCCCCACCTCGCCGATCGAGCTTGTCGAGATCACTCACCGCGCACCTCCAGGGGTCCCGACGGGCTCGAGCGCCGGCGGACGCAGCGGTCCACCCCACTGCTCGAGCAGCACCCGCTCCAGGGCGGCTCCGGCCAGGTAGAGCCGGTCGTCGGCCATCAGCGGGGCGAGGAACTGCACGCCCACGGGCAGCCCGTCCTCGGCCAGGCCCGCGGGGACCGAGATCCCCGGGACCCCGGCGAGGTTGGCCGGGATCGTCGCCACGTCCTGCAGGTACATCGCCAGCGGGTCCTCCAGCTTCTCCCCCAGGGGGAAGGCCGTGGTCGGCGAGGTCGGGGAGACCAGCACGTCCGCGCTCTCGAACGCCGCCTCGAAGTCGCGCGCCACCAGGGCCCGGACCTTCTGAGCCGAGCCGTAGTAGGCCTCGTAGTAGCCGCTGGAGAGCGCGTAGGTGCCCAGGATGATGCGGCGCTTGACCTCGTCACCGAACCCGGCGTCGCGGCTGGCCGCCATGACCTGCTCGGCGCTGGGGTCGCCGACGCCCTCGGGGGCGACCCGCAGCCCGTAGCGCATCGCGTCGAACCGGGCCAGGTTGGACGACACCTCGCTCGGCATCACCAGGTAGTAGGCCGCCAGGGCGTGGGTGAAGCTCGGGCAGGAGACCTCCACGACGTCGGCACCCGCCTTGCCGAGCAGGTCCACGGCCTCCTCGAAGCGCTGCTGCACCCCGCGCTGGTAGCCCTCGCCCCCCAGCTCGCGCACCACCCCGACCCGTAGCCCGGCCAGGCCGTCGGCAGCGCCGCGCCTCGCGGCCGCCACGACCGAGGGGACGGCGGCGTCGATGGAGGTGGAGTCCATCGGGTCGTGACCACCGATCACCTCGTGCAGCAGCGCCGCGTCGAGCACCGTGCGCGAGACCGGGCCCGCCTGGTCGAGGCTGCTGGCCATCGCCACGATGCCGTAGCGCGAGACGCCGCCATAGGTCGGCTTCGCCCCCACGGTGCCGGTCATGGCGGCGGGCTGGCGGATCGAGCCGCCGGTGTCGGTGCCGACCGCGAGGGGTGCCAGGCTCGCCGCGACGGCGGCCGCCGAGCCGCCTCCCGAGCCCCCCGGTGTGCGATCGGTGGCCCAGGGGTTGCGCGTCGCGCCGTAGCCGGAGTGCTCGGTGGAGGAGCCCATGGCGAACTCGTCCAGGTTCGTCTTGCCGAGGATCGGCAGGCCCGCCTCACGCAGCCGCGTGACCACCGTGGCGTCGTACGGCGGCACCCAGCCCTCGAGCATCCGGGAGCCGCAGGTGGTCGGTTGCCCCCTGGTGCACAGCAGGTCCTTGACCGCGATCGGCACACCGGTCAGCTCCGCGGCCGTGCCGGCGCGGCGGCGCTCATCGGCCGCGCGCGCAGCGTCCAGCGCCCCCTCGCGGTCGACGTGGAGGAAGGCGTGCAGGCCGTCGCCCAGACCCTCGATGCGGTCCAGGCAGTCCGTGGTCGCCTCGACCGAGCTCGTCTCACCCGCCGCGAGCGCCTGGGCGAGCTCGGCGGCGCCGAGCTCGCTGAGGCTGGTGCCCGGCACGCTCACTCCTCCCCCAGGATCTTGGGCACCACGAAGCGCTGCTCCGCCTGCTCGGGCGCCATCGCCAGGGCGTCCTGCGGCGCCAGGGAGGGACGCACCACGTCCTCGCGCACGACGTTGGTCAGGGGCGTCGGGTGGCTCATGGCCGGTAGGGCAGCGGGGTCACCGGCCTGGGCGAGCGCCTCGGAGACGGTGGCGACCGACTCCAGGATCTTCGGCAGCTCACCGGCCAGGCGCTCCAGCTCCTCCTCCTCGAGACGGATCCGCGCGAGGGACGCCAGGTGGGCGACGTCGTCGCGGGAGATCGTCGAGCCGGCGTCGGGTGAGTCAGGGGTCGCAGGGCCTTCAGGCATGCCCGCCATCCTAGGAGTCCGCCGGGTCCGGCCCTGCGGCTGGGACCCGCCGGGCACAATTGCCAGGTGAGCGACCAGCCTGAGCACCCCCACGACCGCCCCGCGGACGGAGTGGACCGCGAGTCGGAGAAGTGGTGGGACGAGCTGACGCGGCTCGACGCGGCCGAGGGGAGTGGCACACGCCGGCCACCACGACCGGCGCGTGCTCCGCGGGGTTCCCAGGGCCTGGGCAGCACGCGGCGCCGAGCGCGTCGACGACGCCGCCGCGGCGACCCGGCGTACGGCGGGGGCCGCACCTCGCGCACCTCGCGCGCCCTGCTCGCCTTCCTCGCTCTCCTGGTCGCCGCCGGCGGGGTGATCTCGTTCGTCGAGCGCGGCTGGGAGCAGACCCGCATCGCCACGCTCGACGCGGGCGGAGGAGTCGACACGGCGAAGGTGATCCAGGGCGAGGACGGCGAGTACGCCTTCATCCGCACCCAGCGCGGCGGCCAGGACCCGGTGACCTACCCGCCGTGCCGGGCGATCGGCGTCCAGGTGAACCCCGACGGCGAGGTCGAGGGCGGCAGCCAGGTGGTCCTCGACTCGATGGCGCGGGTCAGCGACCTCGCCGGCGTCGAGCTGCGCTACAGCGGGTTGAGCTCGGAGCGGCCCGCAGCGCGCGAGCAGCGGCTGCGATCCGAGGGGTACCAGGGCGACCCTCCCCCGTTGATCGCGTGGTCAGACGCCGAGGAGACACCTGCTCTGGCCGGAGACGTGGTCGGGGTCGGGGGCAGCGTGGCGCTGCGCAGGGCCGGGGACAGCCAGGAGTTCTACGCGACCGGCTCGGTGGTGCTCGACGCCCCCGACCTGGCGCGGGTGCTCGACGAGCACGGTGACGATGCGGTGCAGGCCGTGGTGATGCACGAGCTCGGGCACCTGCTGGGCCTCGGGCACGTGGGCGACCCCGAGGAGCTGATGGCTCCGTCGAACACCGGCCAGACCGACTTCGGCGACGGCGACAGGGAGGGGCTGGCACGGCTCGGCGAGGCCAGCTGCTGAGCGAGCGCCGGCAGACGCTGCGCGTTCAGGCACTGCCCTGGGCGAGCTCGCGCGCGGCGTCCGGCCCCTGCTCGAGGAGCACCCGGAACCCGGCCTCGTCGAGGATCGGCACCTTCAGCGAGACCGCCTTGTCGTGCTTGGACCCCGGGGACTCACCGACCACGACGAACGCGGTGCTCTTGGACACCGAGGAGGCCGCCTTGCCGCCCCGGGCGAGGATCGCCTCCTTCGCGCTGTCGCGGCTGAACTGCTCCAGGGAGCCGGTGACGACGATCGAGAGCCCCTCGAGCACCCGGGGGACCGACTCGTCCACCTCGTCGCGCATCCGCACTCCGCAGGCTCGCCACTTCTCGACGATCTCGCCGTGCCAGGTCTCCTCGGGGTCGTCGAACCAGCGCCGGATCGACTCCGCGATCGTCATGGCGACCCCGTCGACGCCGGCCAGCTCCTGCGCGCTCGCCTCGCGGATGCGGTCGAGGGACCCGAAGTGGGTGGCCAGGGCGCGCGCCGCGGTGGGCCCGACGTGGCGGATCGACAGCGCGACCAGCACCCGCCACAGCGGGCGGTCCTTCGCCGCCTCGAGGTTGTCGAGCATCCGGCGCCCGTTGGCGCTGAGCACCGGCTCCTGACCCTCCCCCTTCTTGGGGGCGCGGGTGAACAGCGGCACGCGGCGCAGCTCCTCCTCGCCCAGGGCGAACAGGTCGCCCTCGTCGTGGACCACGTCCGCCTCCAGCAGCGCGACCGCGGCCTCGTAGCCGAGCGCCTCGATGTCGAAGGCACCTCGCCCCGCGACGTGGAAGATCCGTTCGCGCAGCTGGGCCGGGCACGAGCGGTGGTTGGGGCACCGGATGTCGGCGTCGCCCTCCTTCTCGTGTCGCAGCTCGGTGCCGCACTCGGGGCAGTGGGTGGGCATCTCGAACTCGCGCTCGTCGCCGCTGCGCAGCGCCACCACCGGCCCGAGGATCTCCGGGATGACGTCGCCGGCCTTGCGCAGCACGACCGTGTCGCCGATCAGCACCCCCTTGCGCACCACCTCGGAGGCGTTGTGCAGCGTGGCCATCTCGACCGTGGACCCCGAGACCAGCACCGGCTCCATGACGCCGTACGGCGTGACCCGGCCCGTGCGCCCGACGTTGACCCGGATGTCGAGCAGCCTGGTGTTGACCTCCTCCGGTGGGTACTTGAAGGCGATCGCCCACCGCGGCGCGCGTGAGGTCGAGCCGAGGCGGCGTTGCAGCGCCACCTGGTCGACCTTGACCACCACCCCGTCGATCTCGTGCTCGGGCCCGTCGACCGGGTCGTGGCGGTGCTCGCCGAAGTGCTCGACGAAGGCCTCGACCTCGGCCAGGCTCGAGACCACGCGGGTGTGGGGCGAGACCGGCAGCCCCCACGCGGCCAGCGCGGCGTAGGCCTCGGACTGGCGGCTCGGCTCGAACCCCTCGCGGTGGCCGATGCCGTGGCACACCATCGCCAGGGCGCGCGTGGCCGTCACCTTGGGGTCCTTCTGCCGCAGCGAGCCGGCCGCCGAGTTGCGAGGGTTGGCGAAGGGGGCCTTGCCCGCCTCGACCAAGGAGGCGTTGAGCGCCTCGAAGGCCTCCCCGGACAAGAACACCTCGCCGCGGACCTCGACCTGCTCGGGGACCGGGTGCTCGCCGTCGCCGCGCAGCCGGTGGGGCACCCCGTCGATGGTGCGCACGTTGGGGGTGACGTCCTCGCCGGTGCGCCCGTCGCCGCGGGTGAGCGCCCGGACCAGGCGGCCCTTCTCGTAGAGCAGGTTGATCGCGAGCCCGTCGACCTTGAGCTCGCAGAGGTAGTCGACCTCGCCGACCTCCTCGCGCCGCAGGCGCGCGTCCCAGGCTCGCAGCTCATCCAGGGAGAAGGCGTTGTCCAGGCTGAGCATCCGCTCCAGGTGGTCCACCGCGGTGAACTCGGTCGCCACCGCGCCGCCGACGGTCTGGGTGGGCGAGTCGGGCGTGCGCAGCGAGGGCGCCAGCTCCTCGATCTCCTCGAGCCGACGCATCGACCGGTCGAAGTCGGCGTCCGAGATCGTCGGCCGGTCGAGCACGTAGTAGCGCCAGCGCGCCTCCTCCAGGACCTCGCACAGCTCCTGGTGCTCCGCACGCAGCGCCGGATCGAGGTCGGTCTCGCGGTCCGTCTCGGGTGGGGCCATGACGACATCCTGCCCAACGGCACCGACAGGTCTGAGCGGGTCCCCCACCGCCCACCTGGCACCATCGGGGAGGTGAGCGCGGTCGAGGAGAGCGACCGGGGCCCGGTCCTGACCCGGCGCCCGGTGCCCCGGGGAGCGGTGATGCCCCCGCGGGGGCTGGTGCTGATGCTGCACGGCGGCGCGGAGGACGACACCGAGCCCGTGGGTCTGCTCCACCGGCCCTGGTTGCGGGCCCGGCTGATGATGCGCCAGATCCGCCCGGCCCTGCACCGCGCAGGTGTCGACGTGTGGCTGCTGCGCTACCGCCACGTGGGGTGGAACGCCCCGCACGGCGAACGGCACTCCCCCGTGCCCGACGTGCGCTGGGCGCTCGACCAGGCCCGGGTGGCCTACGAAGGCAGGCGGCAGCCCCCGGTGGTGCTGCTCGGACACTCGATGGGGGCCCGCGCCGCCGTGGCGGTCGCCGACGACCCCTCGGTGCACGGCGTGGTGGCCCTGGCGCCGTGGTTCCCACCCGAGGAGCCCGTCGGCACCCTGGGCGGCAAGCAGCTGGTCGTCGCGCACGGCCGAGCCGACCGGATCACCTCCTTCGAGGCGACGACCCAGTTCCTCGCCCGCGCCGCCCAGGTCGCCTCCCACGTGGAGCTGGTCGACATGGACGGCCTGGGCCACTACATGCTGCGCGGGCTGTCGAGGTGGAACGAGGCCGCGCGCCACCACGCGCTGGCGATGCTCCTCGACTGAGCCGGGAGGTGGGCCCGGAGGTGGGCCCAGAGGTGGGCGCCGCAGGTGCCTCTGCTGCGTCAAGGCTGCGGCAAGAGTCGCTGACACGTCACCGACCCGTCGGTGGGCGCTGCCAGACTGGAGGCGATGACTACCTCCGAGCACCCCGAGAAGACCGCTCCGCGCATCGGTCACCCTGCGCTGGCGCTGATCCTGATCTGCATCGTGCAGCTGATGGTGGTGCTCGACGCCACCATCATCAACATCGCCCTGCCCTACGTGCAGCGCGACCTGGGTGTCAGCGAGCACGCGCTGACCTGGGTGATCACCGCCTACGCCCTGGCCTTCGGTGGCTTCCTGCTGCTGGGTGGGCGCTCCGGCGACCTCTACGGGCGTCGGCGGGCATTCATGCTGGGCCTCGGTGTGTTCGCGCTGGCCTCCCTGGCCGGCGGCTTCGCCCAGAACGAGGCGATGCTGCTCGGATCGCGCGGCGCCCAGGGCCTCGGCGCCGCCTTCGCCTCGCCCAACGCGCTGGCGCTGATCGCCACCACCTTCGAGCCCGGGCCCCGACGCAGCCGGGCCTTCGCCTTCTACGGCATGATGTCGGGCATCGGAGCCGCCGTCGGCCTGCTGCTCGGCGGCTGGCTGACCGGGAGCGACCTGACCTTCGCCGGGGTCCACGTCGCCGGGTGGCGCCTGACCTTCCTCATCAACGTCCCGATCGGTGCCGTCGCGGCCCTCTCGGCGCCGCGGCTGCTGGCCGAGAGCGAGGCCCATCCCGGTGACCTCGACGTGCCCGGGGCCCTCACGGCGACCACCGGCCTGCTGTCGCTGGTCTACGGCATCACCCGGGCCGGCGACCAGGAGGTGGGGTGGAGCGATCCGCTCACCCTGGCCGCGCTGGGTGTCGGGGCGGTGCTGCTGCTGATCTTCGCGATGCTCGAGCGTCGGGTGGAGCACCCGATGCTGCCCGGTCGGATCCTGGCCAGCCGGAGCCGCGCCTCGGCCTACGCCGTGATGTTCCTCGGACCGGCCGCGATGTTCTCGATGTTCTTCTTCCTCACCCTGGTGATCCAGAACGTCATGGGCGAGACCCCGCTGCGGACCGGGCTGATGTTCCTTCCCTTCAGCGGTGTCATGGTCGTGATGGCGGTCCTGGCCTCACGCCTGGTCCAGCGCGTCAACCCCGGCATCCTCTCGGGCATCGGCGCCACGATCGCCGGCCTGGGGGTCCTGGGTCTGAGCCGGCTGCCCTATGACGACCGTGCGAGCAGTCTGTCCACCGACATCTCCTACGCCCGCGACCTGCTGCCCTTCGTGATGCTGGTCCCCGTCGGCATGGCGCTGATCTTCATCCCCAGCATGATGAGCGTGGTCCACCGGGTCAGCGCACGCGACTCCGGCATCGCCTCGGGGATCCTCAACACCATGCAGCAGGTCGGCGGCGCCGTCGGTCTGGCCCTGCTCGGCACGATCGCCTTCGACACCGCCGGCGACAAGGCCGCCGAGCTGTGCGGCCAGCTCGCCGCGTCCGGCCAGCGGTGCGACCCGAGCGAGCAGCTCGACTCGGTCGGCTCCGTGGCCTTCCTCGACGGCGCGACCACGGCCTTCGTCGCCGGGGCCGCCATGATGTTCCTGGCCGCAGCGATCTCGTTCTTCGGCAACCGGATCAAGCACGAGGACCTCGGCAGCGTCGACCCGGAGGAGGTCGCGGCACCCTGAGCCGCTGCATCGGTCTCAGTCGGTCTCAGTCGGTCTCAGTCGGTCCGGGTCGGGCTCAGGCCAGTCGGGCGCCGGCCTGGGAGACCAGGCTCAACGCGGCGCGTGCCCAGTCCCGGTCCGCCCCGGCGAGACCACAGGCGGGGGTGAGCACCAGCCGCTCGGGGCCGAGGCCCAGCATCTCCAGCAGCCGTTCGACGCGCGCGACCACCCCGCTCACGGTGGGGGGAGCGGTCGGCCGGGTGGCGGGCACCACGCCGAGGTGCACCGTGCGGCCGGCTTCCAGCGCTGTCGCCAGGGCGTCGTGAGCGGTGGCGTCGAGCAGGGCGAGATCGAGCCCGACACCGGGCGCCCCGGCCTGCTCGAGCAGCTCCAGCGGCACCTCACGCGCACAGCAGTGCACCAGCGGCTCGGCGCCCGCGGCGCGGATCGTGCTCACCAGCTCCTGCAGCGCACCGGCCGCCTCCGGCCGGTCCACCGAGCGGTGACGGTGGAACCCCGACGCGGTCGGCACCCGGCCACCGAGCACGGCCGGCAGGGCGGGCTCGTCGATCTGCACCACCAGCGGGGAGGCCTCGGGCAGACGGCGGCGCAGGTCGGCGAGGTGCTCGGCCACGCCCGCGGTCAAGGCCTGGGCGAGGTCGCGACGCGCCCCGTGGTCGGCGAGGACCCGGTCGCCCCGAGGCCGCTCGACGGTGGCCGCCAGGGTCCAGGGTCCGCTCAGCGCGACCTTGACCGGGCCGGCGTAGCCCCTGGGCGTGCTCCTCGACGGTGTCGAGGTCCTGTCCGAGCAGGGACACCGCCCGACGCTGGTCCACGCCCCGGGCGCCCGATGACCCCAGCAGCCGCCATCCGGCCGGCTGCAGGTCGGCGGGGAGCTCGGTGAGCATCGCCAGCGTCCGACCGGCCAGGTCGCCATGGGGGCCACGTCCGGGCATCTCGGGCACGTAGGGCAGGTCCAGCTCGCCCCAGACGACCTTGACCGCCTCCTCGAAGTCGCCCTGCCCCTCCCCGGGGTGCGACCCGACGCCGCTCGACCTGCTCATCGCGGGCTCATCGCGGGCTCATCGCGGGCTCACCGCCGGGCCACCCGGTCGGTGGCCGCGACCGTGCACGACCCCACCACCCGGGTGCCGTGGTAGATCACCGCGGACTGACCGGGCGCGATGCCCGTCGCCGGCTCGTGCAGCTCGATCTCGACCCCCTCGGCTCCGTGGTCCCCCTCATCGACCCGTACGTTCGCGCGATGCTCCTCGCCGTGGGCGCGCAGCTGCACCGTGGCCTCGAGCGAGCCGGACGGCGCCGCGCCGCACCATCGCGGCCGGATGCCGCTGACGTGGTGGACCGAGAGCTCCTCACGGGGGCCCACGGTCACGGTCCCGCTGACCGGCTCGATGTCGAGGACGTAGCGCGGCCGGCCATCGCTCGCCGGGGTCCCGATCCGCAGACCTCGCCGCTGACCGATGGTGTAGGCGTAGGCGCCGTCGTGGCGCCCCAGCTCTCGGCCGTGCTGGTCCACGAACGCCCCCTCCGCCGGCCCGATCCGGTCCCGCAGCCACCCAGCCGTGTCGCCGTCGGCGACGAAGCAGATGTCGTGGCTGTCCGGCTTCGCAGCGACCCGCAGGCCGAGCGCCTCGGCCTCGGCGCGCACCGCCGACTTCGGGGTCTCACCCAGCGGGAACATCGAGTGCGCCAGCTGCTCCTGGGTGAGGACGCCGAGCACGTAGGACTGGTCCTTCCCGTGGTCGGCGGCGCGGTGCATCTCGATGCTGCCGTCCGCCGCGGTCTCCAGCCGGGCATAGTGACCGGTCGCGACCGCGTCGTAACCCAGGGCGAGGGCCCGGTCGAGGACCGCGGCGAACTTGATCTTCTCGTTGCAGCGCAGGCAGGGGTTGGGGGTGCGACCGGCGGCGTACTCCTCGCGGAAGTCGGTGACGACCTCGTCGTGGAACCGCTCGCTGAGGTCCCAGACGTAGAACGGGATGCCGATCACGTCAGCGCTGCGGCGCGCGTCCATCGAGTCCTCGATCGTGCAGCAGCCGCGCGCCCCACTGCGGTGCGAGGCCGGGTTGCGGCTCAGCGCCAGGTGGATCCCGGTGACGTCGTGGCCGGCGGCCTTCGCCCGGGCTGCGGCGACCGCCGAGTCGACCCCGCCGGACATCGCGGCGATGACTCTCATAGGGACGCCGCCCGCGCCCGCTCGACGATCGGCCCGATCGCGGCGACGAGGGCCTCGACGTCGTCCTCGCTCGAGGTGCGCCCGAGGCTGATCCGCAGCGACCCACGCGCCTCCTGCTCGGTGCGCCCCATCGCGAGCAGCACGTGACTCGGTTGCGGGACGCCGGCCGAGCAGGCCGAACCGGTGGAGACCTGGATCCCCTGGTGGTCCAGCAGCATCAGCAGCGAGTCGCCCTGGCAGCCGGGGAAGGTCAGGTGCACGTTGCCGGGCAGGCGCTGGTCGGGGTCACCGTTGAGCACGACGTCGGGCACCACCTCGGCCACCCGCTTGACCATCAGCCGACGCAGCTCGCCGAGCCGACGGGCGTGCTGCTCCTGCTCGGCGACGGCGAGCTCGGTGGCCAGGGCGAAGGCGGCGATGGCGGGCACGTCCAGGGTGCCCGAGCGCACCTGCCGCTCCTGGCCGCCGCCGTGCAGCAGCGGGGTCAGGCCGAGCGACTTGCGCGCCACCAGCGCCCCCACGCCGTAGGGGCCGCCAAGCTTGTGCGCGGTGAGGGTCAGCGCGTCGACACCGCTCGCGTCGAAGTCGACGGGCAGGGCGCCGACCGCCTGGACCGCGTCGGTGTGCACCGGGATCTGGTGCTCACCGGCGAGCTCGACGACCTGCTGGACCGGCTGGACGGTGCCGACCTCGTTGTTGGCCCACATCAGGCTGATCATCGTCACCTCGTCCGCGGCGGCAGCCAGCGCGCCGCGCAGCGCGTCGAGGTCGATGCGACCCTCGGCGTCGACCGGGACGTAGTCGACCTGCGCGCCCTCCTGGGCCAGCCACTCCAGCGGGTCCAGGACGGCATGGTGCTCGATCGGGGCGCTCACCACCCGTCGGCGCGACGGCTCCGCCTCGTGCCGCGACCAGTGGATGCCCTTGACCGCCAGGTTGTCGGCCTCGGTGCCACCGGAGGTGAAGACGACCTCGCCGGGTCGCGCGCCGATCGCCGCCGCGAGGCGTTCCCGGGCTTCCTCCACCACCCGGCGCGCGGCCCGGCCGGCGCCGTGCAGGCTGTTGGCGTTGCCCGTGCTCACCAGGTGACGCGTCATCTCCTCGACCGCTTCCGCCCGCATCGGGGTGGTCGCGGCGTGGTCGAGGTAGACCGAGGCCCCGGGCCCGCCGTGCTCGGCGTCGGGCAGCTCGGGGTCGGGCATCGAACTGGACATCGGGCCAAGCCTACGGCGCCGCCGGAAGCCTGCCCGAGCGAGATCGCCCCAGCCGTGCCGCGGCACGGCGAGACCGAAAAAGCCGAACGCCCCGGGGGTGGGCCCGGGGCGTTCGTGACCGTGGGGTGAGGCGGTCGGCCAGCGCGTCACTTGCGCTTGTTGACCTCCTCGGTGGTGGTGGGGAGCACTGAGTGCAGGTCCCCGACCACACCGAAGTCGACCATCTCGAAGATGGGCGCCTCCTCGTCCTTGTTGACCGCCACGATCGTCTTGGAGGTCTGCATGCCCGCGCGGTGCTGGATCGCGCCGGAGATCCCCGCCGCGAGGTACAGCTGGGGCGAGACCACCTTGCCGGTCTGGCCGATCTGGTACGAGTGCGGGTACCAGCCCGAGTCGACGGCTGCACGCGAGGCGCCCACGGCGGCGCCGAGGGAGTCCGCCAGGTCCTCGACCGCGGAGAAGTCGCCGCCGGTGCCGCGGCCGCCGGCCACGACGATCGGGGCGTCGGTCAGCTCGGGGCGACCCGAGGACTTCTTCGGCTCCACCCCGACGATGCGGGCGCCCTTGGCGGACTCGGAGATCTCCGGAGTGATCTCCTCGACCTCGCCGGCGCCGTCCGAGGCCTCGGCGGGGGCGGAGTTGGGCTTGATGCAGATGATCGGCGTTCCCTTGGTGACCTTGGCCTGCACCGTGTAGTTGCCGGCGAAGACCGACTGGGTCGTGACCGGGCCCTCCTCGACGTCGACCGCGTCGGTGATCAGACCGGAGTCGGTCTTGATCGCCAGCCGGGCGCCGACCTCCTTGCCCTCCGCGGAGGAGGCGATCAGCACTGCGGCGGGCGAGGTCTTCTCCACCAGCTGGGCGAGCACCTCGGCCTTCGGGGTGACGATGTAGGGGTTCACGTGGGAGCCGTCGACGGCGTAGACCTTCTGCGCGCCGAACTTCTTCAACGCCTCGGTCGCCTCGTCGGACAGCTTGCCGATGAAGACCGCCGAGGGCTCTCCGAGCCTTCGGGCGATGGTCAGCATCTCGTTGGTCGTCTTGCGCACGGTGCCACCGGCGTGGTCGACCAGGACCAGAACTTCACTCATGACTGTGTCTTCCTCGATCTCTCGTCTGCGCGGGGCTCAGATGAACTTCTTCGACGCCAGGAACTCGGCCAGCGCCGTGGCGCCGCTGCCGTCCTCGTCGGTCACGATCTCGCCCTGGCTACGCGGCGGGCGCTCGGTGGTCTCCTCGACCTGGGTCCACGCTGCGTCCAGGCCGACAGCGGAGCCGTCGACGCCGATGTCGCTGAGCGACCAGGTCTCGACCGGCTTCTTCTTCGCCGCCATGATCCCCTTGAACGACGGGTAGCGGGCCTCACCGGTCTGGTCGGTGACCGAGAGCACGGCGGGCAGGGTGCCCTCGACCATCACGGTCGCGGTGTCGCCGTCGCGGCGGATCTTGATCGTCTCGCCCTCGACCTCGATCTCGGAGCCGAAGGTGACCCCCGGGACGCCCAGACGCTCGGACAACATCGCGGGGACGACGCCCATGGAGCCGTCGGTGGAGGCCATGCCGCAGATGACGAGGTCGTGCTCGATCTTCTTGATCGCCTCGGCCAGGACCAGCGACGTCGCGGGGGCGTCGGAGCCGGCGATGCCGTCGTCGACGACGTGCACGCCCTTGTCCGCACCCATCTGCAGCGCCTTGCGCACCGCGTCGATCGCGCCCTCGGGGCCGATCGTCAGAGCGGTCACCTCGGTGTCGTCGCCCAGCTTCTCCTTCAGCTGAAGAGCCTGCTCGACGGCGTACTCGTCGAGCTCGGACAGCAGGCCGTCCACGGAGTCACGGTCGAGGGTCTTGTCGGACTCGAAGTGACGGTCGCCGGTCGCGTCCGGCACGTGCTTCACACACACCACAATGTTCATGCCTGTATGCGGCCCGCGAAGGGCCCCTCCTCTGCAGTCGGGATGTGCTGGAAGGCTACCCGCCAGTCACCGCGGTCGCACCCGGCCCGGGGGGTGCGCTCAGTCACAGCACGACGGTGGCCACGACGGCCCCGCTCCGCGCGCGCAGGGTCAGGACTTGGGACGGATGACCCGGTCGGCGACCTTGCCGACGATGAGGTAGATCACGGCCGCGATGCCCCAGTTGACCATCACCGACTTGGTCTCGGCGCTCTGCCTCGCGTCCTGGATCGCCGCCTTGCCCGCGTCGTCGGGCACATCGGGCTGGAAGTCCTTGAAGACCCCCAGGTCGAGGCCGTTGGCGACGTCGAGCACGAGCTTGACGATCGCGTTGTCGCGGTTCATGTCCAGGGCGACCAGCAGCGCACCGACCGCGAGGATCAGCGCGGCCACCACGGCGGCGATCCAGATGACCGACGCCAGGAGGTTGCGGATCCGGTTGGTGCTGGCCGCGGCCAGGGCGACGCCGCCGTTGCCCTTCTTCTTGGGGGACTCGGCCTTGCGCTTGCCCGGCTTCGAGGTCGACTCACTCACCGCTCGCTCCCCCTCCCAGCTGCCTCACGTGGTCGGACACCGGTGCACTCCACCAGCGCCCAGTGGCCACGATAGCGAAGTCCCCACCATCATGACCGGGCTTGCGGCAGGTCAGCGCCCGATGAAGTCAGCCTTGCCCGGACCGTGCTCGACAAAACTCTGCATTCCGAGCGAGCGGTCCTCGGTCGCGAACAGCGCTGCGAACTGCTGCCGCTCGATCTCCAGGCCGGTCTCGAGGTCGACCTCGAGCCCGCGGTCGATCGACTCCTTGGCCGCCCGGAGCGCCAGGGCGGGCGCGCCGCTGAACTGCTGGGCCCAGGAGACCGCCTCGTCGTAGACCTGGTCGGCGGGCACCAGCTTGTCGGCCAAGCCGATCGCCAGGGCCTCGTCGGCCTTGACGAACCGTCCACTGAAGATCAGGTCCTTGGCCCTGCTGGGCCCCACCAGCCGGGTCAGGCGCTGGGTGCCGCCGGCCCCCGGGATGACGCCCAGCAGGATCTCGGGCTGGCCGAAGGTGGCGTCCTCGGCGGCGATCCGCACGTCGGCGCACAGCGCCAGCTCACAGCCTCCGCCGAGGGCGTAGCCGGTGACCGCAGCCACCACGGGCTTGGGGATCTTCGCCACCGCGGTGAAGGCGCTCTGCAGCGGACCCGACTCCTTGACCATGTCGGCGTAGGACATCTCGGCCATCTCCTTGATGTCCGCGCCGGCGGCGAAGACCCGCTCCCCGCCGTAGACGACGACGGCTCGTACGTCGTCGCGCGTGGTCGCCTCTGCCGCGGCCTCGCGGATCTCCTCCTGGACCTGGCGGCTCAGCGGGTTCATCTTCGGTCGGTCGATGCGGATCGTGCCCACACCCTCGCTCACCTCGAGCCGTACGAACTCGCCCACGTCGGTCCTCGTCTTCCTCGTCGACAGCCCAGGTCCAGGGATGCCGAGCCTAGAGGGTCCTCCGCGGTGGTCGGACGGGACTCGGGGGCGAGCAGCCCCCGATGGTCGAGCAGCGATGCGGAGCCAGCGCACGTCGAGACCACACCACCGCGCCGGATGCACCACAATCGTGCACGTGGTTCCCAACGACTGGCGGTGGAGCAGCGCCGACGAGACCGCCCCGGTCTGGCCGGGGCGGCCCGACGTGCTCGGAGCCACGTGGGGCCCCGACGCCACCAACTTCGCGCTGCACTCTCCCGAGTCGACCTCAGCCCTGGTGTGCCTGATCGGCGACGACGGGCGCGAGACCCGGCACCGGCTGACCGAGCACTCCCTGGGGGTCTGGCACGGAGCGGTGCCCGGTGTCGCCCCGGGGCAGCTCTACGGGTTCCGGGTCGACGGGCCGTGGGAGCCCGAGCGCGGTCGTCGGTTCAATCCTCGCAAGCTGCTGCTCGATCCCTACGCGCGCGCACTGCACGGTGAGGTCACCGACCACGAGGCGCTGCTGGCCCACGACCCCGCCGACCCGCGCCGGCGCAGCGGCGCGGACTCCGCGCCGTTCCTGCCCCGCTCGGTGGTCGTGCGCGACGAGTTCGACTGGGGCGACGACCGGCCGCTGCACCGCTCCTGGGAGGACACGGTCGTCTACGAGCTGCACGTGAAGGGGTTCACCGCGCTGCACGACCGGGTGCCCCCGGAGCTGCGCGGCAGCTACGCCGGCCTGGCGACCGACCCCGTCATCGACTACCTGATCGGGCTCGGCGTCACCGCCGTCGAGCTGCTCCCCGTGCAGCAGAGCGCCACCGAGCCCTCCGTCGCGCGACGCGGGATGAGCAACTACTGGGGCTACAACACGCTGGGCTACTTCGCCCCACACGCCGGCTATGCCTCGGGCGGGACCCGCGGCGAGCAGGTCGAGGAGTTCAAGGCCATGGTCAAACGGCTCCACGAGGCCGGGTTGGAGGTCATCCTCGACGTCGTCTACAACCACACCGCCGAGGGGTCCGTGGTCGGGCCGACGTACTCGTTCCGAGGTCTCGACGACTTCGGCTTCTACAAGCGCGCCCGGGGCGTCGGCGACGACTACTGGGACGTCACCGGATGCGGCAACACCGTCGACTCCTCCGACGCCGGGGCGCTGCGGTTGATCCTCGACTCGCTGCGCTACTGGGTGCGGGAGATGCACGTGGACGGATTCCGGTTCGACCTCGCCTCGGCGCTGGCGCGCACCGGTCACGCGGTCGATCTGCGCGGGGCGTTCCTCTCGGCCGTCAACCAGGACCCGCTGCTGCGGCGCAGCAAGCTGATCGCCGAGCCCTGGGACCTGAGCATGGACGGTTACCTCGTCGGGAGGTTCCCACCGCCGTGGGTGGAGTGGAACGACCACTTCCGCGACACGGTGCGCGACTTCTGGCACCCCGAGGGGGCGCCGGTGCGTGACCTGGCCTCACGGTTGGCCGGTTCCTCCGACCTCTACGCAGACGACGGGCGGTCGCCCTTCGCCTCGGTGAACTTCGTGACCGCTCACGACGGGTTCACCGTGCGCGACCTGGTGAGCTACGACCAGAAGCACAACCTGGACAACGGCGAGGACAACCGCGACGGGACCGACCACAACCACTCCAGCAACTACGGCGTGGAGGGTGAGACCGACGACCCCGAGATCCTTGCGCTGCGCAAGCGCCAGGCGGCGAACCTGCTGCTGACGCTCTGCCTCTCCAGCGGCGTGCCAATGCTGACTGCAGGGGACGAACGCGGTCGGACCCAGGGCGGCAACAACAACCCTTATTGTCAGGACAACGAGATCTCGTGGATCGACTGGCGTGCTGACGACGCGTGGTTGGAGCTCTACGAGCTGGTGCGCGCCGCCCTCCAGCTGCGTCGCGCACACCCCGCGTTGCGGCAGCGGCACCACTTCCAGGGGACGCCGACCGTCCCCGACGGCCCGAAGGACCTGGCGTGGCTGCACCCGGACGGGCGCGAGATGGAGACGGCCGACTGGTACGACCCCGGACTGCGCAGCCTCGGCATGTTCGTGACCGGTGACCCACTGCGGGCGCCCGGCCCCCGCGGCGAGCAGCAGCGGGACGCGTCGTTCCTGCTGTGGCTCAACGCCCATCCCCACGAGTCCACGGTCACCCTGATGGCGAACCCGTGGGTCGAGCGCGGCCAGATCGTGCTCTCGACCGACCCCGACCTGGTCGAGGGGGACCACGTGCAGGCCGAGCAGTCGCTCAGGCTCGGCCCCCAGAGCCTGGTCCTCGTCCGGCAGGTCGTCGACGAGACCGGGTGATCGAGCAGCGAGGCGAAGCGAGCCCACGTCGAGACCACCCCGCACGGTGGGCAGATGCTCAGTGACTCACCTCGTTCTCGCGCCGACCGGGTCGCTGGGACGAGTGAGCAGCGGCGGCGCGCCGACCCCGCAGTGACGCACCGAGTGCTCCGCGGCCTCGCTCGGGGTCTCGTCGGGCAGGGTGCACGAGGCTCCGCCCAGCAGCCCGAAGGCCACGCCGGCACCGAGGACCAGGAGGCCCGCCGAGATCAGCATCGCCAGGTCGAACCCGCGGTCGAAGATCTCCGGTGAGGCGTAGTCGGACCCTGACAGGCCGACCAGCGCCGGCACGATGGCGACGGCGAGCAGGCCACCGGTGCGGGCGACCGCGTTGTTGACCCCGGAGGCGAGACCGGCGTGGGTGCTGGGCACCGAGGCCAGCGCGGTGGCGGTGAGCGGCGCGACCATCGCCGAGAGCCCGAGACCGAAGAGCAGGACCGGGGCCAGGACGTCGCTCAGGTAGCTCGCGTCCACGCCGATGCCGCGCATCCACAGCATCGCCGCGGCGCCGAGCAGCGGACCGATGGTCAGCTGGGGGCGCGGGCCGAGCCGCCGTGCGAGGTCGCCCGAGCGGGAGGACAGCGCGAGCATCAGACCGGTCACCGGCAGCAGGGCCGACCCCGCCGCCACCGGACCGTACCCGGCGACCACCTGCAGCTGGAGCACGAGCAGGAAGAAGACCACCGACAGCGCGCTGTAGAGGATCAGCGTCACCAGGTTGATCGCGCGGAACCGGCCCAGTCGCATCACCGACGCCGGGAGCAGCGGGTTGGCGGCGTGACGCTCGGCTGCGAGGAACAGGGCTCCGCCCGCCAGGGCGAGGGCGACCCCGCCCCACAGCCATGGGTCGGCGCGAGGTCCGCCGAGAGCGATGCACGCGTAGGTGAGGCCGCCCAGGGCCATCACGGCGGAGAGCGACCCCAGCCAGTCGACGGTGCCCGAGGCCTCCGGGTCGTGGGTGTCGGGCACGTGTCGTCGGGCGATCCACACCACGACCGCGGCCAGGGGCAGGTTGATGAGGAAGACCCAGCGCCAGGACACCGCGTCGACCAGCCATCCCCCCAGGAAAGGTCCGACGGCGGTCGCCACGCCGCCGAGTCCGGACCAGGCACCGATCGCCCGGCCCCGGTCCTCCTCCACGAACAACGACTGGAGCAGCGCCAGGCTCGCCGGCGTCAGCAGCGCCGCACCCACACCTTGCAGCACCCGGGCGGCCACCAGCAGGGAACCGTCCGGCGCCAGTCCGCACAGGCCCGAGGCGACGGCGAACCACACCACTCCGAGGGTGAAGATCCGGGTGCGTCCGTAGCGGTCCCCGAGCGCGCCGCCGAGCAGGATGAAGGCAGCGAGGGTGAGTGCGTAGCCGGTGACGACCCACTGCAGGGTCGCGAAGGGCGCCTCCAGGTCGGCGCCGATCGCCGGCAGGGCCACGTTGACCACGGTCGCGTCGATCCCGGCCATGCCGGACCCGAGGATCGCCGCCGCGAGCACCCAGCGCGCGCGGGCCGTGCCCCACCTGACCTCCTCACCCGCGTGGGGGGTCCCGGAGGGGGCCGGCGCGGACACGGTCAGGCCGTCACGGCAGCGCGACCAGACCCAGCTCGGCGACGCTGGCCAGGTGTGCGTTGCGCGGCACCACGCGCAGCGTGTACCCGAATGGTCCGGCCTGCGACAGCTTCACGGCGCCCTCGTAGCGGTGACGACCGGCCTCGTAGGACTCGGCCAGTCTCAGCCCCAGCACGGTGACGCCGGTCAGGTCGTCCTCCTGCCGGACCCGGCCGTAGAGCAGCTGCACGTCGACGTCGTCGGGCGAGAGGTCACCCAGCGAGACGTAGACGGTGGTGGTGAGCTCCGCACCGACCTCGGCGACGTCGCCGATTCCGGAGGAGTCCACGTGCTCGATCCGCACGCCCGCCCAGCCGGCGCGCACCTGCTGCTTCCACTGCGCCAGCTGCGAGGCTCCGGCGTAGTCGTGGTTGAGCGAGCGGGACGCCACGACGGCCGGCTCGTAGAGCCCGGTGACGTAGTCGTTGACCATCCGGTCGGCCAGCACCTTGGGTCCCAGCGAGCGCAGCGTGTGGCGCACCATCTCGATCCAGCGCTGCGGCACACCCTCGCCGTCGTGGTCGTAGAAGCGCGGGGCCACCTCGTTCTCGATCAGGTCGTAGAGCGCGGTGGACTCGAGGTTGTCACGGTGGTCGGGGTCCTCGACGCCGTCGGCCGACGGGATCGCCCAGCCGTTGTCGCCGTCGAACCACTCGTCCCACCAGCCGTCGAGGATCGAGAGGTTGAGCCCGCCGTTGAGCGCGGCCTTCATGCCCGACGTGCCGCACGCCTCGTAGGGCCGCAGCGGGTTGTTCAGCCACACGTCGCAACCCGGGTAGAGCGGCAGCGCCATGGCGATGTCGTAGTTGGGCAGGAAGACGATGCGGTGGCGCACCTCGGGGTCGTCGGAGAAACGGACGATCTCCGAGATCAGCCGTTTTCCGCCGTCGTCGGCGGGGTGCGCCTTGCCCGCGATGACCAGCTGCACCGGCCGCTCCGGGTCCAGGAGCAGCCGCTTGAGCCGCTCGGGGTCGCGCAGCATCAGCGTGAGGCGCTTGTAGGAGGGGACCCGGCGGGCGAAGCCGATCGTCAGCACGTCGGGGTCGAGGACGCCCTGGGTCCAGGCCAGCTCGGCCGGCGCCGCACCGCGCTTGACCCACGAGTCGTGCAGCCGGCGCCGCGCATCCTGCACGAGCCGGTCCCGCAGCACCCGCTTGACCCGCCAGATCTCGGCCCCGGAGACCCGGTCGGCGATGCCGAAGACGGTCTCGGGGGTGTCGGCGTCCGGGCCGGAGTCCGGCGAGACGCCTCGCTCGCGGGCCAGGTCGAAGATCTCCCGAGCCACCCACGTCGGCGCGTGGACGCCGTTGGTGATCGAGCTGATCGGACGCTCCTCGGCGTCGAAGCTGGGCCACAGGCCGCCGAACATGCCGCGGCTGACGTGTCCGTGCAGGGCTGAGACGCCATTGGCGCGCTGGGCGAGACGAAACCCCATGACCGCCATGTTGAACATGCCGGGGTCACCGCCCTCGAAGTCCTCGGCACCCAGGGCGAGGATCCGCTCCACCGGGACTCCGGACTGGGCGTTGTCGCCGCCGAAGTACTGCGCCACGAGGTCGCGGGGGAACCGGTCGATGCCCGCCGGCACCGGGGTGTGGGTGGTGAACACCGTGCCGGCGCGCGAGATCTCGAGGGCGGAGTCGAAGTCGAGGCCCTGGTCCTCGGTCAGCTCGCGGATCCGCTCGAGACCGAGGAAGCCGGCGTGGCCCTCGTTGGTGTGGAAGACCTCGGGGGCCGGGGAGTCGGTGAGCCCGCAGAACTTCCGGATCGCCCGGACCCCGCCGATGCCGAGCAGCATCTCCTGACGAAGACGGTGCTCGGTCTGGCCGCCGTACAACCGGTCGGTGATGTCGCGCAGCACCCGGTCGGAGTTCTCCTCGACGTCGGTGTCGAGCAGGAGCAGGGGTACCCGGCCCACGCTGGCGACCCAGATCCGCGCGGTCGCGGTGCGTCCCTCGGGCATGCCCACGGTGATCTTGGCCGTCGAGCCGTCCGGCTCGCGCAGCACCGAGATCGGCAGCTCGTCGGGGTCGAGCACCGGGTAGCGCTCCTGCTGCCAGCCGTCGCGGGACAGCGACTGCTTGAAGTAGCCGTGGCGGTAGAGCAGGCCGACGCCGAGGATGGGGACGCCCAGGTCGCTGGCCGACTTGAGGTGGTCACCGGCGAGGATGCCCAGGCCGCCGGAGTACTGCGGGAGCGCCGCGGTGATGCCGAACTCAGGGGAGAAGTAGGCGATCGAGCGCGGCAGCTCCTCGCTCAGCGTCTGGTACCACCGCGGCCCCTCGAGGTAGGCCACGAGATCCTGGTGCAGCTCCTCGAGGCGCGACAGGAACGGGGCGTCCTCGGCGAGCTCCTCCAGCCTGGCCGTCTGGACCGTGCCGAGCATCCGCACCGGGTCGTGGTGGCTCTGCACCCACAGCTCGGGATCGATGCTCTCGAAGAGGTCCTGGGTCGGCGGGTGCCAGGACCATCTCAGGTTGCCGGCGATCTCGCCGAGCGCGATCAGCGGCTCGGGAAGGACAGGGCGGACGGTGAACCGTCGGATCGCTCGCACTCGACAACGCTAGCCCACGTCGGGGCCGCAGTGAGGGGTCAGGGCCACGCCCGATCCGTTACCAGCCAGTACGTCGGCCGCGCGCTGCGAGTGCGGGGTCAAAGTTCTGCTGGGAAAGCCGATTCGTTTGCATGGGCACACCCAGGGTGGGCAGGGTGGAGGTCATGGTCGGTCGTATCCCGATACTCGACGTCATGCCCCAGGTCGCGTGCGGCCGGCACTTCGCAAAGGCGACCGTGGGCGAGCAGATCCCGATCTCCGCCACGGTCATCCGCGAGGGCCACGACGCGCTCGCCGCCGAGGCAGTCCTCGTCGACCCCACGGGGTCCCGACGGGCGCCGGTGCGGATGTCTCCGGTCCCCGACACGGTCGACCGGTACCAGGCACTGGTGAGTCCGGAGACCGAGGGCCCCTGGGCGTTCGAGGTGCACGGCTGGGGTGACCCCTACGCGACGTGGCACCACAACGCGCAGGTCAAGATCGCCGCTGGTGTCGACGTGGACCTGATGTTCACCGAGGGCGTGCTGCTGCTGAAGCGGGCGATCGAGCAGATCGGCGACACCGACCCCTCGGGGGTGGCGCGGCTGACCGAGGCGATCTCCGGCCTCGAGGACACCGACCTGCCCCAGGCCGTGCGGCTCGGGGCCGGCACCTCCGAGATCGTCGGCGAGGTGCTGCGGCGTCACCCGGTCCGCGACCTGGTCAGCATCGAGGGCCCGTTCCCGCTCTTCGTCGACCGGCGGCTGGCGCTGTACGGCTCCTGGTACGAGATGTTCCCCCGCTCCGAGGGCGCCTACGTCGACGAGGACGGTCGCGAGGTCTCCGGCACCTTCGCCACCGCGGCGCAGCGGCTCGACGCCGTCGCCGAGGCCGGGTTCGACATCGTCTACCTGCCACCGATCCATCCCATCGGCGAGGTCAACCGCAAGGGCCGCAACAACACCCTCGGCCCGACCGCGGAGGACGTCGGGTCGCCCTGGGCCATCGGCTCGGCCGACGGGGGGCACGACGCGGTGCATCCGGACCTCGGCACGATCGAGGACTTCGACGCGTTCGTCGAGCGGGCCCGGTCACTGGGCCTGGAGGTCGCGCTGGACTTCGCGCTGCAAGCGGCACCGGACCACCCCTGGGCCACCGAGCACCCGGAGTTCTTCACCACCCGCGCCGACGGCACGATCGCCTACGCGGAGAACCCGCCGAAGAAGTACCAGGACATCTACCCGATCAACTTCGACAACGACCCCGACGGCATCTACGCCGAGGTCAAGCGGGTGCTGCGGCACTGGATGTCCCACGGGGTGCGGGTCTTCCGGGTCGACAATCCCCACACCAAGCCCGTCATGTTCTGGGAGCAGCTGCTCGGGGAGATCCGCGAGAGCGACCCCGACGTGATCTTCCTGTCCGAGGCCTTCACCAAGCCCTCGATGATGCACGCCTTGGGGATGGTCGGCTTCCACCAGAGCTACACCTACTTCACCTGGCGCACCGGCAAGGAGGAGCTCGAGGACTACCTGCTCGAGGTCTCCCACGAGAGCTCGCACCTGATGCGGCCGAACTTCTTCGTCAACACCCCCGACATCCTCCACGGCTTCCTGCAGAGCGGGATCCCGGCAGCCTTCAAGATCCGCGCCGTGCTCGCGGCGACCGGCTCTCCGTCCTGGGGCGTCTACGCGGGGTTCGAGCTGTTCGAGCACGTCGCGGTTCGACCCGGGTCCGAGGAGTACCTCGACTCCGAGAAGTACCAGCTGAAGCTGCGCGACTGGAAGGCTGAGGAGGCGCAGGGCCGCACGCTCACGCCCTACCTCGCGATGCTCAACGACCTGCGCCGTCGCAGCCCCGCCCTGCAGGAGCTGCGCAACGTGACCGTGCACCACGCCGACGACGACGCCGTCCTGGTCTTCTCCAAGTCGAGGGTCTCCACGACCCCGAGCGGCGGGAGCGAGCGCGACAGCGTGATCGTCGTGGTCAACCTCGACCCGCACGCCGCGCGCGAGACCACCGTGCACCTGGACCTGTCCGCTCTCGGGATGAGCTGGTCCGACCGCTTCCTCGTCCACGACGAGGTCACCGGCCAGGACTGGACGTGGGGCGAGCACAACTACGTGCGGCTCGACCCCACGCACGAACCCGCCCACATCCTGAGCGTGAGGAGCAGCGCCCTCTGATGGCACTCGACGAATCCCCCGACTGGTTCAAGACCGCGGTCTTCTACGAGGTCCTCGTCCGCAGCTTCCGCGACAGCGACGGCGACGGGGTGGGCGACTTCACAGGACTGACCGAGAAGCTGGACTACCTGCAGTGGCTCGGCGTCGACTGCCTCTGGGTGCCTCCGTTCTTCACCTCGCCGCTGCGCGACGGGGGGTACGACGTCGCCGACTACGTGAACCTGCAGCCCGAGGTCGGCACGATGGAGGACTTCCAGGAGTTCCTGGACGCGGCCCACGAGCGCGACATCCGCGTGATCATCGACTTCGTCATGAACCACACCAGTGACCAGCACCCGTGGTTCCAGGAGTCCCGCCAGGATCCCGACGGCCCCTACGGCGACTTCTACGTCTGGTCCGACGACAACGAGCTCTACAGCGAGGCACGGATCATCTTCGTCGACACCGAGTCGTCGAACTGGAGCTGGGACCCGGTGCGCAAGCAGTACTACTGGCACCGGTTCTACAGCCACCAGCCGGACCTGAACTTCGACAACCCGTTGGTCCACGAGGCGATGCTCGACGCGCTGAGCTTCTGGCTCGACCGAGGCGTCGACGGCTTCCGGCTCGACGCCGTTCCCTACCTCTACGAGCGGCCCGGCAGCAACGGCGAGAACCTCCCCGAGACCCACGAGTTCCTGCGCATGGTGCGCAGGTACGTCGACGACAAGTACCCGGGACGGGTCCTCCTGGCCGAGGCCAACCAATGGCCGTCCGACGTCGTGGACTACTTCGGTGACTTCGACTCCGGCGGCGACGAGTGCCACATGTGCTTCCACTTCCCGGTCATGCCGCGCATCTTCATGTCGGTGCGACGCGAGAGCCGCTACCCGATCTCGGAGATCATGGAGCAGACCCCCGAGATCCCCAAGAACTGCCAGTGGGGCATCTTCCTGCGCAACCACGACGAGCTGACCCTCGAGATGGTCACCGACGACGACCGTGACTACATGTGGGGTGAGTACGCCAAGGACCCGCGGATGAAGGCCAACATCGGCATCCGACGCCGGCTGGCCCCGCTGCTCGACAACGACACCAACCAGATGGAGCTGTTCACCGCGCTGCTCCTGTCGCTGCCCGGCTCACCGGTGCTCTACTACGGCGACGAGATCGGGATGGGCGACAACATCTGGCTCGGCGACCGCGACGGCGTCCGGACCCCGATGCAGTGGACCGGCGACCGCAACGCGAGCTTCTCCACCGCGACCCCCGGCAAGCTGCACCTGCCGGTGAACATGGATCCCGTCTTCGGCCACGAGCGGGTCAACGTCGAGGCCGAGCTGGAGAACAGCTCCTCGCTGCTGCACTGGACCCGTCGGATGCTGCACGTGCGCAAGAACCACCACGCCTTCGGCCTCGGCGGCTTCGTGGACCTCGGCGGGTCCAACCCGAGCGTGCTCACCTACGTGCGCGAGTACGACGGCGACACCGTGCTGTGCGTGAACAACCTGTCCCGGTTCGCCCAGCCGGTCGAGCTCGACCTGCGGCGCTGGGAGGGCGTGGTCCCCGTGGAGCTGCTCGGCGGCACACGGTTCCCCGAGATCGGCGAGCTTCCCTACCTGCTGACGCTCAGCGGGTACGGCTTCTACTGGTTCCGGCTCCCGGAGACCCAGCAGGCCGAAGGGGGGCTCACCGCGTGACGCTCGACCGCCCCGGCACCGCCGGTGCATCCTCGCCCCCGACCTACGACGACCCCAGGGAGTCGCTGCGCGAGTACATGTCCCACCGGCGCTGGTTCGCCGGCAAGGGGCGTGACTTCACCGTCGTCGGCTCCCACCGGCTGCGGATGTCGAGCGCGGTCCGGGTGGAGCTGGTCTCCGTCGAGTACGACGACGCCGGACCCGACACACCCGCGGAGAGCGACACCTACCAGGTGCCGGTCTCCTTCTACGGCGAGGAGCAGCCCGACCTCGAGCACGCGCACATCGGGTTCTGGGACGACAGCGAGCTCGGCCCCGTGCACGCCTACGACGCCGCGCACGACCACGAGGCGATGTCGCTGTGGATCGGCGCCTTCGCTGCCGGCGAGCCCCCGGCGGCGGACTCCGAGCTGCGGTTCCGCCGGATCGGGGAGCCCGAGCTCGACCCCGGGGCCCGCTCGGCCCTGATGTCGGCCGAGCAGAGCAACACCTCGGTGGCCTTCGGCGAGAGCGGGCTGATGAAGCTGTTCCGCCGCGTCACCCCCGGGGTGAACCCCGACGTGGAGATGCTCACCGCGCTCACCTTGGCCGGCAACGACCACGTGCCCGCGCTCTACGGGTACGTCGAGGTCGGCACCGACGCCGCCGAGGGGGAGGACCCTCTGCAGCTCGGCATCCTCCAGCAGTTCCTGCGCACCGCGAGCGACGGGTGGGACCTCGCGCTGGTCAGCCTGCGCAACCTCTACGCCGACTCGGACATGCCCGCCCACCTGGCCGGTGGCGACTTCGCCGGGGAGGCGCACCGACTGGGCGTCGCCGTGGGCGCGATCCACGACGCACTGGCCGACTCCTTCCCCGTCGAGCAGTGGGACGCCTCCGACATGGGTCGGCTGGCCGACGACATGCTGGGGCGGCTGCGCGAGGCCGGCCAGGTGGTCCCGGAGGTCGCCGACCTCGAGGAGCCGCTGGCGGGGCTGCTGGACGCCGTCCGGGACGCACCACCGGTGCGTGCCCAGCGCGTGCACGGCGACCTGCACCTCGGTCAGACGCTACGCACCGTCAAGGGATGGAAGATCATCGACTTCGAGGGTGAGCCGGCCAAGCCGCTCGCGCAGCGCCGCCGCCCCGACAGCGTGTGGCGCGACGTCGCCGGCATGGTGCGTTCCTTCGACTACGCCGCGGAGCTGACCCGGCGTGACCACCTCGACGCCACCGGCGACGCCGACGACTCCGACCAGGTGCACGCGCGGGAGTGGGCGCAGCGCAACCTCACCGCCTTCCTCACCGGCTACGACGAGGCGACCTCGCACGCGGTCGACCACGACCTGCTCACGGCGTACGCCGTGGACAAGGCGGTCTACGAGGCGCTCTACGAGGCCCGCAACCGTCCGACCTGGCTGCCGATCCCGCTGGCCGCCCTGCGGCGCCTGGCCGCCCGCCCGAGCTGAACTCGAAACGGAGCCGTCCCGATGACACCTTCCAGCGCCATCCCCGAGGAGACCCTGACCATGCTCGTCGAGGGTCGCCACGGTGACCCGCACAGCGTGCTCGGCGCGCACCGGGCCGGCAAGTCGGTGCGCGTGCGCACGCTCAAGCCGCTCGCCGAACGCGTTCGGGTGCTGGTGGGTGAGGAGGTCACCGACGCCGACCACGTCGGTCACGGTGTCTGGCAGGCAGACCTCGGGGTCAGCGACGTCCCCGACTACCGGATCGAAGTCACCTACGGCGACGGCGTCCCCCACGTCGTCGACGACGCCTACCGCTACCTCCCCACCGTCGGCGAGGTCGACCTCCACCTGATCAACGAGGGGCGCCACGAGCAGCTGTGGGACGTGCTGGGCGCCCATGTGCGCCGCTACGACGGCCCGTTCGGCCCTGATCACGCAGTGAGCGGCACCTCGTTCGCCGTCTGGGCGCCGCAGGCCCAGGGCATCCGGGTCAAGGGCGACTTCAACTCCTGGGACGGGCGCGAGCACCCGATGCGCCAGCTCGGCGTGTCGGGGGTCTGGGAGCTGTTCGTCCCCGACGTCGGCGAGGGCACCCACTACAAGTTCGCCGTGCTCGGCGCCGACGGCGCCTGGCGGGACAAGGCCGATCCGCTCGCCCAGCGCACCGAGCTGCCCCCCGCCACGGGCAGTGTGGTGCACGAGTCCAGCTACACCTGGCGCGACGCGGAGTGGCTGGAGCGGCGCGGCACCACCGACGCCGCGGCCGGCCCGATGTCGGCCTACGAGGTCCACCTCGGCTCCTGGCGCGAGGGGCTGGGCTTTCGTGAGCTGGCCACCGAGCTGGTCGACTACGTGCGCGAGCACGGCTTCACCCATGTCGAGCTGCTGCCGGTGATGGAGCACCCCTTCGGTGGCTCCTGGGGATACCAGGTGACGTCGTACTTCGCGCCCACGGCACGCTTCGGCGACCCTGACGAGCTGCGGCACCTCATCGACGAGCTGCACCAGGCCGGCATCGGGGTGATCCTCGACTGGGTGCCTGCCCACTTCCCGAAGGACGAGTTCGCGCTGGCCCGCTTCGACGGCACCCCGCTCTACGAGCACGCCGATCCCCGGCTGGGTGAGCACCCCGAGTGGGGCACCTACATCTTCGACTTCGGCCGCTCGGAGGTGCGCAACTTCCTGGTCGCCAGCGCGTTGTACTGGCTCGAGGAGTTCCACGCCGACGGCCTGCGCGTGGACGCGGTGGCGAGCATGCTCTACCTCGACTACGCCCGTGAGGCGGACCAGTGGGTGCCCAACATCCACGGCGGCCGGGAGAACCTCGAGGCCGTCGCGTTCCTGCAGGAGACGAACGCGACCTGCCACAAGCGGGTGCCCGGCACCCTGACGATCGCCGAGGAGTCGACGTCGTGGCCCGGGGTGACCCGGGAGACCCACCTGGGCGGCCTGGGCTTCTCGATGAAGTGGAACATGGGCTGGATGCACGACAGCCTCGACTACGTGCGCCACGACCCGGTGCACCGCAGCTACCACCACGGCCAGATGACGTTCGGGCTGATGTACGCCTTCTCCGAGCGGTTCGTGCTCCCGCTCAGCCACGACGAGGTGGTGCACGGCAAGGGGTCCTTGCTGCGCAAGATGCCTGGCGACCGCTGGCAGCAGCTGGCCAACCTGCGCGCCTACTACGCCTTCATGTGGTCCCACCCGGGCAAGCAGCTGCTCTTCATGGGCTGCGAGTTCGGCCAGGACCGCGAGTGGGCCGAGCAGCGCGGGCTCGACTGGTTCCACCTCGACGACCCCGGCCACGCCGGACTGGCGCGCCTGGTGGGTGACCTCAACCACGCCTACGTCGCGCACCCCGGACTGTGGGCGCTGGACGACTCACCCGACGGGTTCAGCTGGATCGACGCCAACGACGCCGCCGGCAACGTCTTCTCCTACGTGCGCACCGACGGCCAGGGGTCGAGCATCGCCTGCGTGGTGAACTTCGCCGGGATGCCGCACTCGGACTACACCGTCGGCCTGCCCGAGACCGGCCGGTGGAGCGAGATCCTCAACACCGACGCCGAGATCTACGGCGGCTCGGGCGTGGGCAACCTGGGCGGCGTCGTCGCCACGGCGACCGCCTCCCACGGCCGGCCCGCCTCCGCCCGGATCACGGTGCCCCCGCTCGGTGCCGTCTGGCTGCGCCACGACGGGGAGGCTCCCGACCCGGCCAAGCCGGCGCCGCGCGGGTAGCTGCCGGGCAAGGGACGTTGCCCAGGCACGGAAAAGGCAGCACTGAGGACGCGAGCAACCCATCGGACCAGCCACCCGCCGGCCGTCCCGTCGCTGCGGGGGGACCCAAACCCAGCATCGAGGCCGCGGAGCCGGCTCTGGGGCGGTCCGTGTGGCGGTGAACGGCAGTGCCGGGGGCTTTGTGGCGGCAGGTGACGTATCTGAGGGCTGGGATCCTGTCGTCTGCCGCCACACGGGCGCTTGGACCGGTCGTCTGCCGCCACACAGACCCGACCCAGAGCCAGAGCTGCGGCCTCGTTGCTGGGTTTCGATCTCCGGGCAGCAACCGGCCGGCCGGCGGGGGCACCTGCCGCGCACGGTGTGGCGCAGACCCGTAGGTCCACCCCGGCTAGGGTCGTGGCTGATGAGTGAAGAGGACGAGCACCTGGTCGCCGACGGGGTCGACCTGGAGGCCGTGGGCAACGGCGTCGCCCGGATCAGCTGGTCGCGCGCGCTGCAGGAGCGCGGCATCGAGCACGCCAGCCACGAGGTGCGCGAGCAGGTCCGGATCGCCTTCGAGGAGCTCAAGCAGTCCCGGGTCGAGGCGCTGGTCTCCCCCGACGACGAGCAGGCGGCGCGGATCGCGACCTGGTCCGGCCTGCAGCGCGAAGGCGTTCGCCGCGGCGCGGTGACGGCCGCGCGCGGCCGGGTCGACCGGGTGGTCTTCGCCCGGCTCGACACCGACGTCCCGGTCTCGCGCGGCAAGGGCTTCCGTGCCCTGCTCAACTCCTTCCTGCCCCGCAAGCGCGCGATCTCCCAGGTGCTGATCCGTGACACCCAGGGTCGGGTGCTGCTGTGCAACCTGACCTACAAGCAGGACTGGGACCTGCCCGGCGGGGTCGTGGAGGTCAACGAGTCCCCGCGACTAGCCGCCTTCCGCGAGGTCGAGGAGGAGCTCAGCCTGAGGCTCACCCCTGGCAGGTTGCTGCTGACCGACTGGCTCCCGCCCTGGAGCGGGTGGGACGACGCAGTGTGCCTGGTCTTCGACGGCGGTGAGCACGAGGCCGCCCTCGCCGAGCAGATCGTGCCGCAGGCGCGTGAGATCCGGCAGGCGCAGTGGTGCACCGCGACCGAGGTGCACCACCTGTGCGCGGACTTCACCGCACGACGCATCGACTCCGCGCTGGCCGCCCGTGCCGACGGCACGGGGCCGGTCTACACCGAGTCGGGCCGGCCCGTCTGACCAGGGTCGGAGCCTCAGGGCCTGATCAGGGACGGCGCAACCGCAGCATGAACTGCGCGCCACCGTGGGCGCCGGACGAGTAGACCACGTCCCCGCCGTGTGCACGCGCGAGGGAACGCACCACGTAGAGCCCGAGGCCGGTGCCGTGGACCCGCTCGTCGCCGGCTCGGGTGTACTCGTCGAACATCTCCGCACGGAACTCCTCGGGCACGCCGTCCCCGGAGTCGCTCACGGTGATCACCACGAGTCCGCCACCGACCGCCGACTCCTCGCGCACGTCGATGACCACCGGCGGCTCGCCGTACTTGCGCGCGTTGCTCAGCAGGTTGCCCAGCATCTGCGAGAGCCGGGTGGGGTCGGCCAGCGCGTGCAGCTCGAGGTCGCCGGTGACCCTCACCCCGCCCTCGGGGAAGACGTCGGAGATCGCCTCGTCGACGGCCTGCAGGACCGGGGTAGGGACCAGCTCCACCTCGAGAGTGCCTCGCTGGGCGCGCGCCGCGGTGAGCAGGTCGTCGGTGAGACGCTCCAGCACCTTGCTCTGGCGCCGCACGGCAGCCAGCAGGGTCAAGCGCTGCTGCTCGCCGATATCGGGGTTGTCGAACGCGTCCGCGACGCCGGTGAGCACGGTGACCGGGTTGCGGATCTCGTGTGCGGCGGTGGCGATGGCGCGACGCAGCCGCTCCCCGTCACCGCTGTCACCTCGGGGGTGCATGCCGAGCACGATCTCGCGCTGGCCGGTGCGCACGGCGGTGACCGAGAGCGTCCCCGGTGCGCCCGTGATCACGCCCTCCACCTTGGCCAGCCGGTCGGTGGTCCACTGGCTCCTGGCCTTGACCAGGACGTCGTCGAGCTCGGGGTGCCAGCGGATCAGCGACTTGCTGGAGACCTCGCCGCGGTCGCCGACCAGGTCGTTGGCCGCGGCGTTGCGGTAGACGATGCGCCACCCGCCGTGCAGGTCGTCGTCCTGGGTCGCCACCACCAGGCCGTACGGCGCCCGGTCGGCCGCGCTGACCGCGACGCCGTCGAGCCGCACCTCGGACCGCTCCGCGGGTGCGGTCCGGGAGCGGAGCACCCTGTCGGTGGCGACGTCGTCGGCGCTGGGGGTGAAGTCCGCCGCCTCCAGCACGATCCGTCGCAGCACGTCCGGACTGGCGCCCTTCTGGATGTACTGCTTGGCGCCGGCCGCCATCGCCTTCTGGGTCATCTGGTCCGCCGCGAACCCCGAGAGCACCAGCACCTGCGTCTTGGGGCTGCGCGCCCGGATCTCGGGGAGCGCGGTCATGCCGTCCATGATCGGCATCGCCAGGTCGAGCAGCATCACGTCTGGTCTGAGCTGTTCGGCGATCCGGATGCCGTCGCGACCGTTCTCCCCCTCGGCGACCACCTCGATGCTGGCATCACCCTCGAGGGCCAGTCTCACCAGCAGCCTCAGGTCCGGTGTGTCGTCGACGATCGCGACCTTCACAGTGCTCACTCCCTCTCCTGGGACGTGCCCGCAGGCGGCGAGGCCGCCTCGTCGGACTCGATGACGGCGGCGGCACGTCGCGTCATCCGCGCCTCGTCGGGCACCTCACCGCCGAGCAGCTCGGTGATCAGGTGGCTGGCCGACTTGATCGCCTTGTCCATGGCGGCTTCGGCGCGCGAGTGCTGGCCCAGGTCGAGCGAGAGCTTCGCCACGACCATGGCCTGCAGGATGGTGTCGTTGATCTCCAGCGCCTGCTCCTCGCGCTTGCGCATGTCGTCGAAGAGCTGCGCGCCCCGCATCAGCGAGCCGTAGGTGCGACGCAGGCTCCAGTAGTAGACCCCGACGAGGGCGCCGATGACGTCCCAGATCGCCAGCCGCCAGCTCCAGGCATCGCGCATCGCGGTGCCCTGGTCGAGGTCGATCCCGAAGGCCGGCATCAGCATGTGCACCGCGTGCACGCCGTGGTGCACCGCGCAGGTGAGGAAGATCGCGGCCGTGGCCGTGCCGAGCGGGTTCTTGCGCACCTGCCCGCCCTTGAGCAAGGGCAGCAGGATCGCGCCGAAGATCCCGAAGTAGGCCAGCGAGATCACCGCGTTGGCCACCATCCCGATGGTCCAGGCTTCCATGTCAGGCCCCTTGTCCGGTGGGTTGGGCGAGCGCGGGCGGCGCTTCGGCCAGGTGAGTGCGAGCGGTCATCGGGTCATCAGGCCCATCAGTGGCCCCCCAGCGGGAGCAGGACCAAGGTGAGGACCGAGACCCCCAGGACGCCCGCGACGTAGGGCGACCAGGCGGCCGGGTCCAGGAGCGGGCGTCGGAGCGGGGGCACAGTGCGCCGCAGGAGCCGGACCGCGGCGACCACGACGACCAGCTCCCACAGCGTGGCCGCCAGGTCCCAGGAGCCCACGGGCTCGGTGGTGCCCAGCACGCCGACCGTGCGGCTCGCCGCCCACGTCGCGACCACCGCGAGGTTGACCAGCAGTGCGACCTGCAGCACGGGGCGAGTGGGCCGCAGCAGCAGCCGGGCGGACTGCGCCGCCTGCACCAGCCCGACCACGACGAAGAAGGCCATGTGGAGCACACCGTCGGGAGCGTGCAACGGAGCCATCGCCACGTGCACCCCTGCCGTCGCGGCGCTGCACCCGGCCGCGAGCACGAGCAGGTCGCCGACCGGGTCGGGGGTGCGGTCGGGTCCGGGCCCTGCCTGCCCCGAGCGCGCAGGAGTCTCGTGGGGGGTGTCCGCGGCGTCGGCCGGCACCCACCCGGTGAGCGGCAGCGACTCGTGGTCCGAGGCGTGGGCCAGCTCGCGACGCAGCTGCTCCACCCGTGCCTCGTGAGGGGTGGGGGTGTGGCCCACGTCGAGGGTGCCGAGTCGCTGGCGGCGTCGCGAGCGTGCGCTGGTGGTCACGAGCACGGCGCAGCCGAACGCCCCTCCCCACCACAGCAGGCCGTAGAGGAGCACGGCGACCGACCCGAGCCCGGCCTGGGTCTCCGGTGTCACCAGGCCAGTATCGGCCCACGACCGGGCGGGGAGACCGGACTTCGGCCCTGCTGCAAGCAAGGTCGGGACGTATGTCCTCACCGCCCCGACCCAGGCACTACGAGGCAGGCGCGAGTCGCCCGGTTTCACCCGAGATGGGCGGACATGGCCGCCCCGGAACGGCTCAGAACAGGGCGGAGGCCAGGGTGCGTCGCGCGGCCAGCACGCGGGGATCCTCGTTGCCCACCACGGCGAAGAGCTCGAGCAGGTGCAGCCTGACCTGGTCGCGCTCCGCGGCTCCGGTGCGACGCACCAGGTCGATCAGCCGACCGAAGGCGTCGTCCACGTGACCGCCAAGGAGGTCGAGGTCGGCGACCAGGAGCTGGGCCTCGAGGTCGTCGGGCGCGGCGGCAGCGGCGCTCCTGGCCAGGTTCAGGTCGGCTCCGGCGGTGCGCTTCATCAGCAGTGCGCGGGCCTTGCCCACCGACGCCTCGGTGTCGGCCGGGTTGGCCGAGAGCAGCGCGTCGTACTCGGCGATCGCCCGGTCCACGTCGCCGGCCATGAGCGCCTCCTCCGCGGGCGCGTAGCGCGGGTCGCCGGCAGGCTCCTGCTCCTCGGTCTCGACCTGGTCCTCGCCACCCGCGGCGAACGGCTGGTGGGTGCCGGTCATCCCCTGCTGGGTCAGCTGCTCGACGAGCTGACCGATCATCGTGCGCAGCTCGGCCAGCGGGGGCGCGTCCTGCAGCAGCGGAGCCAGGCGGCCCTGCAGGACCATCGCGGCGAAGGGGATGCTCTGCACCTGCATCGCCTGGGCGATGCCGGGCTGGGCGTCGAGGTCCACCCGCCCCAGCGCGAGGCGCCCACCGAGCTCGTCGATGACGGTGCCCAGGTCGTCGGCCAGCTGCACGCTGGCCGGCATCCGGGTCGGCGAGTAGACCGCGAGCACCACCGGGGCGGTCGTCGAGGTCTCGAGCAGCGACTGGAAGTTCTGCTCGTCGACCTCCACCACGTACGCGGACCCGGTGGTCCCGGCGACCGGGGCTCCGGCGCTCGGGGTGGGGCGCGGCTGCTTGAGCGCGGACAGGTCGACCGCGCCTGGTCGCGAGAACGGCATGTTCATGGGCCTATCTTGCCCAGCCGGGCTCGAGCGGGCACAGGCGGGCCTCAGCGAACGGCGGGGATCTCCCCGGTGGCGTCCAGGTCGCCGGGGTACGGCGCCGGTCCCAGGTCGCCGGGGGGCGGGCCTCCCTTGTGCCTGCCCGGGCCGCCGCCGGCCTCGAAGACCAGCAGCTGGATCTGCTTGTGGACCTCGTCTGCGTCGGGGATGAACCGGATCACGCGCAGTCCCTGGTCCTGGGCTGCGTTCTCGAAGACCAAGTGCCCGTAGCCCAGGAGCTGGCCCAGCAGCGGCTGCTCGAGGGTGAAGTCGACGATGCGCGAGAGCGACATGGCGGCGGTCCGCTGGTTGAGCACTCCCTGGATCCGCAGGATCCGCATGTCGGTGACCACGAACCGGTCCTCGTAGGTGCTGAGCAGCAGCCAGCTCCCGCGGGCCGCCATGAAGAAGGACAGCAGGACCAGCTCGACCCGGCCGTTGGTGAGCACCAGCGCCACGATCAGCCCGACCGCGGCGACCCACCAGCCGGCACCGAGCGCGAAGGCGACCCAGTGGTGGCGCAGGCCGTCGGCTGCGGGATGACCCTCCTCGTCGTGGGTCTCCAGCCTCTCCCCGATGACGTCGAGCAGCTCGGTGCGGATCCGCTTCCTGGGGTCCAGCTCGAGCTGGAGCTTGCGTGCCATGGCTGGTCGGAGGGCCGCGGGGCGGACCTCAGTCGAAGAGTCGTCCGGTGAAGTCGATGACGGCGGTGAAGAGCATCGAGGTCATCTCCCAGGCCCAGGCGGCGGCCTCGGTGGTGAAACCCGCCAGGCCACCGGGGTCCTGCACCATCCAGAACCCCACGAACAGCACCGCCACACCGATGACCAGGAACTTCATGACTGCTCCGTCCGTGGGGAGGGGGAAGAGTGCCCGTGGGCGACGCAATGGCGAAGACGACACCCCAGAGTTACCACAATGGTCTATCTCAGTCACGCAGGCACGCGTGCGTCACACCTGTCACACCTCCGCGCACCCGGCACCGCTGGTCACCGCCCGTCATCGCCCGTCACCACCGACGCCAGGGCGAGACGCCCTCGCGCCGGAAGGCGTTCACCACGGGCGGGGCCAGCCGCAGCGCCAGGGGCAGCCGCTCCACGCCGGTGAGCACCCGGCGCACCACGCGCATCCGGCGCCGGTCCCGCTCGGTCCACACCAGCCCGAGCCGATCGCGCAGCATCGGCGGCAGCGACCCACGCACCAGCCAGGTCCCCGCGGCGTACGCCCGGTCGGAGAGCGCGTGCCACACCGGGGTCGGCAGCCACCGCGTCGGCGAGGGCCCCAGGGCGCCCCTGCGGGGCGCGAACGTGCCCCGGGCGAAGCGGTTGACCTCCAGCACCTCGGCGCACATGTGCTCCCAGTAGCGGCAGAACGCCTCGTAGTCCGCCGGGACCGGGCGCATCGAGACGCCGTAGAGGGAGTACCACTGCACCGACTCCTGGTAGAGCCGCTCCTTCTGCGCCGGGCTCAGCCCGGAGCCGAAGTGCTCCATCGCGGCCACCTGCGCCTCGAAGAAGGTGGCGTGGGCCCAGTAGTAGGTCTCCGGGTCGAGCGCGTGGTAGCGCTCGCCGTCACCGAGCTCACCCTTGATCGGCCGGTGGTAGTCCCGGACCCGGGCAGCGGTCGCCAGGGGGTCGGGGTCGTAGACCACCCCGACGATCTGCGGCACCGAGCGCCAGATCCGGTCGAACGGGCCGGCGAAGTAGTCCGAGTGGTCGCGCAGCCCCTGGTCGATCGCGGGGTGCATCGCCTGGAGCAGGCCCGCGCGCATCCCGACCAGTGCCAGCCGCCAGTCGCCCAGCACCCGCCAGGTCAGCGAGTCAGGCCCCAGCGGCTGCCCCAGCGGCTGCCCCAGCCGCGGCCGGAACGGCGCGTCGCCCGGGTTGGTCCCGTCATCGGGTGCCGGAGCGTCCTCCACGGCGGTCATGGCGTGATTTCAACAGGCAACGCCCGTTGTCACAAGGGTGGGGCCGCGTGTCGACCGCCGCACCTGGCCCGCACGGGCACGCTCGAGGTCGGTGAGCACTCGGGCCCTCATCGTTGTGCTGCCAGCAGGTAGCCGCGCTTGACCACGGTGCGCACGACCCGGCCGTCCCCACCGCCGGCTCGCAGAGACTCCCGGAGCCGGGCGACCGCCACCTCGACGCGGTGGGGGTCGTCGGAGCCGTCGGGCAGCACCCGGAGCAGGTCCTCGCGCGAGACCACCCGACCGGGCGAGGTGGCCAGGCGCCGCATCACCGCCAGGCCGCTGGGAGCGACCGGCACCGGGCGGTGGTCGAGCGTCACTCCCCCGGCGCGCACCCGCAGCAGACCCTGGCAGGTCGGCAGCGAGCGCCACTCGTGACCCAGCTGGTCGATCACCAGCCGGACCAGCCCGCCCAGCCGGGGCCGCGCGGGCTGGCGGGCGAGGCATCCGGCGAAGGCCAGCGGTTCGGCGGTGAGGGGGCCGACGGCTGCCAGGAGCAGGTCACCGGTGACCGACCGGTCGCGCACCAGGTCCGTGACCCCGGCGGCCTCCAGGGCCCGCAGCAAGGCGCTCGCGCCAGGCGCGGAGGTGAAGACCACGGCGTCGTAGTCGCCCTCCCCGAGGAAGGACACCGCACGCGCGAGCACGCCCGGGTCGCTGGGCGGCCCCCAGCGGTAGACCTGCAGGGGCACCACCTCGGCCCCGGCCTCGGTCAGCGCGCGGTCCACCCACTGGTCGGGGAAGCCGTGGTGCTGCACCGCGATCCGGGCCCCTGCCACCCCGTCGGTGACCAGCAGGTCGACGACCTCCCGGGAGGTCTCGGCGTCGGCCACCCAGTCCGCCAGCAGTCCGGCCGCGGCGAGCGCGGCGCGGGACTTCGGCCCCCGCGCAACCAGCCGGGTGCCCCGGAGCACCTCGAGCAGCGGCTCCACCAGCAGGTGTCGCTCCACCGCTGCGAGCCAGGCCCGGAAGCCGATCGCGGTGGTCACGAGCACCACGTCGGGCGGCTCGGCGATCAGCTCCTTGGTGCGGGTGAGCAGCATCGCCTCGTCGACGCCGATCACCACGTCGAGCACGGGTGCCCGGTCGACCGTGGCACCGCGTCGGCTCAGGGCCGTCGCGAGCTCCTCGGAGCGGCGCTGGGCGGTGAGCAGCACCCGGCAGCCGGTGAGCACCGGAGCGAGGTCGCGCACCTCAGCTCCTGCCTCGCTGGACCCCCGGGGCCGCCACGCGCCGCACCGCGGACGCAGGACGGCGTTGTCCGCGAGACGCGACGGGGTGCGGCGCGCTCGTGGCGGCCCCGGGGTGCGCAGGGGTCGGCCGGGCCGGCGGCGTCCCCCGCAGGGCGGGCGCGGGCACGTCGGCACGACACATGCCGACCACCTTGCGGACAGGTCGTTTCGCCGCGGGGACCGCAGTGTTACGGGCGTGCTACGGCTCACGCCGAGGCTGGCCCCCCCGGCTGGTCCCCACGGTCCCCTGGGCCGGGCTCAGCCGAGCAGCGAGTCTGCGGCCGCGTAGGGGTCGAGCTCACCGGCGGCCACCCGACCGGCCAGGTCGTCGGCCCGACCGTCGTCCCCGAGCCCCTCCCACCGGCGACGCAGCGCCGCCACTGCGAGCGCCTCGATCTCCGCGCGGGCCCGGGCCAGGCGGCGTCGGTCGAGCTCCCCGGACTCCCGGGCGTGCGCGTGGTGGCGCTCCAGCGCCTCGAGGACCTCGGTGACTCCCTCACCCGACTGGGCCGACATCAGCGTCACCGGGGGGCGCCAGGAGGCCTCACGCCGTTCGGTGAGCGCGAGCATCGAGCGCAGGTCGCGACGCACGCTCGCCGCCTCGGGCCGGTCGGCCTTGTTGACGACGTAGACGTCCCCCACCTCGAGGATCCCCGCCTTGGCCGCCTGGATCCCGTCGCCCATGCCGGGCGCCAGCAGCACCATGGTGGTGTCGGCCGCCCCGGCGACCTCCACCTCGCTCTGGCCCACCCCGACGGTCTCGACGAGCACCACCTCGAAGCCGGCAGCGTCCAGCACCCGCACCGCTTGTGGGGCGGCCCAGGCGAGGCCGCCGAGGTGGCCGCGCGAGGCCATCGAGCGGATGTAGACGCCCCTGTCCGTCGCGTGGTCCCCCATCCGGACCCGGTCGCCGAGCAGCGCACCACCGGAGTACGGCGAGGACGGGTCGACAGCGAGCACTGCCACGCGCTTGTCCTGCTCACGCCAGGCACGGACCAGCGCGTTGGTCGAGGTGGACTTGCCCACGCCGGGCGCGCCGGTGACGCCGATGACGTGGGCGTTGCCGGCGTGGGGCGCCAGCGCCGTCATCACCTCGCGCAGCTCGGGGGCTTCGTCCTCGACCAACGAGATCAGCCGGGCGACGGCACGGGTCCTGCCCGCGCGCGCCTGGTCGACGAGCTCGGAGACAGGCACGGCCGCCCTCGAGCGAGGGCGGCCCCCACCAGTGCCGCTGGTCGAGCCTGTCGAGACCTCTGGGATCACGCAGACGGGACCTTGACGATCAGCGCGTCACCCTGCCCACCGCCGCCGCACAGCGCGGCGGCGCCGAGGCCGCCACCGCGTCGCTTGAGCTCCAGCGCGAGATGCAGCACGATCCGCGCGCCGGACATGCCCACCGGGTGACCCAGGGCGATCGCGCCGCCGTTGACGTTGACCTTGGCGTTGTCGATGCCGAGCTCGCGGGCCGAGGCGATGCCGACCGCGGCGAAGGCCTCGTTGAACTCCACCAGATCGAGGTCGGTGGCGCTGACCCCCTCCTTCTCGCAGGCCTTGGCGGTCGCCGCCGCGGGCTGCAGCTGCAGGGTCGAGTCAGGGCCGGCGACCTGGGCGTGGGCACCGATCTCGGCCAGCCACTCGAGCCCGAGCTCCTCGGCCTTGGCCTTGCTCATCACGACCACCGCGCATGCGCCGTCGGAGATCTGCGAGGAGGTGCCGGCGGTGATGGTGCCCTCCTTGGCGAACGCGGGACGCAGCTTGCCCAGCGACTCGGCGGTGGTCTCACCGCGCACACCCTCGTCGGTGGTGACCTGGGTGTCGCCGCCGCGACCCTTGATCGTGACCGGCACGACCTCCTCGTCGAAGACGCCGTTCTTCCACGCCACGGCCGCCTTCTGGTGCGACTGCGCGGCGAACTCGTCCTGCTCGTCGCGGGTCAGGTTCTGCGCCGCGGCGTTGCACTCCTCGGTCAGCACCCCCATCGCCTGGCTCGTGGTCTGGTCGTAGAGCGCGTCGTAGGCCATCGAGTCGACCAGCGTGGTGTCGCCGTACTTGAAGCCGTCGCGGGACTTGGGCAGCAGGTGCGGGGCGTTGGTCATCGACTCCATGCCGCCGGCGACGATGATGTCGTGCTCCCCGGCGCGGATCAGCTGGTCGGCCATCGCGATCGCGTTGACCCCGGAGAGGCAGACCTTGTTGATCGTGATCGACGGGACGCTCATCGGGATGCCGGCCGCGACCGCCGCGGTGCGGGTCGGGTTCTGCCCTGCCCCGGCCTGGATCACCTGGCCCATGATCACGTAGTCGACCTGGTCGCCGGAGACCCCGGCCTTCTCCAGGGCACCCTGGATGGCGACGCCGCCGAGGTCCGCAGCGGACTGCGACTTCAGCCCCCCGAGCAGCCGGCCGATCGGGCGTGCGAGCCCCTGCGACGATGACGGATCCGGACCTTGCGGACATGGCGCCTCCTGGAACGATGCGTGGTCGGCCGGGCGGACTCGCACCGGCGACCTTCCGACGATACCCACGTGGGCCGCCCCCGCGGGAGACCGGTGGCCACCGCTGCCGGTGAGGAACCCGTCACATTCGGCGACTCGGCCTCGCCCCGGCTCGCGACGCCGCACGACGGCGTACGACGATAGGGCCATGACTGCTCCCCTGGACATCCCCGAGCACCTGTTCACCGCCATCGACCACGTGGGCATCGCCGTGGCCGACCTCGACGAGGCGATGGCCTTCTACCGAGACACCTACGGCATGTCGGTGCTGCACGAGGAGACCAACGAGGAGCAGGGCGTGCGCGAGGCGATGGTCGGCGTGGGCGACTCCGGCTCCTGCATCCAGCTGCTGGCGCCGCTGAACCAGCAGAGCACGATCGCGAAGTTCCTCGAGCGCAACGGCCCCGGGATGCAACAGCTCGCCTACCGTGTCACCGACGTGGAGCAGGTCAGCGCGATCCTGCGCGAGCGCGGTGTGCGCACCCTCTACGACTCCCCGCGGCGCGGCACCTCCGAGAGCCGGGTCAACTTCCTGCACCCCAAGGACGCCGGCGGGGTCCTGGTCGAGCTGGTCGAGCCCGCGGCCGACGCCACCCACTGAGACCGGGATCCGACGCGGTGCGGGTCTTCGTCACCGGGGCCGGGGGGTTCATCGGGCGCGCACTCTCCGACGCCCTGACCCGGGACGGCGTCGCGGTCACGGGAGTGGACCTCGTGGCAGACGACTCCCGAGGGGTCGTCGGCGCAGACATCACCGACTCCTCACCGTGGGCACACCTCCTCGAGGGCGTCGACTGCGTGGTGCACACCGCGGCGGCCGTGTCCAACGCCGTCAGCTGGGAGCAGGGCTGGCGAGCCAACGTCGTGGGCACCCACGAGGTCGTCCACGCCGCGGCACGCGCGGGCGTGGGCCGGGTGGTCGTGCTCTCCTCGGTCCGGGCCTTCGGCGACACGGGGTTCCCGGACGGGGTGAGCGAGGACCATCCGGTGCGACCTGACGGCAACGTCTACGTCGACACCAAGATCGGCGCCGAGCAGGTCGCGCTGCAAGCCCACGCGGCGGGTCTGACCGAGGTGGTCGTCGTGCGACCCGGGGACGTCTACGGGCCCGGGTCGAGACCCTGGACGCTCCTGCCCCTGGAGCTGATCCGCCGGCGAAGCTTCGCGGTCCCGGCCCGGGGGCGTGGGGTGTTCAGCCCGGTCTTCATCGACGACCTGGTCGAGGGCGTCGGCCTGACGGTGCGGCACCCCGACGCCGGGGGCGAGGTGTTCACCCTCAGTGGAGGGGTGGGGGTCAGCACCGCGGAGTTCTTCGGGCACTACCACCGGATGCTGGGCACCAGGGGCCCGGTGTGCCTGCCCACGAGCGTGTCACTGGCCCTGGCCGCCGGCGTCGACCGCGCGGCGCGTGCTGCCGGGAGGTCGACCGAGGTCAACCCCACCTCGATGCGCTACTTCACCCGCACCGGCACCTACTCGATCGAGAAGGCACGGCGCGTGCTCGGCTACGAGCCGCAGGTGGGGCTCGAGGCCGGCATGGCACTGACCGAGGCGTGGCTCAGGGAGCAGGGGCTGCTGCCCCGGCACTGAGCCGTGCCGGTGGCGCGGCCGGGTCCAGTGACCCTTGACCCCCGCCCACCCCGTGGCATATCACCGAAGTGCACCTGCGGGGAGGAGGCGGCAGTGGACGACTTCGGCGAGTGCCTCGCCGGCGCCAGGCGGGGCGAGGACGCCTCGTTCGTGCGTCTCTTCCGTGACCTGCAGCCGCTGCTCCTGCGCTACCTGACGACCCTCGGCGGACCCCTCGCCGACGACGTCGCCTCCGAGACCTGGGTCAGCGTCGTGCGCAGCCTCGACCACTTCGAGGGCGACGAGCGGGGCTGGCGGTCGTGGGTGCTGAGCATCGCCCACGCGCGGCTGCGTGACGCGCAGCGAGCGGCTGCTCGGGCCCCGTTGACCTGCGACGAGCAGGAGCTGCGCGAGCGTCCCGGGAGCACCGAGGTGTGGGCGGAGGTCGAGGAGCTGATGAGCACCGAGCGGGCGATCGCACTGCTCGGCCGGCTCCCGCCGGACCAGGCCGCGTGCGTGATGCTGCGCCACGTGGTCGGGCTGGACGTGGCCGCCACCGGCGAGGTGGTCGGCAAGCGGGCGGGTGCGGTCCGGGTGAGCACGCATCGGGGCCTGCGACGGCTGGCCGAGCTCCTGCATGACGCACCCGACCCGGAGCCGACCCGGAGCCGACCCCGGCCGACCCCGGCCTCCACCCAGGAGGGGTGTAACGCATCGGGCGTCCGCAGCGATCACTGAGGTGAGATGACCACGAGCACCCAGGACCTCCACGACGCTGCCTCGCAGCCTGACCCGCGGGTCAGGCTGCTGCTCGAGGCCGCGGCCGCACCCACGGAGCCGGGGCCGGCGCCGGGCGAGGAGCGTGCGCTCGCCGCCTTCCGCGAGGTCCACGACCCGGCGAGCCCACCGACGACGCGTCGCCCGACGGGTCGGGTCGGCGTGATGACCTCGCTGGGCGTCGCCGCCCTGCTCACCCTCGGATCGGGCGCAGCCGTCGCCGGCGGCCTGCCCGGGGCGGCGCAGGACAAGGCTGAGGAGGTGCTGACCTCCCTCGGCGTCGAGCCTGCCGGGGCCGATGATCACGCCGCCGGGCACAGCGAGACCCGCGGCCGTTCCGCCGAGGCCCCCGACCCGACCGCCCCGGTGACCACGATCACGGGGGGCGAGCGCACCGGGAAGCCCTCCGGCGAGCCGTCGGGCAAGGGTGCCGCGGTCTCTGCGGTCCCACGCTCGACCGGATCGACCGCACGCGGCAACGGCGTGGCGCTCACTGCCGAGGCTGCGGGCGGCACGAACCAGGCCGGCGAGCCCGGCGGTTCACCCGGGACCGGCCCCGAGACGACCGAGACAACCGAGACGACCGGGCCGACCGGGCCGACCGGGTCGTCCCAGACGCCAGAGGCCCCGGGGCGTCCGGACGATGCCGGACGGCCGGGCGATGTCGGCAGGCCTGCCTCAGCCGGCAAGCCGGACTCGGCCGGCAAGCCCCAGACCACCGGGAGGTCCGCCGAGAAGCGCCCCGAGGACTCCTACCGAGCCGCAGAGCCCGATCTGCCGGAGGCGGCAGGGGCTCGCGGCTGACGCCGCGCCGGTCCCCTCCACCGGCAGCGGAGTGCTGGGAGGGCGACGGGCCGACCGCCACCGCGGTCGGCCCGTCGTGCTGTCCAGCCGGTTCAGGCCACCTGTCGATCGGACGCCGCGTGGACTACCTTGCCGAGCATGAGCCAGATGACCATGAACCGGGTGATCCACGCGGCCGTGCGGCGCGACCTCTCACGCACCGAGGCCGCGCTGCGGGCCATGCGCGAGGGTGACCGGTCGCGGGCGGAGGCGCTGGACCGGGCATGGCGCAACCTGGCCACCGAGCTGACCCGACACCACGAGCAGGAGGACCAGCTGATCTGGCCCGCCCTGCGCGGCCTGGGCGTCGACGCCGGGCTGCTGGAGGCGATGGAGTCGGAGCACGAGGACATGGCGGCGGCTCTGGCGCAGGCGACGGAGGCGATGGCGGCAGTGCGCGCCACCCCCGACTCCGAGGCAGCCAGGCGGGCTGCCGACGCAGTGCAGCGAGCAGGCGTGGTGACCGAGCGACACCTCACCCACGAGGAGAACGAGCTGGAGCCGGCGCTGCGCCCCCACCTGGAGAGCGCCGAGTGGAAGGCGGTCGAGAAGCAGCTGCGCGCCGGCTCGCCGGTGAAGGCGGGTCGCTTCTTCGCCTGGCTGCTCGACGGCTCGCCGCACGCCGAGGAGGAGTACCTGCGCTCCCAGATCCCCGGGCCGGTGATCCTCCTGCTCAGCAAGGTCTTCGGTCGTGGCTACAGCAGGAGCATCGCGCCGGTGTGGCGGGCTAGCTGAGGTCGGCGCCGCGGCCCGGTTTGGCGTCGGGCAGGTCGAGCACCTCCGGGGTCTCCTCCTGGATCAGTGCGCGCAGCGCCTCGATGTCGGACTCCGAGGGCTGGCCCCACCCCTGCTCGTAGCCGGCCACCTCGGCCAGCGGCCGGGAGTGGTTGTGGCCGTAGAGCAGGTCGATGTCGTCGGTGCTGATCAGAGCCGGGTGCAGCAGGCCTGCCGCGTTGGCCACCTTGTGCAGGTCACGGCGGAACGCGCCGATGTAGCGCGCGACCCGCTCGGACTTGTCCCCGGGGTCCAGTGCCCGGGTGAGCCAGGCGTTCTGGGTGGCCACCCCGGTGGGGCAGGTCCCCTCATGGCACTTCATGGTCTGCAGGCAGCCGACCGCGAGCATCGTCTCGCGGGCCAGGTTGACCATGTCCGCCCCCACGGCGAAGGCGACCAGGGCGTTCTCGGGAACCCCGGTCTTCCCCGACGCGATCCAGGTGAGCCGCTCCGCGATGCCGCGACGGGCGAACGACGCGTAGGCACGCGGCAGCGCGAGCCGTAGCGGGAGCGAGACGTGGTCGGCGAAGACCAGGGGTGCCGCACCGGTGCCGCCCTCGCCGCCGTCGATGGTGACGAAGTCGACCCCGCGCGAGCCGTCGGTCATCTGCTCGGCGAGCTCCTCCCAGAAGGTGGCGTCACCGACGGCCGACTTGATGCCGACCGGGAGTCCGGTCCTGTCGGCGAGCATCTCCACCCAGTCCAGCATCGAGTCGATGTCGGTGAAGGCGGTGTGCCGGGACGGCGAGACGCAGTCCTCGTCCATGGCGATGTTGCGGATCTTGGCGATGTCCTCGCTGATCTTCGAGGCCGGCAGCAGACCTCCCAGACCCGGCTTGGCACCTTGGCTGAGCTTGACCTCGATCGCCTTGACCGGGTTCTCCTCCACGGTGCGGCAGAGCATGTCGAGGTCGAAGTTGCCGTCCTTGTCCCGACAGCCGAAGTAGCCGGTGCCGATCTGCACGATCAGGTCCCCGCCGTGCTGGTGGTGCGGGGAGAGACCGCCCTCGCCGGTGTTGTGCAGGCAGCCGGCCAGCTTGGCGCCCCGGTTCATCGCCTCCACGGCCGGCCCCGACAGGCTCCCGTAGCTCATCGCGGAGATGTTGACCGCCGAGTTCGGCCTGAAGGCGTGGCGACGCTCACGCGCGGCTCCGAGCACCTTGACCGAGGGCAGCCACTCGTCGTCCGCGCCGTGGGCCTCCTGGGTGGAGGGGGCGTTCTTGGCGAACGTGCGCTGCTTGATGACCGGGTAGCCGTCGGCCTGGTCGAGCTGGTTGTCGGTGCCGAACCCGAAGTAGTTGTCCACGCCCTTCGACGAGGAGTAGATGTAGCGCCGCTGGTCACGGCTGAACGGGCGTTCCTCGTCGTCGCTGGCCACGATGTACTGCCGCAGCTCCGGGCCGAGGGCCTCCAGCAGGTAGCGCGCGTGTCCGATGACGGGGAAGGCGCGCAGCAGGGAGTGCTTCTTCTGGGTCATGTCCCGCACGGCCACTCCCGCAACGGCGGCCCCGGCTCCCAGGAGCAGTCGACTGGTCTTCATACCTGCTTGGTTCCCTTCCCGGGCCCAGGTCATGCAGCAGAACTCACCCGGGTGGGTGAGGCCGCCTCGATCGGGTGCGGCGTCGGATCGGTCACAGCCGGTTCCGCGCCGGGTCTACCGGCCGGTAGATTCCGGGTGCGATCCCGGTGTGCGTGCACCGCGACGAGCGCGACCGAGCAACCCGAGCACAGGAGAGAACGTTGCAGCACATCCTCGACGCGATCATGGCCGGTGACACCTCCGCTGAGGACTACGCCGCCCTGGAGATCCCGGAGTCCTACCGCGCCGCGCTGGTCCGCAAGGACGAGGTCGACATGTTCGAGGGCGTGCCGACCAAGCAGAAGGACCCCCGCAAGTCCCTGCACATCGAGGACGTCGCCCTGCCCGAGCTCGGTCCGGGCGAGGCGCTCGTGGCGGTCATGGCCAGCGCGATCAACTACAACACCGTGTGGACCTCGATCTTCGAGCCCGTGTCCACCTTCGGCTTCCTGGAGCGCTACGGCCGGATCTCGCCCCTCGCCAAGCGCCACGACCTGCCCTACCACGTGGTGGGCTCCGACCTCGCGGGCGTCGTGCTCAAGACCGGTCTCGGGGTGCACACCTGGAAGCCGGGCGACGAGGTCGTGGCCCACTGCCTCTCGGTGGAGCTCGAGGGCCCCGACGGCCACAACGACACGATGCTCGACTCCGAGCAGCGGATCTGGGGATTCGAGACCAACTTCGGCGGCCTGGCCGACATCACGCTGGTCAAGGCCAACCAGCTGATGCCCAAGCCGGCCCACCTCACCTGGGAGGAGGCCGCCTCCCCCGGACTGGTCAACTGCACCGCCTACCGCCAGCTGGTCAGCGGCAACGGCGGCAACATGAAGCAGGGCGACAACGTGCTGATCTGGGGCGCCTCCGGGGGCCTGGGCGGGTTCGCGACCCAGTACGCCCTCAACGGTGGCGCCACCCCGGTCTGCGTGGTCTCCAACGAGGAGAAGGCGCAGATCTGCCGCAGCATGGGCGCGGAGCTGATCATCAACCGCTCCGAGGAGGGCTACCGGTTCTGGAACGAGGAGGGCACGAAGCAGAACCCCAAGGAGTGGAAGCGCCTCGGCTCCAAGATCCGCGAGCTCACCGGCGGTGAGGACATCGACATCGTCTTCGAGCACCCCGGCCGGGAGACCTTCGGCGCCTCGGTCTACGTCACCCGCAAGGGGGGCACCATCACCACCTGTGCCTCGACCTCGGGCTACATGCACGAGTACGACAACCGCTACCTGTGGATGAACCTCAAGCGGATCATCAGCTCCCACTTCGCCAACTACCGCGAGTCGTGGGAGGCCAACCGCCTCATCGCCAAGGGCATGATCCACCCGACCCTGTCGCAGACCTACCCGTTGACCGAGGTCGGCCAGGCAGCCCTCGACGTCCACCAGAACGCCCACCAGGGCAAGGTCGGCGTGCTGTGCCTGGCCCCCGAGGAGGGCCTGGGCGTGCGGGACACCGAGATGCGCTCGCGCCACGAGGACGCGATCAACCGCTTCCGCGGCGTCTGACCCACCCTGCCCCGGTGGTGGGGGTGCGAGGAGCCCTACCCAGCGGTGATCGAGCAGCGAGCGAAGCGAACACCCGTCGAGATCACCCACCCCACCGGGTCTCGACAAGCTCGACCACCGAACGCCCGTCGAGATCACCCCCCTTCGGTGATCGAGCAGCGAGCGAAGCGAGCGCCCGTCGAGATCACCCACCCCACCGGGTCTCGACAAGCTCGACCACCGAACACCCGTCGAGCCCCCGGCACCCCCGGGGGCATCGACCCTCGCGGTGATCGGACGCACGATGGGCAAAGCCTGAAAAGTCAGGCGACGACACACGCGTGCGCCCCCCTGCTTTTGCCCTCGGATCGGTGAGACTAGGGCCAGCGCCCAGCAGCAGCATCGCGAATCGAGGAACCCATGAGCGGACTGTCCATCTTCGACAACAAGGAATCGGTCGGGCAGGGCCAGCCTCCCGAGCAGGGTCGGCCCGCCGGTGCTGCCACCGGCAACGCCGCCTTCCCGGTCGCGCGCCGCGGCTACGACATCGCCGCGGTCGACAAGCAGTTCCAGGCGCTGCAGGCCGACAAGAAGGCGCTGGGCGCCAAGGTCGCCGAGCTGGAGAAGCACAGCGCCAAGGTCCAGGCCGAGCTGGACTCCCTGCGCGAGGACGCCTCGCAGCAGGAGAACCCCACCTTCGCCGGTCTCGGCGGCAAGGCCAGCGAGCTGCTGCGGCTGGCCGAGGAGCAGGCCGACGAGGTGATCACCGCGGCCCGCACCCGCGCCGACGACCTGCTGCGTCAGGCCCAGCACGAGGCCAACGCACTCAAGCACCAGGCCGCTCGTGACGCCGAGGACATGCGCATGACCCAGCTGCAGCAGCTGGACGAGCAGCGCACCACCACGATGAGCGAGATCGACCGCACCCGCGGCCAGGCCGAGCGCGACGCCGGCGAGATGGTCCAGGCTGCCGAGCGCGACGCCGCGCAGCAGCGGCTGATGGCCGAGCAGCAGTCGCAGGCGCTGCTGACCTCGGCCCGTCGCGAGGCCGAGCAGGCCCTGGCGATCGCCGGGCGCGAGGTCGCCGAGATGCAGCGCGAGCTGGCGGTGGAGAAGGAGCGGCTGACCCGCGAGGCCGCCGAGAACCACTCCAACGCGGTCGCCGAGACCGAGACCCTGCTGCAGCAGGCCGAGGAGCGCGCCGACGCCGCCGAGCAGCGGGCCCGCGAGGCCATGGAGCAGGCCGCACAAGCCCGCCAGCAGGCCTCGGAGGAGGCCGAGCGCACCCTGACCCGGGCGCGCCGCGAGGCCGAGCAGGTCGTGACCGCCGCCCAGACCCAGGCTCAGACCTTCATCGACTCCGGCCACGAGGAGGCCGAGCGCGAGCTCAGCAAGCTGCGCCACGAGGTCGAGATCCTCACCAAGCGTCGCGACTCCATCGCCGCCCAGCTCGGGTCGCTGCGCGAGGTGATGGCCGGCTTCACCGGCGAGGCCCTCCAGGAGCCTGCCGACGAGGCCGAGTGAGCGCTCCTCGGGCGCTACCCCGAGCCAGCCGCCCCCCGTCCACCGGTGCCACCCGCACCGTGGCCGGGGGGCGTTCTGCGTCGGTGGCCGCTGCTGCTGCCCCGGGGTCGGCGATCGGGCGCGCCCAGCAGCACGGACCGGTGCTCCTGGGCTTCCTGGTCGCGGCCGGGGCGCTGCTGGCCTTCTTCCTCGGGAGCCTGCTGCTGAGCATCGGCAACGTGATCGTGCTGGTGGTCGTGGCCTTCTTCCTCGCCGTCGGCCTCGACCCGTCCGTGGAGGCGTTGCGTCGTCGGGGCCTCTCGCGGTCCTGGGCCGTGGTCGCGGTGACACTGCTGGTCCTGCTCGCGGTGACCTTGTTCCTCTTCGCCCTGGTGCCGGTGCTCTCCGAGCAGGTCGCGGCGATCATCTCCAGCGCTCCGGGGTGGCTGCGCCAGCTGCAGACGAACTCACTGGTGCAGCAGGTCGACGAGCAGTTCCAGGTCATCGAGAAGGCGCAGGACTTCATCGCCCAGGGCGACTACGCCTCCGCCCTGTTCGGTGGTGTGCTCGGCATCAGCCTGGCGGTCCTGGGTTTCGTGGCCAACGCGTTCATCGTCGTGGTGCTCACGCTGTACTTCCTGGCCTCCCTGGAGCGCACCAAGCACGCGATCTACTCGCTGGTGCCCGCCTCGCGCCGCGAGCGGGTCAGCCACCTCAGCGAGCGGATCCTGACCAGCATCGGCGGCTTCGTGGCCGGCGCCTTCGTCGTCGCCACCTGCGCCGGCATCAGCTCGCTGGTCTTCCTCGTCGTCGTCGGCCTGGGAGAGTACGCCGTCGCCCTGGCCGCCGTGGTGGCCGTGCTGGACGTCATCCCGATGATCGGCGCCACCCTGGGTGCCGCCGTCGTGGTCGCCATCGGCTTCGCGACCGACCCGAAGATCGGGCTGTTCTGCCTGATCTTCTACATCGTCTACCAGCAGGTCGAGAACTACGTGATCTACCCCCGGGTGATGGCGCACTCGGTCAACGTGCCCGGCTCGGTGACGGTGATCGCGGCCCTGGTCGGCGCCGGGCTGCTGGGCGTGGTGGGGGCGTTGCTGGCCATCCCCAGCGCAGCCGCGGTGTTGCTGCTGGTGCGCGAGGTGTGGGTGCCCCGACAAGAGACCCGCTGAGACGCACCTGCGCTTGTGCCAAGGTGAAGGCCGAGCCGCCGGGACGGGTTTGACGACGAGGCCGAGCGGTGACTACTCACAACATTGATCTCGAGGAGGGCCAAGCGTGGGCGATCAGGACACCGAGCAGGAGCAGGCCGAGCAGGAGGCCGACCAGCACGACGGTGAGGACAGCAGTGGCGGCGGCGATGTCGACGTCACCAACTCGGGGGTCGAGGTCGAGGGCTACGAGAGCACCAACGTCGACCCCGCCGAGGCCAAGAAGATCATGGAGGCCAACTCCCCCGACGACGTCGAGGACGAGCTGATCAAGGACATCGAGGAAGAACGCGACCGGCGCCTCGACCCGGAGAACCGGCCCGACAACGTCGAGGTGGACAACACCAAGCGCACGTTCAACCCGGAGACGGGCACCTTCGACGACAGCCCGGACGAGGCGAAGTCCGACGACATCGGTGAAGGTCCCTCCGACGACTCCGACGACTCCGACGACTCCGACGACTCCGACGACTCCGAGGACTCCGAGGACTCCGAGGACTCCGAGGACACCGAGGACACCGAGGAGCACGAGGCCTCGGCCGAGAAGGAGAAGTCCGCCGGTCGGCACCGGGCGTAGCCGAGCCAGCCTGCGGCGAAGCGTTCGAGGGCCCGGCGACCGATCAGGTCGCCGGGCCCTCGCGTGTCGTGGCCTGCATCGCCGAGCGGGTCAGCTGTAGTCGTGGAAGCCCTTCTTGGTCTTGCGGCCCAGCTCGCCGGCCGAGACCTTCTCGCGCAGCGTCGTGGCCGGCTCCAGGTGGGCGTCACCGAACTCGCGCAGCAGCTCCTCCTGGATCGCCAGGGAGACGTCGTTGCCCACCACGTCGAGCAGCGCGAAGGGGCCCATCGGGAACGACGCCCGCTCCTTGATCGCGGCGTCGATGTCCTCCATCGAGGCATCCCCGGACTCGAGCAGCTTCACCGCGTCGTTGAGGTAGGGGAACAGCAGCGCGTTGACGATGAAGCCCGCGCGGTCCGCGCACGAGACGGCGACCTTGCCGATCTTGCCGCACAGCGCCCGGGTGGTCTCGTCGACCTCGGCCGCGGTCTGCTCGGTGGTGACCACCTCGACCAGCTTCATCACCGGCGCCGGGTTGAAGAAGTGCATGCCGATGACCCACTCGGGCCGCGAGGTCGCGCTCGCGCACTCGCTGATCGGCAGCGAGGAGGTCGTGGTCGCCAGGATCGCGCCCGGCTTGCAGATCCGGTCGAGATCGGTGAACAGCTCCCGCTTGACCTCGAGGTCCTCGGCGATCGCCTCGACCACCAGGTCGACCTCGGCCAACGCCTCGCGCTCGGTGGCACCGCGGAGCCGGGCGAGCACCTGGCTCTTGCCGTCCTCGTCGAGCTTGCCGCGGGAGATGGCCTTGTCCAGCGACCTCTCGATGGTGGCCTGCACGCCGGCGACCTTGTCGTCGGTGCGCCCGACGAAGACCACGTCGTGTCCCGCCTTGGCGAAGACCTCGACGATGCCGCTGGCCATCGTGCCGGTGCCGACCACGCCGACGGTGGCGACCTCGTGGCGCAGCCGCGGGGCGTCATCGGCGGAGGGGGTCTCCTCGTCCACGGCGACCGCGCCGGCCTCGTCGTAGGTGTAGAAGCCACGCCCGGCGGTCACGCCGGTGCGGCCCTCGGCGACCAGCTTCTCGAGCAGCTCGGCCGGGCGGTGCCACTCCTCACCCGAGGTGTCGTACTGCTCGGCGAGCCGGTCGCGGACGACGTCGACGCCGATGCGGTCCAGAGCGGTCAGCGGGCCCTCGGGGTAGCCGCAGCCGAAGCGCATCGCGGCATCGATGTCCGCGCGGGTGGCGTACTGCTCGGCGTACATCCGAGCCGCGTGGTTGAGGTACGGCAGGACCAGGGTGTCGTGGATCTCGTGCGTGTGCGACTCAGACATGCGCCTGATGATGACACGTTCTTACCGGCGGGTAACAGGGCTGTCCCAGCCCTCGCACCTGTGACCTCGGCCACCCGCCGAGGCCTCGACGCGGTGACGCAGGGCTCGGGTACGGTGCCCGCGTGAGACTCGTCGTCGCGCGCTGCCAGGTCGACTACGCCGGCCGGCTCAGCGCCCACCTGCCGATGGCCACGCGCGTGATCATGGTCAAGGGCGACGGCTCGGTGCTGGTGCACTCCGACGGGGGCAGCTACAAGCCACTGAACTGGATGTCTCCCCCGTGCGTCCTGCGGGAGGGGCGTGAGGGCCCGGGCGAGGAAGGCCGCATCGTGTGGCTGGTGAGCAGCCCGAAGTCGGACGACACGTTGCGGATCACCCTCGAGGAGGTGCTCGCCGACACCAGCCACGACCTCGGCGTGGATCCGGGGCTGCGCAAGGACGGCGTGGAGAAGCACCTGCAGGAGCTGCTCGCCGAGCACCCCACCACGCTCGCCGACGGGCTGACCCTGGTGCGGCGCGAGTTCCCCACGCCGATCGGTCCGGTGGACCTGATGTGCCGCGACGCCGCCGGGATGAGCGTCGCGGTGGAGATCAAGCGCCGCGGGGAGATCGACGGCGTCGAGCAGCTCACCCGCTACCTCGACCTGCTCAACCGAGACCCGCAGCTGACCCGACAGGGGCCGGTGCGCGGCATCTTCGCAGCCCAGGAGATCAAGCCCCAGGCCAAGGTGCTGGCCACCGACCGGGGGATCGACTGCGCCGTGGTCGACTACGACGCGCTGCGGGGCATCGATGACCCGACGACCCGGCTCTTCTGAGTCCTCGCGGGCTGCCTAGGGGCTCGTCGTGGCCGTCGCGGTGGGGGTCGGCTCGGTCGTGGTCTCCGCCGCCGGCGGTGACGCCTCCTCCTCCGGGGTGAGCGTGGCGGCCGGGTCCTCCTGGTCCTCCTCGGGCGGCTGGTCGGAGGTCTCCGGCTGCTGGGGGTCGTCCGCGGGCTGCTTGCCCGGGTCGGAGCCGTCGGATCCGGCCCCCTTGCCGAGACCGGGCACCGAGGTCCCGCTGTCGGCGTCGGTCCCCCCGGTGAGGGAGGCGACCGACCTGCCGATGGAGAGCTCGAAGACCACGAGGATCACGAGCGTGACGACGAAGAGGGCCGCGCTGACCAGGCCGATGCGCTTCCAGGGGAGCTCGCGCAGCGTCTGCTTCCACGAGCTGCCGGCCAGCGCCTCCTGCTCCTGGGTCGTGGTCAGCGCCGAGGTGCGGACGTCCGGCTCGGTCCGGGGGGTCTCCTGACCTGGCGGCCGGGCGGACGCCGTGTCATCGCGTCGCGCCGCTCGTCGAGCCGCGACGTCGCGGGCGGTCGCGACCCGTCGCTTCGTCATCCGCAGCGAGTGGGAGTAGAGCGCACCTCCGATCGTGATGCACAGGCTGCCCAGGGCCGCCCCCAGGAGGGTGCCGGCCGTGCCCAGCGTGGACAGCACCACGGCAGCGGAGACCGCGCCCAGCGCTGCCCCGGCCGAGTTGATCCAGTTGATCTCGAGACGCTCGGAGTCACTCATCGCCTCCGATTCTTCCGCGACCCCGCCCGGATCCAAACCGCCGGGGTCCCCCCGGGCCTCCACGGAGGCGCTCAGGAGCGGCGCGGCTCCCCGGCATAGGTGCCGAAGGTCCACTGGTTTCCCTCCGGGTCGCGCAGCGCCACGTCGCGGCTGCCGTACTCCTGCTCGCTCGGAGCCGTCGGAACCTCGGCGCCGGTAGCCCTGGCACGCTCCAGCACCGTGTCGGGGTCGCCGGTGACGACGTACGCCGAGGTGGTGCCGGGCTGCTGGGTGAAGGGACCCTGCGGCTTGTGCGCGCCGAGCATCACTCCCCCGCCCTCAGGCCAGTCGAGCTGGGCGTGCTGCACCACGCCCTCGGCGTCGGTGTAGCAGGCGGTCTCCTCGAAGCCGAGCGCCACCAGGAAGTCGATGACCGCCCGGGGGTCGTGGGCCTGGAAGGCGGGCCACACGGCGGGGGCGCGGGTGCCGGAGCCGGCGGTCTCGGTGGAGTCGGTGGTCTTGGTGGAGTCGCTCATGGGGCTGATGCTGCCTGATGCAGCTCGACTCCTGCTTGGACGTTTCGGAACTCCTCCTCGACCCAGGCCGTCGGGCTGAGTCCGGCGAAGTCGCTGAACTCACGCACCAGGTGCGCGTGGTCGAAGTAGCCGACGTCGGCGGCGATGCCGGAGAGGTCCAGCGATCCCGCGGCGTGGCCACGGGTGACGGCCGCCCTGGCCACGGCCGCACGGGCGGCGTCGAACCGGGCCAACCTGGAGGCCAGCTTCGGAGTCGGCCCGAGCTCGGCGGCGAAGAGCGTGGCGAGCCGTCGCCGGCTCAGACCCACCTCCCCGGCGAGGTCGGCGACTGCCCTGGCGCCGTGCTGACGCTGGATCAGCTCCCACACCCGCCGGACCTCGGGCCTGACCGGAGCCCGGGCGTCGCTGCGTCGCACCAGCTCGTCGAGCAGGTCGAGCACCACCGCGTAGCGCGCGTCCCAGTCGGTGGCCGCGGCCAGCCGCTCCGCGACCCGGTCCACGACGGGTCCGAGCAGGTCGCGGGCGTCCCACTGACCCGTGGGCAGCGCCGCGGCGGGCGCACCGAACAGCGAGCGAGCGCCGAGCGGGGAGACGCTCAGCTGGACACCCGCCCAGGCGCGTGGCTGCACCACGAGCGCACTGGTGGTGTGGAGCCCTCCGAGCACGAGCCGGCTGCTGTCGAGCTCACCGGCCTGCCAGGCCTCCCAGGACGCGGCAGTGCGCAGCGGGTCGCCGATCGGCAGGACGACGGTCAGGGTGCTGGAGGGCAGCCCACGGTGGACCCCCGGGGCGATGCCGGATGCTGCGTACCCGTAGATCGCGCGCACGTGGGACCGCAGCCGCTGCGGCACCGGCAGCGGCGCGGGGTTGGACCAGCCCGGGGTCATGGCTCTCAGGCTACGGACCGCGGCGCTGGCGCAGCCGGGTGTCGTCGATCAGCGCTGTGCCCAGACCGAGCAGCCCCGCGCCGAGCGCGCCCCAGGGCCAGAAGATGTGGTCGACCACGACGCCCCAGCCGCCCAGCACCAGCAGCGCCGCGCCCGGAAGCACCCGCGGGCCCACCCGGCGTACGGCGTCGACGGACAGCGCGGCCACGGCGAACATCAGCCCGGCCTCGCCCACGTCGCCGAGCGTGCCACCGATCTCGAAGAGGTAGCGCACCTCGTCGGGACGCAGCTGGCCCGGACCGAGGCGGTAGGTGACCCAGCCGGCGGCGACCCCGCTGATGACGTCCAGGGCGGTGTAGGCGGTGGCGTAGACGAACGAGCCCAGGTAGACCACCCAGGCCAGCGGGTCCCGACGCCCCTGGATCACGGCGACGAACGCGACTCCGACGAGCGGGAAGACGAAGATCCCGGCCAGGTGCATCAGGAACCAGTGCTGCGAGGTCGGATAGCTCAGCCCCGACGGGTGGGTGGCGCCCACGACCGCGAGCGAGACCCCCGGGGCGGCCAGGAGGGCACGGCGCAGCATCGGGCTCACGCGGTGTCCCCCTCGGACCCCTCAGGGGTGCCGTGGGCATCGGCGTCGTCGACGAGGTCGGCGACCTCGTCGGCACAGCCCCAGGACAGGGTCACACCGGCGCCGCCGTGGCCGTAGCAGTGGATCACCGGTCCGTCGGGGCGTTCTTCGCGCTCCACGCGAACAGCGGGGCGGGCCGGGCGGAACCCCACCTTGGTGCCCAGCACCCGGGCACCGGCGAGCTCGGGCACCAGGTCGGTGGCGCGGCGCAGGATCTGCTCGCTCGCCTCCTGATCGGGGGTGCGGTCCCAGCGCCCCTCGTCCTCGGTGCCGCCGAGCACGATGTCGTTGCTGCGCGGGATCACGTAGGTCGCCGGGCTGCCGTTGCCGGGGTCGCCCGCGTCGAGCCACCAGCGCTCCAGCCCCACCTGCTCGACGAGCACGACCTGGCCGCGCACCGGCACCACGGATCCGTCGTGGGCGAAGAGCCGGGCACCGAGCCCGGTGGCGTTGACCACGGTCGTGCCGGTGGTGGGCAGGGCGCCGAGAGCCATCCGGGAGACGGTTCCGCCCAGCTCCTCGATGCGCTGGGTGAGCCAGGTGAGATAGAGCGGCATCTCGATCACCGGCGCCCGCATCGTCCAGCCCGAGCGGTACGGCGGCCGGACGTGGTCGACCTCGAGCAGCTCCGGCACGGCGTCGGCCCACCAGGGCCGGGGGGCGCGGGCGCGCAGCAGCTGGGTGCCCTCACGCATCGTGACGCCGGACTCGTCGTCGGTCACCAACTGCTCGAGCTCGGCGTAGGTCGTGTGACCCCAGGCAGTCACCCGCTCGAACGGGAACGCGCGGTGGGGGTACCACAGCGCGGCGGCGACCGCCGAGGTCGTCTCCAGGGGGAGGTCACGGGCGATGACGCCCACGTCGTGGCCACGCTCGAGCAGCCGGACCGCGCAGCTCAGCCCGACCACTCCTGCGCCGATCACCACGACCCTGGTCACCTCGCTGAGTCTGCCACTGCGGTGCACCACAGCGCGCTGGTTGTCCGGACCTCGCCGCAACGGCCGCACCTGCGTGCGAGTCTGTCCCCCGTGACAGATCAGGGAGGCACCGAGGAGTCCGTCGGCACCGTCCTGCTCGCGGGCAGCGCAAACCTCGCGATCGCGGTGGCCAAGCTGGCGGGCGGGCTGATCTCAGGCTCGAGCGCCATGATGTCGGAGGCGGCTCACTCCTTCGCCGACACCTTGAACCAGGTGTTCCTGCTCACTGCGCTCAAGCGCAGCCAGCGCCCGGCCGACTCCCAGCACCCGTTCGGCTACGGCAAGGAGCGCTACTTCTGGTCGCTGCTGGCGGCGGTGGGGATCTTCGTCCTCGGTGCCGGCTACTCGATCATCGAGGGCGTCCGAGGGCTGCTGCACAGCGAACCGCTCACCGGCCTGATGGTGTCGTTCATCGTGTTGGGGCTGGCCTTCGCCTTCGAGGGGGTCTCCTGGCTCAAGGCGGTCCGACAGCTGAACTCCGAGGCCGACGAGAAGGACCGCGGATTCTTCGAGCACCTGCGCATCACCCCCGACCCGACCGCCAAGACCGTCGCCTTCGAGGACACCGCGGCCTTGATCGGCATCGTGCTCGCGGCCCTGGGCCTCGGGCTCCACCACTTCACGGGTCAGGGGTTCTGGGACGGCGCCGCCTCGATCGCCATCGGCGTGCTGCTGCTGGTCGTGGCGATGGCGCTCGGGCAGCAGAACAAGGACGCGCTCATCGGCGAGGCCCTGCCGGACGAGGCCCAGGACGACATCCGACGGATCATCCACGAGTCACCCGGTGTCGACAGCGTCGTGGAGCTGCTGACCATGCGGATGTCACCGGAGCAGGTGCTGGTCGCCGCTCGGGTCGACCTCGACGACGAGGCCAGTGTCGACGAGCTCGAGCACGCGGCGGACGAGGTGGAGCGCCGGCTGCAGGAGGCCCACCCCGAGGTGCGTCACGTCTTCCTCGACCCGACCGACGAGCCCGAGGAGGACTAGCGCCGGTGTACGTGGCGAGCTCCCAAGGGGGCACGCAGGCGCCACCGACATCGCCCGCGATGTCCGGGTGACCTCCGACGCTGCTCGCAGGAAGGTGCCGGGTCAGCTTCCTGGCGGCGAGTAGTCGAGGTTCAGCCCTGCGGCCTCGTCGATCTGCGCCGGCGTCAGGAGAACGACCGTCTCGTACTTGCTCAGCGCACCGGTCTGACCGACCGTGCCGGCGATGGCTGCCATGGCCTCGTGGCTGGGCGCATCGACGATGGCATACAGGTCGTCCGCACCGAACGAGAAGTAGACGCCATCCACCGTGCCGCCGACCCCGGCGGCCAGCTTCTCGATGGCTTGCGCGCGAGCCGAGCCGCCCTTGTCCATGACGCCCTTGAGTCCCTCAGGTGAGTACGAGGCCTTGATCAGATACCTGGCCATGCCATGCCTTCTCTCAGTGGTGAGCGACGTCTGGAACCTCCGGGCGGAACTCCTCTGAGCACCAAGCGTCGAGTCGCCCACGGACGTCACGCTCGCCGGACCCCGCGTGTGACCGTACGCTCCTGGCTGTGAACCCGGCAGGGGCATAGGGCCCGCTCACCGGCCGTCTCGACAAGCTCGACCACCGAAGCTGCGCTCGACAGACGGGGCCGTGCCGCAGGGTCAGTCCAGGGCGTTGGCCTGGCGGATCACGGTGACGATGCCGTCGATGATCTCGGTGAGCCCGAAGTCCTTGGGGGTGAAGACCTCCGCCACGCCCATCGCCTTGAGCTCGGCGGCGTCGCTGCTGGGGATGATGCCGCCCACGATGACCGGCACGTCGGCCATGCCCTCGGCGTTCATGCCCTCGAGGACCGCCGGCACCAGCTCCATGTGTGAGCCGGAGAGGATCGAGAGGCCGACGCAGTGCACGTCCTCGGCCGCTGCCGCCGCGACGATCTGCTCCGGGGTGAGCCGGATGCCCTGGTAGACGACCTCGAAGCCCGCGTCGCGGGCGCGGACGGCGACCTGCTCGGCGCCGTTGGAGTGCCCGTCGAGCCCGGGCTTGCCGACCAGCATCCGCAGCCGGCCACCCAGCTCCTCACCGGTCTGCTGCACGCGCGAGCGCACCTGGCCCAGCTCCTCACCGGCCTCCACGACTCCGACGGCGCCGGTGACACCGGTGGGGGCGCGGTACTCGCCGAAGACCTCGCGCAGCGTCCCGGCCCACTCCCCCGTGGTGGCGCCGGCGCGTGCCGCGGCCAGCGTCGCCTCCATCAGGTTGGCGCCGGACTTGGCGTCGTCGACCAGGCGCTGCAGCGCCGCGTCGACCTCGGCCTGGTCGCGCTGGGCCTTCCAGTCCTCGACGCTCCTGCGAGCCGCGGCCTCGGCCTCGGGATCGGCGACCTGGATCGCGGCGTCGAGGTCGGCGGTCAGCGGCGACTCCTCGGTGGTCTCGTACTTGTTGACCCCGACCACGACGTCCTCGCCGGCCTCGATCCGGGCGCGGCGTGCGGCGTGGCTGGAGACCAGGGCCTGCTTCATGTAGCCGGACTCCACGGCGGGGATCGCCCCGCCCATCGCCTGCACCCGATCGATCTCGGCCTTGGCACCCTCGACCAGCTCGGCCACCTTCGCCTCGACCACGTGGGAGCCGTCGAAGATGTCCTCGTACTCCAGCAGGTCGGACTCGAAGGCCAGCACCTGCTGCAGCCGCAGCGACCACTGCTGGTCCCAGGGCCGCGGCAGGCCAAGGGCCTCGTTCCACGCCGGCAGCTGGACGGCGCGGGCGCGGGCCTTCTTGGACAAGGTCACGCCCAGCATCTCCAGCACGATCCGCTGCACGTTGTTCTCCGGCTGGGCCTCGGTCAGACCGAGGGAGTTGACCTGGACGCCGTACCGCAGCCGGCGCATCTTCTCGTCGGTCACGCCGTAGCGCTCGCGGGTGATCTCGTCCCACAGCTCGACGAAGGCCCGCATCTTGCAGGTCTCCTCGATGAAGCGGACGCCCGCGTTGACGAAGAAGGACATCCGACCGACCACCTTGCCCATGTCCTCGGGCTCGACCTGGCCGGAGTCGCGCACCGCGTCGAGCACGGCGATCGCGGTGCACAGCGCGTAGGCGAGCTCCTGCACCGGGGTCGCCCCGGCCTCCTGCAGGTGGTAGCTGCAGATGTTGATCGGGTTCCACTTGCCGATGTGGTTGACCGTGTAGGCGATCGTGTCCGTGGTCAGGCGCAGCGAGTGCTCGGGCGGGAAGACGTAGGTGCCGCGGGAGAGGTACTCCTTGATGATGTCGTTCTGCGTGGTCCCGCCCAGCGCGTTGTGGACCGCCTCGATGTCCTGGTCCGAGGTGGCCCCGGCCTGCTCCTCGGCGACCACCTGGTAGAGCGCGAGCAGCCACATCGCGGTGGCGTTGATCGTCATCGAGGTGTTCATCTCGGTCAGCGGGATGCCCTCGAAGAGCCGGCGCATCTCACCCAGGTGAGGGATCGGGACGCCGACCTTGCCGACCTCGCCGCGCGCAAGCGGGGAGTCCGGGTCGTAGCCGGTCTGGGTGGGCAGGTCGAAAGCGACCGAGAGCCCGGTCTGCCCCTTGGACAGGTTGCGCCGGTAGAGCGCGTTGGACTCTGCCGCCGAGCTGTGCCCGGCGTAGGTGCGCATCACCCAGGGACGGTCCCGCTCGGGACGCTGGTCCGGAGCCGTCGGGTCGCTCTCGTTACTCATGAGTCACAGGGTAGGGCCGAGCAGACCTCCCGGACGCGCGGTTGTGAAGTGTTCAACACCCCGGGTCGAGCGGGATAGGTCACACCGCGTCGCGGACGTCGGGGCGCCGCTCGGGGCGCTCCCAGACGAAGAGCCGTCGCCAGCCGCGGAAGGCGATCAACCGGCGCAGCGTCGTCGGGCACCCGACGAGCACCACGACGCGACCTGCGCGCCGCAGACGCACCGCCGCGGCGGCCAGCACCTGCATCACGGTGACGTCCATGGTCTCCACGTCGCTGAGATCGACCACAACGTCGCCGTCCTGGCGGTGGATCTGGGCGTAGAGGGCCTCACGGATCTCCGCGGTGCGTCGCACGTCGAGCAGGCCCGACAGCGCGAGCACGCCGTCGCGCCCGACCGCCCCGACCGACTTCGCCTGTTTCACCGCGCGGACCTCCCTGATTGGGCCGATCTTCACCCATCCCCGCCGTCGATGCTCGGACCCGCCGACAGCGAGTCGTGATCGTTATCTATAGTTTCTCGCTATACTTACGTGAGACACATTGCTTTCATCCGACGGTCCCGTCGGCTTCCCCGAAAGGCAGAACCATGAAGAACTTCATCGTGCTGGCGCTGGTCGGCCTCGGCGCGCAGCTGGTCGACGGCTCCCTCGGGATGGCGTACGGCGTCACCTCGGGCACGCTGCTGCTGGCCGCCGGCGTCGCACCGGCCGCCGCCTCCGCCGCGGTGCACTTCTCCGAGATCGGGACCACGCTGGTCTCCGGCATCTCCCACCACAAGCTGGGCAACGTCGACTGGCGCACCGTCTCGATCCTCGCCGGTCCTGGAGCCGTCGGTGCCTTCGCCGGCGCGACGCTGCTGGCCTCACTGCCCGGTGAGCAGGCCAAGCCCTGGGTGGCCGGCATCCTGCTGGTGCTCGGCATCTACGTGCTCTACCGCTTCCTGGTGCTGCGCGGGCGTCGGCCCCGCTTCCCGGGCAAGGCCTCGGCCCGCTTCCTCGCCCCGCTCGGACTCGTGGCCGGCGCGGTGGACGCCATCGGTGGTGGCGGCTGGGGCCCGGTGGGCACGACGTCCCTGCTCAGCAGCGGGCGGCTCGAGCCGCGCAAGGTGGTCGGCTCCATCGACACCTCGGAGTTCCTGGTCGCCGTCGGTGGGTCGCTGGGCTTCCTGCTCGCGCTGGGCAGCCAGGGCATCGACTGGGGCATCGCCCTGGCCCTGCTCGCCGGTGGCGTCGTGGCTGCGCCCTTCGCCGCCTGGCTGGTGCGGTACCTGCCGGCGACCGTGCTCGGCGTGGCGGCGGGCGGCCTGATCATCATCACCAACAGCAACACCCTGCTGGGCGCGCTGGGGGTCAGCGGCCTGACCCTCGCCGCCACCGCGGCCACCCTGGCCCTGGCCTGGGTCGCCGCGATCGCCCTCACGGTGCGCGACCACCGCCAGGAGAAGCATCGGATCCTCGCGCAGGTCGACGACCTCGACGGCGAGCTGGACGCCACCTCCCCCACCGGCTGAGTCGACCCTCCCACTCGACCCGCTCAGTCGGTGACGGGCGCCGGCGCTCCTGGGAGCGCCGGCGCCCGCTGTGCGTGAACCACCCGGTGTCTAGGCTGAGGTGATGGTCAACCTGACGCGGATCTACACCCGCACCGGCGACGCCGGTCGCACCCGGCTCGGCGACAACAGCGAGACCTCCAAGCTGGACCTGCGGCTGGCCGCCTACGCCGACGTCGACGAGCTCAACAGCAACCTCGGCGTCGCTCTGGCCACCGGCGACCTCGAGGACGAGGTGTGCGAGCTGTTGCGTCGGGTGCAGAACGAGCTCTTCGACGTGGGCGCCGACCTGTCGACACCCGTGGTGCCCAACCCGCCGTACGAGCCGCTGCGGGTGCTGGAGGACTACGTCACCCGGCTGGAGCAGGCCTGTGACCGGTGGAACGCCGACCTGGAGACGTTGCGCTCCTTCATCCTCCCGGGCGGCGACGCCACCGCTGCGCGGCTCCACGTGTGCCGCACGGTCGCGCGCCGGGCGGAGCGATCGGCCTGGGCGGCCTACGCCGAGCACGGCGAGAGCATGAACCTGATCGCGATCACCTACCTGAACCGGCTCAGCGACCTGCTCTTCATCCTGGCCCGACACGCCAACAGCGAGCAGGGCGACGTGCTGTGGAAGCCCGGCGGCCAACGGTGAGCACTCAGCTCGCGAGCACCCCGTCGAGGGTGCGCGCCAGCTCCTCCATCGGCACGCCCTTCTCCAGGTAGCCGTCGGCGCCGGCCTCGCGCACCCGGCTCTCCATCACGCCCTGCTCGAACCCGGAGAGCACCACCACCCGGACTCCCTCGACCGCATCGCGGATCAGGGGCAGCGCCTGCAGCCCGTCCATCTTGGGCATCGCGAGATCGAGCATCACCAGGTCGGGCTGGTGCTCCTGGGCGAGCTGCACCCCGGTGACCCCGTCGCCCGCCTCGGCGACGACCTCGTAGTGGTCCCAGGACTCCAGCTTCAGCCGCAGCAGCATGCGCAGGTCCTCGGAGTCGTCGACCAGCAGGACACGGACCGGTGTGGTCACGTTCTCGCTCCGGCGCCCTGGTCGGAGCCGCCCGCGGCGAGCCGGTCGGAGTCGAGCTTCGAGGGGGCCGAGCGCACCAGGTCGCCCGGCTTGACGTCGCCCTCGACGGGCTCGAGCAGGTCGGTCATCATGCGCCGCGCCGAGCTCAGCGTGCGCTCGAGGGTGTCCTCGGCGACACCCACCTCGGTGTCGCGCAGCGCGTAGAGCGCGGTGCTGAGGCCCTGGACCACGTTGTCGTTGATCTCCATCGCCTGGCGGCGGCGCACCTGAGCCTCGCGGACGGCGGCTGCGAGGGCCTCGTTGCGCAGCCGCGGCGAGGCGTCGTGGAGGAAGGCGGCAACCCCGCCCTCACGCTCCCCGACCTCGGAGAGGTCGGCCATGGCGACGTCGAGCAGCAGCGGCCGGCCGTCGACCCCGGAGCCGCTGACCGCGCCGTCCGGGCGGGCCTGCGCCTCGGGGACCATCGCGTGGAAGTCGTGGCCGACCGGGTCACCACCCAGCAGCTCGTGGGCCCTGCCGTTGGCCTGGAGCACCGAACCGGAGGCGTCCATGACCAGGATGGCGTCGGGGCTGGACTCGACCAGCGTGCGAAACATCGCCGCGCTCCGCTCGCGCTCCTGCTCGGCGAGCACCTGGTCGGTGACGTCGATGCAGGTCCCGCGCATCCGCACCGGCTTCCCCTCGCTCATGATCACCTGGCCGTTGCTGGCGAGGTGGCGCACCTCCCCGTCCGGGCGGACGATGCGCTCCATCATGGCGTAGGGCTCACCGCTGGCGTAGGCAGCCTGGTGGACCCCGGTGATCCGCTCCCGGTCGTCGGGGTGGATGAAGGACAGGAACCGCTCGTAGGAGGCGTTGAACGCCTGCGGCTCGTGGCCGTAGATCCGGTAGAGCTGGTCCGACCAGCGGTTGGTGTCGGACTCGATGTGCCAGTCGTAGTCGCCCATGTTCGCCAGCACCTGCGCGTTGTCCACCCGCTGGGTCAGGTCGTCGTACTGCGCGCGCGCCTCGCAGCGCGCCAACCCGGTCAGCAGGAGGTCGAGGGCAGGTCCGGCGTCGGCGCCCGGCTGCTGCACCCAGCCCTGCACCAGCACGCCGACGTGACCGGGGAGTCGGCGGGCCTCGAGGTGGCCCACCGACGAGGACCACGCGTCGGGCACCGAGAGGTCCTCGGGGTCGGAACCGGCGGCGAGTGCCGCGGCGAGCTCCTCGGCACCCTGGTCGACCGGGTGCCGCCCGACCGCCTCGGAGACCTCCCAGGTCTCACCCTGCCGACGCAGCACGACGGCGAGGTGAGCACCACTGAGCCCCATGAGCGGGCCGAGTGCTTCGGAGATCAACTGCTGAGCCTGGTCGGAGCCCGAGACGACGCGGACCAGGTCATGCCACTGCGTGCCCATCACGATCACCAGCTCCTTCCACCCCACGAGTCTGCCGCCTCGCCGCCGACCTGGGGAGTGGACTCGGGTAGTTCACGACTTTGGTCCCCTCACCGGCTCCGGGGTGGTCTACCCGGTGGGGCCGCTTCGAGCCACGACAGCAGGCCGGTCAGCGCGTCAGGTGCCATCGCGAGATCCACCTGCTCCTGACCGACCCGGCACTCCACGACCACGTGCCCGGCGTAGAGCACCCGCTGCTCGAGCGTCACCGGGGTCCGGCGGGCCTCGACCTGGAGGGACTCACGAGGAAAGATCCGCAGCGGGCGCAGCCTGACCCCGAAGATCCGGTGGAACTCCAGGTCGGAGCCGGCATACCGACCCAGCCCGAGGACCCAGCCACGCCCGGGCGTGCCGTGGCGGGCGCGGTAGCTCAGCTCGAAGGTGCCGGGCCCGCGGGTGAGCACCCGGCGTCGCACCAGCAGCATCAGCCCGTAGCCGAAGAGCAGCAGCAGGCAGAAGCCGGCGACGTCCACCAGCCACTGCCACCACGGCATCGCAGGTCAGGAGTCCTTCTCGGCCGCGCGCACCCGCGCCTCGGCCCACGCGCGTGAGGACGCCTCCTTGGCTGCGTTCTCCGCTCCGTCGCTGTTCTCGCCGGCATCCTGGGCCCGCTCGAGGTCGTGACGTGCCCGCTCCAGATCGATGTCATGAGCCATCTCGGCGTGCTCGGCGAGGATCGAGATCCGGTTGCCGGCCACCGAGAGGAACCCGGCGTCGACCGCGGCGATCCAGGTCTCGTCGTCCGCGGTGGTGACGTCGACGACGCCGTCGACCATCAGCGAGAGCATCGGGGCGTGGTTCGGCAGCACCCCGACGTCACCCTCGGTGGTCCGGGCGATGACCTGCGTGGCCTCGCCGGACCACACGAGCCGGTCGGCAGCGACCAGCTCGACGCGCATGGTGGCCTCACTCATCGGGCTCAGTCACCGCCCTTGCCGCCGGTCGACTTCTGGATCTCGTCCCACTTCTTCTCCACGTCCTCGAGGCCACCGCACATGAAGAAGGCCTGCTCGGCGACGTGGTCGTACTCGCCGTCGGAGATCTTGTTGAACGCCTCGATGGTCTCCGAGACCGGGACCGTCGATCCCTCCAGACCGGTGAACTGCTTGGCGACGTAGGTGTTCTGCGACAGGAACCGCTGGATCCGCCGAGCCCGGTGCACGGTGACCTTGTCCTCCTCGGAGAGCTCGTCGACACCGAGGATCGCGATGATGTCCTGCAGCTCCTTGTTGCGCTGCAGGATCTGCTTGACCCGGATCGCCGCGTCGTAGTGCTCCTGGCCGATGTACTGCGGGTCCAGGATCCGCGACGTCGAGGTCAGCGGGTCGACCGCGGGGTAGATGCCGAGCGAGGCGATCTCACGGGAGAGCTCGGTGGTCGCGTCCAGGTGGGCGAACGTCGTCGCGGGCGCCGGGTCGGTGTAGTCGTCGGCGGGGACGTAGATCGCCTGCATCGAGGTGATCGAGTGACCGCGGGTCGAGGTGATGCGCTCCTGGAGCACACCCATCTCGTCGGCCAGGGTCGGCTGGTAGCCCACCGCGCTCGGCATCCGACCCAGCAGCGTGGAGACCTCGGAGCCGGCCTGGGTGAACCGGAAGATGTTGTCGATGAAGAGCAGCACGTCCTGCTCCTTGACGTCGCGGAAGTACTCCGCCATCGTCAGCGCGGACAGCGCGACGCGCAGCCGGGTGCCCGGCGGCTCGTCCATCTGGCCGAAGACCAGGGCGACCTTGTCGAAGACGCCGGCCTCCTGCATCTCCACGATCAGGTCGTTGCCCTCGCGGGTGCGCTCACCGACCCCGGCGAAGACCGAGACGCCCTCGTGGTCCTTGGCGACGCGGGCGATCATCTCCTGGATCAGCACCGTCTTGCCCACACCGGCACCACCGAAGAGACCGATCTTGCCGCCCTGCACGTAGGGGGTCAGCAGGTCGATCACCTTGATGCCGGTCTCGAACATCTGGGTGCGCGCCTCGAGCTGGTCGAAGGCCGGCGCCTTGCGGTGGATGGCCCACCGCTCCTCGACGTCGAGCTGCTCTCCCTCCTCGAGGTTCATGCAGTCGCCGGTGGTGTTGAAGACGCGACCGAGGGTGACGTCACCCACCGGCACCGAGATCGGACCGCCGGTGTCGGTGACCTGGGCACCGCGGACCATGCCGTCGGTGGGCTTCATGGAGATCGCTCGCACCATGCCGTCCCCGATGTGCTGGGCGACCTCCAGGGTGATGGTGGTGGTCTGGTCGCCCAGGGTGATGTCCACGCGCAGGGCGTTGTAGATCTCCGGCATCGAGTCGCTGGGGAACTCGACGTCGACGACCGGACCGATCACGCGCGCGATCCGGCCCACGGAGCCGGCGGTGCCTTCGGTGGTCTCGTCGCTGATGGTGGCAGTCATCTCTCTCACTTCTCCGTCTGGATCACACTGGTCTGTCGGTTGATCGGATCAGTCCTGGCCGCTGTTGGCGTCCGCCAGGGCGTTGACCCCACCCACGATCTCGCTGATCTCCTGGGTGATGCCGGCCTGGCGAGCCTGGTTCGCGATCCGCTTGTACTTCTTGATGAGGTCCTCGGCGTTGTCGGTCGCGGCCTTCATGGCCCGCTGACGCGCGGCCAGCTCTGAGGCAGCGGCCTGGAGCAGGGCGAAGTAGATCCGCGACTCCACGTACTTCGGCAGCAGCGCGTCGAGCACGTCGGCCGGACCGGGCTCGAACTCGTAGAGCGGGAGCATGTCCTGGTCCTCGGGCGGGGCATCGCCCTCGACGATCTCCAGGGGCAGCATCCGCACCGTGGTGGGCTCCTGGGTCAGCATGGAGCGGAACCGGGTGTAGACCACGTGCACCTCGTCGACCGCCTTGATCGGCTTGTCGCTCTCGCCGTCACCGGACTCGGGGGTGTCCTCGCCCTCCTCCATGACGAAGGCGCCGATCAGTGCCTCGCCGATCGCCTTGGCCACGTCGTAGTCGGGCTGGTCGGAGTGACCGGTCCAGGCCTCCACGATCGGGCGGTTGCGGAACTTGTAGTAGGCCACGCCCTTGCGCCCGGAGATGTAGAGGTCGACCTCCTTGCCCTCCTCGCGCAGCTTCTCGCCGAGACGCTCGGCCTCCTTGATCACGCTCGAGGAGTAGGCGCCGGCCAGGCCGCGGTCGCTGGTCACCACCAGCACCGCGGCCCGCTCGGGATTCTCCCGCTCGGTGGTCAGCGGGTGCTCGACGTTGGAGAACGTCGCCACCGCCGAGACCGCTCGGGTCAGCTCGCGAGCGTACGGCGCGGCCGCCTGAGCACGCTGCTGCGCCTTGATGATGCGCGAAGCAGCGATCAGCTCCATGGCTCGGGTGATCTTCTTGGTCGACTCGACCGTCTTGATCTTGGCGCGATACTCACGCAGCGATACAGCCATCAGCCAGGCCTCCGTTCAGCCGCGCTTCTGCTTGACGATCTGCTCCTGCTCGACGTCCTCGTCCTCGAGGGCCTCGTGCTCCTCACGACCCGCCTTGATCGATCCGCCCTCGGAGGTCTCGAACTGGTCGGCGAAGCTGTCGAACGCCTTGTCCAGCGCGGACTCGGTGTCGTCGGTGAAGTCGCGGCTCTCGCGGATGCTCTCGAGGATCCCGGACTCCTGACGTCGCAGGTAGTCGAGGAACTCCGACTCGAAGCGCAGCACGTCCTCGGTGGGCACGGCGTCGAGCTTGCCGCTGGTGCCCGTCCACAGGGAGACCGTCATCTCCTCGAGGGGGTAGGGCGAGTAGGCCGGCTGCTTGAGCAGCGCCATCAGCCGCTGCCCGCGGTCCAGCTGCTGCCGCGACGCGGCGTCGAGGTCGGAGGCGAACATCGCGAACGCCTCCATCGCGCGGAACTGCGCCAGGTCGACCTTCAGGGAACCGGTGACCTTCTTCATCGACTTCGCCATCGCGGCACCACCGACGCGCGAGACCGAGACACCGACGTCGATGGCCGGGCGCTGGTTGGAGTTGAAGAGGTCGGACTGCAAGAAGATCTGACCGTCGGTGATCGAGATGACGTTGGTCGGGATGAAGGCCGAGACGTCGTTGGCCTTGGTCTCGATGATCGGCAGCCCGGTCATCGAGCCCGCTCCCATGTCGTCGGAGAGCTTCGCGCAGCGCTCCAGCAGACGCGAGTGCACGTAGAAGACGTCACCGGGGAACGCCTCGCGCCCCGGCGGGCGGCGCAGCAGCAGCGAGACCGCGCGGTAGGCGTCGGCCTGCTTGGTCAGGTCGTCGAAGACGATCAGGACGTGCTTGCCGTCGTACATCCAGTGCTGGCCGATGGCCGAGCCGGTGTAGGGGGCGAGGTACTTGAAGCCCGCGCTGTCGGAGGCGGGGGCCGCGACGATGGTGGTGTACTCCATCGCGCCGGCCTCCTCGAGGGCGCCGCGCACCGCGGCGATGGTCGAGCCCTTCTGGCCGATGGCGACGTAGATGCAGCGCACCTGCTTGTCCGGGTCACCGGAGTCCCAGTTGTTCTTCTGGTTGATGATCGTGTCGATCGCGATCGTGCTCTTGCCGGTCTGGCGGTCACCGATGATCAGCTGGCGCTGACCGCGACCGATCGGGGTCATCGCGTCGATCGCCTTGATGCCGGTGGCCAGCGGCTCGTGCACCGACTTGCGCTGCATCACGCTGGGCGCCTGCAGCTCCAGCGCGCGGCGTCCCTCGTCCTCGATGTCGCCCATGCCGTCGAGCGGGACACCGAGCGGGTCGATGACCCGACCCATGAAGTTGTCACCGACGGGCACCGAGAGCACCTCGCCGGTGCGGCGCACCGTCTGGCCCTCCTCGATCCCCTCGAAGTCACCGAGGATCACCACGCCGATCTCGCGGGTGTCGAGGTTCAGCGCCAGGCCTCGGGTGCCGTCCTCGAACTCCAGGAGCTCGTTGGCCATGGCCGAGGGCAGGCCGGAGACGCGGGCAATGCCGTCGCCGGCCTCGGCCACGACGCCGACCTCCTCCTTGCTGGCGGTCTCGGGCTGGTAGTCAGCCACGAAGCGCTGCAGGGCGTCCCGGATCTCCTCCGGACGGATCGAAAGCTCCGTCATGTCTTCTTCCTGCTCTCTGGGATCAGTTCTTCGGTCTGTGGTCTGGTCTGCGCGGCCGTGCTCAGCCCGCGAGCTTGCGCCGAGCCTCGTGGAGCCGGCTGGACACGGTGCCGTCGATCACGTCGTCACCGATCTCGACCCGCATCCCGCCGAGGAGGTCGGGGTCGACCAGCTCGTTGAGCTCGATCTGGCGGCCGTACTGGTGCGACAACGCGTTGCCGAGCCGCTCGGTCTCCTCCGCCGAGAGCGGCCGGGCGACCCGCACCAGCGCGACCATGCGGCTGCGCTCGCGCGCGGTGAGCCTCTGGTAGGCCTCGATCGCCAGCACCACGGTGCGGTAGGTGCCGGACACGGCCTGCTCGGCGAGCTGGAGCGTGCCCCTGGCGACCTTGCCCTCCAGCAGCGAGCCGAGCAGCTGCGCCTTGTCCTCCACCGATCGAGCGGGGTCGGACAGGGCGTCACGCAGCGAGTGGTTGTCCGAGACCAGGCGCGAGACGTCGAAGAGCTGGGACTCCACCGCGTCGGCCTCTCCGTCGGCCTCCGCGGCCAGGACGACGGCCACCACCCCCATCTGCTCCAGGGTGTCCCCGAGGTGGCGCATCGCGGCCCAGCGCTGGCCCGCGGCGGAGGCCAGCAGGTCAAGCGAGCGGTCGCCGAGCCCGTCGCCGAACACGGTGCGCACCAGGTCGGCCTTGGCCTCCCCGCCGATCGAGGGGTCGGTCAGCACCCGGCGCAGCGCGGGCTCCGAGCGCAGCACGGCGCCGACGGCGAACAGGTCGCCGGCCACGTCGTAGCCGGCTCCCCCGTCGTCGGAGAGACCCTCCTTCAGCTCCTCGAGCAGCTGAAGGTTGGCCCCGGCGGAGACCCCGCGCATGGAGGAGGGCATCAGTTGTCCCCGCTGCCGTTCTGGACCGTCGCGGCGCCGCCCGAGGTCTCGAGGTCGGCGAGGAAGCGCTCGATCACGCGGCTCTGGCGAGCCTCGTCGTCGAGGGCCTCACCCACGATGCGGCCGGCCAGGGTGGTGGCCAGGCTGCCGACCTCTGCGCGCAGGCTGGCCACAGCCTGGGCACGCTCGGCCTCGATCTGGGACTTGCCGTGCTCGACGATGCGCCTGGACTCGGTCTGGGCCTCCTCGCGCATCTCCGAGATGATCGCGGCACCTTGCTCGCGGGCCTCCTCGCGGATCCGGGCGGCCTCCTGCCGCGCCGCTCCGAACTGTTCCTCCAGCTCGCGCAGCTTGGCGTCGGCCGCGGCCTGCTTCTCCTCGGCCTCGCGGATCCCGCCCTCGATGGCTTGGGTGCGTTGGGCGTAGGTCGTCTCGAAGTTCGGCACGACGAACTTCTTGATCGCGAAGTAGAGCAGCGCGAAGACGATCAGGGACAGGACGATCTCCGCCGGGTGCGGGATGAGGGGGTTCAGGGACTCCTCCCCTCCCGATTCCGACGCGAGGATGGCGAGCTTCATCTCGGGATCCTTGGCTCAGGGACGGCTGGGCTCAGAGTGCGAATGCGAGGCCGATACCGATGATCGCGAGGGCCTCGGCCAACGCGAACCCGATGAAGGCGATCGTCTGCAGTCGGCTCTGCGCCTCCGGCTGACGCGCAACGCCCTGGATGTAGGCGGCGAAGATCAGGCCGATGCCCACACCGGGGCCGATCGCGGCCAGGCCGTAGCCCACCATGTTGGCGTTTCCGCTGAGGGCCATGGCGATGAGATTCGCGGTGAGGTCCACAGGTTTTTCCTTTCGGTTGTTTTACGTCAGCTCAGGGGCTCAGTGCTCCTCGGCGATCGCCGAGGAGATGTACAACGAGGTCAGGATCGTGAAGATGAAGGCCTGCAGGAACTGCACCAGCAGCTCCAGGAAGGCGATGACGACGAAGAGCACCCAGGTCAGCACACCGACCGGCTTGACCAGGGTCGCGCCGTGCAGCAGGAGGTACTCGCCGCCGAGGGCGAAGAGGATGAGCAGCAGGTGGCCGGCGAACATGTTGGCGAAGAGTCGCAGCGCCAGCGTGAAGGGGCGCACCAGGATGTTGGAGAAGAACTCCAGCGGGATCAGGATCACCAGCATCGCAGCGGGGACGCCGGGGGGCACGGTCTGGTGCTTGAGGTAGCCGAAGAAGCCGTGGACCTTGATCCCCGCACCGTTGTAGACCAGCCACGAGACCAGCGCGAGCGCTACGACGAAGCCGATGCGGGAGAAGGTCGGGAACTGCACGCCGGGGACCGTGGCGAAGACGTTGTTGACCAGGATGAAGAAGAACAACGTGACCAGCAGCGGCACGTAGCGCAGGAAGTCCTGGCTGCCGATCACGTCGCGACCCAGGGTGTTGCGGACGAAGCCGTAGGCGCTCTCGCCTGCGAACTGCAGGCGACCGGGCACCATCGCGCCGCGCGCCGACATCCGGAGGAAGGCGAACACCAGGACGGCACCCAGGATCAGCTGGAACATCGGCTTCGTCGCGCCGGCGTACATGCTCTGGCCCAGGAAGTCGAAGGTGCCGTCGGGGCTGCCGGGCACCGGCGGCAGGTTGAAGTCCTGGGGCCCGGGCGGAGCGAACTCCTCCTCGCGGACCAGTACGTGGGCGATGGCGGTCACCGTCTCACCTGCACTAGCTCTCCTGCTCGCTGTCTCGCACTCGGTCGTGCTGTGCCGGGCCTGACGCGTTGGCGCGCTCAGCCAGAGTTGCTCTGATGATGGTCAGGTAGGTACCCAGTCCTGCTCCGACGACGATGCCGACGCCGACCAGGAACTCGGTGCCCAACCACTGGTCGAGGAGCCAGCCCAGCACGCCGTAGAAGCCGACACCCGCGACCAAGTATCCGAAGGCCTGCCACGGATCGACCGAGTGCTCCGGAGAGGTCCCCGGCGTGCGTTGCTGACTCATCGTTAGGCGGACAATAGCAGGGACCTACTGCCCCGTTCAGCCCGCTGTCCGCCCGCTCCGACGGAGGTCGAATGCCCTGCTCATCGGGGATTCGCCCGCACGCTTCTGCTGTGGTAGAGGACGATCGCGACGCTCCACGCCAAGGCGCCGAGGATCACCGAGAGGCCGACCCACACCCGTTCCAGCGTCGAGTCGAGCAGCCCCGAACGCTCGACGGCGACCAGCAGGCCGAGCAGGACGACCAGCTGCAGGACGTAGGTCAGCAGCGCGATCGGGAGGGTCGAGGCGGGCGGGAGCACGGCGACGGCAGCGCGGACCACCAAGCCGAGGGAGACCACCACCGCGCAGATCGCGATCCCGGCCAACGCGCTGATGACCCCGTGGGAGCCGTCCACCACCCCGGCGAGCCCCACGACCCCGGTCGCGAGGGCCAGCACGACCAGCACCGGCAGGGCGGCGGCAGCTCCGGCGTCGCCGCGGACCGGTCGGCGAACCTTGTGAAAAACCGCACAAGCGTCTCGGTGACCTCGCCGTCCCTCGGTCATGCGAAGGGTCCCGGCCGCGGCGGCGGGCCGGCGTAGTCCTCGTGGTGGGTCCACGCGGGGCGCTCCACCCTGGGCACCACCACCGTCAGCAGCACCGTCACGAAGAACCACCCGACGAGCACCAGGGACACGGTGCGTCCGGGGTAGAGCGCGAGCGCCACCCCGCCGAGCGCGATCAGCGCCGCCCAGAGCCACAGCACCACCACGGCGCGGCGGTGGGAGTGACCCAGCTCGAGCAGTCGGTGGTGCAGGTGTTCCTTGTCGGGCTTGAACGGGGACTCCCCGCGCATCGTGCGACGCGCGATCGCGAGCAGCAGGTCGACGAACGGGATCAGCAGCACCGCGATCGGCAGCAGCAGCGGCAGCAGGGTCACCACGAGTCCCGCGCCGGAACTGGTCTCGTCGGAGAAGATCGCCAGGGCGGGGAAGCCGGAGGTCAGGCTGAGCGCGGAGCCCGCCAGCACCATCCCGATGAGCATCGACCCGCTGTCGCCCATGAAGATCCGGGCCGGGTTGAAGTTGTGGGCCAGGAACCCGGCGCAGGCGCCCGCCAGCGTCGCGCAGAGCAGTGCCGCGGTGATCGCCAGGGAGTCCCCGTTGCGTGCGGCCACACCGTAGGAGAAGAGGAAGAACGCCACAGCGCCCAGGCCGATCACACCCCCCGCCAGGCCGTCGAGCCCGTCGATGAAGTTCACCGCGTTGATCGTGGAGACCACGACCACCACGGTCAAGATCAGTGCCTGGGTCGGGTCCAGGGTCAGCACCGTGCCGTCGGGCAGGCCGATGTAGTAGAGCTGGATCCCGTTCAGCACCAGGAAGGCCGTGGCCAGCAGCTGCCCGCCGAACTTGGTGAGCGCGTCGAGCTCGATCAGGTCGTCCACGACGCCGAGGGCGCACACCATGGCCCCGGCGATGATCACGATGCCGGCGTCGTGGAAGACCGAGGAGGCCGCGGTGGAGAGGAACGGGAGCTCGCGCGAGACCAGGTAGGCCGCGATGATCCCGGCCAGCATCGCCACGCCGCCGAGGTAGGGCACCGGGTCCGAGTGCACGTCGCGGTCTCGCACGGCGGCGATCGCGCCGAAGCGCAGCGCCACCTCCCGGGCCATCACCGCGACCAGGTAGGTCACCGCGAGCGCGACCAGGAAGAGCGCGAGGTACTCACGCACGGCTGCTGCTCACCCCTCGTCGGTGTCCCTGTCGGCGTGCTCGTCGGCTTGGTCGTCGGCGTCCCCGTCGGTGTCCCCGTCGGCATCCTCGTCGGTGCCCTCCTCGGTGTCCCCGAGGATCTGCGCGCCGGAGTCGGCGAGCACCTCGTTGAGCCGCTCGAGGCTGAGCGCCCCCTGCCGCAGGACCCGGCCCTGCTCGCCGGTGCAGTCGAGGATGGTCGAGGGGACCGCGTCGTGGCTCTGGCCCCCGTCGAGGATCACCCGCACGGCGTCCCCGAGCATCACCTCGGCCTCCTCGGCCGTGGTGGCGGCCGGGTGGCCGCTGAGGTTCGCGCTGCTCACCGCCATCGGACCGGTGCGTGAGAGCAGCTCCAGGGCGACCTCATGGTCGGGCATCCGGACCGCCACCGTGCCGCGGGTCTCCCCCAGGTCCCACTGCAGGCTCGGCTGCTGGTGCAGCACCAGGGTCAACGGCCCGGGCCACAGCGTGTCGACCAGGGTGCGCGCCCAGTCGGGGACGTCGATCGCGATCGCCTCCAGCGTGGTCTTGGCCGAGACCAGGACCGGGGGCGGCATGTCGCGACCGCGACCCTTCGCGTCGAGCAGCCGCTCCACGGCGTCCTCGTCGAAGGCGTCGCAGCCGATGCCGTAGACGGTGTCGGTGGGGAGCACGACCAGCCGGCCGCGTTGCACGGTGCGGGTCGCCTCGCTCAGGCCCTCCTCGCGCTGGGCCTCGTCGGACAGGTCGAAGCGCAAGCTCATGGGCACATCATGGCAGCCGGGAGGACCGACGCCGCGGAGCAGTGGGGACTCCTTCGCGACCAGACCGGGGATCAGCGCAGGAACACCGCGGTGGTGAAGCGCGGACGGCCGGCGAGGTCGCGGTGGTCACGCACCTCGCGCCACCGCCGGTCGGCGGTGAGCACCGAGGGCGCGCTCTGCGCCTGCACCTCCGCGTGCTCGAACCCGAGTCGCCCCCCGGGCGCCAGCAGCCGGGCCGCGGCCCGCACCACGGTGCGGATGTCGTCCAGCCCGTCCTCGCCGCTCCACAGCGCCAGGGCAGGGTCGTGCTCGCGCACCTCGCGCGCCACGCTGTCGTAGGCAGTCATCGGGATGTACGGCGGGTTGCTGACCACGACGTCGACGGTGCCGTCGAGCTCGGGGAAGGCCGAGGCCATGTCCCCCGCGCGCAGCTCGACGCGGTCGCGGGCCGGGCTCGCCGCCCGGTTGCGCTCTGCCCACACCAGGGCCTCCTCCCCCAGCTCCACGGCGTGGACCTCCGCCTGCGGCACCTCGGTCGCCACCGAGAGCGCGATCGCGCCGGAGCCCGTGCACAGGTCGACCACACGGGGGGTTCGCCCGGATCGGGCGACGGCTGCGGCGGCCTCGACCGCCCAGCCGGCCATCACCTCGGTCTCCGGCCGGGGCACGAAGACCCCCGGTCCCACCGCCAGCGTCAGGTGGCGGAAGTGGGCCACCCCGGTCAGGTGCTGCAGCGGCTCGCGCGCGGCCCGACGCCTCAGCAGCGCCTCGATCGCGCCGAGCTGGTCGTCGTCGGCCGCATCGAGCACCGCACCGGTGAGTCGCGAGCGGTTCACCCCGAGCACGTGCGCCACGATCTCCGCGGCGTCGTGGTCGGCAGAGTCCACACCGGCCTCCCGCAACCCGCTCGCGGCCTCGCGCAGCGTGAGTCGCCTCCCCGCCGCGCTCACGGGTTGAGGGCCTCCAGCCGCGCGGCGAGGTCGGCCTCGGTGCACGAGGCGATCACCGGGGCCAGGTCGCCGTCCAGCACCTGGTCGAGGTTGTAGGCCTTGAACCCGGTGCGGTGGTCGGAGATCCGGTTCTCCGCGAAGTTGTAGGTGCGGATCCGCTCGGAACGGTCCACGGTGCGCACCTGCGAGCGTCGGGCGTCCGCGGCCTCGATGGCGGCGCTCTCCTGAGCGGCCTGCAGCAGACGGGCCCGCAGGATCCGCAGCGCCTGCTCCTTGTTCTGCAGCTGGGACTTCTCGTTCTGGCAGCTCACCACCACCCCGGTGGGCAGGTGGGTGATCCGCACCGCGGAGTCGGTGGTGTTCACGCTCTGACCACCCGGCCCGGAGGAACGGAAGACGTCGATGCGCAGGTCCTTGTCCTCGATGCTCACGTCGACCTGCTCCGCCTCCGGCATCACCAGCACCCCGGCGGCCGAGGTGTGCACCCGCCCCTGGGACTCGGTGACCGGCACCCGCTGCACCCGGTGGACCCCGCCCTCGAACTTCAGCAGCGCGTAGGGGGTCTCACCGGGCTCGACGCCGCCCTTGGCCTGCACCGCGACCGTGACGGACTTGAACCCGCCCAGGTCGGACTCGGTGGCGTCGAGCTGCTCGGTGCGCCACCCCTGCCGCTCGGCGTAGCGGGTGTACATCCGCAGCAGGTCACCGGCGAAGAGCGCCGACTCCTCCCCTCCCTCGCCGGACTTGATCTCCAGGATCGCGTCCTTGGCGTCAGCGGGGTCGCGCGGCACGAGCAGCAGCCGCAGCCGCTCCTCGAGCGCCTCGCGACGCCGGTCGAGGTCCGCGACCTCCTCGGCGAAGGACTCGTCCTCCTCGGCGAGCTCGCGGGCGGCGGCGCCGTCGTCGACCACCCGGCTCAGCTCGTCGCGGGCACGCAGCACCGCGCCCAGCTCGGCGTAGCGCCGGGACAGGTCGCGCGAGAGTGCCGGATCGGTGTGCACCTGGGGGTCGACCAGGCGCTGCTCCACCTCGGCGTGCTCCTGGGCGAGGGCGCGCAGCGCCTCGCCGAACTGCTCACCGACGTCGGCCACTGCTCACCTCCGGTCCCGGCCCTGCTCCTGCCTCTGCTCGTGACATGACGACGCCGGCTCCCGCACGGGAGCCGGCGTCGCCGCGTGAGCTACTTCTCGGAGGCCTTGGCGTAGCGCTTCTGGAAGCGCGCGACGCGGCCGCCGGTGTCCAGGATCTTCTGCTTGCCCGTGTAGAACGGGTGGCAGGCCGAGCAGACGTCGGCGTGGATGGCGCCGCTGGTCGCGGTGCTGCGCGTGGTGAACGTGTTGCCACAGGTGCAGGTGACCTGGGTCTCGACGTACTCCGGGTGGATGTCCTTCTTCATGGTGTCCTCTCGTGTCTGGTGCCGGGTCGCGCCTGCGTGGCGCGTGAACCGGGACCGAGGCTCTATCGTGCCAAACAACACCGGGCAGGAGCGAATCCTTCCCGACGCTCACGGCCGAGCGCGCCGGGAAGGTGAGGCGCTAGCCGTCCTGACCCGGGGTGGTCTTCTGGACCTGCATCAGGAACTCGATGTTGCTCGAGGTCTTCTTCAGCCGCTCGAGAAGCAGCTCGAGCCCCTGCTGGCCCTCGAGCCCGGCGAGCACGCGGCGCAGCTTCCAGACGATCTGGAGCTCCTCCTTGCTCATCAGCATCTCCTCGCGCCGGGTGCCTGACTGCACGGCGTCGATGGCGGGGAAGAGACGCTTGTCCGCGAAGTCGCGACGCAGCCGGATCTCCATGTTGCCGGTGCCCTTGAACTCCTCGAAGATCACCTCGTCCATCTTCGAGCCGCTCTCGATCAGCGCCGTGGCGAGGATGGTCAGCGAGCCGCCGTCCTCGATGTTGCGCGCCGCACCGAAGAACCGCTTCGGCGGGTAGAGCGCCGCGGAGTCCACACCACCGGAGAGGATCCGGCCGCTGGCCGGGGCGGCCAGGTTGTAGGCGCGGCCCAGTCGGGTGATGCCGTCGAGCAGGACCACCACGTCGTGGCCCATCTCGACCAGGCGCTTGGCCCGCTCGATCGCCAGCTCGGCCACGATCGTGTGGTCCGAGGCCGGGCGGTCGAAGGTGGAGGAGATGACCTCGCCCTTCACCGAGCGCTCGAAGTCGGTGACCTCCTCGGGACGCTCGTCGACCAGGACCACCATGAGGTGGCACTCGGGGTTGTTGGTGGTGATCGAGTTGCAGATCGACTGCATGATCATCGTCTTGCCGGCCTTGGACGGGGAGACGATCAGACCGCGCTGGCCCTTGCCGATCGGCGCGGCGATGTCGATCACGCGGCCGATCAGGTTCTCGGCGCCGGTCTCCAGGCGCAGTCGCTCGGTCGGGTAGAGCGGGGTGAGCTTGCCGAACTCGACGCGGGCCTTGGACGCCTCGGCGTCACCGCCGTTGACGGAGTCGATGCGCACCAGCGGGTTGAACTTCTCCTTGCGCTCGCCCTCGCGCGGCTGGCGGACCTGGCCGGTGACCGCGTCGCCCTTGCGCAGACCGAACTTGCGGACCATGGAGAGCGAGACGTAGACGTCGTTGGGGCTGGGGAGGTAGCCACCGGTGCGGACGAAGGCGTAGTTGTCGAGGATGTCGATGATGCCCGCGACAGGAGCGAGCACGTCGTCCTCGGTGACCTCCAGGTCCGGCTCCTGCTGACCGCCGCGCCGGTTGCTGGTGTTGCGGTCGCGACCGCGGCGCCGACGACTGCGCCGGCTGCCACCGTCGTCGTCGCGGTTGTTGCGGTTGCCGCCGCCCTGGCCGCTACCACCTTGGTTGGCGCCGCCACCCTGGTTGCCGCCACCACCTTGGTTGCCGCCACCCTGGTTGCCGCCACCGCCTTGGTTGGCGCCACCCTGGTTGCGGTTGCCACCGCCCCCGTTGTCCTTGTTCTGGTTGCCGCCACCCCGGTTGCCCTGGTTGCGGTCGTTGTCGTCGCTGTTCTTGTTCTGGTTGCCGCCACCCTGGTTCTCGCCGGCCCGGGTGTCCTGACGCTGGTCGCGGCTGGGCTTGTCGCCCTGGCCGTCGCCGCCCTGGCCGTTCGCCGCTGCCGCCCGGAGCATCGTTGCGTGCGGAGGCCTGGTCCGAGGCGGCGTCGTCGCGGCGCGGCGAGGTGTCACCGGGGCCGTTGGAGCCACCGGAGCCACCGGAGCGCGCTGAGCGGATTGCGTCGACCAGCTGCGCCTTCTTCATGGCGTTGGCGCCCTTGATGCCCAGACCCTGGGCGATCTGCTTCAGCTCGGGCAGGCGCTTGGCGCTGAGGCCACCGCCCTGGGGGGCGCCGTCGGTGGAGGTAGGGGCACTGTCGACCGGTGAGTCGACGGGTGCGGTTGCGGTGTCCGACACGTGAGGTCCTTCCCACGTCTGAGGTCCGAAGGTCCCGCTGACCTGGAACTCGTCGAGGTTGAGAGAATTGTGCGGCGGTCCGACTCTCGCGCGACTCGCGCCCTGACTCACAGGGAGCGAACGGGGAGGAGATCAGAACCGGATGACTCAGAGCCGACGTTGCAAGAGACGCGATCTCGTGGATCGTGACGTCACCCGAGGTCGACCGAGACTGAGAACAAGTCTAGCACCGCTGCGCGGAGGTCCGGGTCACACCCGGGGCACGGCGTGGGCACCGACCGTCTCGACGTCCAGCCGCAGGGCCGTCCAGCCGGTCATCGGGCGCTGGGGCACGTCGGCCAGATCGGCCTCCCGCCCCAGCGCCAGCACCGAGGGGCCGGCGCCGGAGATCACCGCCGCGATGCCCTGTCGACGCAGCGACTCCATCAGCTCCACGCTCTCGCGCATCGCCTCGCCGCGGTAGGTCTGGTGCAGCCAGTCCTGGGTGGCGACCAGCATCAGGCCGGGGTCGGCCGAGCCGGTCAGCACCCCGGCCAGCAGGGCGGCCCGTGCCGCGTTGCGCGCGGCGTCCGCGTGCGGCACCTGCGCCGGCAGAAGCGAGCGTGCGACCTCGGTGGAGACCGGCTGGTCGGGCACGAGCACCACCAGGCCCAGCCCGGGAGTGACCCGCAGGCTGGTCGCGGCGAACTCGCCGCCGTGGGCGAAGGCGATCGTGAAGCCACCCAGCACGGCGGGCGCGACGTTGTCCGGGTGGCCCTCGATGCGAGCGGCCAGGTCGAGCACCGCGTGGTCGGGCCAGTGTCGGGCACCGTCCACGACCAGCTCGCGAGCCGCCCACAGTCCCGAGACGATCGCCGCGGACGACGACCCGAGGCCGCGGCCGTGCGGCACGCCGTTGCGGCAGTGCAGCCGCACCCGCGGAGGGGTCATCCCGATCGCCTGGAACCCGGCGCACAGCGCCCGGTGGACCAGATGGGTCTCGTCGAGCGGCACCGCGTCGGCGCCCTCGCCCTCGACGGTGATCTGCGGCGGGCCCGAGAGCTCGTCGAGCACCTCGACGTCCACCTCGTCGTAGAGCGACAGAGCCAGACCGAGGCTGTCGAACCCGGGACCCAGGTTGGCGCTGGTGGCCGGCACGCGCACCGCGACCGGCTCGCCGGTCAGCCCGGCCTCGGGGTGCAGCACGTCGGCGTCCTTCCTTGCGGCCCTCAGGCCAGTCCGGCGGCCTCGGCGGCGGCAGCGACCTCGGCGTCCACCACGACGTCCACCACGTCGCCGAAGGTCGACATCGCGGTGTCGATGTCCTTGAGTCCGTGCCCGGTCACCGTGACCACCATCCTCGCGCCCGAGAAGTCCACCCCGGCCGCCACGTCGCTGAGCAGCCCCGCCACGGAGGCGGCCGAGCCGGGCTCGACGAAGAGGCCCTCGGCGGCGGCGAGCTCGCGCTGGGCGCGCAGGATCTGCTCATCGCTGACCGCACCGAAGCGCCCGCCCGAGCCTTCGGCGGCTGCCACCGCGAGCTGCCACGAGGCGGGGTTGCCGATGCGGATCGCCGAGGCGACCGTCTCGGGGTCCCGCACCACCGATCCCGAGACCAGCGGCGCCGCACCGGCGGCCTGCCAGCCCAGCATCTGCGGGCGGCGGCTGCTGATCGAGGCCTCGTGGTACTCCACGTAGCCCTTCCAGTACGCCGAGATGTTGCCGGCGTTGCCCACGGGCAGCACGTGCACGTCGGGGGCGTCGCCGAGGAAGTCGACGATCTCGAACGCGGCGGTCTTCTGCCCCTCGAGCCGGTAGGGGTTGACCGAGTTGACCAGCGCCACCGGGAACTTGTCGGCCAGCTCGCGCGAGATCCGCAGGCAGTCGTCGAAGTTGCCGCGGACCATGATCACCTGCGCACCGTGCACGATCGCCTGCGCCAGCTTGCCGGCAGCGATCTTGCCCTGCGGCACCAGCACCAGCGGCTTGACCTTGGCGCGGGCGGCGTAGGCGGCCATGGAGGCGCTGGTGTTGCCCGTGGACGCGCAGACCACGGCTTGGGCGCCCTCACCGACCGCGACGCTGAGCGCCACCGTCATCCCGCGGTCCTTGAACGACCCGGTGGGGTTGCTGCCCTCGACCTTGATCCACACCTCGGCGCCCGTCAGCTCGCTGAGCCACGGACTGTCCACCAGCGGGGTCCCGCCCTCGCGCAGGGTGTAGGTCGGGGTGCCCTCGGGCAGGGGGAGCCAGTCGCGGTACTCCTCGATCACCCCGCGCCACTGCGGCGCGGCGGCACGCCGCGACCCGCTCTGCGCACCCGTCGTGCCGCTCATTCCGGGTCCCCCTCCACCCTCATCACCGAGGTCACGTCGTGCACGAACGACATCGTGCGCAGCTGCTCGACCGTGGTCGCCAGGGCCTCGTCACTGGCACGGTGGGAGCTGACCACCAGCTGGGCGTCGTCCCCCCGCCCCTCTTGGCGCACGGTCTGGATCGAGACGTCGTGCTCGGCGAAGGCCTGCGCGACCGAGGCGAGCACGCCCGCGCGGTCGTCGACGTCGAGCGCGACGTGGTAGCGGGTGGTGGTGCGCCCCATCGGCAGCACCTCGAGATCGGCGTAGGTCGACTCCCCCGAACCTCGCACGTCCACCAGCCGGTTGCGGGCCACGGTGACCAGGTCGCCCAGCACCGCCGAGGCGGTCGGCGAGCCACCGGCACCCGGGCCGTAGAACATCAGCTCACCGGCGGCGTCGCTCTCGACGAAGACCGCGTTGAATGCCTCGCGCACGCTGGCCAGCGGGTGGCTGCGCGGGATCATCGCCGGGTGCACCCGCGCCGAGACCGCCTCGCCGTCGGGGCCGTCGGTCAGCTCGCAGATCGCCAGGAGCTTGACCACGTAGCCCATGTCGCGCGCCGACATCACGTCGGCGGAGGTGACGTCGGTGATGCCCTCGCGGTGCACGTCGGTGGCACACACCCGGGTGTGGAAGGCCAGGCTGGCCAGGATCGCCGCCTTCGCGGCGGCGTCGTAGCCCTCGATGTCGGCGGTCGGGTCGGCCTCGGCGTAGCCGAGGGCCTGGGCCTGCTCCAAGGTCTCGGCGAAACCGGCGCCGCTGCTGTCCATCTTGTCGAGGATGAAGTTGGTGGTGCCGTTGACGATTCCGAGCACCCGCCGGACCCGGTCACCGGCCAGGGACTCGCGCAGCGGACGGATGATCGGGATGGCGCCGGCGACCGCGGCCTCGAAGTAGAGGTCTCGTCCGGCCTTGTCCGCCGCGGAGTACAGCGTCGGGCCGTCCTCGGCGAGCAGCGCCTTGTTCGCGGTCACCACGCTTGCGCCGTGCTCCAGCGCGGCGAGGATCAGGCTGCGGGCCGGCTCGATCCCGCCGATCACCTCGATCACGACGTCGACGCCCGAGCGCACCAGCGCCTCGGCGTCGGTGGTGAGCAGACCGGGGTCGACCTCGACCTCGCGCGGCGCGTCGAGCCGGCGCACGGCGACGCCGACCAGCTCCAGCGGTGCCCCGACCCGCGCGGCCAGGTCGTCGGCCTGCTCACGCAGGAGACGCACGACCTGGCTCCCGACCGAGCCGCACCCGAGCAGGGCGACCTTCAACGCCTGGTTGCCCGTCGCGTCGGTGGTGCTCATCTCGTCCTTCGTCGTTCGTGGTCGGTGCGTGGTCGTGGTGGCCGCGCCAGCTTGTCCTCGGTGCGCCCTGCGGCCCGGTCCATCCTGACTCATGGCGCCCGACCTGCGCACACCCAGGACCCGCCCACCCCCTGCGCCGCCTGTCGGCCCGGTCGCCCCCGCTCAGCCCAGGTCGCACGCCAGCAGGTCGGCCTCGGTCTCACGGCGCACCAGCACGCGGCTCTGCCCGTCGCGCACGGCCACGACCGGAGGACGGAGGGCGTGGTTGTAGTTGCTCGCCATCGAGCGGCAGTAGGCACCGGTGCCCGGCACGGCGATCAGGTCACCCGCGACCAGGTCGGAGGGGAGGAACTCGTCGCGCACCACGATGTCGCCCGCCTCGCAGTGCATGCCGACCACGCGGCTCAGGGTCGAGGGCGCCTGCGAGCGCCTCGAGACCAGGGTGCAGGAGTAGTCGGCGTCGTAGAGGGCGGTGCGGATGTTGTCGCTCATGCCACCGTCGACCGAGATGTAGGCGCGCACGGCGCCGCCGTCGAGCGCCACCTGCTTGACCGTGCCGACCTCGTAGAGGGTGCACGTCGAGGGGCCCGCGATCGCCCGACCCGGCTCGATCGAGAGCCGTGGCACCGCGAGCCCGACGCCACGGCACTCGTGCTCGACGATCTTGGTGAGCTCGGAGGCCAGCTGCGCGGCATCGGCGGGGTCGTCCTGGGTGGTGTAGGCGATGCCGAAGCCACCGCCCAGGTCGAGCTCGGCCAGCTCCTCGCCCAGCTCGCGGCCGATCTCGGCCTGCAGCGCCAGCACCCGGCGGGTCGCCACCTCGAAGCCGGAGGTGTCGAAGATCTGGGACCCGATGTGGCTGTGCAGCCCGAGAAGTCGGAGCCCGGGAGCGCGGTGCACGCGACGCGCCGCCTCCGCGGCGTCGCCGGCGAGGATGGAGAAGCCGAACTTCTGGTCCTCGTGCGCGGTCGCGATGTACTCGTGGGTGTGCGCCTCGACGCCCGCCGTCACCCGCACCAGGACCGACGCCTGGGTGCCCAGCTCGGTCGCCAGGCCGGAGAGCCGCTCGATCTCCTCGAAGGAGTCGACGATGACTCGGCCCACGCCCACCTCGAGCGCCCGGCGCAGCTCGGCGATCGACTTGTTGTTGCCGTGGAAACCGATCCGGGCCGGGGCGAGCCCGGCGCGCAGCGCCACCGAGAGCTCTCCACCGGAGCACACGTCGAGGAACAGGCCGTCCTGGTCGATCCAGCGCACCACCTCGGTGCACATGAACGCCTTGCCTGCGTAGTAGACGTCGTACTCGGAGAACGCCTCGCGGAAGGCCCGCGCGCGCCCCCGGAAGTCGGCCTCGTCCAGCACGTACGCCGGGGTGCCGTGCTCGCGGGCCAGGTCGCGCAGGTCCACCCCGCCGACCCGCAGCACACCGTCGGTCTTCTCGGCGTTGACCGACCACAGGTGCGCCACCAGGACGTTGGGGTCCGGAGGTGCCTGCAACCAGGCAGGCCCGCGCTGGTTGATGTCGGCGTGCAGGGCGCCCGCCTCGTGGGATCGCATGACCACGGCGCTACATCCGCTCCGGCGCGCCGACGCCGAGCAGGCCCAGGCCGTTGGCGAGCACCACCCGGGTCGCGGCGACCAGGAGCAGCCGGGCGTGGTGGATCGGCTCGGCCGGCTCCTCGCCCATCGGCAGCACCCGGCACTCGTCGTAGAAGCGGTGGAACGTCGCCGCGGTCTCCTCGAGGTAGCGCGCCACCCGGTGCGGCTCGCGCAGCTCCGCGGCCCGCGCCACCACCCGGGGGAACTCCGCGAGCGCACGCAGCAGGTCGCCCTCCTTGTCGTGACGCAGCTCGCTGGTGTCGGCCTGCGGATCTACGCTCAGGCCGAGCTCGGCCGCGTTGCGCAGGATCCCGGTGAGGCGGGCGTGGGCGTACTGCACGTAGTAGACCGGGTTGTCCGACGACTGCCGGGTGATCTGCTCCACGTCGAGGGTCAGCGGCGAGTCGACCGGGTAGCGGCTCAGGCTGTAGCGCAGGGCATCCACCCCGATGTCCTCGACCAGCTCCTGCAGCGTGACGATCGACCCTGCCCGCTTGCTCAACCGCACCTCAGCGCCGTCTCGCAGGATCTTCACCAGCTGCCCGATCGGGATCTCGATCGTCTGGTCGGGGTCGTCACCCGCGCAGGCCGCCATCGCCCGCAGCCGGCCCACGTAGCCGTGGTGGTCGGCCCCGAGCAGGTAGAGGCAGCGAGTGAAGCCGCGCTCGCGCTTGTCGACGTAGTAGGCGGTGTCGGAGGCGAAGTAGGTCAGCTCGCCGTTGCTGCGGCGCAGCACCCGGTCCTTGTCGTCGTCGAAGTCGGTGGTGCGCATCCACAGCGCGCCGTCGGCCACGTAGGTGTGGCCCTGCTTCTCCAGCACCTCCAAGCCGTGCTCGACCTTGCCCTCCTCGTAGAGCGAGCGCTCGGAGAACCACACGTCGAAGTGGGTGTTGAAGCCGTCGAGCTGGGTCTGCTGCTCGGTCAGCTGCGCGCGGTAGCCGGCCTCGCGGAAGGCCACCAGCCGCGCCTCCTCCCCCAGCTCGAGGATGGCGGGGTCGTCCTGGACGATCTGGCGGGCCAGGTCGCGCACGTAGTCGCCGTGGTAGCCGTCCTCGGGGACCGGTCGACCTGCCGCCGCGGCGTCGAGGGACGCCGCGAACTTGTCCATCTGCGCGCCCCGGTCGTTGACGTAGAACTCGCGGGCGACCTCGGCCCCCGCCGCCTCCATGACCCGGGCGATGGAGTCGCCCACCGCCGCCCAGCGGGTGTGGCCCAGGTGGATCGGGCCGGTGGGGTTGGCCGAGACGAACTCCACGTTGATCCGCTGCCCGGCCAGCTCCTCGCTGGTGCCGTAGGTGTCGCCGGCGCCGACGATGCGCGCCGCCAGCTCGCCCTGGGACTCCCGGTCGACGGTGACGTTGAGGAAGCCGGGACCCGCGACCTCCACGGCGGCGATGCTGTCGGCCTGCCCCAGCCGCTCGCTGATCAGGGCTGCGAGCTCGCGCGGCGTGGTGCCGGCACGCTTGCCCAGCTGCAGCGCGACGTTGGTGGCGTAGTCCCCGTGCTCCTTGCTGCGCGGACGCTCCACGGTGACCGACTCCGGCAGCGTCTCCAGTCGCAGCTCACCGCGCTCCTGGAGGTCGTGGAGGACGGACAGCAGGAGGTCGCTGAGCTGCTCGGGGGTCACCCGCCCCAGCCTAACGAGCCGAGACGGTGCGCCACTCCAGGGCCCGTCAGGCGGATTCCGAGCCCGGATTCGCCGCGTGTACGCTGACCGCGCAGCCTCGAGCCCCCGTAGCTCAGGGGATAGAGCACCGCCCTCCGGAGGCGGGAGCGTAGGTTCGAATCCTACCGGGGGCGCCCACCCGATCTGCCCTGTCTCTCACGCCGGCTGAGAGAGCACCGCGCTCTGTCGTCCGGGGTCGGCAGCACAGGGTCGGATCCTACCGGGGCGCCCACCCGATCTGCCCTGTCTCTCACGCCGGCTGAGAGCACCGCGCTCTGTCATCCGGGGGTCGACAGCACGGGTCGAATCCTGCCGGGGGCGCCACCCGCGACTCGGTCCCGACAACGCCCCGCCGATCGGGCAGCGAGCGCCCGTCGAGATCACCCCCCACGACACCCCGGCGACTGGTGTGCGTGCGTCTGGTGTGACTTTGCGGCCTCGGGGGCACAACGATTGGTGGAGGGACTAGCCTTGACGGGGCCCCTGCAGGGGGCATCGTGGGAGCGAGTTCCAGCGCACATCAGGCACGGAAGAGGCGAGCGCAGCGTGGCCGAGTCTGCACCAGGCAACCAGGCAACTGCATCGGCACAACCATCGAGCGACTTCGGCGCGAACGAGTGGCTCGTGGACGAGATGCACGAGCAGTACAAGAAGGACCCCTCCAGCGTCGACGAGGCGTGGGCGGAGTTCTTCAAGAGCCGTGACGGTGGCGACTCCAACGGTGCCGCCTCGAAGGCTGCCTCGACGTCGGAGCAGAAGTCTGAGTCGAAGCCTGAGTCGAAGCCTGAGTCGAAGACCGAGCAGAAGCCCGAGTCGAAGTCCCAGCAGAAGTCCGAGCAGAAGACCCAGCAGAAGACCCAGCAGAAGTCTGGGGGCACCAAGAAGGACGACAAGTCCGGCGACTCGCGCCCGGCCAAGAAGACCTCGCCGGCGAAGGACGTGACCCCGCGCGCCGACAAGGAGCCCAACCGCGAGCGGAGCCGCACCTCCCGCGACACCAAGCCGCCCGAGCCGGCCGACGCCAACGCCGAGCCGGAGAAGAAGGTGCTCAAGGGAGCACCGGCCCGCACCGCCAAGAACATGGACATCAGCCTCACCGTGCCCACGGCGACCAGCGTGCGCAGCGTGCCCGTGAAGCTGCTGTGGGACAACCGCACCGTCATCAACAACCACCTCGCCCGCGCCCGAGGCGGCAAGGTCTCCTTCACCCACATCATCGGCTACGCGCTGGTCAAGGCGCTGAAGTCGATGCCGGAGATGAACAACGCCTACGACGAGATCGACGGCAAGCCCAACCTCATCCAGCCGGCGCACATCAACCTGGGCCTGGCCATCGACCTGCCCAAGGACGACGGCACCCGTCAGCTGCTGGTGCCGAGCATCAAGGCCGCCGAAGCCATGGACTTCGCCTCGTTCTGGACCGCGTACGAAGAGATCGTGCGCAAGGCGCGCAACGGCAAGCTGACGCTGGAGGACTTCCAGGGCACCTCGGTCAGCCTGACCAACCCCGGCACGATCGGCACGAACCACTCGGTGCCCCGCCTGATGAAGGGCCAGGGCGCGATCATCGGCGTCGGCTCGATGGACTACCCGCCGGAGTGGCAGGGCGCCTCGGACGACACCCGCGCCCGCAACGCGGTCAGCAAGGTCATGACCCTGACCTCGACCTACGACCACCGGGTCATCCAGGGTGCGCAGTCCGGTGAGTTCCTCAAGCGGATGCACGCCCTGCTCCTGGGCGAGGAGGGGTTCTACGACGAGATCTTCCGCGCGCTGCGGATCCCCTACGAGCCGATCCGCTGGTCGCAGGACATCACGACCACCCACGACGAGGACATCAACAAGCAGGCGCGGATCCTCGAGCTGATCCACGCCTACCGGGTGCGCGGCCACATGATGGCCGACACCGACCCGCTGGAGTACCAGCAGCGAAGCCACCCCGACCTGGAGATCGAGAGCCACGGGCTGACGCTGTGGGACCTCGACCGCGAGTTCGCCACCGGGTCGTTCGGCGGTGAGGCGCGGTTCATGAAGCTGCGCCACATCCTCGGCATCCTGCGCGACTCCTACTGCCGCACCACCGGCATCGAGTACATGCACATCCAGGACCCCGAGCAGCGGCGTTGGCTGCAGGAGCGCATCGAGCAGCCGCACAAGAAGCCGCCGCGCGAGGAGCAGCTGCGGATCCTGCGCAAGCTCAACCAGGCCGAGGCCTTCGAGACCTTCCTGCAGACCAAGTTCGTCGGTCAGAAGCGATTCAGCCTCGAGGGCAGCGAGACCATGGTGCCGCTGGTCGACGAGGTGTGCGAGAACGCAGCCGAGGCCGAGCTGCACGAGGTCACCATCGGCATGGCCCACCGCGGCCGCCTCAACATGCTGGCCAACATCGTGGGCAAGTCCTACGACCAGATCTTCCGCGAGTTCGAGGGCAACATCGACCCGCGCACGGTGCAGGGCTCCGGTGACGTGAAGTACCACCTGGGCGCCGACGGCGTCTTCATGGCAGAGAGCGGCAGCCGGATCAACGTCTCGGTGGCTGCGAACCCCTCGCACCTGGAGACCGTCGACCCGGTGCTGGAGGGCATCGCGCGTGCCAAGCAGGACGTGCTGGACCGGGGTGCGGAGTTCCCGGTGCTGCCGCTGCTGATCCACGGTGACGCCGCGTTCGCCGGCCAGGGCGTGGTCGCGGAGACGCTGAACCTCTCCCAGCTGCGTGGCTACCGCACCGGCGGCACGATCCACGTCGTGGTCAACAACCAGGTCGGGTTCACCACCTCGCCGTCGTCCTCGCGCTCCTCGCTCTACTGCACCGACGTGGCGCGGATGGTGCAGGCGCCGATCTTCCATGTCAACGGCGACGACCCCGAGGCCTGCATCCGGGTCGCCCGGCTGTCCTTCGAGTACCGCCAGGCCTTCAAGAAGGACGTCGTCATCGACCTGGTCTGCTACCGGCGCCGGGGCCACAACGAGGGCGACGACCCCTCGTACACCCAGCCGCTGATGTACGACCTGATCGAGCAGAAGCGCTCGGTGCGCAAGCTCTACACCGAGTCGCTGATCGGTCGTGGCGACATCACGATCGAGGAGGCCGAGCAGGTCCTCAAGGACTACCAGTCCGAGCTCGAGCGGGTCTTCCGCGAGGTCCGGGAGGGCGAGAAGCAGAACGACGAGTACCTCACCGTCCCGGAGTACCCCGACAAGCCGCAGCTGCAGACGAAGACCGCGGTGTCCAAGGAGGTGCTCAAGCGGGTCGCTGACGCCCACCTCAACGCCCCCGAGGGCTTCACGGTGCACCCGAAGGTGCTGCCTCAGCTGCAGCGCCGTGCCGCGGCGATCACCGACGGACCGATCGACTGGGGCACCGGGGAGATCATCGCCTTCTCCTCACTGCTCATGGACGGGCGTCCGGTGCGGCTCTCGGGCCAGGACTCGCGGCGCGGCACCTTCGTGCAGCGGTTCGCGGTCATCATCGACCGCGAGAACGCCGACGAGTGGATCCCGATCTCCAACCTCACCGAGGACCAGGCGAAGTTCCACACCTACGACTCGCTGCTCAGCGAGTACGCCGCACTCGGCTTCGAGTACGGCTACTCGGTGGCGCGTCCCGAGGCGCTGGTGCTCTGGGAGGCGCAGTTCGGTGACTTCATCAACGGCGCCCAGACCATCGTCGACGAGTACATCACCGCCGGCGAGACCAAGTGGGGCCAGCAGTCCGGCGTGATCCTGCTGCTCCCGCATGGTTACGAGGGGCAGGGTCCCGACCACTCGTCCGCGCGGATCGAGCGGTTCCTCACCATGGCGGCCGAGGACTCCTTCGTCGTGGCGCAGCCCTCCTCGCCCGCGAGCTACTTCCACCTGCTGCGGCGTCACTCGCTCAGCGAGAAGCACCGCCCGATGATCGTCTTCACGCCGAAGTCGATGCTCAAGCGCAAGGAGGCGGCGTCCCAGCCGGAGGAGTTCACCGAGGGCAGCTTCGAGCCGGTGATCGGCGACAACGTCGCCGACCCGGACAAGGTGACCAAGGTGCTGCTCTGCTCGGGCCGCATCACCTGGGACCTCTGGGTGGAGCGCAAGAAGCGCGAGGGCGACGAGCCGAAGACACCGATCGTGCGCCTCGAGCAGCTCTACCCGCGCCCGCTCAAGGAGCTGCGGCGCGAGCTGAAGAAGTACCCGAACCTGCGTGAGGTCCGCTGGGTGCAGGACGAGCCCGCCAACATGGGTCCCTGGCCGCACCTGGCGCTGAAGCTGCTGCCCGAGCTCGACCTGGACTACTCGCGGGTCTCCCGTCCGGAGTCCGCCTCGCCGTCGGTCGGCCAGCACAGCCGTCACGTCGAGGAGGGCAAGACGCTGATGCAGCAGGCCTTCGCCGACGACTGACCTGAGCAGCAGATGTACTTCACCGACCGCGGGATCGAGGAGCTCGCCTCCCGTCGCGGCGACGAGGAGGTCTCACTGGCCTGGCTGGCGGATCGGCTGAGCGAGTTCGTCGACGGGCACCCCGAGTTCGAGGTGCCCGTCGAGCGCTTCGCCACCTGGCTGGCCCGCCTCGACGACGAGGACGACGACCTCTGAGCGCGCTCAGAGGTCGCGGGCTTCGGCCGAAACCAGTCGCGTCAGCTCGACGGCACTCCTCGCGACCTACTGATCGTCGGTCGCACGCGGATGAGAATCACTGAGCCCCGGCTCCGGCCCATCCTGCGAGGACAGAGCGGTTGAGACGAGGGTCTGAGGTGTGGCTGGCTCTGGCTCCGGCGATCGCAGGTATTTCGTTGCTGATCGTGATCAGGGCGTCGAAACCCTGTTCCCGAGCGACATCCAGGTAACTCTCGAGCTGCTCGGTTTGAAGCTCGTTGCGTCCGGTCTTCACCTCGACAAGTGCCGACCACGACCGCTTGCCCCGTGTGACGCGGATCAGACCATCGGGGATGACCCTCTTCTCACCTACCTCGAAGGGGACTTCGATGAACGTGTGGACGTTTCCTGCGATGGCGCCGACGGGACCGAGAACGCCAGGCCGTCTGCGGCGTGGTCCGCTTGTGGTGGCCCGTTGTTCAGGTCTGGATACGGGTGAAGCGTAGGCGGCCGTCTGGTTGGCGGCTGTGCTGGTAGCGGGGGTCGTGGGCGGCGGTGTGGTGTCGCGCGCACAGGGTCATGCCCTTCTCGACGCTGGTGGTGCCGCCGGTGAGCCAGGGGTCGTCGTGGTGGACGTGGCACCAGTTCGCCGGGATCTCACACCCATCGGCGCGGCAGGTGGTGTCGCGGGCGAAGATCACCCGTCGTTGGGCGGTGGTGTGGAAGCGCTTCTCCCGGCCGTAGTCCAGCGACTGGGAGTCGCCGCCGAGCACGACGGGCACGATCCCTGCCTCACACGCGAGCCGGCGTGATTCGGCGGGTGAGACCTGGTGCCCGGTGAGCAGGTCCGCGGACTCCAGGCCACCCAGCAGCGTCTCCAAGGACATGGTGACCAGGAGGGTGGCGTTGACCCCGCCAGTCTGCGGCAGGTTCCCCGCCGGGTACCGGGAAATCATCTCCACGAACGCCTGCCCGAGGAGCTCGGCATTGGCGACCTTCTTCCCGCCTGCGTCTTCACGCACATACGGGTTCGGCCGGCGCGGGCTGGCGAACGCGTTCAGCGCGGTGAGCAGCTGGTCGCCGGCCAGGGTCGGGATCGCACCCTTGAGATGGGTCACGCCGTGCTCGTCGGCGTAGACCTGCAAGAAGCAGTTGCGCTGCGCACGGCGCTCGTCGGCCTCGAGCGCCTTCGCGAGGCGTTCGTCGGCGGCGTCGGGGTCGATCACGTCGATCAGGTGCTTGCCGAGGACCTTCAGCTTCCTCGGCCCGAAGTCGTGTGCTTGCTCCAGCAGGTGCTGTTCAGCCTTCTCCCGACCCTCCAGCCCCACCGAGGCCGGCAGCGCGGCCACGGCGTCGAGGATCACCTCGGCCTGGGGCTGGGTGCCCTGGCCCGCGGCCAGAGCGGCGTCGGTGCGGTGGAACTCACCAGCCAGCAGACCCGCGACCTTGAAGTCACGCCGTGCCCGGCGGTGGTCACTGGACGACGCGTCGGCCCACCAGCCCTCCGAGACGGCTTCGTGTGCGGTCAGGGTGTCCTCGCAACGAGCCCGGTCGAGAACCTGCAGCCGCAGTGCGGCGATCCGCGCCTCGGCCTTGGCCAGCAGCACCGCCGCATCAGCCGCAGGGCCGGCGTCCAGACCGGCCGTCGAGCCGGCCGTCACCTCGTCCAGCCCCTGGTGCAGCCGGGTGCTGAAGGTGGTGATCGGGTGGTGCTCCATGGCCTTGAACCTACGGTCGAGCACCGACAGTTTCAGACCCTGTTTGCGCAGGTCAGGGAATGTTTTCAGAGAGTTTCTGTGGGCCGGTTTTCATCCACAGGCGGTGCTGCGCGGTCTCGACGACCTCGACCGACAGCGAGAGCGCATAGCGACCCCGAGGAACCGTTTCGGACCGGCCGGGGCAGGATGAGCGTCATGGTTCGAGTGCATGCGTACGGCGACGACGTGATGGGTGAGCGGGACGCCACCGAGCTGGCGCAGCTGCTGAGGAGCGGCGAGGTCTCCACGCGCGAGGTCGTCGATGCCGCGATCGTGCGGACGCAGACGCTTGTCCCGAGCCTGAACCCGGTCCAGTGTGAGGACTACGAGCGGGCGCGCGCGCAGGCCGACCGGCTCGACCGCGAGGGACTCCCCGACGGGCTCCTGGCCGGTCTGCCGGTGCTGATCAAGGACAACGTCCAGGTCGAGGGCATGCCGACCCTCATGGGCAGCGCCGCCTTCACCGGCAAGCCGGCCACCAAGGACGGCCCCGTGGGGCGCCACTGGCGCGACCTGGGCGTGGTGATGCTCGGCAAGAGCCGCCTTCCGGAGTTCGGCTTCAGCGCCAGCACCGAGTACGCCGAGCACACCGGGATGGACCCGGTGCGCAACCCGTGGGACCCGGACTACTCCGCGGGAGCCTCCTCCGGCGGCAGTGCCGCCGCGGTCGCGGGTGGCGCGGTGCCGCTCGCGCACGCCAACGACGGCGGGGGCTCGATCCGCATCCCGGCCGCCGCGTGCGGCCTGGTCGGCCTGAAGCCGACGCGCGGGCGCCTGCCCGGTGAGGCCGCCGACCGGGTGCTGCCGGTGCAGATCATCGCCAACGGCGCGGTGACCCGCAGCGTGCGCGACTCCGCTCGCTTCATGGCTGCCAGCGAGGCTGTCCGCCCGGGCCGTAAGCTGCCGCGGATCGGCATGGTCGAGGGCCCGGGGGCCCGCCGGCTCCGGATCGGGCTGCTGCTCGACTCCGTCCACGACTTCCCCACCGACGAGCCGACCCGGCAGGCAGTGATCGCCGTGGCCGAGACGCTTCGCTGCGCCGGGCACCGGGTCGAGGAGATCCAGATGCCGGTCGAGGCGCAGTTCGCCGACGACTTCGCCCTGCTGTGGTCGCTGCTCGCGGTGATGGCCACCCGCACCGGCAAGCTGGCCCTGGGGCGTGACTTCGACGTCGCGCTGACCGACCCGCTGACCCAGGGCCTGCTCACCCAGGCGAAACGACGCATCACCGAGCTCCCCGCCGCGATCTGGCGGTTGCGCGGCGTCGAGAAGAAGTACCTCGCCACGTTCGACGAGTGGGACCTGGTGCTCTCCCCCACCCTGAGCCATCTCACGCCGGCCATCGGGCACCTCTCCCCCGACCAGGGCTTCGAGGAGCTGTTCGCCAAGCTCACCGACTACGTCGGCTTCACCCCGCTCGCCAACGTCGCCGGGGCGCCCGCGATCTCGGTGCCCGCCGGCCTCAGCGACGGGGACCACCTCCCCCTGGCCGCGATGCTCAGCGCGGCCCACGGCGACGAGCGCACCCTGCTCGAGATCGCCTACGAGATCGAGCAGGCGCTGCCCGTGCCGCGGATCACTGCCCCTCGGTGATCGAGCAGGGAGCGCAGCGACCGGCCGTCGAGATCACCGGGCGCGCACGAGGGAGCTCTCAGGCGCCGAGCCGGGCGCGAGCGATGTGCCAGAAGCGGGAGCGCAGGATGTGCCGCATCGGCTCGTCGAGGGCGTAGCTGTTCAGCCGGGTCGAGAGGTCGATCAGCAGGGCGCGGTCGATGTCCCCGGGGATCTGCGGCTCGTTGTCGAGCAGGCCGGAGACCTCCTCGTCACTTGCGCGCTTGACCCACATGTCGAGCACCGCGGCGCAGACCTGGTCGACCAGGCGCTCCTCCTCCGCCGGGTCGATGGTGTCGTACCAGCCGCCCGCTGCGCGGCCGGTCACGCTCTGGTGCACCAGCACCGGGGCGACCGGGGACGGGCGCGGCGGGACGACGGCTCCGGGCAGCTTGCGCGGCATCATCGCCGGCGTCGGGGGCAGCGCCTTGGTGACGCCGTCCACCTGCTCCCCGTCAGCCGCCGCGGGCGGCTCGGAACGGATCTCCACCGGCTCGACCGGCCCCTCCGTCGCGGGGGCGGTCTCGCCCTCGACGGCCTCGACGGCGGGCACGCCGTCCGGGGCCTCCGCAGCGATGTCGTGGGAGACCCGTCGGCGCTGGCGATGGCGCACCTGCTCGTGGTGGGCCTCCCCATCGGGCCCGTCGGGCCCGTCGGACCCCTCGGAGCCCGCGGGCTCCTCGAGGGGCTCCTGCTCACCCGCGCCCGGCACTGAGGTCAGCGGTGGGTGGAACATCTCGCGCACGTAGAGCGTGATCGAGGCGTCGATCGCCTTCTCCTCCAGCAGCTCCAGCCGGTCCGCGGCACGCAGCAGGTGCTTGGAGACCGCGTGCGGCTTGCCGCCGACGATCTGCACCGCCATCAGCACCACCTCGATGCCGTGCGCCTGGGCCTCCTCCACCGCCTCGGTGAGGTCGTCGTCGCCGGAGACCAGGAACATCACGTCGACGGCGTTGTTGCGTGCGTGGGTGACCAGGTCGAGCCCGATCTTGAGGTCGACGCCCTTCTGCTCGCCGGCGTGGCTGAGGCGGCCGAGCCGCAGCTTGACCCGCGGCAGCAGACCGATCTGCTCCTGGAGCCGGTCGGGAGTGCCGCCGCGGCCACCGCCGGAGTCGTACCAGTTGACACGCAGCACGGGCAGCCCGGAGCTCTCCACGGCCTGAGTCATGATCGCCTCGATCAGCTGGGCGTGGTCGACCTCGACGCCGCTGCGCAACGAGGTGCCGGTGACCCGCGTCGCGGCACTGGCGAGCAGGTATCCGACGTCGACGTACACAGCGCAGTGGGAGCGCACGGGGGGTCACCTCCGAGAGTCATGGCCGGACGGACGGGTCCACTCGATGCTACCGATCCAGCAGCGGCCTCGCCGGGTCCCACGAGGTCCCGTCCCGCTGGTCGCGGCGGCGCCGGGCCACCGCGCTCAGCGACTCCAGCACCACCCGGTTGGCCAGCGCGGCGGTGATGTCGGCGTGGTCGTAGGGCGGGCTGACCTCGACCACGTCGATCCCGACCACGGGCAGCTCCAGGCACACTCGGCGTACGGCGTCCAACAGCTCGCGCGCCGAGAGCCCACCCGGCTCGGGGGTGCCGGTCCCAGGGGCGTGGCCGGGGTCGCAGACGTCGATGTCGACCGAGAGGAAGACCCCCTCGCACCCGTCGACCGCGATGCCGAACGCCTCGGTCAGGCACTGGTCGAGCCCTCGGGCGCCGATCTCGGTCATCTCGTAGGCGCGCATCCGCTGCCCCGCCATCCAGTCCAGGGTCTCCGGCGGCGGCCAGTAGCCGCGCAGGCCGATCTGGAGGAACCGGTCGCCGCGCAGCGCGCCGGACTCGATCAACCGGCGCATCGGCTGGCCGTGACCCCACAGCGACCCGAACTCGATGTCGCCGGTGTCGGCGTGGGCGTCGAAGTGGACCATCGAGACCCGGCCGTGGCCGACCACGTTGGCCACGCCCTTGGCGTCGGGGAACGCGATGGAGTGGTCACCCCCGAGCACGACAGGCAGTGCCCCGACCCGGGCGACCGCCTCCACGGCCTCCTCGAGCACACCGAGCGAGGTGAGCACGTCGCCGGAGTACATCTCGACGTCACCGGCGTCGAGCACGCGCAGGTCGCGCAGGGCGTCGGTGCGCAGCGCCAGGCTGGGCCGGCTGCCGTCGTGACCGAGGTAGTCCTGCATCCGGATCGCCATCGGCCCGAAGCGGGCGCCCGGCCGGTGCGAGGTGCCGCCGTCGAACGGTGCCCCCAGGATCACCACGTCGGCCTCGGCGAAGGTCTCCGGTCTCCCGAGGTCGCAGGTCGGCACCCCCAGGAAGCTGAAGTCGGGGCCGAACTGCTGGCCGTAGCGAGACATACCGCCCAGTGTGGCACCGCGGCTATCGGGCCGGCCCGGGCGATGATGAGCCCATGGTGCGGATCAGCCGACGACGACGGACCACGACCGAGGGCGCCCTGGTCGCCCAGGACGTGCAGGTCGAGCGTCCCTCGACCCACCTGCTGCCCTCCACGTCGCTGGTGCTGCCCAGGGGCGGCATCGTGGTCGCCATCGGCTCGACCGAGATCCACTGCACCGCCCTCGCCCTCGCCCTGGCCGGCCGGCTGCGGTTGACCGGCGGCAGCGTGAGCGCCGACGGCGACTCCCGGCGGCGTGCGCTGCAGCGACGGGTCGCCCTGGTCGACGTCCCCACGGTGAGCGACCCCGAGCCCGGCCTGGCGCTGCGCACGATCGTCAAGCAGGAGCTCGCCCTGACGCCCAAGCGGCACGGCATCCGACCGACCGCGCGCTGGCTCAAGGAGCGCAACCTGGGCCCGGTGAGCCACACCGCGCTCACCGACCTGCCCGGCCCGCTGCGCCTGGAGTCCCTGGCCGAGCTCGCGTCCTACCGCTCCGGGGTGGAGTACCTCGTGCTCGGCTACCCCGAGCGCCACGGGATCCCGGTGGAGTACTGGGCCGACACCGCCACGGCCTTCGCCGAGCGCGGTTACGGGGTGCTGGTGACCGCCTCCCACGCCCTGGCCGACATCGGCGACCACGTGGTGATCGGGGACGCCGCACCGCCGCTGCCCGAGCCCACGGTGACGGTGCAGCGCACCGAGTCCGACGAGGGCGAGGCGACGTCGGTGTGGTTCTTCCACGACGAGGAAAGGCGGGTCTGAGATGACCGTCCTGCACCTGGCCTACACCGAGCTGCGCCGGATCGCGACGACGTGGGTCGGCAAGCTGACCCTGCTCACGCTGGTGCTGATCCCCACGCTCTACGCCGGGCTCTACCTCTACGCCAACCGCGACCCCTACGCGAACCTCGACCAGGTGCCGGCCGCAGTCGTCATGGAGGACGAGGGTGCCAGTGACGCCGGCGGCCGTCCGATCGAGTACGGCGACGACATCACCCAGGAGCTGATCTCGCAGGACTCCTTCGACTGGCAGGAGGCGGACCGGCGCTCCGCGGTGCGAGGCGTCGGCGACGGCACCTACGAGTTCGCGCTGGTCATCCCCCGGGACTTCTCCGCCTCCCTGGTCGACGTCGCCGCCGACCGCGACTCGCGGATCCGCATGGTCACCAACGACGCCAACTCCTACCTCTCGACCACCGTGGCCAACCAGCTGATCGTCGACGTGCGCAAGGCGATCGCCACCGAGGTCTCCCAGAAGGCCGCCAGCACCTTCCTGCTCGGCCTCTCCGACGTGCGGCAGACGATCCTGGACTCCGCCGACGAGCTCGCCGACCTCGACTCCGACCTGGAGGAGGTGGGCGCACTCGCCGGCGAGGTGAACGAGGACACCGACGGGCTCTCCAGCGATGCCGACGACCTCGCCGAGGCGATCTCCGACGCCGAGAAGCTGATCACCACCGCCACCGGCGGGTCGGGGGCGAACGTCGGGCCGATCGCCAAGGCGGCCAACCGACTCGGGGGCGCGATCAGCGGCGCAGCGTCCGCGGCCTCCGACACCTCGTCCAAGGCGCGCACGGCCTCGCAGCGCTACGCCAACGGCCGCGGCGAGCTCAGCCAGCTGATGGATGATCGCGGCATCTCCGAGGAGGACCAGGCCGCGATCCTCGGGGTCTACAACCGGGCCGGCGGCGGTCTGGCGGACGTGCGCCGCGCCGCCGGCGCCACCCAGAACCGGCTGAACGGCAAGGCCTCCGACGCTCGCTCGATCGCCGGCTCGGTCTCCGGGCTCGACCTCACCTCCGAGGAGAGCCCCATCGACCTCGATGAGATCAGCGACTCCGCCGCCGAGCTCGCCGGGGTCGCCGAGGAGCTCGTGGACTCCACCGAGGAGGTCCAGGACGGCGTCGTGGAGATCTCGGGCACCACGCGCAAGCTCAGCCGGGGGCTCAGCAACGGCGCCGACGAGATCCCCTCCACCGACCAGGAGAGCCGCGCCGGGATCGCCCGGACCCTCAGCGACCCGGTGCAGGTGATGGCGGCGTCGTCCTCCACCGACTCACACAGCGCCGGGCTGGCACCTCTGGTGCTCGCGCTGTCGGCGTGGATCGGCGCGCTGGTGCTGTTCTGGCTGGTGCGCCCGCTCTCGCGCCGTGCCCTGGCCGGCAACGCCCCCTCGTGGCGCACCGCCTTCGGCGGCTGGCTGGCGCCCGCGGCCATCGCGGTCGTGCAGGGCGGGCTGCTCATGGTCGCGACCGTGGTGGCGATCCAGCTCGAGGACTCGCGGATCCCGGCCACCGCTGCCTTCCTGCTGCTGACCTGTGCCACGTTCGTGGCGATCATCCACGCGCTGGTCTCGTGGCTGGGCGTGAGCGGGGTCTTCGTGGCCCTGGTGCTCATGTTCGTGCAGGTGATCACCGCGGGCGGCACCTTCCCGTGGGAGACCACGCCGGCGGTCCTGCACCCGCTGCACCACGTGCTGCCGATGGGGTACGCCGTCGACGGGCTGCGCCAGCTGATGTTCGGCGGCTACTCCGACCGGATCCTGCTCCACGTCGGGGTGCTGCTCGCCTGGCTGGTGGGTGCCCTGCTGGTCGCCACGCTCACGGCGCGACGGCAGCGGGTGTGGACCCCGCCCAAGGTCGCGCCGGGACTCGTCCTGCGCTGAGCCCGCGGCGCTGAGGCCGGGTCGGGGCGCTCACTGCCGCAGCTGGCTGCGGAAGGGTCCGCTCATCCAGGAGTCGGCCGAGGCCCGTGGGGGCGCCGCCAGGTTCTTGCCGCCGTACACCGGCGTGGTCGCGGTGCCGTAGGTCATCCAGGTCTGCGCCGGGCCCTGGCCCTGTCCGGGCTTGGTGTAGTCGCACACGCCGTCGGGGAAGACCGCCTGCAGCCGCTGCCACTGCTCGTCGGTGACGAGCAGGCCCTGGGGACCCAGGTCGTCCTTCGTGAGCGGCCGGAGCCGGCAGGCGACCCGGTCGTTGGCGACGTCGTCACCGGCCATCTCGCGCGGCGTCGACAAACGGGTCTGCAGCGGCCCGAGCTGACAGACCGGCTCGGCCGGCGTGCCGGCGAGCTCGACGCCGGGCACGTCCTGGCAGCGGTCGGTGACGTCGGCGGGGCGGTCCTGGGCGATCTTGCGCGACAGCGACAGGCTGCGCTTGTCCTTCTCGACGGCGCTGAGCCAGTCGTCCATCTTGTCGAAGGCCTCCACCGCCCAGCGGATGTCGCCGATCAGGGGCGTGGTGCCGAACCACATGACGCGGTTGTCGGTGTGGCCCTGGGCGCGCTGGAGCCGCTCCTCGGTCCAGAACGCGTGGGCGTAGTCGTGGGCGATGCCCGGGTCGGGGCCGCCGTGGTTGATCATCGCGACCTGGTCCAGGTTGTCGGCCTCGTTGACCAGCCCGCTTCGGTAGACGTTGCGCAGCGCGCGCGGGTCGCCCTGGATCCGCTCCTGCACGGGGTCGGCGTTGATGTCGAGCCCGCCGACCTTCTCGTTCAGGTCGACGAACTGCTCCAGCGTGATGGCCCCGGTCTGCAGCGGCACGAGGCCGTACAGCACGCCCTTGTTGGCGAAGGGGATGCCGGCGAAGCCGTGGCCGGCCTGCTGCTCCCAGGTCGACCAGTCGCCCTGCGGTCGCGGACCCAGGGTGTTGATCATCATGTCGAGGATCGAGCACCGCACGCCACCGGGGTTGGTCTCGGAGTCGAAGCGGGTGCTGTCGTCCCCGGCCACCGGGTCCTTGGTGCCCGAGCAGGCCGACTCCGGGTTGATGGCCTCCTTGAACAGGCCCTCGTCGGCGGTGACCGCGTTGACGTGGGAGAGGTGCCCCTCGACGTGCGCCATCTGGGTCGGGCTCCACACCACTCCGGTGCCCCACTGCTCCGGGTGCTCGAAGTAGCCCCGCAGCAGGTGGTAGTCGGCGAACTGGGCGCCCGCGGTCAGCACGTCGGGGTAGGAGCAGGTGGTCACCAGGCCCTGGTAGATGCCGGGGTAGGTGTTGGCGATGGTGTGCTGGGCGATCGAGCCGCCGGAGCATCCCGAGCCGATCAGGTAGCGGATCGAGCCGTACTGCTCGACCACGCGCTCCTTGAGCATCATCATCGCCTCGGCCTCCTGCGGCAGGTTGCACTGGTGGCCGGTGTTGTTCAGCGCGGTCGCGGCGACGGCGAAGCCCTCGCCCAGGGCGTGGATGTAGGTCTGCGGCACCGGGATCTCACCGGGGATGGTGCCGGCGTAGTCCTCCAGCCGCACGCTGCCGGGAGCGTAGGACGCACCGCAGCCGCCGCCGTGGGTGCTGAGCACCTTGTGGTTCCACTGCTTCTGCGGCTTCCACGGCTTCCAGTCCTCACCGGGGGTGAACAAGGTGAGCACCGAGTAGCGGTCGCGGTCCTGGTAGCCGTCCTCGCGCCGCACGATGAACGGCACGGTGTGGCCCTGGTCGGTGGTCGTGGTGTCGACGTCGGACGGCGGGTTGTCGGGGTCGTAGGGCTTGAGCTGGTTCTGCTCGGCGGGGTCGGTCGAGCGGTACAGCAGCGAGTAGCTCGCCGGCTCGTTGCACTGCTCGTCGGTCGCGCTCGACTGGCACTGGTAGGGCCCCAGCTGCGGGCCCGCGAAGATCGGGCCGCCGTTGGGGTGGTTGGTCAGCGTGCGCGTGCCCTTGTAGCCGGGCGCGGTCGCCCGGAGCGTGTTGCTGCCCAGCCTCAGGTCGTCGAGCAGGCCCTCGTACTTGCCGTTGGGTCGCCGGGAGAAGTCGGAGGTGACGTTGCTGCCGTTGAGGTAGACCCGCACCTTGCCGGGGCGCACTGCGCGCGGCAGCTGCACGCGGACCAGCGCGTCACCGCCGGAGACCAGGTCTGCGCGGTTGGACAGGACCCGGATCGTCAGCGGCTTGGTGGCGGCGTCGGCCGGGGAGCTCAGCCCCGTCGCGACCAGCGGTGTGGTGGCTGCCAGGGCGGCAGCGATCACGCCGATCCTGGCCGTCCTGGCGCTGCGGCGCGACCATGGCAACACGGACATAGGGGCCCCTCCACTCGTTGTCGTGGAGGACAACGAGCCGAGGCCCCGGGGGCTACGGGCGAGTAGCTAACGCTGCACGATCTTGTCGTTGACACAGCCCGACGCCACGCGGCCGCACGTCGAGGCGCCCCAGGGACGCCGCAGCCATCAGCTCCAGGTCCTGCAGCCGCTCGGTCAGCCGGGCGAGCCCGTGCCGGGCCCGGGTCACCCCGTGGCGCCCCATCGGGGTGAGGTCCTCGGCGTGGGTCAGGTCGAGCCGACCGACGGAGAAGGGACCCGAGCGGGGTCAGTACTCGCCCTTGACCACGAAGTACGTGCCCCGGATCGTGCCGGCGAGCGTCGACCTCTGGCGTGCGAACTTGAAGCCGTCCAGCTCCTCGGGAACCTCCATCCCCTCGGAGAGCTTGAACCCGACGGCACGCTTGCCGCCCTCGGCCAGCGTGTAGAGCAGGTTGACCGCGAGACCCGACTCGTAGAACACGTGGGTCCAGCGGACCCCGTCGACCTCGACCTGGGCCGCCTCGAGCGCCGGCGAACCGATGGTGATGCCGCGCTCCTGCTCCAGGACGCCGGTGACGAGGTCGACCAGGTCCGTCGCGTCCTGCGCGGTCGCCACCACGAAGTCCACGTCGTACTTGTTCTTGAAGTAGCGGGCCTCGTTGGCACGCAAGCCTGCCAGTGCCTCGGCGACCGGGGAGGACTCCAGCCCGGCGGTCGAGACGTCGGTGAAGTCGACGGGGTGGGTCATGGCTGCTCCTGGTGTTCTGTGGGCCGGGGATCACTGCTACGACGCCGCTCATCGCCGATGTGTGACAGCGAGCTTCGTCAGCGGAGCTCGCCACCCCCTCCTCGGGCGGGGTCGATGATGGTCATGCCGGCCACGCTCGCTCGGCCGAAGCCGGGCAGCAGCCCCACGGCCTACGCTGGGCCGATGGCAGAGGTGAGGACGCTCCAGGTGACGTTCGACTGCGCGGACCCGCGCACGGTCGCTGAGTTCTGGAAGGCGGCGATCGGCTACGTCGATCCGCCGACCCCGCCCGGGGTGGAGTCGTGGGACGCCTTGGACGCCTCGCTGCCCGCCGACCGGCAGGGCTCGGTGTGGGCCTGCCAGGATCCGGACGGTGTCGGACCGCGGCTGTTCTTCCAGCGGGTTCCCGAGGGCAAGACCGTCAAGAACCGGCTGCACCTCGACGTCCGGGTCGGCGTCGGGCTCACCGGCGACGAGCGCGTCGCCGCGCTCGAGGCCGAGGCCGACCGGCTGGAGTCGCTCGGCGCTCGCCGGGTGCGCCTGATGCCGGCGGACGAGATGAACGAGGCCTGCCTGGTGATGCAGGACGTCGAGGGCAACGAGTTCTGCCTCGACTGAGGAGCCTCAGCCGATCGCCCGGGCCAGCGCCTGGTCCAGGTCGGCGACGAGGTCGGCGGCGGTCTCGATGCCGACCGAGAGGCGCACCAGGTCGGCGGGCACCTCGAGCTCGGTGCCGGCGACCGAGGCGTGGGTCATCCGGCCCGGGTGCTCGATCAGCGACTCCACGCCACCCAGGGACTCTCCCAGCGTCCAGAGCCTCGTGGCGTCACACACCGCCAGCGCAGCCTGCTCACCGGCCGTCACCCGGAACGAGACGATCCCGCCGTAGCGACGCATCTGCCGCGTCGCCAGCTCGTGACCGGGGTGGGCCGGCAGGCCCGGGTAGATCACCTCGGACACGGCCGGGTGCTCAGCCAGGTGCGCGACCACCGCCTCGGCGTTGTCGCAGTGTCGCTCCATCCGCAGCGCCAGCGTCTTCAGCCCGCGGTGGGTCAGGAAGCAGTCGAAGGGGCCCGGGACGGCCCCGATCGCGTTCTGGTGGAAGCGCAGCTGCTCGGCGAGCTCGGCGTCGCGCACGACCAGGGCGCCACCGACGACGTCGGAGTGACCGCCGCAGTACTTCGTCGTCGAGTGCACCACCACGTCGGCGCCCAGCCTCAGTGGCTGCTGGAGGTACGGCGAGGCGAAGGTGTTGTCGACCACCAGCAGTGCGCCGGCGTCGTGGGCCACCTGCGCCAGCGCCGCGATGTCGGCCACGGTGAGCAGCGGGTTGGTCGGCGTCTCGACCCACACCACCTTCGTCCGGCCGGGCTGCACGGCCGCGGCCATCGCCTCGGTGTCGGCGACGTGGGCGCTGGTCAGCTCCAGGCCCCACGGCTGCTCGACCTTCGCGAACAGCCGGAACGAGCCGCCGTAGGCGTCGTCGGGGACCACGATGTGGTCACCGGGCCGGCACACCGCCCGCAGCAGCGTGTCTTCGGCCGCGAGACCGCTGGCGAAGGCCAGGCCGTGCGGGCCCTCCTCGAGCGCGGCGATGCACTCCTCGAGCGCGGTGCGCGTCGGGTTGGCGCTGCGCGAGTACTCATAGCCACCGCGCAGCCCGCCGACGCCGTCCTGCTTGTAGGTGCTGGTGGCGTAGATCGGCGTGATCACCGCGCCCGTGGTCGGGTCCGGCTCGGAGCCGGCGTGGATCGCGCGGGACTCGAAGCCGAGGGACTCGGTGTGCTCTCGGGGGTCGCTCATCGCCCTAGTCTCGCGCCAGGAACGAGAGCAGGTCCTGCCGGGTGACCACGCCGATCGGCTTGCCGTCCTCCTGCACCAGCAGCGCATCGGCGTCCTGCAGCGAGGCCACCGCCTGCTCGGCCGGCTCGCTCGCGCCGATCGTCGGGAACGGCGCCTCCATGTGCGACTCCACCGAGTCGTTCAGCCGCGCGTCGCCGCGGAAGACCGCGTCGAGCAGCACCCGGTCGGACACCGATCCCGCCACCTCGGCGGCCACGATCGGCGGCTCGGCCCGCACGACGGGCATCTGGGAGACGCCGTACTCACGCAGGATCTGCACCGCCTCGGCGATCGTCTCCTGCGGGTGGGTGTGCACCAGGTCGGGCAGCCGACCGTCCTTGCCGCGCAGCACCTCACCGACCGTGCGGTGGTCCTGGGTGGCGGGAAGGAATCCGTACTGTGCGAGCCACTCGTCGTCGAAGACCTTCGTCAGGTAGCCACGCCCCGAGTCGGGCAGCAGCACGACGATGACGGCGTCCTCGCCCTCCGGCGTGCCCTCCAGCTCGTGTGCCAGCGTGATCGCGGCGTAGGCGGCCATGCCGCTGGACCCGCCGACGAGCATGCCCTCCTCGCGCGCCAGCCGCCGTGCGGTCTGGAAGGAGTGGCCGTCGGAGACCTCGATGATGCGGTCGGCGATCTCCCGGTCGTACGTCGTGGGCCAGAAGTCCTCACCCACGCCCTCGACCAGGTAGGGCCGCCCGGAGCCACCGCTGTAGACCGACCCCTCAGGATCGGCACCGACCACCCGCACCGACGGGTCCTGCTCCTTGAGGTAGCGCCCGGTGCCGCTGATGGTCCCGCCGGTGCCCATCCCGGTGACGAAGTGGGTGATCCGGCCCTCGGTCTGGCGCCAGATCTCCGGCCCGGTGTCCTCGTAGTGCGAGCGCGGGTTGTGCGGGTTGGAGTACTGGTCCGGCTTCCACGCCCCCTCGGTCTCGTGCACGAGCCGGTCGGAGACCGAGTAGTAGGAGTCGGGGTGGTCCGGCGCGACGGCGGTCGGGCAGACCACGACCTCGGCGCCGTACGCCTTGAGCACGTTGCGCTTGTCCTCGCTGACCTTGTCGGGGACCACGAAGATGCATCGGTAGCCCTTGCCCTGAGCCACCATCGCCAGCCCGACCCCGGTGTTGCCGGAGGTCGGCTCGACGATCGTCCCGCCGGGCTTCAGCTCGCCGGACTCCTCCGCGGCCTCGACCATGCGCACCGCGATGCGGTCCTTCACCGAGCCGCCAGGATTGAGGTACTCGACCTTGGCGAGCACCAACGGCCCCCCGGTGGCCCCCGCCGGTCGGTCGAGGACGCTGCCGAGGCGCACCAGAGGGGTGTCGCCGACCAGGTCCAGCATCGAGTCCACGTAGTCCATCCACCGAGTCTAGGAACCCCACGAATCCTTCGCCCAACCCCGGTGGAGTCGGCGACGCCACGTGGCCGGCCGGCATGGTCGAGACCGGACCTCAGCCGCGGCCGACCCGCTCGGCGTGGCGCCCGAGGAAGGCCTCGACCTCCTCGGCGCTGCGGTCGGGCAGGCCCCAGATCGCCTCGGTCACGCCGAGCTCCTCCCAGCCCCCGATCAGCTCCGGGGTCGGCTTCGAGGTCGCGAGGACCCGGACCTCCGGCTCCCCGCGCCGTCCCGCCTCGGCCCACGCCGCGCGCAGCCGGGTGACCTTCTCGGAGATGTCGGCCTCCATCGGCGTGGTCATCCAGCCGTCGGCGTGCTGCGCGATCCAGGCGAAGGTCTTGGGCCCTCCGCCCGCTCCGATCACGACGGGGATGTGGGCCTGCACCGGCTTGGGGTAGGCCCACGACGCACCGAAGCTCACGTGCTCCCCGTCGTAGGACGCCTCCTCCTGGGTCCACAGGGCCCGCATCGCCTCGAGGTACTCCCGGAGCACCGTGCGTCGCCGTGCCGCGGGGACGTGGTGGTCGGCCAGCTCGTCGGTGTTCCACCCGAAGCCGGCGCCGATGCTCACCCGTCCGCCCGAGAGGTGGTCCAGCGTGGCGATCGCCTTGGCCAGGGTGATCGGGTCGGACTCGACCGGCAGGCACACGGCGGTGGAGAGCCCGATCCGCTCGGTCACCGCGGCGGCGCTGGACAGCGAGACCCACGGGTCGAGCGTGCGCAGGTAGCGGTCGTCGGGGAGCGTCTCGTCGCCGGTGCCGGGGTGGGCGGCCTCGCGGCGCACCGGGATGTGGGTGTGCTCGGGGACGTAGAAGGTGTCGAACCCGTATGCCTCGGCGGCGCGGGCGGCGCGCGCCGGGGTGATGCCGCGGTCACTGGTGAACAGGACGATGCCGTGGCGCATGGCTCCCCCGGTGCTCGACGTCTCCTCGATCGACCGACGACCCTACGCCGGAAGCCAGTGCCCGTGCGATGCTCGGGCGATCCGTCGGGTTCGGCCCCGCGAGGCACTCGGCTCTGCCAGGCTTGCCCGCAGTGAGAGGCGTCACCGCGACGGCCAAATGTAACTGTGATTTACATTTGTCCGGCCTGAAGGGTTGACGAGGTCCGGTGCACGCCTGTTCACTGACGAAAACGGTGTGTCGGGCGGAAGGAGAGACCCCACGTGAGCATGATGACCAAGGTCCGAGGACGCGTCCCCTGGACCGGCATCCGCCGTATCGGCGCACGACTCACCACCCCGCTCGACCCGGATGACTACCTCGCCCTGATCAACCCGCTGTGGACCGCGCGCGAGCTGCGCGGACGCGTGGAGAAGGTGGTCAAGGAGACCGACGACGCCGCCACGATCGTGATCCGCCCCGGCTGGGGCTGGCGCTACGACCACAAGCCCGGTCAGTACGTCGGCATCGGGCTGCAGATCAAGGGCAAGTTCCACTGGCGCAGCTACTCCATCAGCACCCCGCCCAAGCACGAGGGCCGCACCATCGCGATCACCGTGCGCGCGATGCCCGAGGGCTTCATCTCCGAGCACCTCGTCAACGGCGTGGCGAGCGGCACGATCATCCGCCTGGCTCTGCCCAGCGGTGACTTCGTGCTGCCCGACCCGCCGCCGCAGAAGATGCTCTTCATCGTCGCCGGCAGCGGTGTCACCCCGGTGATGTCGATGCTGCGCACCCTCGAGCGGCGTCGACAGCTCGGCCCCGACGGCCCGGACGTCGTGATGCACTACAGCTCACCCACGCCGGAGCGGATGATCTACGCCGACGAGGTGCAGGCGCTCGACGACAAGTACGACAACGTCACGCTGCACCGTCAGCACACCGACACCGACGGCATGCTGGAGGCCGCCCACCTCGACGAGATCTGCCCCGACTGGCGCGAGCGCGAGACCTACGCCTGTGGTCCGGCCCCGATGCTCGACATGCTGCAGGAGCACTTCGAGGAGGCCGGGGTGGAGGAGAAGCTCCACATCGAGCGGTTCTCCCTCGACCTCGGCAGCGACGAGGACGCCGGCGGCACCCTGCACTTCCAGACCTCCGGCAAGACCATCGAGTGCGACGGCGCCACCAGCGTGATGGAGGCCGGCGAGGAGGCCGGCGTCGGCATGCCCTACGGCTGCCGGATGGGCATCTGCCACACCTGCACCCTGACCATGATCTCGGGCAAAGTGCGCGACCTGCGCAACGGCGACGAGTTCTTCGACCCCAACGAGCGGGTCCAGACCTGCGTCACCGTGCCCGTCGGTGACTGCACCTTCGACATCTGACCGACGCACCACGCACCGAAAACCGAAGCACAGAGGAGCTGTCCATGGCGATCTCGGACGTCCAGGAGTACACCCACCTCACCGACGAGGAGGTGGAGCAGCTCGGGCGCGAGCTCGACGCGATCCGCAAGGAGATCGAGGAGTCCCGCGGTGACTCCGACGCGGCATACATCCGCCGCATGATCAAGATCCAGCGCGGGCTGGCGGTGGCCGGGCGCGTCACGCTCTTCGCCAGCAAGAAGAAGCCGGCCATGGTGGCCGGAGCCGCGATGCTCGGGGTGGCCAAGATCCTGGAGAACATGGAGATCGGCCACAACATCATGCACGGCCAGTGGGACTGGATGAACGACCCGGAGATCCACTCCAGCACCTGGGAGTGGGACACCATGCAGCCGGCCGAGCAGTGGAAGCACTCCCACAACTTCATCCACCACCAGTTCACCAACGTGCTGGGCTACGACAACGACATCGGCTACGGCGTCCTGCGGATGGCGCGCGAGCAGAAGTGGAGCCCCTTCTACCTCGGGCAGCCGGTCTACAACGCGATGCTGGCCGCGCTGTTCCAGTGGGGTGTGGGGCTGCACGACCTCGACATCCACGCGATCCGCAAGGGCAAGAAGGACCCCAAGGAGCTGAAGAAGCAGCTCAAGCAGATCCAGCGCAAGGTCAGCAAGCAGGTCGGCAAGGACTACATCCTTTTCCCGCTGCTGACCGGTCCTGCCTGGAAGCAGACGCTGAAGGCCAATGCCAGCGCCAACCTGATGCGCAACCTGTGGACCTACTTCATCATCTTCATGAACCACTTCCCCGACGGTGCGGTGCACTTCACCGAGGAGGAGCTGGAGGACGAGAGCCGTCCGGAGTGGTACCTGCGCCAGATGCTGGCCTCGGCCAACTTCGAGGGCGGTCCGCTGCTGCACATCATGTCCGGCAACCTGGGGTTCCAGATCGAGCACCACCTCTACCCCGACCTGCCGAGCAACCGCTACGCCGAGATCGCGGTCAAGGTGAAGGCGCTGTGCGACAAGTACGACCTGCCCTACACCACCGGGCCGGTCCACAGGCAGTACGGCCAGGTGCTGCGCACCATCATGAAGCTGTCGCTGCCGAACAAGATGACCGCCGAGAACCCACCGGCGACGGTGCAGGTCGAGCGCGGTCGCCGCAACGATGCCGAACTGGGCCCCCGACGTACGGAGACCGGCGACTACTCGGCCCACGGCCACTCCCGGTGAGCGCGGTGACCGCCGTGGTCGCCCTGCAGGACCTGCCACCGGATCCGGAGTTCGACGTGCCGGTGCCGTTCGCGTGCACCCGCGAGTTCAAGGACGGCGGCGGTGGCACCATCCGCCGCGTCGTCATCAAGCGGGTCTGGCAGTGCGCGCTGAGCCGGATCTGCGGCCTGTGCGGGGAGACCCTGAGCCGTCCCGTCGCGTTTCTGGGCACGCAGCTGGAGGTGGACCGCAACGCGTTCCACTTCCCGCCGATGCACCACGAGTGCGCCGAGACCGCCCAGCAGGTCTACGCCGGGCTACCGGCAGACGCCCTGGGCATCGGAGCGCGGGAGGCGCTGGGCGACCGCGGCAGCGAGCCGCACGAGCCCTGGGTCGTGGTGACCACCTCCGGGTTCGAGTTCGTGCGACCCAGCAGCGAGCAGGTCGACAAGCGTCCGGTCTTCGAGCCGAACTCGCTGCTGCCACCGGTGTGAGTGGGCCGCGACCGGCGTCTGTGGGCCCGGGAGCGACCAAGGCCACACTTCTTGACCGGCTCTTTCCTGCTCGAGCAGGACTAGCGTGGGAAGCAGGAGCTACCGTGCGAAGGGAGCTGAGCCGAGATGGACTACGACGACGACGTCACCACTGAGCTCAATGCCGAGGAGTGCTGGGAAGCGCTGCGCGGCGACGAGTTCGGGCGCCTGGCCTACGTGCTGGGCGGCCAGGTCGACCTGGTGCCGATCAACTACGCGGTCGACGAGGAGACCCTGCTCTTCCGCACCGCCGAGGGCAGCAAGCTGCTCGGCGTGGTCATGGGGTCACCGGTCGCCTTCGAGATCGACTCCTTCGAGGGCGAGCAGGCGTTGAGCGTCGTGGTGCACGGCGAGGCCCGCAAGCTCGAGGAGGACGAGGCGCACCGGGCCGACAACCTGCCGCTGCGCCCCTGGGTGAACACGCTGAAGTACAACGTGGTCGAGGTCCGGCCGACGTCGGTCACCGGTCGCCGGTTCGCCCTCGACCGGCCGTGGACTCACCTGCGCCCCAGCTGACCCACCTGGCGCGGCCTGGTCGGCGAGGGTCTGACTGCCGCGGCTGCGTGCTGGGCAGACTGGCGACATGGCTCGCTTCGACTTCCGCTTCGCCCCCGCCTACCGGGTCGCCGCCCTGCCCTTCGGCATCACGCCGTGGACGTCGTACGTCGAGGTGGACGACGACGGTCTCCTGGTGCGCTACGGCCCGTGGTCGCTGCGCACCACCCGCGCCAACGTCGCATCGACCGAGCGCAGCGGGCCCTACACGTTCCTCAAGACCGCTGGGCCGCCCCACCTGTCCTTCTCCGACCGTGGCGTGAGCTTCGCGACCAACGGCGAGGCCGGGGTGTGCGTGCAGTTCCACACCCCGGTCCCCGGCATCGACCCCACCAAGCGGATCAAGCACCCGGGCGCCACCCTCACCGTGCGCGACCTCGACGGCCTGCTCGCCGCGCTGGGCTGACCGCAGGGTCCGTGCCCCGGCGCGCGGCGACCACTGCGGACGTACGACGCGGTGTGCGTCAAGGAGGCGTGGGCGCCCACCCGACCGCAGCGCCTGCCTAGGGCCCAGGTGGCGGGGGGTAGTAGGTCGGGGGCTGCTGCGTGGGAGGACTGCGGCGGGTCACCATCAGCACCACCAGGATGATCGCCCAGAGCAGACCCGCTCCCCCCATGACCAGCGGGATCAGGATCGCGCCGAGGATGCGAGCCACGAAGCTCCCCACGTCGACGGCCTTCGCGATCAGCACCTCCTCCGAGGCCGTGCTGAGCCCGGAGCGGGCACAGGTCACAGTGATCTCCCCGTCCCCGGGGTCGAACCGGGTCAGCCCGTTGAACTCCTGCCCACGCCGGGTGGTGCTGAAGTCGCCGAAGATCGGCTCCTGCTCGATGACCGCACCGCCGGAGTCGCGCACCACGCACCCCTGCTCGGTCACGGCGGGATCGCCCAGCAGCATCCGGTCGCCGTCGGTGGGCACGGAGTAGGAATGCGACTCGCCGTCGACCGGCACCTGCGCGTCGATCGAGGCGACGTCGCTGACGGTCCACACGATCATCGCGAAGAAGACCGCCACCGAACCGACGATCAGCAGCACGGGGCCCGTCAGCCACCACCAGCTCGGTGGCGCCTTGCCTGGGGAGGTCATGGCCCCAGCATGGCGCCTTGTGTCGTCGATTCCAGTCACCAGGTGGCTGGAATCGACGACACAACGGCAAGACAGCCGGCCCGGCAGGGTCGTGGAGACCCTTGCCAACCTCGTCCCGCCAGGACCAGCCCCACCTGAGCGGCGGTCCGGCACGGGTCGTCCTCGACCTGGCGCCACCCCAGACGCAGCGTCGTCAGACCCGACACCGCTCCCGCGAGGTCTCGCTGCATGTCACGAGCCCGAGTCGCAGGATCGCCGTGCCAGGTCAGCCCGTCCAGCTCCACGACGATCCCCCACTCCTCGTACAGCACGTCGCGGTAGACCAGGGTCCCGTCGGCCATCTGCCCGCGCGCCTGCCGACGCCCCTGCGGGAGTCGGTGATTGCGCTCGACCTTGACCAGGTACGCCCGCTCGAGCACCGAGTGTGAGCCGAGTGCCGCGTCGGTGATCACGCGCCGAAGTTCCGCGCCGCGCGGCGTGCGGGCCCGTCCGTCCAGCGCGGCGAGGATCCGGGCCGGTGTGCTCGCACGTCGAGCGATCACGTCGCTGATGACCCCGACGGCCTCGCCGGTGGTCTTGGCTGTTCCGGCGACGTCGAGCGCCGCCTCCTCGACTCGGAGTCGGGGTGGGCTGCGGTTCCACTGCACCCGCGCCTCGAGGTTGCGTTGCTGGTGAAGCACCACGCCCCGGGCCGGCACACCCTTACGGCCGGCCGGAAGCGCCACGTGAATCGGAAGACCAGCCAGGTTCAGCGCGCTCGGACCGCACAGGGCCGACCCCTCATAGAGCAGGACCGCCGCCCAGGCGCGGCTGGACCAGGTCAGCGGGCCGGTGTGGTTGACGTAGATCCCGCGGAAGACCGGCGTGAGTCGGCGGTTGCGCACGAGTCTGCGCACATCGTGGTCGGCGAGGCCCAGAGCACGGAGCTGACGTCGTGCTACCACACCTGACTGATGGTCGAGCAGATCGCGGAGCTGGTGCACGCCGACGATCCTGGCTCGCCCCCGGCCTCGGCGCGAGAGCCGGTCGACGAGCTGTGGACAAGCCGGCTGTGTCGTCGATTCCAGTCACCAGGTGGCTGGAATCGACGACACAACGGCCTTGTGACCCCTCAGCGGCGCGGGATCACCACGTCGGCGACGACGCCGGCGTGGTCGGAGGCCCACCGGACGCCGCCCGGCAGCGCGACCGGCTGGTCACCGACCCGGTCGGCGGAGGTGGCGCTGACCCCCTCGGTGCCCAGGAGCAGGTCGATGCGCGTGGTGAGGTCGGAGACCTCGTTGCGCAGGTCGGCGTCCTGGCAGCAGGTGGCGCTCTCGGCCGGCGTGGCTCCGGGCCTGGCCACCTGCCACAGATCGGTCAGGCCACCGGCGAGCAGGGCCTGATAGGCACCCCCGGTGGTCGCCGGGGTGTTGAAGTCACCGGCGTAGACGGTCGGGAGTGATCCGGTCTGCTGGGCGATCGCAGCCTGCGCCGCCAAGAGCTCGGCCACCTCCCCGATCCGGATGTCCTCCGGCCCGAAGGCCTCGGTGTGGGTGTTGACGAAGCGGAAGGTCGCCACCTTCCTGCGCAGGTCGACCGAGCCCCAGCCCCGGTCCACCGGCAGCGGGAACGCCGGTGGCTTGAGGATCGTCTGGTAGTTCCCGTGGTGGGCGTTGCTGGTCTTCACCCCGCCGCGCACGATGATCACGTCGCGGTCGAGCAGCTGCACCCCCTGGGTCGGGTACGGCGCCCCGGCGACGATCGGAATCGGCGGCGAGGTGAAGTTGGTGGCGGTGGCCCCCGCGACCTCGCGGTAGGTCACGCCCCTCGCAGCGAGCTCGTCGAGCAGCAGGTCGAGGAAGTCGTAGGCCACGCTCGGGTCGGAGAACTCCCCCGTGCCCGGGTTGAAGTCGTAGGTCGTCCAGCGGGTGACCTCCTGCAGGCCCACCGCGTCCGGCTTGGCTGCGACGATCTCGTCGGCGATCGCGGCCATCCGCTCCTCGGGGTGGGAGGCGACCACCTCCTGCCAGGTCTGGGTGGCGGCCGCGACGACGGCGCCCTGGTCCGGCGGGTCCAGCGCGAGCGCGGTCGTGATCGGGGTGAGGTCCGCGCCCAGGTACAGGTTGCGGGTCATGAGCCTCACGGTGCGTGCGGGGTCGGCGGCCGCGGACGCGCCGGGCGGCTGGCCCTTCGGCTTGGCGGCAGCCGCGCCGGCCAGCGGGCCGGCCATCGCGGCCAGCAGCAGGGCGATCGCGCTCACCGCGGCGAGTAGTCGGGATCGGGGGCGGGGGTGGGGGTGGGGGGCTCTCTCCATGCCCGAACCGTCACCCCGTGCGCCGAGCCAGGTCAATAGCCCGACCGACCCAGTTGGTCATGTGACCAACTTGGTCCGGACGTACGATTCACCCGTGCTCCTCTCCCGCTGGCGCGTGCTGCTCGCTGCGCTGCTCGGCGTGCTGCTGATCGCCGGCGCCTGGGCCACGGCGCGCGCGACGGGCGAGGGCTCGGGGGGTCGCTCGGGCCCACCCGTCGGTGACGCGGACACCGAGGCGCAGGTGCGCGCGGAGGCCGAGCGCCACGCTGCCGCCGAGGCCGACGCGCCCGGCGACCTGCCCCTGCGGGCCGGCGAGCGGCGGATCACCCTCGAGATGCCCGAGCCCTACACCCCGGCCCCGCCGACCGGATCGGCCAGCGACGACTACCGCTGCTTCCTGCTCGACCCCGGCCTCGAGGAGGACGCCTTCGTCACCGGCACCGACGTGACGCCCGGCAACTCGCGGGTTGTGCACCACGTCATCCTGTTCCGGGTCCCGCCGCAGGAGGTCGCGCAGGCCGAGCAGATGGACAAGGTCACCGACGGCCAGGGCTGGACCTGCTTCGGCGACACCGGGCTGGGCACCGGCGCCGGGAGCCTGGACGACGCCCCGTGGCTGGGCGCCTGGGCGCCCGGCGGTCAGGAGTCGGTGATCCGCGCCGGGTACGGCAACCCGCTCGAGGCGGGGTCTCGCATCGTCATGCAGGTCCACTACAGCCTGCTCGCCGGCGAGGGCGAGGACGTCTCGGCGACCAGGCTCCGGGTCGCCCCCGCGACCCGGGACCTGACGCCGATCAGCACCATGCTCATGCCGGCCCCCGTCGAGCTCCCCTGCCGCCCCGGTCGCGACGACAGCGAGCTGTGCGACCGCGACGCCGCGCTGGAGGACGTCGCCGAGCGCGTGGGCTACGCCGGCAGCGCCAACTGGCTGCACATCCTCTGCGGCAGCGAGATCGAGCCCGGCCCGACCAGTCACTGCGACCGGCGGATCTCCGGGCCGACCACGGTGCTCGGCGTCGCCGGCCACATGCACCTGCTGGGCAAGCAGGTGCGGATCGAGGTCAACCCCGGCGAGCCCGACGAGCGGACCCTGCTGGAGATCAAGCAGTGGGACTTCGACAACCAGGGCTCACGCCCGGTCACGCCGCTGCGGCTCGAGGCCGGCGACACAGTGCGGGTGACCTGTCGTCACTCCCAGGCGGCGCGTGACCAGGCGATCGCATTCGAGGGCGAGGGCCGCCTCGACCGCTACGTCGTGTGGGGCGAGGGGACCGTCGACGAGATGTGCCTGGGCATCCTGCAGGTCGCGCACGACTGACCACCGGTCCAGAGCGGGTCCCACGAGATTTGCCGAACCAGCCCAATTCACCGCAGATCGTTTCTACCCTCGATGGAGGGGCGGGGGGCATCCACCTTGCTGGTCACCGGTGTCGCGGTGCTCTTCGGTCCACGAACTCGGGCTCGTGGAGGGACGACGACATGCACAAATTCTCGGGGGGGCTGGTGGCCGCCGTGGTCACCGCCCTGCTGGTGCCGCTGCCGAACGCGGCTCGGGCGGAGGAGCCGCGCCCCAACATCGTGCTCATCACCGCCGACGACATGCGGCTGGACGACCTGCGGTGGATGCCGCACACACGAGAGCTGCTGAGCCAGTTCAGGCTGCAGCAGTTCATCAGCAACCACCCACTGTGCTGCCCTGCCCGGGCACAGCTGCTGACCGGGCAGTTCGCGCAGAACAACGGCGTCTTCCACAACAAGGGCCCCTTCGGCGGCAACCCGGCGCTCATCGCTCCTGACAACACGGTGGCGTCGTGGCTGCACGACGCCGGCTACCGCACCGGCTTCGTCGGCAAGTACCTCAACTTCTGGAGCGGCATCGAAGGCTCAGCGGTGCCGGGCGGATGGGACCACTTCAACGCCTGGGACGGGCTGCTGTACTCGCCCTACGACTGGACCGACTGGAACGACGGGGATCCGGTCCAGCCCGGGATGCACACCAACGACGGGGTGACCGCCGGCACGATCGAGCAGGTCAGCGAGTTCAGCGAGAAGGGCGCCCCGTTCTTCCTCTGGGCCTCCTACCTCGCCCCGCACGCGATGACCGACGCCGCCGGGACCAGGTGGGGACGCGTCGTCCCGGCCGAGCGGCACGACGGCGACTTCGCCGGGATCGCGCCGCCGTACCAGAGGAAGCCGTCGTTCCGGTACACCGGTCACAAGAAGCGCGTCTTCGCCCAGACCTGGCGCAAGCGCATCGAGTCCCTGCAGTCCATCGACGAGGGGATCCGCGATCTCCACCAGGCCCTCCAGGAGACCGGAGAGCTGCACGACACCGTGGTCATCTTCACCTCCGACAACGGATTCGCGCTGGGCGAGCACCGCGCCAAGGGCAAGAACCTGCCCTGGGAGGAGGTGCTCCGGGTCCCCCTGCTGGCTCGCGGCCCGGGCCTGCCGCACGGTCGCTCGTCGAAGCAGGCGATGTTCGTCGACCTCGCTCCCTCGATCGCGCAGCTCGCCGGCGCCACCCCCGCTCGAGAGGTCGACGGTCGGGCCGACCTCTTCACCCTCGACGCAGGGTGGGAGAACATGCTGATCCAGGCGGGGTCGGACGACCGCACCCAACACTTCTCCTGGCGAGGCACCCGCTCGTCCCGGTGGACCTTCGTGCGCTGGCTCGGCCGGCGCAACGAGCTCTACGACCGCCGACGCGATCCCCACCAGCTGCGCAACCTGCTGGGCAAGCGGCCCCGTGTGCAACGGCGACTGGCTCGCCTGACGCCTCTGCCCTACTGAGAGGCCGAGCTAGCGGACCCTGATGCCCCGCGTCTGGGTGAGCTCGCCGATCACCGGGTGACCGGGCAGCTCGCCGACGACGAGCAGGCCGCCGGAGGTCTGCGCGTCGGCGAGCAGCAGCAGCTCCTCGCGAGGGACCTCGGACTCCAGCCGCTGGGTCGACTCCACCCAGGCGAGGTTGCGCCGGGACCCGCCCGGCACGTGCCCCTCGGCGAGAGCCGAGCGCGCCTGCTCGAGCACGGGGACCGCGCTGCTCTCGACCACCGCCCCCACCCCGCTGGCGCGACACAGCTTGGCCAGGTGGCCGAGCAGCCCGAACCCGGTGACGTCGGTGGCGCACCGCAGCCCCGCGCCCACCGCGGCACGTGCGGCGTCGCGGTTCAGCCTCGTCATCACCTCGATCGCCTCCTCGGGCCACTCCCCGGTCGCCTTGCCGCGGTTGTTGAGGATGCCGAGCCCCAGCGGCTTGGTCAGCGTCAGCGGCAGCCCGGGCTCGCCGGCGTCGTTGCGCAGCAGCCGGTCGGGGTCGGCGGTGCCGGTGACCGCGAGCCCGTACTTCGGCTCCTTGTCGTCGATGCTGTGGCCACCGGCCAGGTGGCACCCCGCTTCGGCGCAGACCGCGGCGCCGCCCCGGAGCACCTCGGCAGCCAGGTCGAAGGGCAGCAGGTCCAGCGGCCACGCGAGCAGGTTGAGGGCCACCAGCGGCTCACCGCCCATGGCGTAGACGTCGGAGAGCGCGTTCGCGGCCGCGATCCGACCCCAGTCGTAGAGATCGTCGACCACCGGGGTGAAGAAGTCGGTCGTCGCGATGACCGCCCGCTCCGCGTCGATGCGCACCACGGCCCCGTCGTCGCCGTGGTCGAGCCCGACGATCAGGTCCTCGGAGGCCGGCGGCGAGGCGAAGCCGGCCAGCACCCGCTCGAGCTCGCCGATCGGCACCTTGCAGGCACAGCCGCCTCCGGCGGCGTACTGGGTCAGGCGCTGGGGAAGCGCTCCGTTCGACGACCGGGGTGCGATGGCCACCCTCGACCTCCCTGCTCTCAGCGGCCGGACTGCCTGACTCTGTGACCACCACGTTCTATCCCGCGCACGTCGCTGGGACAAGGCAGGGCCCCATGATCTCGCAGCGGACCACCCGAGCGGGCGATGTGCCCCGTTGACTCCGGACCTAGAGTTGCCCGTGGAGGCGTACCTCGTCTGGTGACGGGCGCGGTCCTCAAAACCGTGGGGACCCGGGATCCGGGTCCGGCGGGTTCGATTCCCGTCCGCCTCCGCCAGCAGCATCCCAGGAGCACAGTCCGAGCCGAGTCGATAGCCAAGGGGGGGTCGATGAGCACGCATCCACTGTGGGCCTCCCCGCAGCAGCTCGCCTCACGTCGCTCGGCGAAGTACCGCGTCTACGGCCCCGACGTGCTCCCGATGTGGGTGGCGGAGATGGACGTCGTGCTGGCGCCGGCGATCAACGACGCCCTGCACCGCGCGGTCTCGATCTCCGACACCGGCTACACCGACCCGGGCAACGACCTGCCCGAGGTCTTCACCGAGTTCGCCAAGCGGCGCTGGTCGTGGAGCGTCTCCCCCGACACCGTCACCCTCGCCCCGGACGTCGGCGTGGCGATGGTGGAGGTGCTGCGCGCCTTCGCCCGGCCCGGAGACAAGATCTGCATCAGCCCACCGGTCTACCCCCCGTTCTTCGAGTGGGCGCTCGAGGCCGGCTGCCAGGTGGTGCAGGCCCCGCTCGCCCGTGGCGAGCACGGCTGGCGGCTCGACTTCGAGGCCATCGAGCGGGCCTTCGAGCGGGGTGCCCGCGCCTACCTGCTGTGCAACCCCCACAACCCGGTGGGGCGCGTGCACACCCGCGAGGAGCTGACCCGGCTGGCGGACCTGGCCGAGCAGTACGGCGTCACGGTGGTCGCTGACGAGATCCACGCACCGCTCGCGCTGAGCGGCTCGACCTTCACCCCGTACCTCGACCTCGACGACACCGCACGCAGCCACGGCATCGCGGTCCACTCTGCGAGCAAGGCCTGGAACCTCGCCGGGCTGAAGTGCGCACTGGTCGTGTGCGCCTGCCCCGAGGGGAGCCCGGCGCGGGTGCACGACGGTCTGCCGCCCGAGCTGCCGTGGCGGGCGGGCAGCTTCGGTGTCATCGCCAGCACCGCGGCGTACGCGGAGAGCGAGGCCTGGCTCGACGACCTGCGCGCGGCGCTCGACAGCAACCGGCGCCTCGTCGCCGAGCTGCTCGCCGAGCAGCTGCCCGACGTCGGCTACCAGGCGCCGGAGTCGAGCTACCTGGCCTGGCTCGACGTCGCCCCGGCGGGCTGGGGCGAGGACCCCGCCCGCGCGCTCATCGAGCAGTGCCAGGTCGCGCTGAGCCCGGGTCTCGCGTTCGGCGACCAGGGGGCAGGCTTCGTGCGGCTCAACATGGGGTCCGCGCCGGCGCGGCTCCGCGAGGCCGTCGAGCGGATGGCGAGCTTCGACCCCGAGGCCGGGTGAGCCAGGTGGCCGGCGAGGTCGACGGACGCAGCGACCGGCGACGCCGTACGCCGCGCACCGACGTGGTGCTCGACGACCCCCGGCTCGCCGACGCCCGCCGCCGGCTCGGCCGCGCGCGGGTGAAGGCCGACGTCGTGGCCGCGCTCGCGCGCTGCCGCGCCGGTGACCTCGCGCCCGAGGAGGTCTGCGAGGAGGTGCTGGCGCGCCTGCCCGAGTCGTCGGCCTCGCTGCACCCGGTGATCAACGCGACCGGCGTCCTGGTCCACACCAACCTGGGCCGCGCGCCGCTGTCGGGGGCGGCCGTGGACGCGCTCGCGCTGGCCGCCGGGTCCACCGACGTCGAGCTCGACCTGCGCAGCGGTCAGCGCGGCCGCCGCGGCGCCGGGGCGTCGCGGGCACTGCGTGCCGCCGTCCCCGACGCCGGCGGGGTCCACGTGGTCAACAACGGCGCAGCAGCCCTGGGCCTGGCCACCGCGGTGCTGGCTGCCGGGCGCGAGGTCGTCATCGCGCGCGGCGAGATGGTGGAGATCGGCGACGGCTTCCGCATCCCCGAGCTCGTGGAGTCCTTCGGCGCGAGGCTGCGCGAGGTCGGCACCACCAACCGGGTCTCGCGGGGCGACTACGCCGCGGCGGTCGGACCGGAGACCGGCTTCGTGCTCAAGGTGCACCCGTCGAACTTCCGGGTCGAGGGGTTCACGGCGTCCGTCGACGTGCACGAGCTGGCAGGGCTGTCGGTGCCGGTCGTGGCCGACATCGGGTCGGGCCTGCTGGCCCCGCACCCCCGGCTTCCCGAGGAGCCCGACGCGGCGAGCACCCTGCGCGCCGGCGCCGCGCTCGTGACCGCCTCCGGCGACAAGCTGCTCGGCGGGCCGCAGTGCGGGCTGGTGCTCGGTGAGGAGCGGCTGGTCGAGCGGCTGCGCCGACACCCGATGGCCCGCGCGCTGCGCGTGGACAAGCTGACCCTCGCCGCGTTGGAGGCGACGCTGGTCGGCCCGGCCACGCCCGTCGCCCTGGCTCTCGAGGCAGACCCCGGCGCGCTGCTCGCCCGCGCAGCCCGGGTCGCCGAGGCGATCGGCGCCGACGCCGAGGCCGTCGCCACCCGCGCCGCCGTCGGAGGTGGCGGAGCACCGGGCGTCGAGCTGCCCAGCGCCGCCGTCGTCGTCCCCGCGACGTGGGCCGAGCCGTTGCGCCTCGGATCGCCCGCCGTCGTCGGCCGGGTGCAGCACGAGCGGCTGCACCTCGATCTCCTCGCCGTGCCTCCCGAGCAGGACGCCGACCTCGCGGCCGCCGTACGACGGGTGGCCGGGGCCGCCGGCACGGGTCCGACCTGAGGTGCACGTCGTCGCCACTGCCGGGCACGTCGACCACGGCAAGTCGACCCTGGTGCGCGCCCTCACCGGCCAGGACCCGGACCGCTTGGCCGAGGAGCGGGCCCGCGGTCTGTCCATCCAGCTCGGCTACTGCTGGACCGAGGGGCCGAGCGGTGAGATCGCGTTCGTGGACGTCCCGGGGCACGAGCGCTTCCTGACCACCACGCTGAGCGGCCTCGGCCCGGTGCCGGTCGCGATGCTCGTCGTCGCCGCCGACGACCCGTGGATGCCGCAGGCCGCCGAGCACCTCGCGGCGCTCGACGCGCTGGGAGTGCGACACGGACTGGTGGCGGTGACCCGCAGCGACCTCGCCGACCCCGGCCCCGCCTGCGATCGCGTCGCCCGCGAGGTCGGCGCCACCTCGCTCGCCGGCGCCCCGGTCGTCCCCGTCAGCGGTCTCACCGGCGAGGGGCTCACCACGCTGCGTACGAGGCTCGAGGAGGTGCTCGGCGCGGTGCCGCCCCCCGACCCGGCCTCCCCGGTGCGACTGTGGGTCGACCGGCGCTTCCACGTGCGAGGCGTCGGGACGGTGGTGACCGGCACCCTGCCGGCCGGTGCGGTCGAGGTGGGTGACCGGCTGGTGACCGCGCACGGCGAGGTGAGGGTCCGCGGGCTGGAGTCCCTCGGCCGGCAGCGCGCGCAGGTCCATGGCACCGCCCGCGCCGCGCTGGCGCTGACCGGGCCAGGACTCGACGGCCTGGGCCCCGGGGACGTCGTCCTCACCCCGGGCGCCTTCGCCTGGAGCGAGGTCGTCGACGTCGCCCTCTCCGGCCCCGGGGCCTCCCTCCCGCGCGAGCCGCTGCTGCACGTCGGCTCCGCGGCGGTCTCGGTGCAGGCCAGGCCCCTGGGTGAGCACCACGCCCGACTGCGCCTGCCCCACCCGGTGCCGTTGCGCATCGGCGACCGCGCGGTGCTGCGCGACCCGGGCGCCCGCACGCTGTGGGGCGCCCGGGTGCTGGACTGCGACCCCGCGCCGTTGCGTCGCCGCGGCGCCGCCCAGGACCGCGCGACCGAGCTGTCACGGTGGCACGGAACCACGACCGACCTGGTGGGCTCGCGCGGGGTCGTGGAGCAGCGCACCCTGGACCTGCTCGGCGTCGACGGCCCGCCCCCCGAGGGCGCCGTCACGGCCGACGGGTGGCTGGTCTCCGCGGAGCGCGCCGGCCGGGCCCGTCGTCGCTTCCCCGGCCTGGTGCCCGACGACGGCATCGCCGTGGACGCGGCGGCCCGCGCCCTCGGCGTACCGGCCGCCGTCGTGCCTGCCCTGGTCACCGAGCCGCTGCGGCTCGAAGCGGGCCGGGTGCGCCGTGCGGGCTCCGGGGCACTCCCGACCGAGCTCGCAGCGGCCGTGGCGCAGCTGCGCGAGGACCTCGCGCAGGCTCCGTTCGCGGCCCCCGACGCCGGTCGGCTGACCGAGCTGGGTCTCGACGCCGCCGCCGTGACCGCGCTGCACCGCCGCGGTGAGCTGCTGCACGTGGGCAGCTCGGTGGTGCTGCTGCCCTCCGCCCCCGACGAGGCGGTGCGCCGCCTGGCTGCGCTGGACCAGCCGTTCACGACCTCGCAGGCCCGCCAGGCCCTCGGCACCTCGCGCCGCGTCGCCCTCCCGCTGCTGTCTCACCTGGACCGCACCCAGCGCACGCTGCGCCTGCCCGACGACCGCCGCCGAGTGCGGTGAGGGCCGGTCCGGTTTCCCAAGGTCTGTCGAGAAACTGCCACTTCCCACGAGGTGCTTCTCGAGGGAAGTGGCAGTTCGCCTACAGACCCTGGGAAACTGCCCCCATGGACACGTGGGTGCTGACCGCCATCGGTGACGACCGGCCCGGGCTGGTCTCGGCGCTGTCGACCGCACTCAGTACGCACGGGGCGAGCTGGGAGCGAAGCCAGATGGCGCGCCTGGCCGGCAAGTTCGCCGGCATCGTCGAGGTCGCGGTCCCGCCCGGCGTCGAGGAGGGGCTGCTCGCCGACCTCGAACGGCTCGGGGCGCACGGTCTCGTCGTGAGCGTCGCCCGCACCGATGCCCCGGCGCCGAGACCCACCCAACGGCTCGTGCTCTCCGTGGTCGGCGCCGACCGGCCCGGCATCGTCGCGGAGATCTCCTCGCTGCTCTCCGAGCACGGCGTCAGCATCGAGGAGCTCGGCACCCAGGTCGCCGAGGCACCGATGGCCGGCGGCCTGCTCTTCGAGGGGCACGCCGTGCTCACCGCCGGGGCCGCCGGCGCCGCCGCTGCCGACACCGCGGCGCTGCGGGCGGCGCTGGAGCAGGTCGCCGACGAGCTGATGGTCGACATCGACCTGGTCGTCGACCCGGGCTGAACCAGGCTGGTGCCGGTCCGACCGGTTGCCGCGAGGGCATTCGGGTACCTCGCGGCCATGGCAGATCTCAACGCCCTGGTCCTGGTGTGCACGCTGAAGCAGTCCCCCGCCCCCTCGAGCGCGCAGCTCATCGGCTCGCAGGTCCTGGACCAGATCCGCGCCCAGGCCGACGGCGAGGTCCAGGGCGAGGTGGTGAGGATCGTCGACCACCACGTCAGCTTCGGCGTCAGCACCGACGAGGGCGAGGGTGACGAGTGGCCGCAGATCCGCGAGAAGGTGCTCGCCGCGGACATCCTGGTGCTGGCCACCCCGATCTGGCTGGGCAACCCGTCGTCGGTGTGCCGCATGGTGCTCGAGCGGCTCGACGCCGAGATCTCCGAGACCGACGACGAGGGCCGGCTGCTGACCTTCGGCAAGGTCGCGGCCGTCGCCGTGGTGGGCAACGAGGACGGCGCCCACAACGCGGTCGCCCAGTGCCTGCAGGGTCTCAACGACGTGGGGTTCTCGGCGCCACCGAACTGCGGCACCTACTGGGTGGGCGAGGCGATGCAGGGCGTGGACTACAACGACCACGACAGGGCCCCCGAGAAGACCGCCTCGACCAACGCAGCCGTGGCGCGCAACGCAGTGCACCTGGCCCAGCTCCTGAAGGCGAACCCCTACCCGCCCCAACCGTAGCCACCGGTGGCCACCCTGCTCACGGCTCGTTCGTACGGCGCCGGGCGCGGTCGCCGAGCACGGTCAGGGCCCTGACCAGTCGCCCGCGCCCGCCCTCGACCTCCACGCCCCTGGCTCGCTCCCGCCCGCCGGGTCCGGGCAGCACCGAGTCCACCAACCCCGAGGCCCGAGCGGTGGTGCCCGGCGCCAGGCCTCGCGCCCGGATCGCGAGCCAGGCCAGCGGGGTGAGCGTGACCCTGGCGCGGCCGGCGAGCACGCCGTCGACGATGCGACGAGCAGCGCGCTCGGCATCGACACTGATCCCCGGCAGCGAGGCGCCGGGGGCGAACCACGAGAACTCCTTGTCGGGCTGCCCGACGAGCTCGGCCATCACGTGCGAGCCGGTGCGCATCAGGCCGGGCACGACGGTGGTGGCGCTCACCCCGCTTCCCTGCAGGGCGGCGACCAGGCCGTCGGAGAAGCCGACAGCCCCGAACTTCGCCGTGGCGTAGGGCAGCAGGTGCGGCGGGGAGACCTCGCCACCGACCGAGGCGATGATGCCGATGTGCCCGTGTCCGCGTCGGCGCAGGTGCGGCAACGCCGTCAGCGCGACGTGGACCGGCCCCAGGGTCATGGTCCCGATCGCCTCGACGTAGTCGTCGATCGCCATCGCCTCGGCGGGGCCCGCCTGGATCACGCCGGCGACCACGAAGACCGCGTGCAGCGGCCCGACCTCCCGCTCGATCCGCCCGACCGACTCCCCCACGTCGTGGCGCTCGGAGACGTCGCACCGCATGGTGAGCACGCCGTCCCCCTCGGGAGCGCCCGGCAGCTGTGCGGCGCCGCGAGCCAGCTCGTCCTCGTCGCGCGCCAGGATGACGACGCGGTGACCTCGGCCCACGAGCTCGCGGGCGATCAGGAGGCCCAGACCGCGTGAGCCGCCGAAGACCGCGCAGACCGGACTGCCCTGGTCGGGCTCCACCGCTTCGTGTTCCATGCGGCGGACCTACCCTTCCGGCGCCCACGACAACCGCTGGTTGGTCCTGCGGCAGTGACCGTCTCGGGGACGTCTTCCAGAAGAAGGACGACGACTGCCTGACGGTGGTGCTCACCCCCTGAGCTGCGGCGGGCTCAGGTCTGCGTCTCCCCAGCCCGCACCAGCCCGGACTCGTAGGCCGTCACCACTGCTTGCACCCGATCGCGCAGGCCGAGCTTGGCCAGCACGCGGGCCACGTGGGTCTTGACCGTCTCGATCGACACCACGAGGTGGGCGGCGATCTCTGCGTTGGACAGGCCGCGGGCGACGAGGACCAGCACCTCGCGCTCGCGCTCGGTCAGGTGCTCGTACCCCGCCGGCGGCGAGGTGCGGGCGCTGCGGGTGAACTCCTCGATCAGCCGTCGGGTGATTCGCGGGGCCAGCAGCTCCTCGCCGCGCGCCGCCGCGTGCACACCGGCCACCAGCTGCTCACGGGGGACGTCCTTGAGCAGGAAGCCGCTGGCCCCGGCCACCAGCGAGTCGTAGACCAGCTGCGACTTGTCGAAGGTGGTCAGCATCACCACCCGGCTGCTGGTCGCCTGCGTGATCTGGCGGGTGGCGGCGATCCCGTCGAGCCCGGGCATCCGGATGTCCATGAGCACCACGTCAGGGCTCAGCCGCCGGGTCAGGGCGACCGCCTCGACCCCGTCGCCGGCCTCCCCCACGACCTCGATCCCGGAGGCGGCGTCCAGGATCACGCGGAGCCCCGCGCGCACCAGGTCCTGGTCGTCGGCGAGCACGACGGTGCACGGTTGCGTCACACCAGCACCTCGACCAGGGGCACGCGCAGCTCGACCTCGAAGCCCGCGCCGGCCGCACCCCACCGGAGCTCGCCCCCGGCCCGCTGCGCCTCCTGGGCGAGCCCGCGCAGGCCGGAGCCCGCCCCGTGCCGCCACGACGTGTCCGCTGCAGCGCCCCGGTCTCGCACCAGCAGCCGCAGCTGCCCGCCGACCTCGACCTCGACCACCAGCTCGGCTCCCGGCGCGTAGCGCGCGGCATTGGTGACCGCCTCCCGCGCCACGCGTACGGCGATCCGCCGGGCGTCGAGCGTCAGGTCGTCGAGCCGCCCGGTGACGTGGACCTGCGGGCGCAGCCCGGCCCGACGGGCCTGGGCGGTGAGCGCGGCGACGCTGAGCTCGGAGGAGTCCTCCAGGTTGTCCAGCCCCGTGCGCAGCGCCGCGAGCCCGGCCCGGGCCGTGGCCAGGATGGTGTCGACCCGCTGCGGGTCGGGCTCGACCTGCCCGGCGGAGGCCTGCAGGCAGATCACGGTCATCGCGTGGGCCACGGTGTCGTGCAGCTCGCCAGCCAGGCGCTCACGCTGCTCGGCGACCGCCAGCCCGACCTCCACCTCCAGCCCGCGCTCCAGCTCCGCGACGCCGGCGCGCCGGCGCTGCGCGCGCTCGGCCCACCCGGCGCCGACGAGCCCGAGTGCCACCGCGAGCGCGACGATGACCGTGGTGGGGCCGGCGCCCTCCGGGTCGCGCGAGCCCGGCTCTGCCAGGACGTAGTCCGACACCAGCCCCACCGCCAGCAGCAGCAGACCCCACACCCGGCCGAGGCCGCGCAGCTGCGCACCGACGGTGTAGCCACAGACCAGGAGGACCAGGATCGGGGTCACCATCAGCGTCGGCGGGGTGAGCCAGGCGGCCAGCACCGCCGTCGCCGAGAAGCTGGTCGCGATGGCGAGCAGCGGGCGCCGGCGTCGTACGACGAGGGCGGCGCCGGCGGCCAGGCCGGCAACGACATTGAGCACCTCCGGTCCGCGCGCGTGCGGGGAGACCACGGCTTCCACGGCCACCGCGAGCCCGCAGGCCAACGCGAGCGCGACGTCGGGCAGGCCGACCATCGACTCGGTCCGGGGCTCCTCGGCGGGAGGTACTGGTGGGGGCGTCGCGGCCTCGTCGTCGACGGCGCGCAGCGCGGCCCGGAGCCGGTCCAGGCTCTGTCGCGCCGCATCCTCCACCTCCGCCAGCGCCGCTCTGGCGTCTGCCTGCTCGGCGTCCCGGGCGCTCTCCGCCCGCATCACGATGCCGGCGACCTGCTCCCCGAAGCCGTGGTGGAGCCGGGCCTCCAGCCGCCCTCGCTCCTCCAGCTGCGCCGCTCGCACCTGCGCGGCGCGCTGCTCGGTGAGCAGGGCGGCGACCCGGTCGAGCTCGCGCACCTGTTCCGCCCGTAGTCGCAGCGCGGCGCCGGCCAGGGCCGGCGCCCCCACCACGAGCAGTGCGAAGACGAAGTCGTCGAGCACGGGATAGGCCTCGGGATCCTCGATCTGGAACGCCCAGGTGAGCGTCGCCGCGGCCAGGATCACCACGGGGGCGGCGACCCACGGGCGGGTGGTGATGCCGACGACGTAGCCGGCGAGCACGGTGCCGAGCATGAGCGGCGCGCTGCTGACCAGCGGACCCTCGCGCACCGCGTCGGCCAGCTGCACGCCGACGAGCCCCACCAGCAGCGCCAGGGACGCGGTGGCGCGGTGGGCGGGACTCAGGCTCACAGCGCCAGGTTAGGCGAGCGCAGGATCACCGAGCATCACTCTCGCGAGGGACGTGCCCCGCGCCGCGCCACCAGAGGCTGGGGCCATGAACACCTCACGCATCGCTGTCATCGCATCTGTCCTCGCCGCGGTCTTCTGGGCCGCCAAGGCCGTCGCCATCGGCGCCGCCGGTGGCCTCGGCCGCAGTCCTGCCGAGAACCCCCTGTTCTTCCTGGGGCTGACCAGCTGTGTCGTCGCTGTGGTGACGCTGGCCGTCTGCGCGACGCCACGCCGCGCCTGGTGGGTCCGCTCCGCGGTCGGCGTCGCCGTGGTGCTCGGGCTGTTCGTGGTCGTCGGTCTGATCGACTCCGCCGCGCACGCCGTCGTCGACGGCGACCACTGGGTCCTGACCGAGCTCAACCTCTGGATCGCGGCGCTGGTGGTCCTCGGCGTGTCGGTCGTTCGCGACCGCCGGCAGCGGTCCGCACCCGCCGTACGTCGGGAGGCCGAGCCCTCCGGGGCGCTGCGCTGAGCGTGGCACCATCGGGACATGGGTGAGATCCGGGTCGGCATCTCGGGGTGGACCTACGACGGCTGGCGGGGTGACTTCTACCCCGACGACCTGCCCCGCCGCGAGGAGCTGGTCTACGCGGCGCACCGGTTCAGCTCGATCGAGATCAACGGCTCGTTCTACTCCCTGCAGCGTCCCTCGTCGTACCGCACCTGGAACGAGCAGACCCCGGACGACTTCGTCTTCGCGCTCAAGGGCGGGCGCTTCATCACCCACATGAAGAAGCTGCGGGACGTGGAGGTGCCGCTGGCCAACTTCTTCGCCTCCGGCGTCCTCGCGCTGGGCGCGAAGCTCGGGCCGGTGCTGTGGCAGCTGCCGGAGAACCTGCCCTACGACCGCGACCGGCTCGAGAGCTTCTTCGCCCAGCTGCCGCGCAGCAGCAGCGCCGCAGCGGCTCTCGCGGCGCAGCACGACGACAAGGTCTCCGAGGACCGAGCCCTGACCGAGACCGACCACGACCGGCCGCTGCGTCACGCGCTGGAGTTCCGCAGCGAGACCTACTGCACCGAGGAGTGCTTCGCGCTGCTGCGCGAGCACGACGTCGGCTGTGTGGTCGCCGAGACCGCGGGGCGGTGGCCGATGGCGCAGGCGCAGACCAGCGACCTCACCTACGTCCGCCTGCACGGGGACACCGAGCTCTACGCCAGCGGCTACACCGAGGAGTCACTGGAGCGGTGGGCCGAGCAGATCCGGGGCTGGAGCGAGACCTCCGACGTCCATGTCTACTTCGACAACGACGCCAAGGGGCACGCTCCGCACGACGCGCTGCGGCTGCGAGAACGCCTCGACGTCTGAGCAGTCCCTCCGCAGGTGCGGTTGCTAGCATCGCCTCATGCCGCACATGAGGATCCGCGACGCCGCGACGTACCTCGGGGTCAGCGACGACACGGTGCGACGCTGGGTCGACCGAGGACTGCTCACCGCCGGGCACGACGAGGCGGGCCGCCAGGTCGTCGACGGCTACGACGTGGCGCTGGTCGCGCGTGAGCAGGCCTCGCCGCCGGCGGTCCCCGGCGGCACCGCCAGCTCGGCCCGCAACCGCATGGTCGGACTGGTGACCGAGGTCCGCACCGACGCCGTGATGGCGCAGGTGGAGCTGCAGTGCGGCCCCTTCCGGGTGGTCTCGCTGATGAGCCGCGAGGCGGTCGAGCAGCTGGGACTCGAGCGCGGGTCCGTGGCCGTGGCCGTGGTCAAGGCCACCACGGTGATCGTGGAGACGGCGTCGTGACGCGACTCGCGCTCGGCCTGACCGCTCTGGCTGCGCTCACGCTGCTGGCCGCGAGCTGCTCGGGAGGCGACTCGGGCTCGCAGCCGGTGCTGACGGTCTACGCCGCCTCCTCGCTGACCACCGGCTTCGAGCAGCTCGCCCAGGACTTCGAGCAGGAGCACGACGGCGTCCGGGTGCGGCTGACCTTCGGCGGCTCCTCCGACCTCGCCGCCCAGATCGACCAGGGCGCGCCGGCCGACGTCTTCGCCTCCGCGGACGAGGCGACGATGGCCGGGCTCGTCGCCGCCGACCTGGTCGACGAGCCGCACGACTTCGCCGCCAACACCCTCCAGATCGCCGTCCCGCCCGGCAACCCCGCCGACGTGACCGGTCTCGCCGACCTGGCGCGTGACGACGTACGCCTGGTGACCTGCGCGCCGGTGGTCCCGTGCGGCGCCGCCGCGGCACGGCTGGCCGAGCAGCAGGACCTGGCCCTCACCCCGGTCAGCGAGGAGCAGTCGGTCACCGACGTGCTCACCAAGGTCTCCTCCGGCGAGGCCGACGCCGGGCTGGTCTACGTCACCGACGTGGCCGCCGCCGGCGACGACGTCCTGGGCGTCGACGCCGAGGGGGCCGACGAGGTCGTCAACACCTACCCCGTCGCCACGGTCGCCGACGCCGACCAGCCCGACCTCGCCCAGGAGTTCGTCGACCTCGTGATGAGCTCGCGCGGGCGCGAGGTGCTCGCCGACCTGGGGTTCGCCGCCCCCGGGACCTCCCCATGACCGCGTCGTGAGCCCGGGCGCCCGGACCGTCGCGGTGCCCCGCTGGGTGCTGGCGCCGGCGCTGCTCGGGACGGTGTTCCTGCTGGTGCCGCTGGTCGCGATCGTGAGCCGCGTCGAGTGGTCCTCGTTCTGGTCGCTGGTCACCTCCGAGTCCTCGCGAGCCGCGCTCGTGCTCAGCCTGCGCACCGCCGGCGCCAGCACCCTCGCCTGCGTGCTGCTCGGAGTGCCGATGGCGCTGGTGCTCGCGCGCACGACGTTCCCCGGCCAGGGGCTGCTGCGCTCCCTGGTGCTGCTGCCGCTGGTGCTGCCGCCGGTCGTGGGCGGCATCGCACTGCTCTACACCTTCGGGCGCCGGGGCCTGCTGGGCGAGAGCTTCGAGCTGCTGGGCTGGCAGATCGCGTTCTCCACCACCGCCGTGGTGCTGGCCCAGACCTTCGTCTCGCTGCCGTTCCTGGTGGTCAGCCTGGAGGGGGCGCTGCGGACGGCGGGTGAGGGCTACGAGGTCGTCGCCGCGTCGCTCGGGGCGGGCCCCACCACCGTGCTGCGCCGCGTCACGCTGCCGCTGGTGCTGCCCGGTCTCGCCTCGGGTGCGGTGCTCTCCTTCGCCCGGGCGCTGGGTGAGTTCGGCGCGACCATCACCTTCGCCGGCAGCCTGCAGGGCGTCACCCGCACGCTGCCGCTGGAGATCTACCTGCAGCGTGAGACCGACCCCGACGCTGCCGTCGCGCTCTCCCTGATCCTCGTGGTGGTGGCCGTCGTGGTCATGGCGCTGGCGCGACGCGGCAGGGGGACGCTGTGAGCCTGAGCTGCACCGCGAGCCTCGCCCAACGAGGACTCCAGGTGACCCTGGAGGTCGCCACCGGCGAGACCCTCGCCGTGCTCGGCCCCAACGGCGCCGGCAAGTCCACCCTGCTCGCCGTGATCGCCGGCCTGCTGCGACCCGACGACGGCACGGTCGAGGTCGCCGGGCGACGGCTCACCGACGAGCGCACCTGGGTGCCGCCGCACCGACGCCGCGTCGCGCTGCTCGCGCAGGACCCGATGCTCTTCCCCCACCTCACCGCGCTCGACAACGTCGCCTTCGGGCCCCGGTCGCGCGGCACCGGGCGGCGTACGGCAGAGCGGGCGGCGCTGGAGTGGCTCGAGCGGCTCGGCCTCGCCGACCTCGCCCAGCGCCGACCCTCCGAGCTCTCCGGCGGACAGGCCCAGCGCGTCGCCGTGGCGCGGGCGCTCGCGACCGAGCCCGACGTGCTGCTGCTGGACGAGCCGCTGGCCGCGCTCGACGTGGCGGTGGCGCCGGACGTGCGCGAAACGCTGCGGCAGGTGCTCGCCGAGCGTACGGCCGTGGTCGTCACCCACGACGTGCTCGACGCGGCCCTGCTGGCCGACCGGATCGCGGTGCTCGAGGCCGGACGGGTGGTCGAGATCGACGCGGCGGCGCAGGTGCTGGCCCGGCCACGCAGCGGCTTCGCGGCACGCATCGCCGGGCTGAACCTGGTGCGGGGAGCCTGGAGCGAGCACCACGTCGTCGCCGACTCCGGGGTGGTCCTCGGTGGCGAGGTGGTCGGCTCGGCGCCCCACCCGGGGGACGAGGTGGTGGCGGTCTTCCGTCCCAGCGCGGTCGCGGTCTACCGGGAGGCACCCGCCGGCAGCCCACGCAACGTGCTTGCCGTCCGGGTCTCCGACCTGCACCCCTCGGGCGACCGGGTGCGGGTGCGGGCCGGTGACCTCAGCGCCGAGGTCACCCCCGCCGCCGTCGCCGACCTCGGCCTCGCCCCCGGCTCCCCGGTGCACTTCGTGGTCAAGGCGACCGAGGTCCAGGTCTACCGCCACTGACACCCGGCCGCGCGCGCTCGTCACGAATCGGCGACAGACGACGCCAACTGGGGCCGCACTTGCGTCGTCCGTCGCCGATTCACTCCCGCAGGAGCCGCGCACGAAGCCGCTGCGTACCAGCCGGCGTCAGCAGCGACTGAGCAAGGAGGGTGTACCAGGCGCGGATCCGGCTGGGGTCGTGGGGACGACCGAGCGCCCGGTCGATGTCGCGGAGGATGCCGATCGGCCGTCCGAGCAGGTCGCGTGAGGTGTACCCACGCCGGGTCCAGCCGGCATCGGTGAGCCGTCGCAAGCGTACGAGATCGGCGTGCTGCTGCCCCCGGTCCAGGTGAACGGCGCCGTCGTACTCATGGATCGTGCACGTCCCGACGAGGTGCAGGTCTCCGCGTGCGACGAACTCACCGAAGCGATCCACGATGCCTCGCTGAGGCTCGACCTCGGCGCCGCAGGTCACGTGCATCAGGCGGAGCACGGACTCCCACGGGGACTCCGAGCGGGCGTCGGCGAGCGGGATGACCCGGCGCAAGTCCCTGTTGCCGCGACGGAGGGCCGACTCAGCGTCCCGGAGGTCAGCAACGGTGACGTCGCCGCTCGCGAGCGCACCGTCCACGAGGATGAGCAGGTCGAGCAGGCCCAGGTCGCGCGCGCAGTTGAGCAGGATCTCCGCCGGGGCGTCCAGGCACACCCCCTCGCGTGCCCGAGGCCGCGCCACCGGATCGGCGCGCACGACTCGGAGGCCCTTCCTGGCAGGTCGCGTGCTGACGGCCGGGACAGCGGCCATCACCGGGAGATCAGGAGGAACCGGAGGTAGCCACCAGCCCAGCGCCGCCGCGGCCGTGAGGTGCGTGAAGCGTCCTCCGATCGGCAGCACCACCTGCCAGGCTTCCAGCTCAGTCGAGCCGGGGCTGCGGTAGAGCCCGTGACTCACCTGGCTCCACGCCCTGCTGCGCATCCGCCCACGCACCACACTCACCGCGCCAGAATTCGACGCTGGGCGCGATTGAGCAGGCCTGGTTCGACGGCCTGTGAATGCGCCGGGGCCGTGGACCTCAACCCACAGGACACGGCCCGACGAGCAAACCGGCGACGTACGACGCGAAAACCCGCCGATTCAGCGTCGTACGTCGCCGATTCGTCAGGTGCGCAGCAGTTCGTCAGGTGCGCAGCAGCCGGGTCAGGTGCGCAGGCCGGTCAGTCAGTCGCGCAGCCACCAGGGGGGCTTGGCAGGGATCCGGTCCAGCGGCGAGTCGACGCGGCCGTAGCGCTCGGCGTCCTGCTCCTGCCAGGCGCGCCAGGCCTGCTCGACCTCCTGCTGGGTGCGCGCCACGAAGTTCCACCACATGATGATCGGGTCCGGGAACGGCTCGCCGCCGAGCAGCACCGCACGCGTCGGCTCGCGGACGTCGATGCCCAGCTCGTCGCGGTCCTCGCCGAGGTAACCCAGCCTGCCCGGCACCAGCGGCTGGTCGTGGATCGCCAGCTCACCCTCGAGCACCACCAGGGCGTACTCCCAGTCGGGGCGCAGCGGAAGCGTGGTCGGCCCGTGCAGGTCGAGATCGACGCCGACCAGCGCGGTGTCGGTGCGGGCGGGGCTCCTCTGCTCACCGAGCGACCCGAGCAGCACGGTGGCCACGCCGCCGTCGAGGTCGGTCTGCGGCAGGTCGGCGAGGTGCTCGAAGCCGCCGTCGCCGTGCCGGGTCTCCTCGGGCAGCGCAACCCACAGCTGGATGCCTTCGAGGGTGCCGCGATAGTGACCCGTCGCCTCCTCGGAGTGGGTGATGCCACCCCCGGAGGTCATCAGGTTCAGCTGGCCGGGCTTGATCACCTGCTCCGAGCCCAGGCTGTCGCGGTGCAGCACCTCGCCGTCGGTCAGCCAGGTGACGGTCTGCAGTCCGACGTGGGGGTGCGGCCCGACGTCGAGCCCGCTGTCCTCGGTGACGTCCGCCGGACCCATGTGGTCCGCGAAGCACCAGGCCCCGACCGTACGGCGCCCGCGCTTGGGCAGCGCGCGCCGTACCGTGAACCGCCCGACCTGGCTCTCCCTGCTCTGCGAGACCTCCATGCAGGCCCCGTCGGGGTGGCTGCAGTCCGCCGGCTCCCCGGGGCCGGCCGGCGCCTCGGCCTGCGTCACTGGTCCGCTCATGTCCTCACGCTGCCACAGGGTCGAGCAAAACGGGAGCGCCCGCCCACTGTGGTGGGCGGGCGCTGCGTCCGGTTTCCCAAGGTACCTAGGGAAACTGCCACTTCCCACGAGACGCAACTCGTGGGAAGTGGCAGGTGAGCAACAGACCTTGGGAAACTGCCCCGCGGCCCTCAGGCGTTGCGGGTCGCGGAGACCTCGAACTCGAGGACGACCTTCTCGCTGACCAGCACGCCGCCGGCCTCGAGCGCGGAGTTCCAGCTGACGCCGTAGTCCTTGCGGTTGATCTCCAGCGAGCCCTCGAACCCGGCGCGCAGGTTGCCCCACGGGTCGATGACGGCGCCGTCGAACTCGAACGGCACGGTGACCTCGCGGGTGACACCGCGCACGGTCAGGTCACCGCTCACCTCGAGGCTGGCGGGCCCGGTGGGCTGCACCGAACGGGAGCTGAAGGTGATCTCGGGGTGCTCGTCGAGCGCGAGGAAGTCGTTGCTGCGCAGGTGGGCGTCGCGCTGCTCGTTGCGGGTGTCGATGCTGGCGGCCTTGATCACGAGCTGGGCGGAGGACTTGGTGAGGTCCTCACCGTCGACGACGGCGCTGCCCTCGAACTCGTTGAAGCCGCCGCGCACCTTGGTCACCATCGCGTGACGGGCGACGAACCCGATGCGGGTGTGCGAGGCATCGATGGTCCAGGTGCCGGCGAGCTCGCCGAGCGTGGTCGGAGCGGGGGTGGTGGTGGTGGCAGTCATGGGGTGCTCCCTTCGAGAGTTTGTTGATGTGTCACCTACTCTGGCAGAACCATGTTGACACATCAACTATTTCCTCGGCAGTGTGGCTTGCCTCACACCTCTCAGTGGCGGGGACGGCGCCCCCGCACCACGTCGTACGCCGCCCGGTCGGTGGCGGCGAGCAGCAGCCGGGGCCGGCGGTCGGCCGGCGACCAGGGGCGGCCACCCAGCCCGCCGGTCACGCCCCCGGTCTCGGCCAGGAGCAGCGAGCCCGGCGCGTGGTCCCACAGCCGCGGTGACCAGTACGCCGCCACGTCGGCCGCCCCCTCGGCCAGACGCGGGTAGTCGACGCCGCAGCAGGTGCCGGTGAACCGCAGCGACCGGAGCCGCACGGAGCCGCGGTCAGGCCCGGTCAGGCGGCGCTCACCGCACCACGCCCCGGCGCCGAGCTCTGCGACGTAGCCACGACCGTGCTGCGGCTGCCAGATCCAGCTGCGGACCACCTCGCCACGACGCAGCTCGGCGAGCATCATCGCGTGGTCCGGCGATCCCCTGACGAACTGCCGTGTGCCGTCGACCGGGTCCACGACGAACGCGTGCTCGGCCACCTCGGCGCGGCGGACCAGCGACGGGTCCGCGGCGACGGCCTCCTCGCCGACGACGACGGCACCGGGATGGGCGCCGGACAGCTCCTCGGTCAGCCGCTGCTCGGCCTCGCGATCAGCGACGGTGACCGGAGCGTGCAGCTGCTTGCGACCCACGTCGCCCGCCCCCAGAGCGCCGAACCGCGGAGTCACGCACTCCTCCCCCACCTGCCGGAGCAGCGCCAGCACCTCGTCGGTCTCCACCGCTCAAGCATCCTGGCTGCGGAGCAGGTCCTCCAGGCTCATCGGCGCGTGTCCGGTGACGCGCTCGACGTGGTCGGTCACCGTGGCCACCTCACCGACCGCGATCGAGGTGTAGGTCGACACCCAGGCGTCGTACTGCCACTGCTCGGCGCGCCAACGACGCCGTGACTCGTAGGCCTCCTCGAGCGTCTCCTCCAGGTAGCGGGCCTCGCGACCCGTCACCCGGGTGATCGTCTCGGCGACCTCGGCGAGCGTGAGCGCCTCCGGGCCGGTCAGGTCGTAGGTCGCCCCGGCATGGGCGGGAGGGTCGGTGAGCACCTCGACGGCGACGCGAGCGACGTCCGCGCGAGCCACTGCGGCCACGCGTCCCTCGCCGGCCGGCCCACGCAACAGCCCCTCGTCGTCGACGAACCACGGCAGCACGTCGAGATAGAAATTGTCGCGCAGAAAAGTATAGGCGAGGCCGTGCTGCTTGATGTGCTCCTCGGTCGCGAAGTGGGTGCGTCCCAGGGTGAAGGTGGACTCGGGCGAGGCGCCGGCGAACGAGGTGTAGACGATCCGCTGCACCCCGGCCTCGACGGCGGCGTCGACGACGTCGAGGTGCTGCTCGCGTCGGTCCTTCGCCTCGGCGGCCGAGACCATGAAGAGCGTCGAGACCCCCCGCAACGCGGCGACCGACGCCTCGTGGTCGCCGTACGACGCCTGGACGACGTGGGCGCCCGGCAGGTCGGGGGCCCGCTCCGGGCGCCGGACGACCAGGCGCTGCTCGACGCCTCGATCGGCCAGCGCGCGGGCGACCATCCCGCCGATAGCCCCGGTGGCGCCGGTGACAGCGAGCGTGGGCAGCGCGGACGAGGTCATCGCACCTCCTGGATCGGATCCCGGCACAACCATCGAGGCACGGCCACCTATTCCGTCTAGGCTTCGTCCGTGCGCGCGAGAGTGGCGGTGGCGCTCACCGCCGTGCTGCTGACGCCGACGCTGTCGCAGTGCAGCAGCGGTGAGGAGACGGCGCCGTCTCCCCCGGTGGCGGTGTCGATGACACAGCCGATCCCCTTCCGGGACACCGCGAAGGTGCTGCTGCGAGTCGACAACGAGGGCACCGCGCCGCTCCACATCACCGAGGCGGGCATCGACTGGGCCGCCTACGGCGGTCGCACAGTCATCGACAAGGACTACGAGCTCCAGCCCGGTGAGCGGATCGACCTCACCTTCACCCTGCCCGAGGAGCGGTGCGAGGACGGCGAGGGCCAGCCCGAGGTGGTGGTGGGCACCGACCGGGGCAGCGTCTCGGAGGAGCTGCACAGCTATGGCGAGGAGTTCATCCGCACCCTGTGGGCGACGCGCTGCTTCGCGGCCTCGCTGAAGGCAGCAGCCGACATCTCCTACGCCGCCGACTGGCGCGTCGAGCCCTCACGCGTCACCGGTGACCTCGTGGTGCAGCGCCGGTCAGGCGCCGAGCCGATCACCTTCCGGAGCTCGCTGGGTTCGGTGCTGTACCAGGTGCGCCTGGTCCGTCGTCCCGTGGTCGTGCCGCCGGACACGTCGACCCGGCGGGTCCCCTACGAGGTACTCCCTAACAACCGCTGCGACGAGCACGCGATCGGCCAGGCGACCGCCCCGTTCTCATTCAAGTACGACGTCGGCGTCGGCGACGCGCACCGCATCGTGGTCCTGACGCCGCCCGTGGCGTTGCAGGACGACATCTCCGCGATGCTCCTGGACCACTGCCGACGGCAGGGAGGCCTCAGGCGATAGGACGCAGTGCGTCGGCTCGGCCGTAGAGGCCGAACATCCGGCGCACGCTCGAGGTCGCCGCGGAGAGCTGGACGGTGCGACCGCGCTCGCGATTGCGGCGCTGCATCCAGACCAGGGCCCGGATGCCGGCGGTGTCGGTGAACTCCAGGTCGCCGAGGTCGACCAGGACGTCGTCGATGTCGCCGTCGTCCTCGTAGGTCACCTGGTCCAGCATGTCGGTGCAGGCGAGGTCGAGCTCGCCGTGCAGCGAAAGAGTGAGCTGTCGTCGCCGCGAGTCGGCGATCATCGAGAAGGGGACGGCGTTGTGGGAAACCGTGCTGAGAGCCATAGGTGCACCTGAGGTGCCTTACCTCGGAGGACGAGCTCCGATCTTCTCCAACCAGGAGCGGTGCCGCCACGTCGACGGCCCGAGGGGCTCCCGGTCCCTTTCACGCTACGCCCGATCCGACGACTTGGCTAATCCCCACAAACTTCGCCTACCGTGGGTCTGGGACGCGCCCGCGTCAACCACGGGGGGTCGAGGCCCGAGGAGGCAGCCGTGCCCACTGCGGTGACCGGCCTCGCCACGGACGTCACGGCGTTCGTCGGCGAGACCCGACGCGGTCCCCTCGCCGACCCCCGGCTGATCACCGACGAGACGGCCTTCCATCGCGAGTTCGGGCGTCGCAGCCGCTGGCGGGGCATGGGCACCGCGATCGGCGACTTCTTCGCCAACGGGGGTCAGCGCGCCGTGGTGGTGCGGGTCCCCGACGAGGCGACACCCGCGGACTACCAGGCTGCGCTGAGAACGCTCGGAGGCGTCGAGCCCCACGTCGCGGTGCTGACACTGCCCCCTCGACGACCCCAGCAGCAGGTCGCCGACGAGCTGTGGAGCATCGCGGCGTCGTACGCCGTGGAGCAGGGCCTGTTCCTCCTCGTCGATCCACCGCGCGGGCTCGCGGTGGACGAGGTCGTGCCGTGGGTCAGCAGGCTCGGCATCGCCGAGGACGCCCAGCGCAACGCCGCGCTCCACTACCCACGCCTGCGCCGCCCGGCCCCACGGTCCGGGCGCCCCGAGCTCGCGGCGGCGGTCGCGTGCGGTGCCGTCGCCGGCGTCTATGCCCGCACCGACCGCGAGCGAGGGGTCTGGAAGGCGCCGGCAGGTCTGCAGACCCGGCTGGTCGGCGTGCTCGGGCCCGCGCTCGCGCTCGACGAGGGAGACAACGACCGGCTCAACCCGCAGGGCGTCAACTGCCTGCGCACCTTCGCCGACCGGGGCACGGTGGTGTGGGGCTCACGGACCCTGCGCGGGTCGGACGCGCTCGGCGACGAGTTCAAGTACGTCCCGGTGCGCCGGCTCTCGCTGCACCTGCAGGCCAGCATCGAGGCGGGACTCGCCTGGACCCACGGCGAGACCAACGCCGAGCCGCTCTGGGCGCTGGTGCGCCAGTCGGTCGGACGCTTCCTGGACGAGCTCTGGCGTGCGGGCGCCTTCGCGGGCTCACGACCGCAGGAGGCCTACGTCGTCAAGGCCGACAGCTCGACCATGACCGCTGCCGACGTCGCGGGTGGGGTGCTGGTGGTCGAGGTGGGCTTCGCACCCACCAGGCCGGCCGAGTTCGTCTGGCACAGGATCGCCCAGCGCCTCGGCTGAGACTCCTTCGCCGGTCGCTGCCCCTCGAGACCGCTCAGCGCCAGCCGAGCTCGGGGGCCACGTGCTTGACCACGCTCTCCAGCACGTGGGCGTTGTAGTCGACCCCGAGCTGGTTGGGCACGGTGAGCAGCAGCGTGTCGGCAGCGGCGACCGCCTCGTCGTCGGCGAGCTCCTTGACCAGCTGCTCCGGCTCCCCGGCGTAGGTCTTGCCGAAGCGTGCCTGGCCGCCGTCGAGGACTCCGACCTGGTCGGTGCTGGCGGTCTCGCGCAGGAAGTACGCGCGGTCGCGGTCGTCGACGATCGGGAAGATGCTGCGGCTGACCGACACTCGCGGCTCACGCTCGTGGCCGGCGGCTCGCCACGCCTCGCGGAACCGCTCGATCTGCTCGGCCTGCAGCTGGTGGAAGGGGACGCCGGTGTCCTCGAGCAGCAGCGTCGAGCTCATCAGGTTCATCCCCTTCTCCGCGGTCCACTCGGCGGTCGCACGGGTGGCGGCACCCCACCAGATCCGCTCGCGCAGGCCCTCCGAGTGCGGCTCGATCCGCAGCAGTCCCGGTGGGTTGGGGAACATCGGCCGCGGGTTGGGCTCGGCGAACCCCTGCCCACTCAGCACCTGGAGGAACTCATCGGTGTGGCGCCGCGCCATCGCCGCGTGGTCCTCGCCCTCGGCCGGCACGTGACCGAAGTAGGTGTAGCCGTCGACCACCTGCTCCGGTGAACCACGGCTGATGCCGAGCTGGAGCCGACCGCCGGAGATCACGTCGGCCGAGCCGGCGTCCTCGGCCATGTAGAGGGGGTTCTCGTAGCGCATGTCGATGACCCCGGTGCCGATCTCGATCCGGCTGGTGCGGGCACCGACCGCGGCCAGCAGGGGGAACGGCGAGGCGAGCTGCCGGGCGAAGTGGTGCACGCGGAAGTACGCGCCGTCGGCGCCGATCTCCTCCGCGGCGACCGCGAGGTCGATCGACTGGAGCAACGCGTCGCTGGCCGTGCGCGTGCCCGAGTGCTGCGAGGGCGTCCAGTGGCCGAAGGACAGGAACCCGATCTTCTTCATGACGCCCCAACCACGCAGCCGCCGAGACTCTTCCCACGCGGTAGGGTCCCAGCCATCCCATCGGCAACCTCCCCCGGAGTCCGCATGCCCACCTCGGCCGCCTCGCTGCTGCTCAACCCCCACACCTACGACCCGGCGCAGTACGACGACGAGACCCGTCGGATCCTGCGGGCCACGATCGACCACCTCGAGGGCCGCGGGCTGGCGCAGCTGCTGGAGGACTACCACGGCAAGCACTGGTACGCCGAGTTCCTCGACTTCGTGGCCAAGGAGAAGGTCTTCGCGACCTTCATGACCCCGGCCAGGGACGCGGATGGTGACAAGGACAAGCGCTGGGACACCGCCCGCGTCGCGGCGATGTCGGAGGTGCTCGGCTTCTACGGGCTGTCCTACTGGTACCCCTGGCAGGTCACTGCGCTGGGCCTCGGGCCGGTCTGGCAGTCCGACAACGACAAGGCGCGGGCTCGCGCGGCGGCGGCCCTCGACGCCGGCGGCGTCGGCGCGTTCGGCCTCTCCGAGCAGGCCCACGGCGCCGACATCTACAGCTCCGACATGGTGCTCACCCCGGACGGGCAGGGCGGCTACACCGCGACGGGGTCGAAGTACTACATCGGCAACGGCAACTGCGCCACGGTGGTGTCGGTCTTCGGCCGGATCGAGGGCGTCGAGGGGCAGGAGCAGTACGTCTTCTTCTACGCCGACAGCAGCCACCCGAGCTACCACGTCGTCCAGAACGTCGTGCCCAACCAGAACTACGTCTCGGAGTTCCGCCTCGAGGGCTACCCGGTCTCCGCCGACGACATCCTGCACACCGGCGACGAGGCCTTCAGCGCGGCGCTGAACACCGTCAACGTCGGCAAGTTCAACCTGTCCTTCGGCGCGATCGGCCTGACCACGCACGGGTTCTACGAGTCGATCCGGCACGCGCACAACCGGGTGCTCTACGGCAAGCCGGTCACCGACATGCCCCACATCAAGGCGTCGTTCATCGAGAGCTACGCCCGGCTGATCGCGATGAAGCTGTTCAGCGACCGCGCCGTCGACTACTTCCGCACGGCCTCGCCGGAGGACCGGCGCTACCTGCTGTTCAACCCGGTGACGAAGATGAAGGTCACCACCGAGGGTGAGCGCGTCATGATCGACCTCGGCGACATCGTGGCCGCCAAGGGCTTCGAGAAGGACAGCTTCATCGGGGTGGCGAAGTTCGACACCACCTGCCTGCCCCGCCTCGAGGGCACCGTCGCGGTGAACCTCGCGCTGGTGCTGAAGTTCATGCCGGCCTATCTCTTCCTGCCCGAGGACAAGCCCGCGGTGCCGACCCGGCAGGACGCCGCTGACGACGACTTCCTCTTCCGCCAGGGGCCGACCCGTGGGCTGGGCAAGGTGCGCTTCCACGACTGGCGCCAGGCCTACGCGGCCGCGTCCGACATCCCCAACGTCGCGCTGTTCACCGAGCAGGCCGAGGCCTTCGTCGAGCTCCTGACCACCGCCGCACCGGACGAGGAGCAGCAGAAGGACCTCGACTTCCTGCTGGCCCTCGGCGAGCTGTTCACCCTCATCGTCTACGGCCAGCTCATCTTGGAGCAGGCCGAGATCCTCGACCTCGACACCGACGTCGTCGACGCGATCTTCGGGGTGCTGGTGCGCGACTTCTCGGCGGGCGCCATCGCCATGCACGGAAAGCCGGGGTCGACCGCGGCGCAGCAGGAGTGGGCGCTGAGCGCTGTGCGCAAGCCTCCGCTCGACGCGGGTCTGGCCGACCGCCTGTGGGGTCAGGTCGTCGAGCTGGCCGACGCCTACACGATGACTCCCTGAGGACGCGGCGCAGGCAGGAGCGCTCCCTCTCACGACGAGGTGGGAGGCGGCGCAGACGAGCGTCGATCGGTCCAGCTGAGGCAAACCTCGGCCCGACCGGGCGCGGTCGGGATACCGTCTGGCTTCCGCGCCGGTGGGAGCCGGCGCCCGATCCCGGGAGCATCAGTGGGCAGCAGAACCGTTCGCCGCAGCATGCGCACACTCGTCCCCGTGTGGCTGGTGGCCGCACTGACGGCGGCTGGTGTGGTCGTCCTCGCCTCACCGGCGACGGCAGCGCCAGTCTCGTGTGACGACCTGATCCTCGTCGGGCACCGTGGCTACGGTCGCGGCGAGGACGAGAACACGCTGGAGAACATGCAGCGCGGGGTCGACGGCGGCGCCGACGTCGTCGAGCTCGACGTGCGCAGGTTGCGCGACGGGGCGCTCGGGATCATGCACGACGCCCGGGTGCACCGCACCACCGACGGCCGTGGCCTGGTCTCACGGATGCGCTGGGCGAAGTTCCGCACCCTGAGCACCGCCAGCGGCTACCACCCACCCTCCCTGGGGATGGTGATCAAGGCGATGGGACCGCAAGGAGTAGGCCTGCAGCTGCACCTCAAGGTGAAGCTGCCCGACAGCAAGCTGGAGCGCATCGCGCGGATGCTGCGCAACAACGGCTTCTCCGCCGGTTCGGTGCAGCTCAACTCCGGCAAGCTGGGGCTGCTGCAGCGAGCCGAGCGGCTGACCGGCCTCCCGACCGGCTACACCTACAACGGCGCCCCGTCGGCGGAGCGCATCGAGGAGGTGGCGTCGTACGGCGTCGACATGGCGGTCATGCCGTGGGCGCAGGTGACCCCGGAGTGGGTCGACTACGCCGACGGCGCGGGCGTCGAGCTCGGGGCGCGTGGGACCTCGATCGAGCCCCAGTGGGCCACGAGCACGGGCGTGCGGCGGCTCGTTGTCGACCGGTGGGAGCCGAGCTGCGCGACCCAGCGGGCGTGACCTGCGACGAGCCTCGAAACCTCTGGGCAGGAGGTCTCGACCAGCTCGACCACCGAAGCAGCCACCGACCGGTGGTGGTGCGAGCAGCCCTGGCGGCGCGGGCACCTCAAGCGACGATCCGCAGCGCCATCAACGGGCAGCTGCGCACCGCGTGCTCGGCGTCGCGCTCGGTGCCGCGCGGCAGCTCGGGGTCCCTCGAGCCGTCGCGCGCCAGCGGGAACCCCCACGGGTCGACCTCGAGCACGTCGGGCAGCAGCTCGACGCAGCCGCCGTGACCGTCGCAGCGGGTCCAGTCGACGTGCAGCCTCATCGCGCCGCTCCGGCGTACGTCGGGCACCGGCCGGCCCGGTGTGCCTCGACGTGGTCGGCGAAGACCCGCATCGCGGAGGCGGACATGGCCGCCGTCCCGTCGGGATGGGCGCAGGCCCCGCGCCCGGTGACGAGCCGCTGCAGCGCGTCCACCCCGAGCGCTCCGCGCGCCGGGGCTCGGCCGGCGGCCAGGCTCGACCAGGCGTCAGCGAGCGCGGGCAGCCCGTTGACGCAGGGGCCGCACTGGCCGGTCGACTCGCGGGCGAGGTAGCGCGCGATGTCGGCGGTCAACCGGACGGGGCAGGTGGCGGTGTCGAGCACGTGCAGCACTCCCGCTCCGGGCCGAGCGCCGTACGGGGCGAGCCCGGCGCGGGAGTACGGGACGTCGAGCTGCTCCGGCCCGAGCCACGAGCCGTGGAAACCGCCGACGAGCACCGCCGCGAGGTCGCGGGGGCCGGCCGGTGCGAGCACCTCCCGCAGCGGCATGCCCCGCGCCACCTCGCGCACCCCGGGTGACTCCACGGCGCCGCTGATCGTGACCAGCGTGGTGCCGGGCTCCGCCTGGGTGCCGACAGAGCGGTAGGCCTGCGCGCCGTGGCGCGCCGCCAGCGCCAGGTGGGCGAGCGTCTCGACGTTGCCCACGAAGGTCGGCCGGTCGTGCAGTCCGCGGTGCACCACTCGCACCAGGGGGTCGCGCGGCAGCGCCGGGCCGCCGGCGAGCTGGCGCAGCAGCGCGGTCTCCTGGCCGGCGACGAACCCGCCCTCCAGGCGACGGACCTCGATGCCGCGAGCGCGAGCACGCTGCTCCAGCCCGACAGCGGGCACCTCCGGGCCGACCGCGATCACTGAGCGCTTCGCACCGAGGGCGTGGGCCACCAGCGCGACGCCGTCGAGCACCAGCTCGGGCGCACGCTCGAGCAGGAAGGCGTCCTTCGACGAGAGCGGCTCCCCCTCGAGCGCGTTGCCGACCACGACTGGCGCGCGTGCGCCGTCCGCGACCGCCCGCAGCTTCACCGCGGCGGGGAAGCCTGCGCCCCCGCGCCCGGTCAGGCCGCAGGTCTCGGCGAGGTCGACCAGCCCGGGGAGGTCGAGCCGTGGCAGCGCACCCGACCCGGCGCCGCTGTCGAGCAGCCGGAGGCTGAGGGGCGGCGCGAGCGTGGTCATGCCCGCACCTCCGAGCCGGGCCGAACGCGCGGTCGCCGCGACCACCCGCGTTCGCCGTACGACGCACTGGTGCGCCAGGCAGCAGCCCCACCGACCGCCAGTGAGGCGCCCCCCGCGAGCGAGAGCATCCAGGGGGACGTCGCGTCGGTGCCGGTGCCGAGCGCGTGCACCAGGGCCAGCGCCCACAGCGGGTAGGTCGCCCAGTGCACCAGCCGGAACACCGCCGGACCGACCCGGTGGCGCAGCAGGCTGACCACCGTGACGACGCCGAGCAGGTCGACGGCCAGCGTGCCCAGGCCCAGCCACAGCGGGGACTGCGCCCCGACGAAGGGCACGACCAGGTCGACGGCCCGCAGCTGCGCGAAGGGGTCGAGCAGCAGCGTCACGACGTGCACCGCGACCAGCCCGACGCCGGTGAGCGCGGCGGTGCGGTGCAGGTCGGCGGCACCCGTGCGCCCGAACGGTCCGAGCGGGCGACCGGAGCGGGTGAGGATGCCGAGGACGACCGCGAGGGTGAAGACGACCAGCGCGGCGACGCCGGAGCCGCGCCCGAGCGCCCAGAGTGCCTCGTTCATGCCGCCGCCTCCTCAGGCCAGCCGCCCAGCAGGTGCACCCGGCGCTCCTGGTCGACGATCCGCGCCGGGAGTCCGGTCGAGGCCAGCCAGTCAGGGCCTGCGGCACCACGGGCGATCGTGGCGGTCGCCGCGGCGTTGGCCTCGCCGCAGGTCGACCCCACCACCGTCACCGTCCGGCAGGGGGATGCAGCGGGCAGCGACGTGGTGGGGTCGACGATGTGGTGCAGGGTGCGACCTGCGCGGGTCCACCTGCGGTGCAGCGTGCTCGAGGTCGCGACGCCACAGCCTCGCGGCACCGTGATGTCGACGGCGGGCTCACCGGGAGCATCCTCGACGTGGACCCGCCAGCCGCCCGGGGGTGGCGAGCCGGCGGTGGCCAGGTCGCCGCCGAGGCTGACCAGCACGCCCGTGCCGAGCTCGGCGTGGACGGCCCGGGCGCACCGCTCGGCAGCGTCGGCCTTCGCGATCGCGCCCAGGTCGAGCCGCGCGCAGGGCGGCACACGCAGGGTGCACCCGTCGAGCCGGACGCCGCGCCAGCCGGGGACGCGTCGGATCCGCGCCACCGGCCCTCGGTCGCGCAGCAGGTCGAGGTCGCAGTCGTAGCCGAGGTCCGTGATCGTCCCGCCGACGGTCGGGTCGACGGCTCCGTCGGTCAGTCGCGCCGCCCGCAGCGACTCGGCCACGAGCTCGGCCAGCAGCGGTGAGACCTCGACCGCGCTGCCGTCGTCCGGCAGCCGGCTGAGCTCGGAGTCGTCGCGGAACCGGTTGCAGGCGTCGTCCACCGCGTCGAGCACGCCGTCGCAGATGCTGCGTGCCGCCGCGATCGTGCTCGCCTCAGTGACCACGACCCGGCACTCGAGGCTCCACCGGGAGAATTCCGAGGTCGCCATGTCAGGATCCCGCGCTGTTCGCGTGGGAGGAGCCGGGGGCGCTCCACCCGGGTGCCGGCGCGACCCCGAAGCTCTCGGAGTCCGAGGACCAGCCGTCGTCGTCGTCGCCGCTCCGCGTGATGCCGCCCTGGGTGGTGCCGGTCTGGCCCGTGGCCGTGTCGTCAGCGGTCTGCTGGGCCAGTGCCACCGTCGTCCCCAGCGCGGTCACCACCCCGAGACCGACGAACGACGACTGGGCGAGCCGGATCCGGCGGGTGGGGGTGCTGATGCGCTTGGTCATGACTCGACCATGACCGGCGAACTTGTGAGCCACCTGGGAGCCCGCTGGGACGTCCCCCTGACTTCCTCCTCCGCGACCCACCACGTGCCCGATCACGAATCGGCGACGAACGACGCTGGCGCCGAGCCATTCCGCGTCGTTCGTCGCCGATTCGTTGTGGTTGCGCTCGGGCGCGGTGGCGGGGCTCGCGCGCGGCGACCGTCCAGACGGCTCCCAGACAACTCCCAGGTTCGCGCGGCAGACTCGGGCCATGGCCAACGCCCGGACCGTCGAGCCGACCGAGCCGACCCAGCCGACCGGGTCCGCCCGGTTGCTCGTGGTGGACGACGAGCCCAACATCCGCGAGCTGCTCTCGGCGAGCCTGCGGTTCGCCGGGTTCGAGGTGCGCGCTGCTGCGGACGGGCGCGAGGCGATCACGGCGGCCAAGGAGTTCGACCCCGACCTGGTGGTGCTCGACGTGATGCTGCCGGGGATGGACGGCTTCGAGGTGCTGCGCAGGATGCGCGCCGAGGGCCGCTCGCTGCCGGTGCTCTTCCTGACCGCGCGCGACGAGACCGAGGACAAGGTCACCGGGCTGACGCTGGGCGGCGACGACTACGTCACCAAGCCGTTCAGCCTCGAGGAGGTCGTCGCACGCATCCGCGCGGTGCTGCGGCGCACGTCGGAGCGGCAGGACGAGGACGGGGTGCTGCGGGTCGCTGACCTCGAGCTCGACGAGGACGCCCACCAGGTGCGGCGGGCCGGGGTGCTGATCGAGCTCTCCCCCACCGAGTTCAAGCTGCTGCGCTACCTGATGATCAACGCCGGCCGGGTGGTGTCGAAGTCGCAGATCCTCGACCATGTCTGGGAGTACGACTTCGCCGGGGAGTCGGCGATCGTGGAGTCCTACATCTCCTACCTGCGGCGCAAGGTCGACCGCGACGTCCCGGAGGACCGCAAGCTGGTGCAGACGGTGCGTGGCGTGGGCTACGTGCTGCGCCCCGGCGGGCGACGATGAGGCTCTGGTCGCGGCTGTCGCTGCAGACCCGGCTGGTCGCCACGGTCGCGCTGCTCCTGCTGCTGGCGCTGCTGGCCTCGGGCGTCGCCGCGGGGTCGCTGCTGCGCAACTACCTCGAGGGCCGCGTCGACCAGGAGCTGGTCTCCACCCTCGAGCGGCTCCAGGGTCCGGTCGGTGACCGGCGTGGGCCGGGCCCTGCTCCGCTGCTGCCGAGCCGCTACGCCGTGGCTCTGCTGGGCGCCGACGGCGAGGTCCTGCGCAGCACCGACGGCGACGGGGACAACGACGAGACCCCCGACCTGTCGGCGGAGGACGCCGACCTGCGCTCGGGCGTCCCGTTCACGCGCGGGTCCGACGACCACGAGTGGCGCATGGCCGTCGCGCCGGTGGCCGGCGGTCGGTACATCGCCGTGGCGACCTCGCTGGAGGACGTCGAGGCGACCACGCAGCGGCTCAGCCGGGTCGTGCTCCTGGTCGGGCTCGCGGTGCTGGCCTTCGGGGTCGCCGTCGGGCTGGCCCTGGTGCGGGCGAGCCTGAAGCCGCTGCGGCGGATCGAGGCCTCGGCCGGGGCGATCGCCGAGGGCGACCTGTCCCACCGGGTGCCCGAGGACGCCGCTCCCGGCACCGAGGTGGGGAGCCTGTCGCGCTCGTTGAACGTGATGCTCGGGCAGATCGAGGAGGCGTTCGCGGTCAAGGACGCCTCGGAGCAGCGGATGCGTCGCTTCGTCGCCGACGCGAGCCACGAGCTGCGGACCCCGCTGACCTCGATCCGCGGTTTCGCCGAGCTCTACCGGCAGGGCGCCGCGCACGAGCCGGAGGAGACCGCACGGCTGATGCAGCGCATCGAGGAGGAGTCGGTGCGGATGTCGGCGCTGGTCGAGGACCTGCTGATGCTGGCGCGGCTGGACCAGCAGCGACCGCTGCGGCAGGAGCCGGTCGACCTCGGGGTGATCGCCAACGACGTCGTCCACGACATCCGGGCCACCGCGCCCGACCACACGGTGACCCTCGACCTCGGTGGGTGGCCGAATGCCGACTCGGTGATCGAGCAGCGAAGCGCAGCGAGCGCACGTCGAGATCACCCCCCGGCGGCCGTCGAAGTCCTCGGCGACGAGGCACGGCTGCGGCAGGTGCTGATCAACCTGGTGGCCAACGCCGTACGCCACACGCCGGCAGGGACGTCGGTGACGGTGCGGGTGCGACGGCTTCCGGACGCCGGCGTGGTCGAGGTGATCGACGACGGGCCGGGCATCCCCACCGAGGCGCAGCCTCGGCTCTTCGAAGGCTTCTCGCGCGCCGACAGCTCCCGCGCCCGCGGCAGCGGCGGCGGCTCGGGGCTGGGGCTCACCATCGTGGACGCGCTGGTGCGCGCCCACGGCGGTGAGATCGACCTGGAGTCCACGCCCGGCCACGGCGCGACCTTCCGGGTCTTCCTCCCGCTGGCGTGAGGATTCCCAGGGAACTCCCAGGCGCTGCTGGAGGTGGCTCCAGCGGCGCGGCGCAGGCTTGAGCCATCACCACACGACGAAGGAGTCACACGATGGCACGCAAGCTGGCGTTGACGGCCGCGGCCGGGACAGCCGGGCTCGCACTCGGGTTCGGGATCCCTGCCCTGGCTGCGGACGGCGACTCGGGCAGCGGGTCGGACAGCTCACAGACCCAGGACGACCTGCGCGACCAGATGGAGGCGCAGGCCGAGGAGCGGCGGGGCGAGTTCGCCCAGAAGCTGGCCGACGAGCTGGGGATCGACGTCTCCCAGGTGCAGGACGCGCTCGACGCGGTGCGCTCCGACATCGAGGAGGAGATGTCGGCTGCCCGGGAGGAGGCCTTGACCGAGCGGCTCGCGCAGGCCGTCGACGACGGCGACATCACCCAGGCGCAGGCCGACGCGATCCTCGAGGCGGTCAAGAGCGGCGTCCTCGGTGGTGGCGAGGGCCTCGGAGGACGTGGCATGGGCCCCGGTGGGCACCACGGCTTCGGCGGCCCGATGGGAGGCCCGATGGGGGGAGGTGACCTGCCTGGCGATTTCTCGAGCAACGGTGGCACCACCGGCTCGCTCTTCATGTCGAGCTGATCTCCCTGGCTCGACCAGAGGCGTCCGTCCCCACGCGGGACGGGCGCCTCGTCCATGTGTCACGCCGGTGATCGAGCAGCGAGCTCGCGAGCGCACGTCGAGATCACGCCTACCCTGACCCCATGCCCACGATCCGCCTCGCAGTGCCCGACGACGCCGAGGCCGGCGCCGAGCTGCACCGCACCTGCTGGCTGGAGTCCTACTCCGAGATCTGCGGCGAGGACGTCGTGCGGGCCTTCGCCTCCACGAGCTGGAGTGGGAGCTGCGCTGGCGTACGTCGATCGAGCACGGGCCGCCGCGCTACCTCGCCGAGCACGAGGGCGAGCTGGTGGGCTTCTCGGTGGCCGGTCCCGGTGAGGACGGGTTCGAGCTGTCCGGGCTCTACGTACGCCGGGCCTGGTGGGGCACCGGAGTCGCCGACGGGCTCCTGTCCTGCGCGGTCGGTGACCGCGCCGCTCTGCTCTGGGTGCTCGAGGGCAACAAGCGGGCACGGCACTTCTACGAGCGCCACGGCTTCGCACTCGACGGCAAGCGGATGTGGTTCGAACCGCTCGAGTCGTGGAAGGTCCGGATGTCTCGCGGCCAGTGAGCAGCCCTCACCCCGTCGAGATCACCCCGCCGGTCACATCAGCTCGCGTACGTCGGCGGCCAGCTCCTCCAGCGCCTGCCGCAGCCCGATCTTCGGCTCCCAGCCCCAGCGCAGCGCGCGGTCGTTGCGCAGCCGGCCGGTCCAGGAGTCCTCATCGGTCCAGCGAGGGTCGTTGCCGAGGGTCCCGCCGACGGTCCCGAGGTAGTCGCGCTGGGTGGCGTGCTCGGCGGTGATGTTGACCGGGGTGCAGCCGCCCTCGACGGGGCCCTTCTCGGGGTCGTCACTGGTGGTGATCTCCCCCAGCGCGAGCTCGGCGATGGCGTTGGCGAGGTCGTCGACGTGGATCCAGGCGAAGCTCTTGTCGGGGTTCACCTCGAGCTGGGAGTCACCGTCCACGTAGGCCTTCGGGTTCAGCGTGTTCCACACCGAGGTCTCGCCCGAGCCCAGGATCGCCGGCGGGCGCACCAGCACCCGGGTCATGCCGTCGAGCTCGGAGTCGGCCAGCGCCGCGTCGGCGTCACGCTTGGTCACGGCGTAGGTGCCGGCATCGTCGTCGACGAGTCGGCCACCCTCGTCCACGTCGCCGATGCCCGGCGAGCGCTCGTAGACCGCGGCAGTGGAGACGTGGACGAACCTCGGCACACCCGCATCCTTGGCCAGACGAGCCAGCGCGGGGGTGGCCTCGACGGCGGCCCGGCGCTGCTCCTCGTCGTCACCTCCCAGCGGGTGGACGGTGGTGACCACGGCGTCGGCTCCGTCCACGACCTGCTTGGCGAAGTCGGCATCGGCGAAGTCACCGACCCGCTCCTCGGCGCCCTCCGGCGCCTTGCCCTCACGCCGTACGACGGCACGCACGGTGGCGCCCCGCTGCTTCAGGGCTTCGCAGACCCGCGCTCCGACCAGTCCGTTGGCTCCGGTGACGACGACAGTGGGGTTCGTGGTGTCAGGCATGCCCCCACCCTGCCCTGATGAGGCAAGTCGATGCACCGGCGGGCCCTGGAGCAGGTCGTGTCCCGTGCGGGATCTCGACAGAACGACGGGCTCAGTGCGCGTCGAGGCCGGACCACCGGTCGTGAGCTTCGACCGTTACGTCCGTTTCGGTGGATGTGTTCCCATCGCGAGTCACATGTCGTCTTGCTTCTCGGGGGATCACACATGTTCAAGCGTCTGCTGTTGTGCGCGCTCGCGGCCGTTCTCTTCACCGGCCTTCTCACTGCTGCTCCGGCTCAGGCCGACGAGCGCCCGTGCGTGTCGTGGCAGGAGTACTACGACATCCGGACCCAGTGGCCACCAGCCACCAAGGCGAAGGTCAGCGACCACTTCGACCTCTGGGGATACCGGCAGCGGTCCTGGACGGGTCCGGGGCAGCGGTGGGGCTACAAGAAGTGCGCCGACTGGGGCCCGGCTACGTCAACGTTCTGTACAAGCGCAACTGGGACGGCTACCGCCTGCGCGTCAAGGCCATTGCCCCGAGCCTGATCGCTCCCTGGCGCTACATCTACTGATCGGCTTCGCGCGGGCCGAGGCGCTCAGGGTCAGGGGATCGCACCGGGTGAGGGGCGGTGCTTCACTCGGAACGACGATGGCGGATGTCGGGGTCAGAAGGTCACTCCCTTCCAACCTCCCTGGCAGCCCCAGCAGACATCGTGCTCGCCCCCTTCGGGGCCGAACTGGGTGAGGCAGTAGCGGCAGTAACGCAGATCTGCGCGGCGTCGTCGGACGACGTCCTTGAGGTAGCTCACTGCGCTGCCGATCTGGGACGGCGAGAAGGTGCGGCGGTCGACGGACTGCAACATCTCCCCACCGGCCCAGTAGCCGCGCACCCGGCCGAGCTCGATCCCCGCACCGTGGGCGTCGGGGCGCGCCATCACCTGCACCGGCTCGCCGAGGACGTACCAGGGACCGAAGATGTTGCCCAGGCCCGTGGGGTCGCCGTCGTAGTCGTGAGGCTGCTCGGGGGCCGGGCTCCAGGTCATGCCGAAGAGCTCGACGAACTCCTCCACCGCCAGGCCCACGGACTCTGCGAGCCGTTCAGCTGGCGAGACATCCGGGAAGAGCGTCGACTCATCCCGCACGGCGAGAGTCCAGGTCGGCGACGTGAGGAGCCGACACGTCGGCCTGGGCGGTGACGAGCAGCAGCAGCGCCTCGCGCAGCAACCGACGCTGCCGGCGCAGCCGGGCCTCGTCGCGCAGCAGGCTGCGCTTGCGCGGCTCCTCGTGCAGCTTGCGGCGGCACGAGGTGAGCAGGCGCTGGGTGTGGTGGAGCAGGTCGACCACGAGCTGGTCGTCGTGGTCACAGGTGGCCGCCACCAGGTCGGATGTGACCTCGTGGTCCCAGCCCTCGCTGATCTCGGCGGCCACCAGCTCCTTGACCACGCGGAAGGCAGCGACCCGGGCGCGCCGGCGCTCCTGGTCGGCGCTGGCCACGAGGTCGGCGAGACGCTGCTCGAGGGACTGGACTGCCTGGTCGTAGCCGAACGCCATGTGGGCAACGTGGTCGACCACCAGCGACGGGACGAAGGGATCGCAGTCCACCCGCAGGTGGGCCATGATGCTCGTCCCCCGCAGCGCGAACTGCAGGAACGGCTGCTCCTGGGTGAGCACGTTGACCTCGTGCAGTCCGCGTCTCCGGTCGGTCACCTCGGCGGCGACCCGGCCGAAGAGGTCGATGGCGGCGACGTCCTGGTTGATCCGGATGTAGAAGCACCCGTGCTCGGTGTCGACCTGGATGTCGCCGTCCTCGTCATAGTGCGGCGCGTGGCCGAAGTGCGGCGTCAGCGCGGCGTCGAGCGCCTGCATGAGCTCCTGGGCGTTGGCCACCTGGAGCATGTCGGTCTCGCCGAGCGGCGGACCCGCCGGCGTGAAACCGGTCGGGGCGGCCGGGACCAGCTCCTCGTCGGCCACCAGGAAGGCGGGGTGCGCGATTCCGTACACCTCGCGCAGGGCCCGGACCGCCACCCGAGCGGCGGTCGCGGCTTCGGCGTCGCGGTCGAGGTCCCACCAGTGGTTGGCCGAGCCGTGGTCGGGCTCCTCGTCCGGGCTGTATGTCGGGTCGACGAAACCGATCTGCTGGAGCTGCTGGATGCCGTCGACGTCGAGCCGCAGCGACTCGCGGAGGTAGTGGTTGCTCACCGCCTCGCAGCGCACCAGCCGCTCGCAGTCGCCCTCCCACGCCATGAGCTGGACGTAGGGCACCGCTCCGGGCGCCTCCTCGTCGGGGTCGAGCGTCTCGACCAGCAGGCACTCGCCGTCCTCCAGCTCGCCGACGCGCACCGCCAAACGCGCCTCGAACGCCTCCCACGCGGCGTCCACGCTGCCGAACCACTGCTCACTGCTTTCCGTCATCTCGACCCCCACCTCTGCGTCTGCCGACGCCGTTCCCTTGCTGTGGTGCTGACGCTACGGCGACCCTCCGACACTTCTCGGCGCCTCGAACGGTCGGGTTGTAGGTCCACAGATCGGCCTAACGAGCTTGGGAGCCAACAGCGGATGCTGCACAATATGCAGCATGGATGTGCAGCATCGACTCCCAGCGACGGTCCGCAAGTCCCTCCCGCTGACCGATCGGGACATGCAGGATCTGGCTCGCCTACGCCGCAACAAGGCTCACCTCGACGCGCTCGGCCGGCTCGTCAGGGCGGATCTGGACGAGTCGAGCAGCGAGGCGGCGCTGCTGCATGCCGTCATGGAGGCGGGCTTGCGCGCGGTCCGTGAGCAGGTCGAGGCCGATGGTTACGCGGCGATCGCTGCCGAGCGCGCCCCCGAGGAGCGCCGGCGGGTGGCGCGCCGCCGCCCACCCGCTTGGGCCGATGAGTGACCCGGACCCCCAGCCGGTCTGGCGAGGACAGGTGGTCCGCGCGGACATCGGTCTCAGTGAGCCGAAGCTCTTCGTCGTCGTCTCCAACAATCGCCGTAACCGCGCCCTCGAGGACGTGCTGGCCGTCCGGCTGACGACGTCGAGCAAGCCACCCATCCCCTCGGTCGTCGAGCTTCCCCGGGACGAGCCTGTGCACGGCAGGGCCTGCTGCGACGACATCCTGCCGCTGTACCGCGACGAGATCCTCAGCGTGCTCGGCGCCCTGTCGGTGCGGGCGATGCGAGCGATCGACGACGGCCTCAGCGCAGCCCTCGCCCTCGGCGAGTGAAGGGCGGCCCAAGCCCCGACGTCGCTCAGGGTCCCGATGATGAACGCACACCTGTTAAGAAATTCGCGGATTCCTAACACGTCGATCCGACCTGTCGGACGGCTTGACACGTCCTTCAACTGAGCTCTCAACCGGAGTGATGCACGGCAAGTCGGTGAGCCAGATGCGTGCGGCAGTCGGCGAGACCCGTGGGCTCCAGCACCCGCGCGTCAGGACCAGCGGCCAGCATCAGCAGACCCAGCCGGTGCTCCAGCGGCGGCAGGAGCTCCAGCTCCAGCTCGACAGCGGTCTCACGGTCGTCGATGACGGTGACCCGCTCGGCGTACATGTCTGCAGCCCAGCGGGCCGACTGCGGGATCTCGACGCGGACCACCGTTGTGGCCCGCTGCTCCTCCAAGCGCTGCTCGAGGTTGTTGGGCAGCTCGAAGGGCTCCTCGCCGACCTCGGCGTCGCGGATGTTGCTGAGCAGGAAGGTCCGCATCTTGCCGCGGTCGTCGATCGGGCCGGCGTCGACCTCCCAGCCGCGGCGCGTGCGGACCAGCCGGTACGGCTCGATGGTGCGCTCACTGACCCCGACCTCCCAGGCGCGGGAGTAGACGATGTCGACGCGGACCCGGCGCTTCTGCCCCTCGGCGATCGGCTCGAGGAGCCGGTTCCACGGGGCCGGTCCGGCCCCGTCGGGCGCGGCGTCGCCGAGCATCGTCTCGGAGAGGGCGTCGATGGCGGCGGCGAGGTCGGTGTTGTCGGGCTCCACGTCGAGCAGGGACGTCGCGGCGGTGTAGATCAGCGCGAGCTCGGAGGCGTCGACGTACTCCACCCCGAGCTCGTCGATGCTGCGCGGGTCGCTGATCCGCACGATCTCGGCGTCGCCGGGGTCCTCGTCCTCGCCGTCGGGCCCGAGGAACTCCAGGACTCCGGGACGCATCAGCCCTAGCAGCAGGTCGGGCGCGACGTCGGCGGCGTAGAAGGCGAGCAGGTCCTCGCGCAGCGCGTCCGGGTCGACGTGGAAGTCGTGGGCCAGCTTGCGCAGCGGCATGCCGTCGGGGTGGGCCAGGAGGTGCTCGAAGACCCCGGGGAGCCGCGAGATCCGCTCGACGTACTTCGGCGTCGCCATCAGCGCCTACCCCCAGCGGTTGCCAGCTCGGCGATCAGCTCGTCGCGGAACTCCTCCGGCCCGATCAGCGTCACCCGCGGACCGAGCTCGTAGAGCCGGCAGCGCATCGCGGCCCGGTTGGTGACCTCGTAGGTCATCTCGACCTGCTCCCCACTCGGTTCGGCACGCGTCGGTGCACCCAACCAGCGCTCGACGTCGGGCTGGTGCGCCGTCGTGGTCGACAGGGTCACCTCGATCGGCGGATCGACCTGGAACCGCATCGGGTGCAGCTCGAGGGCGGGCTCTCCAGCCACGACTCGCGCGGTCCCGGGCTGGTCGGAGGTCACACCGCTCATCCGCGCGACGACGAAGGCCTTGAGCACGTCGTCACCGTCCTCGACGCCACGCAGGTACCACTGCTCGTTCTGCGCGCGGACCGACTCGGGGTGGACGACCCGGTCCTTGCCGCCGTACCGGAAGCGCAGCACGGCGCGGTGGCGCACGGCCCGCAGGGCCGCGGAGAGGCGCTCGTCGTGAGCACCCGGAGCGAGCGCTGCACCCACCTCCGACGGCTGCTCGCTGGCCGGCAGGCCGAGCCGCTCGACCAGGTCTGCCCGGTCGGCCAGGAGGACGGCCCGCTGCAGCGCGGTCTGCTGCTCGGGGGTGAGCCGGACCCGCAGCCGGTTGTCCACGGTGACCATGCGGTAGCGCCCGCCGTCACCCTGCGCGCTGAGGGTCTCGATCTGCCAGCCCTGGTCGCGCAGGTGGCGCAGGTCGCGGCCCAGCAGGTCGTGGGTGTGGTCGCCGGCGTACTCCCCGGCGCGCAGCAGCTTGTCGGCGCTGACCCCGTCGGCGCCGGCGGCCTTGAGCACGGCCGCCAGGCGGACGAGTCGCTCCATCGGGCCGCGCTGGTCGCGCCCTGCGGTGCCTGGCACGGATCCCCCTCTGCCTTCCTGGCTTTGATGAAGTCTCACCTCCAGCCGTCCTCCTGGCCACCGAAACGGGCCAGCTGATCGAGCTCGACGTGGGTGGACGGGAGCCTCCCCCCAGAAGTCGGCCCCCGCCCACGACTCGAAAGCTAGGGAGGGGGTCCGACACAACACCTGGGGGTCGCGGTCGGCCCTGCGGTCCAGGGGTTGTGTCGGAGGGGGTTCCTAGCGTCAGCCCTACAGACCGACAAAGGGGCCGACATGACACACGACGAGATCACCACCCGCAGGAGCAAGCGCCGCGCGCGCAGGGGACGCGCGGACTGCTGCTGGGGGCGGGGCCGCCGGCTCGTCGTCGTGGACGTCGAGAACATCGCCGGTGGCCCCTGCAAGACCGAGGACGCCGTGGCGTGGGTCCGTCGAGCGGCTCATCCAGGTCGGGGCGGTGCGGCCCGGCGACGTCGTGGTCGTGGGGGTCGACGGCTGCGGCCGCATGTCGGCGGGCTGGGGGTGGCCCGGGGCACGCGTGGTCGTCGGGCACGGCCGCGACGGCGCCGACCGGGCGCTGCTCGAGGAGCTCGCGGACCGCGTGCCCCAGCGGTTCGACTCCGTGGTCCTGGCGAGCGGGGACGGGATCTTCGCCGACGCGGTTGCCTCCCTCGTCGCCCAGCACGTCGCGGTCACAGTCGTCGCGCACGAGGTCAGCACCAACAGCAAGCTCCGCGCAGCGACCGATGATGTGCTGTTCCTGAGCCGCGCCGGAGCACTGTCCGCGTGATGCCTCACGATGAACGGATTGCATACTCCCCGCCAGTCCCGGCTATGGGATCGCTAGTTAGAAAACCCCGCTCCGCGCCTGCCTAGGGCGACCCTGAGGCAGTGGATGCTGCAGCACGCCTCCAACAGGGCACGCGATGTGCGATCAGCCGGCAGCGACTGTGGCGCGAGCAAAGAAGTCAGTCGGCATTGGGTGATCCAGCTGCCAGGTGATCGCGATGGGCCTGTCGCCTTGATGTGAGACGTAGTTGGCCGGCCCCAGGAAGAGGTAGGGCGCAGTACCGAATTCGTTCCGCGGCTCCTCGCGTACAAACAGCAACACGGTGCTCGTGTTCGAGAGGTAGCGGCGACCAGTTGGGGAGCGCAGCGACGTCGTGGACTGCGACTCCCAGTGGAAGAGCGTCGGACTGATGGGGAAGTCCCGGTACATGGTGGTTGGTGAGTAGTCAGCCTCCGACTTCTTCAGCGTTATGAAGAACGCGTCAACGTTCAGCTCCTCGATCCAAAGAACCCCCGCCTGAAACCCACTTGGCTTGCGTTCGAGCGAGGCCCAGCCCAGCGCAGCCAGCACTTCCTCACGCTGATAGCGGGCGTGCACACGCAATGGAACGTTTGCCATCGACTCACCCAGTTCTATTGGCCGGTGCGACGCCCGGTTGAATGCCAGATCAACCACGGCGGCGACCTCGTCTCTCACTGCACGTTCCTGACGTAGAGCCGTCAGTCCATCGGCGTAGGACGATTGTTTTCCACCGTTTGGCCACAACGAGAAGAACAGCATCTGCGCCAGCCGCTGCTCGACAGGCGACAAGTCCTCGTAGGCCAGGGCGCTGTCGGAAAGGAGCCGCCGATACGCGGCTGCACGGGCTCTGTCGTCAACGTGCGCGAAGGCACGAGTTCGCTTGAGCAACTGATCTTCGAAGTCAGCGCCCGACCTGGTCGGCAGCTTGGCTTCTCGCCGCAGCCGGGTCCATGACCGACCGTCTCGGAGGACGTCAGACAATTCAATGCCCGAGTCCTCCAGGAAGCTGGGCAGATCTCGGTCGCCGTACGACCGGAGCTCGGCGACGATCTGCGGCCACCGGTTGGCGGTCTGGGATCGGATGTTCTCAAGGACGATGGACTGAGACTGCTTGTCCATGACGATCTGACAACCGGAAGGCAGGAACGGGAAGCCGCGTTCGATGTCGCGCTGCAATCCTCGGCGTGTCTGGCCGGTTAGCGCTCGCAGCTTCAGGTCGAAGCGGAACTCCTGGCGGTGGTGACCGACAAAGTCCAGGACAGTCAGAACGGCCTTGTCGCGTGTACGTCGCAGTCCCCGCCCCAGCTGCTGGAGGAAGATTGTGGCGCTCTCGGTCGGCCTCAGGAACAAGACGGTGTCGATAGCCGGCAGGTCGAGACCCTCATTGAAGAGGTCTGCCGCAAAGAGGGCGTTGATGTTGCCGGCTCGCATCTCGATCAGAGCCCGCTCACGATCCGCCCGGGGCGTATCACCGCTCACCGCCAGCGATGGGATGCCAGCCTCACTGAACTTGCGCGCCATGAATCGTGCGTGGTCAACGCTGACACAGAATCCGAGCGCACGCATCGACCCGGGATCGAGCACCTTGTCGCGAAGCTGCTGAAGCACGATGGCCGCACGGCGGTCGTTGCCTGTGTAGACGTTCGAGAGCTCTTCCTCGTCGTACCGTCCTCGCGACCAGGCGACCTGACGAAGGTCTGTGCCATCGGCGACGGTGAAGTAGTGAAAGGGGCAGAGGAGGTCAGCTCCCAACGCATCCCACAGACGCAGCTCGGCGGCTGTTCTCCCCTCGAAGTAGTCGCGAATGTCGGCGCCATCAGCCCGCTCGGGGGTGGCGGTCAGACCCAGAAGTTCTTTCGGCTCCAGGTGGCGGAGGATGCGGCGGTACGTCGCCGCCTGGGCATGATGGAACTCATCGATCACGATTACGTCGTAGGTGTCCGGCGGGATGTTCTCAACGCCGTACGAGGTCAGTGATTGAACGCTGGCGAAGACGTGCTGCCACCGCTCAGGCCTCGTGCCGCCCACATAGAGCTCGCCGAAATCGGAGGCAGCTAAAACTTCCCGATAGGTCCGAAGGGACTGCTCCAGGATCTCCTGGCGGTGGGCGACGAACAGCAGGGATGGGCGACGCGCACTGTTGGGGTCACACATTGACCGATAGTCGAGGGCAGCCACCACGGTCTTGCCGGTGCCTGTTGCCGCGACTACAAGGTTGCGATGTCGCTCATGCACCGACCGCTCGGCTGCGAGCTTCTCGAGCATCTCCTGCTGGTACGCGTAGGGCCGGACTTCGAGGCCCGATAGGGAGATCGTGACCCGATCGGTGACGCGACGACCGGATGCTTCCGCCAGGGCATCGTCGAGGCGATCCCGATCGCGATGGGGTCGTAGGACTCAAAGGATGGGTCATTCCAGTACGTATCGAAAGTCGCCTGAACTTGTCCAGCAACTGCGGCGTCGCGATGCCTGACAGTCGGACATTCCACTCGACACCATCCAACATGCAGCACGCGAGAGATTTGACGATCCGACATAGGCAGTGTCAAAGCGCGTCTCGCGCCGGAACATCCAGGCTTTGGCGTGTAGTCGGGTTCGTGCAGCGTCGTACTGGATCTTGACCTCGGCATCGAACTCTCGGATGAGCCGGTCGATAGCACTGCGCTCGGTCGCACCCATGTAGGTCGTCGTGATGACACGGAAACGTGCGCCTCTCTCGCGGAGCCTCATGAGCTCCTGTTCGAGCAGTCGAAGGCCGTGCCACTTAACGAAGGCGCAAAGCAGGTCGACTCCGTTTGCAGTGTCGATCTCGGCGCGCACCTCGGCGCCGAGATTCGGCTCGCCCTGCGCGTTGGTGAGGAGCGCAGTGTCGGACAGTGGCGTGGCCGGGCGTGCTATCGGCAGCGCCACGACTCCAGGCCCCGGGGTCGCGCTCAGTCGGATCAACTGCTCGGCTGGTGAGGTGACGACATCCGGAAGGCTTTCGAGCCGCTCAAGGATGTCATTCGCGATTGCCAGCCGCTCCTCACTGCTGCGCGCCGACCGCAAAGCACGTTCAACCACCGCGGAGACGTGGCGGCCCAGTACATGGGCAAGGTCAGCGTCGTCCACCCGGCGCAACTCGGAGGCGAGGCCTACATCTCTTAGGCGTCCGCTGAGTTGCTCAGTGATGAGTGACTCGTAGATGCCTTCACGCAGCTCGTGATCCCCGATACTCACCTACGCGAGCTTGCCAGACTTCGGTGACGAGGAATGGAGGACCTCGTTAGTCGCCTGGGTTTCAGGCGGATCTGAAGTGCACCGTAAGTTGGGTCCGGACAGCTTCAACGTCGACTCCGATGTCGGGCTGTTCCCTCAGGAGCTTGACCAACCTCTTGCCCCAGAGCGCATGGACGCCGCGCGTCGTGAAGGAGCCGCCGATGAGCGGCCAGTCGGCCTCGACGAAGCACAGCGCCCCCATCACCGGAACGTCCTGCACGACCTCACGCACGAGCTCGACCTGCCGCAGTACTCCGTCGACCAGCTTGGTGCAGTCTCGGCGGCCCACTAGCAGCTTCTCCTGGCGTGGCCGCAGGATCCCTCCCTCGACTTTGAGCGCCGGGCGTCCCTTGTAACGCTTGGCGTCGATCACCCACACGCCACCACGAGTGATCACCACGTGGTCGATGTTGGCTCTGCTGCGAGGGATCCGTCGATCGTGCAGCACTGCGATGTCGTCGCTGTCCAACTCGTCGAGACGGGTGCCGAGCCGCTCTTCCCCAACGGCTCCCTGCTCCCAGGCACGAGTGCTCTGTCGCTCGTCTGAGAGCGTCACGGCAAGGCCACCCAGACGTCCCCACTTCTGTCGGATGCGCTGCTCGTCACGAGCCTTCCGACGTTCGTACTCTCGTCGGGCGGAGGACCCAGCTATGCCGCTCTCGAGCGCGCCGTGCTCACGAGAATCCTGGGCGAGGTTAGGGCTCTCCGGCTGTGCTACCTCTGCCAGACCCGTCTGCACAACGCACTCGACGCATCGCACAGTCTTCGTATCGCGCTCGTAGATCGCTTCCTGTCGGGCTGGAAGGCCGACCCCGCAGAGTCGGCACGCGCCCGCGTAGCGCAGTTTCATTCGCTTCTCTGAGGGGCGCCCCGTCTGCTCAGCTGACACCGCTGAACGGTAAGTCAGTTCGGGCTTCCATGAGGTCTTCTTGGTTGGATCGCCTACAGGTCACGGTTCCTGGGGTCGTCGTGATCGGTTGCCTCGATCATCGGGGGTGATCTCGACGGGCGGTCGCTGCGCTCCCTGCTCGATCACCGAAGCGCCGATCAAAAGGCGGCTGGCTCGTTGTACGGGACATGTGCCAGGGACACGACCACAGCCCCCGCCATACGCCCACCCCGGTGACGCCGGAGGAGACCACCGCGATCGAGGCCGAGCTATCGCGCCGCGCGCTGCTCACCGCCGGAGGCGGGCTGCTGCTGGCGACCGGCGCCGCCTCCCTCGGGACGGCGACCTCCCCCGCCGCCGCAGCCGAGCTCACCGCCGGCGCCGCCCGCCAGTCGCTGATCACCCGCGGTACGACGCTGGTGCACGCCGACCTGCACAACCACACGATCCTCTCCGACGGGGACGGCGACCCGGCGAACGCGTTCGGGTCGATGCGCAGCGCCGGGCTCGACGTCGCCGCGCTCACCGACCACGCCACGCTGTCGGACAACCTGCTCGGCGACGTGCTCACCGGCGCCCTGCCCCCGGAGTACACCCAGCTCGGCGGCCTCACCCCCGACGGCTGGCGGCGCACCGGCCAGCTCGCCGACGCCGCCGACCGGCCCGGCGAGTTCACCGCGATCCGCGGCTTCGAGTGGTCCGAGCCGGCGCTGGGCCACGTCAACGTCTGGTTCAGCCAGAACTACGTCGACGTCCTCCAGGCCGGCACCATGCAGCCCTTCTACGAGTGGCTGCTGCGCCAGCCCGACCTGCTCCCCGGCGTCGACGACCCGCTCGACGGCGGCGCCGACGGACTGGCCGGCTTCAACCACCCGGGCCGCGAGTACGGGCGCTTCCAGGAGTTCAGCTTCGACCCGCGACTGGTCGGGCGCTTCGTCAGCATGGAGATCTTCAACCGCACCGACGACTACCTCTTCGAGGGGTACGCCGACGGGCGCAGCTCGCCGCTGTGCGCCTGCCTCAACGTCGGCTGGAAGACCGGGCTCTCCGGCGTCACCGACGAGCACGGCACCGACTGGGGCTACCCCGAGGGCAAGGGCCGCACCGGGCTGTGGGTCAAGCGCCACACCCGCGCCGGGGTGCGCGAGGCGCTGCGGGCGCGCCGGTTCTTCGCCACCCGTACGTCGGGGCTGCGGGTCGACGCCACCCTCGAGATCGGCGGCCACGAGCGCCGCATGGGCGGGACGCTCCCCGTCGCCGGCGGGGCCGGGACCTTCCGGCTCGACCTGGCGCGGGACGACTCCTGGGTCGGCCGCACCCTGCACGCGCAGGTGCTCCGCCCCGGCACCGAGGTGCCCGAAGTGATCGACGTCGTGCCCTTCCAGGTCGGAGAGACGATCAGCTTCCCCACTCGGCTGGGCCGCGACGAGGGCGACTGGGTGGTGCTCCGGATCAGCGACCCGACCCAGCCCAACGCCACCCCCGGCCCCGAGGGCCACCCCTGCAACGACCTCGGCATCGCCTACACCTCGCCCTGGTGGCTCGCCGGCTGAGGCGGCCCCGGTGGTAGCGTGATGGTATGCGCACTACCATCGATGCTGCCGGACGAGTGGTGCTCCCCAAGGCCCTCCGGCTCGACGTCGGCATCGTCCCGGGCGAGGTGGAGATCGTGGTGGACGGCGACGCACTGCGCATCAGCGCGGTGGCCAACGACGACCTCGTCGAGGACGACGGGCTGCTGCTCCTGCCCGACGGCCCCGCGCTGAGCTCCGACGACGTCCGCGACCTGCGCCTTGCCGACCAGCGCTGACCCGCTGCTGCTGGACACCAGCGCCGCGATCGCGCTGGTCCAGCCGGGCCACGTCAAGCACGAGCCAGCGCGCTCTCTCGTCCGAGGGCGCCCGCTGGGACTCTCCGGGCACGCCGAGCTCGAGACCTACTCCGTGCTCACCCGCCTGCCCCCGCCGCAACGGTTGACGCCCGCGACCGCGCTGCGACTCATCCGAACCAACTTCCCGCACACCCGGCGCCTCCCCGTCGCGCGGGCGGCCGACCTCGTGGAGGAGCTCGCCGGTCTCGGCATCGCCGGCGGGGCGACGTACGACGCCCTGGTCGGCGCCACCGCTCGACACCACGACCTGACGCTGCTCACCGGCGACGCCCGCGCCGCCGCGACCTACCGCTCCTTGGGCGTCGACTTCACCCTGGTCTGACTGCCCGCGAGAGGCACCCGCACACGCTGAACGGGAGAGGTCTGCGCCCACCAGGTGGGCGCAGACCTTCCCCCTTGCCGGACCCGTGGAGGACGGGTCAGGCGCGGCGGGCCTTGACCAGCCGCACCAGACTGGTCAGCAGCAGGCACAGCAGAGACCGCGTCCTGCATCATCAGCCAGGTCGCCGTCAGTGCTCCCGCGACCGTTGCCAGGTCCACCCGGAAGCCGGCGCGCCCCTGGACCTCGATCAGGAGACGCCGCACCGAGACGGTCAGCAAGATGATGCCCAGGGCCGCGGCCGAAGGGGCCGATCGCGGGACCGGAACTGTCGGCGCAACGCACGACGCTGGTGGTCATGCACAGAAGGAGGCACCATGACTTCGGTGACCACGTTGCCGCACAGTCGGCCGCTGACCGTCGCCGACCTCGAGGGACTGCCTGATGACGGGCACCGCTACGAGCTCGTCGACGGCGCGCTCGTCGTGACCCCGGCCCCCCGGCCGCAGCACCAGCGCGTGGTCAGGTCTCTGCTGATCGAGCTGGATGCGGCCTGCCCTCCCGACCTCGAGGTCTTCAGCGCCCCGCTCGACATCGTCCTCGCCGATGACACCGTGCTCCAGCCCGACGTGGTCGTCGTCCGACGCAGCGACATCGCTGAGCTCAACGTCCCCGCCGTCCCGGTGCTCGCCGTCGAGGTGCTCTCACCCAGCACCCGCCTGGTCGACCTCACCCTCAAACGCGCTCGCTACGAGGCCGCCGGTTGCCCGTCGTACTGGGTCGTCGACCCGGAGGCGCTGACCTTCACCGCCTGGGACCTTCGTGGTGGCACCTACGTCGAGACCGTCAGCACCGACCGAGCGACCGAGGTGCGCGAGCCCTTCGACCTTCTGATCGACCCCACCTCGTGGACCGCATGACCGACCTCCACCCGGCAGGTGGGTTGCAGACCCGGGCGCGACTAGCCTGACCCCGTGGCGGATGACGCAGCTGCCCGGATGTGGGCCGACTACCGCTCCGCCTACCCGGAGATCCCCGACGAGGATGTCCCGGTCGAGTGGTTCGGCGACTCCCCCGAGCTGGCCGACGAGCTGCTCGCCTTCGTCACCGACGGGCCCAACGCGAGGGCCCGTTAGCCCCTAGCGGGAATGCACTCGTCAGATTCCGTTGACGGTCGTCGGCCCCCGGAGCTCTCCTCAAGGGGGACACGCACCAAATCGGGATGGACTGCCAGCGATACCTCACGCGAGCGCCCGGGCCTCGACGAGCTCGGCTGCCCCCGCCGCAGCGATTGACACCCGCGACCGCGCTGCGCCTTCGCACGAACTTCCCCACACCCGGCGCCTACCGGTCCCTCGTCTGGCTGCCCGCGAAAGGCACCGCGCGCGTTGAACGGGAGAGGTCTGCGCCCACCAGGTGGGCGCAGACCTTCCCCCTTTCCAACCCGTCGCGGACGGGTCAGGCGCGGCGGGCCTTGACCAGCCGCACCAGACTGGTCAGCAGCAGGCACAGCTGCCAGAGCACGAAGCCGAACAGCGCGACGAAGAAGAGCACCGCCAGCGGACCCAGGTTGAAGGCGATCAGCGGCAGTGACGCCAGGCCGGCCGCACCGATGAGCAGGCCCAGGTGTCCCAGCCACTTCGGCAGCGCCTTCGAGCTGACGATGCTCGCCGAGACGGCGAGGACGAAGAGCGACTGAGGCACGATGATCCCCACGTCGGAGAAGGTCTCCCCCAGGTGGTTGAACAGCTCCAGCGTCTCCAGCGTCGAGTCGCTCAGGTGCGTGAGCTTCCCGTCGTCATCGGCGGCGACCAGAGGTACGGCGGCGACGGCAGCCTGCATCATCAGCCAGGTCGCCGTCAGTGCTCCCGCGACCGTTGCCAGGTCCACCCGGAAGCCGGCGCGCCCCTGGACCTCGATCAGGAGACGCCGCAGCGAGACCGTCAGCAAGATGATGCCCAGGGCCGCCAGCGCGTAGCCCAGCACGCCGACCCCGATGGCCGAGGCGTTGTCCTCGGCCCAGCGTCGCACCGTCCCGCCAGCGGCCCCTTCGTCCGGCGCATCGGGACCGCTGACGAAGAAGGAGACCAGGGTGAGGGCACTCGACCCGGCCACGGCGCCGTACAGACGGGTGACCGATCGTCCGGTGAGCGGCGGGGAGTCGGGGGTCGTCGTGGTCATCTCAACTCCTGTCGCAGGAGCCCGAAGCGCCGGGCACGTCTGGTGTCGATGCTGCTGCGCCCCGCCGTCCCCGCGATAGAGACAGGCGACCCGACCCCTCCCGCGCCACCCGGGACATCTGTCCCTGCCTCCACTCACCGCAGGCTCGACGGGGGTGAGGAGGCTTAGCCTGTGCCCCATGGGGCACAGCGCCACATCGATCGCCACATCGGCCGAGTCTTCGGACGCCGGGCACTCCGCGGCCAGGGCATCTGCCGCTGCGCTCGGCATCGGCTCGACCCTTGCCTTCGTCGTCGCCGCAGTGGTGACGGTCGGCGACCACGGCATGGAGGGATGGGCCGACGTCGCATTCCTGGCGTCGCTGGTGCTCCTCGGCGTCGTCGGGGCGTTCGTGGTCTGGCACCGACCCCTCAACCTGCTGGCGTGGGCCCTTCTGGTGGTGGGGTTCTGCATCGGGTGCTCGATGGCGCTGGACACCTACGCCTTCCACGCGCTGCAGGGAGGAGGTGACTCGGCGCTCGGGGTCTGGTCGCGATGGGCGCAGGATTGGCTGTTCGTCCTGGGGTGGGGCACAGCCACCACCCTGGTGCCCCTGCTGCTCCCGGACGGTGCGCTTCCCTCGGCGCGCTGGCGTCGGTTCGCCGGGCTCGTGGTCGCGGTGCTCGCCGCCGCGGTCGTGACCCAGGCGCTGCGACCCGGACCCATCGGCGAGGATCTTCCGGTCGCCAATCCGGTCGGCCTCTCCGGCGCCGCTGGGGACCTTACCGCCACCGGCATCCGACGTCACCGTCGTCGCACTGACACTGCTGACCGTGGGCTGCCTCGTCGCCCCCGTGGTGCGCTGGCGGCGCGCCGACGGCGCGGTGCGACGCCAGCTCGCCTGGGTCCTGCTGGGCGTGCTCATCGCCGTGGGAGCGCTCGTGCTCGCGATGCTGCTGGCGCTGGTCGGCGTCGACGAGAGCGTCCTGACCTTCGTCGCCGCCGGCGGCCTCGCCGCCGTACCCATCACCCTGGCGGTGGCGATCCTGAGCGCGGGTCTGCTGGACATCGAGCTCGTCCTGAGCCGGACCGTCCTGGTCGCGACCTTCTCCCTGCTCTCGCTGACCACCTACGTCGTCACGCTGGTGGTGACCTCCCACTGGTTCGACGAGCGTGCCGGGTTGGCGCTGACGCTGCTGGCAACCGCTCTCGTGGCCGTCATCCTCGGCAACCTGCGCGAGCAGCTCGAAGGACGAGTACGACGGGCTTTCTTCGGACCCCCGACCGACCTCGGCCCCCTCGGCAGGGAGCTCGCCGAGATCGTGGCCCGACACCGCGACGGTGTCCGGCTGCTCGACGAGCTGGGCCAGACCGTGCGCGACCGCGAGCAGGAGAAGCTGCGCATCCGCCGCGACCTGCACGACGGCGTCGGCCCGTTGCTGGCGGCGGCGACCCTGCAGGTCGACGCGCTCGGCCGGCGACTCGACGGCGAGGACGAGCAGGGCGCCGAGCTGACCGGCCGCATCGTCGAGGAGCTGCAGCGCGCCCTTCAGGAGGTCCGCTCCGTGGTCGAAGGCCTGCGCCCCGCGGTGCTGGACCAGCTGGGCCTCGCGGCAGCCCTCGACGAGCACGCCCGGGCACTGCGCGACGCAGGGCTGGCAGTGCAAGTTCACGTCGATGCCACAGCGGAGAGTGCCGGACCCGCCGCCCTGCTTGCCGCCTTCCGCGTCACCACGGAGGCGATGACCAACGCGCTCAAGCACGCCGACGCCTCCCAGGTGGAGGTGAGCATCCACCGCCGCGCGGCATCGCTGGTGATCCGCGTCGTCGACGACGGAGTCGGCATCGGTCCCTCCGCCGGCGTCGGGGTCGGGATGAGCTCGATGAGCGACCGAGCGCTCGAGCTCGGCGGCCAGTTCTCCTGCCGCCGCGCCACGCCCCGCGGCACCGAGGTGCGCGCCGACATCCCCGTGGAGGCCTCGTGATCCGGGTGCTGCTGGTCGAGGACCATCCGATCTTCCGCGACGGCCTGAGGTCGGGCTTGTCCTCCGCCGAGGACGTCGAGGTGTGCGGCGAGGCCGTCGACGTACCGGGGGCCGTGGCAGCCGCCGGCGACCTGCAGCCCGACGTGATCCTGATGGATCTCGAGCTCGACGGTGGCAGCGGCATCGAGGCGACCTCGCAGATCGTCGAACAGACTCCAGGCGCAGCCGTGGTGATCCTGACGATGCACGACTCCGAGACGTCGGTGTTCGCCGCGGTCTGCGCGGGCGCCCGGGGCTACCTGCTCAAGGGCGTCGACCAGGACGCGCTGCTGCGCGCCGTCCGCGGGGTGGCGGTGGGCGAGACGCTCTTCGGGCCCGGGGTCGCCGCACGGGTGCTGAGCCGGCTGCGCGAGTCCCCCGGTCTGCCCGGGGCCGCGCCAGGCGAGGACCACGAGCTCACCGAGCGGGAGCGCGAGATCCTCGAGCTGATGGCCCAGGGCTGGGGCAACGGCGCGATCGCCGAGCGCCTGTCCCTCTCGCCGAAGACGGTGCGCAACAACGTCTCCCTGATCCTCGGCAAGCTGCAGGCCGCCACCCGCGGTGACGCGATCGTACGAGCCCGTCGCTGGGGCTACGGCAACCACTGAGAACCGCCCGCTGCGCTGGTGGTCAGTGTGTCGGGCAGGCACCATGAGGCACAGACCGCTCGAAGGGCGGGGTCCACCGCCCGCTCGAGCAGCCGCGCTCAGCCGGCCGCGAGCACCTCGTCGAACCCCTCGACCAGGCACTCGTGGAACACCTCGGGGTCGGGGATCGCCCCGGTGTCGACGTTGATGCCCAGCGTGCACACGTCGACGTACGACATCAGCGTGACGTTGACCGCGGCCCCGATGGTGGGGCCGAAGGCGTACTGCGCGACCAGGCGCGCCCCGCCCAGGTAGACCGTCACCGGGATGCCCGGGACGTCGCTGGCCAGGAAGTCCACGTGGCGCAGGATCGCGGCGATGTAGCGCCGCGGAGCCAGGTTGAGCGCGCCCGCGATCAGCTGGGTGTACGGCAGCGACCGCTCACCGCGCACCAGAGCCGCGCGCTCGTGGGTGGCCGCGATCCGCTCGCCCCCGTCGGGCACCGAGCCCACCGGCAGGTCGAAGCGCATCAGCGTGATCCGGTTGCCGCCGGGGTCGTCGGACTCCCCGCGCAGGTTGAGCGGCATGCACACGTGCAGGTCGCCGAGCTCGACCTCGTGCCGGTCGTGGTAGCGCCGCAGCCCGCCGGTCACCCCGGCCAGGAAGGCGTCGTTGAGGTGGCCGCCGTGGGCACGCGCCGCCTGCTTGAGACCGGCCAGCGGCACCGTGTGCACGCTGAGGTGACGGGTCAGCGAGCGCCGCGTCATCAGCGGTGAGCCGGTGCGGTTGATCGGGCGCACCATGCGGTAGACCGACGCGGCGGTGGCCGCGGCGCCACGGGTCTGCGTCACCGGGCGCCGTACGAACCGGGCTGCCGCGCGGGGCGCACCGAGCACCAGCGAGCGGGCAGCGCCGCGCACCACGCCCGCCTCGTAGCCGGCGGCCTGGCGGTAGCCGTCGAGGAGGCCGACGGGCTCGACCTCGGCCAGCGTCGAGTGCGGGACGACCTCCGCGACCTCCGGTGTCAGGTCGAACAGCGTCATCGCGATCTGCACGCCCCCGATCCCGTCGGTCAGGGCGTGGTGGAGCTTGAACACCAGCGCGCTCAGCCCGCCCTCGAGGCCGTCGACCAGGGTGACCTCCCACAGCGGCCGGGCCCGGTCGAAGTCGGCCATCTCCGCGCGTCGAGCCATCTCCAGGACCGTGTCGAGCGTCCCCGGAGCCGCGGCGGTGACGCGGCGCACGTGCCAGGTCAGGTCGAAGTCCGGAGCCGGCTCCCACCTCGGCGGGACCGGGGGCGGCGACTCGACCACCCGCTGGCGGAACATCGGGACGGCCTCGCTGACCCGCTCCAGCCGCGAGACCAGCGTCTCCCAGTCCGGGGGCTTCTCCAGCACCATGACCGTGACGATCGTCGAGCGCAGCCCAGGGTCGTGCTCCATCTCCCAGGTGAACGCGTCGCTGTTGCGCATGAAGTTGCTGGTGTCGGCCATTGCTGGAACTCCCTCCTCCTCCCAGCCTAGGTGTACCCGGCCAGGACGTTGGTAGCAGCGAGCCTGCTCGATCGAACGAGAACCTCCGAATGGGAGGTGGCTTGTCCCAGCCCGGATCCACCGATGACGTGAGGTGGTGCACGGGCTGGAGCTCTCCGACGACCTCGAGGTGTGCTTCGAGCGGTTCCGAGTCGTGTGGCCGCCCGAGCTGCGCGACTGACCGGGGTGTGGGTGCGGCGCCCCGATCGCCGACCAACGTCCCGGTATTGACCGGGCTTGGCAACCCACACCCGCAGGAGGACGGTGGACCTGGAGAGACGGCGCGGCCGGCGCCGTCCCCGCGGGGACGGGTCGCACCCGCAGCACCACGATCCAGGCGACCCCCGAGCCGTCCGATCCTCGACCAACGTCCCGGTATTGACCGGGGTTGGCAACCCTGCGGGCGGGGAGCACCGTGGAGCAGGAGCGACGGGCGCAGCCGGCGCCGGCCCAGCAGGAAGGGACGCGTCATGTGGGCACGCAGCACAACCGTCTACGGGACACCGGACACCATCGAGAAGGGCATCGACTTCGTCCGTGATCACGCGTGGCCGGCGGTCCAGCCGATGGACGGGTGCCTCGGCATGTCCCTGATCGTCGACCGCGACGCAGGCACGGGCATCGTCACGGCCGCGTGGAGCGACGAGGCGACGCTGGCGGCGAGCCGGGGCAGCGTCATCGCGATCCGCGACCAGGCCACCGAGGTCATGGACCTCTCCACCCCGCCGGTGGTCGCTGAGTGGGAGATCGCCTCCATGCGGCGGGCCCACCACGCCGACCCTGGCACGTGCGTACGCGTCGCCTGGTCCCACGTGCCCAGTGGCGCCGTCGACGGAGCGATCGAGTGGTACCGCAACGCGCTGCTCCCCCAGATCGAGCAGCTCGACGGCTTCGTCAGCGCCAACCTCATGGTCGACCGGGCTGCCGGCACCGGGGTGACCACGGTGGCCTTCGAGTCGCGCGAGGCGATGATCGCCACCCGCGACCAGGCCGACTACATGCGCACCCGCAGCACCCAGGAGGCCAGCGTGGAGTTCCTCGACGTCTCAGAGTTCGAGCTGGTGATGGCGCACCTGCACCTGCCCGAGCTGGTCTGAGCGACGCCGCTCCGCCGAGCGCCGCCGTCCGAGGGCGAGCCCCTGCTCACTGCCCTCGACCACCTGCCACTTCCCTCGAGGAGTACGACGAGGGAAGTGGCAGGTGGGCTCCCCCTGCTCAGCACCTGAGGTTGCGGGCCGTCAGTCGAGCTTCTGGTCCACCTCGACCGGGGCGCCGGAGTCGGCCGGCAGTGACTGGTCGGGGCAGCCGGACAGCACCCGCTCCATCGCCTCCCGCTCCGGCGCGGTCACCCACAGGTCGTACTTCGCCTTCACGGCGATCTGCCGGGCGACGTAGTCACAGCGGAACGACTTCCGCGGCGGCAACCACGTGGCCGCGTCGCCGTCCCCCTTCGACCGGTTCTCGCCGGCGTCGACGGCCAGCAGGTCGAGCGGATCGTTGGCCAGAGCGGCCCGCTTGCGGATGGTCCACTGGCCCGCCCCGGTCGCCCAGGCGTTGCCCAACGCCACGACGTGGTCGATATCGACCAGCGTCCCGACGCCGTACTCGAAGTGGATGCGGTCACCGGTGTACGGATCAGCCAGGTCACCGGAGAGGACGAGACAGTCCCTCGTGCCGGGCTTGAACTCCAGGTGGGTGAGCCTCGCGCCCAGGATGTCGTTGCGGGTGTCACAGCCGTTGCGATCGGCGTCGAGCCACGGCTGCCCGAACTCCTCGCGCTCGTAGCCGGTCATCGGCGCCCGGCCCTTGACCGGCAGATCAGCCAGCACTGCGGCTGCGGCACTCGTCGGCTGCTCGGGCGGAGCCTCACTCTGATCTGAGCAGGCTGCCAGTGCGGTCACGGTCAGAGCCGCGGCGCACAGCCCGCGCAGTCCCCGAGCTGTTCCGACACCCCTCACCCGATCACGGTGCCACAGCAGGTGCCTGTGGCCGGAGCAGGCGACGGGTGGGTCTCGACGGGGTTCGACCGGCCACCAGAGCCGTGCCAGGCTGGACCAATGCCTGATCTGCCCTCGACCACCCGTGCCCTGCGTAGCCGCGTCGACGAGAGCGGGGAGGTGGGGGTCTTCATCGAGACCGTCGACACCCCCCAGCCGCGCTCGCACCAGGTGATCGTGGAGGTCGACGCCGCCCCGATCAGCCCCTCCGACCTCGCGCTGATGCTGGCGATGTCGGATGTCACCAAGGCCGAGTCCGCAGCCGGCGACGACGGGCCACAGGTCACCGCGCCGATCAGCCCCCGGGTGATGCCGATGCTCGCGGCCCGGGTCGGCCAGTCACTCCCGGTCGGCAACGAGGGCGCCGGTGTCGTCGTCGCGGCCGGTGACTCCGACGAGGCGCAGAAGCTGCTCGGCAAGACGCGTCGCCTTCATGGGCGGCGGCTCCCACGCCGAGCACGCGCTCACCACCACCCAGTCGTGCCTGCCGCTGCCCGACGGCGTCGAGGCCACGCAGGGTGCCTCGGCCTTCGTCAACCCGCTGACCGCGCTCGGCTTCGTCGAGACGATGCGCCGCGAGGGCCGTGAGGCGATCGTGCACACCGCCGCCGCGTCCAACCTCGGCCAGATGCTCAACCGGATCTGCCTGGCCGACGACATCGGTCTGGTGAACATCGTGCGCAAGCCCGAGCAGGCCCAGCTGCTGCGCGACCAGGGCGCGACCCACGTCGTGGACAGCAGCACCGACAGCTTCTTCGAGGACCTGGTCGCGGCGCTGAAGGAGACCGGCGCGACGCTGGGCTTCGACGCCGTCGGTGGTGGCGAGCTCGCGGGCACCATCCTCAACGCGATGGAGGCCGCGGTCACCGACCCCTCGGCCCCCTACAGCCGCTACGGCACCGAGGTGCCCAAGCAGGTCTACATCTACGGCGGACTCGACCGCGGCCCCACGACCCTGCGACGAGGCTTCGGCTTCGCCTGGAGCCTCGGCGGCTGGCTGCTGATGCCGTTCCTCGCCACGCTGAAACCCGAGGACTTCGGACGTCTCCAGCACCGCATCGCCGAGGAGCTGACTACGACGTTCGCCAGCAGCTACACCGACGACATCAGCCTCGACCAGGTGCTCGACCTCGACGTGATGCGCCAGTACGCCGCCCAGGCGACCGGCCAGAAGTACCTGATCCGCCCGCAGCGCTGAGCACAGCGGGACCTAAGTGCCCATAAGACTTCACAAAACCGCATATCGGGCTCACGCTGGAGGGACAGGTGCCGTGTCGGCGGCGCCGTCCCTGCGAAGGAAACCTCATGTGGGCCCGCACGACCACGGTCTACGCCACGCCGAGCACCATCGAGCGCGGCCGGGACTACGTGCACGACCACGTCTGGCCGGTCGTGCAGAAGATCCGGGGCTGCGGCGGGCTGTCGCTGCTCATCGACCGCGACTCGGGCGTCGGCATCTCCACCACCACCTGGACCGACCAGGCGACGCTCGAGGCGAGCCGGGGGTTCTTCGTGCCCCTGCGTGAGGGCGCGCAGCAGGCGATGCGACTCGCGACGCCACCGGTGTCGGCGGAGTGGCAGGTCGCCTCGATGTACCGCGCCCCGAACCCCGCGCCGTCGGTCTGTGCGCGCGTCACCTGGTCGCACGTGGACCACGAGCACGGTGCGGAAGCAATCGACTGGTACCGCTTCGTGCTGCTGCGCGAGATCGAGAAGTTCCCCGGCTTCACCAGCGTGAGCCTGCTGCGCGACCGCAACGGCGCCGGGGTGCGCACCGTGGCGTTCGAGTCACACGAGGCGATGAAGCGAAGCGGCGAGACCGCCGCCGACCTGCGCGAACGCAGCACCAGCGAGCTCGGCACGCAGTACCTCGAGGTCAGCGAGTTCGACCTCGCCCTGGCCCACCTGCGAGTCCCCGACCAGATCTGAAGCCGCCGGCAGGGTCGCAGCAGGGTCCCGAACAGGATCAGCAGCAGCCTCAGGAGCAGGGCCCGAGCACGAAGCGGGGCTGGAAGGTCACGCAGGCCGTGGTCTCCTCAGCCCCCTCGACCAGGGTGTCTCCCTGCAGCGTCCACTGCCGCACCCGCACCTCGGCGGGGAAGCTGGTGGCCTCGGGGTCGACCAGCTTGTAGGAGACGATGCCGCGGGCGTCGGCGTTGACCCGCCACACCGACGGGTCGGCGCCCGACAACAGGCGTCGCGACGCCCCCGAGGCGCTCTCGGCCCGCACCGCGGTGATCGCGCTCGGGTCGACCTGGAAGACGACGACCTCGTAGTACTCCCCGCCTCCTCCCGCCACGAGCAGCTCCAGGTCGCCGTCGTCATCGAGGTCGACCGGGTCGAGCAAGGTCGCCTGCGGCGGCTCGGTGAGGTACTGCGTGGTCGTCTCACCGCTCCCCCACTCGACGGTGAGCTCACTGACCGAGGAGTACTCGTCGGTGCGCATCAGCACCGTCTCCCGCGCACCGTCGGCGTCGAGGTCGACCCGCTCGCGGCTGGTCACCGGCAGCGGCACCCCGGGGATCCGCACGGGCAGGGTCTGCGTGCTGCGCACCAGCTCGCCGTCGTCGCAGTACGGCGCGCTCACCTGCACCATCGTCAGCGCGGCACCGGCGAGCGGGACCCCGATCGGGCCGTCCGCCGGCTCCGTCACCGTGTACGACGAGCGCTCCTCGGTCGGTCGGCAGTCGAGCCCCTGACGGTTGCTGTAGGCCACCTGGCCACCCTCCACGGTGATCTCGATGCTCTGCGGACCGGCGTAGTCGCTGGGTTCGCCGGTCTCCTCGTCGGTGTAGACCGACGACGTCCCCGAGATGGTCGCGCTGATCTGCAGCTGGTCGCCGACCGGCTCGGCGGTGATCTCGATCCGCTGACCCGCCGCACCGTTGTCGACGACGTCGGGCTCGGAGTCGGCGACGGGCAACGCCTGCCACACCCCGAGACCGCCCACCACGGCGAGTGCGGTGGCCGCCACCACCCCGGCGGCCTTGCGTCGCCGCGCCACCCGCACCCGGCGTCGGATGTCGGGCATCCGGTCACCGACCGGGTCGGTGTCGGCGATCCCGGCGAGCCGGTCCAGTGCCTCGAGCACCTCACGCTCCGATGCGCTCATGATGCCGCTCCTTCACTGCCGCCCAGCGCTTGGCGCAGGCGGGTCAAACCCTTGCTGGTGTTGCTCTTGACCGTGCCGCGCGAACAGCTCATCGCCGCTGCGGTCTCGGCCTCGGACAGGTCGCACCAGTGCCGCAGCACCACCGCCGCCCGTTGCCGCTCCGGCAGCGTGCGCAGCGCCGCCAGCAGTGCCTGGTGCTGCGCCACGTCACCGGCGAGGTCGTCACTGCCGGCCACCTCCGGCACGGTGTCGGTGGACCACTCCCGGTGGTGACGCACCCGGCGCCACCACGAGGTGCGCACCGAGATCATCACTCGTCGCAGGTAGGCGTCGGGCACGTCGTAGGCCCGCACCTTGTCCCACCGCGGGAAGGTCTTCGCGTAGGCCGACTGCAGCAGGTCCTCTGCCTGGGCGAGGTCTCCGGTGAGCAGGAAGGCCAGGCGCTTGTGACGTGCCTGCCCCTCACGCACCCACACCGCGAACTCGCCCGCGTCGGCTCGCTCGGCGCTCGAGGTCGCGCCCATGATCGCCTGATCCATATCCCGGGACACGCACTGACCTCGCGATCGGTTGCCTTGACCCGGCGACCATGTCACGGGCGCTGCTAGCGTCCCGGGATGACACACGCGCTGCTCGCCACCTGCGCGGACGTGCCCGACCTCGACGAGGACGGCCGCTGCCTGGCCCGGGCGCTCGCCGCCCGCGGAGCCGACGTACGCCCGGCGGTGTGGACCGACGAGAGCGTCGACTGGGCGGCCGCAGACCTCGTGCTGATCCGCAGCACCTGGGACTACGCGCGACAACGGGACCGGTTCCTGTCGTGGGCGACCCAGGTCTCCGACCAGGCTGCGCTGCACAACCCGGTGCCGCTGCTGGCGTGGACCACCGACAAGACCTATCTGCGCGACCTCGCGCAGGCCGGCGTACCGGTCGTGGACACCGAGTTCCTCGACACCGTCGCCGAGCACCGGTTCGCCGGCGTCGAGCATGTGGTCAAGCCCGCGGTCTCGGCCGGCTCCCTGGACACCACCCGGCTCGCGGCGGATGACCCCCGCTCGTCCGAGTGCGTGCGCGCGATCGTCGAGTCCGGTCGTACGGCGATGGTGCAGCCCTACCTCGACGGGGTCGACCACGCCGGGGAGACCGCGCTGCTCTACCTCGACGGCGTCTTCTCCCACGCGCTGCGCAAGGGACCGATCCTGGCGGCCTCGCAGGGTGAGGTCGACGGGCTGTTCGCGCAGGAGGACATGTCGCCGCGCGAGCCGAGCCCCGAGGAGCTGGCGGTCGGCGAGGCTGCCGTGGCCGCCGTCCCGGGGGGTGCGCCGCTCTACGCGCGGGTCGACCTGTTGCCGAGCGCCGACGGGCCGGTGCTGCTCGAGCTGGAGCTGGCCGAGCCGTCGTTCTTCCTCGAGGTCGCGCCGGACTCCGCGACCCTGGCGGACCGGTGGGCCGCCGCCGTGCTGGCGCGAGCCTGAGCCTGACCAGCGAGGACTTCCCACGACGACCTGCCGCTTCCCACGTGACGTACCTCGTGGGAAGTGGCAGGTGGGCTACATACCTTGGGAAACTGCCCGCGTCCTCACTCGGTCAGGTCGACAGCTCTGACCTCGATGGCGTCGATCGAGCGCCCGATCTCCTCCAGCACCTCGGCGGGGACGGCGGTGTCGACCGAGAGCGCCACCAGCGCTCCGCCCCCGACGCAGTCGCGGCAGACCTGCATGCCGGCGATGTTGACCTTGGCCTCGCCCAGCAGCTGGCCGACGGTGCCGACCATGCCGGGACGGTCCTCGTAGCGGAGGAACGCGAGGTGCTCGGTGGGCTCGATGTCGACGTCGTAGCCGTCGACCTCCACCAGCCGCTCGCGCTGGGAGATGCCGATCAAGGTGCCGCTGACCGAGACCTGCTCGCCGTCGGCGAGGGTGCCGCGGATCGTGATCAGGTTGCGGTGGTCGGGGCTCTCCGCCTCGGTCACCAGACGCACGGCGACGCCCCGCTCGGCCGCCAGCAGCGGCGCGTTGACGTAGGAGACGGTCTCCTCGACGATGTCGGCGAAGACACCCTTGAGCGCGGCCAGCTCGAGCACCTTGACGTCGTACTCGGTGATCTCGCCGCGGACCTCGACGTCGATCTGCTGGGCGACCTCGCCCGCGAGGGCGGTGAAGATCCGGCCGAGCTTCTCGGTCAGCGGGATGCCGGGGCGCACGTCCTCGGCGATCAGACCGCCCTGCACGTTGACCGCGTCGGGCACCAGCTCGCCGCTGAGGGCGAGCCGCACCGACTTGGCCACGGCGATGCCCGCCTTCTCCTGGGCCTCGTCGGTCGAGGCGCCCAGGTGGGGGGTGGCGACGACGTTCTCCAGCTCGAACAGCGGGCTGTCGGTGCACGGCTCCTTGGCGAACACGTCGAGCCCGGCAGCCGCGATGCGGCCCTCCTTGAGCGCGTCGTGGAGCGCCTCCTCGTCGACGATGCCGCCGCGGGCGGCGTTGACCAGCACCAGGCTGGACTTGGCCTTGGCGAGCTGGTCGGCGCCGATCAGCCCCAGGGTCTCCGGGGTCTTGGGCAGGTGGACCGACATGAAGTCGGCCTCGGCCAGCAGGTCGTCGAGCGAGACCAGGCGCACGCCCATCTGCGCGGCACGACCGGCCTGCACGTAGGGGTCGTAGGCGATGACGTTCATGCCGAAGGCGTTGAGGCGCTGCGCCACCAGCACGCCGATGCGGCCCAGGCCGACGATGCCGACGGTCTTCTCGTAGAGCTCGATGCCGGTGTACTTGCTGCGCTTCCACTCCGACTGCTTCAGCGCGGCGTGCGCCGGGCTGACGTGACGAGCCGCGGCGAGCATCAGCGCGACGGCGAGCTCGGCGGCGGAGACGATGTTGGAGGTCGGCGCGTTGACCACCATGACCCCCAGCTGGGTCGCGGCCTTGACGTCGACGTTGTCGAGGCCGACGCCGGCGCGGGCCACGACCTTGAGGCTCTTGGCGGCCTCGAGCGCCTCGAGGTCGACCTTGGTCGCCGAGCGCACCAGGATCGCGTCCGCCTCGGGGATGCCCGAGAGCAGCTCGTCCCGGTCGGCGCCGTTGCAGTAGCGGATCTCGAAGTCGGGGCCCAGCGCGTCGATCGTGGCGGGGCTGAGCTCTTCGGCGATGAGTACGACGGGCTTGCTCAACAGATGTCCTTCTGGGTGTCGGCTGGTCGGCGGTCCGCACGCCCCTCGGGTGGTGAGGCGGGACCGAGCACGACGCTGTGCCGCAGGCCAGCCTACCGTAGCCCGGCCTCATCCCGAGGTGCGCAGCCTCGGCCGATCGCGTGCCGCAGGCGTCCCGATCCGCACCTCGGCCCGGGCCCTCAGAGCAGGGTGCGCAGCGTGCGCGTGGCACGGTCCCAGTGGCGCAGCTCGGAGAAGGTCAGGGCCGTGGGCAGCGTGCCGACCCGGGCCAGCACCTGCTCGCCGGTGTCCGGCTGGAGCCGTCGGGCCAGCGTGACGTGCGCGAGCCACGCACGACCGGGCTGCTGCGGCAACGCCGCGCGGAGCCCGCCGACCGCATCGTTCAACGCGGTCGGCACCGCCAGGCGCAGCACCGCGGTGGCGCGGTGGAGGTGCCCGATCAGGTCGGCTCCGCTCACCTGGGCATCGAACGGCAGCAGCGGTGCGAGCAGCTCCGTCGCCGGCTCCACGAGCTCGGTGAGGTCGTCGTCCTCGACCAGGGTCAGGTGCACCTCGTTGGACGTGGCGCCGTGGTCGGCCTGCGAGGGGAGGCCCGCCGCGGCCAGGCGCTCCCAGACCTCGCGCACCGCGGCGCGGCCGGCGGCGTCCGGCACGAGCTCGAGCGACTGACGAGGCACCACCCCAGTGTGCGTGAGCGCCGGGACCAACCGGCCAGATCCGCTCCAGATGCTGCTCGGTCAGATGGGCCCTGACCGGTGGCACACTGCACCCGTGGGTGTCATGGACGACGCGGAGCGGGTGGAGCCGGGCTCGCTGGAGGAGTGGACGGCCTGGCTGGCCGCGCACCACACCCAGACCCAGGGCGTCTGGCTGGTCACCGCCCGCAAGGCCGCCCAGCGGGTCTTCGACTACGAGTCCTCCGTGGTCGAGGCGCTGCGCTGGGGCTGGGTCGACTCCACGGTGAAGACCCTCGACGAGACCCGGGCGATGATGTGGTTCGCGCCGCGCCGACGGCAGAGCGTGTGGACCCGCTACAACAAGCAGCGCATCGCCCGGCTCGAGGCAGAGGGTCGCCTGGAGCCGCCAGGCCGGGCCGCGGTCGAGGCCGCGAAAGCCAACGGCATGTGGACGCTGATGGACTCGGTGGAGGACCTGGTCGTCCCCGACGACCTGGCCGCCGCCTTCGAGCAGTACCCCGGCAGCCGGGAGGCGTACAACGGGTTCTCCCCCTCGGTGCGCAAGCAGATCCTCGGCTGGATCGCGCTGGCCAAGAAGCCCGAGACCCGTGCCGCGCGCATCGCCAAGACCGCCGAGATGGCCGCCGACGGCAACCCCGCCCAGGGCTGACAACGGTGGTCGAGCCTGTCGAGACCTCCCGCCTCGGGGATCTCGACGACGCTCGCTGCGCTCGCTGCTCGATCACCGGGCCCAGGGCCTTGCCAGTACACCCCTGAGGTGACCCTGAGGGTCCGACAGGGTCGAGTTCAGCGTCCTCCCCGATGTGCCGCAGGCCCCGCAGCCGCGAGGCTCGGGGGCATGATCACCGTCCAGTCCCTGACCAAGAAGTACGGCCGCTTCACCGCCGTCGACCACGTCTCTCTCACCGCCGAGCCCGGCCGGGTCACCGGCTTCCTCGGCCCCAACGGCGCCGGAAAGTCCACGACCATGCGTGCCCTGGTCGGGCTCACCCCCGCCACCAGCGGCGAGGCGCGAGTCCTCGGCCGTCGGTACGCCGACCTCCCCAACCCCGGTCGTGAGGTCGGGGTCCTGCTCGACGCGTCGGCCCAGCACGCGGGGCGCACCGGCCGCGAGGTGCTCCGTGTCATCGCCGACACCATGGGCGTCCACCGCGACCGGGTGGAGCAGATGCTCGATCGGGTCAGCCTCACCGACACCGAGGCCGAGCGACGCGTCAAGCAGTACTCCCTCGGGATGCGGCAGCGGCTCGGCATCGCCGCGGCGCTCCTGGGCGAGCCGGAGGTGCTGATCCTCGACGAGCCCGCCAACGGTCTCGACCCCGCGGGGATCCGCTGGATGCGCGACCTGCTGCGCGACTTCGCCGACGGTGGCGGCACCGTCCTGCTCTCGAGCCACCTGCTGCACGAGATCGAGGTGATCGCCGACGACCTCGTGGTGATCGGCAACGGTCGGATCGTCGCCGACGGAACCAAGGCCGAGCTGCTCGCCGCCGCGGGCACGCTGGTGCACTCCGTCGACGACGCCGCCCTGGCGCACGCGCTGCAGCGTGCGGGCCACGAGGTCTCACGCACCGACGCCGGCCTGATGACCAGCGCCGACGGTCCCGCCGTGGGACTGCTCGCGCACCGCCACGACCTGCCGCTGCGCGAGCTGCGCGCGGCCGACGGGGAGGGCCTGGAGGAGATGTTCCTCGAGCTCACCCGCGAGACCCAACGAGACACCATCACCGAAGGAGCAGCGGCATGAGCGCCGTCGCCACAGCACCACGTCCCACCTCCGTCCCCGTGGCTCGTCGTGAGCCACCGCCGCCGATCCCCTTCAGCCGGGTGCTGCGGGTCGAGCTGCGCAAGATGTTCGACACCCGCTCCGGCTTCTGGCTGATGGCGAGCATCCTGATCACCAACCTGCTCGCCACCGCCGGGGTGATCCTGTTCGCGCCGGACGACGCCCAGGTCTACGACAACTTCGCGGCCGCGATCGGCTTCCCGATCGTGGTGATCCTGCCGATCGTCGCGATCCTCTCGGTGACCAGCGAGTGGAGCCAGCGCACCGGGCTCTCGACCTTCACCCTGGTGCCGCACCGAGGTCGGGTGCTCGCGGCCAAGGCGACCGGAGCCCTGGTCATCGCCCTGGTCTCGATGGCGCTGGCCTTCGCCGTCGGCGCGCTCGGCAACCTGCTGGGCTCGGCCATCACCGGCACCGACCTGGTGTGGAACATCCCGTTCCTGGAAGCTCTCAACATCGTGCTCGGCAACATCGTCGGCATGCTGATCGGCTTCACGCTCGCTGTGCTGATCCGCAACTCCGCCGGCGCGGTCGTGGCGTACTTCGTCTACTCGTTCGTCCTGATGTCGATCACCGAGATCCTGTCGACGACGCAGGAGTGGTTCCGCGACATCCGAGGCTGGGTGGACCTGAACTTCGCGCAGGGGCCGCTCTTCGAGACCCAGTCCGCGATGACCGGCGAGCAGTGGGCCCAGCTCGGGGTGACCACGGTGGTGTGGATCCTGGTGCCGCTCGCCGTCGGGCTGACGATGCTGCGACGCTCCGAGATAGCGTGAAAGAAGAGGTGAGAACCATGTCGAACCAGCTCGTCCGCCCGTCCGACCGATGGATCGCCGGGGTCTGCTCGGGGCTCGGGCTCCGGTTCGGGCTCAGCGCCAACACCGTCCGGCTGCTGTTCGTCATCAGCTGCCTGTTGCCCGGCCCGCAGTTCGTCGTCTACATCGTGCTGTGGATCCTGATGCCCGACGAGGGCAGGGCGGCCTGAGCGGCAGGTCCGTGGGAAACGGGTGAGAGGCGACGCGGAATCCGTACGATTCCGCGTCGCCTCTCACCCGTTCTCGAGGGCAGTCAGCGAGCGGGCTTCGACCCGGACTCGCCCAGCCGTTCGTGGAGCCGATCGCGCACCTCGTCCGGCGTCAGCTGGGTACGCCGCCGCTGGTCGCGGGCGATCACCGCTCCGGTCGCGGCGACGCCGACGACACCCCCGAGACCGAGCAGTCGCCACCATGTCCCGCTGTTCATTGGCACCATCTCCTCATGTCCTCGATGTCCCCCCTGCGCCTGGACGAGGCGGTCGACCTCACCCGGACCGGCGACCTGTGGCTGTTCCGCGGCCGTAGTGCCGCCGACCACGCTATCCGGGTGCTGACCAACGCCCCGGTCAACCACGTGGGCATGGCGGTGGTGCTCGACGACCTGCCGCCCCTGATGTGGCACGCAGAGCTCGGCAAGGGGCTGACCGACGTCTGGACCGGCACCCAGCACCGCGGCGTGCAGCTGCACGACCTGCGCGAGGCGGTGGTGCAGTGGTGCGGGCGCTACGAGCAGCGGGCGTGGCTGCGTCAGCTCGAGGCCACCATCACCCCGGCCATGGAGGATGCGCTGCTGCGCACGATCGCCCGGCTCGACGGCACGCCGTTCCCGAGCACCGCGAAGCTGGCGGGGCGCTGGGCACGCGGTCGGGTACGGCGTCAGGCGTCGGCGGAGGGCACCTACTGCGCGGAGGTGGTGGCCGCGACCTACACCGACATGGGGCTGCTCGACGGCGAGCGGCCGACGAACTACTACGACCCCGGCCGGTTCTGGAGCGGGGACCACCTCGACCTGCAGCTCGGGGCCGCCCTCGGCCGGGAGATCGCGGTCGAGGTCTGACTCGGGCTAGGCGGTCTCGGTGGAGTCCGCGAACCTGACCACCGTGTCCAGCGAGTACTCCCCCGCGTCGGTGCCCAGGCCCTGGGCCACCTGGGCGGCGGTGGCGCAGCCGAGCTCGGCGGAGGCGCGCAGGTCGAGCCCCAGCCCGCGCCCGCGCAGGAAGCCGGCCGAGAAGGCGTCGCCGCACCCGGTGGAGTCCACCACGTCGATCGCGTACGCCGGCACCTCGAGCTCCTCCTCGGAGGTCACCACGAGCGCGCCCTTGCGGCCCTGGGTCACCGCGACGCAGCCGGCGCCACGCTCCAGCAGGGCCCGGGCGCCGTCGGCCAGCGAGGAGGCGCCGGTGAAGCCGAGCACCTGCTCGTCGTTGGGCAGCAGGTAGTCGGCGTGCGGCAGAGCCTCGCCGACCCACTCGAGCATGTCGGGGTCGCCCGGCGCGAGGATGTCGAGCGAGGTGGTGGCGCCCGCGTCGTGCGCCGCCGCCAGCACCTCTCCGGCGGCCTCGCCGCCCAGGAACTCCGGCCCGCCCAGGTGGACGTGGTCGTACTCCCCGAACGAGTCGAGGTCGACGTCGTCGAGGGTGAAGGCGGCGTTGGCGCCGATGCAGTGCCAGGCCGGCCGGTCGCCGTTGGGTCGCACCGGGATCACCGAGGCCGAGGTCTGCTGGTCGCCGCGTCGCAGCAGCCGCGAGGTGTCGATGCCCTCCTGGTCCAGCAGCCCGAGCAGGGTCTCACCGACCGGGTCCTCCCCCACGGCGCCCAGGCTCACGACATCGGCGCCGAGCCGGCTCAGCACCAGCCCGGTGCCGCCGGCTGTGCCCGCGGCAGAGAACCTGATCGTCTCCACGAGCTGGCCCTGCGAGCCGTCCGGGACCGACTCGATGCCGACGGTGTGGACGTCGAGGACGTGCACCCCGACGACGGCGATGCGCGGGCGCTCGGTCATGAGTTCTCCGTGTTCTCTCGGGTTGTGCCGTACTGGCGGTTGATCGCCTGGCGGACGACGTCCTCCTGCTGCTGGTCGGTGAGCCCGCGCGGGGTGCCGAGCGCGCTGGCACGGTGGTGCAGGGCGGCGAGCCACTCCAGCAGCAGCGCGTGCTGGACGGCCTGCTCGAGGTCGGGGCCGACCGCGACGCTGCCGTGGTTGGCCAGGAGGGCGGCGTGGCGGCCCTCGAGCGCGGCACGCACGTGGGCAGCCAGCTCCGGGGTGCCGAAGGTGGCGTACGGCGCGACGCGGACCGGGCCGCCCAGCGAGAGCTGTTGGTAGTGCAGCACCGGGAGCTCGTCGAGCACGCAGGCGATCGCGGTCGACCACGGCGCGTGGGTGTGCACGACCGCCGAGGTCTCCAGATCTCGGTACAGGCCCAGATGCAGGTCGAGCTCGGAGGTCGGGACGAGCCGGCCCTCGACCACCTCGCCGCTCAGGTCCACCACGGTCACGTCGTCGGGCGAGCAGCGCCCGAGCACCACGCCGGTGCCGGTGACCGCGACCCGGTCGCCCTCGCGCACCGAGACGTTGCCGGCCGTGCCGACCAGGAGACCCTCCTCGGCGAGGCGGCGCGCCGCCCACGCGACGAGGTCACGCACCGTGTGCTCCGACCCGCGACTGGAGGTAGGCCGTCACCGCGGCGATGCCTTCCTCGAGCAGCACCGCATCGCCGTCGATGCGCTCGCCGAAGGCCACCTCGAAGGCGCGGTCACCCAGCTCCACGGCCACACGGGCGACCTCGGGCCCCAGCGACGCCGGCACCAGACCGGCGTCGGTGGCGTAGGCGTGCAGCGCTTCGGCGATGCGCAGGTTGTGGCGGCGACCGTAGTCACGCACGGTCGCGTTGCCGCGGCCACGCAGGTAGATCTCCACGAAGGCCGGGCGGCGGTGGTAGACGCTGACGAAGGTGCGCATCGTGGTCTCGACCAGCTCGGCGAGGGTCGGGTCCACCAGGTCGGCCAGGGCCGCGGCGACCTGGTCGTCCATCTCGGCCATGTCGCGGTCGGCGAGCGCGAGCATGAGGGCTTCCTTGTCGGCGAAGTACTGGTAGAGCGTGGCCACGGGCACCTCGGCGGCCTCGGCGATGCCCCGGGTGGACACGGCCTCCACGCCCTGCTCGACGACCAGCGCCGCGGCGGCGTCCAGCATCTGCTCGACCCGGCGCCGGCTGCGCTCCTGGGTCGGCACCCGGCGTCCCGCAGTAGCCCGGGAGGGGGGTGCCTCGTTGGAGGAGTAGGTCGCGCTGCTCACCCGGGGAGTGTAGCCTGATTTCCTGAATCTGACACAGATACAGGTTTTGACCTGACGCCGACTCTTCCGGGGGAACCCATGAGCCAGCCCGTCCACTCCGCGCTCGAGCACCCGCTGAGTCGGCGCGCCGCCCTCGGTGGCGGACTCGGTGCCGCCTCGGCGATCACGCTCGGCGCGCTCTCCGACGAGGTCTCAGCGGCCACCCGCCAGGGCCGGCTGCCCCGCAAGGTCCACACCGTCGTCGTCGGCGCCGGCATCTCCGGGCTGATGGCTGCCCGCGACGTCGCGGCGGCCGGCAGGTCCGTGCTCCTCGTGGAGGCACGACGACGCGTCGGCGGCCGGGTCTGGAACCACGAGCTGCACACCGGCGGCGAGGTGATCGAGCGCGGTGGCGCCTTCGTCGGCCCCACCCAGGACCACATCCGCGACCTTGCCCGCGAGCTCGGCGTCAAGGAGTTCAAGGAGTACAACGACGGCAACAGCGTCTACGTCTCCAGCACCACCGGTCGCCTGGAGTACCAGGGCACGATCCCGCCGGACCCGACGATCCTCCCCGACGCCGGCCAGCTGCTGACGCGGCTCGACCAGATGGCCTCGGAGATCGCCGTCGACGCCCCGTGGTCGCACCCCAGCGCGCAGGAGTGGGACTCGACGACCCTCGCGCAGTGGATCCGCTCCAACGCGATCAACGCCGACGGCGTGGAGAACCTGATCCGCAACTGGACCCAGCCCGGCTTCGGCGCCGACCCCGCGGAGCTCTCGCTGCTCTACGTGGTGTGGTACATCGCCTGCTCGGGCAACGAGCGCAACGTCGGCACCTTCTCGCGCAACTCCGACACCGAGAACGGCGCGCAGGAGCGCCGCTTCGTCGGCGGCTCCCAGCTGATCCCGCTGCGCATGGCCAAGCAGCTCGGCGACCGGGTCGCGCTCGCGGCGCCGGTGCGCCGCATCGACCAGCACGACGGCCACGCGGTCGTGCACACCGCCCGCGGCAAGGTCCGCGCCCGCCACGTGATCGTCGCGGCGCCGCCGGAGCTGGTGCTCGGCATCGACTGGTACCCACGGCTCCCGCAGCGACGCACCCAGCTGCTGCGCCACATGGGCATGGGCCAGCTGATGAAGTGCGACGCGGTCTACGAGACGCCGTTCTGGCGTGAGCAGGGGCTGAACGGTTTCGGCCTCAACGACTCCCGCGCCGTCCGGGTCGCCTTCGACAACTCCCCGGCCGACGGCGGGCCGGGCGTGCTGCTCGCCTTCGTCGGCGGCTCCACCTGGCGCGAGTACGGCACGCGAGGCCTGGCCTACCGCAAGCGCAAGGTGCTCGAGGGCTTCGCGGAGTTCTTTGGCGAGCAGGCGCTGCACCCGGTGGAGTACACCGAGCAGGACTGGACCAAGGAGCGATGGACCCGGGGCGGGCCGGTCGCGATCATGGGGCCGGGCACGCTCACCTCGTTCGGCCCCGAGATCCGCCGCCCCTTCCGCCGCGTCCACTGGGCCGGCACCGAGACCTCGACCTACTGGACCGGCTACATGGACGGCGCCGTCCGAGCCGGCCAGCGGGCCGCGCTGGAGGTGCTCGGCCGATGAGGACGCCTCGTCTCGTGGCGGCGCTGACCGCGCTGGCCACTGCACTGCTCCTGCTGACGCCCGGTTTCGCCGATGCCGCCGGTCGGGAGCGCTGGGACACCCGCGTCTTCGCGAAGGTGCAGTCGCCCGGCTACCCGGCCTACGTCTTCGTGCACCGCAACGGCCGCGCCTACGCCGGCACCTACACGAATCCGACCGGCGACTCGCAGCGCTCGATCGTGCGCGAGTGGACTCCCGACGGCACGCTGCAGCGCAGCTGGCGGGTGAAGCACCAGGACCTCTCGAAGGACCACGGCGTGCAGGTGGCCAACCAGACCAGCGACGGCCGGCTCGTCCTGCTCGAGAAGTCGACGGCGTCGGTGATCCTGCTCAACCGACGCACCGGCGGGCAGAAGGTCGTGGCGAGGCTGCCTGACCTGCCCGCCTGCCAGCCCCCGACCACCCCGGCCCCCGGCTGCTCGCCCAACATCGTGGACGCCGAGCCGATCCCGAACTACGCGAGCTGGGGCCCCGGCGGCGCGCTCTACGTCACCGACTACGCCCAGGCCGTGATCTGGAAGATCCCGCGCCGGGGCGGGAAGCCCCGCGTCTGGTTCAGCTCCCCGCAGCTGGATGGCACGGAGTTCGGCACCACCGGCATCGTGTGGCGACCTGGAAGCCGCGACTTCCTGATCTCCCAGCAGTCGACGGCCGCCGACCTCTCGCTGCCGACCAACGGCAAGCTCTACCGGCTTCCTGTCAGCAGGACGGGAAAGCCCAAGCAGCTCTCGACGCTGTGGACCTCGCAGCCGACCGAGCTGCCCGACGGCTTCGGGATCGCCCGCTCGGGGCGGATCTACCTCGCGATGGCGGGGCCCTCGGCCCAGCTGGTCGTGCTCTCTGCGCGGGGTGAGGAGCTGGAGCGCTTCCCGGCCGCTCCCGGCGGTGAGAACGGCTCGGAGGTCCCCTTCGACACCCCGTCCAACGCGACCTTCATGGGCAAGCGGGTGCTGGTCGCCAACCAGTCGTTCCTCGGCGACACCAGCCACCACGCCATCCTCGACGTCTACGTCGGCGAACGCGGCGTGGCGCCGTACCTGCCGCGCAAGGCGCTGCTGCGCTGAGCCTCGGAGCCTGGCGCGAGCCCGCCCTCGGAGGACTCTCAGACGACGCAGAACTCGTTGCCCTCGGGGTCCGCCATGACGACGCCGTCGAGGTGGCCGTGCAGCTGGTTCTCACGGATCACGCTCCCGCCGGCGGCGACCAGCTGCTCCACGTGGGCACGGATCAGCGGAATCCGGGTCTCGGGGTCGAGGGTGTCGCGCGAGCCGGCGGCGTAGACGTCGATGTGCAGCCGGTTCTTGGCGATCTTGGGCTCGGGCACCCGAAGGAACGAGATGCCTGGCAGCACGCCGTCCGGGTCCTGGATGAAGGCGCCGTCGCCCCACTCCTCCTCGGGGACCTCCCAGTGGCGCAGCCAGTCCTCCCAGGTGTCGTGACCCTGTGGTGGCGGTGAGTCGACGTAGCCGAGGGCGAGCTTCCAGAAGTGCGCCAGCGCGCGGGCGTCGGAGCAGTCGAAGGTGAGCTTCCATGGCGTGGTCATGAGGGGAGCCTGGCACGGCGCACCGACGGTGCGGCACGGTCGAGACCCGCGGGCCTGGGCGTCCCGGTCGGATGCCCCGGTCGGCTGGTCCGCGGGGCACGGTCCCCGTCGTCACTGCCGCGCGGGACCGCGACGCCTCCCCTTCCAGGGCGGGCGACGTCCTTCGTTATTTGGGTCCGAAACGGTCGGATTGGGACAGCGAATACGGGGAACGGTGTGGCTTAGGTCATACGACGGCACCCACCTGACATGACTTCTTCACCGGCCCGCTGACACCTGTGTCATGGCCGTGACTCGGGACGAGGGGGGACAGCGAGCTCGCCCACCGTGCTCGCTTGTCTCGTTCCGCCCGTCACCGCTGGTGGCGGGGGGACAGAAACGGAACGCGCATGAACTCAGCCAAGATCGGGCTTGGGGTAGCCGCGGGCTACCTGCTGGGCCGCACCAAGAAGCTACGCCTCGCCATCACCGTCGGCAGCATGCTGGCCGGGCAGCGAGTCTCGACCAACCCCGCCATCCTGATGCGCCAAGCCAGTGAGCTCATCGAGCGCAATCCGGAGCTGGCCAAGCTCCAGCAACGCTTCACCGGCGAGCTGATGGACGTCGCGCGCAATGCCGCGGTGAACTCGGCCGGTGAGCGGATGGACTCCTGGAACCGGATGTTGACCGAGGGACGCGACGGCGAGGACGAGGACCAGGCCCCGGACGACGAGGCCGACGAAGCCGAGGACGACGCCGACGAGGCCCAGGACGAGGCCGACGAAGCTGAGGACGACGCCGACGAAGCTGAGGACGACGCGGACGAGGCGGAGGACGACGCGGACGAGGCGCAGGACGAGGACCGCTCGTCGCCTCGCCGGTCCCGGTCCCGCTCGGGTCGATCGACCAGGAAGACGAGCGCGACGGGGTCGGCGGCGAAGAAGTCCAGCGCGAAGAAGGCACCGGCGAAGAAGTCCAGCGCCAAGAAGGCCACCGCCAAGAAGTCCAGCGCCACGAAGTCCAGCGCCAAGAAGGCACCGGCGAAGAAGGCACCGGCCAAGAAGTCCAGCGCCACGAAGTCCAGCGCCAAGAAGGCACCGGCGAAGAAGTCCACCGCCAAGAAGTCCAGCGCCAAGAAGACGGCGTCGAGGCGTTCGGGTAGGAGCGCGGCATGAGTACTCAACCGATGGAGAAGCTGCGGGGTCTCTCGCAGGACCTGCTCAAGAACCTCGGCGACCGGGCGTTGGACTCCGCCAACGACGCGCTCGACGGCCTCAGCGATCGCCTCTCGGGCATCGCCGACGGTGGCGGTGTCGCCGGCAAGGCCATGGCGAAGGCCGGGGAGGAAGGCACCTCGGGAGGAAACCCGGTGATCGGTGGCCTCAAGGGCGCGGCGTCCGGGATCAAGGACAAGGTCACCGGCGGCGGTGGCGGTGGAAGCGACAACGGCGAGGCCACGAAGTCCACCAACATCATCGAGTCCATCGATGTCGGCGTCCCGCTCTCGGTCGCCTACAACCAGTGGACCGAGTTCGGTGAGTTCCCGAGCTTCATGAAGAAGGTCGAGCGTGCCGAGGCCGAGGAGGAGAACAAGGTCACCTTCAAGGCCCAGATCTTCCTGAGCCACCGCACCTGGGAGTCGACGATCCTCGAGCAGGTCCCCGACAAGCGGATCGTGTGGCGCTCGAGCGGCGAGAAGGGACACGTCGACGGTGCCGTCACCTTCCACGAGCTGGCGCCCGAGCTGACCCGGATCCTGGTCGTCCTCGAGTACTACCCGCAGGGCTTCTTCGAGAAGACCGGCAACCTCTGGCGGGCGCAGGGCCGTCGAGCGCGCGCCGAGCTGCGGCACTTCCGCCGCCATGTGATGACCCGCACCATCCTCGAGCCCGAGGAGATCGAGGGCTGGCGTGGGGTGATCGAGGACGGCGAGGTGGTCGAGGACCACGACGAGCACGTCCAGCGCGAGGAAGAGGAGTCCGAGGAGTCCGAGGACCAGTACGACGAGGCCGAGGGCGACGAGGACGAGGAGCCCGAGGACGAGTACGACGAGCCCGAGGACGACGAGGCTGAGCCCGAGGACGAGTACGACGAGCCCGAGGACGAGGAGCCCGAGGACGAGTACGACGAGCCCGAGGATGAGGACGAGGACGTCGAGCCCGAGGACGACGAGGCGCAGGACGAGTACGACGAAGCCGAGGAGGAGCCCGAGGAGCCCGAGGACGAGTACGACGAGCCCGAGGACGAGGAGCCCGAGGACGAGGACGTCGAGGAACGTCCGCGTCGCAGGCGCCGCAGCCGTTGACCTATGACCCCGGCCGCTCGACGGCCACTTCTTGAAAGGCAAGCACGTGACTGTTCAGACACAACGACGCGGAGGCGGCGGATACCTGGAGCGGCCGGCCCCCAGTGGCCTGGCCGACGTCGTCGAGATCATCCTCGACAAGGGCATCGTCATCGACGCCTACGTCCGGGTCTCGCTGGTGGGCATCGAGCTGCTCACCATCGACGCCCGGATCGTCATCGCCAGCGTGGACACCTACCTGCGCTTCGCGGAGGCCACCAACCGGCTCGACCTCTACGAGGAGGGCGGCAAGGACCTGACCGAGTTCATCGGTGACCTGCAGGACAAGGGCGCCTCGGGCAAGGTCGGCGGCGCGATCAAGGGCGCCAAGAAGGCGATCACCGGCGGTGACGACGACGAGGAGGACGACGACCGTCCGAGGCGCCGGTCGTCGAGCAGCTCGCGCAGCGGCTCTCGCGCCAGCTCGCGCAAGCGGTAGGCGGTGATGACAGTCGACCAGGTCGACACCGCCCAGGACCTCGGCTACTACGTCTACGCCCTGGTGCCCTCGACCATGCCCACTCCGACGTTGCGTGGCCTGGACGACGTCGAGGTGGAGCTGATCGGCGACGGCTCCGTGGTCGCCGCCGTCAGCACGCTGGCGCTGGAGCGCCCCCCGGGGCGGCGAGCCGAGCTGGAGGCCCACACCCGTGTGGTGGACTCCCTGGCCGAGCAGGGACCGGTGGTCCCGGTCAGGTTCGGCTCGGTGGTCGAGCACGACTCGGCCGCGGTCGAGGAGCTGCTCGCCGACCAGGGCCCAGCGGCGATGACGACGTTGGCGCACGTCGACGGCAAGGCCCAGGTCAACCTGCGGGTCAGCTACGTCGAGGAGCGTGTGCTCGCCGAGGTGGTGCAGGACGACCCGAGGGTGGCCGAGCTGCGCCGGCGCACCCGGGGTCTGCCCGAGGGGGCGGTGCACCCAGACCTGGTCGAGCTCGGCGAGCGTGTGGCGACCGCGATGGAGCACAAGCGGGCGGCCGACGCCGACGAGGTCATGGCCGCGCTGACCGAGCACCAGGTCGACGTCGCGGAACGGGCCGGAGGCGGGCTCGACCACGTCATCGACGTGGCTGTCCTGGTCGCGCGCGACCAGCTCGACACCCTTCTGGAGACCCTCGAGGAGCACGCGGAACGCACCCACGAACGCCTGCGATGGCGGCTGGTGGGCCCCGTCGCCCCCTACGACTTCGCCCAGGAGGTCGCATGGGACTGATCACCGGGATCCTGGGACTGCCCATGGCTCCGCTGCGCGGGGTGGTCGCTGCCGCGGAGCAGGTCAGGCAGCAGGCGGAGGAGGAGTTCTACGACCCGGTGAAGATCCGGCAGGAGCTGGAACATGTCCAGCGGCTGCGCGAGGAGGGTGCCATCGACGAGGACGATGCAGTCGCCTGGGAAGACGAGCTGATCGAGCGGCTGTTGGCCGCGAGGGAGATCCGGAGAGGAAGCCACGATGGCTGAGGGCGAGAAGCAGACGACGAGGCGCGCCTCGTCGAAGAAGTCGACCAGCAAGAAGTCACCGAGCACGAAGTCGACCGGCACGACGTCGACCAGCAAGAAAGCACCCGCGAAGAAGTCGACCGGGAAGAAGTCGACCGGGACGAAGTCGACCAGCTCGTCTGGCCGCGGCGCCGAGGCACCACGAGCCGAGGCACCTCGCCGCAGCTCGCCCGGGCAGCTGGCGAATCGAGCCGCCGCACAGCTCGGCGAGCTGACCGGCCGTACGGTCGAGGGGGTCGTCGGCCTGGAGAAGGACGACGACACCTGGCGTGTCCAGGTCGAGGTCCTCGAGGTCCGGCGCATCCCGAACACCACGGACGTGCTGGCCCACTACGAGATCGACGCCGACGCCCACGGCGACCTCCAGGGCTACCGCCGGGTCCGGCGCTACGTCCGCGGAGCCGCGGATGATGGCCGATGAGCGACTTCGCACCGACCAGCCGGCCCTACGCGACCGAACGACACACGCCCAGCGGCCCGGCGCCGGCCAACCTCGCCGACATCCTGGAGCGGGTGCTCGACAAGGGCATCGTCATCGCAGGTGACATCAGGGTGAACCTGCTCGACATCGAGCTGTTGACGATCAAGATCCGCCTGCTCATCGTCTCCGTGGACAAGGCACAGGAGATGGGCATCGACTGGTGGCGCAACGACCCGATGCTCAACACCAGCGCGGCGGAGCTGACCCAGGAGAACAAGGCTCTGCGGGCGCGCCTCGAGGAGCTCGAGCAGGACTCGGGGCAGGGGTCGGGAGGCTGATGTGAGCGAGCACGGACGCTACCTCTTCGCCGTGGCCCGTGACCTGCCACCGGACGCACTGGCGGGCCGGGTCGGGTTGGACGGCGCCGACCTCGAGGTCCTGGTGCATCGCGGGCTGCACGCGGTGGTCTGCACCGTCGACCTCGAGGAGTACGGCGAGACCGCCCTGGCGGAGAACCTGGAGGACCTGCGCTGGCTGGAGAAGGTCGCCCGCACCCACAACGAGGTGGTCTGGGCGGTTGCCGAGCACGCGACGGTGGCACCGATGCGGCTGGTCACGATCTGTTCCGACGACGCCAGCGTGCGCGACCGCGTCGAGAACCACCGCGAGGGGCTGGTGCGTGCGCTCGACTCGGTGCAGGGTCGGCGCGAGTGGAGCGTCAAGGTGCTGGTCGCCCCCACGGGGGGCGAGGCCGTCGAGGACTCCTCCCAGCCGACGTCCGGCACGGCGTACCTGATGCGCAAGCGGGAGCAGGCAGCCCGCCGGCGCTCCGCCGGCGAGGACGCCACCGCCCTCGCCGAGCGGGTCCACCACACGCTGGCGTCCGCGGCCGCGGCCACGCGGCGCCTGGCGCCGCAGGACCCGCGACTCACCGGCCGCACCGAGACCATGGTGCTCAATGCCGCCTACCTGGTCGCGGAGCAGGACCACCAGGCCTTCCTCGACCTCGTGGAGCGGGTCCGCCAGGAGGAGCCGGCCGGCATCATCGAGGTCGAGGGGCCCTGGCCCCCCTACTCCTTCGCGGTGCTCGAATGAGCTCGCCCGGCGACGGCTCGCAGGTCACCGCCCCGGCGTCGCGCGACCTCGACGCCTCCCAGGTCTCCCTGGTCGACCTGCTCGACCGGCTGCTCGGCACCGGCGTCGTGGTCGCGGGCGACGTGGTCGTCTCCCTGGCCGGGGTCGACCTCGTGCAGATCAAGCTGCACGCCCTGATCACCAGCGTCCGAGCGGAGATGACGATCCAGCAGGGCAACTGGACCGGAGGGCGCCATGACTGACCTCGAGCCGGTGCAGCCGACCACCCAGCAGGGGCGACTCACCCAGCGGCTCGAGACCGACCCCGAGTCGGTCGAGCGCGACCTCTTCAAGCTGGTGCTGACCATCATCGAGCTGGTCCGCCAGCTGATGGAGGCCCAGGCACTGCGGCGCGTGGACGAGGGCGACCTCGACGAGGACCAGATCGAGTCGCTCGGCCTGGGGCTGAGCAAGCTCGAGGAGGCGATGGAGGACCTCAAGTCCCGCTACGACCTGACCACCGCTGACCTCAACATCGACCTCGGCCCGCTCGGCACGCTGCTCTCCGACGGCTTCTGACCCCACCCGATCTCGGCAACGACTCACCCCCCGGAAGGACCACGAACATGGCTGACAACGACGACGCCCGCGCCGCCCTGGTGCAGACACTGCTGGAGAAGGTCTCGGAGGAGCGTTACCCCTCCACCACGATGCTCGACCTCCTCGAGCAGCTGCTCACCGACGAGGAGCTGCCGGCCTACGTGCAGTTCCTCCAGGGCCGGCTGCGCGAGGACCGCTTCCCCAGCATCCCGATGCTGCGCCGGTTGACCAACCTCGTCGCCTGACTGCGGCAGCGGGCTGAGCGCAACCACTCGTGACCGGGTGGGCCGCTGTCCATGGCCCGACCGGACGAGGTCGCCAGGCCGCACAGTGACTCGAGCGGGCGGGGCGAGTCGGGCCCTGCTCCCCTGGTGACAGGGACCCGACCACGCTTGGCTGTGCGAACAGGGGCGAGCGAGCCTTGCCCCCGATGCACGAGACCCACTCCTGCTGTGGACCTGCTCAGGGCACGCGCCGAGCGCGCGTGCCCTGAGCCTCGCCCCGGTTCCTCACCGGGTGACCAGTGGTTCCTGCAGCGGCGCGAGCTTCACCAGCGAGTACCGGCGCCACCTGGGCATGGCGCCGATGATCCGCGACGACCTGAAGCAGCTGGGACAACCGGGCTGCCGGGACCCTTGACGGGCTTCCGCAGGCTTTCGATACTCGAAGAGGTCCCGGACGTCGGTGACCAGGTCCGGGCCCGCGAGGGTGACGACGTGTTGACGAGGTGGGTCATGAACAGGTCTCTGCGTCTTCGGTTCTGGATGCACGCGGCGCTCGCGACCCTGTGTGCCGGCGTGCTCGTGCTGACCCTGGTGTCCCAGGAGTGGGTCGAGGCGCTGTTCGGTGTCGATCCCGACGGAGGCAGCGGGACTCTGGAGCTGGCCCTGCTGACGGGAACGCTCCTCGCCACGCTCGCCTTCTCGGTGGCTGCACGGTCGGAGTGGCGGCGCGCTGTGACCGTTGCCGCTGGATGACGCCCTTCGTCGCTGGTTCCTCGGTGAGGATCGCGGGCTTACGCTGATTCCGTGCCCCCACGCAGTCGTGCATTCCCCGGCGGACTTGTGGATCCCGGGCGGACCACGGCCTTCGCGGCCCTCCCCGGAGACGAGATCGTCGCGGTGGATGTGAACACCGGTGACGTCCGGTGGCGCGTCGCCGACGCCGGGCGCCCTCTGGTCGCCACGGACGCGGGCCTGCTCGTCGTACGACGTCGGCACCGTCGGCTCGATCTCGCCCTGCTGGACCCGAGCGACGGCTCGGTCGCCTCCGACCTCGGCGCGCTCCCCGCGCCGAGGTGGGCAGCGGACCAGTGGGAGCACAGCGACGGCTTCGCTGCGACCGCCAGGGCCCACGACCGCACGCCTCAGGTCGCCTGGCGCGCGGCTCGGCGCTATCGCGGTGGGGCAGCGCCACCTCCTGAGCTCCACGATGGCGACGACGAGGCCACCGGGGTGGTCGAGGTCGACCTCGACTCCGGTCGGATGCGGCTGCGGCCCGACGTCGATCCGACATCGGTCGAGGCAGCCGAGGCAGCCGAGCCGTCCGCGAGGGCCGGCCAGGGCGAGGAGCCCGCGTACAGACTCGCATCCCGGCAGGCCTCAGACGGGACGACGGAGCTCCGGCTCACCGCGACAGGTCCCCGCGACGACCAGCCCCTCTGGGAGACCGTCCTGCACAAGCGGGCCGACCGCCGGCCACCGCCGCTGCGGCCGTGATCCCAGCACACCCTCCCACCGAAAGGACTGTGCGATGACCGACGACGAAGCACTGGCCACAGGTCGTGGCCTCACCATCGAGCAGGTGCAGACGCTCCGAGCCACGCGGGGCCTGACCTCCGCCGGGATCGAGGCGATCCCGGAGTCCGCCCTGGCCCGTGCGGTGCGCCGCCTGGACTATCCCGACATGCCGCGGGCCCGGGCCCTGCACCGGCGGCTCCAGGCCCAGGACGACCGGGGCGCTCACCCCGACCACGCCATGCTCAACGCCCTGCTGGAGCTGCGCACCTTGCGCGAGGCCGGCTCTGCTCGGCGCGCGGTCGCGGGTGTCCCGACCGGCGCGGAGGTGACCTCTGACGGTCGCGGGCCGATGCTTCAACCCCTCGCGGGTGTCACGCAGTGCGCGTGGGTGGCGCTCGGCCCCAGCAACATCGGGGGGCGGACCCGCTCGATCGTGGTTCACCCGACGGCGCACGACACGATGTGGGCCGCCAGCGCCGGAGGTGGCGTGTGGCGCACCGACGACGCGGGGGCCAGCTGGCACCCCGTCGACGACCTGATGGCGAACCTCGCGGTCACCAGCCTGGCCATCGACCGCACCGACCCCGACGTCATCTACGCCGGCACCGGTGAGGGTTTCTTCAACGTCGACGCCATCCGCGGCGGAGGCCTCTTCCGCACGACCGACGCCGTGACCTGGGAACAGCTGCCGGCCACGCTCGGCGCCCCGTTCGCCACGGTGAACCGGATCGCCCTGAGCCCCGACGGCGAGATCCTGCTCGCCGGTGGCGGCGGTGGGCTCTCGCGCAGCGACGACCCCGAGCGCACCACGTGGACCACCGTGCTCGCCGCCCCGATCGGCGACGTGACCTGGCACCCCACGGACTCGACCAGAGCCGTGGCCGGGTCGCTGCGCAGTGGCACGGTGTGGTCCACCAGCGACGCCGGCCAGACGTGGGTCGAGGCGACCCACGACCAGGCCTGGCAGGGCCGTGTGGAGGTGGCCTATGCCGCCGCCGACCCTGACGTCGTCTACGCCTCGGTCGCCATGGGCGGGGGGCAGCTGTGGCGCTCCACCGACGGCGGCGCGAGCTTCAGCGCCCGGCAGTCGCTGAACGCCGACGGCCTGGCAGCGGCCTACCTCGGGGACCAGGGCTGGTACGGCAACGCGGTGTGGGCGGGTGACCCCACCGACTCCGACCTGGTGGTGCTCGGCGGGGTGGACCTGTGGCGAAGCACAGACGGGGGAGACACCCTGAGGGAGATGAGCACCTGGTGGAGCCCCGGCTCGGCCCACGCCGACCACCACGCGATCACCACGCACCCGGCCTACGACGGCACGCAGAACCTGACGGTCCTCTTCGGCAACGACGGCGGTGTCTACCGCGCGGCCGACGTCCGCACGGTCGGCAACGATCCCGCCCCGCCGCACGACGCGGGCTGGGAGAACCTCAACCACTCCTACGGGGTGACCCAGTTCTACGCGGGGGCCGTGAACGGCAACGGGGTCATCATCGGTGGCGCCCAGGACAACGGGACGCTCGCGCTGCACCCGCAGGACTCCCGCGACCGATGGACGGAGATCTTCGGCGGCGACGGCGGCTTCTGCCAGGCCGACCCGAGCGACCCGAGCACCTTCTACGGCGAGTACGTCTTCCTCAACGTTCACCGCAACCTCGACGAGGCCTCCAGCGACGACACCACCGGTGACCGCTACATCAGCGGCCAGTTCTTCAACCCGGCCCTAGGTCGCTGGGACTGGAAGCCGGTCCCGTTCCGCATCCCCGACGCGATGACGCAGCGGGCGGCCTTCATCGCGCCGTTCGTCCTCGACCCGAACGACTCCGACACGATGCTCGCCGGCGGGGAGTCGCTGTGGCGCACCACGGACGTCAAGGCCGCCAACAGCCCGACCTCAGGGCCGCGCTGGACGCAGGTCAAGACCCCCGCCCCGTCGCCGACGTCCACCAGGCCCTTCAACGCCATCAGCGCGATCACGGTCGCACCCGACGACTCCGACGACATCTGGGTCGGGTACGAGGACGGCCAGGTCTGGCGCACCACCAACGGCACGGCGGTCGACGCCGCTCTGGCTGCAGGTGGACGGAGTGGGTGCGGCGCCCCTGACATCCGGTCGTTTCTGCACACAGATCTCGCGCCCGGCTCCCGACATGGTCCTGGTGACCTACGGCGGCTACGTCGCGGACAACGTCTGGCGCAGCGACGACGGCGGCCTCACCTGGCGAAGCATCGGCGCCACCCTGCCCCAGGCGCCGGTGCGTGCGGTGACCGTGCACCCTCGCGACCATGACTGATCTACCTCGGGAGCGAGGTGGGCGTCTTCGCCAGCGAGGACGGCGGTGCCACCTGGTCGGCCACCAACGAGGGCCCGACGAGCTGCTCGGTCGAGGACCTTTTCTGGCACGGCGAGACGCTGATCTGCGTCACGCACGGTCGCGGGATGTTCAGCATCGACCTCTCGGGCGTCTGACGAGACCAGCCGGACAGGCCCCAGCCCAGGCGAGCGGACTCGCCGGGGCTGGGGCGGTGTGCGGGGGGCTCAGCGGGTGGCGGTGCCCTCGGTGTAGTCGTCGTCGTCGGTCTTGACCCAGGCCATCAGCTTGCGCAGCTCGCGACCGGTTCCCTCGATCGGGTGCTGCTCGGCCTTGGCGCGAAGCCGCTTGAACTCCTCGCCGCCGTTGTCCTGGTCGTCGATGAAGCGCTGGGCGAACGAGCCGTTCTTGATGTCCGCCAGGACACCGGCCATGTTCTCCTTCACCGACTCCGGCAGCACCCGGGGCCCGGAGACGTAGTCGCCGTACTCCGCGGTGTCGGAGACCGACCAGCGCTGCTTGGCGATGCCGCCCTCGTACATCAGGTCGACGATCAGCTTCAGCTCGTGCAGGCACTCGAAGTAGGCCACCTCGGGCTGGTAGCCGGCCTCGATCAGCGTCTCGAAGCCGTACATCACCAGCTGCGAGGCGCCACCGCAGAGCACCGCCTGCTCGCCGAAGAGGTCGGTCTCGCACTCCTCGGTGAAGGTGGTCTTGATGCCGCCGGCGCGCAGCCCGCCGATGCCCTTGGCGTAGGACAGCGCGAGCCCCCAGGCCTTGCCGGAGGCGTCCTCCTCGACCGCGACGAGCACCGGCACGCCCCGGCCGGCGGTGAACTCGCGGCGCACCAGGTGACCGGGACCCTTCGGCGCGACCATGCACACGTCGACGCCCTCGGGGGCCTTGATGTAGTCGAAGCGGATGTTGAAGCCGTGCCCGAAGAACAGCGCGTCGCCGGGCACCAGGTTGGGCTCGACGGCCTCCTTGTAGAGGTGACGCTGCACGTGGTCGGGGGCGAGGATCACGATCAGGTCGGCCTCCTCGCAGGCCTCGTACGGCGTGAGCACGCGCAGGCCCTCGGCCTCGGCCTTGGGTCGGCTCCTGGAGCCCTCGGGCAGGCCGACCCGGACGTCGACCCCGCTGTCGCGCAGGCTCAGCGCGTGGGCGTGACCCTGGCTTCCGTAGCCGAGCACCGCCACGTGGCGGCCCTGGATCACCGACAGGTCGGCGTCGTCGTCGTAGAACATCTCAGCCACGGGGGGCTCCTTCTGGTTGGGTGTTGCGGGGTCTCGACTGGCTCGACCACCGATGGTGACTCATGCAGGCGGGGCGACCGGCACGGGGACCGGCTTCAGGGTGCGCTCGGAGATCGAGCGGCTCCCCCGCCCGATCGAGACCACGCCGGACTGCACGAGCTCGCGCACGCCGTACGGCTCGATGACGCGCAGGAAGTCGGCGAGCTTCTCGGGGTGCCCGACCACCTGGACGGTGATCGCGTCGGGCGCTACGTCGACGACCTTGCCCTTGAAGATCTGTGCCACCTCGAGCACCTGGCCGCGGGTGGCGGCGTCGGCCTTGACCTTGACCATCATCAGCTCGCGCGAGACCGACGAGGTGCCGTCGAGCTCGACGATCTTGATCACCTCGACCAGCTTGTTCAGCTGCTTGGTGACCTGCTCCAGCGGCGACTGGTCGACGTTGACCACGATCGTCATCCGGGAGATGTCGGCGTGCTCGGTCGGACCGACGGCGAGGGAGTCGATGTTGTAGCCGCGGCGGCTGAACAGGCCGGCGACGCGGGCGAGGACACCGGGCTTGTTCTCGACCAGCACCGAGAGCGTGTGCCGCGTCGTGGTCGTGGGGATCGGGGTGCTCACAGCTCGTCGTCCTCCCAGTCGGGCGCCATCTCGCGTGCGACCTTGATGTCGTCGTTGCTGGTGCCGGCGGCGACCATCGGCCACACCATCGCGTCTCGGTGCACCCGGAAGTCCACGACCACCGGGACGTCGTCGACCTGCATCGCCTTCTCGATCGTCGCGTCGACGTCGTCGGGGCTGTCGCAGGACAGGCCCACGCACCCGTAGGCGTCGGCGAGCTTGACGAAGTCGGGGATCCGGCGCGGGACCAGGTCGCCCTTCTTCATCCGCTGCAGGTCGGTGCTGGAGTAGCGGCCCTGGTAGAACAGGGTCTGCCACTGCCGCACCATGCCGAGCGACTCGTTGTTGATGACTGCGACCTTGATCGGGATGCCCTCCATCGCGCAGGTCGCGAGCTCCTGGTTGGTCATCTGGAAGCAACCGTCGCCGTCGATCGACCAGACGGTCTTGTCGGGGCGGGCCACCTGGGCGCCCATCGCCGCCGGCACCGAGAAGCCCATGGTGCCCAGGCCACCGGAGTTGATCCAGGTCTGCGGGTGCTCGTAGCCGATGAAGTGCGAGGCCCACATCTGGTGCTGGCCCACGCCGGAGGTGTAGATCGCCTCGGGCCCCACGATCTGGCCCAGCCGCTGCAGGACGTACTGCGGCGCCAGCGACCCGTCCGCAGGGGCGTCGTAGCCGAGCGGGTAGCGCTCCTTGACGCCCTGCAGGAAGTGCACCCAGCCCTCGTAGTCGCCGGTGCGGCCGGCCTCGGCCTCGGCCTGGAGCGCCGCGATCAGGTCGATGATGACCTCGCGGGCGTCACCGACGATCGGGACGTCGGCGTGACGGTTCTTGCCGATCTCGGCCGGGTCGATGTCGGCGTGGATCACCTGCGCCTTGGGGGCGAAGCTGTCGAGGTTGCCGGTGACCCGGTCGTCGAAGCGCGCACCCAGGCTGATGATCAGGTCGCTGCGCTGCAGCGCCCCGACCGCTGCGACAGTGCCGTGCATCCCGGGCATGCCGAGGTGCTGCGGGTGGGAGTCGGGGAAGGCGCCTCGCGCCATCAGCGTGGTCAGCACGGGGATGCCGGTCATCTCGGCGAGGCGGCGCAGCTCGGCCGAGGCGCCGGCACGAATCACCCCGCCCCCGACGTAGAGGACCGGCTTCTTGGCCTCGACGACCATCCGCGCCGCCTCGCGCACCTGCTTGGCGTGCGGTCGGGTCGTCGGGCGGTAGCCGGGCAGCTGCAGGCCCTCGGGCCAGGTGAACGAGGTCTGCGCCTGCATCGCGTCCTTGGCCACGTCGACCAGCACCGGCCCGGGGCGACCGGTGCGCGCAATGTGGAAGGCCTCGGCGATGGTGCGCGGGATCTCGCGGGGGTCGGTGACCAGGAAATTGTGCTTGGTGATCGGCATCGTGATGCCGCGGATGTCGGCCTCCTGGAAGGCGTCGGTGCCGATCGCGGCACTGGCCACCTGGCCGGTGACCGCGACGATCGGGACCGAGTCCATGTGGGCGTCGGCCAAGGGCGTGACCAGGTTGGTCGCCCCGGGGCCGCTGGTGGCCATGCACACACCGACGCCGCCGCCGGCGACGGCGTACCCCTGGGCCGCGTGGCCGGCGCCCTGCTCGTGACGCACCAGGATGTGGCGGATCTTGGAATCGAACAACGGGTCGTACGCCGGGAGGATCGCGCCCCCCGGGATGCCGAACACGTCGGTCGCACCCGCGCACTCCAGCGACTTGATCAGCGACTGCGCGCCCGTCATCGCCTCCCCTGCGCTCGGTCCTGTGCCTGGCTTCGGCTCGGTCATCGCCGGCCCTCCTGATTCGCCTTGATCTCGTCTGTCCGCTGTGTCTGCCGCGTCCGCTGGTGCAAAACAAAACCCCCGGGGCCCGGCGGGCGCCAACGGGGGACGGCGTAGGTGTGCTGACTCTGGGTCAGTCCCCTACGCCGGGACGTACGAGTACCTCGAAACGCATGGACCTAGCGTCGCCGTCGCCGCCTTCCCCGTCAAGTCCGACCAGCCCGGATATCTCATATCCTAAGACACCCGTCCCGCTCCCTGGTCAGCAGGCGGTGGCCGCGCGCATGCCCGCCGGGTGGGTGAGGATGGGGCCATGGCCGTCGAGACGCACCCGCTGACTCCCGAGCGGTTCGAGGACTTCGCCGACGTCATCAACCCGAACCGGCGCGAGACGCACTGCTGGTGCCTGTCGCACCGGCTCCCGCTGCGCGACATCGAGGAGCTCGGTCAGGGGTCGCGCGAGCGCGCCATGCGCGCCCTGAGCGAGCAGGTCGAGCGTCCGGGCGTGGTGACGTACCTCGACGGCGAGCCGGTGGGCTGGTGCCACATCTCGCCACGCTCGAAGATTCCCCGGCTGGTCCGCTCGACGCTGATCCGCCCCGTCGACGACGTCGAGGTCTGGAGCATCATCTGCCTCGTCGTCCGTGGTGGGCACCGCAAGCAGGGCCTCACCGGCCAGCTGATCGAGGGTGCCGTGGACTACGCCGCCTCCCGGGGCGCCCCGGCCGTCGAGGCCTACCCGGTGGACCCACCGGGCCGGATGGACCTGACGATGGCATTCGTGGGGACCAAGGCGATGTTCGACCGCGCCGGCTTCCGCGTGGTCGGCGAGACCGACGCGAAGGCCAGCAAGATGTCGCGCCTGGTCATGCGTCGCGACCTCACCTGATGCGCCGGCACCTCTTGCCCGCCGGACGTCGGCGTGCTGCAGTGGTGAGACCGCGTGACGGGGGGTCCGATGTGTGACGACTGCGGTCCCGCCCTGCTCAGCCGTCGGGCACTGGTGGCCGCGACTCCTGCCACACTGCCGCTCATCCCTCTGTCCTCGGCGTATGCCGCCACGTGGCGCACCCGGCAGATCTGCCGCGACGCATGGCGCGCGGCGGCACCGACGGGTGGCTTCCGGCGCCACACCCTCACCGAGCTCACGGTCCACCACAGCGGGGTGGAGTTCGGCGACAACACGAGATCACCGGCGACGATGCGGTCGATCCAGGCCGACCACCAGTCCCGCGGCTGGCCGGACATCGCCTACCACCTGATCATCGACCGACACGGCTACGTCTTTCGCGGTCGGCCGTTCAACGCCGTCGGTGACACCGCCACCACCTATGACCCGACGGGCCACTTCCTGGTGATGTGCCTGGGCAACTTCGAGGTCCAGCGGATTCCCGACGCCCAGCTGTCGGCGACGATCAACGTGCTCGCCTGGGCGAGCCAACGCTTCGGCCTCCCGCTCGGCACGATCGCCGCTCACCGCGACTTCGCCGCCACCGCGTGTCCAGGTGAACGGTTCTACCGCTACGTCGAGGACGGCACGCTGCGCCGCCGAGCCCGTCGGCGCAAGGGTTCTGTGAAGCTGGTCCTGGCGTGTGGGCCCCAGGGCCGACGGCTGGTCCGCCGCATCGAAGCCGGCGACGCCTGAGCGCCTCAGGCGTCGCAGATCACACCGCCGGCCCGGCGTCGGGCGGATGGGTGGGGCGCCCCCGGCTGTTGAATCAGTGACATCGTGGGCACTCTCGGCATCGACGTGCCCGGCAGGAGGATCAGATGAGCTCGAGCGCAGGACGCACCCGCCGCGCACTGACCAACCCCCGCACCGCCATCGGCGCCACCGCGGCCACCACCGTGGTCTCCGCGGTCGCCAACGCGCCGGAGCGCCTCGGCCGGGTGGTGCGCCACCGCTACCCGCTGGTCGCGGTGACCGGCATGACCGGCGTCGGCAAGTCGGCGTTGGCCGACCGGCTCAGCAGACGTGCGCAGAACCAGACCGAGCCCGAGGTCGGCTCCGCCACGATGGAGCGCCGTACCCGCCGCGCGGCGCGGCTGCGCGGTTTCCGCTATCGCGTCGTCCCCGGCGAGAACGCCGCGACCCGACTGGGCGCGCTCGACGAGGTCTTCCACGACGAGCCGGTCGACGGGATCCTGCACGTGGTCGCCCTCGGCCACGCCACCCCGCGTCGTCCCGCCGGCACCTCGGGTGTCGGCCGGGCCGCCTCGCGGGAGGAGCAGCTGGCGGTCGAGCTCGAGGACTGGCGGATCACCGCCCACCGCATCGCCTCGATGGCGGTACGCCGCTCGCGGCCGACCTGGCTGGTCATCGCAGTCACCAAGGCCGACCTCTACCCCGACGAGGTCGACGCCGCCGTCGAGTACTACTCCCCCGGCTCGGGCTCACCCTTCGGCGACATCCTCGACGAGCTGCGCTCGCTGGCCGGCGGCGCGAAGCTCTCCATCGACGTCCTCCCGGTCTGCTCCCAGGGTGGCGACCGCAAGTCGGCGATGCCCGACAAGCGCTGCGCCGCGATGGTGGAGCGGCTCGAGACCCGCCTCTCCCAGCTCTCCGGTCACCTCTGACCAACCCCCCGCGGAGAGCCTAGGCAACGGGTGAGAGACGACGCGGAATTCGCCGGATCGCGCGTCGTCCTTCACCCGTTCCCGGGCCCTCGGGTCGACGACACGAGGTTGTCCACAGACCTGGGCTCCGGGATGGCCGAGCGAGCGGCGATGGCGCGACCCTCTCGGCATGCACGACCCCGACGCTCTCCTCGGCCGCCCTCGCGAGCATCGATGGGTGCGCGTCGGACACGGCCTGTACCGCCGCAGCGACGCCACCGACCTCCAGGCGTGGCAGCTGGTGCTGCCGCCGTCGGGGCGCTTCACCCACCTGACCGCCGCCGCTGCCCTGGGGTGGTCGCTTCCGCCCCTGCCCGCAGCACTCCCGATCTTCGTCGCGCTCGAACGCGGCGACTCGCGCCCGCAGCGAGCCGGCGTGGTGGCGCGTCGCACCGAGCGGCTGCCCGCCCCACAAGTGCTCGACGAGGTCAGGCTCGACCCGCCTGAGGAGATCCTGCTCAGCTGTGCCCGGGAGCTCGGCGTCCTCGACCTCGTGGTGCTCGCGGACAGCGCGGTGCACCGAGGGGACGTCACCCTGGCCGATCTCCGGACCGCGGCGAGCGCGCGCCGGCGCGGGGCGCCTCGACTGCGCCACGCCCTGCACCTGGTCGACGCCCGGTCCGAGTCGCCCTACGAGTCGCTGTTGCGGGTGCTGCACCAGGTCTGTGACGTGGACGTCGAACCGCAGCACGTGCTGTACGACGACGCAGGCAGCTTCATCGCCCGCGGCGACCTCTGGCTGCGCGGCACGACGACGTTCCACGAGTACGACGGCGGCGACCACCTGGAGGTGCGCCAGCAGCGCCGGGACCTGTCCCGAACCCGCCGCATCGGCAATCGGCTCTGGACCAGGCGCGGCTACACCGCTGCCGACGTCCTGCGCCAAGGCGTGGGGATCCTGCGCGACGCCGACCTGAGCCTGGGCAGACCGCACGACCCCACGCGGATCCGTGCGTGGCATCGGCTGCTCGCCGGGTCCCTCTTCACTGCCAGCGGACAGGAGCAGTTCCGCCGGGCCGTCCGGCTCGGGCCTCGCAGCAACGGGTGAGACACGACGCGGAACTCGCCGGACCGCGCGTCGCCCTTCACCCGTTCCCAGGTCACCCGCGCACGGTCACTTCTCGGTGAGGACGCCCTCGGCCTCGGTCGGGCCGGGAGCGGGTCCGGTCGCCTTGCCGGCGTGGACCGCCTCCTCGATCCGCTTGCCGGTGTCGGGGTCGACGTTCTTCCAGTACTCGAAGGCCTTGGCCAGGACCGCGTCGCTGACGCCACCGAGCAGGTGCCCGGCGACGTTCTCGACGAAGCGGTCGCGCTGCTCGTCGTTCCAGACCTCGCGCACCAGCGCACCCGGCTGGCTGAAGTCGTCGTCGTCCTCGCGCAGCGTGTAGGCCTGGCGCATCATCGCGCCGTCGGTCTCCCAGCCGTCCTCGACCTCACCCTCGTGGTCGCTGTACCCGCGACCGTAGGAGTTCGGGGCGTAGACCGGCTCGTCACCGCGGTGCTCGAAGGCCATCGGTCCGTCCTGGAGGTAGGAGTTGTAGTCCTCCACGTTCTTCGGACGGTTCACCGGCAGCTGCAGGTAGTTCGGCCCGATCCGGTGCCGGTGGGTGTCGGAGTAGGCGAACGTGCGACCCAGCAGCATCTTGTCCGGGCTCAGCCCGATGCCCGGCACCAGCGCGCTCGGCTCGAAGGCCGCCTGCTCGATCTCGGCGAAGAAGTTCGCCGGGTTGCGGTCGAGGGTCATCGTGCCGACGGTGATCAGCGGGTAGTCGCTGTGCGGCCAGATCTTGGTCAGGTCGAACGGGTTGATCCGGTAGGTCTTGGCGTCCTCGTACGGCATCACCTGGACCTTGAGCGTCCACGAGGGGTGGTCGCCCCGCTCGATCGCTTCGTGCAGGTCGCGACGGTGGAAGTCGGAGTCGTCACCGGCGATGCGGTTGGCGTCTGCCTGGGTCAGACCCTTGACGCCCTGGTCGCTGTGGAAGTGGTACTTCACCCAGAACTTCTCGCCGGCCTGGTTGATCCACATGTAGGTGTGCGAGCCGTACCCGTTCATGTGGCGGTACGTCGCCGGGATGCCGCGGTCGCCCATCAGGTAGGTCACCTGGTGGGCCGACTCCGGGGTGAGGGTCCAGAAGTCCCACTGCATGTCGTTGTCCCGCAGCCCAGGGCCGCCGCGGCGCTTCTGGGAGCGGATGAAGTGCGGGAACTTCATCGTGTCGCGGATGAAGAAGACCGGGGTGTTGTTGCCGACGAGGTCGTAGTTGCCCTCGGAGGTGTAGAACTTCAGCGCGAACCCGCGCGGGTCGCGCCAGGTGTCGGGCGAGCCCTGCTCACCGGCGACGGTCGAGAACCGCGCCAGCATCTCGGTCTTCACGCCGGGCTGGAACAGCGCGGCCTTGGTGTACTGCGAGACGTCCTCGGTGGTCTCGAACGTGCCGAAGGCACCCGAGCCCTTCGCGTGCACGTTGCGCTCCGGGATGCGCTCGCGGTTGAAGTGCGCCATCTGCTCGGTGAAGTGCCGGTCGTGGAGCAGGATCGGGCCGTCAGGACCGATCGTCAGCGAGTTCTTGTCGCTGGCTGCCGGTGCGCCGGTGGCCGTCGTGGAGCCACCCTGCGGGCGCGGATCGTTGCTCATCCAGTCCTCCTGGGTCGTGCTGGTTCGTCGACAGGTTCGACAGCTCGACAAGTCGAGGTTCGCGCTGCCCTAGATGCCCCGTACCCATCACGCGGCGCGACACTCGCACAGCGGAGTCAAGTTCTCTGGAGTCGTTCAAGGTGGTTCCGAGTCCTCGACCCACCCCCACCCTCACCACGACGTCAGCGAGCCCGCCGAAGGGGCGATGTCGGGTCATCTGACGTGGGGCGGCCGGCGCGGTTCGCAGGCCGTGCCGGCGGGGGCGTCAATGCGGCGTGGCGTCACGTCGCAGTCAGCACCGACGCCACGGCCACCGGACGACACGGCGACAAGCCCCCGGCGGTGCGGCCGGAGAGCCGGGGCGGCCGCCCCCTCACCACGCCGGGCAGGCATCGTCCGGTTCGGCACCGGGCGAGCCCCGCGACGAGCTAGCCGCAGACGGCGCCGTGGGCGGCTGACTGCACGACCTTGCGGTACTTGCCGAGCACCCCAGTGGTGAACTTCGGCTCCCGGGGGGTCCATCCCTCGCGCCGGGAGGCCAGCTCCTCCTCGGTGAGGTCGGGGATGTCGAGCTGGGCGTTGGCGACGTCGAGCCTGATCCGGTCGCCGTCACGGAGGAATGCGATGGGTCCTGCGTCGACCGCTTCGGGCGCGATGTGGCCGACGCAGAGGCCCGTGGTCCCACCGGAGAACCGACCGTCGGTGATCAGCAGGACGTCCTTGCCGAGGCCGGCGCCCTTGATCGCGCCGGTGATGGCGAGCATCTCGCGCATGCCCGGGCCGCCCTTGGGGCCCTCGTAGCGGATGACGACGACGTCGCCGTGCTGGATCGCGCCGTCGGCGAGGGCGTCGAGCGCGGCCCGCTCGCCGTCGAAGACGCGGGCGGGGCCCTCGACGACCTCCTCGTCGAAGCCGGCGGACTTCACGACCGCGCCCTCGGGCGCCAGCGACCCGCCGAGGATGGTGAGCCCACCGGTGGCGTGGATCGGCCGGTCGAGGCGGCGGATCACCTCGTCGTCGACGCCGGGTGGCTCGATCTGCGCGAGGTTCTCCGCGAGGGTCTTGCCGGTCACGGTGAGGGCGTCGCCATGCATCAGACCTGCGTCGAGCAGCACCTTCATGAGCATCGGGATGCCGCCGACGCGGTCGAAGTCGACCCAGACGTACTTGCCGAACGGCTTGAGGTCGCCGAGGTGCGGCACCTTCTTGCCGATGCGGGTGAAGTCGTCCAGGGTCAGATCCACCTGGGCCTCACGCGCGATTGCGAGCAGGTGCAGCACCGCGTTGGTGGACCCGCCCAGTGCCATGGCCACGGCGATGGCGTTCTCGAAGGCCTCGCGGGTCATGACCTGGCGGGCGGTGATGCCCTGGCGCAGCATCTCGACGACCGCCTCGCCGGACTTCAGCGCATAATTGTCACGCCGACGATCGACAGCGGGAGGAGCCGAGCTGCCCGGGAGGCTCATGCCGAGGGCCTCGGCGACGCTGGCCATGGTGTTGGCGGTGTAGGCACCGCCGCAAGCGCCCTCGCCCGGGCAGATGGCCCGCTCGACCTTGTCGACCTGCTCGCGGCTGATCCTGCCCGCCAGGCAGGCGCCGACGGCCTCGAACGCGTCGATGATCGTCACGTCCTCGCCGTCGACCTTGCCGGGCAGGATCGTGCCGGCATAGAGGAATACCGAGGCGAGGTCGAGCCGCGCCGCGGCCATCAGCATGCCCGGCAGCGACTTGTCGCACCCGGCGAGCAGCACCGAGCCGTCGAGCCGCTCGGCCATCATCACCGTCTCGACGGAGTCGGCGATCACCTCGCGCGAGACCAGCGAGAAGTGCATCCCCTCGTGGCCCATCGAGATGCCGTCGGAGACCGAGATCGTGCCGAACTCGAGCGGGAAGCCGCCGGCGGCGTGGACGCCGTTCTTGACCGCCTTGGCCAGTCGGTCCAGCGAGAGGTTGCACGGGGTGATCTCGTTCCAGGACGACGCGACCCCGATCTGCGGCTTGCCCCAGTCGTCGTCGCCCATGCCGACCGCACGCAGCATGCCGCGGGCGGCGGCCTTCTCCAGACCGTCGGTGACATCGCGCGATCGGGGCTTGATGTCGGGCTTCTGGGCACCCTGCTGGGGGTCGGTACCGGCCATGGACGGCAGCCTACAAGCGCCGCGCATCGGGCCGGTTCGGCTGCGCCGGGAGCGGACATCGGTACGGTCGGTCCGTGACGTTCCGACGTGCGGCGAGCCACTGGTTCGTCAAGCTGTCGCCGGAGTGGCAGGTTCGCGGCGCCCTGGTGGCCGGGCTGACCCTGTCCAACGTCCTCGGCATCGTCGTGGTCGTGGTCCTCCCGCTGTGGGTCGTGCCGCTGCCCGAGAACCGCACCGGCGCCACCATCACGCAGAGCCTGATCGTCGGCGCGGTGCTCACCCTCGTCGGCGGCACGGCCGGCATCTTCCAGGCCTGGCGGGTGCTCCACCCCGTCGTGGTCATGCTCAGGCCCGGTGGTCACCCCACGGACGAGGACCGGCGCGAGGTGCTGGCGGCCCCCCGGCGGATCTTCCTGTTCCAGGCCCTCCTGTGGGTGGCCGCCTCGTTGATCCTCGGTCTCACCAACGGCCTTCAGTCGTGGCTGCTCGGGGTCTCGATCGGGCTCACGGTGGGGCTGGCGGGCTGGACCACCTCCTGCATGACCTATCTGGCCTGCGAGCGCTCGCTGCGGCCCGTGGCGAGGCGGGTGCTGGCCCAAGGGCTGCCGGAGCGGCGCTTCGTGCGCTCGATCGCCGACCGCACGATGTTCGCGTGGGGTCTGGGCACCGGGGTCTCGGTGCTCGGCCTGATCCTGCTCGGCGCCTCGGGCCTGATCGTCGACGCCGCCCGGGTGACCACCGACCAGCTGTCGGTGACCTTGATCGTGGTCGGGCTGCTGACCCTGGCGGTCAGCTGCGCGTCCACGCTGATCGCGGCGCAGGCCAGCAGCGAGCCGGTGCGCGCCCTGCGCGAGGCGGTGGACCGCGTCGACCGGGGAGAGTACGACGTCGACGTGCCGATCTACGACGGCACCGAGATCGGCCTGCTGCAGGCCGGGTTCAACAAGATGGTCCGGGGGCTGCAGCAGCGCGAGGAGCTGCGCGACCTCTTCGGCCGGCACGTCGGGGAGGACGTGGCGCAGGTCGCGCTCGACCGCGGCATCCAGCTGGGCGGCGAGGTCCGTGAGGTCTCGGTGCTCTTCGTCGACGTGATCGGGTCGACGTCGCTGGCGGAGAACATGGAGCCCGAGGACGTGCTCGGCCTGCTCAACCAGTTCTTCGACGTCGTGATCGACGTGGTCCACGAGCACGGGGGCTTCGTCAACAAGTTCGAGGGTGACGCGGCCCTGGCGATCTGGGGTGCGCCGGTCCCCGTCGACGACATCCACACCTGCTCGCTGAAGGCGGCACGGGTGATGGCCCAGCGGCTGGGCGCGCAGGTGCGCGACGTCCGGGCCAGCATCGGGGTCTCGTGCGGCCGGGCGGTCGCGGGCAACGTCGGCACCACCGAGCGCTACGAGTACACCGTCATCGGCGACCCGGTGAACGAGGCGGCTCGACTCACCACTGCGGCCAAGGAGACCGACCGGCTCGTGCTGGTCAACCAGGCGCTGGTCGAGGCCGCCGATGAGGACGAGGCGCGGTGCTGGCGCGAGATCGAGCCGATGGTCGTGCGGGGCCGCAGCGAGCAGACCCGCGTCGCCACCCCGGTCGACTGACCCTTCCCTCGCCCACGCCCAGGTACTACGACCATCGCCCGATGGCGCCCGTCCCGGCCCTCGTCGCATCGTTGACCTGTCAACGAAAGCCACGGCCACACCGGCCGCCTCAGGAGGTCATCATGAGCACTCTCGCCATCCGTCTCGGCGCCGTCGCCGTCGCCACCCTCACCGCCACCTCGCTCGGGGCCGTCGACCTCGCCCAGGCCAAGGGCAGCGACTACCGCGTCATCCGCACAGGCAGCTGCTCGGGCAGCGCCGACTGGAAGCTCAAGGCCAAGCAGGACGACGGCCGGATCGAGGTCGAGTTCGAGATCGACTCCAACGTCAACGGCCAGACCTGGGCGGTCAGGCTGAAGCGGGACGGCAACCGGTTCTTCGCGGGCTCGCGCACCACCCACGCCCCGAGCGGCTCCTTCTCGGTCGAGCGGCGGATCTCCAACAGCGCGGGCGACGACGTCATCGTGGGACGGGCCACCCATGCCGGCCAGGTCTGCAGCGGCCGTGTCGTCTTCCGGCGCTGAGGCGACGCAGGCGCGACCCGACGACGCGGTCGGACCTGCTGACAGCACACGGCCCCAGGGGCGACGATGAGCCACGCGCTGCGCGGCGCTCCCCTGGCGGTCAGGGGGCTGGGCTGGGAGGTCGGCGAGGACGTGGACGAGACGGAGCCGGTCTGGCACACGCTCGGCAGCGGTGGGTCGCACGACCGTCGCGCGCTACGGCCCCGCCGGATGCTGGTGCAGCTGGTCGCAGGGGTCCTGTTGGTGCTCGTGCTGGTCACGGTCGCAGGGTCGCTCGCGGCGCGGGCCCTGGCCGAGCGTGAGGCCGAGGCCGACGCGGCGACCCGGGCCGCGATCCTCGCGGACTCCGTCGTACGACCGGCCCTGACCGAGGACGTCGTAGCGGGGGACCGCGCCGCGACGGCGGCCTTCGACCGGCTGATCCGGCGTCAGGTGCTGGTCGGCGACGTCGTGCGCGTGAAGATCTGGGAGCCCACCGGTCGCGTGGTCTATGCCGACGAGCCGCAGCTGGTCGGGCAGAGCTTCCAGTTCGACGGCGACCAGCGCGCGGCGCTGGACCAAGGCACCACCCAGGCCGAGATCTCCGACCTGGCGGAGTCGGAGAACGCCTTCGAGGGCGCGGACCGGCTGGTGGAGGTCTACCGGCCGATGACGCTGCCCGACGGGGAGCTCGGCCTCTTCGAGGTCTACACCTCCTACGACCCGGTCGGTGAGCGGATGAGCACGCTGTGGCGCGGGTTCACCACGATCACGGCGGTCAGCGTGCTGGCGGTGCTGCTCCTGCTGGCACCAATCCTGTGGACCCTTTTCGACCGGGTGAGACGACACGAGCGGCAGCGGACCGAGCTCCTGGAGCGCTCGGCCGACGCCTCGGCCGCCGAGCGCCGCCGCGTCGCGGCCGATCTGCACGACGGCCCGGTGCAGGAGCTCGCCGCCACCTCGTTCGCCGTGGCAGGAGCCGCGGCTCGCGCGAAGCGTGATGGCGCAGGAGTGCAGGCGGCCTCCCTGGACGACGCCGCCGCCTCGGTGCGCGCCAGCATCAAGTCGCTGCGCACCCTGCTCGCCGACATCTACCCCACGGCGCTGGTGGACAGCGGCCTCGGTGAGGCCCTGGACGACCTGGCCCAGACCTCGAGCACGACGAGCGTGCGGGTGGCAGCGGACGTCGAGCCCGGCGCGGAGGGCCTGCTGGACGCCGAGCAGCAGCGCACCGTCTTCCGCCTCGCCCAGGAGAGCGTGCGCAACGCGGTCAAGCACGCCGGCCCCTGCGACGTGTCGCTGCGGCTGGCTCGCGACGACGGGTCGGTGACGCTGGACGTGGTCGACGACGGCGTCGGCTTCGACGTGGCACGGGCCCTGCGGGACCCCGATGCGGGCCATCTCGGCCTGAGGATCCTCGGCGACCTCGCGCACGCTCCCGGCCTGAGCTGCCAGGTCTCCTCTCGGCCCGGTGCCGGCGCCCACGTCCGGGTCGTGGTGGATGCGAGGCCCCGTGATGCAGCAGGCTGACCTCGTGGAGCACCAGGAGCAGACCGTCGACGCCGCGCCGGTCTCGGTCGTGCTCGTGGACGACCACCGGCTGGTCCGCGTCGGCCTGCGCTCGCTGCTGGAGTCCACCCCCGAGTTCACCGTGATCGGCGAGGCCGGTGAGGGCCGTGAGGCGATCGCCCTGGTGAGCCGGCTGCGACCCGACGTCGTCCTGATGGACCTCTCGATGCCGGTGATGGACGGTGTCGCCGCGACTCGGGAGATCACCGCGCAGCACCTCGAGGTCCGGGTGCTCGTGCTCACCTCGTTCACCGACCGGGCCCGGGTGCACGAGGTCCTGGCGGCCGGAGCGATCGGCTACGTGCTCAAGGACGCCGAGCCGGCGCAGCTGCTCGAGGCCGTCCGCGCCGCAGCCCGCGGCGAGGTGCCGCTGGACCCACGGGTGGCGGGCGCGCTGCTGCCCTCGAGTGGCGACGGCCCGAGCCTCTCCCCGCGCGAGGAGGAGGTGCTGCGCCTGGTCGCCCAGGGGCTGGCCAACAAGCAGGTTGCCCGCGCCCTGGGCATCACCGAGCGAACGGTCAAGGCCCACCTGGGGCGGGTGTACCGGGAGATCGGCGTGCTCGACCGCACCAGCGCGGCGCTCTGGGCGCGGGAGCACCTGGACTGATCTGGCCGAACTGTCGGGTGCGACGGTGAGGATCAGTTCACCAAGACGTCACACCCGGGCAACGAGGGTGACGCTCACCACTCCTAGGTTCGTCTTGCAACACCCGGCAAGCCCCTCCCGGGATCCCAAGGAGTCGACATGGACCCTCACGCCAGCCGCAGCATGGCCCTCCGACCGGCGCGTCACCTCATCGACTACGGACGCCGTGCCCTGCAGTGGCCGGTCGCCAGCCAGCAGGGATCGCGGCGCAACGCGATGCTGGGGGCGACCGAGATCCGGGCCCGGCGCCACGAGCAGGAAGCGGTCGAGGCCTTCTTCGCCTCCTACCGCCCCCCTCGGCGAGTCGCCGTCACAGGCTGAGCAGGTCCCGCCCCTTCGTCACCCGTCCAGCGGGCCTGCTCAGTTCCCGGCATCACCCCGACCGTGGCGACACGGCGGGGTGATGTCGGGCACGAAACCGGTTCAGATCGGGCAGTCGCCGACATACTGTCGCCTATGCCGACTCGCGAGAAGCCGTTCCGAGCCGACCCTGAGGCCCCGTCGAGCACCCGTCTGGACGACTCCGGGGCGCCCCACCTGCCCGAGCAGTCGGTGGTGCGATTCCACCGTGTCACCAGCGCCGACGGCACCCTGATCGAGGCCTGGCACAACGACGCGTGGCACCGCGGTGAGGACGGGCCGGTGGTGCTGCTGTGCAACGGCCTCGGCACCAACGCCTACAGCTGGCCCGACCTGCTGCGCCCCGAGTGCGAGATCCGGGTGATCTCCTGGAACCACCGCGGCGTCGGCCGGAGCGCCCGCCCCACTGACCCCGACCGCTGCGGCGTCGACTCGTTCGTGGAGGACGCGATCGCGGTCATGGACGACTTCGGAGTCGAGTCGGCGATCCTCGCGGGCTGGTCGATCGGGGTCAACACCGCCTTCGAGCTCGCGGTGCGCCACCCCGAGCGGGTGCGCGGCATCTTCGCCGTGGCCGGCGTGCCGGGCGGCACCTTCGAGTCGATGCTCGCCCCGGTTTTCGTCCCCCGCCCACTGCGCGGCCTGATCACGGTCAACGCCGCCCGGGCGATGAAGCTCGGCGGCCCGCTGCTCACCCCGATCGCGCGCCGGATCCCGATGGGCCCGATCAGCACACGGGTGCTGCGCTACAGCGGCTTCATGCTGCCCTGCGCAGGGAATGCCGAGGTCCGCCGCACGGCGCGTGAGTTCCTCACCACCCCGATCGACTGGTACATGCACCTGGCCCTGCACTCGGCGCGGCACCTGCGAGTCTCGCTCTCGCAGATCGAGGTGCCGTGCACCTTCGTCGGCGGCCGCTTCGACATCCTCGCCGCGACCGGTGACATGCGCACCGCCGCCGAGCGGATCCCCGAGGCGACCTACGTCAACCTGTTCGGCAGCCACTTCCTGACCCTCGAGCGTCCCCAGCTCATCACCCGCCTGCTGCGCGAGCTGATCGCCACCGTCGACTCCCCCGCGTAGCGGGCGGGCCCGGGGCAGTTTCCCAAGGTCTGTTGCTCACCTGCCACTTCCCACGACGTACTTCTCGAGGGAAGTGGCAGTTCCCCGTGGGAAGTACGCCGACAGCCGCCGCCGGTCGCGCATACGGCGTACGCCCGGACTCAGCTGAGCTCGATCTCCAGGATCCGGTCGTCCTGCGCGGCCGGGTCGCCGCGACCGTCGCGGTTGCTGGTGGTCACCCACAGGGTCCCCTGGGGGGTCGCCACGATCGTGCGGAGCCGCCCGTAGTCGCCCACGAACCAGCCCGTCGGCTCCCCCACACCCTGGTCGGTCACCGGGATCTGCCAGAGCCGCTCGCCGCGCAGCGCGCCGGCCCACAGCGACCCGTCGAGGTAGGCCAGCCCCGAGGGCGAGGCGTCGGAGGTGCGCCAGGTGACGAACGGGTTGAGGAACCGGTCGTCCTCCCCGCGCCCCTCGACGATCGGCCAGCCGTAGTTGGTGCCCTTGCGGATCTGGTTCAGCTCGTCCCAGGTCTGGGCGCCGAACTCGGTGGCCCAGAGCCGGTCCTGCTCGTCGAAGGCCAGCCCCTGCACGTTGCGGTGGCCCATCGTCCAGACCACGTCGCCGCCGGGGTTGCCCGGCGCCGGGTCGCCGTCGGGCGTGATCCGCAAGATCTTGCCGCCCAGCGAGTCGGTCTGCTGGGCCAGCTCGGGCTGCCCGGCCTCGCCGGTGGAGACCAGCAGGTCGCCGTCGGCGTCGAACAGCAGCCGGCCCCCGTCGTGGTAGCTGTTGTCAGGGATGCCGGTCAGGATCGGCTCGGCGTCGCCGAGCTCCCCGTCGCGGTAGGTCATGCGCAGCACGCGGTTGTCGTCCTCGGTCGTGGCGTAGGCGAAGACCGTGTCGTCCTCGTCGTACGACGGGGAGACGGCCAGGCCCAGCAGACCGCCCTCGCCGTTGGCGCTGGCCTGCGAGATCCGCCCGACCTCGGTGACCTCGCCGCTCTGCGTCACCGACAGCACGCGGGTCGAGTCGCGCTCCCCGACCAGTGCGGTGCCGTCGGGGAGGAAGGCGATGCCCCAGGGCACCTCCAGCCCGCTCGCGACGGTGCGCGCGACTCGCGGCTCGGCTGGGGTGTCGGCGGTGATCGACTGCTGCGGCTCGACCGGGGCGGCGGTGATCGTGCTCGGCTGCTCGCCCACCTCGCCGCCGAGGTCGCCGGGCTCGGGGTCCGAGCCACAGCTCGTCGCGGCGAGGCTGGTCAGGGCCAGGGCGACGAGCGTCCGCTTCATGGCGGCCAGCCTAGGCAGCGCGACGAAACGAGCGGCCCCTCCGCGCGGGCGCCGTACCTCCCTCGAGACTTCCCTCGAGGAACTGCCACTTCCCACGAGAAGTACGTCGTGGGAAGTGGCAGATGAGCAACAGACCTGGGGAAACTGCCCGGCCGCCCCCCGCCTCAGGTGAGGACGGAGTCGAGGGCGACGGCGTCGATGCCGACGGCCTGACCGACCGGGCCGTTGGTGAGCTGGCCGGCGTGGGTGTTGAGGCCCAGCGAGAGCGCCTTGTCGTCGCGGCACGCCTGCTGCCACCCCTTGTCGGCCAGGGCCACGGCGTAGGGCAGCGTCGCGTTGGTCAGGGCGTACGTCGAGGTGTTCGGCACCGCGCCTGGCATGTTGGCCACGCAGTAGAACACCGAGCTGTGGACCTCGTAGATCGGATCGGCGTGGGTGGTGGCGTGGGTGTCCTCGAAGCAGCCGCCCTGGTCGACCGCGATGTCGACCAGCACCGAGCCGGGCTTCATCTCCGAGACCAGCTGGTTGCTCACCAGCTTTGGCGCGGCCGCACCCGGGATCAGCACCGCCCCGATGACCAGGTCGGCCTCCCGCACCTGCTGCTGGATCGCCAGCTTGGACGACGCCAAGCCGTGCACCCGGTTGTCGTAGCGCCAGAACGACATCCGCAGCTTGTCGAGGTCGGTGTCGAGCAGCGTGACGTCGGCGCCCATGCCGAGCGCGATGTTGGCTGCGTTCTGGCCCGAGACGCCGGCGCCGATGATGACCACCTTGGCCTGGGCGACGCCACCGACGCCGCCGAGCAGCACTCCGCGCCCGCCCTGGGCCTTCATCAGCGCGTGCGCCCCGACCTGCGGTGCCAGACAGCCCGCGACCTCCGACATCGGGTAGAGCAGCGGCAGCCCCCCGGAGGGCAGCTGCACCGTCTCGTAGGCGATGCCGGTGATCTTGCGCTCGATCAGCTCCTCGGTCAGCGGCTTGTCGGCGGCGAGGTGGAGGTAGGTGAAGAGGGTCTGCCCCTCCTGCATCCGGTGGTACTCCTCGGCCACGGGCTCCTTGACCTTGAGCACCATCTCGGCATCGCCCCACACGTCGTCAGCGGTGTCGAGCATCGTGGCGCCGGCCGCGACGTACTCCTCGTCGGGCACCTGCGAGCCGGTCCCGGCGTTCTTCTCGACCACCACCTCGTGGCCGTGCTGGACCAGCTCGTGGACCCCGATCGGGGTGATGGCCACGCGGTACTCGTGATTCTTGACTTCCTTCGGAATCCCTACTCGCATGGCCTCTCCTGGCGTCGGTTTCCGACCCCATGATGTCGGTTCACGATCGGATCCGTAAAGCGGCACCGATCAGCGTTCGACCACTCCGGCCTCGTAGGCGAAGACCACCGCAGCCACCCGGTCACGCACCTCGAGCTTGGCCAGGATCCGGGCCACATGGGTCTTGACCGTGCCCTGCCCCAGGAACAGGTTGTCGGCGATCTCCAGGTTGGACATGCCCCGTGCCACCAGACCCAGCACCTCGGTCTCGCGGTCGGTGAGTCGGCTGAGCTTCACCGCCATGCCCGGATCCGGTGTCGCCCGCGAGCTGCCGGCGAAGCCTTCGATGACGCGGCGGGTGACCTCGGGCGACAGCAGCCCCTCACCTGCCGAGACCGCACGGACGGCCTCGACCATCTGCTCGGCCGGGGCGTTCTTGAGCAGGTAGCCGCTCGCCCCGGCCCGGAGCGCGTCGCCGAGCAGGGTGTCGCTGTCGAACGTCGTGACGATGAGGACGCGTGGGGCGTCGTCGGCTCCCTGCACCAGGCGCCGCGTCGCCTCGACTCCGTCCACCCCGGGCATCCGGATGTCCATCACGACCACGTCAGGACGAAGCCGGGTCGCTTCCCGTACCGCGCTCTCCCCGTCCGCGACCTCGCCGGCGATCTCGATGTCGGCCTCGGTCTCGAGGATCATCCGCAGGCCGGTGCGGACCAGCGCCTGGTCGTCGGCGAGCAGGACGCGGATCGGAGGGTCGGTCACGATGTCGGCTCCGGGATCCGCGCGCGCAGCACGAAGCCGCGCGGCGCATGGGGTCCGACCTCGAGCTGTCCTCCGAAGGCCGCCACGCGCTCGGCCATGCCGACCAGTCCGAAGCCACTGCCGTTGGCGCCCGCGCGACCCTCGGACCCGTCATCCGCCACGGTCACGGTCAGCCAGCCGCCGCCGCGGGTGACCGTGACCTGGGCGCAGCTGCCCGGCGCGTGGCGCAGTGCGTTGGTCAGGCCCTCCTGCACGATGCGTACGGCGGTGAGCGCGAGTGCCGGGGGCAGGTCGTCGACGGCGTCCAGCCCGGACGCCTCCACGGCGAGCCCCGCAGCGCGGACCTCCTCCACCACGGCCGCCGCCCGGCTCGACGACCCGAGCCCGCCCTCGTCCTCGGTCGGGGCACGCAGCACGCCCAGCAGTCGTCGCAGCTCCTCGACCGCTTGCCTGCCCGTGTCCTCGACCGCGAGCAGCGCCTGGGACTCCAGCTCCTGCTCGGCCCGGAGCCGACGCCGTACGCCGGCGGCCTGGAGGCCCATCACGCTCACCGCGTGGCCGAGGACGTCGTGGATCTCCCGGGCCATCCGGAGCCGCTCGTCCTGCTTGGCCGCCTCGACCGCGGTCTCACGCTCCTGGGCCGCCCGGGCACTGTCACGGGCCGCCTCGGCCCGCACCACATCGGCTTCGTACTGCATCTCCCTCGACGCACGGCCGACTGCGAGGGCGACGAGGAAAGCCACGTTGAACAGGAGGCCCTCCACCCAGCCCAGCGACTCGTCGCCCCGCACCCACAGGCCGACCGCGCCGAAGTCGGAGGCGGCCGCGACGGCCATGGTCCGCCACGACGACAACCGGCCCACGCTGTAGAGGGTGACGAAGGGCACCGCGATGGACACGATCGACTCGGAACCGGGAACCAGGCTCGAGACGACCGGGAGTGACAAGCCGCCGGCAATCGATGCGGGCAGTGGCCACGCGGTTCGGAACAGCACCGGCAGCCCCAAGGACCCCCCGAGCAGCACCGCGCCTGCCACGGTGTCGGTGTACTCCAGCAGCTCGAGGACCCCCACCGTGGCGGCGATCAACGCCAGCACGGCATCCAGTGCCGGAATCCGGGGAACGAGCCGCGCCATGTTCAGGACCGTAGGACCGCCGCTCACGGCGCGGCAAGCGATCCGAGACGAACGGGACCCGACCGGGGAGAATGTATGCCCAGCGGCACAGGACAGAATCGGTCTCCCGGCAGACGCGGAGCGCTGCCCGACCGACCTAACGTCGTGATCGTCGGTCGCGGTGGCCGGCCACGAACTCCTCGGAGGTCCCCATGATCAACCGACGCAACTACCTGATCCTCGCAAGCCTCACCCTGGTGCTGTTCGTCACGGCAGGCCTGATCGGCGGAGGCCGCGACGTGCTGTGGATCGTCGACGACATCATCTGGTTCGGCTTCCTGGCCTGCACCTTGCTTCTTGTCGTGATGACGGTCGCCGTGCTGGTCCGGGCTGTCAGCGGGCGCGGCAGCAAGCACGCTGACGTGCACTGAGTCGTAACGCGGCGGCCCGGCGACCAGTCACGTCGTCGGGCCGCCGCATTCTTCCAGGGCTCAGGAGTGGAGTCGCGCCCGGAAGGCCCGGGCGGTCTCGGCGAAGGCCGCGTCGGCGCCGGGGCTGAACCACATGTCGACGAAGCCGTGGATCAGGTCCTCAAAATGCAGCACCTCCGTGTCGACCCCGGCGCCCCGCAGTGCATCGGCGTACGCCGTCCCCTCGTCGCGCAGCGGGTCGAAGCCGGCGGTGACCACGATCGCGGGCGCGAGCCCGTCGAGGTCGCCGTGCAGCGGGGAGTGGCGGTGGTCGCGCTCCTCGACCGCGTCGCCGCTGGCGTAGTGACCGAAGAACCACTCCATGGTGGCCCGCTCCAGCAGGTAGCCCTCGGCGTTCTCCTCGCGCGAGGGGTAGTCGCCGAACACGTCGGTCGCGGGATAGATCAGCAGCTGGGCCGTGACGCGGTCGCGCAGCTCCTGCGCGACGATTGCCGCGAGGTTGCCGCCCGCGCTGTCACCGGCGACCCCGAACCGCTGGTCACCGCCGAGCTCTGCGAGGTGTTCGGCGACCCAGCGGGCAGCGACGACCGAGTCGTCCACCGGCGCCGGGAACGGGTGCTCAGGAGCTAGCCGGTAGTCGATCGCGACGACGACCGCCTGGGCGTCGCGGCAGATCCGTCGGCAGACCTGGTCGTGGGTGTCGAGGTCGCCGACGACGAACCCTCCGCCGTGCAGGTAGAGCACCGTCGGGTGCGGCCCGTCGGCCTGCGGCCGGTAGACGCGCGCCCCCAGGTCACCGGCAGCGCCGGGCACCGTGGTGCTGCTCACCGCGCCGACCTGGACGACCTGGTCGGGCTGCACCAGGTCGCAGGTCATGGCACGCATCGCCTTGCGAGCGGTCTCGGGCGTCCCCTCGTGCATCGGGGGGTAGCCGGAGCTCTCGATCACGTCGAGCAGTCCGGCGATGTGGGAGTCAACTGGCATGGGCCCCATCCTGCCGGGTGCCGGTTCAGTCATCGTGACCGGCGAGGTACGCCGTCACCAGGCCACCCAGGCTCGCCAGGTGGTAGCCGCCCTCCTGCACCGCCACCGTGGGCAGGCCGAGGGCACCCAGGAGCTCGCCCGCGCGGCGGTACCCGGCCGCGGTGACCTCCAGCGGGCTCTCGGGGTCGTCGGCGGCTGCGTCGACCCCGAGCGAGACCACCAGCGCGTCACAGTCGGCCACCCACGCGGCCAGCTGCTCGACGGCGGCCAGCCAGCCTTCGTCGCCGGTGCCGGGCGGCAACGGCAGGTTGCGGGTCGCGCCCTCCCCCGGGCCGGCGCCGGTCTCCTCGGCGTACCCGACGACGTGGGGGAACCACCCGGCCGCGGGGTCGACGTGCACCGAGCCGTAGCGGACGTCGGGCCGGTCGTAGAACAGGGCCGCGGTGCCGTTGCCGTGGTGGGCGTCGAGGTCGACGACGCCCACCCGCGCGTGCCCGCCGTCGCGCAGCCGCTGCGCCGCGAGGCCCGCGTTGTTGAGGTAGCAGGACCCGCCGTAGCCGGCGCGGGTCGCGTGGTGTCCTGGCGGCCGGCACAGCGCGTACGCCGTCGGCGCCCCGCCGAGGACGAGGTCCGCGGCGTGGAGCGCGCACCCCGCGGCGGCACGGATCGCCTCCCAGGACCCAGGGCCCAGCAGCGTCATCGTGTCGTAGCCGAAGCGGCCGGCCTCGGCGTGCACCGTGCTCGCCGTGCGGGCCGGGAGGCCCCCGGTCATCGCCGGTGTGGGGAAGAGGTAGGGCACCACCCGCTCCTGGCCCACCTCGTCGGCGTAGGGACCGTCGGCCCAGCGGTGCGCCGCGGTCGCGCAGGAAGTCGACGAGGTCCGGGTCGTGGACGCTCGTGAGCGCCTCGACCGGGGCGCCGGTCGGCTGCGACCAGCGGGTGACCCGCGGTCGTCAGGGCGCCTCGCGGATCGACGTCGACCCGAGCGGGCACCTCGGTGCCTTCTATCTGCACCCCGACCCACACCTCGCCACCCGGCTCGTGCCGGCGCGTGTGCGGCGACCACACACACGGGATCTGGGCCATGCCGCAGTCAAGCACGCCCACCGCCGGCAGGGTGCCACCACGACGAATCGGCGACAGACGACGCAAGGGACCGGCGAGTCTTCGTCGTTCGTCACCGATTCGTGCTTGGGGGGTCGCATCACGGGGTGGTCGTGGCGCTGCGCCTACTGACTTGCCGGTCAGGACTGGACAGGCGCCGTCAGCGCGACAGAATGTGGCTGTGCCTCGCGCTCGTGACCTCGGCATCAGGATCGGTTCGCTGACTCCGGGCCCCACCAACTCCGTGCTCGACGTCCCGGGCGTCGGGCTGGGCCATGCGACGGTGTGTCGCGAAGAGGATCCTCCGCCCCGCGGGCGGGGTGTGGCCCGCACCGGGGTCACCGTGCTGGTGCCGGCCGAGGACATCCACCGTCGTCCGGCTGCCGCGGGTGGCGCGGTGCTCAACGGAGCAGGCGAGTGCACCGGGTTCCTGACCGCCCGGGAGTGGGGTGTCGTGGAGACCCCGGTGTACCTGACCTCCACGATGCAGCTGGGACGCGCCTACGACGCGGCGTGCGAGCTGGCACTGGAGGCCGACCCGAGCATCGCCGACGACGTCTTGGTCCCGGTCGTGGCCGAGTGCGACGACTCCTACCTCAACGACTGCCGTCGGATGCAGATCGGCGCGGCCGACGTCAGGGCCGCACACGCCGGGGCGCTCGCGTCACGCGGGTCGGACAGGCCTCCGCTCGAGGGGTCGGTGGGCGCGGGGACGGGGATGTCGTGCCTGGGCTTCAAGGGCGGCATCGGCACGTCGTCACGGCTCGTCGGCGAGCACACGCTCGCCGTGCTGCTGCTCACCAACTTCGGCGACCGGGAGCGACTGACGGTGGACGGGATCCCGCTGGGGCGCCGGCTCCCGCCTGGCCCCGAGCCCGCCAGGCCCGCGGGCTCCTGCATCGGGGTGGTCGTCACCGACGCCCCGGTGGACTCCCGCGGCTGTGAACGGCTGGCGCGGCGGATCGGCCTGGGGCTGGGGCGCACCGGGTCGGTCGCGACCCATGGCAGCGGCGAGATTTTTCTTGCGTTGTCGACAACTTGTCGCACCGACAGGCGGGGCCGGTCCACGGAGCCGGCTCGCGTGACGGGCCGTGACCTCGACCCGTTGTTCGAGGCCGTCGTCGACGCGGCAGAGGAGGCGGTGCTCAACTCGATGCTCGAGTCCCCCACGGTGACCGGCGTCCACGGCAACATCAGCGAGGGGCTGGACCCCGAGCTCGTGCGCACAGCCGTGGAGGCACGCCGATGAGCGGCACCGAGCAGGAGGTCCGGCTCCCGATGGCCGACGGGGTCGAGCTCGCGGCCACGCTCTACCTCCCCGACTCCTCCGACCCCCAGCCCTGCCTGCTGGAGGCCCTGCCCTACCGCAAGGACGACCTGACCTGCACCTACGCCGGGACGTACGAGCGGATGCGCGACGAGTTCGACTTCGCCGTGTGCCGGGTCGACCTGCGCGGCACCGGGTCGAGCAGCGGCGACGCCACCGACGAGTACCCGCACGAGGAGCAGCGCGACCTGCACAGGGTGATCGCGTGGCTGGCGGAGCAGGAGTGGTGCAACGGCGCGGTCGGCATGTTCGGCACCTCGTACTCAGGGTTCAACTCGCTGCAGATGGCGGTGGAGCGTCCGCCTGCGCTGGGCGCGATCTGCGCGATCTACGCGACCGACGACCGGTGGACCGACGACGTGCACTGGCGCGGCGGCGCGCTGCGGCTCATCGACCTGGTCGACTACTGCCACTACATGACGCCGATGACGGCGCTGCCGCCCGTGCCTGCCCTGTGGGGTTCCCCGGACGGCACGGGCTGGCGCGAGGAGTGGCGCCGGCGGCTGGAGATCAACCAGCCGTGGATCCTGACCTGGTTGCGCGAGCACCGCGACGGGGAGTACTGGCGCCACGGGTCGGTGCGGCTGCCCGATGATGGCGAGCTCGCGGGGTACGACCGGATCGGGTGCCCGACGATGATCGTCGCGGGCTGGGCCGACGGCTACCGCAACAACTCCTTCCGTACGATCGCAGCGCTCGCCGGGCACGGCACCGCCCACCGGCTGCTCGCAGGACCGTGGGCCCACGCGGACCCCGCCTCGGCGATGCCGGGGCCACGGATCGACCTCGACCGGGAGATGGCGCGCTGGTTCGACGCGACGCTGCGGGCCTCCTCCGAGGTCACCTCGGGGATGGACGTCTTCGTGCGCACCTCGACCCGACCGGCGCCCGACCTGGACCTGCACGAGGGGTTCTGGATCCGCGACACGTGGCCCAGCGCCGCATCGAGCACTGCGGAGCTCGCCGTCTCCGGGCCACGCGCGCTGCCGGTCGACCCGAGCGTCGGCACCGCCGCGTGGATCGACTGCGCCGGGCACCTCCCGTGGGGACAGTCGGTCGACCAGCGCCGCGACGATGCGCGCTCCCTGACCTGGGAGTGGGACGACCGCACCGGCCAGGTGCTGCTCGGGCAGCCGACCCTGCGGGTGCGGCTCTCGGCATCGGCGCCGCACGCGTCGCTGTCGGCGAAGCTGTGCGACGTCTTCCCCGACGGCACCTCTGCGCTGATCTGCCGCGGGTCGCTCGACCTGACCTACCGCGACGGCGTCCACGGCGCGCCCTTGCCGCTGGAGCCCGGGGCGGAGTACGACGTGTCGCTGGAGCTCGACGCCTGCGCCTACCGGCTCGATGACGGCCACACGCTGCGGCTCTCGATCGCCGGCGCCGACTGGCCGAACACCGTCGCTCCCCCGGCGCGGGTCACCCTCACCGTCCACGACGGCACGCTGAGGCTGCCCCTGTGGGAGGGCGCCGCCGCCGAACCCGACTTCGTGCCCGGCGCCGCGCACTCGGGCGAGGACCCCGAGGGGGTCACCTGGAGCCTCACGGAGGACGTGCTGCGCCGCACGGTCACCTGCACCACCGAGAGCGCCTCGACCTACGAGGTCAACCACGGCGGGGAGGCGACCGAGCGCTACCGGGGCACTGTCTGCGTCGACCGGGCGAGCTTCGCTCAGCGGGCGGAGGCCGAGACCACCTTCCGCCTCCGGTGGGGTGAGGTCGCGGTGCGAGTCACCTCGACGATGACGGTCCAGGTGGGCGAGTCCGGCTACGACGTCGCGATCGAGTGCGTGGCCCACGACGGCGACGAGGAGGTCTCGCGCCGCCGCTGGGCCGAGCACGTCCCGCGCTGAGCACCCACCGGGTCACAGGTCGCGCTCGTAGGCGAGCATCACGGGTCCGTTCTCGCCCTCCGTGCGACGGAAACCCGCCGCCTCGTAGACCCGCTGCGCGAGCTCGTCCTCCTCGCTGGTCACGAGGAACATGTAGTCGGCGCCCTGCCTACGCGCCTCGTCCAGGGCACCGGTGACGAGCTCGCGACCGAACCCGTGCCCGCGCCGCCCCGGGACGACGTAGAGCTCGGCGAGGTAGGCCTCCTGCGCCAGACCGATGATCGAGGGCTGCACCCGCATCGCCGCGACCCCCACCGCGAGGCCGTCGCCGTCCCTCGCGAGCAGCACGACGACCTGACCGCCGGCGACCAGCTCGGCGAGCCGGGGCGCGAGCTGCTCCACCGGCGGCGACGGCTCGTCGTACTCCAGGTTGAAGTCGCGCAGCAGCCGCGCCGCGTCCTCGGCTGATCCGTCAGTGGTGACTGTCTCGAGCACTCGCCCAGTGTCGCGCAGGGGTCGACCTACTGGCGCGTAACCAGAGGCTCCTGCGGCTCGTTGAGCCAGCGACGCCGACCCGAAGGGACGACATGCCTCGCCACTCCTGGTCCACCCGCCTTGCTCTGGTCACCGCCGCTGCGGCGGCGGTGGCCGCGCCTCCCCTCACCAGCGGAGATGCCGCGGTCGCCGCGAGCGCGCGGACCGACCTGCCGCGCCCCGGAACGGTGCTGCGCAGCGCCCCGCTGCGCCAGGGGCTGTGGATCCCGAAGTCCACGAGCCGCGCCTGGAAGCTGAGCTATGTCACCAAGGACTCCCACGAGCGGCGCGCCCGGAGCACGGGCACCGTGTTCATCCCCCACGGCAAGCCGCCGAAGGGCGGCTGGCCGGTGGTCTCCTGGGCCCACGGCATCTCGGGACTGGGCGACGCCTGCGCCCCCTCCAAGGTCGGCCCGGTGCTCAAGCAGCGCGACTGGTCCTACCTGCGCACCTGGATGCGGCAGGGGTACGCCGTGGTGGCCAGCGACTACGTCGGGCTCGGCACCCCCGGCCTGATGCCCTACCTCGACGGCAAGGCGACCGCCCACAGCGTGGTCGACATGGTGAAGGCCGGCGTCGCCTTCACCGCCCACAAGAAGCCCCGGCTGCGGCTGTCGCGCAAGTGGGTGACGATCGGCCAGTCGCAGGGCGGCGGCGCCTCGGTCTACACCGCCCGCTACGCGACGAGGTACGGCGGCCAGCGGCTCAGCTTCCGCGGCGCCGTGGGCACCGGCACCCCGGCCTACATCGAGGACTACGTCAAGCTGCTCGGGCCCGAGGACCCGCCGCTGACCGCTGACCTGAACGCGTACCTGATCTACATCGTGGCCAGTCTGCGCGACGTGCACCCCGAGCTGGGCATCGACGACATCCTCACCGACGCCGGCAAGCACTACGTCGGCCTCGCCGAGGTGCAGTGCGACGAGGAGTTCGCCGAGACGATGGACGGGGTCCTGATCAGCACGCTCTTCAAGGAGCCGATGGCGCTCCGGCCCGGGATCGACGAGGCGCTGGCCGACTACATGGCGATGCCGGAGTCGGGCTTCGACACCGCGGTGTTCATGGCTCACGGCGCGGCCGACGTCGACGTGCCCTACGCCCAGACCGCCCGCTATGCCGCGGTGCTGCAGGCCAACGAGGAGCCGGTGCGGTTCGAGACCTACCCCACCGACCACTCCGGCACGATGCAGGCGTCGCTGGAGGACACGATCCCGTTCGTGCGCCGCCAGTTCCGCCGCTGACGACGGCGTGCTGGGGGCAGTTTCCCAAGGTATGTAGGCCACCTGCCACTCCCCTCGAGAAGCAACCCGTGGGAAGTGGCAGCTGGGCAACAGACCTTGGGAAACCGGCCGGGGGACTCAGCCCGCGGGGGGCTCCACAGGGGTCGCGATCTGACGCTCGCCGAGCTTGACCACGATGACGCCGCCGAGGATCAGCAGCCCGCCGAGGAACTGCACCGGCCGCGGCACCTCGCCGAGCACCACCCACGCGGCGCCGAGGGCGAAGAGCACCTCGAGCAGCGCTACGAACGACGCCAGCCGCGAGCCGAGCCGCCGCGACGCCTCGATGCCGGTGCTGTAGGAGAACGCGGCGCTGAGCACCCCCAGGCCCAGCACGGCGGCCCACCACGGCACGTCGGTGGCGCCGTACGACGCGACGCCGGGAGCCCAGGACAGGTCGAGCAGCCCGACGAACCCGAGCGCCAGGAGCAGCGCCGCCCCGACGACCATGCCCGCCGCAGCCAGTGCGATCGGCGGCAGTCCGTTGTCCTCGTCGGCCGAGAGGATGAAGAACGTCGCCATCCCGGCCATGGCGGCGAGGGCCCAGGCCACTCCGACGGGATCCAGCGAGGCGCCCGAGAACATGTCGAGCACCAGCGTGAGCCCGAGCATCGCGATCAGCCCGCCGATGCCGGTCAGCCGACCGGGGCGCTGCCCGCGCCGCAGCCAGAGCCAGCCGACGATGGCGACCGGAGCGGTGTACTCGATCAGCAGGGCGACGCCGACCTGGAGGTGCTCCACCGCGCTGAAGTAGGCGAACTGGCAACCGGCGACCGCGAACGCGCCGTACGCCAGGATCAACCGGGCGTTGCGGCGCAGCAGCCACCAGCGTCCGCGCAGCGCGAGCAGCGCCGGGAGTGCCAGCACGAGCGCACCGACGAGCACCCGGGCGGTCACGGCAGCGGCCGGGCTCCAGCCCTGCACCAGCAGCCCCTTGGCGATCGTGCCGGACATGCCGAAGGAGAAGGCGGAGGCCACGGCGAAGCCCAGGCCCACCCCCGCTCCCGGGGTGCGGTCAAGCACCGGCGCGTCATTGGCCAACGTCGTCATGACATGTGACGCTACGGTGCGGCTCTGTAAGGTGTCAACATGGTTTTCGCCTATGACAGCGAGATGGCACTCCAGGCCGCCGTCGAGCTGGTCAACAGCGCGACCGAGTCGGGTGAGCTGAGCACCGTCGCCGAGCTCGACGAGTTCTTCGTACGCCGCCACTACACCGGGCGCCACGACCGCACGACCCTGGAGCTCGAGCAGGTGCTCGCGCTGCGCGGCCGGCTCCGCGAGCTGCTGCTCGCCGAGCGCGACACCGCCGTGGAGCTGGTCAACCGGATGCTCGCCGAGTCGAGGTTCACCCCGCACCTGGTGCGCCACGACGAGTACGACTGGCACCTGCACGCCGTGGGCCACGACGCCCCGCTCGCGGAGCGGATCGTGGTGGAGACCGCGATGGCGATGATCGACGTGATCCGCGCCGAGGAGCATTCCCGCTTCGGGGTCTGCGCCGACGACGACTGCAGCGGCGTGGTGCTCGACCTCTCGCGCAACCGGTCACGGCGCTACTGCTCGACCACCTGCGCGAACCGCAACGCCGTGGCGGCCTACCGCGCCCGCCAGTCCGACGTGGACGCGTGATCCCACGGGATCACCGCAGCGAGCGGGGCCGGACCGGGACGACCGACGACAGCGCAGCCACCGTGCGTGCTGGGCATCGCGCAGCGCGTGAGAGCGCGGAACGACTGATCTAGGCTGAACAGTCGGAGAGAGGGAGTGGGCGCGTGGCACGGGGTGAGAGCGCAACCAGGCTCAGGGTCGAGGTGCGCCGCGAGGAGATCCTCGAGGCGACGATCGAGCTGATCGACCGGGTCGGCCTGGCCTCGACCCGCGTCGCCGACGTCGCCGAGGCTCTCGGCGTCAGCACGGCGCTGGTGTTCTACCACTTCGGCACCAAGGACGAGCTGCTCGCCGAGGCATTCACCCACGCCGCGGAGAAGGACCTGCGCCGCCTCGACAAGGTCGCCGCCGGTGGCGCCGAGCCGGTCGAGCAGCTGCGCCAGGTCGTGCGTCGCTACGGCCCCACGGGCAAGGCGCAGGGCTGGCGGCTGTGGATCGACGCCTGGGCGCTGGCGCAGCGCGAGTCGCAGATCCAGCAGGTGCTGCGCCGCATGGACGACCGCTGGGCCGAGAGCTTCCGCACCATCGTGGACGCCGGGCTGGCCGACGGCAGCTTCACCTGCCCCGACCCCGAGGCCACGGTGCGCCGGATGAGCGCGCTGCTCGACGGGCTGTCCGTGGCGACCCTGGTCTACCGCACCGTCACCCGCGCCCAGCTGCGCACCTGGATGACCGAGGCCGTGGCGACCGAGCTCGGGCTGCCCGCGTCTGCCCTCGACAGCTGAGGCCCCGCTGCGACGTGTCCAGAGGGTCAGCCGCTCGTCTCAGCGTTGCGAAGGTCGCTCCTCGAAGCGTCCTGCCTCGATCTCGGCAGCCACAGCAACCGCCGCGGCACGAGCTTCCTCGAGGGTCTCGCAGAACGACTCCAGCACCTCGGTCTCCTGCTCACCGTCCACCCGGGTGACGGTGACGATTCCGCCCACGTCCAAGCGGCGCCGCGGCTGAGGCCGGCCGACGACCCTCCGGAGCGCATCGCCGAGCGCCCGGACGGCATCGGCGTGCGGCGTTCCCCCCAGAGCCGGTCCGCCCTGGATCCAGTACTGCCGACCCGCCGGGTCGGTCGCCCACTGCAGGTGCGGGGACAAGTCGTCGGCTCCTTGCTCTGGCACGAGCTCGAGTCTGCCGCGGAATGGCGCGCGATGGGGGACGATGCTCCGGTGATGCAGCCCGAGGGCACCGGCGGGAGACACCGCAGCAACGACACGTTCCCGCCGTCGGGGCCGGACACGGGTGTGCCCCCGCGGATCACGACGGACCTGATGGAGAACCCGCGCCTCGTCATCTTCTGGGCGCTCGTCCTCCCTGCTGCCCTCGTCGGCGGCGCCAGGGTCGCCTTGGACGGGGGGCACGCCGCAGCGCATCGCCTGGTCGGGCTGGGGGTGGCCCTGACCTCCGCACTGTTGTTCGCCTCGTTCGCGCTGCGCTACGTCCCGCGCCTGGTGCACCACGGGTGGTGGGCGCGCAGTCGGACGCGGCGTCTGGGGAAGGGGGTCCTGCTGTGGGCCTGGTTCGTCTGCCTGGTCCTGGGGTTGCTGTGGACCCTGGTCTCGCTGGTCACTCCCCTCTGACCCTGCGGAGCAGTCAGGCCGAAGTCCCGCCGCCCGCCGCGCATTGGCTGCCCACGCGCCTCATGATCGACCATTCCGGACCCCGAGGACCGGTCGCCTGACTCGTCCGTGGGCCCTTGGCAGGCGACAGTCGGCGATATATCGTCAAAGTATCGCGAACAGTCGGGAAAGAGGTCGGTGATGGGACCCAGACACGGGTGGGACAGCAGCCACGGGGGCTGGGGAGGTCCGCCGTGGGCCGGGCAGCACTCGTGGCGGGGCGGGCCGCCGCCCTGGCTGGCCGGACTCTTCGGCATGGCGCAGGCCGGGCAGGCCGCCAAGGGAGCTCCGAAGGTGCGCCGCGGCGACGTCCGCTCGGCGATCCTCGACGTCCTGTCCGGCGAGGCGATGAACGGGTACCAGATCATCCAGCAGATCGCCGAGCGCAGCGAGGGCATCTGGAAGCCGAGCCCCGGGTCGGTCTACCCCACGATCCAGCAGCTCGAGGACGAAGGTCTGGTCGAGGGCACCAGCGCAGAGGGACGCCGACTGCTCCAGCTCACCGACACGGGCCGCGCGTACGTCGCCGAGCGGGCCGAGGAGCTGGCCGAGACGTGGCGCCCGTTCGAGGAGATCCAGGACGCCACCGACCCGGATGGCACCGCCGACCTCAAGCCGGTGATCGGCCAGGTGATGGGCGCGGTGTGGCAGGTCATCACCTCCGGCACCCGACAGCAGCGGGCCGAGGCCGCCGAGATCCTCTCCGAGACCCGGCGCCGGCTCTACACCCTGCTCGCCGAGGGCGAGCCCGAGTCATGAGCTGCCGACCCCACGACGAGGCCCGGATGATGCGGCGGGCGGTGACCGAGCAGGCTCGACGCGAGCGACAGCGGCAGGCCTGGGCCGCGGCGGTCAGCGGCGCGGTCAACGGCGCGATGAGCGGAGCCCGCGGCATCCAGCCGCCCGACGCGCAGGTCCGGATCGGCGACGCCGAGCGCGAGCAGGCCCTCACCGCGCTGGGCGAGCACTTCGCGGCGGGCCGGCTGAGCAAGGAGGAGTTCGACGAGCGCGGCGCCGCGGCCTGGTCGGCGAAGACCTCGGCCGACCTCGCTCCGCTCTTCGCCGACCTCCCCTCCCTGGCGCCGCCTCCTCCTGCACGGTCTCGCCGTCCTGCCCAGCGACAGGCCTGGCGGGTCGGGTTCGCGCTGTGGTGGGTGTTCGTGTTCCTCATGGTGCTCGCCGTGGGTGGCCATGTGCCGTGGTTCGCGGTCGCGATCTTCGCGGCGTTCTGGTGGACCGGCCTGTTCTCCGCGCTGCACCGCTGGGTCCACCGCCGCAGCTGAGCTTCTCGACGTACGGCACCGGTCCGAGCCGCTGACTGGTGCTCAGCGTCGAGAAGCTCAGACCAGCCAGTGGGCGGCGTAGGCGGGGTCAGTGAGGCCGGGGCGGTCGAAGCCGAAGCCGCTGACGTCGGACGTCGTCGCGCCGTCCACCACCAGGTCGGCCAGGATCCGGCCGAAGGTCGGGGCGAACTTGAAGCCGTGTGCGGCTCCCAGTCCCACGACGACCGACGGGTGACCCGGCACCGCCGACATCACGAAGTCGCGGTCGGGGGTCAGCGTGTACTGGCAGCGCAGCGAGCGGACCGGTGGACCCGAGCCCGGCTGGATCCGCGCCAGGTGGTCGGCGAGCAGGCGCTGCATCGCCGGTCCGGCGTCGAACGTGCGTGCCTCGGGGTCGACCAGTGGGCCGCCGCAGTCCTGCGCAGCCTTGATCGTGGCCTCGCCGTAGCAGGGGAAGGCGTAGAACGACGGCTCGTCCATCCAGATCCACAACGGCATCCGCCCCGGCTGGTACGGCGCCGGGTCCGGTGGCGCGAAGTAGGTGACCTGCTCCAGCGTCACGCTCAGCGGCACCTGCACCTCCAGCGGCGCGAGCACCTGGTTGGTCCAGGCGTCAGCGCACACGACCACGCCCGCCGCACGAACCTGCTCGCCCTCGAGGTCGACGACGGCACCGCCCTGATCACGCACCCCACGCACCCGGGTGCGGTCGCGCAGCTCGGCTCCGTGCTCGCGCGCCACCCGCTGCATCGCCGCGGTGCCGCGCGCCGCCGGCACGATCGCCGCGTCGGCCTGGTGCAGCACCGTCGTCCCCTCGGGAAGTCGCAGCTGCGGCCACCGCCGGGCCGCCTCGGCCACGTCGAGGGTCTCGAACTCGATCCCGACCGAGCTCAGCGACTCCACGTAGTCGACCGCGGGGATCGCCGGGTCCGGCGGGAAGAGGTCGAGCCCGCCGACGACGCTCACCAGCCGCTCGCCCGACCGGTGCTCCAGCGACGCCCAGTCGTCGTAGGCCTCCTGGGTGAGCCGCACGTACGCCGGCGTGTGGTAGCTGTGCCGCAGGATCCGACTGGTGTCGTGGCTGGCGCCGCGGTCGTGACCGAGCTCGAAGCGTTCGAGGCCGAGCACCCGGTGCCCGCGCACCGCGAGCTCCATGAGCGTCGCGCTGCCGAGGGCGCCGAGCCCGACGACGACGTAGTCGTACTGCTCGGCCACTAGGCCTCCCCCAGCCGGGGCAGCAGCCAGCGCCGGATGTCGAGGCTCTCGTCCTCCATGGGCGCGAACCAGCCGTGACTGAAGCCACGCGAGGTCATCCCGCGCTGCACCGACTCGCAGACCCCCCAGTCCTGGCGGTTCACCAGGTCCCACAGCTCGGCCGCGTCCGACGGGTCGAAGTCGGGCCGCCCCCGTTCCTGCGCGTCGAAGAGCAACGAGCAGGTGATCCTGGTGCGGTCGACCGCGAGCGGCTCGACCAGGAACGCCGCGACGTGGTCGGCCGAGGCGGAGACCATCAGGTTGGGGTAGACCAGCTCGCCCTTGTGGCGCTGCCGCTCGGCCTGGCTCAGGCCGGGGAGCGGCCGCCTGGTCGTGGTGCCGCTGGTGGTGAAGGTCCACGTGCCCTCACGGTGGGGAACGCCTTCGTCCCAGTCGAGGTCGTTGCCGCCACCCGCGAACGCCGGCACCAACCGGCACAGCTCGGGGTGCACCGGGCCGCAGTGGTAGCACTCGTTGTAGTTCTCCAGCACCACCTTGTAGTTGGCGGCGACCTCGTAGGTCAGCCGCCGGCCGGTCACCAGGTCGGGCAGGCCGTAGTTGCCGAGGTGTCGCTGGGTCGCGGCCACCGCGTCGGGCAGGCTGGGCGGCCGCTCGGCGAGGCAGACGAAGCCGAAGCCGCCCCAGGTCTCGACCGCGACCGGGCGCAGCGAGAAGCCTGCCGGATCGTCGATCTCGGCGTGCGGCGCGCGCAACAGTCGCCCGTCGAGGCCGTAGGTCCACGAGTGGTAGGGACAGCGCAGCGCCTGAGCCTCGCAGGTGACCGGGCCGTCGCCGGGCATCGCCGGCACGACCTGGGAGCCGCGGTGGCGGCAGACGTTGTACGCCGCGTGGAGCGTGCCACTCTCGTCGGTGGTGAGCAGGACGGACTCCCCCATCACCTCCACGACGGCCAGCCGCCCCGGGGTGCCCAGCTGCAGGTCGTCGAGACGCCCGACGCAGAGCCACTCCTCGAGCAGCACCTGGTCGCGCTCGCGCTCCCAGTGGCCGGGGTCGACGTACATCTCGCGCGGCAGAGCCGCCTGCATCGTCATCGGCCGACCTCCCGCTCATCGCTTGCTACTGACTCACGAGTCAGGAAAGATCCTGCCACTCGACCACAGCCCGGGTCGAGGGCTTCCTGCCTCGGTCACCAGGTTTCGAGGCCTCAACCAGCGGGTGGGGGTTGGCGGGCGGCGTCGAGGTGGCAGGCGACCCGGTGGGTGCCCTCGGCGGGCAGGACGGGCAGCGCGGTCCCGCGGCAGGCGTCGGCGACACCGGCGGCCTCGGCCGAGCCGTCGAGCAGCCGTGGGCAGCGGGGGTGGAAGCGGCAGCCGGCCGGGATCCGCGTGGGGTCGGGGATCTCCCCGTGCAGCACGACCGGCGAGACCTGGTCCATCTCGGGGACGACGGAGAGCAGCGCCTGGGTATAGGGGTGGCGCGGGTTCAGCAGCACCTCCTCGGTGGTGCCGAGCTCGACGATCCGACCGAGGTACATCACCGCGATCCGGTCGGCGATGTTCCACGCCAGGCCGAGGTCGTGGGTCACCACCACCACGCCGAGGCCGTGGGTCTCGCGCAGCTTCAGCAGCAGCGCGAGGATCTCGCCGCGGATCGAGGCGTCGAGGCTGGAGACCGGCTCGTCGGCCAGCAGGATCTTGGGTCGCAACGCCAGCGCTCCGGCGATCAGCACGCGCTGCCGCTGCCCACCGGAGAGCTCGTGGGGGTAGCGCAGGTAGAGCCGCTCGGGCGGACGCAGCCCGGCGTCGGAGAGGGCCTGCGCGACCAGGTCGGTCTCCGCCTCCCCGGTCTCCTCGGTCAGCCGGTGCAGCCGGATGCCCTCGGCGACGGACTCGTAGACGGTCTGGCGCGGGTTGAGCGAGCCGGAGGCGTCCTGCAGCACCAGCTGCACGCGGCGGCGATAGCCGCGCAGGGCCTTGGTCGAGGTCGGCAGCGTCGAGCCCTCGACCCGCACCTCGCCGGCGGCGGACGGCTGCAGCCCCATCAGCGTGCGCGCGAGCGTGGTCTTGCCCGACCCCGACTCCCCCACCAGGGCGATGACCTCGCCGGGGCGCACCGAGAGGTCGACACCGTCGAGCCCGCGCGCGACCAGGCCGGCGCGGGTCACGAACTCCACGGCCACCCCCTCCGCCTCGAGGTACGGCGCCACGTCGGACGTGCTCACGACGCCCCCTCGGTGACCCGGATGCACGCGGCGGCCCGGCCGGGCGCGACGTCCACGAGCTCCGGCTCCGCCTCGTGGCAGGCGTCGACCACGCGCGGGCACCGCGGCGCGAAGGCGCACCCCGGCGGCAGGTCACGGGGGTCGGGCGGGTCACCGGGCAGCCCCGACGGCGCGTAGCGGGCTGCCGGGTCGCCGATCCGGGGGAAGGCGCGCGACAGCGCATCGGCATAGGGGTGGCGGGCGTCGCTGAAGACCTCAGCGGCCGAACCCACCTCGATCACCCGGCCGGCGTACATCACGGCGACCCGGTCGCAGACGTCGGCGAGCACGGAGAGGTCGTGGCTGATGATCACCATGCCGACGCCGAGGTCACGCACCAGGCCGGCGATCAGGTCGAGGATCTGCGCCTGCACCATCACGTCGAGCGCCGTGGTCGGCTCGTCGGCGATGATCAGCCGCGGGCTGCATGCCAGCGCCATCGCGATCATCACTCGCTGTTTCTGTCCACCGGACAACTGATGGGGGTACGCCGATGCCCGGGCCGGCGGAAGACCGACCTGGTCGAGCAGCTCGGCCACCCGGGCCGAGACCGCGTCGTCGGAGATGCCGGCCTCGTGGACCCGCATCGGCTCGCCGATCTGGTCCTCGACGCGGCGCACCGGGTTCAGCGAGTGCAGTGCGCCCTGGAAGACGATCGAGGCCTCCGCCCAGCGCACGGCCCGCAGGTCGCCCCACCGCATGGTGAGCACGTCGTGGCCGTTGACCAGGACCTCGCCGGAGACCGAGGCGTCCTTGGGCTGGAGCCGCAGCACGGTGCTGGCCAGGGTCGACTTGCCGCAGCCGGACTCACCGGCGACACCGACGACCTCGCCGGGCGCCACGGTCAGGTCGACGCCGCGCACGGCCGGCAGCGGCCCCTCGGAGGTGACGTAGTCCAGGCGCAGGTCCCGCAGCTCGAGCAAGGGAGTGCCCTCCGTCCCGGCCATCAGCGGCTCCTCAGCCGCGGGTTGAAGGTCTCCTCCAGCGCCTGCCCGATGAGGGTGAAGGCGAGCACGACGAGGATCACGCAGATCCCCGGCGGCAGGATGTACCACCACGACTTGGTGGTCATCGCGCCGACGGAGAAGGCGCCGTCGAGCATCGAGCCCCAGGAGACCCGCGTCGGGTCGCCGAGCCCGAGGAAGCTCAGCGTGGTCTCGGCGAGGATCGCGACCGCCACCAGCAGCGTGGTGTTGGCGAAGACCATCGGCATCACGTTGGGCAGGATGTGGCGGCTCATCTGGTGCCAGCGCCCGGCACCCAGCGCCCGCGCCCGCTCCAGGTAGGGCCGCTCCTTCAGCGACAGGGTCTGGCTGCGGATCAGCAGGGCGGTGCCGGACCAGCTGGTGACGCCGATGACCAGCGCGATGTTGAACAGCGAGCGGCCGAGCACGGTCGCCAGCACCAGCGCCAGCGGCAGGAACGGGATCACCAGGAACCACTCGGTGACCCGGAAGAGCACCCGCGCCGGCCAGCCCTCGAAGAACCCGCTCATCAACCCGACGAGGGTGCCGATCACCACCGAGATCACGGTGGCCAGCAGACCGACGAAGAGCGAGATCCGTGAGCCCCAGATGAGCAGGGTCAGCACCGAGCGTCCGTTCTCGTCGGTGCCCAGCCAGTACTCGCTGGACGGTGCCTCCAGCACCTCGCCCGTCGCGCGGGTCACCTTCAGGCCCTCGGGGTCGGCCAGCCACGGCGCCAGCACCGCGATGAGCGCGAAGACGGTGAGCACCACGAGCCCGACCACGCCGGGCTTGTTGCCGCGGAAGTCGCGCCAGGTGCGACGCATCGCCTCGCGTCGGCGTCGGCGGGTGACCTGCCGCGCGCTCAGCCGCGGCGGGGCGCTCCCGGTGGTCTCGCGCTGCGCTCATGTCCGCACCCGCGGGTCGAGCAGGCCGTAGACCAGGTTGGTGAGCAGGTTGGCCACGATCACCGCACCGGAGGCGATGAGGAAGGTGCCCTGGAGCACCGGGAAGTCAGGGATCGACAGCGCCTCCTGCGCGAGCAGGCCCAGGCCCGGCAGCGAGAAGACGTACTCCACGGTGATCGCGCCCGAGACCACGAAGCCGATGTTGATCGCGGCGAGCGTGGTCGTCGGCAGCAGCGCGTTGCGGACGGCGTGCCGGCGGCGCACCTCGACGTCGCGCAGCCCCTTGGCCCGAGCGGTGACCAGGTAGTCCTCGCCCATCTCGTCGAGCAGCGAGGAGCGCATGATCAGGGCGTACTCCGCCAGGTAGGCCAACGTCAGTGTCGTCACCGGGAGCACCAGGTGCCACGCGGTGTCGAGCGCGGTGTTCCACCAGCCCGGATCGACCTGCACCGAGTGCAGCCCCCCGGTCGGGAAGACGCCGTCGATGCCGGCGAAGCCCACCGCGAAGACCGCGATGAAGAGCAGCCCGAGGAACCACTCCGGCATCGAGTAGAGCGTGAGCGTCGTCGAGGTCATGCTCCGGTCCACGCCGCTGCCGCGCCGCCAGGCGCCGAGGATGCCGAGGTAGACCCCGATCACGGTCGCGAGCACGGTCGAGGTGCCGACCAGCAGGAGCGTCGGCCAGAGCCGGTCGATGACGAGGTCACCGACCGGCACCCGGTAGCGCAGCGAGACCCCCATGTCGAACTGCAGGGTGTTCTTCAGGTAGGTGAAGAACTGCTGGAGCAGCGGCTGATCGAGCCCGTACTGAGACCGGAACGCCTCGAGCTGCTCCTCGGTCTTGAACCTGCCCCGCCCGAGGGTTCGCGCCGGGTCGCCGGGCAGCACCCGGAAGAGGAAGAAGTTCACGACCAGGACGAAGACCAGGCTGCCCAACGACCCCAGCGCCTTGCCGCCGACGAAGCGGGCGTAGGAGCCGCGCCGCTTGACCTGCTGCGCCCCCGCAGCCGCCTCCGACTCCGAGGACGTGACCAGCGTGGTCACTCCCGGTCGCTGACCGTGCCGCGCCGCCGCATCGCCATGATCGCCCCGCCGCCGAGGATCGCCACCAGCACCACCGCGCCGCCGATCAGGAGCGGGGTGCTGTTGCTGGAGTCCTCACTGCCCGCAGCGTCCTGCGCCGAGACGTTGGCGTTGAGAGCGGAGGTGACGCCGTCGCAGTCGCCCGCGTCCTCGATCGGGCGCATCTGCAGGTAGCTCCGCACGCCGTACTGGACGATCCAGGTGCCGTCGGGGTCGGGCTGCGGCTGCAGGCAGGCCCAGCGGTCGCTGCGCACCGCCTCGCCGTAGGTCTCGTAGACGGTGATGATGTAGGGCGCCTCCTCGTAGAAGATCTCCTGCATCCGCTTGATCTGGTCCACCCGCTCGTCGTCGTCGAGCGCGGCGTTCTGGGCCTCGTAGAGCTGGTCGTACTCCTCGTTGCACCAGGTGGCGTCGTTCCACCCACCGATCTGGTCGCAGGTCAGGTAGCTGAGCATCGAGTCGGGGTCCGGCTCGACGTACCAGCCCCACTCGAAGGCGTCGTACTCGCCGTCGATGATCAGGCCGGTGAGCTTGTTGCTCTCGACCGAGCTCACCTCGGAGTCGATGCCGATGTCGTCCAGCCACTCCTTGAAGAACTCCATCGTGGTCAGCGAGGACTTGCTCTCCGAGCGGGCCATCAGCCGCAGCGTGCCGATCGGCTTGCCGTCGGGCATCGTGCGCAGGCCGTCGCTGCCCTTCTCGTAGCCCGCCTCGTCGAGCAGCTCCTCTGCCTTGTCGGGGTCGTAGCTGAAGGCGACGTCGTCCGGCGGCTCCCACCGGAAGTTCGGGTAGGTGTCAGGCACCAGGGTGCTGCCCGGCACGGCAGCTCCTTGGAAGGCCTTGTCCACGATGACGTCCAGGTCGACCGCGTACCCCAGCGCGTAGCGGAAGTCGGGGTCCTTCAGCGCGGGGTTCCCGTCGCCGAACGGCTCCCCGGTCTCCGGGTCCGGGGCGCCGGCGTTGAAGCCGATCTCGGAGAACCCGGGCGAGACACCGTTGTGGGCGGTGATGCCGTCCTCGGAGTTCAGCTGGTCGACCTGGAGCGCGTTGAGGTTGTAGGCCAGGTCGATCTCACCCTTGATGAGCGCCTGCGACATCGAGTCCTCGTTCTTGTAGACCCGGAACACGACCTCGTCGACGTGCGGCGCTCCGCCCCAGTAGTCCGGGTTGGCCTCGAGCCGGTACGTCGACCCGCCGGCAGTGCCCTCGACGAAGCGGAACGGCCCCGAGCCCACGATCGGCTCGCCGTCCTCGGGCTCGTTCTCGTAGGTCTTGACCTGCTCGTCGTCGATCTTGGACCAGACGTGCTCGGGCAGGATCGGGATCGGCAGCAGCGGCAGCACCGCGTTGGGCTTCTTCAGGCGCAGCTCGACGGTGGTGTCGTCGACGGCCACCACCTCCTCGACGGAGGTGAGGTAGGAGCCCCAGGTGTTCGCCTCGTAGCCGCCGTCGATGATCCGGCTGTAGGTGTGCACCACGTCGTCGGCGGTGAGGGGCTCACCGTCGGACCAGGTCACGCCGTCGCGGAGGTGGAAGGTCCAGGTCAGGCCGTCCTCCGAGGTCTCCCACTCCTTCGCCAGACCGGGCTCGGGGCTCATGTCCTTCATGTTGTAGGAGATCAGCCGGTCGTAGGCCAGGGCCAAGGTCTCGAGCGAGGGCACTTCGATCGCGGTGAAGGGGTTGAAGGAGTCGGCCTCGTTGGTCAGACCGATGGTGAACACGACCTTGTCGTCGTCGGCGGCCGCGGCGGGCGCGAGCGAGCCCGGCACCGACAAGAACGCGGCGACCAGACCCATGGCGAGGCCGAACCTTGCAGCGCTACGGTGCCGGGCATGACCCAGGCCCCGGCGCCGAGCGGCCCTCCGGAGGCGGCCCGCCAGCCGCACGAGCACACCGAGCACGGCGTGCGCCGCCCCGATCCCTACCACTGGCTTCGCGACGTCGCCGACCCCGCGGTCCTGGCTCATCTCGCTGCGGAACGGTCCTGGTACGACGCTGCTACCAGCCATCTCAACCCCTTGGTCGAGGAGCTCTACTCCGAGATGCGGGCTCGCACTCCGGACACTGACTCATCGGTCAGTTGGCCCCATGGCCCCTTTTACTACTACACACGCCTTCCCTCCGGAAGGGACCATGAGCAACTGTTGCGTGATCGGAACCGACGAGAAACAACGGATCCGGTGCCAGATGACCGGTTTGACACCGGAACCATGCTTCTCGACCTCAACCTCGAGGCGGCCGGATCCGGCTACGCCGAGCTCGGGCTGAGCCTGCTCAGCCCCGACGACCGATGGCTGGCATGGTCGGTCGACCTGGTCGGCGACGAGGTCTACCGGCTCCGCTTCCGCGACCTCGGGACCGGCGAGGACCTCGACGAGGAGGTCCCCCGCAGCTACTACTCCGGTGCCTGGAGCACCGACTCGCGCGACTTCTTCTACACCGTCCACGACCAGGCCTACCGCCCCCACGAGGTGCGGCGCCACCGGCTCGGGACGGCGGTCTCCGAGGACGTCCTGGTCCTCGCCGAGCCCGACGAGCGCTGCGAGCTCAACGTGCGCACCACCCGCAGCGGGGCGCTGGTCGTGATCCGGTCCCAGTCGCGCGACACCAGCGAGGTCTGGGTGCTGCCCGCCGACGACCCCACGGCGCTGCCGCGATCGGTCGGCGGCCGGCGCCACCGGGTCGAGTACGACGTGGAGCACCTCGCCGCGACCGACCAGCTGCTGGTCGTCACCGACGACGGCGCGACCGAGTTCCGCGTGGCCACCGCACCGGTGCCGCGGGCGGCCGACCAGGACCACACCGCGTGGACGCCGCTGCTGGAGGAGGATCCCGACGTGCGGGTCGAGCAGGCCGAGGAGTTCGCCGGGCACGTGGTGCTCCAGGTGCGCGTCGCCGGCGAGCGCCGGCTGCGGCTCCTGCCGGCCTCGGGGTTGACCGGTCCTGCGCTCGAGGTGCGTCCGATCTTCGACGGCGGCACCCTCGACCTCGGGCCCAACGAGGTCTACGACACCGATCGGCTGCTGGTCGAGGAGCAGTCCGCGATCCAGCCCCGCACCTGGTCGCAGGTCGACCTCGACACCGGCGCCCGCAGCCTGCTGAAGCGAGCCGAGGCACCCGGGCACGACCCGGCGGCGTACGTCACGGAGGAGCGCGAGCTCCCGGCCCCCGACGGCACCCCCGTGCCCGCCACGATCACCCGGCACCGCGACACCCCGCTGGACGGGTCGGCACCCGCTCTGCTCTACGGGTACGGCGCCTACGAGGCGGTCGAGGAGCCGCTGTGGGAGGCCGCGCTGCCCAGCCTGCTCGACCGCGGCGTCGTCCACGTCCACACCCACGTCCGGGGCGGCGGCGAGGGCGGGCGCCACTGGTGGCTCGACGGGCGGCTGGAGCGCAAGCAGAACACCTTCACCGACCACGCCGCCGTCGCCGACGGCCTCGCTGCGTCGGGTCTGGTCGACGGGTCACGGATCGCCACCCGGGGCCTGAGCGCCGGGGGCCTGCTCCAGGGCGCGGTCTTCAGCCAGCGGCCCGACCGGTGGCGTGCCGTGGTCGCCGAGGTCCCGTTCGTCGACGTGGTGACCACGATGTTCGACGCCTCGATCCCGCTGACGATCAACGAGTGGGACGAGTGGGGCGACCCCCGGGTCCGCGAGCAGTTCGACGCGATGCTGGCCTACTCGCCGTACGAGAACCCGCCGGCGTCGGGGTCACGCCCCGACCTGCTGGTCACCGGCGCCCTGCACGACCCCCGGGTGATGGTGTGGGAGCCCACGAAGTGGGTCGCGCGGCTGCGTGAGACCGACCCGGAGTGGAGCCCGCGCTGCCTGTTCCGCGTCGAGACCGGAGCCGGCGCCCACACGGGTCCCGCCGGTCGCTTCGCGCACCTGCGCTACGAGGCCGAGGTCCTCGCCTGGGTGCTGGATCGGTTGGGCGCGGCCGAGTGAGACCACCGCCTCGGTGGTGAGGGGACCCTTCCGGGACTGGTCAACGCCTCGAGCCTGTGAACATCATGGGCGGGACTGCCCGGGGCCCGCCCGGAGGTGAGGGGGACGGTCCACCGCCGGAGGTGGCGCTGATGTCCGTGCTCCTGCACCGCTTGGGGGCGCTGATCGCACGCCAGAAGGTGCTCGTCATCGGTGTCTGGCTGTTGCTTCTCGGAGGTGTGCTCGGGGCGTCGATGCTCGTCGGTGACTCCTACGACGACACCTTCTCGATCCCGGGGACACAGTCCCAGCAGGGCGAGGACCTGCTCATGGACCGCTTCGACCAGAGCGGCACGTCGGCGCAGATCGTCTTCACCGCGAGCTCGGGCAAGATCACCGGCTCCACCAACGCCTCGGCTGTCAAGCGCCTCTCCCAAGCGGTCGACGACGTGGCGCGGGTCCAGATGGCCGACCCGCTGGGCCCGCCGCCGGGGCAGAAGAAGCCGGTGCTGTCCACCGATGGCACGGCCACCCTCGGCCAGGCGCTGTTCGCCGACGAGATCCCGTCGCAGAAGACGTTGGACGCCGTGCAGGCGGCCGCGACCCCCGGCCAGGGGATCGCGATCACCACCGACGTGGGCGGTGGCGCCTACAAGGCGACCTCGGATCCCAGCAGGGTGCCCGAGATGCTGGGGCTCCTGGTCTCCTTCTTCATCCTGGCGATCACCTTCGCCTCGCTCATCGCCGCCGGGATGCCGATCCTCACCGCCCTGGTCGGCGTCGTCATCACCCTGAGCGCGGTGGTGCTTCTGTCGAACACGATGACCGTCTCCAGCACCTCACCGACCCTGGCCGAGATGCTGGGACTGGCCGTCGGCATCGACTACGCGCTGTTCATCCTGTCCCGCTACCGCCGCCAGCTGGGCGAAGGGCTGGCGACCGACGTGGCGATGTCCCGGGCGCTGGCCACGGCGGGCAGCGCCGTGGTCTTCGCCGGCACCACCGTCGTCATCGCGCTGACCGGCCTGACCGTGGCGGGGATCCCGGTCCTGACCGTGATGGGGCTGGCCGCTGCCGGCGCCGTGGTGGTCGCGGTGCTGATCGCCGTGACACTCCTGCCGGCGATCGCGCTGCTCCTGGGCGAGCGACTGCGCCCACGGCAGCGCCGACGCCGGCCCAGGGCGCGCACCAAGCAGCCGGCGGCCACCGCCCGCACCCCCCGGGCGGAGAAGTACGTGAGGTTCGTGACCGCGCGTCCGATGCTCACCATCCCCGCCGTCGTGGCGCTGCTGCTGCTGGCCGCCATCCCGGCCAAGGACCTCCAGCTCGCCCTGCCCGACAACAGCACCGCCCCGACCGACACCCCGCAGCGTGAGACCTACGAGGCGATCACCCAGGCGTTCGGCGAGGGCTACAACGCCCCGCTGAGCGTCACCGCCGGGGTCATCACGAGCACCGACCCGTCACAGACGGTGGACGACCTCGCGGCGGCGATCCGCAACCTTCCCGGGGTGGTCGCCGTCCCCCAGGCGACGCCCAACCAGAGCGCCGACACCGCGCTGATCCAGGTGATCCCCGAGGGCGGGCAGAACGCCTCCTCCACCGCCGCGCTGGTCAACCGGCTGCGCCTCCAGAGCAGCGCGCTGGAGAAGAAGTACGCCGTCACCGACATGCTGGTCACGGGGCCGACGGCGATCAACATCGACGTCTCGGACCAGCTGACCGGTGCCCTGCTGCCCTTCGCCAGCATCGTGATCGGTCTGTCCCTGATCCTGCTGCTCATCGTCTTCCGCTCGGTCGCAGTGCCCCTCAAGGCGACCTTGGGCTACCTGCTGTCAGTCGGCGCGGCGCTCGGTGCCGTGGTGGCGGTCTTCCAGCTCGGTTGGCTCGACGCGCTGTTCCCCGGTCTGGCCGAAGGACCGATCGTGAGCTTCCTGCCGATCTTCGTCATGGGCGTGCTCTTCGGCCTGGCGATGGACTACGAGATGTTCCTGGTCTCCGCGATGCGGGAGGACTATGTGCACTCGGGAGACCCCGTCGGGGCGGTTCACCGAGGCTTCCGGGCGTCCTCGACCGTGGTGACGGCGGCGGCGCTGATCATGACCTCGGTGTTCATCGCCTTCATCCCCGGGGGCAGCAGCACGATCATGCCGATCTCGTTCGGGCTCGCCGTCGGGGTCTTCGTCGACGCCTTCCTGGTCCGCATGACGCTCGTGCCGGCGGTGCTGGTGCTGCTCAAGCACAAGGCGTGGTGGTTGCCCGCGTGGCTGGACCGTGCGATCCCGGCGGTCGACGTCGAGGGGGCCGCGATGCACCGCAAGGTGGAGTACGAGGACTGGGAGCGCACCCACGGCACCGCGGCACTGGTGGCGCGCGAGCTGGAGGTGAGCCGAGGTGCCCCCACCTTCGAGGTGCAGGCCGCCCCCGGAGCGATCACCGAGCTCGTGCTCCCGAACGGAGTCAGCGGGGCGGAGGCGGGCTCGGTCCTGGTCGGCCGTCAGCGCACGGTGGGCGGCGAGCTGGTGGTGGCGGGGCTGTTGCTTCCCGAGCAGCGTGAGTCGGTGCACCAGCAGGCGGTGTTCGTCGACGTGGATGCTCCGTCGCTGGCCGGCGACCCACACCCGGAGGGGGTGCTGATCAGCGAACGGGCACGGGTCAGCTCGTTCTGGCCCAGGCGCCGCTCGGCGTTCGTCGCCGAGGCGACCGCCCGGCTCGAGCGGTACGCAGCGGCGATGGGGGCAGGGACCGCCCGGTCGAGCGTCCCGGCGCGCGCAGCCGCGCTGGAGACGGCGCTGGCCCTGTCCGGTGGTGTGGGTCTGGTGGTCCTCAACCAGGAGCGACCCGACAGCATGGTCGGCGCCGGATCGGCGGCGGCGTTGGCCGCCGCGCTGCGCGCGGACGGCGTCACGGTCGTCCTGCTGAGCGAGGCCACACGACCGCTCGTGAGCTCGAGCCTGCGACCGCGGCCCGACCTGGAGGGGTCGTCATGACACCTGCGGGCCCACGCAGTCCCACGGCCACGACCAACGCAGCGGACGCCGGCGACCCCGCCGTCCGAGCCGTGCGCTGGCGGCGGCTGGTGCTGGTGGGGATCCTGCTCCCGCTGCTGTCCACCGCTGTCCTGCTGTGGTCGACCACGGGGCGTGCCGACGAGCTCGACCGCGTCCCGGTGGCGGTGGTCAACAACGACAAGATCATCACCTCGCCGCAGCCGATGGCGGCCGGCCGTGAGATCGCCGCGCAGCTGACCCAGCCGAGCTCCGACGACACGGCCGACCTGGACTGGACGCTGGCCGACCCCCACGACGCCACCGCAGGGCTGAGGGACGGTGACTACTACGCCGTCCTGACCATCCCCCCCGACTTCTCCCAGGCGATCCTGTCCACGGGCACCGACAAGCCGGCGCGCGGCAAGCTCACCCTCACCAGCAACGCCGCTGCCAGCAACACCGTTCCCTACATCAGCCAGGCGGTCGCCGACGCCGCAGCCGCGACGCTGGCCGGCCAGGCCACCCGGGGCTACCTGGGCAACGTCTATCAGGGGTTCAACCAGCTGGCCCAGGCCAACCAGCAGGCCGCCGACAGCGCCGCCCAGGTCGCTCAGGGCACCGACCAGGTGGCGTCCGGCGCCAGCTCGCTCGACCAGGGGGCCGGCGAGCTGGCCGACGGCCTGGACTCGCTGTCGACGGGAGCCGACGAGCTCAGCGACGGGACGGACGCGTTGAGCGGGGGCGCCGACGACCTGGCCTCGGGGGCCTCCGGCCTCGCCGCCGGCGCGCGGCAGGTGGAGGGGGGAGCCGATCGGCTCTCGAGCAGCGCGAGCACCCTGGCCCGCAAGAGCGGCGAGCTCGCGGGCGCGTCGCGGCGGGCCGCCTCGGGCGCAGCGCGGGCCGCGAAGGCGACGCGGGTGCTGACCCGCTTCTCCCAGTTCGTCGCCCGTGACCTGGCCCGACTCGAGGAGCAGTGCGGGGCGGAAGGCGCCACGGAGGCCTTCTGCCGGGAGCTGAGGCGCGCCACGCGCCGCGCAACCCTGCTCTCCCTCGGCACCGGACGCGTGAGCGACGGGGTCGCCGACCTCGCCTCGGTCGACCGGCGGCTCGCAGGCGCGTCGGGCGAGCTCGCCACAGCCAATCGCAAGCTCGCCCAGGGTGCCGACACGCTGCGGCGGGGAAGTCGCTCGGAGGCGCAGGCGGCGGGAAGGCTGGACGCCGCTTCGGCGGCTCTGGCCGACGCCGCACGCCAGGTCGCGGCCGCGGCCGCGCAGGTCGCCGACGGAACGGTGACCTCGGCGGGGGCCGGCGACCAGCTCGCCTCGGGGAGCAGCTCCCTCAACGCGGGGGCCGCCTCCGCCGACAGCGGCGCCCACCAGCTGCAGCAGGGCCTGCAGAAGGGAGCTGATGAGAGCCCGACCTACACCAAGGACCAGAAGACCGCGCTGGAGAAGGTGGTCTCCGAGCCCGTCGTGGTGACGGACCAGGTGCAGCACACCGCGCACGGCAACGGCTGGCTGGTCGCCCTCGTCCTCGGAGTCGTGCTGTGGCTGGCAGCGCTGCTCTCGATGCTGCTGCGCGGTGTGGGGGAGGTGCTGGCCCACGGCGGCTCACCGGTCTCGTCACGTCGCCTGGTGGCGGTACAGCTGCGACCTGCGACCACGCTCGCCCTGCTCCAGGCCGCAGCCGTCCTGGCTGCCCTCCCGCTGCTGCAGCTCGACCCGGCCTCGCCCGTCCAGCTGGTGCTTCTCACGGTCCTGGCCGCCGCTTCCTTCAGCATGGTCGGTGTCGCGCTGCGCTGGGCGTTCCGCGGTGTCGGAGTGGTCGTCTTCGTGCTCCTGCTCGCGCTGCAAGCGGCCGCACTCGGCAACGTCCTCCCGATCGAGACGGCACCCGGGGTGATCCAGACGCTCAACACCCTGTTGCCTCTCACCGCCTACGTGAACGGCGCGAGCCAGGCGGCCTCAGGCGGTGAGGTCTGGTCCGTGGTGGGCACGGCCACCATCCTGCTGGCCTGGAGCCTGGTGGCAGGGCTGGTGTCACTCATCGTCGTCCGCCGCCGCCGGATGCTTCCCGCCTCGCGGGTCTCCGGCAGCCCCCAGCTGGTCGCTGCCGGCTCCTAGCAGTCGGGCCCGTCGGGTGCGGCTCCCCTGTTCGGAGCGGAGGCCGGGCTGACTGGCGGGTCAGGGCGATCCCGAGGATGATGGCGCGGGTGATCAGGACGACGCCGTTCCACGAGGGGCTTGACCGGCTCAACAGCCAGCAGCTCTTCACACACTGGCAAGGCTTCTTGTCACCACTGCGCTATTCGACCGCCCCCAAGCACGAGTACTTCGCGGTCCGCAACGGCGTCGGCGTCTTCGACACCTCCCCGCTCTTCAAGTACGCCGTCCGCGGGCCTGACGCCGAGCGGCTGCTGGCCGGCCTGCTGGTCCGCGACATCCGCACCTGCAGGCCGGGCCGCGCCCACTACACGATCTGGTGCGACGACCGGGGCCACGTGATGGAGGACGGCGTCGTCTTCCGCCACTCCGAGACCGAGTTCCTCATGACCGCCGCCCGTCCCACCCTCGGCTGGCTCGAGGACCACCGTGGCCGGCTCGAGGTCGAGCTCGAGGACGTCTCCGACGAGCTCGGCATGCTCGCCGTGCAGGGCCCGCGCAGCCGGGCGGTGCTGCGCGAGCTGACCGACGAGGTCGACCACCTCGGGTACTTCGCCCACGCCCCCGCCAAGGTGGTCGGCGTCCCCGTCACCGTCTCCCGCACCGGCTACACCGGTGACCTCGGCTTCGAGCTGACGGTGCCCGCCGACGGCGCGCTCGCCGTGCTCGACGCGGTGCTCGAGGCCGGCAGGCCGCACAGCATCCGGCCCTTCGGCGAGGAGGCGCTGATGACGCTGCGGATCGAGGCCGGGCTGCCGCTGATCGACGTCGAGTGGACCAACAGCCGGGTCGCGATGACCGACCACGAACGCCTCACCCCGACCGAGCTCGGCATGGGGTGGATGCTGCGCGGCGTCCTCGACGACGACCGCGCCTTCGTCGGCGGGGAGGCGATCCGGCGTGAGCTGCGCGAGGGCACCTCGCGCTGGGCGACCACTGGCATCGTCGTGGACTGGGCCGAGTGGGACGACCTGCACCGCGACGCCGGGCTGTTCCCACCCAAGGACCCGACCCCGCTGCCCTACGAGTCGCTGCTGTATCTCGGTGATCGAGCAGCGATGCGCAGCGAGCGACCGTCGAGATCACCTGGCGACCCGGGGCAGGAGGTCTCGACAGGCTCGACCACCGCTGCTTACACCTCCACCACCGGCGACCCGGGGCCGGGCGACCTCGGTGATCGAGCAGCGATGCGCAGCGAGCGACCGTCGAGATCACCTGGCGACCCGGGGCAGGAGGTCTCGACAGGCTCGACCACCGGTCGCGGCGAGCCGGTGGGGTACGTGACCAGCTTCTGCTACTCCCCGGTGCTGCAGCGCCACATCGGCATCGCCCGGGTGCGTCCCGCGCTCGCCGAGCCGGGCACTGCGGTCAGGCTGGAGCTGGCGATCCAGCACCACAACACCACGGTGGGTGCGACCACGACCCGCATGCCGTTCTTCAACCCCGACCGGAAGGTGGCCACGCCGTGAGCTCCACGTCAGGGCAGTACGACGCGATCGTCGTGGGAGGCGGCCACAACGGCCTCACCAACGCCGCCTACCTGGCGAAGTCGGGTCTGCGCACCCTGGTGCTGGAGCGCGCGCCGGTGGTCGGTGGGGCCGCGATCACCGAGGAGCTGATGCCGGGCTTCCACTTCACGACGTTCTCCTACGCGCTGAGCCTGCTGCGGCCGGAGATCATCCAGGAGCTCGACCTGGTGCGCCACGGGTTCATGCCGCTGATGATGCCCAGCGGCTTCCACCCCACCGGCGACGGCGACCACCTGCTCTTCGGCGACGACCACACGCAGAACGTGCAGGAGATCCGGCGCCACTCCCCTCACGACGCGGACGCCTACGAGCGCTACCACCACGACCTCGACCTGGCGTGCCGGGCGATCCGGCCGCTGTTCGACAACCCGCCGCCCGACGTGTTCGGCAAGGACCCCGAGGACACCGCCGACGTGAGGTGGCTGCTCGACCACCTCGGCGGCATCGACAAACGCACGATGCACGACGTGGTCCGCCTGCTGACCGGCAGCGCGAGCGACTGGATCGAGGACTACTTCGAGCACCCGGCGGTCGCCGGCTACCACGCGTCGAGCTCGATCATCGGCTCCAAGGTCGGCCCGATGTCGCCGGGCTCGGGCCTGGTGCTGCTCTTCCACAAGATGGGCGAGCACGACGGCCACCTCGGCTCGTGGGCGTTCCACAAGGGTGGCAACGGCGGCTTCACCCAGGTGCTGGCCCGCGCGGCGCAGGCGTACGGCGCCGAGATCCGGCTCGAGGCCGCCGTCACCGACGTCATCACCGAGGGCGGGCGGGCCGTGGGGGTGGCGCTGGCCGACGGCACCGAGTTCCGCGCACCCACCGTCGTCTCCGCGCTCGATCCGCGGCGTACCTTCACCGAGCTGGTCGACCCGCGCGAGCTCCCCGGCGACCTCGTCGACGCGGTCGAGCGGATGAAGTTCCGTGGCGTCTCGGCCAAGGTCAACTTCGCCCTCGACGGCCTGCCGACCTTCCCCGCGCTGGCCGACAGCGTCGACCACTTCGGCGGCTTCCTCAACATCGGCCCCACCATCGAGTACGTCGAGCGCGCCTTCGACGCCGCGAAGTACGGCTGGTACTCCGAGCGGCCCTTCATCGACGGCGCGATCCAGTCGGTGGTCGACCCCGACATGGCCCCTCCCGGCAAGCACGTGCTGTCGTGCTTCGTGCAGTACGCGCCGTACCAGCTCAGGGGCAGCGACTGGGACACCGAGCGCGAGGCCTTCGGCGACAACGCGCAGGCGGTGCTGGAGGAGCACTTCCCCGGCTTCGGTGACCTGGTGCTGCGGCGCGAGGTGGTGACTCCGAAGGACATCGAGGAGCGCACCGGGCTGACCGAGGGCAACATCTTCGCCGGGGAGTTCCTGGCGCCGCAGATGTACTTCTTCCGCCCGGCGCCGGGCTGGAGCCGCTACGCCACCCCGATCGAGGGCTACTACCAGTGCGGCTCGGGCACCCACCCCGGCGGCTGCGTGATCGGGTCGCCGGGTCGCATGGCGGCGCACCGGATCCTGCGCGATCGAGCCTAGGGCGCCGCCGCCCTCCTCAGCCCGCTCGCCCTCACCGTGGTGGCGCTCGGTGTCGGGCCGGGCGTCGGGCTGGGCGTGGTCGGCGGTCGGCAGTCGGCGGCGTGGGGTTCTGGCTCGTCGGCGCCACCCGGTGGGGTCGCGCGCGTCGGGAGCCGGCCCCCGCGGTCGAGACGATCGCCGGGCGCACCGGTTTGAACGCGGCGTCGCGGCCGGGCAGCCTGGGCTGATGCCCGACGCGACGACCCGCCGTACCCGACTGGTGGCGATCGTCCTCGCCGCGGTGCTCGTCCTGGGGGCTGCGGCCGCTGGGCTGAGCGTCCTGTTCACCCGCGACTCGTCCCCGGCGCCGGCAGCCGACGGTGACGTGCCGGCCTCGCCACGCGCGCTCGCCTGGGTGGCGACCCAGCACCTGCCCGAGCCGGTGGTCGGGCAGTCCCGCACGGTGCAGACCGGTCTCTTCGTCGAGCTGGACTACGACCCGAAGGGCACCACCGACGCCACGGCGGTCTCGGTCTCGGTCGTGCCGCAGCGCACCGAGCTGGACTGCGAGTCGCTGCTGGCGGAGGACAACATCGACGGCTGCGAGGTGCGCGACGGGGCGACGGTCTTCTGGCAGGAGGGCGAACCCGAGAAGGAGCCGGGCGTGCTCTACGTCGAGTCGGTCAACGACGGCGCCAGCGTCGTGCTCTTCCAGCAGGGCCCGACGGTGCCCGCCGACATCGACGACTTCGAGTCGGAGGCGTCGCTGGAGGACATGATCGCCGCGGCGACCGACCCCCGGCTCGGCCTGACCACGACGCAGGAGGCCGTCGACGCCGGCGGGCAGCTGCCGTGGTGGGCGGCTCGCAGCGGCTGATCCGGGAGCCACCGGTCGGCCGGGTCGCGAGGAGTCGCTGGCTGCGGGCTGGACTCAGCGCATCGACACCACGAGGTCCGCGCGGTCGCGGGTGAGCGCGACGAGTCTCGCGTTGGGCACGTCGACGAGCTCCATCCAGCGGACTGCAGCCTGCGGCGTGCGGCCGAACTCGACGTGGCGCCCGGTCAGCCGGCGCACCCGCTCCTCCTCGTCGAGCTCGACGAACCACACCTCGTCCAGCAGCGAGCGCACCTGGACCCACGGCTCCTCGTCGAGCAACAGGTAGTTGCCCTCGGTGAGCACGACGCGGGCCTCGGGGGGCACCGTGACCGCGGCCGCGAGCGGCTGGTCGAGGATCCGGTCGAAGCCCGGGGCGAAGACAGCCCGCTCGCCGCCGTCCCGGAGCCGCCGCAGCAGGGCGAGGTAGCCGTCGGCGTCGAAGCTGGCGGGCACGCCCTTGCGATCGCGCAGACCGAGCCGGGTCAGGGTGGTGTCGGCGAGGTGGAAGCCGTCCATCGGCACCACCGTCGTCGGGACCCGGTGGGTCAGCTCGGCGGCGAGCGCGGTCGCGACGGACGACTTGCCGGCGCCCGGTGCCCCCGTGAGACCCACGACCACCCGCGTGCCGGCGCGCTCGACGAGAGCGACGACACGGTCGGCCAGCTCGGTCAGCGTCGGGTCGCAGCTCACCTGCTCCACGACTGCCGCCGCCCGTGGGTGCGGGGGACCGGGTCGGAGTCGGGGCCCGGGCCGGGCTGGCACCGCGGGCACCACCAGGTGCGTCGCCGGGTCGGGTCGTTGGGCACCCCCTCGACGACGCGAACCTCCGTGCCGCAGCGCAGGCACGGCCGGCCGGCTCGGCCGACCACCCAGTGCTGGTGCCCGCGGCGGGGGTCGCCGGTGGTGACCTGGTAGGCCTGCTGGCCCTGCGCGGAGTGGCGCAGCGCCTTGGCGCCGAGCCGCACCAGGGCCGCGACGTCGACCTCGCCGATCGGCGTCCACGGGCTGTGCCCGCGCAGGAAGCACAGCTCGTTGACCCACAGGTTGCCCCAGCCGGCGACCTTGGTCTGGTCGAGCAGCGCGGCCGCGAGGGTGACCTCGGGGTCGGCCTCGAGCCGGCGGATCGCCTCGGCCTCGTCCCAGTCGGCCCGCAGCGGGTCGGGGCCGAGGTGGCCCACGACGGTGCGCTCCTCCCCGGTGCGCACCAGCTCCACGACGGGGAGCAGCAGACCCCACGCGGTCTGGCCGGTCTCGACCTCGAGGATGACGCGCACCTCGTGCATCGCGCGCTGCGGCAGCCGCGTGCCGGGCTTGGTGACCGTCCACGACCCGTCCATGCGCAGGTGGGTGTGCAGGGTCAGGTCGCCGCTGAGCCGGGTGAGCAGGTGCTTGCCGTGAGTGGCCTGCTCGAGCACGGTGCGCCCGGCCAGGTCTGCGGTGGCCAGCCGCGGAACCCGCAGGTCCGAGCGGGCCACGACGCGCCCGTCCAGCGCACGCGAGAGCGTGCGCGACAGGAGCTTGACGCTGTCACCCTCGGGCACCGCGCCATCCTCCCGCATCACCCCAGCCGACCCGCGCCCTACCTGCGCGCGTGCACTTCCGCGCACAAGACCGAACATGCCCCCCGCCAGCCCCCGAACCGCGTGCAAGTCCGCGCACAAGACCGAGCATTGACGCGGTGCCCACGCATCGACCAGGCTGGCCCCACTGCTGACTCGCCAGTCAGCAGTGCTGGGAGGACGTCATGGGGCTCGATCCACGCACGCTGGCCCAACCCGGCGTCGCCATCGGTGACGCTCACCCTCCTGCCCCCGTCGACCTCGACCAGGTCCGACTCAGCCTGGCGCCGTTCGGGCAGAGTCGGATGCTGCCGCGGTCGGCGTACCTCGAGCGCGAGGTGCTGACCTGGGAGCGGCGCCACGTGTTCAGCGACTGGGTGTGCGTGGGCCGCGCCGACGCGCTGGCCAGGCCCCGCACCGCCGCGGCGCACCGGGCCGGCGAGGCGTCGGTGCTGCTGACCCGCGACCGGGACGGCGCCCTGCACGCCTTCGAGAACGCCTGCCGTCACCGCGGCCACGAGCTGCTCCCCTGCGGCGGCCGCTCCGAGACCCGGCTGCTGGCCTGCCCGTACCACGCCTGGACCTACAACCACGACGGCTCGCTGCGCCACGCGCCGGGCTATCCCCAGGACGGGTCGTTCGACCGGGGCAGCCACGGGCTCCACGAGCTGCCGGTGCGCGAGTGGCACGGCTGGGTCTTCGTCAACCCCTCGGGGTCGCAGCCGCCGTTCGAGCGCCACGTCGGCGACCTCGAGCGGGTCGTCGCCCACTACGACGCCGCCGACCTGGTCACCGTCACCACGCACTCCTACGAGGTCGCGGCCAACTGGAAGCTGGTCGTGGAGAACTACCAGGAGTGCTACCACTGCTCCTCCATCCACCCCGAGCTGTGCCGGGTCTCGACGCCGCAGAGCGGGGAGAACCTGCAGACCTCCGGCGACTGGGTGGGCGGCTGGATGGCGCTGCGCGACGGGGTCTCGACGATGTCGCTCGACGGGCGCAGCAACGCCACCGTCATGGCGCGGCTGGACGAGCAGCAGGCGCAGAGCGTGATGTACGCCGTGCTGCTGCCGAACCTGCTGATCAGCCTGCACCCCGACTACGTGATGACCCACCTGCTGTTCCCGGTCGAGCCGGGTGTGACCCGCATCGAGTGCTCCTGGGCGTTCCCGCGGGCGAGCGCCGAGCGGCCCGGCTTCGACCCGTCGTACGCCGTGGACTTCTGGGACCTCACCAACCGGCAGGACTGGGCGGCGTGCGAGTCGGTGCAGCGTGGCATCCACGCCCCTGGCTTCGTGCCCGGCCCGCTGGCGCCGGCCGAGGACGGGGTCTACCACTTCGTGACCAAGCTGGCGCGTCGCTACCTCGGTCACGACGACTGAAGCGCGATCCTGGTCGACGCGGCGACTCCCGCCCTGCTAGGGAGCCGCACTGTGGTGTGGGGGGTCGTGCTCTCCCTCCCTGCTGCTCGACCCCCCGCACCCCCTGGGTTGCGCCGCAGCGTGACGGCGCCTCAGAACTGCAGCTCGATGCGCCAGTCCCCCAGCCAGGTCACGTAGCGAGTCCACCCCGCCCGCTCGGCGAACGCGGTGGCACCGTCGGCCAGCTCGGCAGCCCGGGTGCGGTTGCCCAGCACCGCCTCGGCGAGCGCGAGGTAGCCGTCGACCGGCCCGTGGTTGGCCGAGATCCCGGCGACCGCGAGCCGCCCCTGCAGCGGTGTGAGGAGCTCACGTGCCGAGGCTGCCCATCGTGTGTCGCGCAGGGTCGCGGCGACCTCGGCGAAGAAGGCGTAGTCCTGCGCCGAGGACCAGGTGCCGCGCTGCGGGCCGTCCCAGCCGGTCTCCGCGACGACCCGATGCACCTCCTCCAGCCGGCCGAGGCGGCACAGGAGCGCCAGCAGCGGATCCCGGACCAGCGCGCCGTCGGGCGAGGCGGCCAGGGCCGTCATCGCATCGACGACCTGCTCGGGTGGCTGACGGGACCAGAACCCGCTCAGGAGCACCGAGGCGACCTCGTGCGCCGCCTGGCCGGGAATCTCCACCCAGGTGCGCACGGCGCGAAGCTGGTCGATCTGGTGCGCCACCTGCGCCTCGTCGGCCGACATCGCGGCGTCGGAGAGGTCGACGAAGCCCAGCGCCACCTGGACGTAGGAGAGCCGGCGACGCCGCGCCAGGCGCCAGGCAGGCGCCGCGTGGGTGCGGTAGCCGTCCAGGTCGCCCAGCTCCAGCGCGGTCCCGGCCACGGCGGCGTGGGAGATGGTGCGGGCGTCGTCGTCGCCCCAGGCATCAGCGGCAGCGAGGCTCTCCTGCGCCAGTGCGAGCCGGTCGGGTGCGGTCTCGCAGTGCCAGGTGGCGATGTAGGCCGCGCGCGTGGCCCACCACAGCAGGGCAGGGTCACCCAGGCCCCGCGCCAGGTCCACCGACTCCTGCGCCAGGCGATCACGCTCCACGCGCGCGGAGACGTCGTAGTACAGCTCCACGGCCAAGGCGCCGCACAACCGAGCGCGCGCCGCCGAGCTGGACTCGCCGACCAGCGTGAGACCGCGACGCAGGTCCTCGACCAGGTCCTCGTCGACCACGTCGAGCTGGTGCACCGACCACAGCGCCAGGTGGCTCACCGACGCCGCGGCCTCGGCGACCCGGTCCAGGTCGCCGTCGGCCAGCGCCAGGGAGACGGCCTCGGCCGCCGCGTCCACCACGACCGTCCAGTCCGCCAGCCGCTGGGCGTCACGGACCAGGGTGAGCAGCAGGTCGTAGCGCTCGGCCCGGGTGCCCTCCGGGTCGCGTCGGTGCGCGTCGACGGCCGCGGTCATCAACCCGGTGGCCTCCTCGTGGCTGTACGCCTCCCGCGCCAGCTCGGCCGCCTCGAGCGAGGCCCGCCAGGCGCGCGGGGTGTGACTGGGACCGGCGGCGAGCCAGTGGGTCGCGAGCTCGGAGACCCGCTCGGCCTTCGGCACCACCAGGGCGAGGTCGGCATCGGTCTCGAGCACATGGGCAACCCGCGCGTGCAGCCGGGCCTGGCGGGTCGGGCTGACCGAGTCCAGGATCGCGTCCCGGGTCAGGGCGTGGTCGAAGGCCAACCGGCCGGCTTCGCGGTCGCGGACCAGCCCGAGCGCACGGGCGTCGTCGAGCAGCGCGTCAGCCTTGTCGGTGTCGAGGTCCGCAGCGGCCGCCACGACGTCGAGCAGGAACTCACGCCCGCACACCGCGGCCTGCCGCACCAGGTCACCCACGTTGTCCGGCAGCTGCTCGACCCGGCGCAGGATGAGGTCGCGCAGCGAGCTCGGCAGACCACGCGTCGCGCCCAGCCGGGCGAGCTCGACGAGGAAGAACGGGTTGCCGCCCGAGCGCTCGTGCCAGTCACTCAGCACGTCCTCGGTGACGGGCTGGTGGGCCACGGCGTCGACCAGGGCCCGGCTCTGCGCAGCCGAGAGTCCCTCGAGCTCCAGTCGTACGGCGTGCCGCCGGGCCCACAGGTCCTCGACGTCGCCGGCGGTCCCCTCCGGGCGCGGGTGGGCCCGCCGGGTGGTGAGGATCGCCAGCGACAGGTCCTCGGACTGGGTCGACACCAGGTGGGCCAGCGCGCGCAGCGTCGCCCGGTCCGCCCAGTGCAGGTCCTCGAGGACGACCAGGAGCGGCTGACCACGGGCCCATCGGCGCACGGAGGAGGCCAGCGACTCCCAGGCCTCGAAGGCGGCCCGCGCGGGATCGACGTCGCCCCGCTCGAGCACGATGGCCGGCGGCTCCTCCCCCAGCTGTCCGGCGAGCGCGTCGAGCACCGAGCGCCACGGCCACAGCGGCGGCGCCCCGTAGTCCTGCGAGCAACGTCCGACACCGACGGCGAACCCCGCGGCGCGGGCCTCTGCCACGAACTGCTCGACCAGCCGCGACTTGCCGATGCCGGGCTCACCGACCAGGGACGCCAGGGCCGTGGTGCCGTGGGCGGCGAGCTGGAGCACCCCGGTGAGCGCGAGCTCCTCGGCGTCGCGCCCGACGGTCAGCCACGGCGCCCGGACCCGGGCGGTGCGCGAGGCCGGGGAGGCCGGTGCTGTCGGTGCCGTGGGTGCCGTCGGTGCTGTCGGTGAGGCCCAGGCGAGCAGCGTCGGCTCCTGGCGCAGGATGGCCTGCTCGAGGTCGCGCAGCTCCTTGCCGGGATCGATGCCCAGCTCGTCGGCGAGGTGCGAGCGGACCTCGCGCAGCGCGCCCAGGGCCTCACCTTGCCGACCCGCTCGGGTCAGCGCCAGCGCGTGCAGGGCCCAGAGCCGTTCGCGCAGCGGGTGCCTGGCGGTGGCGAGCTCGGTGGCTGCGACGACGGTGCCGTGGTCGCCCAGCGCCAGCAGGCCGAGGACCCGGTCCTCCTCCGCGGTCAGCCGCAGCTCCTCCAGGGCCGCCCGTTCGGCGAGCACGTCAGGGTGCTCGGGCAGGTCGGCGTAGGGCTGGCCGGCCCAGGAGGCCAGTGCCTGCTCGAGGGAGTCGACGTGCGCGGAGATCTCGGAGCGCTCGGGCCAGAGCGCCTGCTCGCCGGTGGTCAGCTGTGTCCCGAGCGGGGCGAGCGCGCGGTGCCGCTGCCGCACGGTCGCGGCGAACGCGTGGGCGTCGACCTGCATCGGGTCCAGCGCCAACCGGTAGCCCTGGCCCGCGGTGAGCAGCGTGGTCGGGCGCTGCCGCGGCTCCAGCCCCGGCTCGAGGGCCCGGCGCAGGCCGGAGATGTAGGAGTGCAGGGAGCTGAGCGTGCCGCCCGCGTCGGCGCCCCAGACGATGTCGCTCAGGGCGTCCACCGAGATCCCTGAGTCCAGGTGCAGCGCCAGGGCGGCCAGCACCGAGCGCCGCTTGCGCCCTGCGATCTCGACGGGTCCGCCGTCATCTCCCAGGACCCGCGTGGTCCCCAGGACCCTCACCGTGGTCACGGGCCTACGTTAGTTGCGGCCCGTCGGTTTCCGCGCACAAGACCCCACACCGCGCCCGCGGTCGCGCAAGTCGCCAACTACCGCGCACAAGACCCAACATCGACTCTCCCCGACCCCTGCGCGGGTGCACCTCCGCGCACAAGACCGCCCATCGACGTACGCCGCGGCGCTCGGTCACTGCTCGGTCTTGTGCGCGGATACGCACGCCGCGCCAGGCAGAAAGCGCCAGAGTTCGGTCTTGTGCGCGGATACGCACGCCGCGCCCAGCCGCGGCGACCTCAGAAGGTCTCGAGGTCCTCCCAGCGCAGGGTGTCCAGCGCAGGCTCGGGCAGCGGCTGCGGCAGGTTCTTCTTGCCCAGCCGGGCCTCGGAGTGGGCGCCGCAACCGTGGTCGACCGAGACCACGCGACCGTCGTCGTTGGCGTAGGCGTTGGCGCAGACCCCGAAGGCCTGGGCCAGCGGGCCGCTGAGCCGGATGTAGAAGCCGCACTCGCCACAGGCTCCCGGCGCTGACTTCGCCAGGTCGGTGTCGGGGCCGTGGGAGCCGTCGTACCACCGCTCGGCGGCGAGGTCGCGGCCCTCCGGGGAGAGCACGTGCTTGCGACCCAGGCCGAGCTCCTCGGCGACCTTCTTGGCCTGCTTCTTGTCGGCCCACTCGTCGGCGCCGGTGAACGAGGGCACCAACCGCGGGTCGTCGTCCTCGACCGGCAGCAGGTCGCCGGGGCTCAGGTCGCCGGGCTTGATCCGCTCGCGGTACGGCACCCAGGTCGGCGCGAGGATCGCGTCGTCGCCGGGCAGCAGCACGACCTCGTCGATGGTGATCTCGCGCGAGCGGGGTGCGCGCGCGATCGTCACCGACCAGCGCCAGCCGCGGTAGCCGCCCTGGCGGCACTCGAAGTAGTGGGTGACGACCTTGGCCTCCTCGGCCTGCGCCCCGAGGTGATCGCCGACGTGCTGCTCCTGGACGAACTCGAGCAGCCCGGCGCGCGCGGCCTCGACGGCCTCCGCGGCCTTGGCGTCCGGTTTCGCGGTCTTCGTGGGAGTCACGCCGGTGATTCTCCACGACGGGGCCAACGGAGTCGACGCGCCCACCGTTTTCGGCCCTGTCGGGGCGGCGGGGCAAGATGGCCCTGTGTCCGATGAGTCCCCGCCCACCGGCCCCTCCGAGGGACGTTCGCGCGCGGACGAGGCCGCGGAGGGTCGCGCCAGCGGGCCGCATCAGACCACCACCGACACCCACGCCGTCCCCGACCCGGCCGCCCCGCGCGGCTCCTCACGCGTACGTCGTACGTCGGCGGCCACGGCACGCAGCGTCGGCAAGGCCGGGCGCGGCACCGGGGTCGCGGCCAACTACGTCTACCGCCAGGCGAGACGGGCCAGCCACGCCGAGGGGGCCGGCGCCAGCGGGCTCTACCGCCTGATCGAGCTGCACGCCTTCAACGCCGCCGGCGACGCGGCGGTCGCGATCAGTCTCGCCGGCACGCTGTTCTTCCAGGTGCCGACCGACCAGGCGCGAGGGCAGGTCGCGCTGTTCCTGCTGCTCACGATGCTGCCGTTCGCGATCGTGGCGCCGCTGATCGGGCCGGTGCTCGACCGGTTCCACCGTGGCCGGCGCTGGGCGATCGGCTCGACCATGGCGATCCGTGCCTTCTGCTGCTGGGTGCTGGCCGGCGCGGTCGGCGGCGACTCGATCGTGCTCTTCCCGGCGGCGCTGGGGGTGCTGGTCGCCTCCAAGGCGTACGGCGTGACCCGCGCGGCCGCCGTCCCTCGGCTGATGCCGGAGGACCTCGGGCTGGTCAAGGCCAACTCTCGGATCTCGCTGGCCGGCATCACCGGCGCCGCGGTCTCGGCGCCGCTGGCGCTGGGATTCTCCACGATGGGCCCGGAGTGGTCGCTGCGCTACGGCTTCGTGGTCTTCGTCTGCGCCACGATCCTCGCGGTCCTGCTGCCCGCCAAGGTGGACCACGCCGAGGAGGAGCAGACCGCCAAGCTCGCCGGCCGGACGCGGGTGCCCGCTCTGGTGGTGCGGGCGCTGCGCTGCAACGCCGGGCTGCGGCTGCTCAGCGGTTTTCTCACCCTCTACATGGCCTTCCTGCTGCGGGAGAAGCCGCTGCCGGGCTGGGAGGACCGGCCCGAGCTGCTGCTGGGGCTGGTGATCGGGTCGGCCGGCCTCGGCAACGCCATCGGCATCGGGCTCGGCTCGGCGCTGCGGCGGGTGAGGGCCGAGGTCGTCGTGGTGATGGTGCTGATCGCCGACGCCCTGGCGGTCACCATGGCCGCGCTGTTCTACGGGCTGGTGAGCGTGGTCGCGCTGGGTCTCACCGCGGGGGTCAGCCAGGCGCTGGGCAAGCTGTCGCTGGACTCCCTGATCCAGCGCGACGTGCCCGAGGTGACCCGCGCCAGCGCGTTCGCCCGCTCCGAGACGCTGCTGCAGCTCTCGTGGGTGCTGGGCGGGTTCATCGGCATCGCCCTGCCGCTGATCCCCCAGGTGGGGCTCGGCGTCGGGGCGGCGCTGCTGCTGGCGATCACCGCCTGGGTGATCGCCGGCATCCGCGACCTCGCGACGCTGGGCGACCCGCCCGGCGAGACGTGAGCTTCCCCGCACAAGACCGCTCATCCACGCTCGACGCGGCTGCGCGAGGTGCACCTCCGCGCACAAGACCGGTCGTCAGCGGGTCCGGGCGGCTCAGGTCTCCAGCTCGTCGGCGAGCGCACGCAGCAGCGTGGCCGTCGGCGTAGCCGTCTTGGAGTCGGGGTGGCGCCCGGCGCGGTAACCGCGCTCGATGCCCTCGAGCAGGCGGTAGAGGTCCTCGATGATGTTGACCATCTCGGCCGGCTTGCGCCGCATCGCCTTGGAGACCGACGCCGGGGCGTCGAGCACCCGCAGCTGCAGCGCCTGCTCGCCCTTGCGGCCCTGGGCCACGCCGAACTCGACCCGGGTGCCCGCCTTCAACGTGGCCACGCCCTCGGGGAGCGCGCTGGAGCGCACGAAGACGTCACCGCCCTCGTCCTTGGAGAGGAAGCCGAAGCCCTTCTCCACGTCGTACCACTTCACCTTGCCCGTTGGCACCGGTGCACCTCATCTGCTTCCAGGCCCGCAGGCCGCACGTTGACTCGCTACGCCCAGCCTACGGCCGGGGCGCCACCCGCCGCGACGCAGTTCTCCACCTCACCACACCCGTGGACCCCTCGGTATCGTGGTGCGGATGTCCACCCCCGGCCCGCGGTCACTCGCCGACCAGCTGCGCAGCTGGCCCGACGAGCGGCTCGAGGCGCTGCTGCTGGCGCGGCCTGACCTCGCCACCCCCGCGCCCGCCGACTCCGGGCACCTCGCCTCCCGCGCCGCGACCCGCGCGTCGGTGATGCGCGCGGTCGACCAGCTCGACCGCGCGACCCTGGTGGCCCTGGAAGCCCTGGCCGTGCTGGGCTCGCGCGCCGCGACCGACGACGTGGTGGCGCTGGTCAACGCCGCCCCCGAGGAGGTACGCCGCCGCCTCGACCTGGCGCTCGACCTCGCGCTGGTGTGGGGCGAGCCCGACGACCTGCGGCTGGTCTCTGCGGTCGGCGACACCCTCGCCACGACCGTGAGCCGGCTCGGCCCGCCGGTCGCGAGCCTGCTGGAACGCGCCGGCCCGGCCCGGGTCGCCTCGCTGCTGGCCGACGTCGGCGGCACCGCCAGCGGTGACCGTGCCCGCGACGTCGCGGCGCTCGCCGGCCTGCTCCAGGACCCCGCCCACGTCGCACGGCTGCTCGGCGACGCCGGTGAGGACGCCGCGACGCTGTTGCACGACATGGAGTCCGCCGGCGCCGAGGGCCGCAGCTCCGCCGACCGCGAGGTCAGCGTCGCCACCGCCTCCTCCCGGGTGGAGCGGCTGCTCGCCCGCGGGCTGCTGCTCCCCCGCGACCAGACCCACCTCGTGGTGCCGCGCGAGGTCGCGATCGCGCTGCGTGGTGGGCGCACGACGCGCGACGCCGTCGACGAGCCGCCGGTGGTGGCGACCGCCGACCGCTCCGAGCAGCTGGTCTCGCGCGCGGCTGCGGGGGCGGCCTACGAGCTGGTGCACCGGGTCGAGCTGATCCTCGACCACCTCAGCGAGCGGCCGCCCGGCGTCCTGCGCCAGGGCGGGATGTCGGTGCGTGACCACAAGGCGCTCGCGCTGCTCGCCCACACCGACGAGGCCGGAGTGGCGCTGTGCCTCGAGGTCGCCCAGGCGGCGGGCCTGCTGACGCGGGGCTCGGCCGCGGGGGCGCCCGACGCCTGGTTGCCGACCACCGCCTTCGACACCTGGCGCGCGGCGACGCTGGCGGGGCGGTGGGCCCAGCTCGCGGCGGCCTGGCTGGAGTCCCCGCGGCTGCCGAGCCTGGTCGGCACCCGCCGCGAGGGTCGCAGCCTCAACGCGCTGGCCCCCGACCTCGAGGTCGCCTGGGTGGTCGACGTGCGCCGGGCCGCGCTGGCCGAGCTCGCGGCGCTCCCGCCCGGCGAGACCCTGAAGACCGGTGACGGCCTGCCCACGCTGGTGGCGCGGCTGCACTGGCTGCGGCCCCGACGTCCGACCAGCCGCGACACCGCGGTCGGCTGGACCGTCGAGGAGGCCGCGACGCTGGGCGTCCTCGGGCTCGGCGGGATGCCCGAGCACGGCCGTGCCCTGCTGACCGGCGGTGCCGCCGCGGCCGCCGCCGCGGTCGAGGAGCTGATGCCCACCCCGGTCGACCACGTGATGCTCCAGGCAGATCTGACCGCCGTCGCCCCCGGCCCGCTGGAGACCGAGCTGGGGCGCGCGCTGGCCACGGTGGCCGAGGTGGAGTCGCGCGGCGGAGCCACGGTCTACCGGTTCACCGAGCGCTCGGTGCGTCACGCCTTCGACGTCGGCTGGTCCTCGGCCGAGGTGCACGACCTGATCGCGAAGGCCGCCCACAGCGAGGTGCCGCAACCGCTGCGCTACCTGGTCGACGACGTGGCCCGCACCTTCGGCACGGTCCGCCTCGGGGTGGCGGAGTCGTTCGTGCGCAGCGACGACGAGGCGGCGCTGGCAGCGCTGCTCGGCGACCCGCGGGTGATCGGGTTGGGGCTGCGGCGGATCGCCCCGACGGTGCTGGTCAGCTCGGTGCCGGCGGACGAGCTGCTGCCGGCGCTGCGCGATGCCGGCCTCTCCCCCGTGGTCGAGGACGCCGACGGCGTCGTGCGGGTCGGTGGGCCGACGCGGCTGCGGGCCTCCGGTGGCGGGCGGCGTACGACGCGGTCGGCGGACGTCTCCGCCCGCGCGTCGGCAGCGGTGACGGCGGTGCGCGCCGGCGACCGGGCCGGCCTGGCCGGCCCGCGCCGCGAGCAGCAGACCCCGGCCTCCGCGCTGGCGCTGCTGCGGGAGGCCTCCGAGGGCTCGGCCGCGGTGGTGATCGGCTACGTCGACGACGACGGCGCGATCCACGACCGCCTGGTCGACCCGCTCGGCGTCGAGGGTGGGCGGCTCAAGGCCTACGACCACCGCAGCGACCGCACCCGCTCCTTCGCCGTGCACCGCATCAAGTCGGTCCGCGACGCCACCGACGACGACTGAGCGCGGGGCGGTCGATTTCTACGCACAAGACCGGTCATTGACGCGAGAGCCCGCCCCGGGACCGCCAACTCCGCGCACAAGACCGGTCTTGGGCGTACGAGCGGCCACCTCAGAGACACGCTCGTCGAAGCGCGGTCTTGTGCACGCAAACCCACCCACGCACGCCACCGCAGCGCCCAAGACCGGTCTTGTGCGCGAAAACCCACGCGCACACCTCGGGCCTCAGCTGTCGAAGCCCAGCCCGAGCCGGTCGAGGCTGCGCAGCCACAGGTTGCGCCGGCCCTGCCGCTGGTCGGCGCGGCTCAGCGACCAGCGCGTGGTCTGGATGCCCAGCGACGCGATCGGCTCGGGCGGGAACGGCGTCGGCTTGCGGCGCACCATCTCCAGCCGCGTTCGCTCGGTGTCCGCCCCGTCCAGCAGGTCGAGCATCACCTCGGCGGCGAACCGGGTCGCCCCGACCCCGAGGCCGGTGAACCCGGCAGCGTGCGCCACCCGGCCGCCGTACGCCTGGGCGAAGAAGGCGCTGAACCGGGTCGAGGTGTCGATCGCGCCGGCCCACCGGTGCGAGACCCGGATCCCCTCGAGCTGGGGGAAGAAGGTCAGCAGGTGCGAGACCAGCCGCTCGTACGACGCGGGGCGGTCCTCGTACTCCGAGCGCACCCGCTTGCCGAAGTGGTAGATCGCGTCGTAGCCGCCGAAGAGGATCCGGTCGTCGGGGGTGAGCCGGAAGTAGTGGAAGTGGTTCGCCGAGTCCGCCAGACCGCGTCGATGCGCCCAGCCGATGGCCTCGCGCTGCGCAGCGGTCAGCGGCTCGGTGACGATCGAGTAGTCGTAGACCGGGATGGTGAAGGCGCGGTAGCGCCGCACCAGCGCCGGGAAGGCGTTGGTGCCCAGCGCGACCCGCTCCGCGCGCACCGTGCGCTCGCCGACCGACACCTCGACGCCGCTCCCCGCCGAGCGCAGCCGGTCGACCTGGGCTCCCTCGAAGATCTCGACCCCGAGCTCGGTGGCGACCCGACCCAGCTCCCGGGAGAGCCGGGCGGGGTGCACCAGCGCGGTGTCGTCGCCGAGCAGCCCGCCGAGCGCGATCGGTGAGACCACCTCCTCGCGCAGCTCGTCGGCGTCGAGGAACCGCCCCCCACCAGCGGCCGCCGACTCGCGCAGCCAGTCGACCTGGTGCGGCTCGACCGCCACGGTCAGCTCGCCGACGTGCTCCATCGCGACGTCCATGTCGAAGTCGCACACGGTCTGCGTGATGCCCTCGAGGTTCTCGCGGCCCATCCGTTCCAGCTCGTCGTACTCGCCGGGCCAGCGGGTGCGGCCGTTCTCCTCGCCGTGGGTCAGCGACGCCGAGCAGAAGCCACCGTTGCGGCCCGACGCCGCCCAGCCGAGTCGTGCGCCCTCGAGCAGGACCACCCGGCGCCCCGGGTCGCGCTGCTTGGCGCGCACCGCGGTCCAGAGCCCGGCGTAGCCGCCGCCCACGACGCACAGGTCGGCCTCGTGGTCCGCGCTCAGGCGTGGGTACGACGGCCCCGGTGCGTCGGCGATCCAGAAGCACCGGTCGCTGGAGCCACGCAGCGCCTCGGTGACCAGCTCGCCGGCCGGGGCGAGGCGCTCGTAGACGACCGGCTCAGGTCGCGGCATGCGCGTCTCCCCGGGAGAGCGCGTCGTCCAGGATCGCCAGACCCTCGCGGGCCTCGTCCTCGCTGGTCGTGCACGGCGGGACGACGTGGATCCGGTTGAAGTTCGCGAAGGGCAGCAGGCCCCCTGCCTTGCAGGCGCCGACGACCTCGTCCAGCGCCGGGCTGCTCGACCCGTACGGCGCCAGCGGCTCGCGCGTCGAGCGGTCGCTGACCAGCTCGACGGCCCAGAACACCCCGGTGCCGCGGACCTCGCCGACGCAGGGGTGCCGCTCCTTGATCGCCTCGAGCTCGGGGCCGATCACCTCGCTGCCCAGCCGGTCGGCGTGCTCGACGACGCCCTCGTCGCGCATCGTCTCGATGGTCGCGACGGCGGCGGCGCAGGCCAGCGGGTGGCCGGAGTAGGTGAGCCCGCCCGGGTAGGGACGCTCGGCGAAGGTGTCGTAGATCGCGTCGCTGATGATGACGCCGCCGAGCGGCACGTAGCCGGAGTTGACGCCCTTGGCGAAGGTGACGAGGTCGGGCTCGGCGTCGAACTTGTCGAGCGCGAGCCACGCGCCGGCGCGGCCGAACCCGGCCATCACCTCGTCGAGGATCAGCACGATGCCGTGGTCGTCGCAGATCTGTCGTACACCGGCGAGGTAGCCGGGTGGCGGGAGCATGATCCCGGCGGTGCCAGGAATTGTCTCCATCACTATTGCTGCGATGGTCGCCGGCCCCTCCAGCTCGACCGTACGACGCAGGTGCGCCAGCGCGCGCTCGCACTCCTCGGCCTCGGTGGTGGCGTTGAACTCCGAGCGGTAGAGGAACGGCCCGAAGAACTTCACGGTGCCGGCGGAGCCGTAGTCACTGGCCCAGCGGCGCGGATCGCCGGTCACGTTGATCGCGGTGTTGGTGCCGCCGTGGTAGCTGCGGTAGCGCGAGAGCACCTTGATCCGGCCGGTGTGCAGCCGCGCCATGCGCACCGCGTGCTCGATCGCCTCGGCGCCGCCGTTGGTGAAGAAGACGTGCTCCAGACCCTCCGGCGCGATGCCGGCGATCAGGTGCGCGGCCTCCGAGCGCGCGGCGTTGGCGTGCTGCGGGGCGACGGTGCACAGCTGCCCTGCCTGCTCCTGGATCGCCGCGACCACGCGCGGGTGCTGGTGGCCCAGGTTGGTGAACACCAGCTGCGAGGAGAAGTCGAGGAAACCCTTGCCCTGCTCGTCCCACACCCGGGACCCCTCGGCCTTCGCGATCACCAAGGGGTCGAGCTTCGCCTGCGCCGACCAGGAGTGGAAGACGTGGGCCCGGTCCAGGTCGTACGCGCGGCTCATGCTGTACCTCCGGTGGGTGATCTCGACGTGCGCTCGCTTCGCATCGCTGCTCGATCACCGAGCTCGGGGCCGGAGCGCCGGGCGGTGCACGTCCGGGCGACGACGGCGGCGGCGTGGATGGGACTGGCCCCCCGGAGCGAGGAACGAGCGGAGGGGTGGTTGCCGCCGCCGGCGTTGACCGGGCGGGCGCCGACCGGCGCCCCCCGCACCTCAACCACCATGGGAGGTCGGGAACGCGAGCTCGAGGCCGCCGGTGTGGGTGAGCGCCGGGTCGCCCCAGCGGCTGGTGACCACCTTGCCGCGGGTGAAGAAGTGAACGCCCTCGATGCCGTGGGCGTGGCTGTCGCCGAAGAGCGAGCTCTTCCAGCCGCCGAAGGAGTAGTAGGCCATCGGCACCGGGATCGGCACGTTGACCCCGATCATCCCCACCTCGACGTCGACCTCGAACTTGCGTGCCGCCCCGCCGGAGGAGGTGAAGATCGCCACGCCGTTGCCGTAGGGGTTGGCGTTGACCAGCGAGACCGCCTCGTCGTAGGAGTCGACCCGCACCACCGAGAGCACCGGCCCGAAGATCTCGTCGGTGTAGACCGACATCTCCGGGGTGACGTGGTCGAGCAGGGTCGGCCCGAGCCAGAAGCCCTCCGCCCCGCCGTCGGCTCGCACCTCGCGCCCGTCGAGCACCACCTTGGCGCCGGAGGACTCCCCCGCCTCGACGTACGAGGCGACCTTGTCGCGGTGCACCTGGGTGACCAGCGGCCCCATGTCCGACCCGCGAGTGCCGTCGCCGGTGCGCAGGCCCTGGGTGCGCTCGGCGATGCGGGCGACGAGGTCGTCGGCGATCGGGCCGACCGCGACGACGACGGAGATCGCCATGCAGCGCTCGCCGGCGGACCCGTAGCCGGCGCTGACCGCCTGGTCGGCGGCCTGGTCGAGGTCGGCGTCCGGCAGCACGACCATGTGGTTCTTGGCGCCGCCGAGCGCCTGGACCCGCTTGCCGTGGGCGGACGCTGTCTCATAGACGTACTTGGCGATCGGGGTGGAGCCGACGAAGCTGATCGCCTTCACCGCGGGGTGCTCGAGCAGCGCGTCGACGGCCTCCTTGTCGCCGTGGAGCACGTTGAAGACGCCGGGCGGCAGGCCGGCCTCGGCCCACAGCTGCGCCATCCAGATCGCGGCCGAGGGGTCCTTCTCGCTGGGCTTGAGCACGACGGTGTTGCCGGCTGCGATGGCGATCGGGAAGAACCACATCGGCACCATCGCGGGGAAGTTGAAGGGGCTGATGATCCCCACGACCCCAAGCGGCTGGCGCTTGGAGTGGACGTCGACGCCGGTCGAGACCTGTTCGGAGTAGCCGCCCTTGAGCAGGTGCGGGATGCCGCAGGCGAACTCCACGACCTCCAGGCCCCGAGCCACCTCGCCGGCCGCGTCGGCGAGCACCTTGCCGTGCTCGCTGGTGATGATCGCGGCGAGCTCCTCCTTGCGCGCGTTGAGCAGCTCGCGGAAGGCGAAGACGACCTGGGTGCGGGCCGCGATCGAGGTCTCGGCCCACCCACGCGTCGCCGCCGAGGCCGCCTCGATCACCCGCGAGGCGTCCTCGCGCGAAGCGAAGCCGACCTGCTTGGTCACCTCGCCGGTCGCGGGGTTGGTGACCTCGCCGGTGCGGTCGGAGCCGCCGGTGACGGGGGTGTTGTCGAGCCAGTGGGGGACGAGATCAGGCATGCGTCCCAGTGTGCCCGTGGATCCGTCGGGATTTCCAGTCCGATCCACGGATTCCGTGCCTTGGACCGCCGATCGCCACGGATTCTTCGATCTGGCCGCCGTCAGCAGCCCGAAACCGCAGAGCAGCCGCTACTGGGCCGACGGCGGTGGCTCGCTGTCGGGGGTCCGTGGCGCGTCGGCGTGCAGGTCGCCGCCCGGCTTGCCTCCCCCGGGGCCTCCGGCGGACCCCGTCGTGTCGCCCTTCGCGGAGCCGGTCGAGCCCACCGGACCGGCGGCGCCACCGTCGCGGATCACCATCTGCGGGGTGAGCAGGGCGATGCCCTCGTAGTCGAAGCGCGCCTTGATCCGCTCGCGCATCGCGCGGGCGACCCGCCACTGCTCCAACGGGGCGGTCTTGAGGGTGACGCGCACCAGCACGCGGTCGGCGTCGAGCGACTCCACGCCCCAGACCTCGGGCTCCTCGATGACGACGCGGTCGTACTCCTCGTCGACCCACATCTCGTGGGCGACCTCCTGGAGCACCTGGCGCACCCGGGCGAGGTCGGCGTCGTAGCGGACCCCGACGTCGAGGACGGCGCGCGCCCAGTTCTGGCTCTGGTTGCCGACCCGGCTGATCTCGCCGTTGCGGACGTACCAGACGGTGCCGTCGACGGCGCGCAACCGGGTGATCCGCAGGCCGACCGCCTCGACGGTGCCGACGGCCTCGCCGAGGTCGACGACGTCCCCGACGCCGTACTGGTCCTCCATGAGCATCGCGACGCCGGAGATCAGGTCCTTGACCAGCGTCTGGGCGCCGAAGCCGAGCGCCAGGCCGAGCACACCGGCGGAGGCGAGGATCGGGGCGACGTTGACGTTGACCTCGGCCAGGCACATCACGATGACGACCCCGAAGATGACCCCGGTGGCGAGGCTCTTGAGCAGGCTGCCGAGGCTCTTGGCGCGCTGGGTGCGGCGCGAGGAGAGCCGCCTCTCGCCCTCCTTGCTGCGGCCGCCGAAGCTGCCGGCCTTGCCGGGGACGCCGTGGACCACGCGCGAGACGACGCGGTCGACGGCGCGGTGGGCCAGCCAGCGCACGATGACCGCGAACGAGATCAGCACGACGATCGTGATCAGCGGCGAGAGCGCCTTGTCGACGAACCACTCGCTGAACGAGGCGACGTCCTCGCTGTCGGTGAGCTTCAGGACGGTGCCGCAGACGTGGGAGTCCGCATCGCAGACGGGGCCGGTGGTCGCTGTGGGGGAGAAGAGCTGGGTAGGCATGACGCGTCACAAACTAGTGATCGCGAGCCGCCGTCTCCACCTCCGTCTCGGCGATGTCGATCACCGATGAGACGACTCACATCTGCGGTCCGGGCGTGTCCCCCGTCACCTCGGTGCTCGCCCGGGCGTGCACCAAGGGTCCGTACGATCGACGCGTGCACGACGGCCCCCTCATCGTCCAGTCGGACAAGACACTCCTGCTCGAGGTCGACCACGAGCAGGCCTCTGCCTGCCGCAACGCGATCGCTCCCTTCGCCGAGCTGGAGCGCTCCCCCGAGCACGTCCACACCTATCGGCTGACCCCGCTGGGGTTGTGGAACGCGCGCGCCGCCGGGCACGACGCCGAGCAGGTGGTCGACACCCTGCTCACCTACAGCCGCTACGCCGTCCCGCACTCGCTGCTGGTCGACGTCGCGGAGACGATGGACCGCTACGGCCGGCTGCGGCTCGACAAGCACCCCGCCCACGGTCTGGTGATGGCCTCGACCGACAAGGCGGTCTTCGAGGAGGTGGTGCGCGCCAAGAAGGTCGCCGGCATGCTCGGCGAGCGGCTCGACGACCTGACCGTGGTCGTGCACCCCTCGGAGCGCGGCAACCTCAAGCAGGCGCTGCTCAAGCTCGGCTGGCCGGCGGAGGACTACGCCGGCTACGTCGACGGCGAGGCGCACACCATCGACCTGCGGCAGGACGACTGGACGCTGCGGCACTACCAGGAGGAGGCCGTCGAGTCCTTCTGGCACGGCGGCTCCGGGGTCGTGGTGCTTCCCTGCGGCGCCGGCAAGACCCTGGTCGGGGCGGCGGCGATGGCGCGAGCGCAGGCGACGACGCTGATCCTGGTGACCAACACGGTCTCGGCACGCCAGTGGCGCGACGAGCTGATCAAGCGCACCTCGTTGACCGAGGAGGAGATCGGGGAGTACTCCGGCGCCCGCAAGGAGGTGCGCCCGGTGACCATCGCGACGTACCAGGTGATGACGACGCGACGCAAGGGCGCCTACACCCACCTCGAGCTGCTCGACGCCCGCGACTGGGGCCTGATCGTCTACGACGAGGTGCACCTGCTGCCCGCGCCGATCTTCCGGATGACCGCCGACCTGCAGGCGCGGCGCCGGATCGGACTGACCGCGACGCTGGTGCGCGAGGACGGTCGCGAGGGTGACGTGTTCTCCCTGATCGGGCCGAAGCGCTACGACGCCCCCTGGAAGGACATCGAGTCGCAGGGGTGGATCGCCCCGGCCGAGTGCGTCGAGGTCCGGGTCGCGCTGCCCGACGGCGAGCGGATGGTCTACGCCACCGCCGAGCCGGAGGAGCGCTACCGGCTCGCGGCGTGCACCCGCGGCAAGACCCGGCTCACCCAGCGGCTGGTCGAGAAGCACGCCGGCGAGCAGACCCTGGTGATCGGGCAGTACCTCGACCAGCTCGACGAGATCGGCGAGGCCCTCGACGCCCCCGTCATCAAGGGCGAGACCTCGGTCAAGGAGCGCGAGCGGCTCTTCCAGGCGTTCCGCGAGGGCGAGATCCGCCTGCTCGTGGTCTCCAAGGTCGCGAACTTCTCCGTCGACCTGCCCTCGGCCACCGTGGCGATCCAGGTCTCCGGCTCCTTCGGCTCGCGCCAGGAGGAGGCGCAACGCCTCGGCCGGCTGCTGCGCCCCAAGGACGACGGCCGCTCGGCTCGCTTCTACACGATCGTCACCCGCGACACCGTCGACGCCGAGTTCGCCCAGCACCGCCAGCGCTTCCTCGCCGAGCAGGGCTACGCCTACACCATCGCCGACGAGCACGACGTCTGAGCCGGCGGACGCCCCCCACCCCGCACCGCCCCCGACCCCGCACCGCGGACCCCGCACCGCGAATCGGCGAGAGTCGACGCGGATCCGGCCCGATCTCGCGTCGTTGGTCGCCGATTCGTGCAGTGTCGGGTGGGATTTTCTGGGGAGGGATGTCGAAAACCCCGGCCCCCGTTCGACGTAGCCACAAGAAGCACCAACCAGACCAGGACGAAGGAGTGATCACGATGCCGCGGTTCATGGGATTCGTGAGGATGGAAGAGGGCATCGGCATGCCCCCGCAGTCGCTGTTCGAGGCGATGGACGCCTACATCGGAGAGCGCGCCGGGAAGGGGGTCTTCCTCGACGGCGGTGGGCTCTACGGCACCGAGGACGCGGTCAACTTCGTGGTCAAGCAGGGCGAGGTCACCCGCGTCGACGGCCCCTACGCCGAGGCCAAGGAGATCGTCGGGGGCTGGAGCCTGCTGCAGTACGACACCGTCGAGGAGGCGGTCGCCGACCAGCAGGAGTTCGCGCAGCTGCACGCCGACCACTGGCCGGAGGTCACCGTCGTGGCGACGCTGCGGCAGATCTCCGAGGGGCCTGACGCCTGACCGGCCGGCACCCGGGTCACTAGCCTGGCCCGGTGCCAGGCGACCCGACGTCCGACGACCCACGTGAGGTCGTCCTCGCCGCGTGGCGGGCCGAGTCGGCCCGCCTCGTCGGCGCCCTGACCCGCGTCACCGGCGACGTCGCGCTGGCCGAGGACCTGGCCCAGGACGCGCTGGTCGCCGCGCTCGAGCAGTGGCCCACCCAGGGTGTGCCTGACAACCCGATCGCGTGGCTGATGACCGCCGCGAAGCGGCGCGGCGTCGACCACGTCCGACGCTCCGACACGCTGCGTCGCAAGCTCGCGCAGCTGGAGCCTGCCCGCGGGGAGGAGGCGCAGGTGCCCGACCTCGACGACCTGGTCGACCCGATCGACGACGACGTGCTGCGGCTGATCTTCCTGTGCTGTCACCCCTCGCTGACCCCGGAGTCGAGAGCTGCGCTGACCTTGCGCCTGGTCGGGGGGCTGACCACGAGCGAGATCGCCCGAGGGTTCCTCGCCACCGAGTCCGCGATGGGCCAGCGGATCTCGCGCGCCAAGAAGACCCTCGCGCAGGCCCGCGCCGAGTTCGAGCTGCCCCGGGGCGAGGAGCGGACGAAGCGTCTCGACGACGTGATGGCCGTGATCTACCTGATCTTCAACGAGGGCTACACCGCCACCGCCGGGGCCGACTGGATGCGCGTCGACCTGGCCGAGGAGGCGATGCGGCTCTCCCGGATGCTCTCCGCGCTTGCCCCCACCGAGCCCGAGGTGCTGGGGCTGCAGGCGCTGCTGGAGATCCAGGGCTCACGGCTGCCTGCGCGCCTGGACGAGGCCGGCGAACCTGTGCTGCTGGACCAGCAGGACCGCACTCGCTGGGACCAGCTCCTGATCCGGCGCGGGCTGGCCGCGTTGCGTGCGGCCGAGCAGCTCGCCGGTCGCGGCGCCCCGGTCGGCACCTACTTCCTGCAGGCCTCGATCGCCGCGCAGCACGCCCGCGTACGGCGTGCCGAGGACACCGACTGGCGACGCATCGCCGCGCTCTACGACGTCCTGGCCGGGGCCGCGCCGGGACCCGTGGTCGAGGTGAACCGCGCGGTCGCCCACGGTCGGGCGTACGGACCCGACGCCGGGCTCGCCGTCCTGGATGCGCTGGACGTCGACGCCCTCGGTGACTCCCCGCTGGTCCCGAGCGTGCGCGGTGACCTGCTCGAGCGTGCCGGTCGCCACGTCGAGGCCGCCGAGTCCTTCACCGAGGCCGCGTCCCGCACCCGCAACGACGGCGAGCGCACCGTCCTGCTCCGCCGCGCCGGGGACAACCGCTCCCGTTGAGCGCCCGGGGTCCCGACCAGCTCGACCACCGACCCGGCAAACCCGACCCTTGACACACCACCGACTCCGGGCGACTGTCGGACCAGGGACCACGCCCCATCTCGTGGTCCTGCCTCCAGCCCGAGAGGAACGCCATGGCCCCCAAGCGCCGGCAATGTGCCGCCATGCAGGAGTACGAGCGGCTGCTGGAGGAGCAGCCGTCGTTCCGCGCCAACCAGCAGCGAGCCGAGCTGGCCATCGCCCGTGCGATGGAGACCGGCGAGGCCGCGCGGGTGACCCGGCGCATCGTCACGATCCCGGTGGTGGTCCACGTGGTCTGGAAGAAGCCGACGGAGAACATCTCCAAGGCCCAGATCAGGAGTCAGGTCGAGACCCTCAACCAGGACTTCCGGGCGAAGAACCCGGACACCTCCCGGGTGCCGGCACCGTGGCAAGGCCTGGTCGTCGACGCCAAGATCAAGTTCAAGCTCGCGACCTACGACCCGGAGGGCAAGCGCACCGACGGCATCGTGCGTGTCCAGTCCCACCGCAACTCCTTCGGCCCCGGTGACGACGTCAAGCGCGCCGGCAAGGGCGGGTCGGCCGCCTGGCCGTCGGACAAGTACCTCAACCTGTGGGTGTGCAGCCTGGCCGGTGGACTGCTGGGCTACGCCCAGTTCCCCGGCGGCCCGAAGGCGACAGACGGCGTGGTCATCCTCAACACCGCCTTCGGCTCGGAGGGGACGGCGACCGCGCCGTTCCACAAGGGACGCACGGCGACCCACGAGGTCGGCCACTGGCTGAACCTGCGCCACATCTGGGGCGACACCCTCGACTGCAGCGGCGGCGACCGGGTGGCCGACACCCCCAACGCCGAGGGCCCGAACACCGGCAAGCCGACCTTCCCGAAGGTCAGCTGCGGCAACGCCCCCAACGGCGACATGTTCATGAACTACATGGACTACGTCGACGACGAGGCGATGTTCATGTTCACCGCCGGCCAGGTGGCGCGGATGAACGCCTGCCTCGCCGGTCCCCGCGCGTCGTTCCTCGCCTAGGCGACCGGATGAAGCGCGAGCAGGTGTGCGGACGCTGGCTGCACGTGCACGAGGAGGACACCGAGGACCAGATGGTGTTCCGTCCCGCCGATGCCGAGCTCCCGCCTGCGCGTGGCCGGATGGGGATCGACCTGCGTCCGGACGGCTCCTTCGCCGAGGCCGGGCTCGGGGCGTCCGACGTGCCGGAGGAGGCGACGGGCAGCTGGTCTGTCGAGGGCGACACCATCATGTTGAGCGAGGGTGCCTCGCAGGGCGTGCCCCGCACGATGGAGGTCGTGACCGCCGACGAGTCACGCATGGTGGTCCGCCGGCCGGCCAACGCCTGACGCCTTCGCACGACGAGGCGATCCTCAGCTGATCGAAGCAGCCCAGTCGTGCAGGCGGCGCGGCAGCACCAGCGCGAGCACCACGAGGAACGCCACGAAGACCAGCGGGATCGGGCCCTGCCCCAGAAAGGAGCCGACGATGCCCAGCGGAGGCCAGACACCGAGCATCCACCTGGGGAGCAGGCCGACGTTCCAGGAGCCCGCGGCGAGCAGCGCGAGGCCGATCATCAGGCCGAACGCGCACAACGGGTAGACCGGTCCCCAGATGAGCTCCGAGCCCGCGACCACGGAGGCCATGCACTGGATGATCAGCTCGGTCATGCACAGCCCGTAGAGCCAGACGCCGGCCGTGCCGAGCCGGCCGTCGCGACCGCGCTGCAGCCGGTGGAAGCCGAGCGTGACGAGGAACAGGCCGACGCCCTGGGGCAGCGCGGCGGCCGTGAGGACGTAGTCCCAGGCGTGCTGGAAGTCGCCTTCGTACGTGGAGGGCGCGAAGAGCATGATCAGCCCCATCGTCAGGAGGCCGACGATGGCGAGGCCGACGCCGATCAGGGTCACTCGCAGCCAGGGGGTGCCGGTGCGGGTGATGGCCGGCATGGTCGTCGTGGTCATGGGGGGTTCCTCTCTGGTCGTGGCACACGACGCTAGAAGCGGACGGCCGCCGCGGTCGTCGGCCCGAGGGCGGAGCTCGGTCCTCCCCCGGGCGTCCTCCTCAGGAAGGACCCGGCAGGCAGTCCGACTGCCTAGGCTGTGGGGGATGCCAGTACGCGAAGGGCTGACCAGGGCGGATGCGGCGGTCGCCGCGGGATTCGTCCTGGCAGCGCTGGGCGAGGCTGTCGTGGTTCGATCCGGTACGCCCCGGCTGCTGGTGTTCCAGGCCTGCGGCGCGCCCCTGCTGGGCGTCATTGCACTGCGCCGGACCCGGCCCGTCATCCCGCTCGCCGTCATCGCGGCCGGCGCGGCGCTGGGCACGGCGGTCCAGACGCAGCTCTGGCCGGACGCGGGCGACGGCGGCGGGGTGTGGTTGTTCGCGCTGATGTTCGCGTCGTACTCGCTCGGCGCCCACGGGCGCGGTCGCGTCGTGCTCCTGGGAGGGCTGCTGCCGCTGCTGGCGGGACTGCTGATCAACCTGCCGACGATGACCGGCTGGGCCCTGGTCAACGGTGTCCTCTTCCTCACCACCTTCGTCGGGGTGCTGCCCACCGCGGTGGGCCGGCTGGTGCGCGTGCGCCGAGCCCGGCTGGCCGAGCTCGAGGAACAGGCCGACCGGATCGTGCGCGAGCAGCGGTCGCAACGCGAGGCCGCGGTGCTCCTCGAACGGCTGAGGATCACCGAGCGGCTCCAGCCCTCCCTGATGGACGGCCTGGGCGTGCTCGCCGAACGCGCGGACGTCGGGTCCGACCCCAGCGAGATCGAGGAGTCCGCGCGGCGGCTCCTGGGTCGCACCCGGGCGGAGGTGGTGGCCTTGACGGCACCCGTCGACGTCCCCGACCCGATCGAGCCGCCACGGGCCGACCACCTGCACGTCCTGCGGGCAGCCGCGCAGCGCTGGGCGGTGCTCGGCGCCGGCGTGATCGGGGTGGGCCTGGCGCTGGAGTCGACGGGCACGCTCCCGCTCTCGGTCCCGGCGTGGGTGGCGGTCCTCGCTAGCGCGTCGGTGAGCCTGTCGCTGGCCTTCGTGTGGTGGCGCCCCCTCGCCGCCGTCGCGGCGGCCGCGGTTGCCGCCACCCTCTTCTCGCAGCTGGTCGCGCCGCTCGACGGCTCGCTCAGCGGCGCTGCCGTGGCCATGTCGATGGCGTTCGCCGTCGGGGCGCTGTGCACCCGGCGCCAGGCGGTCGTCGGTCTGGCGCTGTGCTGGGTCGGCCAGCTGGTCGGCGTGGTGGACGAGGATCGATTCGGGGTCGCCGTGATCCTCCTCGTCTGCTGGCTCGGCGGGCTGGCCGTGAACGAGGCCAGCAGACTCGTCGAGCAGGGCCGAGCCAACAACCGAGCGCTCGCCCATCAGGAGTCCGCGGCGCAGCAGGGAGCCCTGGCCGAGGAGCGGCTGCGACTGGCGCGTGAGGTCCACGACCAGATCGGCCACACTCTCACCGTGGTCGCGCTGCAGGCGGCCGGCGCCCGGCGACTGGCGGCCACAGATCCCGGGCGGGCCCAGGAGGCGATGGCGACGATCGCCGGAGCGGCGCGCGACGGCCTGGCGGCGATGTCGGGCCAGGGCACCGTGGATCTCGCTGCGGTGCTGCGCCGTACCCGTGCGGCGGGCTTGTGCGTCACGGCCGACGTGGCCGGGCTCGATGCCCCCGGTCTCCTCGACCCCGAGTCGCGCGCGGTCGTCTGCCGGATCGTGCAGGAGGCGCTGACGAACGTGCTGCGTCACGCCCCCGGGGCACCCACCACGGTGGTCGCGGGTGCGGAGGGTGCGGGGGTGGGCGTCACCATCCGCAACGGCCCGCCGACCGGGTCCGGCGGCGCCGGAGGTAGTGGCCGGGGCCTGGCCGGCCTGCGGCAGGTCGTCCTCGCCCGCGGCGGCGAGGTGCGCTGGGGGCGCCTGGACGACGGCGGCTTCGAGGTGCGGGCCGTCCTGCCCGCTCACCGCCTGGAGGAGGCGAGCCGATGATCACCGTGGCCATCGCCGACGACCAGCCCCTGGTGCGCAGCGGGCTGCGCATGATCTTCGACGGGGAGCCGGACCTCGCCGTCTCCGGGGAGGCGGGCAACGGGGCAGAGGCCGTCGCCCTCGTGATGGCGGAGCAGCCCGACGTCCTGCTGCTCGACGTGCAGATGCCCGAGCTCGACGGCCTGGAGGCGATGACGCAGCTGGCCGCGGCCGGGACAGCGACCAGGGTCCTCATGCTGACGACCTTCGACCTCGACGAGTACGTCTACCACGCGATGCGCGCCGGGGCGTCGGGGTTCCTGCTCAAGGACATGGCCGGGGAGGACATCGTCGCCGCGATCCGCCAGGCCGCGCGCGGTGCCGACGCGCTGCTCGCGCCGGTCCTCACCCGGCGGCTGGTCGACCGCTTCACCCGCGACCGGCCGCACGCCGGCGACGCCCGGCTCGACCGCCTCACCGCCCGCGAGCTCGAGGTGCTGCGCCTGGTCGCCCGCGGCCTGTCCAACGCCGAGATCGCGGCCGAGCTCTTCATCGGCGAGACCACGGTCAAGACCCACGTCGCGCGGGTCCTCATGAAGCTAGATCTGCGCGACCGGGTGCAGGCCGTCGTCACCGCCTACGAGTCCGGCATCGCGGAGGGTGGCACGCCGTCCTCGTGACCGACCTGGGACGCCGTGGACCTCGTCAGGCTCCTCGCTCGGCCCGGTCGGTACCGCTCCCAGGCAGTGATCCCGAAGCGGGACCTCCTCACAGCCCCCCACCGCTGATCGAGCAGCGAGCGCCCGTCGAGATGACCCACGTCCACCCGCTGATGGACCGCCGACCCAGCCGGTGGACCATGCGGAGGTGGACCTTTTCCTGCTGGTCCCCACGATCGCCTGCGGCGTCCTCGGCACCTTGATGCTGCGCGCCTCCCGCGGGCTGCGTCGCCGGGGGCCGACCGCGCTCGCGATCGGGTTCTTCGTGCTGGCCACCCTCGGCCTGGCGAAGCTGGTCCAGGTGCTGCCGGTCGGCCCGGTCTACGCAGTCTGGACCGGGACGGCGTCGCTGGTCCTGCTGGTCATCGACCGGCTCTGGTTCCGCGAGGACATCACCCCGCGCCACGTCGGCGGGATGCTGCTCGTCGTCGTCGGTGTCGTCCTCATCGACCTCCAGGTGGGCCGATGAGCCGCTACCACGACCTCCAGATGACCCCGGCCCGTGCGTGGCCGCTGCTTGGCCTCACCGTGGTCGTGGAGACCGCCGCCACCTTGTTCACCAAGGCTTCTGAGGGGCTGACCGAGCCGCTGCCGTCGGCCGGCGCGATCCTCTGCTTCACCCTGACCACGCTGCTGCTGGCCAAGGTCGTCGAGGTGATCCCGACGAGCATCGCCTACACCGTGTGGACCGGCCTGGGCTCCGGCGCGGTCTCGATCCTGGGCGTCGCGCTGTTCGGCGACCGGCTCACGCCGGTGGCGTGGCTGGGCATCGGTCTCGTCGTGGCGGGGGTCGCCACCATCAACCTCTCGGGCCGAGCAGAGTGATCGGTCGGGCTCAGCGGTCCTCGCCCCAGTTGGCGACGATCGCTGCGACGGGTGGGATCACTGCGGCGACGGCCGACATGACGATGGCGGCGGTCGTCGACCACAGCCGCACCACGTTCCACGCCAGGATGATGAGGGTCAGGCAGATCCCCATGAGGGCGAAGTACCAGCGTCGCCGTCGGCGCAGGCGGGTGCTCTGTGGCTCCCGGACGCCGCTGCTGGTGACAGATTGCCGCTCGTCCTTCATCACCTCCACCGTGCCCCGGAGCTGCGTGCAGGAACCACCGCCCTGCGGCCCGCCGTCCCACGGGCCGCCGGGCGAGAAGTCCGACTGGTGCGCGCCTACTGGCGACCACCGTCCGATGGTTGCGCGACGACGAGCGCAGGCGACGAGCCTTTGCGGCCGCTAGATCACGCTCGGGTCGCGCCACTCGGAGTCGGAGAGCTGCGTGATCCGCCACGCCACGGCCGCCGTGCTCACGACCGCGAGGGCGTACTTGAGACCGGCAGCCGCAAGCACTCCTCCCGGAGCGACGACCTCGAGGACGAACGCCGCCGCAGCCAGTCCCACGACCCAGAGCGGCACCAGTCGACGGCGGTAGAAGGCGAGGGGCAGCAGGAGCACCGAGAAGCCGTACGCCACGACGAGTGGCAGGACGACCAGCCCGACCGCGGCATCGCTGTTGATGCTGTCGAAGATCCCGACGGCTGCCTCACGGCTGGGTGCGGCGTCGACGATCGGGATCGTGACGAGCGAGAAGGTCGCGTACGCGACGTGCCCCAGGGCGCCCATCACGCCGAAGAGGGCCGCGGCCCAGGCGAGCCGCACCCCACGACCGCGGACGACCCGCGCCGCCCCGATCACGCCCACCACGAGCATGATCGAGGACACGACGAGCAGGACCGCCTCGACCGTGAGGCGACCGGGCGCCGAGGACGCCGCGTCGTACAGGCCCGCTGCCTGCCCGTCGCTCATCGGGGCAACGAGCCCGCCCACGCCGATGAGCACGGCCGAGCCGGCGAGCGCCACGGCCGTGACCTGGGCATGGATGGGTGGGGCGCCTACCCGGGTGGGGTTCGGGATCACCTGCGGTTGGTTCGGCATGGTTCCGGCTCCTTCTCGACGGGGTCAGTTCCCACCAAGTCCAGCCGCCGTGGGCCGCCTGCGCGTCGGCCCAAGGTCTGGTCCTCCCCGCCGCTGGCTCCACAGGTCACCGGGTCGGTTCCATCGCCGGGTCGAGCGAGCTGGCCTCAGGGTGGATGTGTCCCCGCCGCTGGTCTGGCAACCTGACGACATGCCGTCGGTCGGTGCGCTCGATGTCCCAGGCACCTCCTGGGCGCGTGCCCTGAGCCCGGAGCGACGCGAGGACGCGTTGCTGGCGGCGGTCCTCGGACTCGCCGGCCTGGTCGAGCTCGGGTTCGGTGCCGCGCCCGGCCACACCCTGCTCGCGAGCTTGTCACTGCTGGTGATGAGCGCCGCGCTGGTCGTGCGCAGGCTCCGACCCCGCACCTGTCTGGCGCTCGTGCTGACCCCCCTGGCAATCCAGTCGATCCTCGGGGTCCCGGCCAACGCGCAGGTGATGACGATCCCGGTCGTCCTCGTCGCGGCGTACTCGGTCGGGGCGCACCTCGAGCGCAAGGCCTCGGTCCTCGGGCTCGCGATGGGCAGCGTGCTCCTCTCGGTGGGCGTCGCAGCCGGCGACCCCGGCGCCTCCGACTACGTCTTCGGCCTGGTCGTCCTGGCCGGCGCCTGGGTCGCCGGAGTGCTGGTGCAGGCGCGGTCCGCAGCAGAGGCAGCGGCCATCGACAGCGCCGAGCAGCAGGCGGCGCAGGCGGCCGATGCCGAACGAGAGCGCATCGCCCGGGAGCTCCACGACATCGTCGCCCATGGCCTCTCCGCAATGGTCGTGCAGGCGACCGCTGCCGCTGAGCTCGTCGACCGGTCTCCGCACGAGGCTCGCAAGGCCATGCACGAGATCCAGACGACCGGCACGGAGGCGATGATGGAGATGCGCCACATGCTGGGGCTGATGCGCGGCAGCGAGGCGTGCGGACGCCGCCCGCAACCCGGCCTCGAGGACGTGCACGACCTCGTCGCGGCGGAGCAGGCCGCGGGTCGCCCGGTGAGCCTGACCGTCGATGGTGCACCCAGCGAGCTGCCGCGCGGGCTCGCGCTCTCGGTCTTCCGGATCGTGCAGGAGTCGTTGACCAACGTGCGCAAGCACGCTCGTGGAAGTTGCTGTGAGGTGAGCATCACCTGCACCACCGAGTCCCTCGAGGTGCAGGTCGTCGACGAAGGAGCGACGTCCAGCGGCACCACCGACCCGGGCTTCGGGATCATCGGGATGCGCGAGCGCGCCCAGCTGTACGGCGGGACGCTGGAGGCCCGGCCGCTCTCACCAGGCGGCGGGTGGGTGGTGCGTGCACGCTTCCCTCTCGAGCTCGGCGCGGTCGGGTCATGATCCGAGTGCTCGTCGTCGACGACCAGGCGCTGGTCCGTGACGGCTTCCGGGCGATCCTGCAGTCCCAGCCGGACTGTGAGGTCGTCGGCTCGGCCGAGGACGGGGTCGACGCCGTGGAGCAGACGCTGCGGCTGGCCCCCGACGTCGTGCTCATGGACATCCGGATGCCGCGTCTCGACGGCGTCGAAGCGACCCGTCGGCTCTGCTCGGACCAGCGCTGGTCCGGTCGCGTCATCGTGCTCACCACCTACGACGCCGACGAGAACGTCTGGGACGCCTTGCACGCCGGTGCCTCGGGCTTCCTGCTGAAGACCACGACCGCCGGTGACCTGGTCCACGCCGTGCGTTCGGTGGCCGCCGGCACCGAGCTGCTCGCGCCTGAGGTGACTCGCCGCCTGGTGCACCAGTTCATGGCGAAGCCCCGGCCGGGCGAGGAAGCCCCCGGTCTCGCCGAGCTCAGCGAACGGGAGCGGGAGGTCTACGAGCACCTCGCCGCAGGTCTCTCGAACGCCGACATCGCCCGGGCGATGTTCGTCTCCGAGGCCACGGTGAAGACCCACATCAACCGACTCTTCGCCAAGCTCGGCGTGCGCGACCGGGTGCAGGCGGTGATCCTCGCCTACGAGTCGGGCTTTGTCTCCCCGGGCCCGCGCACCAGGTCGTGACGTCGCGGTTCGGTCCTTCGATCGGTGGCGCCGGCGCGGCACCACACCGTCCGCCCGGCAGGTCTCGACCAGGGCCCCTCACGCCACCGCTCGCGAGATGTGCCGAAGAAACCGGGAGGTCACGCCTCGTTGCGCCTGCGGGGATCCGGCGCGGAGCCGAACTAGTGTTCGAGACGTGAGCGAGCGATGAGCAAGGAAGCAGCGGTCCGCGCGATGCGCGAGGCGCGGTACAACGCGATGGCGGCGAGGACCTCCCCCGCCCCGAGGACCACACGGCTGTCGGCTCCGTCGGCGGCGGCGAAGGAGGCGGACGCGGCTGCGCCCGCCTCGCCGTCCGACGAGCTGTGCGGGCACCGGTCGATGAACGGGCGCACCTGCACTCGCGAGCAGGGCCACGCGGCCAAGAGTCACCGCTACTCCTGACCACGCCGGAGACCACCGCGGTGCGCTCAGATGAGCCCGGCGCCATCACCGCCTCCCCGGCAGCGCAGGAGCGGATCGCACGGATCAGGTCGTCACCGTCCTGTCGAGACCAGCCCGCCTCGGCAACGGGTGAATAGTGACGCGGAATCGGCCTGATCGCGCGTCGCCGTTCACCCGTTTGTCGTACGCCCGACAGAGCATGGGCCCGCTCTCTCGTCGGATGCTGCAGCATGGCCACATGAGTGCCACCCTCCTGCTGCTGCGGCACGGGAAGTCGGACTGGTCGGTGGACGCATCCGATGAGGAGCGGCCGCTGACCTCCCGCGGGGTGCGCCAGGCAGGGCAGGCCGGGCGGTGGATCGCGGAGCACCTCGAGGTCGACCTCGCGGTGGTGTCGGTGGCACGGCGGGCGCAACAGACGTGGGAGCTCGCGAGCGCGGAGCTGCCTCGACAGCCGGAGCGGTGGGCCAGCGAGCGGCTCTACACGTTCGACGGGCGTGAGGTGCTCGCCGCGGTTCGGGGGCTGCCGGAAGGGGTGGGCACCGCGGCGCTGGTGGGGCACAACCCGGCGTTCGACGAGGCCGTCGAGCTGCTCGCCGGGGAGTGGGTGGAGCTGAAGACCTCGGCGATCGCGGTCGTCCGGCTGCCGTTGTGGGCTGCGGCCGGGGACGGGAGCGGGGAGCTGGTGGCTCACGGTCGGCCACCGTCAATCGTGATCGGCGGTTGAGGTGCCCGAGTCGCTAGCGACGAGCCTTGAAAACCGCCCACCCCAGTGCGCGAAAACTGGCGCACAGAACTTCTCGAAAACATCTCCTGACCTGCACAAACAGCACCCGGAACTGTCGGTGCCGACCCGTAGGTTCAACGGCATGGACACCCATCCGATCACCGGCTTCAGCACCCGGCTGCACCAGGGGCTCGACGAGGTGATGAGCGGCTCCGCGGCCGGCCTGGAGCCCGGTCAGGCAGCCGACGCCGCGGTGCTGCTGGCCAAGGCCGAGTCGCGCATCGCGGCGCTACGGCTGCGCGTGCTCGACCACGCTCGCCGCGAGGACGTGAACACCGCACAGGAGGCGGTGTCGGAGGGCTGGTGGGCCGAGGCCTCATCGTCGGACCACCGCCGCGCTCGTCGCGACTTCACGATCGCCCAGGCCCTGAGCGGTGACTTCCACCGCACCGAGGCAGCACTGGCCGCCGGGCAGGTGACCCAGGCCCAGGCCGAGGTGATCCTCGACGCCGTGGCAGCCCTCCCCGCGTCGGTGGGTCCGGAGGGTCGGGAGAAGGCCGAGCTGCACCTGCTCGAACAAGCCGCCGAGTTCGGCCCGAAGAAGCTCAAGCTGCTCGCCAAGCACCTGATCGACGTGATCGACCCCGACGCCGCCGACGAACGCCTGGCCAAGCAGCTCGAGGCAGAAGAACGGGCAGCGCATCGCAGCTGCTTCCTGCAGATCTACGCCGACGAGCACGGCATCACCCACCTCAAAGGCGCGATCCCCACCCTGGCCGGCGACCAGCTGCTCACCGCGCTGAACGCCTTCGCCAGCCCTCGCCGCCCTGACCCCTACGTCCGCGAGGACGCGACGGGTGCGAAGGTCGCCAACGCCGAGCTCCTCGGGCAGGCGTTCGTCGAGCTGATCTCCCGCTACCCCGCGGGCAACCTGCCGCAGACCGGCGGGGTCAACGCCACCGTGCTGGTCACCATGAGCATCGAGACCCTGCTCGGCGGCCTGGAGTCCGCCGACCTGCTCACCGGGCACCGGCTCTCGCCCTCCGAAGCCCGCCGGCTCGCCTGTGAGGCCGGGATCGTGCCGGTCGTCCTCGACGGTGCCTCCCAGCCGCTGGACTACGGGCGGGAGAAGCGGTTCCACACCAGCGCCCAGCGCCGCGTGATCTTCGCCCGCGACAAGACCTGCCGCGCCGAAGGCTGCGAGATCCCCGCCAACTGGTGCCACGTCCACCACGAGGACCCCTGGCTCCACGGCGGCCGGACCAGCGTCGAGAAGGGCCTCACCCTCTGCGCCCGGCACCACACCGCCGCCCACGACCCCCGCTACGAGACCAGCCGCCAACCCGACGGCCGGCTCCGCTTCACCCGCCTGCGTCACTGAGCGGACCCCGCCCTATCGTCGGGCCGAGACCATCGAGCAGACCCCGAGTCCTACTGGAAGTCCACGCTGCTCAGTCGGGAGTTCGGCTCAACCGCGGCTGACGTGCGAGCAATCGCCGGGAGCTGATTCGGGCTGATCGTTCGGAGACTTGGCTGTGTGGAGCCCCTGACATCAGCCCTCGATGTCTCGCTCGTGGCGGCCGCGGTTCGCTACGGTTCGACCGTGGAACGGTTCGAAGCCTCGGCGCTGACCCACATGCTCGTGGTCACCGACGTCGAGCGGAGCCGTGACTGGTACCGAGACGTGCTCGAGGCCCAGGTGGTCGGTGAGTACGGCGGCACGTCGGTCGTCCTCAAGCTGCTGGACAGCTGGATCCTCCTGGTGACCGGCGGCGGCCCCGATGCGGGCAAGCCGAGCGTCTCGATGGCTGCGCCGACCGACCCTGACCGCGCGAGCGCGCAGCTCGTCTTCCGCGTCGGGGACTGCATCGGGCTCTACGAGCTGCTGTCGGGTCGTGGCGCCGAGTTCCTGGCCCCGCCGGACGTGCGCGAGGGCGAGACGCGGGCGTTCTTCCGCGACCCGGACGGTCATCTCTTCGAGATCTCAGAGCTCACCTGAGTTGCCGCGCGGCTGGACGCCCGTCAGCCCGCAATCGCCTCGGGATACGGGGCCACCGAGAGGAAACACCTTCGTCCGTCACGTGACGCGGGCTTCGCGCCGACCCAGGACTATCTCGACCACGCTCCGAGATCGAGCCGGTGAGCCGCGGGGAGGTCCAGCTCGACGAGGGCTTCGACCAGGGTGCCGACCCGCTCGTCACCGATCGTGTCTCGCCAGGCGCCCAGGGCCTCGTCGAAGGCGCGCTCGGACTCGCGCAGGAGGTCGTGTCCGTGCGGGGTCAGCACGATCGTGCGCCGTCGGGCGTCCTCGGGGTCGGTGGATCGGGAGACATAACCCTCCGCCTCCAGCGCCGACAACGTCTTGGCGGCGGCCTGCTTGCTCACGCCCAGCCGGTTGCCGACCTCGGACGCCGTGGCCCCGGCGCCGATTGCCTGGAGCGTGAATCCGTGGGCGGGGCGGACCCCGGGGTGCCCGCGCACGGCCAGGAGCCGGTGCGTGTGGTCGACCAGCGAGCGGAAGCCCTCCAGGAGCATCAGGGCGACCTCCCAGCCGGGAACACCTTGATCGACAACGTGGTTGTCTTTATTGTGGTCGTCAACCATGTTGTCGATCTTAGGAGATCCTGATGCAGCTCGTCACCTCCACCCAGCGCCGCACCACGACGACCCCGAACGCGGTGATGACGACGCTGGCCTCCCCCACCCTGGGCGAGGCCGCCACGGCCGTCTGGCTGGTCGACATGCCCGCGGGGTCGCAGGGCCCGGAGCACGCATTCGAGTCCGAGGTCGTGTGGTCGCTGACCGACGGCCAGGCGACACTTCGCGTCGGCGGCGAGGAGCACGCGCTCGAGGCCGGCGACACGGTCGTGCTGCCCGGCGGTGAGCAACGGCGGTTCACCGCCGGGCCCGACGGGTTCAGCGCCGTGGTGGTCTGCCACGGTGACGGTGAGGTGGTGCGCGGCGACGGTGAGCCGGCGGGCACACCACCCTGGGTCAGCTGAACCGGTCAGCCCGACCTACCGGCCCTGTCGGCGCCCATCAACGTGAAGTCGACGGTGATTGCACCGAGGTTGCCGATGCGGCCCTCACCGGGTCGCACGACGGTCAAGGCGGGGCCTTCGATCCGTGGCCGCTGCCTGCCCGCGCGGCTCCGGACGCGACGCCGACGAGCTAGGACGTGGCGTGCTGACGCAGCCAGGCCGCGATGTCGGCGACGCCCAGCTCACCGGCCGCCGCTGCGAGCATCATCTGCTCGGCCTCGTCGACGGAGTAGCTGAGGTCTCGCTGGTTCAGGAGGTGGAACACCCGGCACGCGGACCAGGCGAGCCTGTTGTTGCCGTCGACCAAGGCGTGGGTGCGCACCAGTGAGTGCAGCAGCGCAGCAGCCTTGTCCTCGAAGTCCGGGTAGGCATCCTCTCCGAAAACTGTGGTCACCGGTCGGGCAGCTGCAGCCGCCAGCAGTCCGGCATCGCGGACCTGCACCTCGTCGAGCACGCCGGAGGTGATCTCGAGCAGGTCGGCGACCGAGAGGATGTCCAGCGACTCCTCAGTCACCGGCTGAGCCGCTCCAGCAGCTCCTGGTCCTCGGTGCGGACCCGCTCGATAGCGGAGATCAGGCGTTGCGGCCGGTCGGAGACGTACTGCGCGATCGCCGCCCGGGCGACCTCCTGCATCGAGCGACCCTCCTGCTTCAGCCTTCGCGCGCAGGGCCTCGCTCTCCTCGTCGGTGAGCCTGAGATTCATCGCCACGTGGCGATGGTACCAGCGTGGTACCACCGGGTGGGTCGCGTCAGGCGCTGTCGGCAGCGCCCCCCAACCATGACAGTTGTCAATGACACAGTCTGAAGTGTCGAGAGTTGCGACGGCTAGCCGCTTCGCTTCCGGGGTAGACAGAACCCATGAGCGAGGACAAGACCCGGGAGCAGACCAAGGGCGGGAGCACCGAGGCGAAGGCAGCCAGCACCCCGCCCCCGAAGACCGCGCCCGACCGGAAGCCCGGAGACGACCCGCTGCGCCGCTCGCGCACCAGCAGCATCTGGGTCGCGCTCGTCGCGCTCGGCATCCTGCTGCTCCTGCTGATCATCTTCATCGCCCAGAACACCCAGGACGTCGAGATCCAGTTCCTGGCCTGGGAGGGCAGCACGCCGCTGGCCGTGGCGCTCCTCGCCGCCTCGGTCGCCGGGATCTTCATCTCGGTGATCGCCGGCTCCTTGCGCATCCTCCAGCTGCGCCGTCGGGTCAAGCGCGAGAAGAAGCACGTCTCCTCCTAGACCTCAGTGACTCGCTGCGGTCCCGCGCCCCGAGCTTCTCGACGCTGAGCACCACCCAGGCACCCTCACCCGTGCCCTACGTCGAGAAGCTCTTCCCGGGAGCTCAACGGCCGAGCTGGCGCAGCGCCCCGGAGACCCGCTCGCGCACCGCGGCGTCGGGATGTGACCCCAGCTCGCGCCACCGATCGACGAAGCCCCGCAGGGACAGCAGCCGCGGGAGATCGGCCCCGGCGCCCTCGGCCCACACCGAGGCCACGAGCGAGTCCACCAGCGCCTCCAACGCGGTCTGGTCGTGCTCGAGCTCCATCACCAGCTCGACCGACACCGGCTCCCCCGGCGCGACCATCGCCTCCTCGGCCGACGACCCCAGCGTCGGCCGACGCAGGCACCGCACCCGCAGCTCGCCACCGCGCCCCGCGGTCTGCTCGAGCGTCACGAACTCGTTGAGCAGCAGCGTCTGGCGAAACGGCGTCGGACCCAGCTCGACCGCCGTCGACGGCCCGCCCAGTTCCGGCGCCGCAGCGAACGGGTCAGCAAGCCTCACCCCGTCGTAGGTCGCCGGGAAGTCGAACCACGCCGGCCGGCCGCGGGAGCGGTCGCCGCCGTAGGCGAGGTACACCGGCTCACCGGTCGCCGTCGCTGAGAACTCCACCTCGACCAGCCCGCCGGCCAGGTGCCGGCCGGGCACGACCGCGAACCCCAGCCGCGCCCCCGCCACCTCCACAGCGCCCGACACCCGCCCTCCTCACCCGAACCGGATCCGGATGCTCGCCGTACGCCGCGCCAGCACCGAGTCGGTCACGGTGACCAGCACCAGCCCGGTGAAGCCCGCCGGCCGGACGACGTCGACCGCCATCGCCGGCGCGGCCGGCCCGGTCGTCGGCGGGTTGACCGTCACCCCGGCGGCGGCCGCAGCGGCATCCACCGACCAGTTGAGCACCCGACCGCCGGGATCCGCCACCACGCTGACCCGCACCGAGCTCGTCCCCGCCGGGGCTCGCCGTGGTGTCGCGCTCAGCCGCCGCAGCACGACCCGCGCGACGTCCACCCTGCCGTCGACCTGCCGGTTGCCGAACCGGGTGTCGGCGGCTCGCACCACCTTGCGACCACTCGTGGACCCGGCCTTCAGCGTCGCCGTCCCCGGGGGCACCGACGGGTTCCCCGCGGTCACCGACAGGTCGCCACGGCGGACCGTCCAGGTCACCGTCCGACCTGCCACGGTCGTGGTCACCACGGCCTGGCCGGTCGCGACGTTGTCGGCGGCCAGCGCCGTCGCACCCGGCGCATCCGGCGTCAGGGTCACACCACTCAGCACGATCAGCGGCGGCCCGGAGTAGGGCTCAGGCGCGGGGTTGGAGAACAGGCCGCCGAAGCGGTGCTGGATGTGGAAGCCGAACTTCGGGGCCGTCCCGACCAGAGAACGGATGTGCTGACCGTCGGCGAGCGGACGACTGACCGGAGTGGGCACCTGCCACCTCGCCCACACCATCCGCTGCCGGTAGATCAACCGCCGGGGCAGGCCGGGTACGCCCGGCCCGACGAACCTGTTCACGTCGAAGGCGGGGAGGCCGTCGGTCTTGTTCGGCAGCGTGTCCGGGCTGACGAGCTGGTCCTCCCAGAAGTCAGCCGGCACAGCCAGGTCCGGGTCGAAGGTGTTGTTGAACCCGTTGTTGGGGTCATCGAGGTCGAAGTCGTCCCTCACCCCCGTGATGAGCTCACCGACGACTCGGGTGAGCGGCGGATGCTCGGAGTCCGAGGAGGCGAAACTCACGAGATTGCGGGCCGAGTACGGCCCGTCGGGGCTGCGTCCAACGAACGTGAGCGCGCTCACCCGCGTCGCCACCGCGTTGACGATCATCACCGCCATCGGCGTCGGCGGGTTGACCAGCGACGGCCGGGCCTCGTCGAGCCGCGCGCTGGACGCCGGGTCGGTGATCCGCAGTCGCACGTCGCCGGTGCGGGTCCCCGGGGTCAGCGTCGTCCCGGCGGCCCTGGTGCCCAGCGACCGGCGGAAGCCGACTCGCGGCACGCGTCCGGCCGGCGCCGTGGTGGCGACCACGGTGACCGAGTTGCCGGTCACGCCGTCGCGGTTGGGCTCGCCGGTGTTCAGCGGCGGCGTCGGCGCGTTCGGGGGGATCGGCATCAGCGGCGCCACCGAGTCGTAGTGCACCTCGGTGATCTGCACGACCATGACCGGCGCCGTGTCGGCGAAGTCGGCGGGATTCGTGGCGGCCTCGGCGCGCACCGTGATCGGCGACCCACCGGTGACCGTCCCGACGGGTGGGTGCGCGGCGACCACCTGCACCCGCCGCCCGGTGCCGCGCACCGAGATGCCTGCCGGCACGGCACCCCCGGGGTTGACGGTCCAGCGCAGTGCCGCGCTGCGCGACAGCGTCGCGGCGACCGGCAGCCTCCTGCCGCCGACACCGAGCTCGGGTCGCCGGGCCCGGACCCGCAGCACGATCCGACCGGTACGGCGGCGACGTCGCCGCAACACAATGGTCACGATGACAATCAGCAGGACCAGCAGCAGCAGGAGCAGGAGCAGCAGCACGACGAGACCGATGACCGCGAGGGCCCACGGCTGGGTCAGTCCCAGACCCATCAGGAAGACCACCACCGGCACCAGGACCGGGAAGACGTAGAGCACGACCGCACCGACGGCGGCGAAGAAGACGAACAGCCCGGCCAGGATCGGGGCCAGCACCGGCGGCGGCACCGGCACGATCGGGCCGGAGAACGCCGGGGAGACCATCGCCGTCGTCGACCGCGGCGCCCCGAGCAGCGTGCCGACGTCGGTAACGACCCGGCCGATCCGGGCCACCAGGTCGCGCACGAAACGGGTCACGACGTCGAGCAGCCTGGTGACCGCTCCGCGCGCGAAGTCGACCACCGCGTCCAGCGGCTCCTCGACCATCCGCTTCACGGTCTTCACCACCCGGGTGATCTGGCTGACCACCTCCCGGACGATCGAGACCAGGAACGAGCGGACCACCGCGACCACCCGGCGCACCGTCTGCAGCACGAACCTGACCGCCCCCATGAGCAGCGCCAGCGCCCGGGCGGCCGCGGCGACGAGCGCCTGCCTGAGCCGGGCCGCGACCGCACGAACCCGGGCGAGCACAGCGCCGATCGCGCCACCGAGCACGGTCCGCAGAGCGGTGAGGATCCGGTTGCTCGTGAGCATCGCGTGCAGCGCGACCTGCAGCTCGTCGACGACGGTCACCGCTCCTGGGGCTCCGGCGTCGCCGCCGTCAAGCGCGGCCAGGTGCACGTCGCGGTTGTGTCGGAGCAGCCGCAGCGCGGCGCCCAGCGCGGCCAGGATCCGCCCCACGACGAGCGCCTGGGCCCGGGCGAGCAGCGGGAAGAGCACCGCGTGCACGGCCTGCAGCACGACCCGTCTCACCAATGACACGACCCGCAGCAGCGCCCGCGAGACACGCTGCACCACACGCAGCAGGCGGCTGGTCACTCGCATGATCGCTCGGACCACCCGCAGCTGGGCTCTGAGCACCAGCATCGTCACCAGCGCGGTCGCCACCCTGGCAACTGCCTGGACGGCTCGCACCGCTCCGTCGAGCATCGAGGTCACCACGCCGGCCGCGCGACCGAGCAGGTCGACCGCCTTGGCACGGATCGTCGAGATGCCCGGTACGTCGGGCAGCGGCACGGAGCCGATCAGCCCGGTGATCCGGCCGGTCAGCACCTGCACCCGGGCCCGCACCCTGCCCACCGCCGACGTCACCATCGTGCTGATCCGCTGGATCACTGCGGTGGCTCCGGCCGTGAGCACGCTGGCCAGCCCGAAGGCCAGCCCGAGGGCTGCCCCGGAGATCGCGGTGACCACGCTCATCAGCTGCAGGCGCCCGAGCACCACGCGCATCTTGAGCCCGCCGAGCACGGACAGCACGAACCCCAGCACGCTGGACCGGACGCCGGCGAAGAAGGCGTTGACCTGCAGCACCCGAGCCATCGCCACCTGGGTCGCCATGGCCTGCTTGGCGGACGCATCGGCCGTGATCACGGTGGCCGCCACCCGGGCTCTCGGGCTCAGCGCCGCGGCGGAGCGCCGCGCGGCGGAGGTCGGTCTCGGAGCTGGAGCGGTGGCCGTGGCCGCCGGGGCCGCCGCGGTCTTCGCGGCCGGCGCCTCCGCGGTCTTCGCGGCCGGCGCCTCCGCGGTCTTCGCGGCCGGCGCTTCCGCGGTCTTCGCGGCCGGCGCCTCCGCGCCCTTCACCACCTGGGACTCCGCGCCCTTCACCACCGGCGCCTCCGCGCCCTTCACTGCCGGCGCCTCCGCGGTCTTGGAAGCCGGGCCCTGCGCACCCTTCACCACCGGCGCCTCCGCGCCCTTCACCGGCGCCTCCACGGTCTTGGAAGCCGGGCCCTGCGCGCCCTTCACCACTGGCGGCTCGGCGAGCTTCGACAGCGACCGTGCGACCCCGAGGTTCCCCGGGACCGCCGAGCCCTTGCGCGCTGCTGCGACGCGCTGTGCGGACTGGTTGCCGCCGTGCACCCGAGCCACGGCCCGCGGCGCGGTGCGCATCGCCACGTGCCGCGCGGGCGCGGGGCGGGTGAGGACGCGGCGCCTACGCCGGCGGTCGCGCATCGGCGCCGTCCTCGAGCGCGACCCGCAGGTACTGACGGAACTCCGAGGCCGAGGGCACCTTGCCCTGCTGGCGGCGCTGGCGCGCCAGCGCCCGCACCACGTGGGCCATCCCGATCGGCGCGTCCTCGGCGGCCGCCAGGAACGCCGCCATGACCGCGGCGCTGCGCACGTCTCCCCCGCTCATCGGGAACATCGCGGCGAGGAAGCCGGGGTCAAGGTCGTCGCCGACCGGTGCCTGCGCCGGGATCGCGGTGCGCCACAGCGCGACCCGCGCCGGCTCGTCGGGCATCGGGAACTCGACGTGGAACTGGATCCGGCGGCTGAAGGCCTCGTCGAGGTTCGCCGCCAGGTTCGTCGCCAGCAGCACCACGCCGTCGAAGGTGTCGAGCCGCTGGAGCAGGAACGCGGTCTCGATGTTGGCGTAGCGGTCGTGGGCGTCCTTGACCTCGGTGCGCTTGCCGAAGAGTGCGTCGGCCTCGTCGAAGAGCAGCACCGCGTCGGAGTCCTCGGCGGCAGTGAGGATCCGCTCGAGGTTCTTCTCGGTCTCACCGACGTACTTGCTCACCACTGAGGAGAGGTCGACCCGGTAGAGGTCCAGCCCCAGCTCACCGGCCAGGACCGAGGCCGCCATCGTCTTGCCGGTGCCCGAGGGCCCGGAGAAGAGCGCGCGGACGCTCGCCTGCCCGCCGCCCAGCCGACCGAAGTCCCAGTCCTCGAAGATCCGCACCCGGTGGCGCACGGCAGCCCGGAGCTCTTCGAGCCGACGCAGCGTGGCGCGCGGCAGCACCAGGTCGTCCCAGCCTGCCGCCGAGGTGATCCGCTGCGCGACCCCCGCCAGCGGGGCCGAGCCCACCTCGCGGGCTGCGCGGCTCAGCCCGGCGGCGTCGGTGGCACCGGCGTGGGCAGCGGAGCGGGCGGCCGCTCGGACGGCGGCCGGGCCCAGAGTGAAGAGCGAGGCGACCGCCTCGACGTCGGCCACCGACGCGCTGGCCCCCGCCTCAGTCAGCGCCTGGCGCCACCACCCGGCGCGCACGGAAGGGTTCGGACCTTCCAGGGACACCCGCTCGACCTCTCCGGCCTCCCACGGCAGTCCAGCCGCCTGACCGGGACGCAGCGCGACGATGCTGCGCACCGGTGTCGTCGCCAGGCTGCGGCACAGCTCGGTGTCGACCTCACCCCCGGCGCCGACGAGGTCGGCCGCGGTCACGAAGAGCGGCCGGCGCAGCAACCTGGCGGCCAGCAGGGCCGCCGCCGCCCCCTCGGCCGGGTCGGGCCTGACCAGCGCCGACCCCCCGGCCTGGGGCAGGCGCTGCGCGTGGTCCCAGGCCTGCTCGTCGTCGGGCGCCTCGAGCAGCACGACGTACGGCGGGCACGGCGGCTCGACGGGATCGGCGTCGCCCAGGGCGCCGAGCAGGAAGCCTCGCGCCGGGTCGGCGAGCAGCAGCCCCGCCGAGCGCCACAGCGGCGCGGACTCGACCCGGTGGGCGCTCAGCAGGCCGGTGGCGAAGACCTGGTCGTCGGGCTCCAGCACCGCGCCCCCCGCGAGGCGGGCACACAGGTCGATGGTGGGCAGCCGACGGCTCACGTCGTCGTTCAGGTAGGCGAACAGGCTCTGGTAGGACAGGTCGATCTCGGGGGCCAGCGCGACGGTGACGGCCAGCGTCTCGGCGTCGCTGAGCCCGAAGTCCACGGCCAGGTCGAGCAGCGGCGAGGGCTCACGCCCGGCCCCGGTCAGCAGTCGCGCCAGCTCCTCGTCCAGGCGCTGCATCCGCGCCCAGGTCTGCGCGTCCGGCACGGCGCCCTCCAGGAGCCGGTCGACCTGCTCGTCGCTCACGTAGAGCCCGCGCAGCTCGTCCATGCTGAGCTCGTAGCGAGCCCGCAGCCGCAGGATCTCGCGGTGCAGGGCGGCGTCGAGCCAGTCCAGCCAGGGGTCGAGCCACGGGTCGAGCCACTGGGGCCGGGTCGGGGTCGCGCTCAGCGCGGCGGGGTCAGCAACCACCGGTCCACCTCCCCTCCGCGGCGCACCACCAGCTCGCCGCGGTCGAGCCCGGCCAGCGAGACCAGCACCGAGAGCGCAGACCTGCCCAGCTCGACGACGGTCGGCTCGCCGGCCTCGCCCGGCTCCAGCCAGGCCGGGAGGTCGAGCACGTTCTCACGCAGGTACGGCGTGCTCGCGCCAGCCATGCCGGGAAGCATCCGCCCGAGCTGCGCCAGCGCCGAGCGGGCGGCGCGCGCGACCAGGTCCACGCCCGAGCCAACGGGGAAGGGTGTCCCGAGCCGGGTGTGCTCGTCGCCGTGCGCGACCAGCCGGTCACCGGCCGCCTGCGCCACGTCGTCGACCTGCTCAGCGCTCAGCGCTCCGCACCAGTCGGCGAGGTCGGACACCTCGGCCTCACTCCCGCCGACGGCCAGCCGCAGCACCTCGTCGGCGAGGACCGCGGCGGGCCGGCCGAGAGCCGCGGCCAGCACCAGCAGCCGTACGGCGGCCGCGGGCGGGGTGGGACCGAGTGCCGGCCAGGCACGGGTCACCGCCGCCCAGTCGCACAGCTCGTCGACCAGCGGCAGCAGCAGGAAGGCGCCGCCGAACGGCGTGCTCAGCCGCTCCCCCGACGCCTCACGCCCGCCGCCCTCAGGCGTCAGCGCGGCGCGCAGCCCGGACCGCTCGGCATTGCTCCAGCGCACGAAGCCAAGCACCGTGTCGGGGCCGAGGACCTGCACAGCCGCGTCCCAGCGACCCTGTTCCAGGTCGCTCAGCGACGATGCCCAGTCGCCTGCGGCACCGCGCTCCTGCGCCAGCAGCGCGGCCAGCGCCAGCGCCGGCTCGACGACCGCGCCCAGCTCTGCGCCCTGCTCGCGGACGGCGGTGAGCGCCAGCACCAGCGCGGCGCCGTCGGCGCTCAGCCGTCCGGCCTGCCGCAGCCCGCGCAGGGCGATCAGGACCGGCGCCGGCGAGCCGGCAGCCGGCGCGGCGAGTGCCGCCAGCACCGCCTCCTGGGCGGTCGGGGGGATCGCACGCGCGAGCTGGTCGAGCTCGCCGTCCCGGAGCAGCAGCAGCGCCGCACGCAGCGTCTCCGGCTCGCCCTGCCCCATCGCCAGCACCGCCGCGAGGCCAGGCCCCGACCGGTCGAACTGCGCGTACTCCCACCGCCCCTGCGCGCGACCTCCCGCCAGGTCGGCGAGGTACTGCGCGACGAACGCCGACCGGTCCGGGAAGCACAGCGCCTCGGGGTCGCTGTGGCTGCGTGTGCGCCGCTCGAGCGCGTCGGCGAAGGCGAGCGCGAGCCGGCTCCCGACCTGGCCGGAGCTCCAGTGGGCGCCGACGTCGGCCGCCAGGCCGAGCCGGCGGATCACCCAGTAGCCATCCGCGCCCTGCACGGCGTCCGCGAGCCGGGTCACCGTGTCGTCGTCGAGCACCGCGCGCACCGCCCGGTCGCCGTCCGCGGCGGTGCCCACCACCTGGCAGTCGACGACGTGGCGGTGCACGACCAGGCCCGTGGACCCCATCGGCTCACACCTGCGCGGTCGGCGCGGGGGTGAACTCCGGGGCCTCGGCGAGCTGCTCCTCCAGCACCCGGATCGCGCCCTCGATCCGCAGCAGCTGCTCGTGCACGGCGCTGCGGTGCCGCTCGACCTCGGCCAGCTGGCTCTCGCCGGCGGCGTACTCGCCGCGCAGCTGGGCAAGGCGGTCGATCGCCCACCGGGTGTCGCTGGTTGCCGCCATGTCGTGCCTCCTGGTCTCCTGCGATCAGCGCGGCCCGATGGCCACGAAGGTGAAGCTGCTGTCGACCCGGGCGCCGCCGTCGGCGGTGGCGATGACGGCGCTGTCCGGCTGCACCACGTCGACGACGGCGGTCTCGGTGCCGGAGACCGCGTTGCCGGCGTTGACCGTCAACGAGCCGTAGACGTTGGTGACCACGATCGTCGGCCGGTCGGCGAACCCCGGGGTGAAGTTGATCTGGTAGCGGCCCACGCCGACGTCAGTCACGGTGAACCCCTGACCGGCCACCACCGAGGCGTTCGCCTCGACGCCTCCCCAGACCACCCGGATCGGCGAGCCGCTGCCGACCCCGAAGAGCCCGGCGAACCGCAGCTCGCCGGCGACCTCGAGCCGCGCGGTCGGGTTCTGCGTGCCGACGCCGACGTTGCCCGAGTGCCCGTCGACGCGGAGCCGGGAGGCCCACTGCTGGTTGTTGCCGGAGACGGTGGAGTAGACCTCGAACCGCGGCGACCCGGTCACCGCGTCCATCTCCACGGTCACCGCCGGTCGGGCTGGATCGGGGAAGACCCAGGCGCTGTTGGTGGCGTTGTGGTGGGCGTTGAAGGTCAGGCTGCTCCAGCTCTCGTTGCCGCTGAGGTACATCGAGTTCTGCCGCAGGCCCTGCGGGCCGTTGACGTGCAGCGGATGCGTCGGCGACTTCTCCCCCACGCCGAGCTTGCCGTCCGAGGTCAGCGACACCAGCGGCGTGCCGGCGCCCGCGTTGCCGTTGTAGGCACGCAGCGCACGTGGCCCGTCGGTGTTGGACTGCAGGTAGAAGTTGTCGGTCGCGGTCGGGTTGTCCCCGATCTGCAGGCCCTCCTCCCCGAGGTGCAGCTGGGCGGAGGGCTGGTCGGTGCCGATGCCCACCTGGCCCTTGTCGGTGACCACGAGGGCGGGGGTGTGGACGTCCTGGCCGCTCGCATCGGTGCCGGTGCGGGGTCCCACCACCAAGCGGTTGCGGCCAGCCTGCTCGTCGCCGATGACCATGGTGAGCGCCTTGGTGTCGGCGACCGGGTCGTCCCTGCGCAGCACCTGGAACGGCGCACGCGGCGCTTCGAGGTGGGAGGCGACGAACTCCAGCCGTCGCCCGTAGAGGCGCACGTCGCCGTCGGAGCGGATGTCGCCCTCCACGCTGAGCAGCTCGCCGGTGGTGAAGGTCGAGTAGGGCCGGGTGCGGTCGTGGACCCGCACCACGCCGCCCATCGCCTCGACCGAGCCGGCGACGACACCGATGTACTGGCGCCGCGCGGCGTCACGTGCCTTCGTCGGCTCGTCGCGGGCGACGAACCGACCGGGGTCGCCGGGCTGGTAGAGCACGGTCCCGAGCGGCAGCAGCCACAGCGCGAACTCCCCCTCCTGCGGCAGCGACTGGTGCGGCACGCTGGCGTCGGCCAGCTCCGGGGCCGCCTCGTCGAAGGTGCGAAGCGCCTGGGTGGCGTCGACGGTGCGCCCGGCGATCTCGACCGGGTCTCGGCGGCTGGCGGCGTCCGGTCGCGGACCGACCTCGACGACGTACCCCTCGACCACGCGTGCGTACGCCGAGGTCGCCTCGCAGGTCTCGAAGCCGGGCAGCGGCCCCTGGCCGAGCGCCTCGTCGTAGCGGATCCAGACGTCGACCGGCACCGGCGGCGGTGCCGGGTTGCCCGGAACCGCCAGCGCGTCGAAGCTCGAGAAAAGCGCGGTGGAGATCTTGGCCGGCTCGGTGACAAGGACCGGGCGGCCGAACCCGTCCCAGGCGTAGCCCGGCTGGATCACCAGGTCGAGCGTGGAGTTGGGGCCCGGGACCTCGAGCAGGTCCAACCCCAGCGCGATCCCCCAGCGGTGGGCGCCGAGCAGGGTGCGCGCCCGCTGGGTCCGCGTGTAGTCGACGGCGGCGGTGAGGTCCGCGGCGGTGAGGTACTGCCCCTCGTAGTAGCGCGGGCGGTCCTGCAGCTCGGTCACGACGAGCCGCCCTTCTTCAGGGTGCGGATCGTGCGGGCCTGGGAGTCGACGGTCTTGCGGAGCTTGCTCAACGACTCCTCCAGGTCTGCCAACCGCTCGACCGGTTTCTTGTCACTTGCACCAGTTTCGTCGCCTGCCGCCCCGAACCCGTCACCGCGCCACCGACGTCGGATCTCGGGGGGCGCGACCTCGTCGCCGGCGGTGACTCCGAGCCGGGCCAGGCTCAGCGCTGCCAGCGGGTTGGCCAGCTCGAGCTCGCTGGCCAGGGGCTCACCCTCGTCGCTGCGCGCTCCCAGGGCTCCCAGCACCGTGGCCTCGAGACCCGACAGCGAGCTCCAGGTGCCGGCGTACTGCGCGGCCAGCTCGGCGAAGGCCGTCGACGGCCCTGACGTCGGGGCCTTGGCCGTGACCGGCTCCTCGGGGCCCGGCCGGGCGGCCCGCTCCTCGCGCTCCGGAGCACGCTGCGCCTGCGCGGCGCGGAAGGAGAAGTTGTCGTCGACGTTGAACCGCGGGGTCCGGATCGGAGTGCAGCACAGCCGGGCGATCGCGTTGCGCAGCGCGCCGAAGACCGGGATCCAGCCGAGCCAGTACTGCAAGGTCGGCATCGTGATCACGAACTGCCGCGCGCTCCAGTTGCAGATGTCCAGCACCCGCAGGTCGGAGGCGCGCACGGTCAGCACTGCCAGCGGCACGCAGTCCTCGGCGCACGCCTCGCCGCAGCTCGGCAGGAGTGCGGAGCACACGCAGTCGCGGAAGAGGTCGACCGCGATCTGCAGCATCGCCAGGACCGCGGCCCGCGCTCGCGCGTCGGCGTCGTCGTCGCGCGGGTCGGGGATCGCGATGTCGAAGAGCCGTTGCCCCAGGCTGCAGTCATGGACGTTGCCGGTCTCGATCAGCTCACGCAGCTCCTCCTTGAGGTCGGTCGCGTAGGCGACGACCTCGTCCGGGCTGGGGTCGCTGGGGATCTGCGAGAGCCCGGCCCGCAGCCGCTGCAGGCAGGCGGTGACCAGCCGCGGCAGCTCGCCGCGGGAGGCGTCGTCGTCCTTGCCGGGATCCAGCTTGGTCAGGGTGAAGCGGTAGCCCTCGCAGATCTGGGTCGGCTCGCAGCTGGCGCCCCCCGAGGTGCGCACGGCACCACCGGGCGAGCCGCCGCAGCCGCAGGACCCGCCTGACGAGCCGCATCCGCCGCCGCACGAGCCACCGCACCCGCACCCCGACTGCTTCAAGCTCGTCACCGGGTGGGCGGGGCGCTCGTCGTAGCAGATCCCCAGCACCCACTTCTGGCGCGCTGCCTCCGAGGCCCGCTTCGGCTCGCCGTACGGCGCACAGTCGGAGCGCGCGCCCGCGGAGCGCTGCTCCTTGACCAACCGCGCCACATCGACCCGGGCGTCCTCGCAGACCACGATGTCCTCCCCGCAGGGACCCAGCGCGTAGCCGGTGCGCACGGTGACCGTGTCGTCGCACGGACTGCACACCGCCTCGAGGCCGCAGACCACGCCGGCACCGTGCAGGTAGCGGTTGTGCAGCCGCTGCTTGGACACGACGTACTTGTCGAGCCGGCGGAAGTCCGACGCGGTCAGCAGCTGACCGTCGAAGAACCGAGGTCGGCACTGGCAGGCCAGTGTGCCGCACTGCTCGCACTCGCCGCAGACGCAGCGGCCGCGACTGTCGATCCGCCCGAGCTTCGTCCGCGCGGCTGCGCGAGGTCCGGTGCGGGCCGAGGTGGAACCGCACCCGCAGTCGTCTTCATGTGTGTACATCGTGTCGCCCTCCTAGCCGAGCACTGGCTGGAACCAGCTCTGGAACAGACCGCCTTGCACGCCGAAGTCGCTGCCGGCCGGGCGATCTCCGGTGGGCAGCTCGGCGCGGGTGTGCTCCGCGTCGATCGCGCGTCCGTCCACGTCCACGACGAACTCGCCCTGGATCCGCACCCAGAAGTCGCCGCGACCCTCGAGCATGTCGACGAGCCGGAAGACGGTGTCGTCGAAGAGGAACGCGACCGCCTTGGAGAACTGCGCTCCGGGAGTCACCTGCGCTTCATCGATGACTCCGTTGGTCTCGCTGATCACCTCCACCGGCTGCGCCCGACCCTGCAACGGACAGCGGCAGCGCAGCCCCAGCTCACGGGCCTCACCGCCCTGCAGCGGGTTGAGGGTGTCAACGGTGAAAACGTGCTCGGCGTCGACCAGCGAGGCATCCACCTCGTTGCTGAAGGCGACGACGATGCCGGGTTGCTTCTCGCCCTGCTCGTCGATCACGATCCGCTGGTCCAGGTCGACCTTCTCGCGGTGGCGCCAGCTGAGCGCGACGATCTGGGTCAGCCCCTGCTCGAGGCCCTCGCCGTCGCGACCGTCGCGGCCGGGTCGACCGTCGCGGCCGGGCTGGCCATCGGCCCCGTCCTGGCCATCAGCCCCGTCCTGGCCATCAGCCCCGTCCTGCCCGTCCGCCCCGGCAGCGCCGTCGCGGCCCGGGCGGCCGTCCCTGCCGTCCGTGCCGGGTGGGCCTTGCAGCCCCTGCGGTCCCGGCGGTCCCTGAGCGCCTGCGCCACCGCCGACCCCACCGTCGAGCAGGCACTCGATCGCGTCCTCGAGCACCGCGGTGCTGCGCAGCCTGGTGCGTCCGGTGTGGTTGTCGATCCGCGCGACGCCGGCTTCGGCATCGGCTGCCGGAGTGGCGGTGGGGTCGGCGTCCAGGACGCCGGCCCCGGGCCGGTAGCCGTGCAGCGTCGCGACCACCAGGCAGTCACCGCTCTCGCACGACGGGCACGGCGCGAGGTCCTCCCACGCCTGGCGGCACGAGGTCGCCACGATCTCGAAGACCGCGACGCCACCGGTCTCGCCCGCCGCGCCGGCGTAGGCGACGTAGACGGCCTCCTCACTCACCGCCACTGCGCGGGCGTCGCCGCCGAAGCCCAGCGTCGGGCCGGCCGCGTCGGTGCGGCCCACCGCGAGCCGCTCGACGCCGAGCGACTGCACCAGGCTCTGACCGCCGGACGCCGAGACCGCGTAGGCCCAGGGATCTCCGGCCAGGTCCACCGCAATCCCGCCCAGGATGGCGCCCCCCGACACCGACCCGTCGGCATGGGCCAGGGCCGCGGCCTCACCGCCGTCGGTGGTGACCACGAGGACGTCGTGGCCCGACGCCAGTGCCGTGGGCCGTCCCGAGGCGAGCGTCGCGAAGGTCGAGACGGACTCGGCGTCGAGGTCGACGGTGTCGATCCGCGCCGGGTCGGCATCGGGCGACGAGGCGTCGGCAGCGACGTACGCCGTCGCCTCGCCGGGGTGCACCGCGAGCAGCGCGCGCTCCTTGTCGACGGCGATGGTGCTCGGCGCGGCCGGCGACCCGCCCTCCAGGTCGGTGCCGTAGACACTCAGCGTGCCGGTGCCGCTCTGCAGCAGCAGCAGCCGGCCGTCGTCGGTCACGGCAGTGGTGACCGGCACCGAGCTGTCGGCGACCGCCTCGTCGTGGGTCGAGGTCAGCGAGCCGTCCAGCACCGAGACCACGAGCGACCCCCCGTCGTCGTGGGTGGCGTAGACGCTGCCGCCGGGGGCGACGTCGAGCCCGAGCACCGGCCCGCCGAGGTCGACGGTGAGCGTCGCCGCCCCGCCCGGGTCGACCAGGTGCACCTCGTCGCCCTCGCCGACCAGCAGCCGTCCGTCGGCCAGGGTGGTGAGGATCGTGGCCTCGGGGACGGGCAGGTCGGTCCCCCGCACCAGGGTCGGCCCCGACCAGGACGGGCCCGAGGCCGGTGGGTCGACGACCGCGTCGACGGAGTAGGACTCCAGGATCCGGTTCGGCAGGCAGCGGTCGTCGTCGCAGCCGCACTCGTCGTAGAGCACGGGCACCGGCTCGTTGCCGCACTCACGCCAGCGCAGGCACAGCGCGACCTCGTGGACGGCCTGGCTGTCGGGGTCGATCGCCGCGATCGCGGCCAGTGAGGCCAGCTCGACGTCCACCTCGTCGGGCACCAGGACCTCGTTGCCGCAGCAGTCGATCGCGGTGCCGGGGCTCAACCGCACGAACCGGTCCCGGCAGTCGGGGTTCGGGTGCTGGCTGACCACCAGCCCGCACACCACGCCGCTGCCGTGCAGGCGCTGGTTGTGGTGGCGAACCTTGTCGCGCACGTACTGCTGCTCGTCGCTGAAGTCGCGCTCGAGCAGCAGCTTGCCGGTGAAGTAGTTGTTGCGGGAGAAGGGCGCGACCGTGCACGACCCGCAGCCGCAGCCCGACCCGTGGGTGCCGTCGTGTCCGTTCGCCGTGAGCGTGTGGCCCATGGTCAGGTCTCCTTCATCGCAGGCGCGTGGTCGCTCCGACCGCGCTGGTGTCGAGGGATGGTCGTTCGGTGCCGCTGAGCACCGAGGCAGGTCCGAGCTCGGTGCTGCCGAGGGTGACCCCGGCGGGCATCCGCGCCACGACCGTGTCGAGGCCGATCGAGGACTGCACGCCGATGCGCAGCCGCGCGTCGACGTACTCCACGTGGCCCAGGGTGTGGGCCGGGCTGCCCCAGTCGACGAGCTGCTCGACCGCGCGACGCCGCTCGGGGGTGCGCCCCGCGGACGCCGGCACGAAGACCGTGAACCGGTGGGCGTGCACGTGGAAGGGGTCACGCAGCGGGTCCTGCGTCCCCTTGAGCCCGGTGGCCCCGACCTGTGCCGACCGGCCCAGCTGGCTGCGCCGCACGATCGACTCCCCCCACAGCACGGTCGTGTCGCCGAGCGTGCTCGCCCCCGCCTCGAACCAGCGGCGGAGCCGGAAGTGCTCGAGCACCAGCGGCGGGGCGTCGTACGACGTCGCCTCGACCGGGCGGGGAGGACAGGTCTGGCGGGGCTCGGGGCAGGTGACGCAGCTGCGCTCGCGATCGCAGGTCAGCGCGTCCAGCCCGAGGGCCACGGTGAGCAGTCGCCGCAGCCCCGCCACGGTGCCGCGCAGGTCGAGCAGGTGGTCGGAGTCGGCGAGCAGGTCGCGCTGCAGCCGCTCGGGGAGGCGGCGGTCGAGCCGCATCCCGACGAACGAGGCCAGCCACGCCAGGTGGTCGGTGGCGTGGGGGTCGAGCAGCGCCGGGACCTCGTCGATCCGCTCCTCGACGCCACGCAGGCTGCGGTCGACGATGGCCAGCAGCCGGTCGGTGAAGTCGGCGCTGGTCGGTTCCGCGCCGTACACCCCGGGCAGGAAGCGGCGCAGGCTGATCCGCGGGAACTCGACCAGCGCCTCGTCGACCCTCGGCGTGCGCAGACCGTTGCCGACCAGGCGCACCCGCAGCCACAGGTAGCGCCCCGCGGGGCTGCGCACCAGGGCGTCCCAGCCGTCGTCGTCGAAGCTCGTGGCGCTCAGCCGGGTCTCCCACGCCTGCTCGGGGAGGTCGGCCACCTCGGTCGCTGACAGCGGCACCTGGGAGGTGACGGTGTCCAGGCCCACCGAGCAGCCGCGCGGCAGGTCGCCGCGCAGCACCACCCGGTGCCAGACGCACTCGTCGATCAGGCTGTCGAGCGGGCCGATCACCGCGCTCGCCGAGCGCTCGTAGAGCTGGCGCGGCGGCGGCGGTGCGGGGACCGGCTCGCCGGCCGGTGAGAACCAGGCGTCGCTCGGCGGCCGGCACCACGGTCCGAGGTGCATCGACCCGTCCGGTGCGACCTCGAAGGGCGCAGGGGGGAAGGCGGCGACCAGCTCGTCGGCCGGCTCTGTGAGCGCCACGACGGTGCCGTCGGCGTCGATCCGGTATGCCCCGGCCTGCGGCACGTTGCCGGCGACGTAGAGCGCGCCGTCTGCCCCCACGGCGACGAACCGGCACGCTCCCAGGCCGGCGGTGTGGCCCAGGTAGCGACCCGACCAGCCGAAGTGGTGCAGCATCCCGTTGGCCGGGTCGGCCACGTGGACCCGGAACCGCCCGTCGACCGCCACGTCGGTCGGCTCCCACTCCAGGGGCGCCGCCAGCACCCGGGAGACCACGAGCTGCGGGGTGAGCACGACCTGCACCCGCTGGTTGCCGGTGTCGCAGACGAAGAGGTGACCGGCGGCGACGGCGATCCCGCCGGGACGCCTCAGCTGCCCGGGCGCGCTGCCCTCCTCGCCGAAGCACGAGACCTGCTCGACGCCGCACTCGCAGGGGTCGAACCGCAGCAGCCGTGGCCCTCCAGGTGGGACCAGCCAGACCACGCCGTCGTCCGAGACCGCGACGTTGGCCGGAGCGCGCAGGCCGCCGAAGCTGCCGGACGGCTCGGTCAGCGCGCGCAGCGACCCGGCGTGGCGCGGCAGCCGCAGCCACCCGTCCTGGGTCGCGGGGACCGGCTCCGAGCCCGGCAGGCTCGGCGCGACGGGCCATCCCAGCCGACCACCCAGCAGCAGCGTGAGCGGGTCGTGCGGCGGGCGTCGCAGCTCGGGGATCGTGCTGATGCTCATCGCGCACCTCCGGCCACCGCGTAGCCCACGCGGACGTCATGGCGCAGCGAGCTCGCCAGGGCGTCGGGCCGCAGCACGACGTCGCGGCACTCCGGTGCGGCGACCCCGTCGACGGAGATCACCAGCCGGGTGACCGAGAAGACCCCGGGCACCGCGAAGACCCGCTGGAAGGTGCGGGAGAAGAAGATCGTGCCGCCGAAGGGCCAGCCCAGGCCGTCCTCGCCGCCGCGGAGCGGGTGGAAGTAGTCCAGCAGGCTCGCCTCGACCGCGCGCTGCACCGCCGCCAGGTCCGCGGAGTCCTCGGCGACCACGTCGACGTCGACGCTCACGCGCTGGTAGCTCGGGGGCGCCACGTAGACCTCGGTGGTGAGCAGCCGCCGCTGGTCGAGGTAGGCGCAGACCGTGCGCAGCGTGCCCTCGCTGGGCCGCGGCTCGGGGTCCTCGGAGTCCGGGACCACGATCACGGAGACCACCCCGGGCACCTCGGTGTCGGGGAAGCCCGGGTGGCGCAGGGGGAGCGCCTTGGCCCGGGCGATGTTCGCGGCCTGGGTGGCGAAGAACTCGAAGTCGTCGGAGGTGACCGCGCGGCAGCGGGACTGGACCGCAGCGGGCGCGCGCTGCTTGGCCTGCTCGAGGGTCTCCTCGTCGCGCCCGCCGTAGCTGGGCATCAGGTTGACCACGCCGTTCTCGTCGATGCCCGGCACGGCGTTGCGCAGCGCGTGCAGGGCGCCGGCGGCGACGTTGCCGTGGGCGCCGCCGCCGTACCGGTAGCGCCGGGCGACGACGTTGGCTCCGGGGTTGTTGACGTTGGCGATCGGGATGGCGCCACGGCGGCCGTCGCCGAAACGGATCTCGCCGGTGGTGCGGTTGAGCACGTAGTGGGTGTCGCGGGGTCCGGAGGCGAGGAAGTCCTCGACCGGGGTCCAGATCTCCGGCCCCGACCCCTGGTCGACCTCCAGGTCGAGACTGCCGGCGAGCACCGGGGTGCTGGCGACTCGGAAGGACTGGTCCGGGCGGCCGGTGCTGCCGCCGAGGACCTCGTCCCTGACCGTCTCCATCTGGGTCAGCGTCATGGTGTTGGTGCGCACCGCGCTGACCACCGGCGGCCGTTCGTACTGGCTGGTGACCAGCTCGGCGCGGATCCAGAACCGGGCCCCGACCTCCGGCGAGATCTCGGTGGTGGCCAGCCCGGTCGGCGTGCGCAGCACGATCTCGCCGGTGCGGGTGAAGGCCAGCGTGTCGTCCTTGAGCAGCGTGATCGGGGTCCAGTCGAACCCGTCCCACGCCGACCAGCGCATCGTCGCCGAGGGGTACGACGGGGAGGAACCCAGGCCGCAGCCGACCGCGCTGCGTCGTCCCGACTCCGCCACCCAGACCTGCAGGGTGAGCTCGGTGGCCGGGAAGGGTGCGGAGCCGTCGAAGCCGAGCAGCAGCGCGCTGCCGACCGAGGCCGTCGGCCCGAAGGGGCCGAAGCCGGTGGCGTTGGTGTTCGCCTCGGTCACCGACTGGTAGGCCACGGACCCGTCGTAGGCCAGGAGTGCGGTCATCGGCGCCCGGAGCACGGTGAGCGCCCGGGTCGCCTCGAAGACCAGCGGCGGCCCGCCGCCGGCGGTCTCGGCGATCACCTGCGTGCCCAGCGGCACGATCGTCGTCGGGGAGGCGGAGGTGGACTTCACCGGGAAGGTCATCTCGACCTGCGCGGGCTCCGCGGCCCGCAGCTCCACGCCGAGCAGCTGCAGGAACTTCAGGTAGGTCAGCTCCGGCACCTGGTTCATCCGGTAGGCCAGCATCTCGCCGAGCCAGGCGAAGACCTGGAGCATGGTGATGCCCGGGTCGCTGTCGTTCAGGTCCGACCAGACCGGCTTCCACTCCGGGGTGTAGCGCGAGATCCGCGACCGCATCTCGGCCACGATCGAGTCGTAGCTGTGGTCGTCCAGCGTGGGCAGGTGGTCCTCGAGCGGCATGGGCTCACATCCCCTCGGTGATGAAGAAGGGGTAGACCAGGTTGCCGCGGGCGTTGTTGGCCCGCACCCGGTAGTCGATCCGGATCAGCAGCACGTTGCGCTGTCCCGGGGCGGCGTCGACGTTGATCGAGAGCACGTCGATCCGCGGCTCGTAGGACACCAGCGCGGTGCGCACCGACGCGGAGACCTCCGCGATGGTGCCGGCGCTGTCGGGGGCGAAGACGAGGTCGTGGATGCCGCAGCCGTAGCCGGGGAGCATCGGGCGCTCCCGCTGCGCCGAGCCGAGGATCAGGTAGATCGACTCCTCGATCTTCTGCTCCGCCGACGAGGTGGCGATCGCGCCGCTCGGGGTGACCTGCGGCGGGAACTTCCAGCCGACACCGAGGAACGCGCGATCGGTGCCGTTCGGGTCGTGGGTCATCGCGTGCCTCCCTCAGACCAGCGGTTGCTTGGACCCGCCACCGGCGGGCACGTAGGTGATGTGGTCGGTCTCCAGGTCGCCGTCCACGACGACCCTGCGTCCAACGGCCGGCCGCAGGGTGATGGCGCCGTCGGGCTCGAGCACGATCGAGGCGCCGGCGGCGTTGCTCAGGGTGACCTCGGCCCCGGGGCTGTCGCGGCGTACGACGAGTCCACCGATGACCGTGAAGCCGGGGTCGCGCAGCTGCAGGCGGGCCTGGGTCGCGGTGTCCGGCTTCTCGCCGTCGCCCGGTCCGAGGATCATCAGGTTGCGGTCGGCCAGCGAGGCGAACCTGACCAGCTCGCTCGGCCCGCTGACCGCGACCCCGTCGTCGTGCTCGGCGAAGAGCGCGCGGAAGGAGTACGCCGGGTAGCCACCGACCGCGAGCCCGAACTGCGGCTGGCCCGCGGCGTCCTGCCCGCCCGCCGCGACCACGACGGCCTGCCAGGGCTGGGGCTCGTCGGGCAGGTAGGCCAGCGGCGCCCGCCCGGTCGGGGCTCCCTCGGGCACCCACACCTGGGCCTCGGGGTCCCAGACCTCCGGCGAGGACACCGCGGAGGCCACCCGGTAGGTCAGCAGCGCGAACGCCTCGAGCTCGACCGGTGTGAGCGCCGCGCCGTCGTCGGCCACGACCGGACCCACCATCACGCTCATCGGCAGCTCCGCAGGGGCGACCGAGGCCACGAGCGGGTCGTAGCCGAGCTGGGGGGCGGGGACGGTCAGCATCGGGGCCTCACCAGATGTTCCCGGCGCCGGGGGTGTAGGAGGTGCTGACCACCGCGCTGGAGATCAGCGTCTGGCACTGCACGACGCCTGCGAAGCGCGCCAGCGCTGCGTTGACCTGCAGGCTCGCCGCATCCACGCTCATCGACGGGGCCGTGACCGAGACCGAGGTGCTCGAGGTGACCGAGGCGCTGAGGCTCTCGACCGACACCTGCCCGGCCGGCGCCGAGACCGAGACCCCGCCGGTGTCGGAGATCGTCACCGAGACCCCGGCCACGGTGCGCAGCTCGATCTGGCTGGGGGCGTCGTCGACGGTGATGGTGGTGCCGGTGGTCGTGGACACCTCGACCCGCGCCGGCTGGTCCTGCAGCCGCACCTTCTGGCCGCCGGAGGTGTGCAGCTCGACCGCGCCGTCGGGGTCGTGCAGCTCGAGCTGGTGGCCGCCGTCGGTGTAGAGCCGCACGCTCTCCTGGCCGTCGCGGTCGTCGAGCTCGAAGGCGTGCCCGGCCACCGACTTGAGCCGCCGCACGTGCTTGTCGATGCCGTCCTGGGGCGGGACGTCGACGCCGTTGTGCAGGAAGCCGAGCACCATCGGGTGGTTGACGTCGCCGTGCTCGAAGGCCACGAGCGCCTCGTCGTCGACCTCCGGCTGGTAGTAGTAGCCGCGGTCGTTGCCGGCCATCGGGCGCGCGATCGGCGCCCAGCCGCTCTCGGCCCCTTCCTCGGCCAGCCACGGGAAGCGCAGCTTGACCCGGGCCTGACCGTCCGCGTCGTCGACGTCGATCACGATGCCGACCACCACGCCGTACAGCCGCTCGTTCATTCCAACGCTCCTTCCCGCCGGGCGGTGAAGGAGGTGAGGTAGCCCGAGTCGTCGACGGTGTGCTCGGACTTGGTCACGAAGTACTTGCCGGACAGGCGCGCGCCCAGGCCTGCGATCACCACGGTCTGTCCGGCACGCAGGTCGGGCATGCCGACGACCTTCACCTCGGCGGTGACCATCTCCTTGGTCTGGTCGAGCAGGATCGCGATCGCCCGCTCGCGGGCCTCGCAGTTGGTGAAGACGGGCTCGTCGACCACCAGCTCCTCGCGCGGCGTCGCAGGCGTTGATGACGCGGTGCAGGTCGGTGTTGGCGGTGATCCGCTCGTCGTCGAGGGTGACGGTGCGGCTGATCGGCTCACGCCGGGTCCGGTGCCAGCCGCGCACGGTGACGCTGGAGACCTGGTTGGCGGTGCGGATCGTGGGCTTGAACTCCAGCAGCGACCGGCCCCAGACGAACTCGAAGGTCACCTCACGGATGCCGGGGATCAGGCCGGGGCGTGACGGCCCGAAGTAGAGCCTGCGCTCGCGACCGGCGGCCGGGTCGGCCTCCTGGATGAAGACCACGTAGCCGCGCCTGCGGGCGCGCTGGAAGAGGAAGTCGATGTCGTAGGTGTTGTGCTGGGTGACCAGCGGGATCGGCTTCTCCTTGCCCAGCGCGTCGTCGTCGACGTGGATCGGGAGCGGGAACCTCGGTCGCCCGTTGTCGGTGCGCTGGGCGATGTCCTGGGCGATCTCGCTGTCGCGCTTGTCGACCCAGTTGGTCGTGTACTGCTTGCGCCGCAGCTGGTGGAGCACGTTGAGGCCGCTGACGGTGAGCTCGGCCGCGCCGTCGCCGTACGAGGGCTGCATCGTGGTGAAGGTGCCCTTGAGCATCGTGGTGAAGTCGTTGCCGTAGCCCAGCCGGATCTCCACCTCCTTGCCGCACGGCTCGAACAGCGTGACCCGGGCGTGGTCGGGGTGGCCGGGCTCGAGCATCGCCTTGGTCTCGGAGCCGAGGTAGGTGAAGGCGCGCTTCTCGGCGTCCCAGTTGTTGACCACCAGGTCGAAGCCGTCCAGGCCCTCGACGTCGTCGCGGTAGGTGAGCTTGCGGACGTCGAAGAGCACGTCGCGCGGCAGGTTGGCGCCCTCGATCTTCACCTCGAAGCGAGGCACGTAGAAGCCGCCGAGTCGCTCGGCCTCCTGCTGGATCGGAGTGGTCGTCATGGCGGGTCCTCAGCCGCTCACCGGGGGGATGGTGAGGGTGCGGCCCGGGACGAGCCGACGCGGGTCGTCGATCCCGTTGGCCTGGGCGACGTGGCGCCACGCGCGTGGGTCCTGCAGGTACTGCCACGAGACCAGCGCCAGCGACTCGCCCTGGGCGAGCAGGTGAGCCGCGGGTGTGGTCCGCCGACTGCAGGTTGAGCTGCTCGATCTGGCGGTGCATCGGGGTGTAGCCCTCGAGCTTGACCGTGAGCACGGCTCGCAGCGGGGTGCCCTCCGGGCTGAACAGCTTGAAGTCCTGCTTGACGCTGGTCACCAGGCAGGAGAACTCCGTGCGGCGCTGGTTGCCGTAGCGCTCGGGCAGCTGGTCGCCCGGGAACTTCTCGCCCCAGATGAAGGAGCAGACCGGCGAGGCGTGGGTCCTCGGGGTCGATCTTGACCAGCCCGTAGAAGGCGTCGGTCAGGGTGGTGACGCTGACCGCACCCGCGCCGGTCCCGGTCTCGGTGGTGTCGAAGAACAGCTCGACGGTCGCGGTCTCCGTGCCGCCGCGGACGAACTGGCGAAGCGGGCTGTCGAGCCCCGGGATCGTTGATCTCGGCGACCTGCACCGGCTTCTCGAAGGACAGCGTGCTCGGGTTGTACTGCACGACGACCTGGTCGAAGGACCCGTCCTCCTTGAAGACCTTGAACTTCGCCTTGCTGAGCTCAGCCACGCCGACCCCCTGACCTGGCCCGCTGCTGCTCGACCACCGAGCCGATCTCCCGCTCGCTGCGTGCGCCGACGGCCCTGGGTCTCCTGCTCCTCCAGCCGTCGTACGACGGCGTCGACGACGGCGGACAGGACCTGCGGGCTGAGCAGGGCGGTGGGGTCGACCACCTGCACCGAGCTGTGCAGCTCCTCGATGTGCACCTCCATCACAGACTCACCCCCAACGCCTCGGCGCCGAGCTTGAGCACCGAGAGCTGCCACAGCCCCTCGTGGGCGATCTCGAGCGCCTCGACCGCGACCTCGTTGGCGGAGCCCTTGAGCTTGGGCCCCTCGAACCGGACCGGGAAGCCGCGCTTGAACTTCCACAGGTTGTGCGGGATCCGGCGGTCGTCCATCAGCAGGACGATCCCGTCCATCCGCTTGACCTTGCCCTCGCCGTACCCGTAGAGCCAGTCCCAGCCGCTCTGGCTGATCCGGGACACCCCGCGGGTGAGCACGAGGTTGGGCCAGGTGAGCCGGGTCGGGAAGCGGTGCTCGGTGTTGTTCAGGCCGCCCTCGTGACGCTTCTCCTCCTCCTGCAGCATCTTCAGGCCCTCGCACTCCGAGAAGCCGCCGAACAGCGCGTCGCCGAGCAGGGAGGCGGCACCGCTGGTGAGGAACGCCTTCGGGCTGCTGGTGTCGGCCAGCATCACCAGGAAGTTGTGGTTCAGCGGCGGGTCCAGGCGCAGGCCCGTCGCGCTCTCCAGTCCCGGGAGCAGAGTCATCGACTACACCCCCGTCCCGGTGGCCCCGAGCGAAGTCCCGCCACTGCGGACCTGGAGCGCGTCGTGCACCCGGCCGACCCGGACCACGACGAACTCGAAGGGCTGGGACGGGGCGACTCCCACCTCCACCAGGAGCCGCCCCAGGTCCCGCTCCTGAGGCGGATTGTTGTCGAGGTCACAACGCACGAAGAAGGACTCCTCGGCAGTGGCCCCGGCGAGCATGCCCGCCTCGTGCAACAGGTCCAGCAGGAAGGTCGCGGTCATCGTGGCCCGGGCACGGGTCAGGAAGCCGTTGGGCTCGAAGGCCGCCCACTGCAGCGCGGTCTCCAGCGCCTCCTCGATCATCGACATCAGCCGGCGGACGTTGAGGTAGGTCCAGTCGGGGTCCGACGACATGGTCCTGGCGCCGAGCAGCCGCAGGCCTCGACCTCCGACGACGCGCGCCACGTTGACCCCGGCCCGGTTGAGCACGGCGTGGCGCTCGTCGTTCACGTGGACCGTGGGGCCCAGCGCCCAGGCGAACGGCCGGTTGGCCGGGGCCCGGTGGACACCGTGCTGCAGGTCCGTGGCCGCCACCAGGCCGGCGACGTGGCCGGTCGCGGGGAGCGCGCGCACCGCCCCGCCCCCGAGCACCGGGTCGCTGACCTCGAGCCAGGGGTAGACCAGCGCGGCGTAGGTGGTGTCGAACCGAGCCCGCCAGTCCAGCACCCCGCGGATCCCGGAGAGCGAGTCCAGCGCCACGTCGTAGGGCGCATCGAGCAGCGCGACGCGGTCGCGCTGCTGCTCGCACTGCAGCACCATCTCGGCCTGCACCCGGTAGACCTGCGAGGTCGAGAACACCGGCGGCAGCTCGGGCGACGGAGCCGGAGGTGCTGCAGGCTCCGACTGCGGCTGGTCGAGGCACGGGTCCGGGACGCACGGCGGGGCAGGCACGTGCGCCGGCGGCTCGGCCGGGTGGATGTGGATGTCGGGAGCAGCGAGCAGCGCGACCTCGTCGATGACGCCGAGCGCTCGCAGTCCACGCCGCTTGGCGGCGGCGACCTCGTCGGAGTCGTCCAGGGCCTCGGGCTCACCGACGTAGTCGCGCACGCTCAGCGAGCCCAGCCCGTCGCGACCGCCGCTCAGCGGCAGCACGGTCGCCGGGTCCACGACCAGGGTCGCCAAGGCGGTGGTCGAGGCGCGCAGGTCCGCCACGACGACCGGCTCCGGGGAGGCCACCGGCTCGACCGGTCGACGCAGCAGGTTCGGCCCGTAGCGCGGGTGCTCCGGCACCACGGACAGCCCCTCGTGCAGCCGCACCAGCCGGCCCCGCTCGGTCACGACCAGGCGGTACTCCACGGTCTGCAGCAACACCGGTCGGTCAGGGTCGACACCGGTCAGGGGCGCGTCGTACACCAGGCCGGAACCCGGCTCGGGATGGGTCCAGTAGACCCGCGAGGCGACCGGATCCACCGCCGAGACGGCCCGCAGCGACGTCGCCGCGCCCGGCTGGGAGACCCGGACCAGGGTGGCCCGCGTCAGGCCCGCGATGCTCGGCACCTCGCACCACCGTCCCTCGGCGTCCTGCGCCGAGCTGTACACCTCGGAGCGGTTGACCTCCCGCACGCTGACCCGCAGCCGGTCGCCCCAGGTCCCCGGGCTCGAGGCCTGGACCTGCCACACCGGTCCGGCCGGGCCGGCGAGGTCCGCCGACGCAGCCGCCGCGCCGCTCAACGGGTCGTCCGAGGCGACCCGGACGACCCAGCAGCGGCGACCGCCGTTCTCCAGGAACCCACGCACCGCGTAACCGAGGTAGCCGGCGCCGATGCAGCCGCCGAACCACGACACGAACTGCTGCCACGACTCGACCGGCACGGCCACCCCCACCGGCCCGCGCTCGGCGATCCCGACGATGCCCGCGACGTCCGTGCGCAGCGGCGCCGCAGGCGCGCTGCCGGCGTCGACCGTCTGGTAGTAGACGCCGGGGGCCCGGTCGGTCGCGAAGGTCGCGGCCGACAACGTGGGCAGGGTGGGAAGGGTCGTCATGGGCTCAGGCGGCCTCGAAGATGAGGTCCTCGATGATCAGCTCGATGGACTCGATGGCGACCTCGTTGCCGGATGCCTTGAGGTCGGAGGCGGCCATCTTGTTGGGCCAGCCGCTCTCGAAGTTCCAGCGCAGGACGTCGTTGCGCTGCTCGTCCATGAGGATGACCGAGCCGTTGCGGCGGTCCTGCTGCCCGCCGACGATGTTGCGGTACCACTCCCACAACGTCGCGTCCTTGGTCATCCCGCGTTTGAGGGTGATCGGACCGAACTTGCGCAGCCCCGGGATCCGGCGGTTGGTCAGCGGGATGTCCATGCCGGTGCGGTAGTCGGCCACCTCGCCGTCCGACTGCAGGCCCGACACCTCGCTGAACGCCGCGATCGGGACGTCGTCGATCTCGAGCCGGAAGTTGAAGGTCCGGAAGGGGTCACGTCGATCTGCCATGGCTGTCTCCTCTCAGATCAGCTGTCGGAGCGGGCGGTCCACAGCCCGATGCGGACGATCACGAACTCGGCCGGCTTCACCGGCGCGACGCCGACCTGGATGATCAGGCGCCCGTTGTCGATGTCGGTCTGGGTCATCGTGGTGCGGTCGCAGCGCACGAAGAACGCCTCCTCGGGCTTGGTCCCCTCGAGTGCGCCGGAGCGCCAGACCACGGTGAGGAAGTTCGCGACCGTGCGGCCCACCCGCGCCCACAGCGGCTCGGCGTTCGGCTCGAAGACGACCCACTGCAGGCCGCGCTCGATCGAGGCCTCGAGGAAGATCAGCAACCGCCGCACGTTGACGTACTTCCAGTCCGGGTCGGAGGTGATCACCCGGGCGCCGTACACCCGGATGCCGCGGTTGTTGTCGCGGAAGTCGCGGATCACGTTCACGTTGACCGGGTACGGGTTGAGGATGTCCTGCTGCTCCTTGTTGACCTTGCGGCGCAGCCCGGTGATCCCGCGCACCACCTCGTTGGCCGGCGCCTTGTGCACGCCCCGGTCGATGTCGGTGCGGGCGTAGACGCCCAGCATGTGACCCGACGGCGGGATCGGGTAGTCGTGGACGTCGGCGAGGTTCGCCGGGAACGGGTCGGGGATGGTCAGCCACGGGTAGTACAGCGCGGCGTACTTGGAGTCGAACTGCTGTCGCTGGTTCTGCGCGTCGGTGACCGTGTCACGTGGCGCCGGCGGGGTGTCGAGCACGGCGAAGCGGTAGCGCATCAGCTCGCAGTGGTCGATCAGCCCCTGCTGCACCCGTGCGCTGACCCGCCCCGGCGCCGCGACGATGCTGACGTCCTCGATGTTGCGCAGGCTCTGCAGCCCGGTGCGCAGCTCGGGGTCGACGTTGTCGTCGCCGAGGTAGTGGTCGTCGACCAGCGTGCCGACCGAGTCGTCGCCGATCACCTGCTCGAGCCGCATCCGGGCCGGCACCACCCGGCCGGTGGGCAGCCGGTCGGTCAGTGCCTCCGGGCCGAGCCGCACCGCCTCGGCCGCCGCCTGGTCGGCGGCCAGGTCCCGGACCCGAACGTAGAGCGAGCCGCCTTCGGGGCGGTGGTCCCACGTGCGCAGGGGGCCGTCGATGTCGCCGATGACCTTCTCGATGTAGTTGCTGTGGCGCGGGTCGAGGGAGAGGTTGCGGAAGGTCTCCCGGTCGATCACCTGCTCGTTGCGCGACGGCGTGGCCGGGTCGGGCTGGCGCAGCAGGAGCACCTCGAGGGTGAACTCGCGCGAGCGCACGGCGGTGCCGACCACCTGCTGGGCCGCCGACAGCCCGGCACCGGCCAGCACGATGTTGCCGGTGACGCGGTCCACCGAGCGCACCTTGACGGGACCGTCGAGCACCTCGCCCGTGGCGGGGTCGCTGAGCTCGAGCACCGTCCCCGCCTGGACCCCCGACCGGGAGGCGAGGCGGATCGTGAGCGGGTTGACGACGGTCGCGATCGTCGTGTGACTGACCAGCCCGGGCTCGGCATCGGTGAGGCTCACCCGGATCCGGTTGCCCCAGGACCCGGCGTCGAGGGCCTCCACGTCGATCAGCTGGCCCCGCTGCACCACGGTGGAACCCGCCGGGTGGGAGCGCGCCAGCGCCGTGCTCAGCGTCAGCTCCTCCGGCGTGACCGTCGCCGCGGCCTGGGTCAGGGTGTGGAAGCTGACGTCGCCGCCGAGGGTGGTGAGACGGACCGTCTCGCCGAGCGCGAAGGAGTCACCGTCGCCGACGAGCAGGTCCTCGGCGCCTGTGGCCGCACCCAGCACCAGCGCGGTCACCTGGCGCCCGCCGACCCGTTCGGCGTCGCCGAGCAGCTCGATGCTCGCGCCGGACGCCGCGGCCGTCGCGAGCCCCGGGGTCACCACGACGTTGCCGGAGTCCGGCGCGACGCCGCTCAGGGCAGGCAGCGACACCACGGTGACGACCTGCTCCCCTGCTCCGCTGTCGACGCGCAGCAGGGCGCCCTCGGCCACGCCGAGCCGGTCGTCGAGCGCCAGCACCTTCCCGCCCGTCGCGACCGCGGCGGTCGTCTGCTTCGGCGCCGGGGCGACCTCGTCACCGGAGGAGGCGTTGGCGCCGACCGGCGTGACGCCCAGGGTCGCGCCGTCGGCGAGGACCGACACGATCGTCACCGTCTGCGGGGTGCCGCCCGGGTCGACCACGAGGTCCTGGCCCGCCACCAGGCCCTCGGTCTCGCCCGGTTGGAGGACCAGCTCGGTCTCGCCGGCAGCCACGTTGGCCGACAGCGTGCGCGCCGCGGCGAACTCGACCGCCTCGACCAGGCTGCCGGCCTCGTAGTCGTCGAGGGCTCCGGGAGCGATCGAGAGCTCGTCGAGCTCACCGATGCGGCGCACCTCGCGGGTGGCGCCGGTTCCGAGCACCACCAGGTGGGTCCGGTCGTCGAAGTCACCCTGGGTGTCGTCGACGTAGAACAGCACCGACCCGGCGGAGGCGGACTCGACGGTGGCGGACTGCACCGGCGCGCCCGAGACGTCGATCGAGGTCACCGCGCCGCCGTCGTCGTACGCCGAGACCAGGGCCGCGTCCAGCCGCAGCCGAGCCGTGGAGTCGGTCCCACTGACCACGCTCACCCCGCTGACCTGGCGCACCACTCGGTACTCAGCCGACACCCCGGCGCCGATCTCGAGCACCGTGTCGGCGGCGAGCGCACCGATGTCGGCACTGGCGCCCTGGACCACGACGCCGGTGTCGCCGGCCTCCGCGGCCCCCACCAGGGTGAACGCCGAGTCCGCGACCCGGGCCAGCTCGTCGGCGGTCTCCCCCGCGGGGTGGGAGCGGGCCAGCGGAAGGTCGACGGCGACGACGGCGGTCGATGCGACCGGCGCGCCCGCGGCCTGGCGGTACTCCGCGGCGCTCCCGTCCCCGACCCGCACCCAGTCCCCGGCCCCGAGCCCGGTGCTGGGCAGCACCACCAGCGGCGGCGGCGCGGCGGCGGACCCGGTGCCTTCGCCGGCAGAGCGCAGCAGGGCGGTCGCCACCGACGAGGCGTCGCCCCGGTCGAAGAGCGGCGAGGCCGCGCGCGTGGCCGCCGTGTCGAGCACGCGGACGACGTAGACCCGGCGCCCGCCGTTGGTGAAGAACCCCTCGACCGAGTGGGGCAGGTAGCGGTGCTCCCCGTAGTCGTCGCCGGCGCGCAGCCCCCCTCCGAACCACCGGGAGTACTCCCCCACGCTGGTCACCAGCACCGGCACGTCGACCGGGCCGCGCTCGGCGACACCGACCATGCCGCAGGTGCTGGTGCTGACGCCCTCGATGGGCTTGGCGCCGGTGTCGACCTCTTCGACGTACACGCCGGGGGCGAGGTATTCAGGCATCTGGTCCTCCGATGTCTCGTAGGGCTCGGCGCTCAGGTGAGCGTCAGGTCCACTGCTGGGGATGAGGGCGGGGTGAGGGTGACCCGGGCGTCGGCGCCGAGGCCGCCAGAGGTGGCGGTGACCGCGACGGCGGCCACCCCCGTCATGGGCGGGAACCGTCCCTGCCCGTCGCTGTCGGTGCTCAGCTCGTAGCGAGCGATGCTGCGGAACTCCGCGGGCGCCGCACCACCGGCGACGCGGACCACCTGCCCCGTCCCGAGGCCGCTCAGGGTGCTGAGGACGAGGGTGTGGTCCCCTGCGACGGCCTCCGCGACCAGCGACGCGGAGGGTGCCGCCGGTGTCGCGAGGATCCGCTGCACCGGACTGTGCTGCGCGTGGCCTGCCCGCAGCGCGAAGCCCAGCACCAGCTCGGACGGGGACAGCGGGTCGGCCGGTCCCTCGACCGAGACCACCTCGACCCACTCGGCACGCTCGGGGTCGGCCAGGTCGAGGCCCACCAGGTCGCCGACGACCAGGGCCCCGACGTAGCTGACCGGCAGCCGGGTGGTGCCCGCGTCGACCGGCGCGGTCAGCACCCGCGCCGGCTCGGCCGGGGTGCTCAGGGTGGGCACGTCCAGCGTGGCACCGAGGGGGCGAGGCGCGCTGAGCCCGCCGGCCACCGCGAGCAGCGCCGTCGTGGCGGCCGGGTCGGGCAGGTCGGCCACCGAGCGCCAGTGGCCGGTCACCGAGACGTCGGCCGCCCCCAGCGGCACGACCCGGTTGCTCGAGTCGAGCTCGTAGCTGCCGACGCGCAGCGCGACCGGGGAGGGGTGCAGCGCGCGCACCCCGAGCCGGGCCGCGTCGAACGTCGCCGGGAACCCCGGCTGCACCGCGAACGCCACGGTCTCCTCCCGCTCGAGGTAGCCCTCGGCACCGATCGCCACCTCGACGTCGTACGCCGTGGTGGCCAGGGCGGGCAGCACCCGGCCGGGGTCACCGACCAGCCCGACGAACCCGCCGGACGCGGTGCGCGCGCGAAGCCCGCGGACCTGCGTGCGGATGCTCGCCGACTCGATCGACGCCCCGGTGAGGGCGTCGACGACCTGCGCGGAGACGAGGGCCTGGACGATCGCGCCCCGCGCTCGCGGCTCGAGCCCGCTGACGGTGTAGCGGACGTGGTTCGTGACCACGGTGGAACGGGTCACGGCGCACCCACGATCACGGCCGGCTCGAGCAGCGGCACCTCGACCGGTGGCCCGGAGACCTCCTGGACCGGCGCCTCGATGTCGACCACGGTGACCTCGTAGGACACCGAGGTGCGGTAGGAGGTGGCCAGCGCCTCCCAGATCCGACCCAGCTCGTCGATGGTCAGCGACTCGAAGCGGCTGGTGACCACGGCCTGTGTGCCCTCGAAGTCGTCCTTGAGGTCCACCCCGGTCAGGGACGGGCGGTCGTGCAGCGCCTGCAGCGCCTTGCCCAGGATGACCTGCTCGGTCCCCGGGGAGTCCGAGGCGTTGGAGTTGATCACCGCCGTGAGCAGGTAGTGCAGCCGCACCGGCAGCGGTGCCGGCCTGACCCGGGTCGGGCCGATCCGCTCGGGGGGACGGTTCAGCGTGCTCGGGTCCCGGGTGACCCGGTAGAGCCACACCGACAGCCCGGAGCGGGTGCCCGTCATCTGGGCGGGGGTGTTGAGGTAGACCCCCAAGGTGCCGCCCCCGGAGAACGACGAGCCCAGGTCCGGGTCGCTCTCGTACTGCGCCTGCAGGAAGTCGGCCAGGGTGCGGCTGGCGGCCCTGATCGCGGTGATCATCGACCGCCTCCGGCCTGGGAGCGGATCGTCTCCACCAGGCTCCGGGTCGAGAGCGCTCCGAGCTCGGTGCGCCGAGGGACCAGCTCCCACAGCGCAGCGTCCTGCCCGTCCCCCAGGGTGGCGATCAACCGGGCGTTGCACTGGGGGTTGCGTGAGAGCCAACGCCCCACCGCCGACTCGTCGGCGTTGTTCCACAGCACGATGTCGGCGTCCAGGTCGGGCAGGTCGCCCGCCGGTGCCGCGACGTCAGCCACCACGGCGAGGTCGGGTTCGCCGGTGACGGCCTTCTCGATGATCTCGCCCAGCATCCCCGAGCAGCCCACGAGCGCCACTCGCAGTCGATTCCCACTGTCGTCCTCCACGCGGCGCACCTCCTCGCCGCCAGTAGGCGCCCGTGGAGATGGAGACACAATCGGCCGGTGGATCCAAAGCCGGTCCACCGGCCCACTCCCCCGACCGGGCCCTTGGGCCTGCCCGAGGTGACCGAGGACCGTGGATCTGGATCCAGTCCTCGCGCGGGCGGGTCCTGGGATCTGGATCCTGTGGCGAGAAGGTACTGGTGCTGCGAGCCCTCAGCTGCAACCGGCGCCGCGCGAGTGACGCAGCGCCGTGACGTCGCCCCGGCCGGGGACGCCGTACTTGGTGAGCACGTTGTGGACGTGGTTCTTCACGGTGGACAGCTGCAGGTCCAGGGCGCGGGCGATCTGGCGGTTGGTCAGGCCGTTGTCCATCAGGCTGAGCACCTCCCGCTCGCGCGGGGTGAGCTGGTGGGGCACGACGCCGGACTGCCGCTCGCGCGCTTGACCGGCGATGTGGCGCAGCAGACCGGCCGCCATCCGTGCCGGGACAGGGGCTTCACCCCGGCTCGCGGTGCGCAGCGCCGCAGCGAGCTCGGCCAGGCTCGCGTCGCGGGAGACGTAGCCACAGATCCCGACCTCGGCGAACGCCACGACGTCAGGGCTGTCCTCGGGCACGCCCAGGGCGACGACCTTGATCGAGGGACGGGCCGCCAGCAGTGCCTCGACCACGCCGGGGCTGTTGCGCAGGGCCATGTCGAGCAGCACGAAGTCGCACTCGTTGCGGCGTGCAGCGAGCACGGCGCTCTCGCCGCCGGCTGCGGTGACCGCGACCTCGACGTCCGTCATCTGCCGCAGGGCGTCGGCCACGCCGTCGCGGTACAGGCGTATCTCGGTCACTACCAGAACTCGCATGTCTGGCACGCCTCCATGGACGTCTGCCCCCCAGGGCATCAAGACCCGACAGTAACCTGGGTCTTTACCCAGCTCCATGACCCGAATGGGCTAGGCCGGACACGTCCCCCGCGAGTCGAGGGCGGCTCGTTGCGTCGCGACGCGGCCTCGATTGGGGTCGGGGCTAGGGTCGAGGAGTGGATCCGGCCGTCACTGCTCGTGCGCTCGTGCTGCACGACCTGGTGTCCACCGGGATCGCCGACCCCCACGTCGTCTCGCTGCTCGAGGACGCCGTCGAGGCGCGCCGCTGGTGGGCCGAGCAGTGGCCCGAGGGCAAGGTCTTCGTCGCCGGTCTGGTCGCCCAGGACGTGCAGGACGCACTGCTCGACGAGATCGGCCGCTGGCCGCTGTGCCAGGCGTGCGACCTCGACGAGGCACCGCACGCGCTCTACATCCAGCCTGAGATCGGCGGACCCGACCCGGTGTGGTTCTGCGAGGTCAGCGGCATCCCGATGGCACCGCTCGGCCGCCTCAGCCCCTGAGGCGCTCCGCCCGCGCCTGCAGCAGCGGCGCCCCCAGCCGAGCGCAGAAGTCCACCGCCGCCGATGCGTGCCGTGCCGCGAGCTCCCGCTCCCCCGTGGTCAGCGCCAGCTCGGCCAGGGCGAGGTCGACCGGCCCGGCGAAGTGCGCGACGTAGGACCCCAGTCCCGAGTACGGCGCCAGCACCGGATAGAGCCGCGCCGCGTTGGTCGCATCGCCCAGCAGCAGCACCGTGCGGGCGCTCCAGGCCATGAGCGCGACCGGGTTGATCATCGTCGGCCCCGTCTCCAGGGTCCGGTCGACGTACCGGCGCAGGTGCTCGCAGGCGACCTCTCGTTCACCGGCGATCGCCTCGACGCGCGCGACGACGCTGCTCCACTCCGGCAGACCAGCGGCCCCGAAGAAGCCGACCAGGTGGTCGCGGTGGGCGGCGACCTGCTCGTTCTCCTCCCAGACCGCGAGCATCTGCACCAGCCGGATCGCCTCGACGACGGGGAGCTCCAACCCCGCCGTGCGTCCGGCCGAGGCCGCCTCCTCGGCGAGGACGGTCGCGGCGACCAGGTCGCCGCGAAGCAGCGCGAGGGCTGCCCGGGTGTAGCCCAGCGAATGTGCCGACGCTGCGCTCTGGGCCTCACGCCCGGCCGCGACGGCCTGGTCGAGCAGCGACTCGAGGTCGGCGTCGCGCCCGCGCTCGATGTTGGTGACGACCGCGTGCATCAGGGCTCGGGCCTGCGCCGTCGGGTCGCCGCTCGCCCGCCCCAGCTGGATCATCTCCCCGTCGATGCGCTGCTGCAGCGCGACGTCGAGCGTCCCGCCGACCGCGCGGCGACGGCTCCACAGCGTGCTGAGCAGGGCCGCGTCGTCGCCGCTGCGCCGGGCCGCGTCCTCGGCCAGCTCGGCGGTGGCGCGACCGGTCGGGCCGTCCTGCCTCCAGCTGAGGGCGGTGGCGAGGTGGCCGAGCACCCGGCCGCGCTGGGCCAGGTCGTCGGGATGCAGCGCCTCCAGCGTCGCCTGGTAGGTCTCGAGCAGCGAGTCGTCCACCCACGCCTCGTCGCTGGTGAAGCCGCCGCCGGTCAGCGCCAGCGCCGCCGAGGCGAGACCCTGGGCGTCGCCGCGGCCGAGCGCCTCCGCGATCAGTCGCCGCAGCGAGAGCCGGCCCTCCGGGTCGCCCAGGTGCCGGCGCGCCGAGGCCAGCGTGGTCGCCAGCTGGTGACGGGCAGCGGGGTCGTCGTCGCCGGCGTCGAGCAGTGCGAGGCCGCGTGAGGCAGCCAGCGCGGCCTCGGCGTACCCCTGGCTCGCCAGCGCCTCCTGCGCGTTGGACATCGCGTAGGCGACCGACCGGCGGCGGTGCGGCGGAGGTGAGGTCCCCTCGCCGGGGGTGCGCAGCAGCTCCAGGAAGAGGGCCTCGGTCTGCGGCGACGGCGTCATCCCGAGCGACTCGTCGAGCACCTGGCGGCACTCCTCGTACGCCGCCACCGCGAGCCCGAGGTTGCCCGCGGCGACGTGGGTGCGCATGAGCAGCCGGTGGGCGTCCTCTCGCAGCGGGTTGTCGGCCACCAGGTCACGTGCCAGCCGCTCGGCGTCGCGGTGCCGGCCGAGCTCGAGCGCGGCGCTCACCCCGCTCTGAACCAGCCGTCGGCGCAGGTCGCCGACCTCGGCACGCACCGACTCCACCCAGGCGCCGTGGTGTCCGCGCATCGGCTGGCCCTCGGTGACGGGCAGGACAGCGCTCGCCAGGGCCCACGCCTGCGGCGCGGCTGACGCCTCCACCCGGGCCACCTGGTGGCGCAGCGCGACGAGGTCGACGAGCTCCTCGGGGATCTGCAGCTGGTAGCCGTCGGGGGTGCCCTCGATCGTGGTGTCGCCGAGCGCGGTGCGCAGGTGGCTGACCAGGGTGCGCAGGTTGTTGCGCCACGACGGCGGCAGCGGGTCGCCCCAGACCGCGTCCGCGAGCTGCTCGCGCGCCACCGGTCTGCCGGCGCGCTCGGCCAGCGCGGCCAGGCACCTGATGCCCCGCGGGCCGCGCAGCGCGGGCCCAGCGATGCGCTCGCCACCCCTGGTGACCTCGGGAGAGTCCAGCAGGCTCACCCGGATCGAATCCCCCGTCACCCGACCGAATCTAGCGCTGCGCCGGCCCCGGCGACGAGGGGCCGGGCTTGATGCGCTACTGATGCGCTCCTGATGCGAACCTGTGGCCGCAGCCCGCTTCGGCGGGTTGTGGCTGGGGGGATACAGACCGGTTGGTGCGACCGGTCGGGCCGGGATGCCGTGTCGGGTGTCCCGGCTCCTCCCATGTCCGGCCGTGACTGCCCGTGACCGGCCGGTCAGCCGCCGTGGTCGACCACCCAGTCGACGAACGGCGTCGCCGCGCGCCAGTCGCGGCGCACCCACGCCAGCAGCTCAGGGGTGTGGATCTCCTCGGGGAAGCCGTAGTTGCGCGCCAGCGTCATCGACTTGTGCCGCAGCAGCTCGATCCGCGGATGGTCCACGGAGTAGCCGCGCGGCGCGGTCTTCACCGCCTCGCCGCCGAGCTCCCACCCGTCGCCGGTCAGGGCGCCGACCAGCCCTTCGAGCTCGGCGCCGGTGCGCTCGTCGGCGATCGCCGCGCGGATCGCGGCCAGCCGCGGTGCCGGGGCGTCGTAGAAGCCGACCCCGACCATCACCCCACCCGCGGAGACCTGGACGTACCACCCCGTCGCCGGGCCTGCCGGCACGAACGCGCCCTGGTGGGTCTTGTACGGCGTCTTGTCCTTGCTGAAGCGCACGTCGCGGTGCGGCCGGAACACCTTCGGCTCACCGAACTCGGGCTCCAGCGCCGTGGTCAGCGCGACCATCGGCGCCTTCACCGACTCCTCGTAGACACCTCGGTGCTCTGCCCAGAACGACCTGGTGTTGTCGGCCTCGAGGTCGTCGTAGAAGTCCAGCGCCGCGACCGGGAATCCGGTGAACTCAGCCATCACGCCAGCCTAGGAGCCGGTCGGTCAGCGCCGCGACACCGCCAGGGCCGAGCGGCCGATCGCGAGCAGCCCAACCCCGGCGACCATGAAGCCCAGCGGCGGCAGGGCATCGGCCAGCCACGGCACCGAGCCACGCAGCGACTGCTCGAAGGACTCGCTGACCAGCGCCATCACCATCGCCCCGAGGAACACCCAGATCGCCGCCGACGGGAACACCTTGGCCCGGGTCATCCCCACCGAGAACAGCACCACCCCGACCAGCAGAGCTAGACCGGCCGCGGCCCCGACCAGCGCGAAGAGCAGCTCGGCGACGTCCTGGGCGCCCCCGCTGACGACCGCGTCGATCGCGTCACCGGAGAGGACCAGCACCACCAGCGAGCCGAGCCCGGCCATCGTCAGTCGCAGCCCCCACAGCCCGCTGCGCCCGTCGGCGCCGCCCTGCACCCGCCGCAGCCCCGGCAGCGCCGCCAGGAAGATGAGACCGGCAAGCCCCATCAGCGCGAAGGCGTCGCTGGAGACGAGCTGCACCACCAGCGGCACGACCACGAACATCGCGCCGGCAGCGAGGGTCAGATAGGCGGAGACGGTGCGACGGGGCTTCGTCTCCTGAATCGTGTCGGTGGTCATGGGTGCCTCCTGTGGACGAGCGTCAATACTTGTCGCTGACGCTAGAAGTCGGCGCGCCGTCGCGTCACCGCCGCCAGGGCAGACCTTGACCACCCCACGGAGGGTCTGTGACCCGACTCCAGGAGGGTCACGAGCGACGAGGATCCGGCTAGCGTGAGCGGATGCGGTCACCCCGGCCCGGGCTCTCTACGGCCACGTCCGTGCGCGACGTCGCGCTGACGGTGCTGCTGGTCGCCGTCGTCGTGGCCGAGCTGGTGGCGGACACGACGCCGTCGGCCGGTGTCCACGTGGCGTACGCGGTGGTGACGATCGTGGGCCTGCTGGTCCGGCGCACCCACCCGCTGGTCTGCGTCGGCGTGGTCGCCGCGGGGCTGACCGCGCAGTCGCTGCTGTTCGAGTCGCCGGAGGCCACGGGGGTGCTCCTGGCGCTGATCGTGGCGGGGTTCTCGCTGGCGGCGTACTCCCCCACACGGGACACCGTCACGGGGACCGTGCTGCTCTGCATGGCGGTCGCCACCGCCATCGCGACCGACCCGTCCGACTCGGTGTCCAACGTGGCACCGACCCTGCTGCTGTTCGTGGCGCTCCCCACCGGGCTGGGCCTCACGGTGCGCCGCCGCCACCTCGACCTCGAGACGCTGCGGCTGGAGTCGCTGGCCCGCGACGAGCAGGCCGCCGAGGCGGTGGAGGCCGAACGACGCCGGATCGCCCGCGAGCTGCACGACGTGGTGTCCCACGCGGTGACGCTGGTCGCGGTGCAGGCCGAGGCCGGGCAGGCCGTGATCGAGCGGGACCCCGCGGCGGCCCGCCGCAGCCTCGAGGCGATCGGGGACGCAAGCCGCGAGGCGCTGGTGGAGCTCGACCGGATGCTGCACGTGCTGCGCGACCCGGAGCGCGACCAGGTCGCGCGGGAGGCCGGGCTCGAGCGGATCCCGGCGCTGGTCGAGGGCGCCCGCTCAGCAGGCCTCGCGGTCGAGGTGACCAGCAAAGGCCCGTCCTCGGCCCTCCAGCCGGAGACCGAGGCGTGCGCCTTCCGCGTCGTCCAGGAGGGACTGACCAACGCGCTGCGCCACGCGCCGGGGAGCCGGGTGCGGATCCGCCTGGCGCACTCCGACGCGGGTCTCGACGTCGCGGTCGTCAGCACCGGCCGCCGTCGCGCCAGCTCGTACGGCGGGAGCGGCCGCGGGCTGGTCGGCCTGCGCGAACGGGTCGTCAGTCTGGGCGGGAGGCTGGAGACCCTGACCGAGGAGAACGGCGACTTCACGCTGCGGGTCAGTCTCCCGGGGGCCACGTCGTGATCCGGGTCGTGGTCGCCGACGACGAGGCGCTGGTGCGCGAGGGCCTCGCCGCGATCGTCGCGACCGACCCGCAGCTCGAGGTCGTCGAGACCGCCACGGACGGTGCGAGCGCCGTAGCCGCCGTCCGCCGCTGCACCCCGGACGTGGTGCTCATGGACGTGCGGATGCCCGGCACGGACGGGATCGAGGCGACCCGCACGATCATGGAGGCGGGCCTGCCTACCCGGGTGCTGATGCTGACGACCGTCGAGGTCGACGAGGTGGTCTACGAGGCACTCCGGGCGGGAGCGAGCGGCTTCCTGCTCAAGAGCGTGCCGCGCGACCAGCTCTGGGCCGGCATCCACGCTGTGGCGGCCGGGGACTCGCTGCTGGCGCCCAGCATCACGCGCCGCCTGATCGAGGCCCACCTCGACCACCAGAGCCGACCGCGACCCGAGCTGCTCTCGCTCACCGACCGGCAGGCCGACGTCGTACGGCTGGTGGCGCAGGGCCTGAGCAACCAGGAGATTGCCGAGGCCCTGCACCTGGCGGAGTCGACGGTGAAGGGGTACGTCAGCGAGGTGCTGAACCACCACCACCTGCGCGACCGCACCCAGCTGGTCGTGCTGGCCTACGAGTCGGGCCTGGTCCGCGTCGGGTCGTGAGGCGCTCGCTCAGTCGCGCCGCCGCCACAGCCAGGCGATGACGACCAGCAGTCCGAGCGCAGCCGCGATCTGCTTGGAGTACATCCTCAGCAGCACCGGCAGCACCGTCGCGCCGAGGTCCAACGCGTCGTCCGACCCCGCCGGAGGCTTTCCCCCCGACACCGGAGCACCCCCGGCAGCGTGAACCCCGTTCGGAGACAGCAGCGGAGGCTGCGGCTGACTCGGCGCCAGGTGCCGGGCCCGATGCCGCCGGCGTAGGCGTGGAGGGGCCTGGCCCCCCGGAGGGAGGAGCGACCGGAGGGGTGGTTGCCTCCGCCGGCGGTGTCGGGTCCGGTGCCGAAGGCGCCGAGTCAGCCTCAGCCTCCGCGGCCCCACCCGAGGACCCCACGCGGTGCTGGAGGCAGTCGACGAACTGGCCGAGCAGCTTGTCCGACACCTCCTGCATCATCCGCGCGCCGAACTGCGCCGGCTTGCCGGTGATCGCGAGGTCGGTGCTCACCTCGACGGTGGAGGCGCCCTCACCGGCGGGGCTGAACGACATGGACACGGTGGCGCCGGCGGTGCCGTTGCCCCGCTTGTCCTTGCCCTTGGCCTCCAGCCGCATGGTGTGGGAGGCGTCGTCGCGCTCGAGGATCTGACCCTGCCCGGAGTACTGCATCGCGACCGGGCCGAGCTTGACCTTGGCGTTGCCCTTGAAGATGTCGCCGTCGGACTCGGTGACCGTGGCACCGGGGAAGCACTCGGCGACCGATGCCAGATCGCCGAATGCCTCCCACGTCTCCTCCAGCGAGGCGGGCACGGTGAAGCTGTGCTTCAGCTCCACCGGCTCACGCCCCTGCCGCAGCGAGCACGGCCCGGCGGGTGAGCACCGGGGCGATCTGCTTGCGGTAGTCGGCGTCGCCGTTGAGGTCGGTCGGCGGTGAGGTGCCGTCGGCTGCGGACGCGCAGGCGTCGCGCACCGCAGCCTCCTCGAGGCTGCACCCGGCGAGGGCCTGCTCCACCGAGGTTGCGCGCAGCGGCTTGTCGGCCATGTTGGTCAGCGCCACCCGGGCCTCGCTGATGCTGCCGCCCTCGACCTTGACGGTCGCCGCGACAGCGACGATGGCCCACTGGTGGGAGACCCGCACGAACTTCTCGTAGTGGGCTCCCCACCCGGTGAGCTTGGGGATGCGTACGGCGGTGAGCAGCTCGTCGTCACCGACCGCGGTCTCGAAGAGGCCGTGGAAGAACTCGGTGGCTGCCACGGTGCGCTCGCCACCGGCGCCGGTGATCACCAGCTCGGCATCGAGCGCGACGGCTGCGGTGCCCGGGTCCCCGGCCGGGTCAGCGTGGGCCAGGGCCCCACCGAAGGTGCCACGGTGACGGATCTGCTCGTCGGCGATGGTGTGCACGACCTGGTGGATCAGGGCTGCGTGCTCGCCGACCTCGCTGGAGTCCAGCAGGTCCTGGTAGGTCGTGGTGGCCCCGATGACCAGGGCGTCGCCGTCGTCGCGGATGCCGCGCAGGGAGTCGATCCGGCCGATGTCGATGACCTTGTCGGGGGCGTTGAGCCGCATCCGGAGCACCGGGAGCAGGGACTGCCCGCCGGCGATCACCTTGGCGTCGTCGCCGGCCTCGGTCAACGCGGACAGCGCCTCCTCCAGAGAGGTCGGGGCGACGTAGTCGAAGGCTGCGGGGATCACTGGGCTGCTCCTTCACCCGCGCCGGAGGCGGGATCGACGTTGCCGGCACCTTCTTCGAAGTGGTCCTGCACCTGGGTGGGTGTCCCACCGCCCTTGCTCGCGTCCTGGATCGCGGCGAAGACGCGGGCCGGGGTGCACGGCATGACGATGTCGTTGACGCCCAGGGGGCGCACCGCGTCGACGACCGCGTTGACCACGGCCGGGGTCGAGGCGATCGTGCCGGCCTCGCCGACGCCCTTGGTGCCGAGCGAGGTGTACGTCGACGGCGAGGTGGTCCGGTCGGTGAGGAAGCTGATCGTGTCGGCCGAGGTCGGCAGCGTGTAGTCGACGAACGACCCGCTGAGCAGGGTGCCCGACTCGTCGTAGACCGCCTCCTCCCACAGCGCCTGGGCGATGCCCTGCACGAGTCCCCCGTGGACCTGCCCCTCGACGATCATCGGGTTGATGACGTTGCCGATGTCGTCGACGCAGGCGTACTTGCGCATCTTCGTCGCGCCGGTCTCGGTGTCGACCTCCATCGCGCACAGGTGGGTGCCGTGTGGGAAGGAGAAGTTCTCCGGGTCGAAGGTGGCCGAGCCGTCGATCGAGGGCTCGGCGCCGTCGGGCAGGTTGTGCCCGGTGAACGCGGCCATGGCGACATCCTGGATGGTGACGCCCTGGTCGGTGCCCTTGACCGAGAACCGACCGGCGCCGAACTCCAGGTCGTCCTCGGAGGCCTCGAGCAGGTGCGCCGCGTAGGGCTTGGCCCGCTCGATCACCTTGTCGGCCGCACGGGTCAGGGCCTCGGCCCCGACCACGAGGGAGCGGGAGCCGTAGGTGTCCATGCCGCGGTGGCTGATCTGGGTGTCACCGTGGAGCACCTCGATGTCCTCGAAGGGCACCCCGAGCTTGTCGGCGGCGATCTGCGACCAGGCGGTCTCGTGACCCTGGCCGTGCGGGGAGACGCCGGTGAGCACCTCGACCTTGCCGGTGGCCAGCATCCGGATGTCGGCGTGCTCCCAGCCGCCGGCGGCGTAGTTGAGCTGTCCGAGGATCCGCGAGGGCGCGAGGCCGCACATCTCGGTGAAGGTCGAGATGCCGATCCCCAGCTGCACCGGGTCGTTGCTCTCGCGTCGCTGCTGCTGCTCGGCGCGCAGCTCGTCGTAGCCGAAGAGCTCCTTGGCCCGCTCGGTGGCGGCCTCGTAGTTGCCGGAGTCGTAGGTCATGCCCGCGGAGGTCGTGAAGGGGAACTCGTCGGGCTTGATCCAGTTCATCTCGCGGACCTCGAGCGGGTCCTTGCCGAGCTCGGCGGCCAGCTCGTCCATGGTCCGCTCGAGGGCGTAGGTCGCCTCGGGGCGTCCGGCGCCTCGATAGGCGTCGACGAACGTCTTGTTGGTGTACACCGCGGTCATCGTGAACTGGTAGGCGTCGAACTTGTAGATCCCGCCGAACATCCACGCGCCGAGCACGGGGACGCCCGTGCCGACGAGAGCGGCGTAGGCGCCCATGTCGCAGAGCAGGTCGGCCTTCATGCCGGTGACCTTGCCCTCCTTGGTGGCGGCCAGGGTGATCTTCTGCCACTGGTCGCGGCCGTGGTGCCCGGCGACCATCGTCTCCGACCTGGTCTCGGTCCACTTGACCGGGCGCCCGAGCCGGCGGGCGACGCAGAAGGCGATCCACTCCTCGGGGATGATGGCCAGCTTGCCGCCGAACCCACCGCCCACGTCGGGCGCGACCACGCGGATCTTCGACTCGGGAACACCCGTGGTGGCGGCCAGGGCGAACCGCACGATGTGCGGCACCTGGGTGGCGCTGGTCAGCACGATCTGCTCGCCGGTCGGGTCGCAGACCACCGAGCGGGGCTCCATGAAGGCGGGGATCAGGCGCTGCTGGCGGTACTCCCGCTCGATCACGATGCCGTCCTCGCGCGCCTTCGCGATCTCGTCGTCGATGGCGGTCCCGCTGCCCTGACCGGCGGAGTCGAGCTGCCAGACGGCGGCCTGGTTGCTGTCGAGGGAGGAGTGCGTCAGGTCGCCGCCCTCGATCGCCTTGCGAGCGTCCATGACCGCCGGGAGCTCGTCGTAGTCGACCTCGACCAGCTCGGCGGCGTCGCGCGCCTCGGCGGCGGTGCGGGCCACGACGACCGCGACCACCTCGCCGGCGAAGGCGACCTCGTCGACGGCGATCGGCGGGTGGTTGGGGTTGACCTGTTCCTCGTTGACCGACCAGGCGGTGATCATCGTGCCCTGGTCGTCGGCTACGTCGGCACCGCTGAGCACGGCGACGACGTTGGGAGACTGCTCGGCCGCGGACTTGTCGATCGAGGCGATCCTCGCGTGGGCGAAGGGGCTGCGCACCATCGCCAGGTGCAGCATGCCCGGGAGCTGGAGGTTGTCGGTCCAGCGGGTGCGACCGGTGATCAGCCGCTGGTCCTCCTTGCGGAGCCGGGCCTTGCCGATCTCTGTCTCGGTGGCGGTCATGAGTTGCTCCCCGAGGTGGCCCCGGCCGCCTGCTGCACGGCCTTGACGATGTTGTGGTAGCCGGTGCAGCGGCACAGGTTGCCCTCGAGCCCCTCGCGGATCTGGTCCTCGCTGGGGTCGGAGTGGGTGTTCACGAAGTCGACGGCCTGCATGATCATGCCGGGGGTGCAGAAGCCGCACTGCAGGGCGTGGCAGTCGCGGAACGCCTCCTGCATCGGGTGCAGCTGACCGTTCTGAGCGAGGCCTTCGATCGTGGTCACCTCGCCGCCGTCGGCCTGCACGGCGAGCACGTTGCACGACTTCACGCTGCGTCCGTCGAGGTGCACGGTGCAGGCGCCGCAGTTGCTGGTGTCGCAACCCACCACCGTGCCCGTCTTGCCCAGGCGTTCGCGCAGGTACTGCACCAGCAGCATCCGCGGCTCCACGTCGTCGTCGTACCTTGAACCGTCCACGGTGACGCTGATGCGCATCCGAGCCTCCTGGGGCGACTGTTGAGATGTCAGGCACCCTGTCTACCCGGCTGTGAGCCCCGTCACAAGAGCGAAATGTGCGAACAACCCGAGCGACGTCTCGACAAGCATTCGACAGCTGGGGCCAGCGCCCCACCTGTACCTTTCGCACGGTGACACCCTCCCGCCCCGCGGCACGAGTCGGCCGCGCATGAGCCCTCGATCCCGCCGCGTCGGGTGGTGGCTGGTGGTCGGCATCGCCGTGACCCTGATCGTCGGAGCCGGCGCCGCGGCGGTGTTCCTGCCGGCCGGGGGCGGCGGCGACAGCGAGCGCACCTACCCGCAGACCTGGGACCGCCGGGTGCTGCCCTTCGTCGAGGCCGTCGAGGAGCAGCGCGACCTCGACTTCAAACACCCGGTGCAGGTGCGCTTCCTCTCCGGTGAGGACTTCGAGAAGGAGGTCACCACCGACGAGGCCGAGCTCGACGAGAAGGACCGCGAGGAGATCAAGCAGTTCACCGGCGTGCTGCGCGCCCTCGGCCTGATCTCCGGCGACGTCGACCTCTTCAAGGCCTTCAACCAGGCCTCCGGCGCCGGCACGCTGGCCTACTACTCCGACGACGACAAGCGGATCACCGTCAAGGGCACCGAGCTCACACCCGCGGTCCACGCGACCCTCGTCCACGAGCTCACCCACGCCCTGCAGGACCAGCAGTTCGACATCGGCACGCGGCTCGAGCAACTACGCGATGAGGAGGAGGACGGCACCGACACCACCGCGGCGTCGGTCTACGACGCGCTCGTCGAGGGTGACGCGGAGCGGGTCGCGACGGCCTACCGCCAGTCACTCTCGGCGAAGGAGCGGCGCCGGCTCGCCGCCGCCGAGGGCAAGGACCAGGCCGGTGCCGGGGCCGAGCTCAAGGGGGTGCCGACGGTGGTGCAGAGCATCATCGGGGCGCCGTACGTCCTGGGGGAGGCGCTGGCGCAGGTGGTGGCCGAGGACTCGGGCAACGACGGCGTCGACGACCTCTTCGAGGACACCCCCGAGCACGAGTCGGTGCTGCTCGACCCGTTCGAGGTTCTCACCGGCGACGTGGACGCCACGGAGGTCGAGGAGCTGACCGTGGCGGACGGCGAGAAGAAGTTCGACTCCGGCTCCTTCGGCGCACTCGGCTGGTACTTCGTGCTCGCCGAGCGGATCCCGGTGCTCGACGCGCTCGACGTCGTCGACGGGTGGGGCGGCGACTCCTACGTCTCCTTCGAGCGCGACGACCAGGCCTGCGTCCAGCTCGCGTACGTCGGGGACACCGAGCCCGACACCTCGGCGATGCAGCAGGCCCTGCAGCGCTGGGTGAAGGCCGGGCCGCAGGGGACAGCGAGCCTGCGCCGCGACGGCGAGGAGCTGCTGCTGGAGTCCTGCGACCCGGGCGACGACGCCGAGCTCGGCAACGACGCCTCCCGCCAGGCGCTCAAGCTCGCCGGGTCGCGCAGCTACCTCGGCTTCGGTCTGCTCCAGGCCGGCGCCCCGGCCCCGGTCGCGCGCTGCATCGCCGGTCGGGCGGTCGAGAAGCTCCCGCTCTCGGCCCTGACCGGTCCCGCCGGGGACCCTGCCGTCGGCCGCAAGCTCCAGCGCATCGCCCGTACCTGCGCCACGGAGCAGTAACCGCCCTGCTCACCGCCCCCCCAGGCGAATCGGCGACGTACGACGCAGATCGGGTGCCGAGAGGTGTCGTCTCTCGCCGATTCGTGCAGGGCAGCGGCGGATTTGCGCGGGGGCGGGGGGCGGTGAGCAGGGCGGCGAGCTAGCCGTCGTGGTGGATCCGGCCGGAGGTGTCGGCCAGGCGGGTGCCTGCGCCGCCCCAGCGCAGCGCGATGATCTCGGCCGCGATCGAGACCGCGGTCTCCTCCGGCGTCCGCGCGCCGAGGTCGAGCCCGATCGGGGAGGACATCCGCTCCAGCTCGGCCTGGCTGACACCGGCCTCCCGCAACCGGTCGAGCCGGTCCTCGTGGGTCTGGCGCGAGCCCATGGCGCCGATGTAGCCGACCTCGGGCAGCCGCAGCGCGACCTCGAGCAGCGGCACGTCGAACTTCGGGTCGTGGGTGAGCACTGTCAGCACCGTGCGGGAGTCGATGCGCCCGGCTTTCGCCTCGGCGGCGAGGTAGCGGTGCGGCCAGGTCACCACGACCTCGTCGGCCTCGGGAAAGCGGGTGGCGGTGGCGAAGACGGGACGGGCGTCGCACACGGTCACGTGGTAGCCCAGGAAGCCGCCGACCCGCGCGACCGCGGCGGCGAAGTCGATCGCACCGAAGACGATCATCCGCGGCGGCGGGGCGAACGCCCACACGAACACCCGCATCCCCTCACCGCGCCGCTCGCCGTCCGGCCCGTAGGTCAGCGTCGCGCTGTGACCGCCCGCGAGCAGCCCCAGGGCGTCGTCGCGGACGGCGTCGTCGATGCGCGGCGAGCCGAGCGAGCCCGCCACAGAGACGTCCTGCGTCGTGGGGCGCAGCAGCATCCGCCGCCCGACGTACGACGGGTCGGGGTGCTCCACGCAGGTGGCGACGGCGACCGGGCGTCCGGCCTCGATGTCGGCGTGGATCTCTCCGAGCTGCGGGAAGGTCTCGCGTGAGACTGTCTCGACGTAGACGTCGAGGATGCCGCCGCAGGTGAGCCCGACCCCCTCGGCGACCTCGTCGGAGATGCCGTAGCGCTGGAGCACCGGAGCCCCGTCGGCGAGGACGGTCTCGGCGAGGTCGTAGACCGCGCCCTCGACGCAGCCGCCGGAGACCGAGCCGACCGCCGAGCCGTCCGGGCCGACCAGCATCGAGGCGCCGGCAGGGCGGGGGGCGGACTGGAAGGTCGCGACCACCGTGCCCATGCCGACCTGTTCGCCCGACTCCCACCAGGGCATCAGCTGCTCGAGCACCTCACGCATCGGCGACCACCTCCAGGACCCGTTCGAAGGCCGACATCGAGTGACCGGCCACGAAGTGGTCAACCGACGGGAGCGCCGCGGCCATCCCGGACTGCACAGGTTGGTAGCCGGCGGTTCCCTTGTGCGGGTTGACCCAGACCACGGCGTGCGCCAGCCGGTGCAGCTGGGCCATCTGCTCGCCGAGCAGCGAGGCGTCGCCGCGCTCCCACCCGTCGCTGAAGACCACGACCACCGCGCCGCGGGCCATGCCACGACGCCCCCAGCGGTTCAGGTAGACCGCGAGTGCCTCACCGAGCCGGGTGCCACCCGACCAGTCGGGCACGACGTCACCGGCCGCGCTCAGCGCCCGGTCGGGGTCGCGCAGCCGCAGCGCCCGGGTCAGCCGGGTGACCCTGGTGCCGACGCTGAACACCTCGGCGGGCACCTCCTGCACGACCCGGTGCGCCAGCCGCAGCAGCGAGTCGGCGTACATCGCCATCGAGCCCGAGACGTCGACCAGCAGCACCACCCGGCGCTGCTTGCGCCCACGGCTGCGTGAGCGCAGCTCGACCGGCTCCCCGAGCGTGGCCAGGGCGCGACGCAGCGTCGGGGCCGGGTCGACCTGGCCGCGGGCCGCGGGGCGCCGACGGTACGACGTCCGCTCGGGTGCGCGCGGTCGCAGCCGGCCGAAGAGCTGGCCCAGCCGTGCCTTCTCCGAGGGGTCGAGGGTCGCGATGTCGCGGTGGCGCAGCACCTCCAGGTCGCTGGCCGCGGCGCGGATCGGCGCCTGCGACCCCTCGGCATCGACCGAGGAGCCGTCGTCGTCGCTGAGCATGGCCTGCTGCACCGGCAGTGGCGGCTCCTGGCGCCGCCCGGTGACGGTGGACCCGTCGTCGAAGAACCATGCCCAGAAGACCTTGTCGTAGGTCGCGAAGTCCTCCGGCGAGGCGCACAGGGTGGCGCGGCCGGCGTAGTAGGTGGCCTGCTGGTCGCCGAGCCCGACGGCGGCGGTGGCCTGGAGGAAGGTGCTCGCGCGGTCCTGGGTGACCGCGACGCCGGCGGCGCGTAGCGCGCGGGTGAAGCCGAGCAGCGCCGTGTCGGCCTCCAGCAGGGCGGCCACCTCAGCCCGCCAGCATCCGGTCGAGGGCGGCCCGGATGCGATCCGCGTCCTCGCGGTACTTCACCGCCACCCCGAGGGTGCGCGCGGCCGACTCCACGTCGAGGCGCACCGTGCCCAGTCGGTGCAGGGCCTGCGCCCAGTCGATGGTCTCCGCGACGCCCGGCGGCTTGACCAGCTCGGCCCCCTCGACGCCGGTGCGCAGCTGCTGCACCAGCGCGACCACCTGCTCGGCGAGCGCCTCGGAGACCTGGGGGGCGCGGGAGCGCACGATCGCCAGCTCGCGCTCCAGCGAGGGGTGGTCGACCCAGTGGTAGAGGCAGCGCCGCTTGAGCGCGTCGTGCACCTCGCGGGTGCGGTTGGAGGTGATCACGGCCAGCGGCGGCGTCGCCGCGCCGACGGTGCCCAGCTCGGGGATGCTGACCTGCCAGGTGGAGAGCACCTCGAGCAGGAACGCCTCGAACTCGTCGTCGGCCCGGTCGATCTCGTCGATCAGCAGCACCACGGGGCTCTCGCGCAGGGCCCGCAGGATCGGGCGCGAGACCAGGAAGCGTTCGGCGAAGAGGCCGCGCTCGACCTCCTCCAGCTCCTCACCGCCACGGTCGGAGCCGGAGCCGTGGACGGCCTCGACCGCGCGCAGGTGCAGGATCTGGCGCGGGAAGTCCCAGTCGTAGAGCGCCTGGGAGGCGTCGATCCCCTCGTAGCACTGCAGCCGCACCAGCGGCAGCGAGAGCCCCTCGGCCAGCGCCTCGGCGAGGGCGGTCTTGCCGGTGCCCGGCTCGCCCTCGAGCAGCAGCGGGCGCCCGAGCGCGCCGGCGAGGAATCCGACGGTCGCCAGGGCGTCGTCGCACAGGTAGCCGGTGGTCGCGAGTCGCTCGGAGAGCTCAGCCGGCGACTCCGGGAGGTGGCTCACTCGTCGTCTCCGTCGGGTCGGTCGAGGTCGCGACCGGTGGCAAGGTCCGAACATTCCACGGCCTCGACCCTACGGCGGATGTCCACACCGGACAGGTAGCGCTGGGCACCCGCGTCGCCGTGGAGCGTCTCCAGCACCGGCGCCCAGTGGTCGCGGCCGAGCACGACCGGGTGACCCGGCCGCCCGTCGTACGTGGCGCGCAGCAGGGCCGCGGCTCGCTCGGTGCGCTTGCCGCGGGCGGCCCACACCGAGGCGACCCGCTGGAGCACGGCCCCGCCGACGTCGGGCAGGTCGACGAGCATCACCATGGTGGCGCTCACCTGCTCCGGGGCGGTGCCCAGCAGGTGCTCGAGGCCTGCTCGCAGCGAGGCCCCCATGCCCTCGTCCCAGTCCTCGGCGAGGACCACGTCGACCTCGGAGCAGTCGGGGGCGGAGCGCAGCAGCAGCTCGGCCTCGTCGTGGCCGGCGCCGAGCACGGTGACGACGGGGGTGCATCCCACGACCAGCATCGAGCGGGCTCCTCGCACCACCCACGGGTCACCGTCGTCGGTGGTCAGGAGCGCCTTGGGTCGGCCCATCCGGCGGCCCGCCCCCGCGGCGAGCAGGAGCCCCGCAGGCGCCCGGGGCGCTGGCGCTGGCCGTGGGTCAGGCGCTGTCGTCACCGCGCTGGAGGGGCACCCACATGGTGTAGCGGTCGGCGCGGTAGATGGAGCGGGAGACCTCGACCGGGACGGACTCGGAGCAGGTCAGCCTGGCCACGCGCAGCACCGGCGCGCCGGCGGCCACGTCGAGGATCTTGGCCTCCATCGTCGTGGCGACCGCGGCCTCGATGGAGTCCTCACCCCAGGTCGGCGCGAGCCCGCGACGCGAGAGCTCCTCGTAGAGCGACTCCGGCAGCCGTTCGACCAGCCCCGGCACGAGCTCGGCGTTGAGGTAGGCATTCTCCAGGCAGACCGGAGCGCCGTCGGCGCAGCGCAGCCGCTGCCAGTGCACGACCGGGTCGCCCTCGGCGATCTCCAGCGCCCGAGCCACCCCGGGCCCGGCCGACTCGACCCGCGCCAGGAGGTTCTGGCTGGAGGGTTGGCGGCCCCGGCGTCGCATGTCCTCGGTGAAGCTGCTCAGGGCAGCCGTGGGCTGGGTGTTGCGCTGCGCGACGAAGGTGCCGCGTCCGGGCACCCGCTCGAGCATCCCCTCGGTGACCAGGGCGTCGAGCGCCTGGCGCACGGTCATCCGGGCCACCCCGAAGCGGTGGACCAGCTCACGTTCGGAGGGGGCGGGGGTGCCGGCCTCGGCACCCTCGAGGAGCTCGCGGACGTACTCGCGCACCTGCACGTGTTTGTGGACCGCCCGTCGTCTCGACGGAGTGCCCGTGTCGCCTGAGCCGGTCGCCGGCCCCACCAACGCGGGCGGTGTTCTGAGTGCCGCCTGCCCCATTCGGAGTCCCCAGTCGCCTCGCTTGTGTCCCACCTCACCCTAGACCGGTTCGAGGGGGCTGGCATGGGACCGAGGGCCCACATCGGAACCTGCAATGACCCTAGGACACAACGGCCCATCTAGGCTATTGGCGACATTTCAGCGAAATCCCACCGCCGGGTCACTCGCTGCCGACGGCCTTGAGCACGTCGAGCCGAGCCGCCCGCCAGGCCGGCACGAGCGAGGCGAGGATCCCCAGGACCCCGGCGATCAGCACGAAGACGAGCAGCGTCCCCCAGGGCACCGCCAGGTCGGTGAGGCCGTCGTCCTTGAGCGCGTTGACCAGGGCGGTGCCGAAGCCGGTGCCCATCACGACCCCGAGCAGGGCGCCGAAGACCGCGATCACGATCGCCTCGAGCATGATCATGCTGCGCAGCTGGAAGCGGCTCACCCCGACCGCGCGAAGCAGCCCGACCTCCCTGGTGCGCTCGATCACCGAGAGGCTCAGGGTGTTGACCACACCGAGCAGCGAGATGACCACGGCCATGCCGAGCAGGCCGTAGATCAGGTTCACGAACTGGTTGACCTGCGCCTGGAGCTCCGCGACGTACCCCTCGGGGTCCTTCACGGTGACCGTTGGCAGGTCCTCCACGATCGCGGCGATGTCGTCGCCGACCTGCTCGTTGTCCGCGCTCGGGTCCGCCACGACGTAGAGGTAGGAGTCCAGGGGCGCCAGCCCTCCGTCGAGCAGGGTCTTCTGGGTGACCAGGAGGTCGTAGCCCAGGCCGTTGTCGACCGCGTAGATCGCGGCCACCTCGAGCTTCTGCTCACCGGCCTGGAAGTCCAGCGTGACCGTGTCGCCCAGCCTCAGCCCTTGGCTGTCCGCGCGACCCTGCGAGATCGCAACGGTGCCGGGGCGTAGGTCGGCCAGGCTCCCCTGCACCATCGGGAATGCGATGGCCAGGCCGAAGTCCTCGGGGTCGATCGCGCCGATGAAGCCACCGCCCTTGCCGTCGAGGAAGACCTCGCGCACCTGCGCCACGTCGACCACGCCGTCGACGTCGCGGACCTGGTCGGCGACATCGGTCGAGAACGGCTGGCCCACGACGTTGCTCACGATGTACTGGCTGGTGATGACCTGCTCGAAGGTGGTCCTGGTGGTCGCCGACGCGCTGGCACCGATCACCGCCATCAGCGACATCAGCGCGAGGCCGATCATCAGCGCACTCGCGGTGGCCGCGGTCCGGCGCGGGTTGCGCAGCGAGTTCTCGGTGGCCAGGGTGCCGACGCTGCCGAACAGCCGGCGGTAGACCACGCCGAACCCGGCGATCAGCGGCCGGCCGAGCACGGCACTGGCGAGAGCCACGCCGATGAGCATCCCGAAGATGCCCGCGCCGAGGAGACTGAGCGCCAGGGTGCCGTTCTGCTCGAAGCTGATGCCCATGAGCACCGCCCCGACCACGAACAGACCCGATCCCACGATCACGCGCATGCGCAGCGCCGACTCCGGCAGGGCGACGTCGTCGCGCAGCGCGGCCATCGGCGGGATCCGCGACGCACGACGAGCGGGCAGCAGCCCCGCCACCGTCGTCACGACCAGCCCGACGGTGTACGAGGCGATGACGGCCGACCACGTCATCGGGAAGTCCGCGCGCCCGAGGTCGAGCCCGAACGTGCCGAAGAGCCACTTCAGGCCCAGCGCCAGCAGGTAGCCCACACCGAGCCCGGCCGTGGACCCGACCAGGCCGACCACCACCGCCTCCAGGACCACCGAGCGGTTGACCTGACGGCGGGAGGCCCCCAGCGCCCGCAGCAGCGCGAGCTCGCGGCTGCGCTGGGCGACCAGGATCGAGAACGTGTTGATGATCAGGAAGACGCCGACGATCAGCGCGACCGCGGCGAAGACCAGCAAGAAGGTGGTGATGAACCCGAGGACCTCGTCGAGCGCTTTCTTGTTCTCGTCCACCACGTCGTCTCCGGCCCGCGCGAGGACCCCCTCGGGAAGAACCTCCTGCGCGGCGTCTCGCAGCTGGGCCTGGCTGACCCCGTCGGCGCCGGCCAGGGTGATCGAGGAGTAGACGTCCTTGCCGTCGAAGAACAGGTCCTGCATCGCGCGGGTCTCGAAGACCGTCAGCGTCGCGCCGTTGAGTCCGCTGCCGAAGTCGACGGTGCCGGCGAGGGTCTGCTTGAGCACCGGCGGCTTGCCGGAGGTGGCCAGCTCGACCTCGTCGCCGATCTCGTAGCCGCCCTTCTCCGCCGCGTCGACGTCGAGCGCGACCTCGCCCTCGCGCTGGGGGAAGTCGCCGTCGACCAGGGACACGATCGGGTCGCCGGCGAGGTTGCGCGCTCCTGCGTAGTTGAAGGCCAGCCCCGGCGGGCCGTTGCCGCCGACCACCTTGCCGTCGGAGCCGATGACGAAGACCGACTGGGAGGCGGTGGTGGCGTAGGCCTCGTCGACCTCGTCGAGCGACTCCAGCTTGCTCACCAGCGATGCCGGGAGCGTGCGGTTGTCCTGCAAGGAGTTGAAGTCGTTGGCGCCCTCGTAGCCGATCTCGACCTCGCCGGTCGAGCCTTCGATGATCTTGTCGAAGGCCCCACCCATGGCGTTGGTGAAGACCAGGGTCCCGGAGACGAAGGCGACGCCCAGGATGATCGCGAAGCCGCTGAGCAGCAGCCGGATCTTCCTCGCGGCGAGGTTGCGCAGGGTGACGCGGAGCATCGCTCAGCCCTCGGCCTCGGTGCGGCGGGCCCCGACCGGCTGGGTGAAGAGGGTCATCTTCTCCAGCACGGCCTCGGCGGTGGGCGAGCGGAGCTCGTCGACCACCCGGCCGTCGGCGAGGAACACCACGCGGTCGGTGTACCCGGCTGCCACGGGGTCGTGGGTCACCATGACGATGGTCTGGCCGAAGTCGCGCACCGAGCGCTGCAGCAAGGTGAGCACCTCCGCTCCCGAGCGCGAGTCGAGGTTGCCGGTCGGCTCGTCGGCGAAGACGATCGTGGGTCGACTCGCCAGCGCTCGGGCCACGGCCACACGCTGCTGCTGGCCGCCGGAGAGCTCGTTGGGGCGGTGACCGAGCCGGTCGCGCAGCGCGACCGTGTCGATCACGGTGTCGTACCACTCCTGGTCCGGCTTGCGGCCCGCGATCGCCATCGGCAGCAGGATGTTCTCCTCCGCGGTGAGGGTCGGCACCAGGTTGAAGGACTGGAAGACGAACCCGATGCGGTCGCGGCGCAGCCTGGTCAGGGCCTTGTCCTTGAGCCCGTTGAGGTCGGTGTCCGCCACCATGACCGTGCCGCCAGTGGGGGCGTCGAGGGCGGCACAGCAGTGCATCAAGGTGGACTTGCCCGACCCCGACGGACCCATGACGGCGGTGAACTCACCGTCGTAGATGTCGAGGGTGACGCCGTCGAGCGCCCGGACCTCGGCCTCGCCCTGCCCGTAGACCTTCGTGAGCCCGTCGACGCGGGCGGCAACCGTGCGCTGGTTCATGTCTTCATCCCTGTGACTCGTGCCGTGGCGCGGCCTGATGACACTGCGGGCCCTGCGCGCTGAGCTCAACGCTATCGACCGGGCGATGCCTTCGGCGACAGGGATTTCCCTGACCCCCCACCCATCTGGGCCGGAGGGACAGGGGCGCCCGGGCGGCGACCAGGCCCGAGGTCGGGCCTCAGTCGTCGAGCAGCGCGAGGACTGCTCCGGCGGCGAAGGCTGCCGAGGTAAGGCCGGCCATCACCCGCGTGCGCCCGGGCAGGCCGCGGGTGGTGGCGGCGAAGAACGCGTCGGCGCTGTTCATGGCGGCCGCGACCGACGCCAGCTGCGAGCGCTCGTCGTCGGTCGTGGCGGCGTAGGCGAGGGCGCCGATCGCAGCGGTGCGCGTGCCCCACATCCGGCCGAAGTAGGTCAGCTCCGGTGAGTCCACGTCCATCCCGTAGAGCCTGCGCAGCGCCCCGGGCGCGAGGATCGCGAAGCCCCCGAACGACAGCGCTCCGAGGGCCAGCACCTGGTTGACCAGCTCGCTGGTGGACTGCTCGGCAAGGTCTGACACGTCGGTCATCTCGATCTCCGCCCTCTCATCGGCCCCCGGTGGTCGCGACCGACTATGCCCCCTCCCACGCCCCTGGCGACACCCCACGACGGCAGTGCGTGGCATTCGCACACCTGTTCGAAGCAAGTGGTAGCCTCGCTGGATGCTGTCGCTGCAGGGGTCCCTCTTCGAGTCGCAGACCGCGACCGCGAGCTGGCTTCCCCTGTCCACGGCCCGTCGGGTCGTGCTGGGCAGCGGCGCCTGGGTCGATCACCTGCCGGAGTGGCTCACCGGTGCCGGCGACGGCCTCTTCGCCACGCTCACCGAGCGTGTGCCGTGGCGCGCCGAGCGTCGCATGATGTACGACCGCGAGGTCGAGGTCCCCCGCCTGCAGTGCTTCTACGGCGAGCACGACCCCCTGCCCGACGACCTGCTGGTGACGGCCCGCGAGCTGCTCTCGGCGCACTATGCCGACGAGCTCGGGGAGCCGTTTCGCACCGCCGGCCTGTGCCTCTACCGCGATCACCACGACAGCGTCGCCTGGCACGGCGACCGCACCGGTCGCTCCCGCAGCGCCGACACCCTGGTCGCGATCCTCTCGCTGGGTGACACCCGACGGCTGATGCTGCGTCCTGAGCCGGGCTTGCCGGGCACCCCGACGTCGGTCTCGCTGGGCCACGGAGATCTGGTGGTGATGGGCGGCTCGTGCCAGCGCACCTGGCAGCACGCCGTGCCCAAGTCCGGCGACCACCGCGGCCCGCGGATCAGCGTGCAGTTCCGGCCTCGCGGTGTCCGCTGAGCGGTGGGGCGACACCCCCGACATACCGGGCAGACCTGCACCAGCCCTCACCGAGGTTCTCTGACCAGATCGGTCGTTGCGGCATACTAGGCGCTCTCGGCGTCATTCCATGGCGGGAGTTCCACCTGTCAGGCGCGCTTGTCTCGCACAAGGAAGGAACTCATGGACTCAATCACGGAGTGGTTTACCTACGTCCAGGACAATTTCGAGTACATCCTCGAGGAGTTCATCAACCACGCGCGGATCGTGCTGATCGTCATCGCGTTGGCCACGGTGTTCTCGGTGCTGCTCGGAGTGGTCGTGCAGCGACTCTCGATCGTGCGCAACCTGACCCTGGCCATCTCGGGAATCTTCCTGACGATCCCCTCGCTGGCACTCTTCGCGCTGTTCATCCCGATCGTGGGCATCGGCAACAAGCCCGCGATGATGGCGCTGTTCCTCTACGCGATCCTGCCGATCCTGCGCAACACGGTGACCGGCCTGGACGGGGTCAGCGCTGCGGTCGTGGAGTCCGCGAAGGGGATGGGCATGAACTGGACCCAGCAGCTGATCCGGGTGCGCCTGCCGCTGGCGTGGCCGGTGGTCATGGCCGGTGTCCGCGTCTCCAGCCTGATGGTGGTCGGCATCGCTGCGATCGCGGTGCTGGTCGGCGGTGACGGCCTCGGCGCCTACATCCAGGGCGGCGTCACTCGGCTCGGGCTCCCCAACGCCAACAACTCGGTGTGGGCCGGCGTGGTCTTCACCGTGCTGCTCGGTCTGCTGCTCGACCTCGCCTTCGCGCTGATCCAGCGCCTGACCACGTCTCGCGGTCTGCGCATCTGACCAGCGCACCGGCCCGACCACACCTCCCGAAGGGACTCTCATGAGCTCGGAAACCAACGTAAGCCTCGACAAGGCCGGCAACGACACCTCGGACGGTGCGCAGGCCTCGAAGGAACCCAAGATCCACCTGGACCGAATCACGAAGGTCTACCCCGGCACCAAGGAACCTGCCGTGGAGGAGCTGAACCTGGATGTGCACGAGGGCGAGATCCTCGTGCTGGTCGGACCGTCCGGTTGCGGCAAGAGCACGACGCTGCGGCTGATCAACCGGATGATCGAGCCCAGCGGTGGCCGGATCCTGCTGGACGGCGAGGATGTCACCAAGGGCAGCGCAGACAAGCTGCGTCGACGGATCGGTTACGTGATCCAGCAGATCGGCCTGTTCCCGCACCACACGATCTCGGAGAACATTGCGACCGTGCCCAAGATGCTGGGCTGGGACAAGAAGAAGGCCCACGAGCGCACCGAGGAGCTGCTCGAGATGGTGGGGCTCGACCCCGAGCAGTACCGCCACCGCTATCCCAAGGAGCTCTCCGGCGGTCAGGCCCAGCGAGTCGGCGTCGCCCGCGCCCTCGGCGCCGACCCCGACATCATGCTGATGGACGAGCCGTTCGGTGCGATCGACCCGATCACCCGCGACCGGCTGCAGAACGAGTTCCTGCGGCTGCAGAGCCAGCTGCGCAAGACCATCGTCTTCGTCACCCACGACATCGACGAGGCGATCAAGATGGGTGACCGGATCGCGATCCTGGGTGAACGCAGCACCGTGCGTCAGATCGACACCCCCGAGCGAATCCTGGCCTACCCGGTCGACGACTTCGTCAACGACTTCATCGGCAGCGGCTCGACGATCAAGGGCCTGAACTTCCTCAAGGTCGACTCGCTGACGCTGACCGACTACCCGAGCATCTCCACCACCGACGCGGCCCGAGACGGCCTGAGCAAGCTGGAGAGCAGCGGGGAGAAATGGATCATCGTCACCGACCAGAACGGTGCGCCGAGCCGCTGGGTCGACCGCGAGACGCTCTCCGGCGACCCGGACCTCTCCCAGGCAGGGGAGGCCGTGGAGGAGCAGCTGCACTCCAGCGACACCCTGTTCAAGGCGCTCGAGGTGATGGTGCAGAGCGCCTCGGCGCGCTGCTGCGTCGTCGGCGACGACGAGAAGTTCAAGGGCGTGGTGGACATGTCCCACCTCTCCAAGGCGATCCGGCGCGCCCAGACCGAGGCGCGGCGCCACTACGAGGACCTGGAGGCGAACGCATGAGCGAGTCCTCGGGACCGATCGCACGAGAGCGCACCGCCCCGCCGAAGCAGGACCTGACGGCCGCGGAGATCCAGGACAAGCAGGAGGATGCGCCCGGAGAGAAGCTCAGCCCGGCGGAGCGACGAGCGCGTCTGTTCAGCAAGGTTGGGCTCTTCATCGCACCGGCCGGCATCGCGGCCCTGGCACTGGCGATCTACTTCTACCGCGAGAGCCTGGACCTCGCGAACGCTCCGCAGCAGCAACGCTCCGCGCTGGGATGGAGCAGCAAGCTGCAACCGCAGATCATCGAGCACCTGCAGATCTCGTTCTTCGCGACGTTCCTGGTGCTGATCGTCGCCATCCCGGTGGGGATCGCGCTGACCCGCCCCGGCATCCGCCGCGTGGCACCGGTCGTCATGACCGTCGCCAACACCGGGCAGGCGCTGCCCGGCTACGGCCTGCTGGTGCTGTTCCTGATCTTCTTCGGTCAGGGTCAGAGGACCGCGATCATGGCGCTCGCGCTCTACGCCTTGCTCCCGGTGCTGCGCAACACGATGGTCGGTCTGGAGGCTGTGGACCGCAACATCCTGGAGGCAGGTCGCGGCATGGGCATGACCAAGACCGGTGTGCTCACCAAGATCGAGCTGCCGCTCGCGGTGCCGGTGATCATGGCCGGCATCCGGACCGCCACCATCTTGTGCATCGGCATGGCGACACTGGCCTTCATCATCGGTGCCGGGGGGCTCGGCATCACGATCAACTCCGGGCTGAAGCTGAGCCAGGAGCCGGTGCTCATCGTGGGTGCCCTGCTGGTCGCCCTGATCGCACTGACCTTCGACTGGCTGGGTGCGCTCGCCGAGCGCTACCTCAAGCCGCGCGGTCTGTGAGCGCCTAGCTGCAGGTCCACCAACAAACACGAGCGCCGCCGGGCCAGGCCCGGCGGCGCTCGTGTGTTCAGCCAGCGATCAGTCGATGACGCCGGCTTCCTTGAGGTAGTCCTCGGCCACCCGCTCGGCGGGGGTGCCGTCGACGTCGACCTGCTTGTTCAGCTCGGCCATCTTCGTCTCGTCGAGGCCCGAGAGGATGTCTTCGGCGAGCGCGTCGTAGGTCTCCGCGTTCTTCTCGTAGATGGCGTTCTGGAAGGTGTAGGAGACGTTGTAGAGGATCATGACGCCCGGGTCCTCCACCAGCTCCATGTTGAGCGCCTCGATGCGACCGTCGGTGGTGAAGACCTCACCGAAGTCGCACTCGCCCTTGTCGGTCTGGGTGTAGATCAGGCCCGTGTCCAGGATCTTGATCTGGCTGCGGGGCACCTCGTAGCCCGTGTCCTTCTCGAACAGCACGAGGCCGTCGGGACGGTCGGGGAACTCGGTCTCCATGCACACCGTGGTGTCGGGGTTGTTCTTCAGGTACTCCGCCATGCTGTCGAAGTCGAAGCCACCCTCCTGCTCAGCGAGGTCACCGTTGGCTGCGAAGCCGTAGGTGTCGTTGAACGGCGAGCGCCCGACCCACTTGATGTCGTTCTCCTTCAGGTCCTTCTCGGAGGTGACGTTGAACAGCTCCTCCGGGTCCTGGCTCGGGTTCTCCTGACCCAGGTGGACGGTCCAGCCGGTGCCGTTGTACTCCGGGTAGACGTCGATGTCGCCGCTGGTCAGTGCCTTGCGGTTGACCTCGGTGCCACCCAGGTTGGTCTGGTTGGTCACGTCGGCACCGTTGGCCTCCATCGCCTGGGCCAGCATCTCGCCCAGCAGGATGTTCTCGGTGAAGTCCTTCGAGCCCACCGTGATCGAGACGCCCTCCAGGTCGCCACTGCCGCCCCCCGAGCCGCCTCCGTCGTCGCCGCAGCCGGCCAGTGCCAGCGCAAGCACCGAGACGCTTCCGGCCGCAGCCAGGGTCTTCTTGCGTGTCCGCATTCCCCTACCCTTCCGTAGTTCACAGGAGCCCCAACCATAACGGTCGGCCGCCCCCACCCAGTGGATCGTGACCCCAGCGAGACCTTCCGATCCCCGCCTGAAGGTCCCGAGCCCGGCGAAAGGGGTCATGACCCGCCGTCCCGAGGCACACTGTGCAGGTGCCACGTCTTGCCCCCCGCCGTCGGCCCGTCCACACCGCTGCCTCGGTGACCGCCGCGGTGTTGGTGTGCGGGTCCCTGGCCGCCTGCTCCGGGGACGACGCCGACGGCTCGTCGGAGCCGAGCGGAACCACCGAGCCCTCCTCCGGGCCCTCCTCCGGGCCCTCGACACCTGCTGTCCCGCCCAAGCCGGCCAGGAAGGCGTTCGGCGCCCCCAGCCTCGAGGATCCCTACGTCGGCAGCTTCGGCAACGGGGGCTACGACGTCGTCTCCTACGACCTGCAGCTGCACTGGCGCCCGGAGCAGGAGCAGCTGGACGGCACTGCGGTGATCACTGCGAGGGCCACGCAGAACCTCTCGCGGTTCAACCTCGATCTCGTCGGCCTGAAGGTCCGGCGCACCACGGTGGAGGGTCGTCGTGCTGAGGTCTCGCGCAGGAAGACCGAGCTGCGAGTCACTCCGAGGTCACAGATCGCGGAAGGCACGAGGTTCACCACCGAGATCCGGTACGGCGGACGGCCGCGCGAGAGCGGGGTCCTGGCGCAGGACGGGCTGCCGTCGGGATGGCGCACGCTGGAGGACTCGGCGTTCCTGTGGGGCGAGCCGATCTCGGCCTCGACGCTCTTCCCGGTCAACGACCACCCCAGTGACAAGGCGAGGTACCGGTTCCGGATCACCGCGCCGAGCGGTCAGAGCGTCGCGGCCAACGGCGTGATGACCAGCAAGCGGCGCGGCGGCGCCGAGACCACCTGGACCTTCCTGCAGAAGCAGCCCCAGGCGCCGTACCTCACCACGGTGCTGGTCGGCGACTTCCGCGAGCTGCGCGGTGGCTACAGCAAGGACGGCGTGCCCGTGCGCAACTACGCACCTCCCGACCTCGCCGACCAGGCCCGCACGCTGTTCGCCAAGCAGGCCGAGATGATCGACGTCTTCTCCCCGCTCTTCGGCGGCTACCCGTTCGACGTGTACGGGTCGGCGCTGGTCGACGACGACTTCCCGGCGGCGCTGGAGACCCAGACCCTCTCGGTGTTCAGCCCGACGGTGGCCTCGTCGGGCGAACGGGTCGTGGTCCACGAGCTGGCGCACCAGTGGTTCGGCAACAGCGTGTCCATCGAGCGCTGGGGCGACATCTGGCTCAACGAGGGGTTCGCCACCTATGCCGAGGCGCTCTGGAGCGAGGAGGAGTACCCGGGCTTCTCCTACCAGGACTGGATCCGCAGCCTCGTGGGCTCTGGGGAGGACCTGGACAAGCGCGTGCTCGATCCGCGCGGTGACCTCTTCTCGGCGCAGGTGTACCTGCGCGGCGCGATGACGCTGCACGCGCTGCGCCACAAGGTCGGCGACCAGGACTTCTTCTCGATCCTGCGGACCTGGCACCGCAGGTACGCCGGCGCCAACGCGACCACGAAGGACTTCGAGAAGCTGGCCGCGGAGGTCTCCGGCACCCGGCTCGGCGACTTCTTCGACGCCTGGCTGCGCACCGAGCAGCTCCCCCCGCGACTCGACGGCGTCCCCCTGCGCTGACGCGGTGTGAGACCCCCGCACCCCCCGCGCACGACGAAGGGCCCGGCCGATGGCCGGGCCCTTCGCGTGATCGTGCGGTGGATCAGAAGTCCATGCCGCCCATGCCGCCGTCGCCGCCGGGCATGGCCGGAGCGGCCTTCTCCGGCTTGTCGGCCACGACAGCCTCGGTGGTGAGGAACAGCGCCGCGATGGACGCCGCGTTCTGCAGCGCCGACCGGGTCACCTTGGCCGGGTCGATGATGCCCTCGGCGACCATGTCGACGTACTCACCGGTGGCCGCGTTGAGACCGTGGCCCGGGGTCAGGTTGCGGACCTTCTCCACGATGACGCCGCCCTCGAGGCCGGCGTTGATCGCGATCTGCTTCAGCGGAGCCTCGGAGGCCTGGCGCACGATCGCGGCGCCGGTGGCCTCGTCACCGTCGAGCTCGAGCTTCTCGAAGGCCGCGACGCTGGCCTGGAGCAGTGCCACGCCGCCACCGGCGACGATGCCCTCCTCGACGGCAGCCTTCGCGTTGCGCACGGCGTCCTCGATGCGGTGCTTGCGCTCCTTGAGCTCCACCTCGGTGGCAGCGCCGACCTTGATCACCGCGACACCGCCGGCCAGCTTGGCCAGGCGCTCCTGCAGCTTCTCGCGGTCGTAGTCGGAGTCGCTCTTCTCGATCTCGGCGCGGATCTGGTTGACCCGACCCTGGATCTGCTCGCCGTCGCCGGCGCCCTCGACGATGGTGGTCTCGTCCTTGGTGAGCACGACCTTGCGGGCCTGGCCCAGCAGCTCCAGACCGGTGTTCTCCAGCTTGAGACCGACGTCCTCGCTGATGACCTGACCACCGGTCAGGATCGCGATGTCCTGGAGCATGGCCTTGCGGCGGTCACCGAAGCCGGGCGCCTTGACCGCGGCGGACTTGAAGGTGCCGCGGATCTTGTTCACGACCAGGGTGGCCAGGGCCTCGCCCTCGACGTCCTCGGCGATGATCAGCAGCGGCTTGCCGCCCTGCATGACCTTCTCCAGGACCGGGAGCATGTCCTTGACGTTGGAGATCTTCTGGTTGGCGATGAGGACGTAGGGGTCCTCCAGCACGGTCTCCATGCGCTCGGGGTCGGTCATGAAGTACTGCGACAGGAAGCCCTTGTCGAAGCGCATGCCCTCGGTGAGCTCGAGGTCCAGCCCGAAGGTGTTGGACTCCTCGACGGTGATGACGCCTTCCTTGCCGACCTTGTCCATGGCCTGGGCGATGATCTCGCCGACCTGGGGGTCAGCAGCGGAGATCGAGGCGGTGGAGGCGATCTGCTCCTTGGTCTCGACGTCCTTGGCCATCTCCAGCAGCTGGGCGGAGACGCGCTCGACGGCCTGCTCGATGCCGCGCTTGAGCGCCATCGGGTTGGCGCCGGCCGCGACGTTGCGCAGACCCTCGCGCACCATCGCCTGGGCCAGCACGGTCGCGGTGGTGGTGCCGTCACCGGCGACGTCGTCGGTCTTCTTGGCCACCTCCTTGACCAGCTCGGCGCCGATCTTCTCGTAGGGGTCCTCGAGCTCGATCTCCTTGGCGATGGAGACACCGTCGTTGGTGATCGTGGGGGCTCCCCACTTCTTCTCCAGCACGACGTTGCGGCCCTTGGGGCCGAGGGTGACCTTGACCGCGTCGGCGAGCGTGTTCATTCCGCTCTCGAGGCCGCGGCGAGCCTCTTCGTCAAAAGCAATCAGCTTGGGCATAGCTCCTGAGATTCCTCACGCTTAGCTACGTTCGGTGTGTCGACCACGAGACGCCCGCGACGGCCGGCCCGGCTGCTCGGCAGTCCCTTCCCGCCGACGCTACGGACCTCGATCTCGAGGTCGGTTGTCACTCTCATGATGAGAGTGCTAAGTCCATGTTTAGCACTCGCCCCTAGCGAGTGCAAGAAACCCGGAGGCGGTCGGCGGGCGGGTTCCCAAGGTCTGTAGGCCACCTGCCACTTCCCACGAGATGCCCATCGTGGGAAGTGGCAGTTTCCCTAGGTACCTTGGGAAACTGCCCGCCGCCCAGCACCCGCGCGGGGCAATGTGTCCGTGGAGTGAGAATGGTCCCGGAGGATCATTGCGCCTGGCCCTCGCGGCCTCGTAACCTGAGGTGACCTCGTGGGTGCGACGGGGTTTGGCCGGAGAAGCCTTGTGCTTCTCCGGCCGTCTTTTTGGCCCCTGCTCTCAGCTCGCGGCGGCGGCCAGGGTGCGCAGCAGCGAGACCACCCCGGCGGGGCCGTCCACCACCACGTCGGCGCGCGAGACCAGCTCGCTCTCCTCGGTCGAGGCCGAGCACACCAGCAGACCCTCACCGCCCGCGGCGCGGAACCGCTCGACGGCCTCGAAGCCCGCGACGTCGCCCAGGTCGTCGCCGGCGAAGACCACCGCGGTCGGCTCCAGCTCCTCGACCAGCTGTCTCACCGCCTGGCCCTTGTCGGTGCCCGGACTGCGCAGCTCGACCACCTGTCGACCCGGCTCCAGACGCAGACCCAGCTCGCGCGCCACCGGCGCCAGCAGCCCGCGCAGGGCCTCGGTGGCACGGTCGGGATCGGCCATCCGGCGCGCGTGCACCGCCAGCGCCAGCCCCTTGTCCTCCACGTACGCCGCGCCCAGACCGGCATCGCGCAGCAGGCCGGGCAGCCGCTCGCGCAGCTCCTCCAGCTGCTCCGGCGGGTCGGGGGTCCGCACCTCCCGCGTGGCGCTCGACCAGCGCTGGACGCCGTACTGGCCGCACACCTCGATCAGGCCGGCGTCCCCGAGCTCGTCGGCGACCGGCTCCAGCCCACCCAGCCGCAGCACCTGCTCCACCGGCCGACCGGTGACCACGGCCACGGCCCGCACCTGCCGCGCCAGCGCCTGCAGCGCGGCGCCCGCCTGCGGGTGGGCCCGCGCCTGGTCGGGGTCCTCGACGATCGGCGCGAGCGTGCCGTCGAAGTCGAGGCAGACCAGGGTGTGCGAGAGCCGTCCGAGCACCGCGCCCCAGCGCTCGTCGGCGTGGTCGCCGGCGGACTGCACGGCGTCAGGAAGCGGGGGGGCGGTGGCCACGGCTCCAGCCAACCACGGCTCGGCGCGAGCGGCGACGCAGCGAGGGCGACGCGGGGCGGGCGGTGAGGCGCGCTCAGGCGAAGTCGGCGGTGAGCACCACGGTGAGGCGGTCCAGGCTCATCGGGTCGACGGCGGGCTGGACCCGCTCGATGCCGAGGTCGTCGGAGAGCATCTCCGCGGCGCGCTCGAGGCGGGCGGGGTAGTAGATCGTGCTCGCCGGGATCGTGCCGTACCAGTTGTCGGTGGTCACGACCTGCCAGCCCAGGCCTGACATCCGCGCGGAGGTCGTGCCGGCCAGGCCGGTGATGTTGGAGTTGTTGTAGACCTCGGCATAGACGTCCCCGCGCTGGACCTCGGGCTTGGGCTTCTTCTTGCGCGCCTCGATGGTGACCGGGGCCTCCTTGGGGGCCGGCGCGACGACCAGCGCAGCCTCCCGCGCCTGCTGGGTCTCCTCGCGGGCGCCGTCGGTGGCGAAGAACCCGACCCCGGCGGCCGCGACGACGAGCGCCGCCACCATGGCCAGCGGCGACGACATGGCGAACCCCTCGTCGGAGCGCGGGGTGCGTCGGCGGCGCGCCTCTGCGCGGGCAGCCTGGGCCCGTGCGACCGCCGGACGGGCGGTGCGAGTCTCGGGGCGTACCCGCGTCTGCCGAGTCCTGCTCAACCTGGCCATGGCCTCAGAACCTCACCCTCACAGCTCGATGCCGAGCCTGCGCGCAGAGCGCGCGCGCTGACGAGCCGCGCGCAGCCGACGCAGCCGGCGCACCAGCAGGGGGTCGAAGACCAGGGCCTCGGGTCGGTCGATGATGGCGTTGAGCAGCTGGTAGTAGCGCGTGGACGACATCGAGAACTGCTCACGGATCGCCTGCTCCTTGGCGCCGGCGTACTTCCACCACTGACGCTCGAAGTCCAGCACCGCCTGGTCGCGCTCGGAGAGCTCTTCGGCGGGGAGCACTCGGCCCTGACGTGCGGTGACGGGATCCATGTGCCGCTCCTTCGCGGGTCGCTCGCCATTCGTCGTCCGGTTCGACGCTCACGGCCATGCTAGTGACGAACCACAACGATGTCATTCGCCCCACGCCGGGGGCGCGCCGCCCCCTCACCCCGCCGCGACCAGCCCCGATGAGCTCGACGGCGTCGTCCCGCCCGTGCGGGTGGTCTGCCGCACCCGCACCACGCGACTAAACTCGGTCACGATGAACTCCCCCAGCCAGCGCCCCCCGGAGTCCGGAGACTACGAGTTCGTCGTGGTCGCCAACCGTCTGCCGGTCGACCGTGTCGAGGACGAGGACGGCACGGTCAGCTGGCGTCGCTCCCCCGGTGGCCTGGTCGCCGCCATGGACCCGATCATGCAGCGCCAGCAGGGCGCCTGGGTGGGCTGGGGCGGCGGGGCCGAGGGCCCCGAGGAACCGTTCGACGACCGCGGGGTCCGCCTCGTGCCGGTCGCGTTGAGCGGCCAGGAGCTGGAGGAGTTCTACGAGGGCTTCTCCAACGCGACGCTGTGGCCGCTCTACCACGACGTCGTGGCCAAGCCCCGCTTCCACCGCGAGTGGTGGGACAGCTACGTGCGCGTCAACCAGCGCTTCGCCGAGCGCGCTGCCGCACAGGCCGCCAAGGGCGCGATGGTGTGGGTGCACGACTACCAGCTCCAGCTGGTCCCGGCGATGCTGCGCGAGCTGCGCCCCGACCTGCGCATCGGCTTCTTCCTGCACATCCCGTTCCCCCCGAGCGAGCTCTTCGTGCAGCTGCCGTGGCGCGAGCAGATCCTGCGTGGCCTGCTCGGCGCCGACCTGGTCGGGTTCCAGCGCAAGGGCGGGGCGCGCAACTTCGTGCGCCTGATGCGCGAGCGGCTCGGCCACAAGACCCACCGCGACCTGATCTACCTGCCGGACGGACGCACCGTGCAGGCCAAGTGCTTCCCGATCTCGATCGACTACGCCGAGCTGGCCGAGCTGAGCCGCTCCGAGCCCACGATCAGCCGCGCGAAGCAGATCCGCTCCCAGCTCGGCGATCCCCGCATGGTGCTGCTCGGGGTCGACCGGCTCGACTACACCAAGGGCATCTTCAACCGGCTGCGCGCCTTCGGTGAGCTGCTCGAGGAGGGGCGGCTCAGCGTCGACGACGCCGTCCTCGTGCAGGTGGCCACCCCCTCCCGCGAACGGGTGCAGGAGTACATCCGGCTGCGCGACGAGATCGAGCGACTCGTCGGACGCATCAACGGCGACCACGGCCGCATCGGCCGACCCGCGATCTCCTACCTGCACTCCTCCTACCCGCGCGAGGAGATGGCCGCGCTGTTCCGCGCGGCCGACCTCATGGTGGTCACACCGCTGCGCGACGGCATGAACCTCGTCGCCAAGGAGTACGTCGCCTGCCGCGAGGAAGCCAACGGCGCGCTGGTGCTCTCGGAGTTCGCCGGGGCGGCGGACGAGCTGCGCCAGGCGTTCATGGTCAACCCCTACGACATCAACGGGATGAAGGCAGCGATCATGGCCGCCGCCGAGTCCCGCCCCCGCGACCTCTCCAAGCGGATGAAGGCGATGCGCAAGACCGTCGCCGACCACACCGTGACCGACTGGGCTGAAGAGTTCCTGGGACTGCTCGAGCGCGGCCAGCCCACGCATGCGAAGCGGCTGCGTCCAGCGCTGCTGCGGTGACCCCGATCTCGCGGTCGGCGCAGGTACCATGCGCGGCATGGATCTGATCCCCAAGCCGGACCAGATCGTCGCTGCCTCCGCCAACGTGGCACAGAAGGTGCTCTACGGCGGCCTTGCCGATCTCCGTCCCATGCCCCGCACCCTCATCGACGAGGGCACGCTGCGGGAGGTCTACCACTACCGCCCCCTCGGCAAGGTCAAGGAGGAGGGCGACCCGGTCCTGCTGGTCACCCCGCTGGCGGCGCCCTCGCTGTGCTTCGACCTGCGACGCGGCTGCTCCCTGGTGGAGCACCTGGTCACCCAGGGCCGCCCGACCTACCTCGTGGAGTACGGCCAGGTGTCCTTCAAGGACCGCGCGCTCGGCGTCGAGCACTGGGTGCGCGAGGTGGTGCCCGAGGCGATCAAGGCGGCCAGCGAGCATGCCGGCGGTCGACCGGTGCACCTGGTCGGCTGGAGCCTGGGCGGGATCTTCGCGCTGCTCACCGCTGCCGCCTTCGACGACCTGCCGATCCAGAGCATCACCACCGTGGGCTCCCCGGTCGACGTGCGCCAGGTGCCGCTGATCGCCCCGGTCCGCCCGCTCCTGGGGGTCGTGCCCGACCGGGCCTCCCTGATCTCCCTGGCCTACCGCGCGATGGGCGGGGTGCCGCGGCCGCTGGTGCGTCGAGCCTTCCAGCTCTCGGCCTTCGACAAGCTGGTCACCAAGCCGTTCGTGCAGCTGGCGAAGCTCGACGACACCGAGTTCCTCGCGCAGATCGAGGCGGTGGACCGCTTCACCGCCAACATGTACGCCTACCCGGGCCGCACCTTCGGGCAGCTCTACCACCGGGTGTTGAAGGACAACGACCTCGCCGACGGCGTGGTCCACTTCGAGGGCCGCGACATCGACTTCGCCGACATCCGCGTCCCGCTGCTGTCCTTCGGGGGCGCCGGCGACACGATCGCACCGGTCAGCTGCGTGCGACCGGTAGAGCGGCTGGTGCCCAATGCCGCCGAGTTCCGCTTCGAGATCGTGCCCGGTGGGCACCTCGGGATGCTCACCGGTCGCGCCGCGCGGCGGACGACCTGGGTGATCCTCGACGACTTCATCGACGAGCACGCCAGCGACGTCGAGAAGCCCGCCACCACGGCCGGCCGGCCCGCGAAGAAGACCGCGAAGAAGCCCGCGACGAAGCCCGCCCGCAAGCAGAAGAAGGGCGGAGGCGCCTCGAAGGCCTCGGCCCGCAAGCCGGCCGCGCAGATCCAGGCAGGAGACGACGCCGCGGAGACCGCAGAGCCCGTGATCGGTGCTCGCAAGCAGCGCAGCTTCAGCTCGGCCAGCTCCCGCAGCCTCGCGGGGGGGCGCGCCAAACGCGATGCCGGCTGACCTCCGGTCTGGCCTGGTCGCCGGCGTCGCGCTGCTCGCCCTGACCGGGTGCTGGAGCTCGGCGGGTGAGGAGGGCAGCGGGGCGGCCCCCGCCCCCGACCCCGCCGGGTCGCGCACGGCCACCGACCACGCGGTCACGGACTACGTGGCGCTGGGCGACTCCTACACCTCCGCGCCGTACGTGCCGAGCACCGATCTGGCCGGCGGCTGCTTCCGCTCGGACGGCAACTACCCCTCGATCCTGGAGTCGCGGCTCGAGCCGAGCCGGTTCGTCGACGTCTCGTGCAGTGCCGCGGACACCGACGACCTCGCGGGGTCGCAGCGAACCGTGGGCGGCCAGGGGCAGGTGCCACCACAGCTCCGCGCGCTGCGCCGGTCCACCGACCTGGTCACCCTCGGCATCGGGGCCAACGACGAAGGGCTGTTCGCGCGCCTCATCGCCTGCGTGCAGGGCACGGACGCCACCGCGTGCGCCGCGGCGCTGGCCTCCAGCACGGCCGTGCTCGGGCGCACCGAGCAGCGCGTGACTCGGGCCCTGGGACGAGTCCGGGCGCTCGCCCCCGACGCCCGGGTGGTCCTGGTCGGCTACCCACGACTGGTCGACCCCGCCACCCCGTGCGACCTGATCCCGGCACCCGACGCCCGGCTCGACGACCTGGCCGCCGTCGAGGCTCGGCTCAACCGCTCGTTGCGCTCGGCGGCGCGCTCGGCCTCGGTCGAGTACGTCGACATGCGACGCGCCTCCGTCGGGCACGAGGTCTGCTCCGCCTACCCCTGGGTGCAGGGGCAGGAGACCGACCAGGACCGTGCTCTGGCCTACCACCCCTTCGCCGCCGAGCAGGAGGCCGTGGCGCAGCGGGTGGTCGAGATCCTGCGCGAGGAGGGGAGGTCGTGACCGCCCTCGACTCACTGGTCGAGCAGCAGCTGGTCGCCCCCGACTGGGCCGAGGCCCTGGCGCCGGTCGCCGAGGACGTCGCCGCGATGGGTCGCTTCCTGCGCAGCGAGGTGGCCGCGGGTCGCACCTACCTGCCCGCCGGGGACCGGATCCTGCGCGCGTTCTCCCGCCCGCTGGCCGAGGTGCGGGTGCTGATCCTCGGGCAGGACCCCTACCCGACGCCGGGCCACGCGGTCGGGCTCAGCTTCTCGGTGGCACCCGACGTACGCCCGCTGCCCGGCAGCCTGCGCAACATCTTCACCGAGCTGGGCGACGACCTCGGGGCCCCGCCGCCGTCCTCGGGTGACCTGACCCCCTGGGCGGAACGAGGCGTGCTGCTGCTCAACCGCGTGCTCAGCGTCGAGCCGGGCAAGGCCGCCTCCCACCGGGGCAAGGGCTGGGAGCGCGTCACCGAGCGCGCGATCGAGGTGCTCGCCGAGCGCGGCGGACCGCTGGCGGCGGTGCTGTGGGGGCGCGACGCCCGCTCCGTGGTGCCGATGCTCGGCCCGGTCCCGTGGGTGGCCTCGGCACACCCTTCGCCCCTGTCGGCCTCGAAGGGGTTCTTCGGGTCGCGGCCCTTCAGCAAGGTCGACGACCTGCTGCAACGGCAGGGTGGGGCAGCGGTGGACTGGTCGCTTCCCTGAGCGGAACAGGTCGCCTACACCCCGCTCTTCGTCACCCTCGGCGCCGCCACCGACCACTCGGCGCCGCCCGAGCAGGTCGTCGACGGCTACTGGATGGGGCTGTCCAAGCGCTCCTTCCAGGTCGCCTGAGCTGGTCGAGCCAGTCGACCTGGTCGCTGCGCACGGGGCACCGCGAATCGGCGAGAGTCGACGCGGATCCGGCCCGATCTTGCGTCATTTGTCGCCGATTCGTGAGGTGATCTCGACGTGCGCTGGCGCGCTCGCTGCTCGACCGGGATGGGGCTCAGAGCACCTCCGCGCGGCGCCACCACCGCACCGTGAGCACAGCGCAGACCAGGGTGACGACCGGCACCAGCAGCAGCCGCGCCGCCGGGACCAGCGCCATCCCGGCGTCGGGGCCCATCGCCCACACGGCGGGGACTGACCACGGCCACCAGCCGCCGACCCCGGCCACCACGGCCACCTGGGCCACCACGACCAGCACCAGCAGGGCGCCGACCGCGGGCAGGTAGCCCCGGCCCAGGCTCGCCGCCCCCGCCACGGGCAGGGCGAGCAGACCGGAGAGCAGGGCCAAGGTGGCCAGCCGCGCCAGTGAGGCCCGGTCGCCGTCGGCGGGCATCCCGAGCCCGGTCGCGAGACCCAGGCCGAGGCTGACGACCACCGCGGCGAGGCCGACGGCCGATGCCCACGCGGCGAGCAGGACGAGCTTGGCGCTCGCCACCGCCTCGCGCGGCGTCGCGGAGGCGTAGAGCGAGACCACGGTGCGGTCGGCGTACTCGCGACCGAAGCACCAGCCGACCACGATGCCGACCCCGATCACCCCGGCTGTCGCGTAGATCTGCATCAGCCCACCGAGGTATCCGGTCCACCCGAGGCCGGGGAGCATGGCCTGGGCCTTGAGGCTGGCCGGGTCGCTGCCCGATCGCTCGGCCGCGGCCAGGAAGCCACGAGCCATCGCTGCAGGCACGAGGGCGAGCGCCAGGCTCGCCACGAGCACGACGCGCGAACGCCGCAGCTTGAGCAGCTCCACCTCGTACGCCGGGCTCATCCCCGCACCCCTCGCGAACCCGTGCCGGACGTCGACCGCCCGGCCTCGTCCGCGTCGTGGACCATGGCGAAGAAGGCCCGCTCTAGGTCTGCGCCTCGCGGGTCGAGCTCCCCGACGATCGCGCCGGCATGGATGACGCTGACCCGGTCGGCGATCCGGGCGACCTCGTCGAGGTGGTGGCTGGAGACCAGGACCGCCGCCCCACCACGGGCGGCCGCGAGCAGCAGCTCGCGCAGCAGGACGACCCCCGAGGGGTCGAGGGCGTTGGTGGGCTCGTCGAGCACGAGCAGTCGCGGGCCGTGCGCCAGCGCGCTGGCCAGCCCGACCCGCTGCCGGTTGCCGAGGGACAGGGTGCTCGCGCGGCGCCGCGCCCAGGGCTCGAGCTGCAGCTCGGCGAGCACGCGGTCCACGGCCGAGGGCGCCCGGCTGCTCGGGACCCCGTGCAGTCGCGCGGCCGCCCATAGGTTCTCCCGCACGGTCAGCTCCGGGTAGACGAACGGGGTGTCGATCAGGTGGCCGACGCGACCCCAGACCGAGGCGTCGGCCTCGCGGACGCCCACGCCGAGCACGCGCAGCGTGCCGGCGTCGGGACGCAGCATGGCGAGCGCGGCGCGCATCAGCGTGGACTTGCCGGCTCCGTTGAAGCCGATCAGGGCGTGCACCTCGCCCTCGGCGACGTGCAGGTCGACCTCGCGCAGCACGGGGAGGTCGTCGAACCGGTGGCTGAGGGCGCGGATCTCCAGTGCACTCATCACACAGCTCCCTCGAGCACGTCGAGGGCGGCGGTCAGGCTCAGGTCCATGGGCGCGTCGTCGGAGACGCACCACTCCTGGAGCGCGACGGTGAGGGCCGCCAGAGCCGCGGCCGCCGCCACGCGAGCAGCGAGCTCGTCGACCCCGTCGTCGCACAGCACGCCGACCACGGCCTCGCGGGTGGCTTCGGTGTTGGCGTGCATGCCCATGCGCAGCGTGGGGTGCTGGGCGGCGATGCGCACGCGCCGGCGCACCTGCTCCTCCTCGGGGAGGTCCACGCGGGCGAGGGAGGCCCGCAGGCCGGCACACACCCTCGCGACCGGGGAGGAGGCCCTCGGGGTCGCCGCGACGGACGCGGCGATCGCCGGGTCGAACCCGTCGTCGAGGACGACGGCGTCCTTGGTCGGGAAGTGACGGAAGAACGTCATGTGGCTGACACCGGCAGCGCGGGCGATCTGCTCGACCGTGGTGGCGTCGTACCCCTGCTCGGTGAACAGCGACATCGCCTGCTGCTGCAGCAGGGCCCTGGTGCGTGCGGCGCGACTCGTGGGCACGAGATAATGTTAGTCACTAACATCAGGAGCCGCAAGGTCGCGCTCCGGCCTCTTGCGAGCCGCGTGGTGCGCGGCTGCCCCCAGCGGATCGCCGTCGACGCGGGAATGGCTGCGCAGACACCCCTGCCCGATTTCGCCTATTCTGGCGGTCCACGTCGAGGGGGAGACGGACATGGCAGGCTTCGAGACCGTCGCAGCGGACATCCGGGCCGCGGCGCGCGCGATGACCACGACCGCGAACGAGGTCGGCGCCCTGCACCCCGAGCGTGCGGTCGACAAGATCGCCACCGCCCTGCCGGGGAGCCAGAGCGCCGGAGCCGCCACCGCGCTGGCCGCCGCCTGGGCCCGGCGGTTCGGGGGCTGGCACGACGACGCCGGTGCCCAGGCCGAGAAGATGCACCACAGCGCCGAGGACTACGACGCCAGCGACTACCAGGCCGACGCCCGGCTGCGGATCCTGATGCACCACACCGGCATGGACCGCTGAGGCCGGCCGTGGTCTCCATCGACGACCTGCTGGACTGGAAGCCGGACACCCTGGGCTCGGTGGCCGACGCGCTGACCAGCCGTCGCACCAGTCTGGTCGGGCTGCAGGACGAGCTCGATGCCTCCGAGCCGCCGAGCACCTGGGTCGCGGGGTCGGCGGGCCGAGCCCACGCGACCCATGAGCGGCTGAGGCTGCGACTGCTCGACCTGGCGGCCGAGGTCTCCGACGTGGTGGTCAACCTCGACGACGCCGCCACCCGGATCACGCTCGCCAAGCAAGCGCTCGAGGACGCCCTGACCAACGCCCGCAGCCACGGCTTCGAGGTGGACCACAGGACCGGCGTGGTCTCGACCATGCGCCACTACACCGACCCGCTGGAGCGCAACGCCGCGGTCCAGAACCTCAACGCCGTCGTCGACGAGATCGACGCGGCCCTGATGGCGGCGCAACAGGCCGACCTCGACCTCGCCAAGGCCCTGCAGACCGCCGCCGAGGGCAAGGTCGAGGGAGGCACCGGACCGCTCAGCGAGGCCGTCAACCAGCTGCCGACCCGCATGGACGACATGACGCCGCAGGAGCTGGCCGACCTGCTCGGCGACGACGTCGCGATCCACACCATCTCCGCCTACCTCGAGGTCGAGGCCGAGCTGGCGACGTGGGAGATCGAGGGCAAGGCCCAGGCCGAGTACCGGGTGATGGCTGACGGCACCGTGATCCTGGCCCTGCACCTCGAGGCCGGCCTGGGCCGCGAGGTGGAGGTCGGGGGTGCCGAGGCCGACATCGGCGCAGGCGGGACCACCGACCTGGAGCTGAGGTTCGACTCCGCGGAGGACGCACAGGCCTTCCTCGACGGTCTCGACGACCGCGCCCTCGACGTCGGCCTGACCGACGCCCTCACCGGCCAGGTGCCCAGCAAGATCGCGCGCAACGTCGCGGAGTACATCGCCGAGCAGGACGTCAGCAGCTTCCGCACCGGTGCCTACGCCGCCGGCGAGATGGAGTTCGACCAACCCTGGGCCAAGGGTGCCATCGAGGGGCGGGCCGAGGCCTACTACGACTGGGTCCAGGAGAAGTACGGACTCAAGCTCGAAGCCTCCGGCGACGCCGAGCTCGGCGGGGAGGGGTCGGGCTACAGCGCCTCGGCGAGCCTCTCCGGCGACCTGTTGATCGAGCGGGACGGTGACTTCGACTCCCTGACCCTGCAAGGGAAGATGAGCGCCTCGGCGGCCAACGAGAGGCTGGGGATCACGATGCCGCCCGGCACCAGCACCGGCACGGGGGTCGACGTCGAGCTGGTCGTCGACCAGGACAACCCGGCGCTCGCCGACATCGAGGCCGCCCTGGGCTCCGGGGAGTTCGACCGCGCCAAGGACCTTGCCCTGGACAACGGCCAGCTGGTCGTGCGGCAGACGCTGATCGAGGAGTACGCCTCCGAGGAGCACCACGTCGACGTCAAGGTCGCCGAGCTCGAGGTGGAGTACGGCGCCTCGGGCGAGACCGCGACCCGCATCTGGTTCCGCGAGGCGGGCCACGAGGAGATGCACGTCATCGACCCGGGCCAGCTGCCCGTCAACCAAGGAGGCTAGGTGCGCACCCACCTGACCAGCACCGACCTCGGTCCCGTGGTGCTCGACGCCCCGGCCTCGCCGCCACGGCACGTCCGCGCGACGCACGGCCACCTGTGGCAGTGGGTCGGCGACGGCGCCGAGCTGTACACGCTCTCGGTCGCGGCCCGGCCGACCGGACTCGGGACCCGGGCCGGCGTGCGCGACCACCTGCGCTGGGAGCTCGACGCACTTCGGCCCGAGCGCGGCGACCCCTCCCCCGAGGCGGCACCCGCGACCGAGGCCGCGCGGTCCTCCGAGGCTGCGGAGGTGATGGTGATGGTCGAGGGCGCCGTCGGCGCCGCCGGCGCCGACGTGCTGGCGCGCATGGGTGGTCAGGATGTGCTGCACCGGGTGGTCGTCGCCACCGACGGCGAGGTGATGCAGGTGGTGCGCGTGCTCGTGCCCGACCGCCCCGAGGGCCGTGAGCTCTGCGAGCGCGTGACGTCCTCGCTCGGCGTCCGCCCCTGGACGGTGCCGCGATGAAGGCGCTCGGCTGTGTGGCGGTGGTCCTGGTCGTGGTGCTCGGAGGGTTCCTCGCGGTGGCCTACGTCGTGCTCACCGGAGGCGATGACCAGAGCGCTCTGACCGAGCGGGTCGAGCTCACCGTCTCCGACCCGCAGGAGGAGCGGCAGAGCGACCTCGGCACTGGATACCGCTTCGACTACGCCTACCGCGCCGACGGGCGCTGGTACGGCGGTGAGGACTGGATCCGCGACAACTACTGGACGCCGGGCCAGGCGCTGAGCGCCTGCATCGACCCGGACCAGCCGCAGGACCACGTGATCACCATCAGGGACGAGCGCTGTGGCCAGGAGAGCATCGTCAGCGGCAGCGTCGCGACTGCGGAGCCGACGACCGCTCCGAGCCGATAGCTCAGTCGGTGGCGCGACTCAGGGTGCTCAGGCAGGACTCCGCGATCGCCTGCTCGGCCGGGTCGCCGTCACGGGTCAGGTTGGCCGAGACCCGCACCCCGTCGCTCACCGCGACCAGGTCCACCGAGTAGGCCTCCTCGGAGTCGTCGTAGGCGAAGGTCACCAGGCGGGCCGCCTCGAAGCCGTCGAGGTCGAGGTCCTGCTCGGAGGTCTGCTCCGCCGAGTCGGCGGTGGCGCCGAGCGCGTCCGCCACGGCCTCGTCCAGGGTCTGGTCCTTCTGCTCGACCACGACGAAGCCGTCACCCGCGTCGCGGTCGGGTGGGTAGAGCCCCACCGCGGCGCCACCCTCGGCGCGCTGCACCTCCCAGTCGGCCGGCACGGTGACCCGCACCCCCTGCGCAGCCCGCACCCGCTGGGTCTGCTCCGCACCGTCGCCGCAGGTGCCGTCGGCGCCCTCCCCCGGCTCACCGGCCGCGGAGGAGGAGCCGGCCGCGGCGGGTTGTTCCCCGTCGGGGCTCGCGCCTGAGCCAGAACCACAGCCGGCGACCACGAGGAGCACTGCGAGCACCACGGTCGTGACCACGCGGTGACGGCCGGTGCGGACGCTCGGGTGCATGACGCCTGATCCTAAGCAGGCCCGGAGCGCCTCAGCCCGACCGCGGTGCGGGTCGGCTCAGCGGATGCCGAGCTTGCGCATGGCGCGCAACGAGACCTTGGTCTGCGCCATGTGCTTCATGTAGCCCTCGAGGTCCGGGGGCGAGGTCAGCACCTGCTTCTTCAGGACCGCGACGTTGATCGGGTCGGTGTACTTCAGCATCCCGGCATCGCCGTGACGTGCCCCGACGCCGGAGGCCTTGATGCCGCCCGAGGGCGAGGCCTTGCTGGCGTACGACGCCGCCAGCCCGTCGTTGATGTTGATGTTGCCGGCCCTGATCCGGCGCCCGAACGCCTCGGCGGCCTCGAGGTCGGTGCCCCAGATGCTCGCGTTCAGGCCGTACTCGGTGTCGTTGGCCAGCTCGAGCGCCTCGTCGAGGTCGCGGTAGCTGTGGATGGTCACGACCGGTCCGAAGGTCTCCTCGGTGGCGTGCACCATCTCCTGGGTGACACCGCGCAGCACCGTCGGCTCGTAGAACGTCGGGCCCAGGTCGGGGCGGGGACGTCCGCCGGTGAGCACCTCGGCGCCCTTGTCGCGGGCGTCGTCGACGTGGCTCGCGACGCGCTCGAGGTGCTGGGCGCTGATCAGCGCGCCCATCTGCGGCTCGAAGTCGTAGGTCGAGCCCAGCTTGAGCTTCTCGGTGGCGATGACGAAGCGCCGGGTGAACTCGGCCGCCAGCTGCTCGGGGACGTAGATCCGCTCGATGTGCATGCACGCCTGACCGGCGTTGAGGAAGCAGGCGAACAGCGCCCCGGGCACGGTCTCGTCGAGGTCGGCGTCGGGCATGAGGACCAGCGGGTTCTTGCCGCCGAGCTCGAGGGTGCAGTCGATCAGGTTGGCTCCGGCACGCTCACCGACGAAGCGGCCGGTGGTGGTGGAGCCGGTGAACATGACGAAGTCGGCGTCGTCGATGATCGCGGGCCCGACGTCGGGGCCTTCGCCGCACACGATCTGCACCAGCCCGGCGGGCATGCCGGCCTCGTAGAGCAGCTCGATGCCGGCGGCGACGTTGAGCGTGGACTTGTTGTCGGGCTTGAGCACGACGCCGTTGCCGGCGATCAGCGCGGGCATCGCGTCGGAGAGGCTGGTGGCGAAGGGGAAGTTCCACGGCGAGATCAGGCCGATCACGCCCTTGGGGGCGCGGACCTCGGTCGTGGTGGAGACGACCGGGACGACGCCGCCGCGCTTGCGCTCGCTCAGGATGCGTGGGGCGTGCTTGATGTAGTGGCTGGTCGTCATCGCCACGTCGCAGACCTCCTCGAAGGACATCCGACGGGCCTTGCCGGTCTCGACCTGCATCAGGTCGACGATCAGCTCGTTGCGCTGCACCAGCAGCTTGTGGAACCGCTTCATGACCCCGAGCCGCCGCTTCAGGGGCCAGGAGGCCCACTCGGCCTGCGCGGAGCGGGCCACCTCGTAGGCGACCGCGACGTCCTGCGGGGTGGACTGGGGCAGCTCGCAGACCAGGTCGCCGGTGTAGACCTCGGTGAGCTTGTACGTCGAGCCCCCGTCGGAGGCGATCATCCGGGTCAGCCGGCTGATCAGGCCCTCGGTGAGCGAGGCCGGCAGGCCGGTCGTCGGCCTGGACGGGGTGGCGGGGGTGGCCATAGGGGTGGCTCCTTGCGGCAGTCGCGAACCGCAAAAATGTAACAAGTTCTAGTTCGCTCGTACACCCGTGGGCCTCACCCGGTCGGCGCGAGGTACCAGCTGGTCCGGGCCTTGGCCCCAGCCGTGCTCAGCGAGATGTGCACGTGGTCGCGGTGGCGCAGCGTCCGGGAGCAGGTGCGCCGGGTCTTGCACCCGGAGCTGAGGTAGTCGCGCGCCTCGAAGCCGCGGTAGGAGGAGTAGATCTTGTCGTTCCAGATGATGTACATCACGCCCATCCGCCGGGCCAGCGCGTGCTGGTTGCCCTCGACGTCGGCAGCGAAGATGCGCCGCAGGAAGCGGTTGACGATGCGGCGGTGCTTGCGCTTGGTCGCCGACATCGTCCAGTCGATGGCGCGCCCGTCCTTGTGCTCGGAGGTGCCGCTGCTCCCACAGGAGCGCATCGTGGCGCGAGGGGTGCCACCGCCGTAGGAGGAGTCGATCCAGCGGGCGAGGGACGTGGTGCCCGCCAGGGGCTTGGTGCGGCAGGTGGTCTGCGGCTCGTAGGAGGCGTAGTCCTCGATCGGCAGGGGGTTCGCCACGGCGGGGGCGGCCAGTGCCACCACGGTGACCAGTGCGGTCACCAGCGCCCGTGACGCCCGAGAAGGAGCGCTCACCCGGTGATTCGCCGGGGGCTCAGGCCGCGACCGCGCGGACCGGCTCGGCGTGGCCGTCCGGGGCGAGGAAGTAGCCGTCGTCGAAGAGGATGACGCCATTGCACAGGCGGCACCATCCCTGTTCGGAGTGGTCGTCGACCACGTGGGCCGTCCAGCAGCAGGTGTCCGCGGCTTCGGGGCAGTGCGGTTCGTGCGCACACATCGTCGTGTACCTCCCAGTCGAAGCCCCACTCTCTGTCCCCTGGGGCTTCCTTGGTCCTCAGTATGCCCAGACCAAGGTCCCTAATCGGTCACATGACCAATTAGAGGGGATCGGTCTGGACCACAGGGTCCACGACGGCGTCGAACGACGGCCCGACTCAGTGCTCGGGAGCGGTGATCTCCTCGACCCAGGAGTCGACGTCGCAGCGCTCGTGCCCACGGGGGACCTCGGCCTGCGAGAGCCGGATGAACTCGCGGGTGTTCCACCACGGGAGCCGCAGCGTGTGCCACAGGCCGTCCTCGCCCAGCCGAGTGATCTCGGTGAGCACCGAGGTCGCCTGCACGTGCACGTCGCCCTCTCCGACGGGCACGAGCGAGCGCAGTCCGTCGGCGAGCAGGTCGCGCGCGAAGACCCAGGTCTCCTCGTCCCGGCGCCCCGTCATCCGGATCTGCACGGCCAGCGGGTCGTTGACGTCGTAGGTCATGCGGACCTCGACGGTCTGTGCCTCGGCATCGGCACGCACCCAGCCTGCGGTGTCGATGATGATCTTGTTCATTGAGTTCGCCTCCATTCCCGTGCTGCCCAACGAGGCAGGGGGCCGAGAAGTTACTGGCCAGGAACTGTGTCCAACGAGACGTCTCCTCTCGGGCGCCGGGTCGGGCACCGGGTGCAAGGATGGGACCAGGGACCCTTCCGACCCGAGGTGGTGGCTTCAGATGAACGAGACCGAGCAGCGCGAGTACGACGACGCCGGGACCGTGGTGGAGAGCATCGAGGAGTCCAACCAGCTGCAGCCCTCCGACACCCTCGACGACCCCGACGTCGACGACGTCCTCGACCACGGCATCGTCACGCGTGAGCGTTGGTCGCCGGCCGAGAAGTTCGGCAACACCGCCGAGGAGATCCGTCGCGGTGAGAGCCTCGAGCAGCGCGTGGCCCAGGAGGAGCCCGAGTCCGACTCCGAGCAGTGGGACGAGGAGGAGGACGACGACCACGAGGTGGGCGACCGTCGCTCGGGCCGGCTGGTCATGAGCGACGAGGCCCACCACGACGACCGGTTCGCCACCGACGCGGGCATCGACGGCGCCGCGGCCACCGCGGAGGAAGCCGCCATGCACGTCATCGACGAGGACTCCTGAGCCCTGCACCCGGACCCTGACCGAGCCGGTCGGCCCAGGGGGATCCTGCGACCGATGAATCCCGTGGGGCCGCCCGGTCTACCTCGGTGAGAGCGGCAACCAGCGCCGCACGAGCCGAGGAGCTCCGATGACCCAGACCGCCACTGTCCACGAGACGACCGGGATTCAGCACCCGATGATCTTCGTCAACCTGCCGGTGCAGGACACCCGAGCCAGCCGCGAGTTCTTCACCCGCGTGGGCTACTCGTTCAACGAGGAGATGTGCAACGGCCCGTGTCTCGCCGTCGAGCTCGGGCCCAACCTCTTCGCGATGCTGCTCGAGCGCGACTTCTTCGCCGGCTTCCACACCGAGGACACCGCCCGGCCCGGAGCACACGAGGTGCTGACCTGCCTGAGCGCGGCCAGCCGCGAGCAGGTCGACGACATCGTGGACCGGGCCGTCGCCGCCGGCGGCGTCGAGGGCCGCCGTCAGGACGAGGGCTTCATGTACGGGCGCTCCTACACTGACCTCGACGGCCACGTGTGGGAGATCATGTGGATGGACGTCGACGCCGCCCGCGGCGCGGGCGCGTTCGGCTGAGGCAGGTCAGCGCGACGAGGACGCAGGAACAGCAGAGGTGACTCCGATGGACGCAACCAGCGGCAGTGTCGCGGCCGAGGCCTCGGCCGTGCCCGAGCAGCGCTCCGACGCCGACTTCGAGCGGCTCGCGGGCCCGTTGCGCGCCGAGCTGTTGGCGCACTGCTACCGGATGACCGGCTCCGCGAGCGACGCCGAGGACCGGGTGCAGGAGACCTACCTGCGCGCGTGGAAGGCGTTCCACTCCTTCGACGGCCGCTCGTCGGTGCGCACCTGGATGTACAAGATCGCCACCAACGCCTGCCTGTCATCCCTGACCGCCGCCTCCCGTCGAGTGCTCCCCACGGGGCTCGGCCAGCCGGCCGGTGACCCGCGCGCAACGCTCAACCAGCGCGACGACATCGACTGGTTGGAGCCCCTGCCTGACCAGCTGCTGTGGTCCGCGGCGGCCGAGGATCCCGAAGCGACCGCCGTGTCGCGAGAGGGCATCGGCCTCGCCTTCGTGTCCGCCGTACAAGAACTGCCGCCGAAGCAGCGGGCCACCATCGTGCTGCGAGAGGTCATCGGTCTCAGCGCGGCCGAGACCGCCGAGATCCTCGAGACCACACCGGCCTCGGTCAACTCGGCGATGCAGCGGGCGCGTGCCACCCTGGGCAACGCCACCCACGAGCTGCCCGACCTGAGCGCCGAGGACCACGCGGTTGTGCAGCGGTTCATCGAGGCCTTCGAGGCTCACGACCTCGAGGACCTCACCGAGGTGCTCACCGAGGACGTGGTGTGGCAGATGCCGCCGTTCGACCGCTGGTACACCGGCGTCCGCGACGCGATCACGCTCAGCGACACCCAGTGCCCGGCCAAGCTGCCCCGTGACCTGCGGCTCCTGCCGACCTGGTGCGGCGGCCAGCCCGCGGTTGCGCTCTACCTGCGCGAGGAGCTGCCGCAAGGCACGGTCTACCTGCCCTTCCAGCTCCAGGTGCTCGACGTGCGAGACGGTCGCATCCAGGCGGTCACCGGCTTCTTCGACCTCGCCCACTTCGAGCAGGCCGGTCTCCCCGACCGGCTGACCTGCTGACCTGCTGACCTGCTGATCTGCTGGGAGAGTCCTCGTCCCGGCTCAGTGGTTCCAGGGGGTGGCCGCCAGGCTCTCGACCTGGCTGGTCGGGAAGCGGGTCGAGCCCTCGGTGTCCGGGGTCAGGCCCAGATCGGACCGACCTGCGGGAAGACCCCGATCAGGTCGGCCCTCAGGTCACCCAGCGTCGGCACGGCCTGGGGGTCCTCGCCGGGGCTGGCGCGATAGCCGTTGTCGAGCATCATGTGCCTGCCCCAGGCCAGGATCGGCTGCAGGTTCGGTGCTGCGGCCCCCAGCGCGAGCGGGTCGACCCACTCGGCGCGCGTGTAGGTCACCTCACCACCGATCATCACCAGGTCGACGTCGTGGGCGTCCGAGAGCAGCACCGACACGTAGGGGTCCTCGGCGTGGCGGCTCAGCACCACGACGTCTGCCGGGCGACCCGCCTTGAGATGTCCGAGCCGCTCGCCGAGAGCTGCGATATCGGCTGCGGTCGAGGTGACCATCTGCACCAGCGCACGTGGTCGCACGAGCACCCCTTGGGAGTGCATCTCGTTGGCGGCCACCCGCATCTCTGCCAGCAGCGTCATCGACCCTGACGGCATCCAGTCCGCCCCGAGGCAGACCGGCAGGTGGGCGTCGATCGCGGCCTTGATGTCGGTGGTCTCCCGGTAGAGGCGCAGGTTGCTCTGGGGCGACCACACCAGCTTGGCCCCGACGTCGGCCGCCTCACCCATCTCGGCCGGTGTGAGGGCGGTGCCGTGGATGATGATCGTCTGCGGCAGCAGGCCGCCGAACTCCTTGAGCTTGGTGAACTCCGCGCGACTGGTCGGGTCGTCGCGCACGCCCTCCGCCAGGTGCACGTAGAACGCGTCGACCCGGTCCTCCGCGATCGCCTTCAGCACCCCGGCAAAGCTCTCCCACCCGAACCCGTCCACCTTCGCGGGGAGGTCGATGATGGTCCTCGCGCGGTGGGCCCCGAACACGTAGCGGTCGACGTTGCGAACCAGCGGCTCGGTCGAGTCACCCAGCCCGTTCATCCCCTGGATCGCGGTCACCCCGCCGACCATCGCCCGGATCTCGGCGTACCTGAGCCTGGCGCCGGGGAGGGTGAGCGCGTCGTTCATCAGCCGGTTGGGTGCCTTGACGAGCTGCTCGTACAGCCGGCTGCCGCGCCACTTGTACCGGTTCGGATAGACCTCCGGCGGCTCCCACGGAGCGAAGACGTTGAAGTCCGGGTGGTTGTGCATGTCCAGGAGCCCGGGCAGCACCACCCCATCGGTCTGCACCAGGCGGATGTCGGTCGGCTTCTTCTCGCTGACCGACACGATGCGGTCCCCGTCCACGGTGACCCAGCCCTGCAGGGCACGGTCGGCGCGCACGATGAGCCCGCCGATCGCGAACGGCTCCGTGGTGGCGTGCGTCTCGGCGTCTGCCGCGGGCGTGAGGTGTGCTTCCGCGGGGCTCCGCCGTCTGGGGACGCGGGCCTCCCTCCCGCGCTTCGGCGGGCCAAGCTCGCGTGTGACGCCGCTCAGGTACTGGGCGAGGAATTCGTCGGGGCGGCCGTTCCGGCTCACCTGACAAATAAACCGCACAGATCGCGTCGACGCCAGGTCCCAAATGCCACTCCCCCGCGCATGAGCCTCCTCGGCGAGGATGACCGACGTGCCGGGGGCCTTCGTCGACGGACTGACGGCCGACTGGACAGCGGCCGTGGGGCCAAGGGCCCACGGGGCCCCGACCGAGTGCTCTCGCGGTTGCGACGTCGGGATGGCAGGGTGCTGGAGAGGGATACGAAGAACAACCGAGGCTTTGGTGATCGAGACGACCGGATCCGGGGTCGGCGCTCATGGGTGCAGCCCACCCGTGCGAGCAGACCGCGGCGTCTCGCGTTCGTTGCGTGCGATCAGAGCGGCCACCGCGGCTGGCTGCCTGGCGCTGCTGGCTCTCACCGCTGCGCCGTCGCAGTCGGCTGTCGGGGCGCCTGCGCAGCAGTCCCCGACGCAGCCCCCGGCAATGGTGCGCCTGGGAGTCACCGCGGTGAGCGAGGTGGCGGCCGTGGTGGGCTCGGGGTCGACCGCTTCGGTCACCAGGGCTGACGGCGTCGCCCCGGGGCACGCCCGGCCGATCCCGGTGACAGCGTTCACCGCCTACCTCCGGGCCGCCGCGGTGGTGGACCGGGCCGCACCCGAGTGCCGACTGGAGTGGCCTGTGCTCGCCGCGATCGGCGGGGTCGAGTCCGACCACGGTCGCGCGGGTGGGGCGAGATTGTCGCCCGACGGGGTGTCGTCGCCGGCCATCCGGGGCCCAGCCCTGGACGGCACCGGACCGCTGCCGAAGGCCCATGACACCGACGCCGGCGAGCTCGACGAGGACGCCCGGTGGGACCGCGCCGTAGGGCCGATGCAGATGGTGCCGAGCGCGTGGACAGTGGTGGGTGTCGATGGCGACGGTGACGGCGTGCGCTCACCGAACGATCTCGACGATGCCGCCCTCGCAGCCGCGGTCTGGCTGTGCGCCGGGACCGACTCCCTGGACGAGCGACCCCACCTGCGCGCCGCACTCCTGCGGTACAACGACTCCCGCCCCTACCTCCGCCTGGTGATGTCGTACCTGCGCCAATACCGCGCGCTCGACCTTGCCACGGCGCCCGCGGTCCCGTGGCCCGAGGCCATCGCCGTTGCGGACCCGGCCGAGCCGAGCGGATCGCGCAACTCCGCCGGTGCAGCGCGCGACCCGGGTGCTGATGAGGCGGGCGCGCCGGGCACGATGCGCGACGACCAGGTCACCGCGGCCGGGCCGTCGGTCGCGGCCTCACCCCTCGCCGCCTCCACTCCGGCATCGCCGGATGTGTCGTCGAGCGACAAACCGCCCTTCGCGTCGCAACCGACGACGCCGCCTTCTCCCTCTACCTCCGCAGCGGCGGCGCCCACCTCCCCAACGGCTTCCACACCGGCATCGGCGAGCGAACCGACGGAGAAGCCGTCGCCGAAGCCGGAGGCCGAGCCCTCGGCGGAGGGCATGCCCGCGAAGCAGCCGTCACCGACGCCGACCTCGTCGCCGGCCACCGACCCCCAGCCGACGACACCGCCGGCCAGCACCACCGAGCTGGAGGGCCTGTGGACGTCGTGCGAGGACGGATACTGCCTGGACGGCACGCAGCTGCCCCTCGGTGAGGCGGACCCGACCGGCCTCGCGGCTGCTGACTACGACGGGGACGGACGGGTCGAGGAGCACCAAGCCGAGCTCGCCGGTCTCGTCGACCAGGTGGTCGCCGTCGTGCTGCACGAGCTACCCGAGGGTGCGGTGGTCGTCGCCATCAACGGCCTCGACTACACCACCTAGCACCGGCGCCTCAGAACATCCACGCCGCGGTCGGCAGGCTGTCGGCTCGCATAGCCCGCCACAGCTCGGCTGTCGCGCCGGGCCGGAGCTCGGTCAGCAGCCCGGCCTGCTGCAGTGCGACCAGGCTGCGCCCCCCGAGATACGCAGCCCCCAGCGCAGCCACCGGCAGCTGGAGGTCGGGCTCGTCGGTGGTCCGCTCCACGAGCACCGCGCCGTCCTCGGCCTCGACCCGCCAGGTGCCGTGGTTCCACGGAGCCGCGGTGTCCTCGACGTCGACGACGACCCGGCAGGACGCGGCCCAGGCGCGCCGCTCGAGAGCGCGGGGCAGGTCGACCAGTCGGACCCAGAGGCTGTCGAAGGTCCCGACGTCGTTGGTCGACCTCGGGCCACCGGTCCAGAGCAGGACAGGGTCGTCGACCCCCACCGCACGCAGCGTGACCGAGCCCATCAGGTCGAAGTCGAGGAGCCGGCGCAGCAGCGCGAGCCGTGCGGCCGCGTCGCCGACCAGGGCCCACACGAAAAGCTTCCCCGCAGGGCGTGACCTCTCCCACCGGTGCGTCCGTCGGAACATCGCGAACCCCACGTCCACGCCGCCTCGTTGGGCGAACAGGATCCGCCAGGGCTCCTTGTCGCGCAGCTCCTCGGGTGGTTGCCAGCAGATCCGGGCGTAGTACTCCGACCGGCCGACGACGGTCCCGGGCTCGGCGGTGGCCAGGTGGCACTCGCGCATCCGCTCGGGGATGCCGGGGTCGGCGAGGGAACCCATCCGGGTCCGGGTCGCCCCGGCCACGTCCTCCAGCTGAGGCGCCACGAGGGGCGTCCCCCGCGACAGGACGACCTCGTGCTCCAGCGACGCCAGGCCGTAGCCGTAGCGGCCGTAGATCGCGGGCTCCGAAGCGTGCAGCGCCGAGATGTGGACGTCGGGATCCTCGTGAACCTGGGCGAGGTGGTGGCGCATCATCGCGGTCAGGACGCCCTGTCGGCGGTGGTCAGGGTGCACCCCGACCCAGGTGAGCCCGGCGCAGGGGACCATGGTCGGCTCGGGCCCGGATCCGGGCAGCGGCGAGGTCCATCGGGAAGACGCCGTAGACGCCGGGGTAGGTCGACTGGTCGGCCCCGTCGACGTCGGCAGCGAAGCGCTGGTCGGTGGGGACGCCGACGAGCTGCTCCTCGACGGAGGACTCGAGTGGCTCCTGGAACCAGACGGTGTGGTCGGTGGCGAGGAACCGCGCGGCGCTCTCGGCGGGACCGACACGGATCTCGGACGTGCTCACGAGCCCAGCCAACCGCACGGCAGCTCGCTGCTCAACTGCCACCACGCGAGCGGGCGGCAGGCTGCGCCCCGAGCAGTGGAGACGCTCGAGGTCGACCGAGAGCGACTGCAACGGCTGACCGAGACGACTTCACTGTGCCTGCGGGACCTCGATCGAGATGTTGGCTCGCTCGGCACCAGGGTCGTCGGACATCGATGCCCAGAAGTCCGTGTCGCGCATCCACGGGGGAAGGCCCATGGGCAGGTCCTGACCAGGGATCGGCGGCAGCTCGGCTGCGGTGAAGTCGCTGCCGTAGGGGACCAGGGGCGTGGTCACGTCAGGGTGCTCGACGTCGGGGTGGAGACTGCGGAGAGCCACGTTCCAGTTGTCGAGCAGGTCCTTGCGCGTGATCGGCCCGCCAGGCTTGTCGGCCGTCGGGTGCAGCGCCTTGTGGAAGCTGATGGCCGGAAGCACAGCCTGCCCGGCCGGCGTCGCCGTGAACCTCGTCCACGCGTTGAAGGCCGGGGTCCCGAAGGTCACGACCGCCTCGATCTTGCCCGGCTCGAAGGCCGCCTCCAACCACTGATGGCGATAGGCCTGGATGTCCGGGTCGTCCAGGTGGGGCAGGGCCATCGACTGGTTGTAGATGCCGTAGAGGAAGGCGTTGATCATCAGGTAGCTCTCGGTGTAGCCGAGCTTCTCGACGAATCCCTGAACGCGGCGGCCGGCTTGGCCCGACAGGATCCGGCGGGTGACCGCCTCCGTCTGGGCCGGGTCCTGACCGATGACGAGCAGCCGCGCCTCCCCGTTGGCGCGTCCCCGGTAGAAGATGGGCCCCCACAGCGTTCGGAAGCCGTCATCGCCCCTGAACACGGTGTCATCGGGATAGGTCTGGCACAGCGTGGCGAACGTGCCCGTTGGTCCAGGATCGAAGGGATCGGAGATCATGGCAGCTCCTGTGATGTCGATGCTCCCAGTGGAACCGAGCGGCAGGACAACCGCAACGTCCCCGGACGATCCCGTGGCCCCTCCCGTGCTCGACGGAAGGGGCCACGGGCTCCGGACCAGGTCTCGGCATCATCGGCCCGGAGCGACCGGCCCGCCGCGAGGAATGCGTCATCGGTGGCGGACCGGCCCCCCGACCGTACGGCGCCACCCGGGGGTGACACACCACCCTCACGGGGGTGGGTCACAGCCCACGCCGTCCGGCCACTGCCGCATCCCGAGCTCAGGACAGGGCGGCTCCGATGGTGACGAAGGCGGTGCAGGCCACCAGCAGCACGAGCAGCAGCGGTCCCATGAAGCGGAGGTACTCGTCGTAGCGAACCTTCGCCAGGGCTAGCCCACCCATCACGACAGCTGATGTCGGGGTGATCAGGTTGACCAGTCCGGAGGCCGACTGGAAGGCCGTGACCACCATCGCCCGCGGGACGTTCGCGAAGTCCGCCAGCGGAGCCAGGATCGGCATCGCCAGAGCGGCATGGCCAGAGGTCGAAGGCACGAGGAACGCAAGCGGAAGGTTGATCAGGAACATCAAGGCCCCGAAGAGGCCCGAGGAGGTGTTGTCGACGATGCCCTCCATCGAGTGCAGCACCGTGTCGGTGATCTGCGAGTTGTTCATGATCACCGTGACACCGCGGGCCAGGACGATGATCAGGCCGACGCCGATGAAGTCTCCGGCGCCCCGGACCAGCGTGTCGGTGAGCCCCTTCTCGCCGAGGCCGCCGATCAGGCCCACGACGATGGACATCACGATGAACAGCGCGGCCAGCTCGGGGAAGTACCAGTCGAACTGCCACCCGAAGCTGTCCGCGTCGGGACCGTTGATGACCTGGGCCCAGGGCACGATCGCGAAGATCATGAAGGCGAACGTGAACGCGACGATGGCCAGCACGCTCTTCTGGCGGCCGGTGAGCGCCGGCGCGCTGCCGATGCCTCGGGTGCCGACCTCGGCGTCCTCGGGTTGTCCGGTGGTGATGGACTTCGACGGGTCCTTCTTGACCTTCCGTGCGTAGCGGAGCACGTAGAGCACTCCGACGGGCACCAGGACGACGTACATCAGGAACCGGAAGCCGATCCCGTCACCGATCGAGATGCCGGCAGCATCCGAGGCGACACCGGTGGCGAACGGGTTGACCGTGGAGGCGAGGACGCCGATCCCGGCGCCGACCAGGATCGTGGCCGCGGCGACCATCCGGTCATAGCCCAGGCTCAGCATGAGGGGAACGACCAGCGCGTAGAAGCCCAGGGTCTCCTCGGCCATTCCTTCGGTGGTGCCGCCGATCGAGAACAGCACCATCAGGATCACGATCAGCACGGCGCCCCTGTGGCCGAACCGCTGCGCGACGTGTGCGATGCCGTTGTCGATGGCGCCGGTCTTCATGGACATCGTGATGAAGATCCCGATGGCGAGCACGAAGAGGAAGACCCCGGCGGCCCCGAAGAGCTCACCGGACTCGTAGGGACCGATGAAGCCGCCATCGCTGGCCCTGACGCCGTAGAGCCCGTTGATCGGCGCCAGGAAGAGCTGCATCAGCCGGTCGCCGAACGACAGGCCGGCGTCGACACCCTCATAGCTGCCCGGGACCGGGCCGCCGGTCTTCTCGCTGACCTTGTAGGCCCCGGTGGGAATGATGAACGCCAGCACCCACACCGCGATGGTGACCCCGAACAAGACGGTGAAGGCGCTCGGGAAGCTGAACTTCCTCTTCTGCTCGGCCGGGTCCGCAGGCGCTGTCGGCGATGTCTGCGCGTCCATGGTGTTACCTCGTCCGGTCGGGATCCTGGTGGTCTCAGACAAGCAGGACTGTCTGGTCGGGGAACGCGGTCGTACTCCCCTCAAGCGTGGGACTTTCGGCCCTCAGGGCGCCGCGTGCCGCGAGGAGAGAGTGAGGGGCGGGCGACGAAGCCTGCAGACGAACGACGGGAGACCTGACATGGCCCTGCACGTGGACTCGGAGGTGGGCTCTCTCCGCCAGGCAATCCTGCACCGGCCGGACCTGGAGCTGAAGCGCCTGACGCCGACGAACAAGGACTCCTACCTGTTCGACGACGTGCTGTGGGTCAAGCACGCGAAGCAGGAGCACGACGCCTTCGCGGAGTCACTGCGCGACCTCGGTGTGAAGGTGCACCTCCTCGACCAGCTGCTGCGCGAGACGGTGGCGCTTCCCGAGGCGCGCAGGCACATCCTCGACGCCTCCTTCGACGAGCGGATCTACGGGCCGATGGCGGTCGATGCGCTCCACAACCTGTTCTCCGGCTTCGACGACGAGCTGCTGGTGGAGCACCTGATCGGGGGGATGACCAAGCGGGAGCTGCTCGAGCACGTGGCTGAGCCGAGCTCGGTCGTGATCTCGGCGCTCGACCTCGACGACCTGTTCCTGCCGCCGCTGCCCAACCACCTGTTCACCCGGGACACCTCCGCCTGGATCTACGGCGGTGTCTCGATCAACTCGATGCGGATGAAGGCGCGGATGCGCGAGACCATCCACTACGAGGCGATCTACCGCTGGCACCCGTTGTTCGCGGACTCGCAGTTCGAGGTCTGGTCCGAGGGGTCGGCGAACGGTCGTGCCACCGCCGAGGGTGGCGACATGCTGGTGATCGGCCGCGGGACCGTGCTGATCGGGATGAGCGAACGGACCACGCCCCAGGGCGTCGAGCGGCTCGCGCAGCGGCTCTTCGCGGACGGCAGCGTCAGCAAGATCGTCGCGTTGGCCATGCCCCAGAAGCGCGCCTTCATGCATCTCGACACGGTGATGACGATGCTCAACACGGACACTTTCACCCAGTACGTCGGACTGGGGAACTTGCCGTCGTACACGGTCGAGCCGGGCGACACCGAGAAGGAGCTGTCGGTCACCGCACACGAGCCCGACGACATGCACCGGGCGATCGCGAACGCGCTGGGGCTCGAGCGGATCAACGTGCTCACCGCGACCCAGGACGTGAAGTCCGCCGAGCGTGAGCAGTGGGACGACGGCTGCAACGTCCTCGCGGTGAGCCCGGGGGTCGTCGTGGCCTACGAGCGAAACGTCACGACCAACACCCACCTGCGCAAGAACGGCATCGAGGTGGTGACCATCCAGGGGAACGAGCTGGGGCGCGGTCGTGGCGGACCACGGTGCATGACGTGCCCCATCGAACGCGAAGGGATCTGAGATGGGCTTCAACCTGCACCACCGCAGCTTCGTCAAGGAGCTGGACTTCACCCCCAAGGAGTGGAAGTTCCTCCTCGATCTCGCCGCGGAGCTCAAGCTGGCCAAGTACGTCGGCTCCGAGCAGCCACGGTTGACCCGCAAGAACATCGCGCTGATCTTCGAGAAGACCTCCACCCGGACGAGGTGCGCGTTCGAGGTGGCGGCCTTCGACCAGGGGGCGAAGGTGACCTACCTCGACCCGTCGGGGTCGCAGATCGGGCACAAGGAGTCGATGAAGGACACTGCGCGCGTGCTGGGCCGCTACTACGACGGCATCGAGTACCGCGGTTCTGCGCAGGAGAACGTCGAGACCCTCGCGAAGTACGCCGGTGTGCCGGTGTGGAACGGCCTGACCGACGAGTGGCACCCCACCCAGACGCTGTGCGACATGCTCACGATGCGTGAGCACGCCGGCAAGCACGACGCCGACATCGCCTTCGCCTATCTCGGCGACGCCCGCAACAATGTCGGCAACTCGCTCCTGGTGGCCGGCGCCATGATGGGGATGGACGTGCGGATCGTGGCCCCGAAGTCCCAGTGGAACCACGACGACGTGATCCAGCAGGCCAAGGAGATCGCCGCTGAGACCGGGGCACGCATCCTGAACACCGAGGACGTCGCCGAGGGCGTCCAGGGCGTCGACTTCGTCTACACCGACGTGTGGGTCTCCATGGGCGAGGCCAAGGAGGTCTGGGAGGAACGGATCAACCTGCTCAAGCCCTACCAGGTGAACCCCGAGCTGCTCGAGCTCACCGGCAACCCGCAGGTCAAGTTCATGCACTGCCTCCCCGGCTTCCACGACCGGCACACCAAGGTCGGCGAGGAGCTCTTCCAGAAGACCGGGATGGCAGCCCTGGAAGTGACCGACGAGGTGTTCGAGTCCAAGCACTCGATCGTCTTCGACCAGGCCGAGAACAGGATGCACACGATCAAGGCCGTGCTCGTCGCCACGATGGGAGGCTGAGGTGCGCATCGTGGTGGCACTGGGCGGCAACGCCCTGCTCAAGCGGGGGCAGAAGCCCGACAACGACGTCCAGGAGCAGAACGTCGCCACCGCAGTGACGGCGCTCGCGCCCCTGGCCGCCAAGCACGAGCTCGTCATCACCCACGGCAACGGACCCCAGGTCGGTGTGCTGGCGCTGCAGAGTGCCTCCGACCCCCACCTGACCACCCCGTACCCGTTCGACGTGCTCGGGGCGCAGACCCAGGGGATGATCGGCTACTGGTTGCTCCAGGCGATGCAGAACTCGCTGCCCGGACGCCAGGTGGCGGCGATCATCAATCAGACGTTGGTGGAGGTGAACGACCCGGCCTTCTCCAACCCGACCAAGTTCGTCGGCGAGGTCTACTCCGAGCAGGAAGCCCACCGGCTCGCCGAGACGCGCGGCTGGACGGTCAAGGTCGACGGAGAGAAGTGGCGCCGTGTCGTCGGCTCGCCCACGCCCCAGCGGGTGGTGGAGACCCGGCTGATCCGGCTGCTGCTGAACAGTGGTGCGGTCGTCGTGTGCGCGGGGGGCGGCGGCGTTCCGGTGATCCGCAACGAGGAGGGCAAGCTCGAGGGGGTCGAGGCCGTGGTCGACAAGGACCTCACCACCTCGGTGCTGGCCGAGGCGCTGGAGGCCGATGTGCTGATGGTGCTCACCGACGTCGCACACGTGCAACGCGGCTTCGGCACACCTGAGGCCGAACCGATCCTGAGAGCCACGCCCGCGGCCCTGCAGCGTGAGGACTTTCCCGCCGGCTCGATGGGGCCCAAGGTCAACGCCGTCTGCCGGTTCGTCGAGCTCACCGGTGACATGGCCGCCATCGGAAGACTCGAGGACGCCACGGCAATCCTGCGCGGTGAGGCAGGGACGATCGTGACCCCGGGTGGGGAGTACGGCGGTCCCCACGACCTCCGCCCCTCCTCGAGCGGCTGAGCCGGCCCGGCAGGTTCAGTCGGTGACCTCGAAGATGCCGTGCGCACCGCGCTCGGCGTCGACCGGACGCGCCCTGGGTGGCCTCGCCGAACCCCAGCAGGCGAATACGGACCCGACTCGCATCATGCGAAACCACCGGGCCGATTACCGAAAGGGGATCCCCCAATCGACACCGAATCGCCCCTGGCTGTGGGGGTACTGGCGCGGGCACGACTGCTCCTCCGGCGATCGGCCGACCAGGCAAGTGAAGGCCCGAAGGCACTGACCGGTGCGGGCGGGAACATCGAGGGCTAGCGTCGAGTACGGGCGACGGCGTGACCCTATTCGGTTGCGGGTGATCGTTCATCAGTGGACGGGAGTTACACCATGGCCGACGTTGCCGAGGCGACCGTGTGGAGTGACGCACGGCAGTGGCGCGGACTCCTCATCACCGGGGCGTGGTGCGCCTTCGTGAGTGTCGTAATGATCGTCGTGCAGATCCCCATCTACGTCCTCTGGCCACCGCCTGAGTCGACGGAGGGGTTCTTCGAACTGCTGCTGGACAACCCGGTCCTGGGACTGGTCTCGCTGGACGTGTTGTACGTCGTCTCGAACGCCCTGATGTACGTGGTCTATCTCGCGCTGGTCGTCGTGCTGTGGAGGGTCAGCCAGTCGGCCGTCGTGATCGCGCTCGCGTTCTGCGTCGTCGGGATAGCTGCCTACATGAGCGGCCCGCGCCCGGTCGAGATGCTTTCCCTCGCCCAGGCCTACGCCGACGCGGACGCCGAGACCCGCACCGCTTTGCTGGCGACCGGAGACGGCATGCTCGCGACGTGGGCGGGCACGGGCTATGACATCTACTACTACTTCACGTTCGTGACCTTGGCGGTCTTGGCCCTTCTTATGCTGCGATCCTCGATCTTCAGCCGAGCCACCGCGGTCTGGGGCCTGGTGAGCGCCGCCCTCATGACCGTCCCCACCAACTTCGGCACGGTCGGCATGGCGTTCGCGATCGCCTCGTTGCTGCCATTCTCCGTCTTCGCCGTCCTCGTCGGGCGACGCCTGCTGGAGCTCGCCGACCCGGGGAGGCCAGAGGAGACCACAGACGATTCACCTCATCGGGAAGCGGGCAGTCCGGGCAGGCCGCAGCGACCGTGACCCCAGGACGTCCGGTGGAACGAGGGCCCCAGTCACGGAACGTGGCGAGGTCCAAACGAAGACGTGCCGGTAGAGACCCCACCTCAGATCGCCTCTCGCGCTCTCTCGGAATGGGGCAGATCACCGCGAGCGGCGTAGGGATCATCATCGGAGCTGGGATCTACGTTCTGCTTGGCGCCGCGACCGCCGAGGCCGGTGCCGCTGTGTGGATATCCTTCCTGATCGCTGGCGGGTTGAGCGCCCTGACTGCCCTCAGCTACGCAGAGCTCGCCGCGATGTTCCCGAGCGCTGGCGCTGAGTACGACTACACCCGCCGCGTCGCCCCCGAATGGATCGCCTTCCTGATCGGATGGATCATGATCCTCGGTCTCGTTGTGGCCGCGGCAGCCGTCTCGCTGGGCTTCGCAAGCTATCTCCGCTACTTCGTCGATGTGCCCGCACGAGTTGGGGCGTGGGGTCTCCTCGGTCTCATCACGACGATCGCCCTGATCGGTATCCAGCAGTCCACCAGGGTGACAGTCGTGCTGTCCGCGATCCAAGTTGGCGGGCTCACCGTGATCGTCGCCATCGGCATTCCCCACATCGGCGAGCACAACCTCGTCGAAGGCTCTACGACTGCCGGAGTCGTCACGGCGGCGGCGCTCGTGTTCTTCGCGTTCGTCGGGTTCGACGAAGTCATCACCCTTGCCGAGGAAACAACCAACCCGGCCCGCACCGTGCCCCGAGCACTGCTACTCGCACTCGGCATCTCGACAGTCCTATACGTAGCCGTCGCGGTCGCCGGGATCAGCGTCCTGGGGCCTGAAGCGCTCGCCGAATCAGAACAACCGCTCGCCGAGGTGATGAGCGAAGCGATCGGATCTCAATCGGCAACGGTCCTCGCCGTCGTGGCACTCATCGCCACCACCAACACCACCCTGCTCGCAGTCACCGCCGCCTCCCGCCTGCTCTACGGCATGGCTGACACCGACGCACTCCCCTCACACTTCGCACGCCTCAGCCGACGCCGCGCCCCGTGGATCTCGATCCTGTCAGCATCAGCGATCGCCGCCGGTTTCGTCGTCCTCGGAAACCTCCAGCTCGTCGCAAGCGTCACCGACTTCGCCGTCTATGTCGTATTCATCGCCGTGAACTTCACCGTCATCCTCCTGCGCTTCTGGCAACCAAAGCGACGCCGACCATTCGCTATTCGCGGTTCGGTTGCGAGAGTTCCCGTCACCCCCGTCCTCGCCCTCGCCGCAATCGCCGTTCTCATGCCCTCACTCGCACCCACCGCCTTGGCGCTCGGTGCGGTCGTCGCCGGAATCGGGCTCGCAGTTTTCGCACTGCTTCGCTACTTCCGACCACCACCCGAACAGCACCAAACGACCCACAAGGACACAATGACGCCACGAACACGCATTGAACGAAACGAAGCTGTACAAACCGCGAAGACCCTGCGGATCGACTTCGCCGCAGTCGCATTCGACCTAGACCAATTTCATCAGGGCATGGGAATCGAGCTGCAACACGGCACCGGCGACCCCGACACGAACATCACCAACGATGACCTCATCGCCACCGGAAAGATCGCGCTCGCACATCTCAACGAGATCCCCGACTACTACACCCGACTCGCCAGGATGGAAGCAGAAGCCTCACGGGAATGGAAGGAGAAGCCTCGCGGCGCCGGTCACTGAGGGGAGCGACGGCCGCCGAACGCTGGGTAGTCCCGGTTGTGGATCGGCTACCGGCACACTCCGCGTGCCCATGGGCCAGTCGAGACCCCCGCGCGGGACCCCTCGGGGTCGCTGGCATGCAGCGACGACCGACCGCCGCCCCGGGTGGGGAGGCGGCCGCGTCGCTCACTCGCCAGGCGTCCCGCTCAGCGCAGGGCCGCCAGGATCTCCTCGGCCAGCGGCCCGGAGGACGCCGGGTTCTGGCCGGTGTAGAGGTTGCGGTCGGTCACCACGTACGGGGCCCAGGCCTCGCCCTCCTGGAAGTCGGCGCCGAGCGCCATCAGGCGGTCCTGGAGCAGCCAGGGTGCGCCATCGGCCAGGCCGGCCTGCGACTCCTCGGTGTTGGTGAACCCGGTCAGGCGGTAGCCGGCGAAGGGGGACCCGCCCTCGGAGTCCTCGGTGGCCAGCAGCGCGGCGGGCGCGTGGCAGACGATGCCCAGCGGCTTGCCTGACGCCAGCGTGCTGGTCAGCACACGCGCGGACGTCTCATCGGAGCTGAGGTCCTCCATGGGCCCGTGGCCGCCGGGGTAGAAGACCGCGTCGTAGGCGTCGGGGTCCACGTCCTCGAGCCGCAGCGGCTGCGTGAGCTGGGCGATGCGTCCGATCTCGGCCTCGAGCTCGTCGGCGCGTTCCTGTCCCCCGTTCACCTCGGCGGCGAGGCTGCCTGCGTCGACCACCGGCTGCACCCCACCCGGGGTGGCGATGCTGACCTCGTGTCCCTCACCGGTGAAGGTGCGGAACGGGACGACGAGCTCCTCGGCCCAGTAACCCGTGGGGTGCTTCGTGCCGTCCTTGAGCGTCCAGTGGTCCGATCCGGTCACCACGAACAGGATGTTGCTCACGTGTCTCTCCTTCGTCGTCGTCTGCCGGGGATTGCCCGACGAGGGCGGAACACGCGCCCGGGCGGCGACATTCCGGGCAGCGGGCCATGCGGGGCGGCTCACCCTGACCCCGGTCGAATCCTGTGCCGGTCGTCACGCGGGTGCCGGGTCGCCACGCACGCGAGATGCGGGCTCAACCGGCAGAGCCCTCGACGGCGCGAGCACTATGCCGCTGTCACGGCCGCGCATCGGTGGGGCACTGTGATCGACGCCGCGTCGGTTCAGCAGCCGTCCATCTGATGAACTGTGACGGTGAAGTTCGGCGCGATTGTCCGGAGACGGCTGGTGAAGGAGCTCGTCGCGCGCCGAATGGCCGACGGGATCGATCTTCGCCAGCTGCGGTACCTTCCCGACTCCATGACGATGCCGTTCAAGCGGAACGGCCTCGACCCGCCGCCGGAGCTGGCACGGCGGCGCCGTGAGGCGCCGGTCACCCGGCTGACGGAGCTCTTCGGCAGAGGCATCTGGCTGGTCAGTGGGTACGACGAGGCCCGGGCGGCCCTCGCGGACGGGACGTCGTACTCCCACGACCTTCGTCAGTACCTGTCGATGGACGGGCGCAGCGACTCCGAGCAGATCGGGGGCCTCGGACTGACCGATCCGCCCGACCACACAGTCCTGCGCCGGTATCTGACTCCGGAGTTCACCAGGCACCGGGTGGCCCGCCTCGAGCCGGTGATCCGGGACATCGTGGAGGCGCGCCTGGATGCCATGGAGGCGGCCGGCCCGGTCGTCGACCTGGTCGAGCAGTTCGCGTTCCCGATCCCGTTCGAGGTCATCTGTGAGCTTCTCGGCCTCCCGGTGGATGACCGTGAGGAGTTCCGCGAGCTCGGCGTCGCCCGTTTCGACCTTTCCCAGGGCGGGGTCGGCATCTTCGGTTCCGCCGCTCACACCCGGGACTACCTGATCAACGCGGTCGCCGCGCAACGAGCGGAGCCGGGCGACGGCCTGATCGGCTCGCTGCTGCGAGAGCACGGCGACGAGCTCGACGACGTGACCCTGGGGGGCCTGGCCGACGGCGTCTTCCTCGGCGGCTATGAGACCTCTGCCTCGATGCTCGCCCTGGGCACCTGTCTGCTCGCCGGGCACCCGGAGGCGATGGCGATGCTGGGCACCGAGACACGACAACCGCGGCGAGCCGGGTGGTCGAGGAGATGCTGCGCCACCTGAGCGTCGTGCAGGTGGCGTTCCTCCGGATCGCCCGACATGACCTCGAGCTGGGCGGGCAGCACATCAAGGCCGGCGACGCCCTCGCCATCTCGCTGCTCGGCGCGAACCGCGACGAGCGTCTCTCTCCGGGCGCTGACCGGTTCGATCCGACCCGGCCACCCACGCGGCACCTCGCTTTCGGGTACGGGATGCACCGGTGCCTCGGCGCCGAGCTGGCTCGGCTGGAGCTGCTCATCGCTCTGCGTGGCTTGGTCAAGCGCTTCCCCCGACTCGAGCTGGCTGCCGCCCCGGACGAGCTGTCATTCCGCAAGGTGTCGGCGGTCTACGGGATCGACTCGCTGCCCGTGCACCTGGACGGGGCGCCGACGGACTCCGGTGGCTGACGGCCGCGCGGGACAGACGTTCCCGCCGGTGGGGGACGTCGAGTCCGATGGGTCGGCGGGTTGAACGCGGTCCCGATCTGCCTGGCCGCGGCCGCCGCGGTCGGCTTCGCCATGTCGTCGTCGTTGCAGCACCGGGCGAACGAGAGACTGCCCGCGAGCCGCCGCGACCGCTGGCCGCTCGCCGCGCTGCTCCGCAGGCCGTCGTGGGTGGCCGGGCAGGTCCTGGCGCTGATCTCGTTCGTCCTGCACGCGGTCGCGCTTCGCCTGGGCCTGCTGGTGGTCGTGCAGCCGGTGGTCGTCTCCGGAATCGTCCTGGCCGTGCCGGTACGCGCGGCCTTGGAGAGGCGCAAGCCAGCCGCGCGGGAGGTCGGCATGGTGGCGCTCACGGCGGCGGGTCTCTCGTTGTTCCTGGTCAGTGGACACTCGACCAGCCATGGCGCCCCGCCACGCGCCGCCACCGCGGCGGTCGTCACTGCCATCGGCGCAATCGCCACGCTCGGCGTGATCAGTCTGTTCCGAGGGCGGAGCCAGCTGACCCGGGCTCACGCGTACGGCGCCGCTGCCGGGCTCCTGTTCGGCGTCACGGCGGGGCTGGTGAAGCTCGCGACCACGATGAGCGCCTCCGCGCACGGCTGGGTCGGTCACCTCTGGTCGTTGCTCACGGCATGGCCCAGCTGGATGGTCGTCGTGATCGGCCTCTGGGGCGTCTCGCTGAACCAGCGCGCCTACCGATGTGGCCCACTGTCCGCATCGATGCCGATCCTCAACATCGTCGACGTCGTGGTCGCCGTCTTGTTCGGCATCGTGGTGTTTCACGAGCGCCCCGCCAGCGACGTGCTGGCGCTGGTCGGCCAGCTCGGCGGTCTCGCCATCATCCTCGTCGGGCTTCGCGGCGTCGCTCGCAGCCATGTCCTCGACGCCAGGGGAGCCGACACCGAGCACGCACACCAACGGACGTGACCGCCGGGTCGGGTGACGCGTTCACCCGTCGTGTTGCTCAGGTCGCCGGCCGAGGCTCCGACTCGGACGCGGCGGTGACGGACCCAGCACGGGTCGGCGGTATGTGCGAGGTCTCGTCGGTTTCGGCCTGCGGCGCGGCCGGCACCATCTCAGGATGGTGCTCGGCGGCACCCATCGACGGAACGGAGTTGAGGACGTTCTGCGCCTGCTTGTCGATGAGGCCGGTGAGGAGCTGCTGCGCGTAACCGAAGACGAGGGCGTAGGCCAGGATCTGCACCTGCGAGTCCAGGTCACTGAGTCCAGGCACGAAGCCACCGCGGATGAAGATGATGGCCCCGACAGCGGTCATGGCACCGAACGGCGCCTTGAGCAGCGCGAGCGCCGTCGGGACGTCGTACGGCGTCGCGGTCCCCTTGAGCTTGTTGATCGAGACGGCTCCCGCCAGCACTCCACCCAGCAGTCCCAGCAGCGCCACGATGACGATGTCCGGGCTGCTGGGAGAGCCGGTGCCCGTCGGGCACACCCTGGTGTCTCTCGCGTTGGTGAAGCACAGGGGCACCCACGACGGGCTGATCGCGACGACGGTAATGAAGATGATCATGAAGAGCGTGATCACCGCGGCCGCTTGGAACACGATGTTGCGGAAGCTGCGCAGCCGGGCGTGCAGCTGGTCCGAGTGCTCGTAGCCCGTCTCGGTCAACCGGCGCAGCCGCTCTCGGTCGAGCTCCAGCGTCTCCTGGGTCGGAGGATGGGTGAGGAGCCGGAAGGCGACCGTGCGACGAGGGTCGTCCCGGGCCAGGGTCGCCTGGACTCGCGAGACCGCCGAGGGCACCTCCGCCCGCAGCTGGGTCAGGTCGAACAGCAGGATCAGCTGCCCCTCAGCGGCGTGCAGGTTCTGGTAGGCCGCCTCCACCAATGTCCCCCGCCACCACATGGCCCATCGCGTCGGGATCGGGTCGTCCCGGAACGCGGCCGAGCGTGCAGACTTGATCAGGCGACTGGTGCCCTCCGCGATCTTCTGCTCGGCCGGCGTCAGCCCGCGAGTCTCAATCGCATCGAGCTGTGCCTCGAGGACATCGCTGCGTACGGCGACGTTCTGCACCCAGACACGCTTTCGCGGACCGTCCTGGCCGGAACCCTCGTGCTTTCGCCTCCGCCACACGGCTCCCCCTTCCTGAGCGCATGGGACGTGAGTGCCTGCTGTTCCTAGAGTGACCGCGGTTGATTCAGGGCGCATGACCACCTTGTGTCATGGACTAGACAGCTGACGACGGGGTCAGGACGAGGCTGGGGACCTCCGTGGGCGAGCACGAGCACATGGTCGGCGGTGAGCTCCACCTCGCTCAGCGCGTGGCTGGAGAGCAGCACGGTCCGCCCCTCGTCGGCGAGGGGACGCACGCAACAGGCGCCCTCGCACCGTGCCGCTGGTCGCCGAGCTGATTCCCCTGGTCGAGCGCTGGACGTCATCGATCGAGTCCGTGGGTCGACCGCGGTTCCTCCGAGTCCACGACTTGCCCCACACCGCGGCGTCGCTGAGGCTCGCGGCCGGGGCCGACCCGAAGGTGGTACAGCGAATCCTGGGGCATGCGTCTTCTGCCGAGATGACGATGGATCTGTACGGGCACCTCATCGACCGGAAGCTGTGGGAGTCGGCGCGGGTGGGGGATGCGCTCTGAAGTCGGTAGTTTCGACGGGCGCTCGCAAGCTCGCTGCTCGACCACCGAAGTGACCTGGAGCCGGTGACTTTCGCCACCGACTTCGGCGTCCCCTTCGACAACAACCAGGCCGAACACGGCATCGACTCCCGCAGACACCGCTGCAACGCGCTCGACATACTCCGCGACCTCCTCACCGGAACACCCTGGCTACCGGCACCCACCTGAACAGTCACTGGTGACTCCGGAGTTCGTGTGGTTGCGAGCTGACAGGAGCCCGCGGCAGGTCCGCCGCGCATGGGCGGCGGACCTGCCGTGGCCGATGGTGTGTCGGCTGAGCTCTCAGCGTCGGCGCAGTGCGATACCGAGCCAGGCGAACCAGACGATGAGTCCGAGCCCGAAGATGGACGTCGCGACCTCGGACGCGACCGGGATGACCGTCGCCATTCCGACAGCCCCGAGGCCGAGCGCGAGCCCACCCAAGCTGGCCGAGAGAGCACGGGTCCGCAGGGCGGCGAGTCCGACCACGGCCGCCCACAGGGCGCCGATGACCTCGATGCCACCGCCGAGTGCGTTCTGAACCACGCTGGTTGACACCCAGGTGTTCAGAGCGAGGTCCGGGTTCTCGGCGTGGAGGGTCACAGCAGCCTGCTGCCCGACGAGGGCGATGCTCCCGCTGGCGACGAGCATTCCAGACCAGATCAGTCCGAGGGCCGTGGAGAATCGGCTGAGCGCCGGAGCCGCGGCCAGTCGTTGACCGGCTCCGAGCGAGACCAGCGCCATCGCGACCCCACCGAGGAGGTAGAGGACGAAGTACCAGCCGGCCAGCTCGGCGTGGTGGTCCCGGAGGAAGCTGAGTGAGCCGGCGGGGTCCTCGACGGGCGAGGCGTATCCGCGAGGGAGGAGGTAGGCGACCATGACGAGGAAGCCCACGACGTAGGTGCCGGCAACGACCTGCGCGGCGGTGCCGCCGGCGCGGATCAGGGCGGGCGACGTTCGGGGTGAGGAGGTGGGAGGAGGGACCGGAGCCTGTCCGGCCGTGGCGGCGGTGTCGAGTGTGGAGGTAGCGGTGTGTCGTCTCATGCATCGATCCTCGGCGAACTGGCGCACCGCCACATCGGAGCCAGGGCCGCAGTCGTCTCGTCCCTGAGGCCGGACCAAGCGGACCGAAAGTTCCATCCGGTCACCGGCGTCGGCGGCTTAGGGTGAGGTGATGGGCGGAGGTGCGCTGCGCGCGCTCTGGGACGAACCGCGGGCGATCGCTCCCGCGGGGTCAGCCTGGTGGGACCGCGCCCTGGTCGCGGGATTGATCCCGGTCACCGTGCTCGAGGTTGGGCTTCGCGAGGACATGGTGTGGCCGCTCTGGCACGCGGGTTGGTCACTGGTCTGTGTGGCCACGCTCCTGTGGCGACCCCAACACCCGCTCGCGATGCTCGTCGTGGCCTACGGCGCACAGACCGTCGCCGGCGTCGTCCCCGCGCTCGCCGGGGAGCCTCACAGCGTCCTCGATGTCACCGCTGTCGTCCTGCTGCTGGCCTACTCATTGGGCCGCTGGGCCAGCGGGCGCGCGGTGGTCATCGGCAGCTGCTACCTGCTGGTGCTCCACCTGGCGCGTGAGCCTCTCTACGGCTCCAGCGGTTCCTCGATGGCGCTCGGTGTGGGGGCTCTGATGCTGCCGGTGGCCATCGGCGCTTTGGCGCGGTTCTGGGCTCGGTCCCAGGTGCGCGCACGCGAGGAGATCAGGGCACGCGAGCGTGAACGGCTGGCCCGCGACCTTCACGACACCGTCGCCCACCACGTCTCCGGCATCCTGATGCACGCTCGGGCTGCCAAGGTCCGAGCCCGCACCGACCCCGGCGCCGCCGCCGAGGCGATCGACGGGGTGGAGGACGCCGCCGCGCGGACCCTGGACGACATGCGGGCGATGGTGGCACTGCTGCGCCAGGACGAGCAGGCCGCCGACGACCGGAGTCCGACCTATGGCATCGCGGACATCCCGCGGCTCGCACGTGAGCACGGCCCCGGCCCTCGGGTCGTCGTCCGGACCTCCGGTGACCTTGACCGACTGCCGGCGCCCGTGGGGTCGGCCCTGTTCCGAGCGGCGCAGGAGGCGGTGACGAACGCCGGCCGTCACGCCCAGGACCCCTCGGTGGTCTCCGTCGACCTACGCGGCAACGAGAGCACGGTGAGGCTGCGGATCCATGACGACGGGAGACCGGCGACCTCGGGGCGCACGCGACGAGCGAGCCCGTCCTACGGTCTGGTCGGCATGCGGGAACGGCTGGCGTTGCTGGGCGGCGCCGTCAGCGCGGGCCCCGATCCCGAGGGCGGCTGGACTGTCGAGGCAACGGTCCCGGTCGCCACGGTCGACACCGAGGCCGGCTCATGACGGCGCCGGTGCGGGTCCTGATCGCAGACGACCAGGACATGGTTCGCGTGGGCCTTGCCACGATCCTCGATGCCGAACCCTCGATCGACGTCGTCGGGCAGGCTCGCGATGGGCTCGAGGCCGTCCAGCAAGTCCGGTCGCTGCGCCCTGATGTCTGCCTCTTCGACGTCCGGATGCCGAACCTCGACGGGATCGAGGCCACCCGACAGGTCGCCGGTCCCCACGTCGAGGACCCGGTTCCCGTCATCGTGATCACGACCTTCGACCAAGACGAGTACGTCTACGACGCGCTGCGGGCCGGCGCCCGCGGTTTTCTCCTCAAGGACGCCGACCCTGACCTCCTGGCCCGCGCCGTTCGATCCGCCGCGACGGGCGAGGCCCTGATCGCGCCAGCCGTCACGGCTCGGCTCCTGGCGACCTTCGCCTCGTCCCGAGGCGATGCGGTGGCGAAGCCCGTCGAGCCGTTGACTCCCCGGGAGGAGGCTGTGCTCGATCTGGTCGCGGCCGGCCGGACGAACACCGAGATCGCCGAGGAGCTCTACCTCTCGCTCAGCACCGTCAAAACCCACATCAGCGCACTGATGACCAAGCTCTCGGCACGCAACCGCGTCGAGATCGTGATCTGGGCCTACGAGAGCGGCCGAGTCGACGCTCGAGGGCACCCCTGAGCGGTCTGGCGCCTCGGATCCCCACTTGTCGAACCGCATGTGGGCTCTCCACGCATCGGCCGCACTGAGCGCAGTCAGTCCCAACCCGGATGTCCCGTTAGACCTGTCCGCGGACTTCACCGGGGCTGGAGTGCTGTTCGGCGCGGCCAAGAGCCACCTTTGTGCACGCCATCCGCGAACCAACGCTTCCTACAGGCGCCGGAGTGACGCGCTCTCCTGCCCCACCCCGGCTCCACAAGGTCGGGCTCGGCCAGTCAGGCTTCCCAAGGCCGTCAAGGACGGACCCCTCGCCAAAGCGACCCTCATGCCGCGTGGCGGCGACGTGTTCGTCACCGGAGGTCACCATTGAGCCCTGCGGTGCGCACCTCGACGCCGGGCGTCGCGGCTCCATCAGTCTGCACGTCCGGTGCGTCGCTCAGCTCCGTCAGCAGAAAGGCGGTGACGTAGTGCCTGATGACGGACCGCGCCTCGGCCCGGTCCCAGGCGGGGTCGTCGCAGAAGCCCATCGGCACGAGCGTCGCGACCCTGCGGGTGCGCTCACACTGCCCCGAGAACACGAAGTGCTCGGCTCCCTCGAGCGCAACCTCGATCTTGCGCTTGCTTGCGGCGTTGGCGTAGGCGAGCCCCGTGCTCCAGTCGTACGGCGAGTCCTGGTCGGCGGTGCCGCCCATGACCAGCAGCGGCGCTTTGAGGTGGTTGAGTCCGGGCTTGCCGAACATGGCGGCGTCACCGGCGAGTGAGACCACGGCGTCGACCGGGTCGTTGGCGGGCTCCACCGCGTCGACGATGTCGTCGAGCCGCGGCTCCAACGCATCGCAGAGGAAGACGATCGGGTCCTGCGCCTCACGGGCCTGCTCGCACCCGGTGGTGAAGGCATCGGTGTCCCACCGAGCACCGCCCGCGGCCAGCGCGGTGTAGCCGCCGTACGAGTGGCCGACGACCGCGACCCTCGAGGCGTCGGCTAGATCGGTGAGCTGCGACTCCACGTACGCCCTGGTCTCGGCGATCACCTGGGGGCGGTCGATGGCCGAGCGCCAGAGGTTGCGCGGGTCCAGCGTCTCCTCGTGCTGCGGCGCGACCACGACCATCCCGTGGGAGGCGAGGTGTTCGGCGAGCCAGGCGTAGCTGTCGGGTGTGATCGCGAACCCGGCCGACAGCACCACCAGCGGGTACGGACCGCCGGCCGGTTCGGCACCCAGCCGGGCGGTCCCGCGGTAGGTGGCGAGCGCCGTCGAGGCATCCGCGCCGAGCACGGTGAGCCCGTAGGAGTAGGTCATGGCGGGCTCATCGGGCGACGCCACGGCCGGGTACCAGAGGATGAGGTCGTGCGGGGCGTCGTCCTCCGTCCCGATCCGGCGGACCCCGACGGCCAGGTCACCGGCGGCCGCGTGGCTCAGTTCCGCGGTCGCCGGGTCCTGGGTGTCGGCGGCGGTGAAGCCGAACAGGAAGGCACTCGCCTGCGCCACCAGTCCCAGCAGCACGACCCCGACGACCATCCCCGTCCCCAGTGCCCGTCGGGCCAGCCGCATGGCACGCATCGCCACCACCTCAGACGTGGGACTGCCGCGCGCGCATCGCCGCCGCAGCCCAGTCGTCGCGGTCGACGCCCTTGGCGAGCAGCCACAGGGCGAAGACGAGCTCACCGGGGATGGCCAGCACCAGGACCACGGTCGCCCACACGTCGGTCATCCCGGGAGCCAGGAAGGTACCGAAGCTCTGCACGAGGTAGCCCGCCCCCGCCAGTGCGAGCAGGATGCCGATCACGCGCGGCAGGAAGCCGGAGCGATGCACCAGCCAGCCGGTCAGGAGCAGCGACAGCGCGAAGAAGAAGCCCCAGATCAGCACGATGTGGTCGTTGGCCTCCTGGAAGAAGAGCGCCAAGCCGTCACGTTGGTCGGCATCGAAGGCGCCGAGGTAGCCGCTGTCGGACACGGCCACCAAGGTGAACACGCTCGTGACGAGGCACCCGGCAGCCATGACGACGGCCTCGGCGACGCGCGCCAGCGAGGCAGCGAGCGACATCGACCGGCTGACCGGCCGCAGCAGTGCGTAGAGCACCGCGGCGAGCACGATCTCGACCAGGACGATGCTGGCCTCACCGGCCATGCCCCAGCGGAACAGTGTCTCCTGTGCCCGGATGTTGTCGGCCGTCGCGGCGGCGTCGCCGGGCACGACGAGGCTGGCTCGCGCCATGGTCGACAGCGGGTACACCACGAAGATGGTGAGGTAGAGGCTGCCCGCGACCTTGGTGAGCCGGCGCAGCCGATCGGGTGGCTTGGTCCTCGGGGTCGCCGTGGTCGGCGTGGGAGTTGTGGTGGCAGTCATGGTTCCTCCTGGTTGTGCTGGTTGTTGTGATGACGACAAGTGATCAGGCGAGAATCCCGACTTTGCTCTTGGCGTGGCTCGTGGTGGATGAGATCGATGAGGTCGCCGGCCCCGCGCGGGCCAGCGCGAGGTTGCCGCTGACGACCTCAGCGGCCCACGTTCTGGCGATCTGCGGAAGCCGCGTTGCGGCTGTTGCGGTGGAGTCACACATGCCGCTGGACCTCCCGCCACGTGGCGTCGGTGACGGCGACCGCGACCTTCCCGCGGCCGTGCCCGCCCTGGAAGTGAGTGACAGCGGCGGCCACGTCCTTCAGCGGATACACCGCAGAGACCACCGGCCGCAGCCGGCCCTCCTCAGCGAACTGGGCCAGAGTGAGAAGGTCCGTGGCGTCGTCACGGTGCACCAGCACCCGAAGCCCGTGCCGAACCAGCGGGTTCAGCACGGCTGCTTTGAGAAATCGGCCGGTGCCCTTGAACCAACGCCCGCCGCTGCCGCCGACCAGCACTAAAGTCCCGTCGGGTCGCAGCGCCCGCCGGTACTCCGCCATCGGGCGGGCGCCGACCAAGTCGACGATCACGTCGAAGGGTGCGGGGGCGTCGGCGAAGTCGTCGCGGGTGTGATCCAGGATGTGGTCTGCCCCCAGCTCGCGGGCCAGGCCGCCGCCGGCCGGGCCCTGCAAGGCGGTGACCTCGGCGCCGAGCGCCTTGGCGATCTGGACGGCGAAGGTGCCGACGCCGCCGGAACCGCCCACGATGAGGGTGTGCTGGCCGCGTCGCAGCCCGCCGACGTCGCGCAACGCTTGCAATGCCGTGAATCCGGAGACCGGGAGGACTGCCGCCCCTACTGGCGACAGCGTGGGCGGCTTGAGGGCCAACTGGTGCTCGGGGACGGCGGCAAACTCGGCGAGCCCGCCGTCGCACCAACCGAAGACCTCATCGCCGGGCACCAGTTCGCGGACCTCGGGGCCGGTTGCCTCGACCACGCCGGCGATCTCTCGCCCCGGAGTCCGGTGGCGCGGACGGAGCACTCCCGTCGCGGGGCGGGCGACGTAAGGCCAGCCAGCCATCAGATGCCAGTCGTCGCCGGCCACCGCAGCGGCTTCGACGCGGACCAGCACCTGGTCACCGCTCGGTGAGGGGCGGGGCACCTCTCGGACCCGCAGAACCTCACGCGGAGCGCCGTAACGTTCCTGGACGACCGCCCTCATGCCGTCACCCCCCTCTGGGTCACGGGCAAGCTGTTGACGGGATTCCAGGATCTTGTGAATGTGGTCATGGCTCGACACTCCCGGGGGTCGGTCGAGACGCGGTCCAGATCGGGTCGAGCCTGGGTCGAGACCGGGTGCGGTCTCCAGGGCGGCAGGGGCGTCACAGGTGGCCGACAGCGAGCGGCAGACTCTCAAGCAGATCGACATCCGGCTGCTGGGCGGTGTCGCGGCCACCGTGGCCGGCGACCCGGTACAGCTCGGCCCTCCGAAGAGCCACTGCTTGCTCGCGGCACTCGCACTGGTCTGCGGCGAGACCGTTCCGGTCTCCCGCCTGGTCGACCTGGTCTGGGCCGAGGATCCGCCCCGGACTGCCGAGAAGATCCTGCAGACCTACGTGATGCAGCTCCGCGCGGCGCTCGGAGCAACCGCCCTGGAGCGATCCGGTTCCGGCTACCGCCTCGCACTGGGCCCCGGCAGCGTCGACGCGGCGCGCTTCGAGGACCGCCTGGCCTCAGGTGACGTCGACGCCGCCCTGACGGAGTGGACCGGGCCACCCCTTGCGGGACTCGATGCGCCGGGACTGGCCCCGCAGGCGGCCCGGCTTTCCGAGCGGTGGGTGGAAGCGACCGAGGCCCGGATGGCGAGGCTGGTAGAGGACGATCCGCGGGGAGCGATCGCGGTCCTGAAAGGGCTCGCCGCCGAGCACCCGTTCCGCGAGGAGCTGTGGGCGCTGCTGATGACCGCCCTCTACCGGACGGGCCGCCAAGCCGAGGCACTTTCGGCGTACCGCAGAGCCCGAGAGCGGCTTGTCGAGGAGCTCGGCGTCGAGCCCGGGCCGCGGCTGCGACAGGTCGAGTCGATGATTCTCGATCAGGACGAACGCCTGCGACCGAAGCCTTCGGACCCCGCCCCTTCAGCGCCACCGGCCACCTCCCAGCCGAGCGACCTCCCCACAAGAGCCACTCCGCTCTTGGGCCGGCGTCGCGAGCTGGCTGAAGTGGAGCGGTCTCTGGAGCTGTCGCCGGTGGTCACCGTGACAGGGCCCGGCGGCATCGGAAAGACCCACCTCGCCCTCACCGTGGCGACCCGGATCCAGACGTCCTACCGAGACGGGGCGTACCTGGTGGACCTCTCCAAGCGCACGGGCCACGACGACGCCGCCCGGGCAGTCCTGGACGCACTCGCTCTGCCGGAGGCGCCCGGCCAACAACCGGTAGAGACCGTCACAGGAGCCCTGCGGCGGCGTCGGACCCTGCTGGTTCTCGACAACTGCGAGCACGTCGTGGATAGCGCCGCCACCACCTGCCGGGCACTCGCCGACCAGTGCCCGGGCGTCAAGGTGCTCGCTACATCCCGGGAGCCACTGGCCATCGGCACCGAGCAGCTCGTCCCGCTGCCGCCGCTGGACCCTGCCGGAGCCGGCGCCGAGCTGTTCGCCCAACGCGCCCTCTCACTCGACCCCACTCCGACCCGGCCGCCTGGCGAGCGGACGTCACCGAGATCTGTCGTCGCCTCG
>CAVVFK010000012.1:0-18737 GCA_963747435.1 uncultured Actinomycetota bacterium
ACCGCCCGGCTCGCGGCTATGTTCGGACGCTCTATGCGAACGCGGCACCCGGTCCGTAGATGTGGTCGCGGACGACGGGGTGGCGGACGAGGACATGGTCGACAAGGGCCCAGAAATCACCGAGGAGCGGATGATCCAGTGCTTCCTCACGAGTCAACTTCCTCCCGAAGAGGGGCCTGTCACTGAACGCAGTCGCGGCAGCGGTCAGCGACGCCCCGGGATCGGGTTGTCCAGCGACGGGCCCGCGCGGCACCCGAAGGTGAGCGCATGTGGTCGGCGACGGCCCAGCCGGCCAGGCGGCCCCCAACGGTTCGGGTCGGCTTTCCTTGGAGGGGTGACGACGAACAGCCGTCTGTTGGCTACATATCGTTGTGGCCTTCATACGGCGTGGCGCTTTGTGGACGCAATGGCGAGCGACGCGTAGGCGTACTGAGAACCAAGGCAGAGCTGGGCGAGAGGCCGGTCCTGCCGACAATCGGCCAGTAGCCGGTGAGGCTGTTGGCGTGTCTTGCTTCAGGCGTCACTGCTGGGGAAGAGGGATGGTGACGACGTCGCCGTCGAGTCCGACGACCCAGGCCGTGAGCCCTGAGATCTCCATGGATGTGGGCCGGTCCAGGCCGGTTGCGATGGTTGTGAACGAGCCGTCGGAGTTGGCTCGAAGCAGCGAGCCGGTGTCGGGCAAGGCGGGAGCGCCGGGGTCCCCCCCGGGCGGGAAGAGGCCCTGGGCCAGGGCGTAGAGGGAGGATCCCCGACCCCGTTCAACATCCACCAGAAGGCGACCACCGGACGCGACGACGCCGGTCACCGTGGCAGAAGACGCGTCGACCTCGACGACACGACCGGTCTCGGGATTGTGCGGCACCGGTCCGGCCTCGGCGAGCAGGATCGTGTTGCCGCGCCGGTCCAGTCCCGTCGGGACGACGTTGCCAAGGGTCAAGAACTCCTCGATGGACCCGTCAGTCCCGACACTCAGGACTCGGTTGTGGTGCCCGTCGGTGACCAGAAAGCCACCGCGGAAGGGCTGCAGCGCGTACTGCACGCCGCTGGGTACGGCGTACTCGGTCGACGGTGGGTGCTCGGTCGACCACTGCCCAAGGTCGGCCACCAGTGTGGCCGAGGTCGGCCCGTCCAGCCGGTAGAGCCCCACGACGGCGTCGCCGCCGACATCGGGTCCGACAAGGGTCACGAGGGCGTAGGGCGTGGACCCCTGGAAGGCGATGTCCATGACGCCCCCGAGAGGGAGCACCTGAGCGGGCAAGCCCTCGTGGAACGTGGTCACCTGGTGGGTAGCGCGATCGATGCGGTAGCCCGTACCGTCGTGGGGCGAGGCGACGTAGAGGTCTTCGCCGGGCCCCAGTGCGGTTCCGGTGGCTCCACCGGGCAGCGTCGTGACGGGTTCGGCTCGGGCCGGGGCGTCCGCGGCCGACGCCGGAACCGGTGCAGCGTTCAGTGCGGTGCCCATGCCCAGGGCTAGCGCGGCGATGGTGGTTCGGGTCCGGAACTGCCGCCGCTGCTGGTCCCGGTGCTGCTGGTCCTGCCGCTGCTGGAACACGTTGACCTCCTGAGTGCTCTGGGTGCTCGGACTCCTCCACGGTCCGGCGTGGGCACTCGCACCACATCCGGTGAGCCCCCTCAGATCCGCTCGCCAGACCCTCAGATCGGGTCATTCCCGTTCTCCCCGTCGCATGCCAGAATGCCGAGATGGCCAGCGCTGGCGTGCCCGGTTCGGCCGCCTTCGTGGGCCGGACCAGGGAGAGCGACCGGGTCCGATCCGTGCTGGAGGGTGCGCGTCTGGGGCGGATGGGGGCCCTGCTCATCAGTGGAGACCCGGGTGTTGGGAAGACCCGGCTCGTCGAGCATGTCTGCGCGGGGGCCGGGGGCGAAGGGTTGCTCACCTTGCGGGGTGTCTGTCTCCCGATGGGGGCGACTGAAGTTCCGCTGATGCCTCTCCGCACCGCGTTCCGGCGGCTCCCCGACAGCCTGGCCTCGCCGGCACTCGACCACGCCCCACACATGCCAGTGGGTGGGGCTCCGGTCGCCGTCGACACCTGGCTCGACGACACCTCGCGTGAGCGTGTCGTGGTGCTTGTCGTCGATGACCTGCAGTGGGCCGACGAAGCATCCCTCGACGTCCTCACCTACGTGCTTGCCGGGCCTCGCGACCGGCATCTGGCGGTACTCCTGACACTGCGGCGCGGCGAACTGGGCGCGGGCCACCCGGTACGCCGCTGGCTCGCCGACATCCTCCGAATGCCCAGCCTCAGCGAGCTGCACCTCGACACGTTCGACCGGGTCGGGACGAGCGAGCAGCTCCAGCAGCTCTTGGGGACGACCCCCCACGAGTCCCTCGTCACCGAGGTCCAGGCACGCACCGGTGGCAACGCCTACCTCAACCGGCTGATCGTGGCCGGATTGCCATCGGAAGCGAGGGTCCTGCCCCCCGGCCTACCGCACGACCTGAGGGCCGCGGTCCTCCGCCCGTGGGAGCGGTTGTCCCCTGCCGCCCGCGAACTGGTGCTCGCCGTGGCCATCGGCGGCGAGGTCGCCACTGGCCCCGCACTGCAGCGTGCGGCTGACCTGACGGGAGCGGGACCCCACGAAGTCCCCACGCTCCTTCGAGAAGCCGTGGACGGTGGGCTCCTCGACCCGTGCCCCGACGGCGGCTACTGGTTCCATCATCCACTCCAGGCCGAGGCCCTGAAGTCTCTGCTGGCCGCGGACGAACGACGGCGCTGGCACGCACTCTTCGCGCGGGCATGCGAGACACGCCTGGCGATGGACCCCGGTGAAGACGGCGCAGGCGGGGTGGCGCCTCTCACCTCGGTGGCCGGACACCACGCCCTTGCAGGTGAACTGGATGCCGCTTACAGCTGGACCATGCGGGCGCTGGAGGTTGCTGAGCGGTCCGGTGACGAACAGGGTTCGCTGAATCTGCTGAGGCGCGCGGTCGAGCTGCACGCTCGCGCCCAGGACCGGACGGAATCCCGCGCCGACCTCCTCCTCCGCATCAAGGATGTCGCAGCTCGACTCGGCGAGTTCGAGGTGGAGCACAGTGCTGTGGAAGCGCTGCTCGCGACCACCGAAGAGGCCGAGCAGCCCCTCTTGGTGGGCGAGCTCCTGGTGCGCCGCGAGCACTTGCGCTTCTCGACTGCTCGCGGCTTCTTGCGGGTGGGGCCGTTACGACGCGCCGAACGTCTGACAAGTCGCTGGCCATCCTCGTGGCAACACGGCTTCGCTCTCGCCGAAATCGCCCATGCCTCCCTGTGGGCCGACGCCCGCGACGCGCAAGACGCAGTCGCGGCGGCGGTGGCGGCGGCCGAGGTCATCGACCACCCTCGCGTCACGGCCTACGCCTTCGCGGCCGCGGCGATGAGCTCGGACTTCACCGACCGGACAGACGGACCGGCGCTGGCAGCCCGCGGCGTCCAGGGCGCCATCGAGGCACGCGACTGGTGGGCCTTCGTTCACGCCGCACTCTGGGAGGCCAACACCACGGCGAACGCCCGCGGTGACGACTGGGCGCGCGTCATTCGCGTGCGACGGACGCAGTTGGCCAAGATGGGAGGGCCGCATCCGTACCTGGCGTGGTTGTCCATCGACGAGGCCCTTGCCCTCGTCAGGTGCGGCGACTGGAAGGGGGCGACGCACCTGCTCCGGGTGGCGCTCGGTTCCGACCCGGGAACGTCGGGCGATGTGCAGGCACGGCTCGTGGCTGCTTGGCTGGCCGTCGCCCAGGGGCGGCAGCACGAGGCCGAGGACCACCTCGCCCGGGCCGACGAGCTGTCGGCCGATACCACCGCGTTCCTGGCCTGGCAGTTCGACGCCACAAGGGCTCTGGTGCGGACCGGTGCCGGCGACCCACACGGGGCCTACGCAGCAGCCATGGCAGGGCTGATGTCGGCCGGGGTGCCACCCACGCTGTGCGAGTGGCTGTGCCCACTGGCCGCACGGGCGCTCGCCGACCTCGTTGTCGACACAAAGGAGCGCGGCGCGGACCCCGGCGAACACCTGCGGTTACTCGACGACCTGGTCAGGCGCTTCCCACACGTACTTCCGGATGGCTCGATGAGGAACCCGGCATACCGGCGCGAGGTCGACGCACTCGACGCGCTGTACGCGGCAGAAGTGGCTCGAGCCCACGGCGAGCCGGACGAGGTGGTCCTCTGGCGACGAGCGGCCGAGGCATTGGACGACGTGCACCCCTGGGATGCGGCGTACGCCGCATACCGCGCGGGCGAGTCGCTCTTGCTGCACACCCGCGGCACGCGTGAGCAGGCCGTGGCCCTGCTGCGCGGTGCAGCCAAGCTTGCCACGGCGCTGGGCGCCGATCCGGTGCTGCACGACGTCACCGCACTGGCCACCACGGCGCGCATCCACCTCGGCACGGTGGAAGCAGCACCCAGCGATGCCTCCCGCGTGCTGCCCGGACTCACCGCACGAGAACGCGAGATCCTCGACCACATCGTCGCCGGGCGCACCTACCGCGAAATCGCCAGTGCACTGACCCTCAGCGAGAAGACCGTCAGTTCCCACGTCTCCAACATGCTGCGCAAAACAGGAAGCACCAACCGGGTCGACCTCGCGCGCCGGGCACAACATGCGCGGTCACATGGCCTGGATCGAGCACCCTGAGTCTGCACCCGGGGAAAGCTGCCGAAGACACGATCAATGAGGACAAGCCGTCCACCGACACCGGGACCGGCCGTGGTAGCGGCGTGCGACCACGCATGCCCTCAATTCGATCCACCACTTATCCCCTCGGGCAAACTCAACACCCATGAGTGACAGCGATGCGATTGCTCGACCACGCCGAGCCGGTGCGTCACTTCGCCGCGAAGGCGGGGAACCCACGAGGAAGGGGTGAGCCCGTCTTCGTATGCGGCAGGACGGTGCCCGTAGGAACTTTTCGCCTGCGACTGGGGGCAGCCCGCTGAGCTGCAGACCAGCGGGGGTCCTCGGTTCGCCACGCATTTGGTCGTCCGGGTTCGCGTGTCCGCGCGCTCAACACGACGCCCGACCGGTCCCGGCCTGTCGCCGACTCGCATTCCTGGGCGTGTTCTTCATCCCGATCGAACGAGTCAGCGCCGCAGGGGCAGCAGCCCAGCACGCTCGGCTCGATGGTTGCCCGCGGACCTGCCTTCGGTGTCGAGGGCGAGGATCGCCTCGAGCTCGTCGTTCATAGCCGAGTTCAATCCGCGCAGCAGCTCGACGATCTGGTCTCGGTCCCAGCCCATCGCGGCGATCTCTTCGCTCATCTCCAGGATGGGGACGGTGAGCCGGTTCCGAAGTAGCTCGTAGGCCCGGTAGGCCCGGCCGTCGCGGTCGTGACCGCGGTCGCAGAGAACGGCATGGGCTAGGAGTTCGGCGTCCCGCAGCGCGTCGGTGAGGCCGTGGGCGCTGATCGGGTCCTTCCAGGAGCCGGCGTCTCCTACCAGCGCCCAGCATGGACCCCAGGGTCGGCGCAGACGCCCGGGCTCGCCGGTGAAGGTGCGGACGGGCGACGCCAGGGTGGCCGCGCGCAGGCGCTCAGCCATCCCCGGCGACGCCTGCGCCACCACGTCGTGCAGCACCGCGGCGCCTCCCCGGCCGATCCGGGGCGGCAGGTGGCCGGCGAACACGCAGGTGAGGTGGTCGTTGGTTGGGATGAACCCGGCGGTTCCCTCCGGGCGGTATGCCCATTCGTAGCCGCGGGCCGGTAACCCGCTGAAGTACCCGTAGGTGAATGCACTGGTGTGCCGGGCCTGGTGGGTGGTCGGTGCCTCCACCAGCCGGGCGATCGTGGAATGGCGTCCGTCCGCCCCGATCACCAGTCGGGCCGGCAGGTGCCGGTGCACCGTGTGGGCGTCCCGGGTGACCACACCTGTCACGCGGCCCTCCTGGTGGCTGAGAGCCACCACCCGGTTGCCGTAGCGGACGTCCACCCCCGCGGCTTCTGCCGCCGTCGCCAGGATGGGATCGAGTACGGTGCGTCGCGGCGCGTAGAGCGCGTCCACGCCGGCCGACGGCTTGACCGCGACCGTGACATCCGAGTCGGCGTAGTGGAAGGTGGTTTCCCGGATCGGGGGAGTGCCCGCGGCCACCACGTGGTCGAGCAGCCCCCAGCGGTGCAGCTGGAGCACCCCGCCACGCATCAGGGCGTGGGTGGACAGGGTGTCCGCGCCGGGTCGCTCGCGGTCCAGCAACACCACCGATAGCCCGGCGCCGGCCAGGAGCATCGCCGTCGCCGCACCGGCAGCCCGCGCGCCGACGACGACCACATCCGCCTGGCGTTCCATCTCGGTGTCCTCTCTGCTGGGCAGCCCGAGACTGCGTCCCGGGACGGCCGGCCGTTCAGGCGGCGTCGACCTCGATCGAGACCGGCACCGGGTTGGTCAGCATGTCCAGCACCGCCGAACGGGCCTTCGACTGCTCCAGCACCCGCCGGAGGGCGTCCGGGTCGTCGCCGCGCAGCCGGAACGACACCCGTATCTGCTGGAAGCCGTTGCGGACCTCGGGGTCGAGCCCGAGCAGGCCCATCAGGTCGACGTCGCCCTCGACGGTGGAGGTCACCTCGTCGAGCTGTACGCCGCGTGCGGCGGCGATGTTCGCGATGCCGGCGGTAAGGCATGCGGCCAGGGCGTGCAGGACGAACTCGACCGGCGTCGGAGCACGGTCCTTGCCGACCAGGATGGCGGGATGGTCGGCCTCGTAGGCGCGAGGCTCGACGTGCGCCAGCTCCTGCATGGCACCGTGGAACTCGTGGATCGTGGAGCGGCTGTTCGTCCCGCTGACCCAGTGGTTCGTGGCCCGGAACTGGAACTTGGCGATCTGCGGATTGGACTTCACGGCGTCGAGGGTGGCGAAGAGGGTCTCGACGTCGACCCCGTTGCGGGCCTGGTGGTCGGTGGTTGTCATCTCAGTGCCTCCTGTGGTGAGTGGTGACGGCGACCACTCTTCTCCCGGGGCGGGAGCGGCACGTCCGCGCCAAGCACTGGTCTTCATCTCCGTGGAGACCACGGAGGGACACCGAGGGAAGCGAAGGATCAGGACTCGAGGAATCGCTCTATCTCGTCAAGGAACTGGGCGAAGGCGATGTCGCGCTGCAGCAGGATGTGGTTGCGGCTGTTCACGGCGATAAACCGGGCGCCCGGGATCAGGCGGGCGAGCGTGCGGCCCTGCTCGAACGGCACGCCGCGATCACCGGTGGCGTGGAGCACCAGGGTTGGCACCCGAACCTCACCGGCCAGCCCGCTGGCGTCGAGGCCGTGGAACGCCGATTCCAGCAGGGGAGCGTTCTGGGGGGTGGTGGTGCTGCGCAGCTGCTCGTTGAACCACCTGATCTCCTCCGGGCCGGCGTCGGGCACGAACTGCCGGGCGAAGGTCTCCCGGAACCGCTCGTTGTCCGCACGCCAGGCGATCCTGGCAAGGTCCACCTGGAGCCTCGCCTCGTCCTCCTGAACGGGATCGCCGCGGCGGCGCATGCCGCGGGCGTAGGTGCCGTACAGCAGCAGGTGCGAGACCCGGTCGGGGTATCGGGCGGCGAACCCGAACGCGACCGGTCCGCCCTGGGAAATGCCGAGGAGCGCCACCGGGTCGGTGCCCAGCGTGTCGACCACGGCCCGAAGGTCCTCGATCCACAGGTCGAGGCTGGTGAGGTCGGCGCCGGCCAGGTCCCGGTCGGACAGGCCGCAGCCGCGAGGGTCGTAGCGGACGTAGCGGTGTCGCTGGCTCAGCTCCCGCACCCAGTGGCCCCAGATCGGGCTGGTAACCGTGTCCTGGTCCACCTGGGTGAGCCAAGTGGCGGTCTTGACCAGGGTCGGGCCGGTGCCCGACTCCGCCACCGCCAACGAACTGCCGCCGGACACCTCGACGAACCGGATGGTTGACTCCGTCCGAGCTCCGGCAGGCTCATGCCCGGCGTCCCGGCTCAGGGCGCGCCGGTCCAGGACACCGAACTTGCGCAGCAGCGAGGAAACGTGGGTCTCGACCGTGCGCACCGACATCACCAGCTCGGCGGCGATCTCCGCGTTCGACCAGCGCCGCCGCACCAGTTCCAGGACCGCCCGTTCCCGGGGGGTCAGGGTGGGATCTGGCGATCCAGCCATGCGGCCGAGTCTGCCACCACGGCACCGGAAACGATGTTCGCACGTTCGCGATGGCGCCCACACATAGCCGAGGTGAGCGCGTCACACCGCCGCGTTGAGGGAAGATCGCAACTACCAGAGCGCGATCTCGCTACCCGTGAGGCTGTGCGCGAGCGACGCCTATCCTGACCCGATGAACGTGCCGTCGAGCTGGGGCAAGACACCCCGCGAGAGCATCGAGCACGAATGTGCACGTCGCGGAAAGGACGCCGTTGTCGCCGGCTGCATGGAGCTGCTCGGCGGTGGCGACGCCGATGCCGAACTGATCTTCGCCCTGGGCGGCCGGCCCGCACGTTGGGTCGTCACCGGGGAGCCTCCCGGGCCGCCCTACTGGTTGCGGGTGTGGGCGATGCGAGGACTGCTCTGGGCCTGGGACGACGTGGCGATTGAGTCGGTGCAGGCCGCCCTGAACGATGACGCCTGGAGGGTTCGCGAGATGGCGCTGAAGGTCGTGGCCCGGCACAGGCTCGGCGACCTGCTCTCGACAGTGGTCGACCTTCAGGAAGACCCGGCTGCCCGGGTGCGAGCGGCTGCTTCACGCGCGTTGATGCGGATCTCGGCCGCGGGAGAGTGACCAGCGCGGCGCGACGAAGAGCTCGTCCGGGAGCCGGCGGCCGTCTACCTCATCTGCCGCTGTTCACGGTGGCGCGACCAGCGGTGCGGCCCGCGTCTTTCCGCCGCGTGCCGGGCTACTCTTCGGGTTCGCTCAGCGATGACTCGTAGTCCTGCCCGCCGTAGAAGACGCCCAAGATCGTGACGTACCTCGTGTCGGAATCGACGCTGAAGGCGATCACGGTGCGCTTGCGATAGGACACGGTCCGCAGTCCGGGGCGAAGGTCGTCGCGAGCCTGGCCTCGGTGCGGGAAGACGGCCAGCCCTTCGCAATGCTCCACGATCGCGTCGACGTACCCGGCCGCGATGGCCGGCGTCGCTGACCGGCTGATGTCGCCGTAGAGGTCCTCGAGTTGGTCGACGGCTTCGGGAGCGAAGCGGACGCGATGGGTCACTGCTCGCGCACGCCCCGCAGCCGACCCCGGACCGCATCAGCGGTCACGGCGCGTTGCGGGTCGGCCTGCAGCCGGTCGTAGGCCGGCAGCACCTGATCGCGCAGCCACGCTTCGACAGCACGGTCGCGGGCAGCCAGAGCGCGCAGGCCGTCACGGATGACCTCGCTCTCGGAGGCGTACTCCCCGGAGGTCACCTTGGCGCGCACCATGTCGGCCATCTCATGGGGCAGGGTCACGCTCATCTGCCGCGTCGTCCTCATCTCGCAGCCTCCCCTGGAGTAGGACTCCATCCTATCGCAGGTGAGTTGCGGCGTCTCCCGTGACGAGACGGGAGTAGCCCCTACCGCCGCGTGAAGCCGCCGTGCTAAACCGCGTCGACGAAGTCGAGGTCAGGCCCCTTCGGGCGCAAGGTGAGCTATTGCTACTGGCCCATTCCCTGGACCGCCTGCCGGAGGGAATCGAGCAGCGTGCGCGTGTTCGGCTCGTCCAAGACTTCGTTGATCCATGCCGCCGAGTCGGCGCCGGTTCGGCGAACGAACGTTGGGCTGCAGCCAGTCGGCAGCGGCCATCTCAGCGATGTTCCCGAGCCGTGCGATCAGCATCGAGAAGTGCCTCCGGCGACTCCCGACTCGTGCCACTCACTCGAATTCTCGCCTCCTCGGTGGCATCGCTGCAGGTCAGCGGCTTGCGGGTTTGCTGAACGACGCACCCCGCCCCGTAGTCACTCACTCCATGGGCTTGAGCCCCACGCAAGCCGTTGACGTTTCGGGCCGTTGACTGCGATGGCCGGGGCTGCGGCTGCTCGGATGGCACGCGCACTCATGAGGGGCCTCCCTACTCTCGCAGCCAGCATGCTCCCGACCCGCGAACCCGTCTACGGTGCGTCATGCCGCCTGGCGGGGGCGAGGGTGGCCTCTGCCGGCTCGTGGTCAAGCGGACCCGATGTGCGTCGGTTTGGGCCACGACGTCGAGGGGACTGGTGCCTCGAGCCCGGGCCTTGCCACGGCGGTCGTGACGTGCGAGAGATGCCGGCCCGGATGGCGGACGGTTCTCCCGTCGGGCCCGGGACCGTGTCTCGTGACTGGGGACGCCGGCCGCGGCGACGCTGAGGGTGTCGGGCGGATGCGCCGCCCCTGTCCTCAGGAGGTTGTCATGGATGCCGTTTCACAGGTGGGACTGTCGCGCACAGCGGGCAGGGGCTGGTTGAGGTCCACCGGATTGGTGCGGACAGGCGGCGTGGCCGCGGTCCTTGCCGGGGTGGTCATGGGGGCGCACGAATGGTGGGACGACCGGGTGCCGGGCGTCCAGGAGGGTGTGGTCCCCTCTGCGCTGCATTCGACGTGGGTTGGGCTGATGTTCGTGGGGTTTCTGGGATTGGACGCGCTGCAGTGGCCCGCGTTCAACCGGTTCGGGCGATTCGCCTCGCGCCTGGTTGTGGTGGGTACGGGGTCATTGTTCGTCCTGACCTTGGACGAGACCTGGGGTTTCGTTCGCGCCGATGGGGCCCCCCTGGACGACCCGCCTCTTCCGGTTCTGGTGGTCATGTTCGCGGTGATCGGGTGCTACGTGGCCGGCCTGTTGCTCTTCTCATTGGCCACCATCTGGGCCGGGGTGTTGCCCCGCGCGGCCGGCATCTTCCTGCTGGTGAGCGTGCTGCTGAAGATACTTGCCTCCGGGATACTGCCCGGAACGCTGGCCCTGGTGGGCGTGGCGTTCGCGACGATGGGCCTGACCGCGCTGCGGACGGTTCGCTCGCGCCGCACCACCGAGGGTGAGCCCTCCGAGGCGCCGCGGCCGCCAGCCATGGCATAGGCGTGGAGGCGCTGCAGGCGCTGCAGGCGCTGCAGGCGGACACTGTAATCGTGTTCGTCACGCATGGTGCCTGCGCGACACGTCGGCCCGGAGCGCCGAGGTGACCATCTCCGGGCGCCGGACGCGCGCGTCGGCACTGGCGGGCGCGGCGCTGGCTGCGGTGAGCGTTCTGGTCGCCGCGGCCACGGCGGCAACCGTCCTGGGGGGCGGCTTCGGCGCGTCGTGGACACTGCTCACATCGACAACGGTGATCGCGGTGGTCGGAGCTTTGCTGGCAGCGCGGCGACCGCGTCATCCCGTTGGCTGGTTGCTGCTGGCGACCGGGGTGCCGTTCCTGGTCGGGCAGGGCGCCGAGGGCCTGGCCTGGCTGGGTCTGACCCATCCGCCGTCGAGCCCGGGCGAGGATGCCGCCTTGTGGGTGGCGAACTGGATCTACCCTCCGGCACTGGTGCCACTGTTCGTGCTGGTTGCCCTGACCTTCCCCGACGGCCACCTGCCCTCTCGACGGTGGCGGTGGTTGGCGGTTCTTGCAGCCGTTCTGGCGGTGGTCCTGGCGGTGCTCGGCGCCTTCGCGCAACCCACCCTGTTGCTGGGCCAGGCCGCGGTGCCCAACCCGCACGCCCTGGCCGCCCTGGCTCAGGTCGGTCCGGGGGCGATGACCACTGCTGGGCTGGTCCTTCTGGCCTGTTCGGTCGCCGCCACGGTCAGCCTGGTCCTGCGCTGGCGGCGCGCGCCCCGGACCGCTCAGCAGCAGATCATGTGGGTCGTCCTCGCGCTGGTGGTCCTCGCCGCTGCCCTCGGTGTCGACGCCACGGTGGCGTTGCTGGCACCCTCGCTGTATTCGGTGGTCTTCCCGCTGGTCCAGCTGGCACCCGTGGTCGTGCCGCTGGCCATCGCAGTGGCGATCCTGGAACACCAACTTTTCGACATCGAGGCTTTGGTCAGCCGAGCCCTGGTGTATGTGGCCCTGACGTTCCTGCTCGTGGGCGGTTATGCCCTGGCCGTGACCTGGGCGGGGGCTGCGTTTCCCGGCGCGGCCGGGACCGTGGCCCGGGTCCTGGCCACCGCCGCTGTCGCCGTGGCGTTCGCGCCCTTGCGCGATGGGTTGCAACGGATCGTCGGCCGGCGACTGTACGGAGACCGGGCCCGTCCGTACGCCGCGATGACCAGGCTGGCCCGCCAGCTCCAACATCCATCGGCGCCCGAGCAGGTGCTGACCACGCTGGTGACTTCCGCCGCCGGCGCGCTCCGCTCCCCGTATGCCGCGCTCGACCTGCACGGCCAGGCCAACCCGGTGGCCGAGCACGGCGTCCGACCAACCGACGACAGGCGCCTGACCCGCGTCGAGCTGACCCAGGCCGGAGTTGCCCTGGGGCACCTGACGGTCGCTGCTCGAGGGCGGGAGGGGCTGACAGCAGCGGACCTGCGGCTGCTGGCCGACCTGGCACTACCCATCGGCGCCGCCGTCCACGCCGTCGGCCTGTCTGTCGACCTCAACGCTTCCCGCGAGCAGATGGTCCTGTCCCTGGAGGAGGAACGTCGACGGGTGGGCCGCGACCTGCACGACGACCTCGGTCCTCGGCTGGCGGCCATCAGCATGCAGGTCGAGACGGCCCGTGACCTCGCCCTTTCCGATCCAGCCAGAGCGCACGCGCTGCTGGGCGAGCTGCTGGACCAGACCGAGATCGCCGTACAGGAGACCCGCCGCGTCGCGCACGCCCACCGGCCGCCGGCCCTGGACACCCTGGGCCTGGTGCCGGCCTTGGAGTCACACCTGGCGCATGTGGCGGCCGTTCCCGTGCGCTTCGAGGTCCCACGCGCCCTCCCTCCGCTACCGGCCGCGGTGGAAGTAGCGGCCTACCGCATCGCGCTGGAGGCGATCCAGAACGTCGCCACCCACGCGCGGGCGGGGTCCTGCACGCTGCACCTGACCTGCGACAGCCAAGGACTCACCCTCGATGTCCTCGATGACGGAAGAGGAATCCCGCCCGATCACCCGGCCGGCCTGGGGCTGCAGTCCATGGGCGAGCGGGCGGCTGAGCTGGGCGGCACCCTCAGCGTGCAGACGGGCCCGACCGGCCGGGGAACCCTGGTCCGAGCCGTGCTGCCCTGCAGGGGCGGCCAACTGACACCGCTGACCGGCTCACGTGCCGCCCTTACTGAACCCGGAAGCAGGTCGTGATGAACGCTCTGAACGTGCTGATCTGTGATGACCACGCGGGCTTCAGAGCCAGCCTGGCGGCGCTGCTGAGCAGCAGCGACGAGGTCGCGGTCGTTGGCGAGGTCGCTGACGGAGCGCATGCCGTGCGGGCGGCGCTGGCCCTCCAGCCCCACGTGGTGCTGATGGACCTGGCGATGCCCGGGATGGGGGGTGTGGAGGCCACCAGGTCCATCGTCGACAGCGCCCCCCACATCGGGGTGATCGTCTTGACGATGGCCGAGGACGACGACGCAGTGTTCGCGGCCATCCGGGCCGGGGCCCGTGGGTACCTGCTCAAGGGCGCGCGGCGCGCCGACATCGTCCTCGCGCTGCGCGCCGTCGCGGCCGGCGACGCCGTCTTCGGCGGCGCGATCGCGGGCCGGCTCATCCGGTACTTCGACCCCCCCGCCGCGCCCGCCCCATCGGACAGCTTCCCCAACCTGACCCCTCGCGAGGGGCAGGTCCTCACCCTGATGGCTGGCCACCTGCCAAACCCGGCCATAGCCCACCAACTCGGGATCAGCGAGAAGACGGTGCGTAACAACGTCTCCGCCATCCTGGTCAAACTCCGCGTCGCCGACCGGGCCCAGGCCATCCTGGCCGCCCACGATGCCGGCCTGGGGCCAGAAAAGCGCTAGGGCGAACAACAATTGACAGCGAGCGGCGGGGGCAGCCCCTAACGGGCTGCGCCACGCAACCACCGCCAGCTCGAGCCTGTGCGAACCCTCAACGGCGTTGAGCCACCCGCCAAGGCCGTAGCCCCCCTCTCGCATCAGCTGGGCTCACATCAGCGAGGCAGTGATGCCTTCACAAGACCGCGACACCGCCGCGGCGCCAGTAGTCCGCGAAGCTGCGGGCCGCGTGTTACCCGGAGGTGCGTCTCTTCGCGCTAGTCGACGACCCCGGCGGGGGCCGGCTGCAGGAGTTCATGACTACTGATCGCGGGACGGAACCCTGTGATGAGGGGCTATTCGAAGCGGGCGAAGAACTCGTCGAAAGCGCTCTGGTCGTGGATATGGAACCAGCGCTCGATCTGCCGCCCGTCCTTGAAGCGCATAACCGAACTGACGTCGAACAACCGCTCTTCCCCATCGACAGTGGCGCCGAACTGCTGGGCAGCCAAGACGTGGTCGTCCGAGCCCGACACATACACGTCGCGCAACGTGAAGGACCCGTGGGTGCGACGCATGATCTCTTGCAGATACGCGACCAGGGCGCTCCGTCCCTGGAAGTCCCGGGCCATCCACGAGGTGCCGGGCAAGTGCCAGGCCACGTTCTGGTGGATGGTCGTCGCCAGTTCTTCGAGGTCTCCGGCTCGAAAAGCATCGGCGGCACGCTGATAGGTGACGGCGTCGGGGTGGCTGGGGCCGATGATCGCTGCGTCAGTGGTCATCTAGCGATCATGCTCTGACCACAACGTTGCCGCACGCACCTGGCGGAACTGCCGGCGTCGGGGGGGCCTCAGGCCGCGACACCGCCGCCTGCCGGGCGACCTGACGTGTGCGGGATGCGTGCACACGCGGCCCGCACCCGTCTACTGTGTTTGGATGCTCACGAACCGCTCGGCGCCGCATGCCCGGGTGGCACCCGTTCTGACCGTGGCCGACGTTCGGGCGGCGGTGTCGTGGTACGCCGACGTCTTTGGCTTCGTCGAACACGTCCGCATCGGGGAGGGGCACCGCTCGCAGCTCGGGCTACCCGGCGGCCAGCCCGCCGAACTCGTGGTGGCCGAGGTCCGGCCCGGGCGGCAAGCGCCCCAGGGGCGGCCTTCTCACCAAGTGATGCTCAAGGTCACGGATGTTGCGGGGGTCGCCGAGACCGCGACCTCTCGAGGCGCCGTCCTGGTCGAACCACCACATGACTGGGAGTACGGCGAGCGGCAGGCCACGATCGATGACCCGTTCGGGCACCAGTGGGTTCTCAACCAGACCATCGTCGACGTCGCGCCCGAGCAGTGGGGCGGTCAGACCGTGACCCCGCGCCCTGGGTCCCGGTAGCCACTGCGGTCGGCGTCAGAGCCTCGTGAGTCCTACCGCCGCCTGTTGACCGGCCCGGCTACAGGCTTGGAGTGCCGGCCTTGATGAATCCAAGCACGCGCGGAAGGACGTGGCAGAACTCGCCGCCTCCCCACGAGGCGAGCTGACTGCCCGGAGGGTCGTCCAGTGGGTCCGTGTTCATGGGCGGAAACCTTCGGGGGCGAAGCACCGCACAGCGCGCGCCGTAGGAGTGGCAGCGCCCGCTTGGCGCTCCCTGTCGCGGTGCGCCACGCAGCGTCCCGGTGGACGTCTCCTCAACGAACGGCTGGTCAGCCCTCGGCGAGGAACTGCGACAACGACATCGGCGACTCACCGGTGACCGCGAGGACGTCGTCGGAGGCCGGCCCCATCTCCCCGTTGGCGACGGCGGTGTACGTCGAGACCCATGCCTGGACCTGCCAGTCCGGGGCACCGTAGGACCTGCGGGATGCGTACGCCTGCTCGATGGTCTCGTCGACGAAGGTCACCTTCCGCCCGAGGTGCTCGCCGAGGATCGCGGCCATCTCGGTGAAGGTGAGCGCCTGCGGTCCGGTGAGGTCGTAGACCCGGCCGGTGTGGGCGGCCGGGTCCTGCAGCACGGTGGCCGCGACGCGGGCGACGTCCCGGCGCGCGATGAGGGCTGCGCGGCCCTCGTCGGCCGGGCCCCGGATGACGCCGTCGTCGCCCACCATGAGCGGCAGGAAGTCGAGGTAGAGGCCGTCCCGTAGGAACGTCCACGCCATCCCGCTCGCCTCGAGATGACGTTCGGTGGCGGCGTGGTCGCGCGCGAGGGTGAAGGTGGCGGTCGGGCTGGCGCCGAGGACGGAGGTGTAGACGACGTGCGAGACGCCGGCCGCAGCGGCAGCGTCGACGAAGGCGAGGTGCTCTTCGCGGCGGTGCTCGTTCTCGGCCGCCGACACCATGAACAGCGTCTCGACCCCCTCGAGGGCCGCGCGGGTTTCCGCGGTGTCGGCGTAGCTCGCCCGAAGCACCGTCGCGCCGGGCAGGTCGGGTGCACGCTCAGGGGAGCGAACGAGGAGGCGTTGGGCGAGTCCCGCGTCGGCGAGCCGGCCCGCGACCATCCCGCCGACCGCTCCGGTGGATCCGGTCACGGCCAGCGTGCGCAGGCCCGCGCGGTCGGAAGTCATGCGGTGGACGGTAGCGGGCTGCGGGCCACGGGTCGAGGACCAGGCGCTGGCATCCTGCCTCCGCAAGCTGGACGGAGACGACCAGGACGTCGTTGGCGGCTGGCTCGTCCACTGTCAGAAGGGACGTCGCGGTGCTCGGTGCGACTCCCGACGAGCTCGGGCCTGGCAGGCGCCGCAGGTGCCCTCCGGCTGGTCGGAGCAGATCTCGGCAAGCGCAACGCTTACCGAGCAGGGACCTTCCCCGGGCAACGGGGCGAAGGTCGGTGGGGGAGCGCCCCCCCACCGCATTGCTGCTGAGGGGCGGGCCGGCCCCGACGGCGCGCGGAAAGGTTCCGGGTCGCTCCAAGACAGGAGCAGCTGCCGACTACGCAGCCCGCCCGACACCGCCCAAGCAGAGAAGGTGCCCCACTTCGGCCGCGTATAGCCTCCGGCTGACGCGGCCGTGCCACTTCGGCCGCGTGCGGGGCGGTGTCATGGATGAGTCGGCCGAATGGTCGAGGATGTCTAGGTGACCGTGACCCCATCGCAGCCAGGTTTGCTCCTTGCCGAGCGGGCGCTGCACGCCGCTCAGCTTGCCGCCGACGTTGCAGCGCTCGACCGGTTACTCGACGACCGCCTGGTTGCGATCGGCCCAGACGGGGCTCGGCACACCAAGGACGACGATCTGGCCGGGTACCGGTCGGGATTCTCGGTCATCACCGAGCTGGTCGAAGAGAACCTCGAGGTGCTCGTCGCCGGCACCACCGGGGTCACCTTCTTCACGGCGACCATCGCTGGGACGTTCGCCGGAGAGCCCATGGCGGCTCGGCTGCGATACACGCGGACCTGGGTGCACGACGATCAGATGGGGTGGCGGATTCTCGCCGCTCATATTGCCGTCGTGCCATAGCTCGTCTGACCACACCTGCGCCCATCCGCCGCAAGCCGCTCATGCGGCCGCCGGGTCCGACGGCAAATGGTTCTGCCGTGACGGGCCGTGTGAGTCTCAGTCGCGCCGGACGATGCCGACCGAGATCTCGACCGCTGGCGCGGAGGTGGTGTTCTCGAGCCAGTGGACGGTGTGCCGGTCCTCGGGCCATCCCCAGTCCTGGCCCGAACTCCCGGGCCCCGCCGTCCCGGTGGTCGGTGATCCTGCCCGCCAGGACGTACCCCAGGCCGGGCCGGTCGACGTGGGTGTGGACCGGCCCGAAAACGCCACCGGGCTCGATGGTGACCATCCGCATCCGCAACACGCGCCCCTGCATGCCGGGGATGTCGGCGTCGAGGTCGACCTGGCCATCGGGTGGATCCTGCTCGCCAGTGGCCTGTTGCAGGGCGTTCAGGCCAGCGCCGATGCCTACGGCATCCGCGCGTTGACCGACCCCAGCCGGTCCCTGCCGCTGGCCCGGACCAGCGAGTGGGTTGCCCAATGGTCCTGGCTTCCAGCCCTGCTGGTCGTGGTCACGATCCTGCCGGTTCTGTACCCCACCGGCCGGGTGCCGTCCCCCTTCTGGCGCGCCCACCTGCGCATGGCCATCCTGGGGATCGGCATCCTTGTCACCGGGGCAGCGCTGACGCTGAGCACCTTCGATGACTCCGTGGTGGGTGCGCCGCGGGCGTTCACTGCTCCGTCGTGGGTGGCGCTTCCGCTGGTTGTCGTAGGTGCCGTGCTGACCGTTGCTGCGACCGTCGTGACGCTGGTGGGAACGGTCGTCCGAACGGTGCGGGCCACCGCGCCCCAGCGACAGCAGCTCGCCCTCCTACTAGCCATGGTCGTCGTCATGGTGACAGCAGCGTTCTTGTCTGAGGCTGCCTTCACCCTCGCGTACATGGCGGTGCCGGTCGCGGTCGCGATCGGCGTTCTGCGTTACCGGCTACTGGGCATCGAAGTCGTGCTGCGGCGCACCCTGCTCTATGCCCCGCTGACGCTCCTTGTGGCGCTGGTCGTCGGGATGACCACCGGCTGGCTGGCGGGCCTCCTGCCTCCCGGGCCGCTGCCCCTCGTCCTAGCGTCGGCGCTGGTGGCCGTCCTCATCTTCCCAGCGGCCACCCTGCTGCGTCGCGGTGTCGACCGCTTCGTGCTCGGGGACCGGCGGGACCCCCTGGGCCGGGTCGCCGACGTCGGAGCGGGCCTGAGCGAGCCCAGCGCCGACCCGGTCACCGCGATGCTTACAGCCGTGGCGGCCGCCACCGGAGCCACGTACGGGGCGGTGCTCGACGCTGAGGGTGAGCCCGTGGCCGAGCGGGGAGTGCCCACTGCTGAGCTGCATCGCGTCGCGCTCCGCTTGGGGGCCGACGAACTGGGCTGGCTCGAGGTGGGGGTGCGTCGAGGTGAGCGACGGGTCCGAGCTGATGATGCGCGCCTTGTCGACGCTCTCGCGCCGCACCTGGCGATGGTCGTCAGGTCAGAGGAGCTGAAGGCTGCTCTTCAGGAGCAAAGAGCCAGGACCACC
>CAVVFK010000013.1:0-15150 GCA_963747435.1 uncultured Actinomycetota bacterium
GTAGATCTCCATCGTGAGGGCGATGCGGCTGTGGCGGAGGACGGCCATCGCGACGCGCGGGTGAACGTCGAGGGCGACCAGGAGGCTGGCGCAGGTCCGCCGAGTTGAGTGGATGGGGACGACCGGCACGCCGGCCTTCGCGGCCCTCAGCTTGAAGTCGCGGTGGAAGTTGCGTGGGTCGACCGGATCGCCGAGCCGGGTCGTGAAGACCAAGCCGCAGTCGCCCCACATGTCGCCGGCCGCGAGCCGCCGCCTGGCTTCCTCGACGCGATGCCGCTCGAGTGCCTGCACCGCGATCTCCGGCAGCGGTAGCGGCGCATCCGAGGACGGCGTCTTCGTGTGGCGCCGTTGTAGCGAGTGGTCGACCCGCTGGACCTGCCACGCGATGAGCGCCTCGCCCTGCTCGAGGTCGACGTCCTCCCAGGCGAGCCCGAGCATCTCCCCGCGCCGCAGCCCGAGCGTGAGCAGCAGGACGTACCCGGCGTACATCGGGTCGCCATCGGCGCGTGCCGACTCGAGGAACCGTCGCGCCTCGTCGACGGTCCAGACCGCCTGCCGCTTCGGCCGGGGCATGGGTACCCGCACGAGCGCGGCGACGTTGCGGAAGATCAGCTCCTCGCGCATCGCCTGGGTCAGCGCACCGCGGAGCACCCGCCACGCCTGGTGGACCGTCCAGTCCGAGGCGACCTCGTGGCAGCAGCGCGCCGAGAGCGCAGCACTGCGGCTCGGGGCGCGCGGCATCCTTGCCCTGGAAGCAGCACTGGCAGCGGACCCGCAGCGTGTTCACCCACACCTGGACGTCGCGGACCATCAGCTTGTCGAGCTTGCGGTCGCCGAGGTCCGGGATGATGTACAGCCGCGAGAACATCTCGTAGTTCGAGGTGGTGGCCGGCGACAGGGTCGGCCGCACCGTCTCCTCCAGCCACCGCTCGAGGAAGGCCCGCAGGCGCGGGGAGACCGGCACCATCGGTCCCCGCCGCGCCTGCTCGTGGAGCCGGAGCCACTTGTCGTGGACCTCCGGCCGGGTCTTCCCGTAGACGGTCTTGCGCTGCCGGCGGCCCTTCGGCGTCACGATCCACACGTGCGCCGCGAAGCCGTTCCGGTACGGGTAGATCGACCCCTCGCCGTTCGCCCGCCGGCTCACGGCCAGTCCGCCTCCGCCTCGGCCGCGCGCATCGCGACGTACTCGTCGACCCACGCCGGCAGGATGCGGCGCGACCCGCCGTCCTTGAGCGAGCGCAGGTCGCCGGTGATGCACATCATCCGCACCTTCGTCGGGCCGTAGCCGAGCATCTCGGCGACCTCGGGCACGGTGTACCACCGCCGCTGGATCGGGCCGATCGGCGCCTTGCGCCGGTACGGTCGGACCCCCGCTGTTGCGTGACGTCGTTGACATGTCCTCTCCCTTCGTCAGGGACCGACCTCCAGTAGGCCACGTCCCACTCGGACCCGACAGGCCCCCACCGCCCTGTGGATAACCCACCGTCGACGAAAACCCGCCTACTTCCCTACGCATCTGACACCCCCGTTACGGGCCACTTCCGGCCGAGCAACTTCGAGAACCTTCGCGACGGCCTGACCGCAGACCAAACGCAGATCCAGAACACACCTGGTGCACTCGGTGCCCCGTGACGTGTCCCGTCAGCCCCTTCGATGCGCTTAGGGGGTATGAATGACCCTGCACAAGCTCACCGCCGGGACCGGGTACACGTACCTGACCCGGCAGGTCGCTGCGCACGACCGCGCCGAGCGGAGCCAGGTCGGGCTCGCCGCCTACTACGAGGAGAAGGGCGAGTCGCCGGGCCGCTGGCTCGGCAGCGGCCTCGCCGGTCTCGACCTCGTCGACGGCGACGTCGTCACCGAGGAGCAGATGAAGCTCCTCTTCGGCCAGGGCCGGCACCCGCGATCCCAGGAGCCGGATGCCGTCGCCCGCGGCTGGGGTGCCCTCGGCCGACCGTTCCCGACTTTCGAGGCGACCACCCTCCGCCAGGAGATCGCCACCGCCTTCAGCGCGCACAACACCTCCCGAGGCCGTGCTTGGAACGCACCCATCCCGGCCGAGGAGCGTGCCGGCATCCGGACCGAGGTCATCGCTCGCGCCTTCGCTCGGACGCACGGCCGCGCCCCTCGTGACGACACCGAACTGACGGGCTTCGTCGCTACCGCGTCCAAGCCGGCGCAGACGCCGGTCGCCGGTTATGACCTGACCTTCAGCCCGGTGAAGTCCGTGTCGGCGCTGTGGGCACTCGCCTCACCCGAGGTGGCCCGCGAGGTCGAGGCCGCCCACGAGGCAGCGGTCCGGGCGACGATCGGCCTCCTCGAGCGGGAGGTCGCCTTCACCCGCGTCGGCAAGGGCGGCATCCGGCAGGTCCCGGTCACCGGGCTCGTCGCCGCCGCGTTCGACCACCGCGACTCCCGCGCCGGCGACCCCGACCTGCACACCCACGTCGTGATCTCCAACAAGGTCCAGACCCTGCCGGACGAGGGAGGCAAGTGGCTCACCCTCGACGGCCGGATGGTGTTCAAGGCCAAGGTCATGGCCTCCGAGCACTACAACACCCGGCTCGAGGCCGAGCTCACCGAGCGGCTCGGCGTCCGGTTCACCGAACGTCCCTCCCCCGAGGGACGGCGGCCCGTCCGCGAGATCGAAGGCATGGACGCCGCGGCTCCTCCAGGAGTGGTCCTCTCGACGCGGCGACATCACGAGCCGCCAGCGTCAGCTCGCTGCGTCGTTCCAGGCCGACCACGGCCGGGCGCCGACACGGATCGAGTCCCTCGCCCTGGCCCAGCAGGCCAACCTCGAGACGCGCCCCGACAAGCACGAGCCGCGCAGCCTGCGCGAGCAGCGCGACCAGTGGCGCGCCCAGGCGGATGCCGTCCTGGCCGCCGGTGGCGATGCTGGCCCCACGACCGTCCCCGACATGGTCGCGAGCCGTGCTCGGTCGCGCCTGGGGCCAGGGTGCCGAGACGGGTAGGAGAGGGAGGGACGAAGCTAGGGACGAACTCGCGAGGCGTGTGGTCGACGTCCTCGAGTCGTCCCGGTCGACCTGGCAGGTGTGGCACGTCCGGGCCGAGGCCCTCCGCCAGGCCAGGTACGCCGGCATCCCCCTCTCGTCCCTCGACGAAACAGTCGGGGACGTCGTCGAGCGGGTGACGCAGGGTCTGTCCCTGCCTGTGGGTGTCGTCCCCGACCTCGGCGAGCCCGAGTTCCTCCGCCGTCCGGACGGCGCATCGGTCTACACGCGTCCACGGGAGCCAGACGTACACCTCGGCCGCGATCCTCGACGCCGAGCGCCGCCTCCTGGAGGCGGGGGAACGGACCGACGGGTACGTCATCCCCGAGTTCTTCGTCGACCTGGCCGTCCGGCGGGGCACTGAGGCGGGAGCGGACTCGACACCGGTCAGGCCGAGCTGGTCAGCGCTCTCGCCACCAGTGGGGCTCGCGTGCAGGTCGCCCTGGCACCCGCCGGGAGCGGCAAGACCACCGCGATGGCCACCCTCGCGAAGGCCTGGCGCGGTGGCGGCGGGCAGGTCATCGGGCTCGCACCCACCGCCGTCGCAGCAGACGAGCTCGGTCAGGCGATCGACACACCTGCCGAGACCGTCGCGAAGTTCCTCCACAGCGCCGCGGCCGCCGCGAGCGACGGTCGGGTGGCGGCGTTCCCGCCCATCGGCCCGCGGACCCTCGTCGTCATCGACGAGGCGGGGATGGTGGGAACCAAGGATCTCGCGGCCGTTGTCGACCGTGTCCTCGAGCGGGGCGGCAGCGTCCGCCTGGTCGGAGACGACCAGCAGCTCACCGCGGTCGCCGCGAGCGGTGTCTTCCGCGACCTGGCCGAGCAGGGCTCTGCGCTGGGGACGACGGTCCGCCTCACCGAACTCCACCGCTTCTCCGACGCCGATGAGGCCGCGGCGACGCTCGGCATCCGCAGCGGCGACCCGGCCGCGCTCGAGCACTACCTCGCGCAAGGACGCGTGCACGTCGGGGACGCCGGCTCCGCCAACGACCAGGCGTTCGATGCCTGGCGATCGGACGTCGCCGCTGGCAAGTCGAGCCTGCTCCTCGCCGCGAGCCGCGACACGGTCCGCGAGCTCAACGAACAGGCCCGCGCCGACCGGCTCGCAGCGCAGGCAGCGGGCCCCGATCGGGAGGCCGTGCTCGCCGATGGCACCCGAGCCAGCGCTGGGGACGTCATCATCACGCGGCAGAACAACCGCTCCCTTCGCGGCCGCGACGGGTCATGGGTCAAGAACGGGGACCGCTGGATCGTCCGGGACGTCGACCGCAACGGCGACCTCCACGTTGCACGCGCGGGTCACCACGCCAGCAGGGTTGGCGCCGCGCTCTCGCTGCCGGCCGACTACGTCGCGCAACACGTGCAGCTCGGGTACGCCAGCACCATCCACGGTGCCCAGGGGGCCACCGTCGACACCACGCACACCGTGGTCGCCGGCACCGAGAGCCGACAAGGTCTCTACGTCGCACTCTCGCGGGGACGCAACGAGAACCACCTCTACCTCTCGGATGCCGAGCCGGTCGCAGATGGGGTTGCTCTCGACCTGCCCGCCGACCGCGGCCCGCGTGAGGTCCTCGCCAGGATCCTCGAGCGGGATGACCGAGCGGAATCCGCCACAAGGGCTGGGGCCACCGAACCGGCCCGAGAGCTGGCGCACGCCATCCAGCAGTACGAGGACGCCCTGCCGCTGCTCGCCCAACACGTCATCGGCGACGCGAAGATGCGACGCCCTCGACTCGGCGCTCGAACGCTGGATGCCCGGACTCTGTGACCAACCCGGGTACCCAGGCCTCCGCGGCCAGATCGCGCTCCGCTGGGTCGACGGCGAGTCGCCCGACGAGGTCCTCCGGGAGGCCACGTGGTGGCAGGACAAGGCCGAGCTCTTCGCCTCCGAAGACTCTGCAGCTGAGCTGGCCCGGAGTGTCTCAAGGTCCGGCCCAGCGCCTGTCCCGATCGGTCCGCTGTCGTGGCTGTCCGCCGCTCCTGATTCTCTGCGGGACCACCCGGAGGCTGGCCCCTACCTCGATCGCATGGCCGGTGCCATCGGTGAACTCGTCGTCACCGCGAACCAACCGACAGGATCGCCCGACGAGCTCGAGAGCAGGCTTTCGGCCGCTCGGCGCCAACACGACCGGCGGCAGCCTCCTTCGCAGGCCGCAGGTCGACGAGCGCCAGGGTTTGGCCGCTGACCGTCGTCGTCACGAGGAGGCGGGGGCAGGGGCCAGGAGCAGGGCTCAACACCTCAGAGGGTCAGCTAGCACTTGCAGGCGCTGGGAACTGTCGCCTTCACGACGATGAGCGGGGACGCTACTGCGTGCGGGCGTACGATCCTTCCTTCGCGACCGGCGCTCGCCTGACGAGCTCAAGCTGTGCTTCTAGGTGATCGCCGATACCCCCCAGGTAGCGCTCCCAGGAGTCATGTGAAAGCAGGTCACGCGGCTGAGGGAACGGCAGGTAGACCGAGAACAACCGAACGGGGTCTGCTCCATCGTCCCGTCCGCGTAGCCACCGTGCGGTTTGGCCCTCACCCGGATAGACCAAGACAGCGGCCTGCACGTTTCGCCCTGATCCCTTGACGAGATGGGAGTAAGCGAACATCTGATACTGGTCATCTCGACTGGGAGCGACAGCCAGCTTGTACTTGGCATCGACGACAAAGATGCTCGATCGCTGAAGAGCGATGTTGTCCGGTCGGGTAGTGGTGGCCACCTGCAACGGATGCGCAATCCAAGGGTCAACCACCAGACCCCTTTGTTCGGGGCCTTGCGCAAGCACATGGTCGAAGACCGTCCTGCGCAGCGCAGCGTTCACCACCCATTCCCAGACCTTGTCAGTCTCGACTGACAGCTCCACAGCCTGGAAATCCCGAGCCTGAGACTGCCTGGCGACGAGCTCCTGGTCGCTAAGGAGGGTTAGCGAGAGCCGAAGGGCTTTGGACCACGGCTGGTCGAGCCGGTTCAAACGGAGGCGAGCTCCAGCGCGCACGGCGCCTTGGATGGGCATCGAGACCACTTCAGCCATGGCTCGGCGTAGTCGAACCGCGTCGTTTCGTAGCCCGCGCTCATCGAAGGGCGCTGGCAGAACAGACGAGGGGCCCTGACCCTCAGCGACCAGGTCCAAGGCAGAAGCTACGATCCCGAGCAGTTCCGTCGATTCGGTGAGCTCGTCGTACCGACACATCAAGAGTGGCGTTCCGGTTGACTCGTACCGAGCGATGCTTGAAGCGAGGGCCCGGCCGCGAATGGCTGTGCGCTCGCGAACAACGTTGCGGTAGCCGCGCCGCGCTTGGGCCATACGTCGTTCGACCTCGTCAAGGAGCTGGCGGCAGGCGAGGGGTCTGAGCAACCGCGACCGGCCCGCGTTGCTCATTAGGTCGTCGGATGGTGACAGGAGCAACTCGACGCGCTGGAACAGTCGCAACAGGTCCGCCGTCTGCTGATGTGCGTGGGCGCTCCCCAGCCCTCTGTCATCAAGTACGCGCGGCTTGATGTCCGGCCGGAGAAGCGCTGACCCCCAGTCCGCCTCGGAGCCGGTCGCGCCGGCACTCGTTCGCAGGAGGTCGTTGAACATGATGTCGATTGAGTCGCTGGGGGAGGCCACATGTAGGCGATCCCCCTCGTACAGGCTGATGTCGGTGTGACCGCTAGGGAGGTCATCGACGACGTAGGTGCGTTGAGCCGTTCTGCGCCAAGGTTTAGGGGCGACGGTGATCAAGACTTGTGCGTTGACGCCGGCGGCTGCGGCCAAGCCAATGCGTCGGCCGCCAGGCGCCGCCGCGATGGAGAGGCTCAATGGGTCGTCTCCGCCAGGGCCTCGTCAGAGACCGGATCGGCGACGTTGGCGGCGACACCGGGGTACGTGAACTCTGTTCGTGTCGATGCAAGGGATTCCCGAGCGACGACCCGCGCCCCACGCGCAAGGCCCGTGCCGTCGACCACGGCGGCGAGGCCGAGCCCATCAAGGAAGCTATCGAGTGCGGCGAGAGAGGACGAAGCAGTGCTCGCAGCGGCATCGAGTTGGTGATCCGCGAGCCAATGTCCACGCGCACCAACATCAAGGAGATCTTCAGCGCCGTGAGCTCTCAGGCTCTCGATGAGCTGCGGAAGGATCTGGTACTCCCAAATCTCTCGAACGACGTCCGCAGGGTTCCCATTCACAGCGGATAGCAGCCGCGCGTGCATCACATACAGGTACGACTGTCCCAGCATGGCGTCGGGACCGACGCACCTCCCAAGAACGGTGTCATTCAGAACCCCCATTAGGTCTAGGGATTCGCCAAAGAGAGCATTGGCAGTTCCGCTCAACAGGTGTGCCTCGTCCCGCAGCGCCTGGAAGTCAGGCTCAAGACGGACAAAGCTGAAACGCCGTCGAATGGCCGCATCGATCGGCGCTACAGATCGGTCAGTGGTGTTGGTCGTGGCAATCACGTACAGGTTGGAGGGTACGAAGAACTGTCGTCGAGAATACGGGAGCGTGACATCGACCGGTGCTTCCCAGTCGGAAGCACTGGCCTCATCTGCGGGTCGTCGCCGATGAAGCGCCCGCGCTTCGACGCTTCAAGTGAGAGCAGGAGATCGCCTAGAACGCTCGAGATGTTGCAGCGGTTCAGTTCATCGAGAAGGACCAGGAGGTCACCGTTTGGGTTGCGGGCGGCAAGTGCGCAGGCGCGTAGGAAGAAGCCATCGTCCAGCCGGAATTTGCCCTCTCCTGACACGGGCTCATCGAAATACACCGGTTGCCCGCTCCCGTCATCACGCAGAGTGGGGCGAAGACCCTCGATGAAGTCTTCATATGACGTGCTGGGATGCATGACCGTCGCCGCGAACGCCTGACCGCCGGCCGGAATCAGCGGTCGCCCCGTCACTTGCTCCCAGTTGCTGGCAATTGCCTCAATGGCGAAGGTCTTTCCCGTTCCGGGAACCCCCTCGAGCACGATGTTCTTGGCGTTGACGAGGAGCTGTACGAGGCGACGGGTCATGGGCCACTCCGGGCGAGTTGCGGGCTTCGGCAGATCTGGTAGAGATCCAGGGGAGGCGGGTTCGAACAATTGCGGAATCCCGGCTGTAGAGGAACTCCAGGAGTGGGAAGAGTTCGGCATCGTTGACTTTGACCATGTAGGCCTGCTTGACGTTTCCGTTTACATCAAACGGGCCCGACTGCTGGGAGTGCGGTTCGGCACGTCAGTCTTCGCAATTGGGGGCACCAGATCGCGGTACTGCACCCGGCATAGATAGCCGGTTTCCCCCCAAGCAGTACCCAGCTCCATCGGCTTCGGGTGGGTCTCTGGCGGCTGTACGACCGTACTGATGGCTCGAATCTGGCCTGCGGCATAGTGCACGACCTTCTGCCCAACCCGGAGCTGGTTCACTGCGACGTGGTGCGGCACTTCGCTGACCGACCTTGTTGGTCAGTGGCGCCCAGACGTAGCCGCCGGCTCGTTCCTCGTTGTAGGTCGCCCCTTGGTTCACCCACCACAGGCCGCTGAAGTCAACGACTTGGTACTCGAGCTGGCGCAGGCGGTGAATCGCGGCGGTTGCATCGAACTCGTTGGCTTGCAGGCGCTCGCGCCCTGGCACGTGGCCATGCGCGACGCCGATGATCGCCTTTGGGTCGAAGAGCCGCCCGTCCTGGACCAGAAGGTATGTCGTGGCGTACTTGAACCCGTTGCTCTCGAGGAATGCCTTCCTGCCCATCTCAAGGGCTTGCGACATGGCAGCGTCGACAGCGTCGCGCGTGATCTCTCCCAGGCTCACAGGTGCAGCTTGCCCTACTACTCCTCTGTGGGCAGCGACTCGGTGATCTCACATCGGGCGCGGGTCGTGGGCGATCCTTGACCTGACGGAGTGGAAGGCCCGGCGAGGGCAAGAAGCCGTGATGTCGCTCGAGGGCAACCCGCGCGGCTTCCGCGGGTCCCGAGGTGTGCCCTCACCCAGGGATCGCCTTGCCGTACCCCGAGAAGTACTGCAGTGCGGCGCGAAACAGGCGTGAATCAGGTACCCCACAACGCCCTGACCGCGTGCTCAATCAGCCCTCTCGCGGAACCCATTCGGGGATTTTGCAAGCAGGGGGTCATGGACGCCTACGGGCGTCCCAGCGGAGCGGCCACGGCACCCATCGATCCCGACGGGCTGCGTACGTGCGGACCTGCGTGTCGTCATGCCGCGCCCGAACAGAGCCGGCACAGCGGAGCGAAGTGCACGCGACCTTGCTGGTGGTCCTGGACGAGCTTGTCGCCGACGGTGAGCGCCTCGGTGTAGCCGTGGCCCGCGGCGCCTCCGGGGAGGTGAGGCCGGATTGCGGTCGGGCGGCCTCCGGCCGGCGGAACACGACAGGGAGTGGTGGTCGTGGTGGACATGGTGACCCCTCGAAGGAACGGGATGGGCGAGCAGGATGCGGTGCGCGCTCCGGGTGGTGCACCCGCAGCCGGCGTCGATCGACGTCGGGAACGACGTCGGGGGGAGGGGTGCGGTCCCGACCGTGGTCGGGCCGGGACCGCACCCGGGGAGGAGCCTCAGAAGACCTTCCGGAAGACGGAGGAGGTGCCCGCCCAGTGGGCTGCCCTCCCGTCAGAGGTCACGTCGCCGAGACGCGTCTGGAGCTGCAGGGTGTTCAGCGTGCCACCCGGCTTCTTCGCCCGGAGGGCGTCGACGAACCGACCGTCGCTGACCCAGAGCACCCGGACGCCGTCGTCGGCCACCGAGCGCGCTGACGCACCGACTGTCGGGCCGTTGAGGCTGGTGGTCACGTTCCCGAGGATCGGGATCTGGCTCGTCTTGCGCACGGTCCCGTTCGTCTGGGTCCAGGCGACGGAGAACCGGCTGTTGGCGTACCGCGCCGCGACACTGGTGACCGTGCTCGCGCCGCTGACGACACGCTGTCGTGCCGTCCCGTTGGCGCGCATCCGGTAGACCGCAGTGCCTCGGCCGAAGTAGACCATGCCCTGCGCGAGCGAGATGTCGTTGACGAGACGGTCGGTGAAGATCCTGGTCGGCGCCGCGGTGCCGAGGATCGGCATCCGGCGGATGCCGCTGGAGTCGTGCCAGTACAGGTACACACCGTCGGTGTGGAGGTCCCGACCGCCGATGGACTGCAGGTTGGCCGCGCGCTGGACCCCTGCGCCGCCCGCGAGCGGGAACCGGACGATCCGGCTCGTGCCGCCCTGGTTGACGACGGTGAAGCCGTACCAGGTGCCCCTGACCAGGGCGTAGGTCAGGGCACCGATCGACGCCGTGCCGTTGTGCCGGAGCCGGTAGATCACTCGCTCGGCCCCGGGCCGGCTCGTCTTGCCGGTGCGGTAGACGCGGGCCTCCCAGACGAAAAGGGAGACTCGGACGTTGGCCGTCCAGTACAGGTTGCCCGTGGACTGCACCAGGCGCTGTGCTCGGGAGTGCGCCACGGGCGTCGGGACGGTCGCCGCGGCGACCTGGGCCGTGGCGGACGTTGCCGCCCCGGTCGTCGTCGCGGTAGCCAACGGGCTGACGGTCGCGCCGACCGCGAACGCGCTCGCCGCGGCTGCTGTCGTCGCCGCGACGCGGATCATCTGATTACGCATGCCAATACCTCCGTGCTGGGCCTCTCGGCCGCGGGTCCGGCACCAGTCGGCGCCGTGTGACCACCGTCGGCGGCGGCCTGTCCCGCGGGACAGGGACGATGTCCCGTCGTCAGCGCACGGGGAGGCAGGTGCGGACCGTGGTGCCCCCGGCGCCGGTCGTGACGTCGAGGGTCCCGCCGACCCCGGCCGCGCGGGCCTCCATCGACCTGAGACCGACGCCGCGGTGTGCACCGAGGATGCCGTGACCGTCGTCGGCGACCTCGAGGACGAGGACGTCGGTCTCGGCGTCCAGGAACACATCCACACGGCAGGACTCGGCGGCCGCGTGCCTGGCGACGTTGGTCACCGCCTCGCTGACGATCCGGTAGGCCGCGACCTCGACCTCCGGGGGTAGGGGCGGGAGGTCCTCGGTCACGGAGACGGACACCGCGTGGCTGGTGAGCACCGCCGCGCAGAGCCGCTCGACGGCCACGGCGAGCCCGTTGCCGAGCGCGGCCGGGGGAAGTCCGTCGACCAGCTCGCGGATCGCCGTCGACGCCCCCGACAGGTCGACGATGACCTGGTCGACCAGGGTCTCCACGTCGCCGCCGGAGCGACGGCGGACCGCCGCGAGCTGCATCCGCGAGCCGGCGAGGATGGGCCCGAGCCCGTCGTGCAGGTCCCGGCGCAGCCGGTCCCGCTCCTCCTCACGAGCATGGAGCAGCGACTCGCTCGCGCCCTCGAGGGCCTCGGTCAGCTCGTACGCCTCGGCGGCCGTCGCCGCCTGCCGGGCCACCTCGGTCAGGAGCGTGTCCTCGCCGGCGGTGAAGTCCTCGCCGAGCCGGCGGGGCGACACCTCGAGCGCCCCGAGGACCCGGTCGCCGCGGATCATCGGCCAGGCCCGGACCGGAATGTCCGGTCGTCCGGTTCGGGCGACGTAGACCGGCGGGTCGGCTGTGCCGAGGCGGACCCGGGCCTGCGGCACGCGCAGCGACCGAACGACCGAGCGGGTGGTCTCCTCGAGGATGCCGAGCGGGTCGCCCACGGTGCCGAGCCGCTCGCCGAGCCGCAGGAGCACCGACTCCGGCTCGTCCCGGTGGCCGTAGAGCCACTGCCGGACGCTGCGCGCCACCCGCCTCCGTAGCGGGTCGAACCCCACCGTCACGAGTGCGATCCCGACGACGGTCACCGCCACGGACCGGCCGGGCAGGAGCCGTTCGCCGAGCGCGATGACGACTGACCACACCGCGACGAGGGCGGCCATCATCACGGCCGCGACGACTGCCCGGTCCACCGCGAGGTCGAGGTCGTCCAGACCGAACTGGAGGACGGCTACCCCGAGCCCCAGCGGCAGGGCGACGAGGACGGGTGCGAGCCCGTAGCGGACACCGACCGCGTCCAGGAGCACCCCGACCGGCAGTAGAGCCCCCGCGGGGACCAGCGACTGGAACTGGCGTCGGGAGGTGCCCTCGGCGGCGCGGCCGCGGCGGACGAGCGATACCACCGTTCCCGCCGTGACCACGAGAGACACCAGGGCGCAGCCGATGACTCCCACGAGTACCGCTCGCACGAGAGGTGGTTGGACCCTCGAGACGGTCAACAGGTCACCCGGTCGCGCGGTCGCGGCCACGACGAGGAGGAGGGTTCCCACGACGAGGGATGCGGCCGCCGCCCGGGCGAGCCAACGCCGCAGCCCCCGGCCAGCGTGCCCGTCGGGGAAGAGGGCGAGGATGAGCGGGATCGTCGCGATCGACGGCCACCAGGACCACTGGGTTGCCCACGCCCCGAGACCCGTGCCGGACCACTGCACCGCGGCCGCCGCGAGCAGTGCCATCCACCCGACGAACCAGACCAGGCGTGAGAGCGGATGGGCCGGCCGATGCCGCAGGAGGAAGAGCCCGACCGGGAGGAACGTCACCGCCAGGGTGACGGCCTGGTCGACCGGTGCATCGACGCGTCCCTCCGGGCCGAGCAGCAGGCCGGCGAGAGCGACCCCGGCGGTCGCCCCGGTCGTGCAGGCGGCGACCCACCATCCTCGGGACGAGGCGACCTCCTGGCTCATCCGGTCCTCAGGACGTACCGGTCGCCGCGTGCCAGAGGTTGTGGAACCACCCGGAGCGGTGCGGCACGAATTCAGGCGGGTCGTCGTCCGGGGGCGGAATCTCCGGGACCTGCGATCGACCCGGCCGCAGGGTGCGCATCGTGGTCTCGAGGGCCGGAGCGAGCGGGGCCAGTGGCGTACGGCGCAGGAGGCGTTCGCTCGCACCGGGGGGATCGTCGACATTCCTGTCCCAGAGGAAGTTCACGACACCGTTCAAGGTCGCCGGCGCCTGGAGCGGCAGCTCGCCCCTGTTCTGGTACGCCAGGATCAGGGCCTTGTCGGCATCGCTACGGCGCGGGTTCGGGCGCGCGGCCTCGGCGTTGACGTGGGTGATGACTCGGCCCAGCCGGCGAAGGAGTGCTTCGGGGTCGGCAACCGGCCCCGTCGCGCCCCTGCCGAGGCCGCCGCGCACGGTCCGGAGCGCGACCGGCCGGCCCTGGTCGTCGAACGCCTCGAGCGGGCCCAGCTGCGAGTTGGTCACGTCGGCGCCCGGGTGCCCCGGCGCCCGGGCCATCATCACGAGACGCGCGAGCAGCTGCTCGCCGACGTCCCGCACCGGTGCCGGGATCCCGTCCGGCAGGCGAAGGGCGGACAGGTGCCGCAGCACGACGACATCGTCGCCGACGATGGCGAAGGTGTCGTTCTGGTTCACGATGATGAGTCCCCCGGCCATGGCGTGCTCCTGTCAACGTCTTGTCCCACCGCTCATCGTCGGGCCTTCCGCGGGCCACGGCAAGGGCAGGGGCCACCGAATGCGGGTCACCGTGAGTCGTCGAGGTGCCGCTCACGGGCGAGCAGGGTGAGCGCGACCCGGTCGCGGGCCGCGACCTTGACCAGAACCGTGGACAGCTGGTTTCGGACCGTCTTCTCGCTCACGTGGAGCCGCCTCGCGATGGCCGGGTTTGCCATCCCGGAGGCGACGAGGCGCGCGAGGTCGAGCTCACGCGGGCTGAGCCGGTCGAACGGTTCCGGCGCCTGCGCCGCACGCTCGGTCAGGCTCGCGAGGACGTCCGGGCCGAGGACAGTGCCACCGTGGGCGAGGGTCCGAACCGCGTCGACGATGAGGTCGGGGTCCGCGTCCTTGTGGAGGAACCCGGCAGCCCCGGCCGCGACGGCCCGGCGCACGGTGCCGTCGGCGGCATCCATCGTCAGGACGAGCGAGCGGCAGCCGGGCACGAGGGACCCCAACCGACGGACCACCTCGAGGCCGTCACCGTCCGGCAACCGGACGTCGACGACGGCGAGCGAGGGATGGTGCTGCGTCGCGAGCGCGAGCGCCTCGGCGACCGTTCCGGCGACGTGTGTGCCGGCAACCCAGTCCTCCCCCGCGAGCAGGGCGGCGAGACCGCGCACCACCACCGGGTGGTCGTCGACGAGGAGCACGGTGTGTGCCGGGTCCGTCACCCGGCCATTGTCCCCCACGCAGCCGGGGCCGCGGTCGCACCCAGCCCGCCCGCTCCCCCGCTCGCGCGAGCGGAACGGAGGCTCGTAGACCGGGGACTTGGCCTACTCCGCTGTCATGCAGCAGATCGCAGCAAGCAGGGGTCAGGGGTTCCAGTCCCCTTGGCTCGCCATGCCTGTCTGGGCGGCGCCACATCGCCTCACCCCCTAGCGTGGGGGCCATGCGCGGAGAACTCCTTGACAGGTCCGAGCGATCCGGCACGCCCGGCCGCTTCATGCTCCAGAACGAGCGGATGCTCAAGGTGGACCTCACCGGCACGGGTGGGTACTTCTACGCCCGTCAGGGCTCGATGGTGGCCTACCAGGGCGACGTCGACTTCGCCTACGAGGGCAGCGGCGGCCTCGGCAAGATGTTCAAGAAGGCCCTCACCGGCGAGGGCATGGCGCTGATGAAGGTGTCTGGCAGCGGTGACGTCTTCCTCGCCCAGGAGGCCGACGAGATCTTCATCCTCGAGCTCGAGAACGAGTCCGTCACCGTCAACGGCAACGCCGTGCTCGCCTTCGAGAGCAGCCTGACGTGGGACATCAAGCGCGTCGAGGGAGCCTCCATGGTCAGCGGCGGCCTGTTCAACACGACCTTCACCGGCAGCGGCCTGATCGCGGTGGTGGCCCACGGCACCCCGGTGGTGCTGCAGGTCGACGCCCCCACCTTCGTCGACATGCAGGCCGCCGTCCTGTGGTCGGCGGGCCTGCAGTCGTCGATCCGCAAGACGGCCAAGCTGGGCGCGGTCATCGGCCGTGGCTCCGGTGAGGCCTACCAGCTCGCCCTCTCCGGTCACGGCATCGTCGTCGTGCAGGCGTCCGAGGGGCACCCGCCGCCGGCCCGAGGCTGACGTCGGCCTGGTTGGTCAGATCATCTGGGTCCGGCCACGGGTGATCAAGGACGCCGAGCCAAGTCCAAGAGCCCCCATCCTCAGTCGGGCGACTCGCCCAGCGCCGCATACAACGGTTCGAGGAAGGTGACCAGACCAGCGCCGCCCAGGGGCGCCCCCGGCACGGGGAGCTGGCGCAGCAGCAGGTCCGTCGGCAGCTCAGGCTGG
>CAVVFK010000014.1:0-173276 GCA_963747435.1 uncultured Actinomycetota bacterium
GCGCTACTGGCGCCACCTCGGCTGCGGACCGCGCAGCTTCAAGGTCGGCCGCCACGTCCGCTACTGGCGAGCGGACCTCCTTCGCTGGCTCGCCGAGCAGACCAATCGTCCCCAGGACCACCGCTGACCCGGGCCACTGTCGGATCCCAGAGAGACGATGGAGCGATCGTGGAAGGAGCATCACCATGGCGGGAAACATCGCCAAGCGAGCCAACGGCAAGTGGCGGGCGCGGTACCGCGACGAGTCCGGCAAGGAGCACTCGCGGCACTTCGACCGCAAGATCGATGCCCAGCAGTGGCTGGACCAGGTCACCTCGGCCGTGGTCACCGGCACGTACGCCGATCCCAAGGCCGGCCGGATCACGTTCGCGGCGTTCTTCGGGGAGTGGTCGGCCCGCCAGGTCTGGGCACCCGGCACCGTGCTCGCGATGTCGCTGGCGGCGCGATCCGTGCCCTTCGCGGCGAAGCCGATGAAGCAGGTCCGGCGCTCGGACGTCGAGACCTGGATCAAGCAGATGAACGCCGCCGGGCTTGCCCCCGGCACGATCAAGACGCGGTACGTCAACGTCAGGTCGGTGTTCCGCGCCGCCGTGAAGGACAGGGTGATCGGCTCCGACCCGACCGACGGCGTACGCCTCCCCCGCGGCCGTCGCGCGGACGTGGCCATGTCGATCCCCGCTCCCGAGGAGGTCGGGCAGCTCATGGCCGTGGCCGACGAACGGTTCCGCCGTTCATCGCCCTCTGCGCCTTCGCCGGCCTGCGGCTCGGCGAGGCCGCCGGGGTCCAGCTCGGCGACGTCGACTTCCTCCGCAAGTCGCTGAAGGTCTCCCGCCAGGTCCAGCGCGTCAACGGTGGGGCGATCGACGTCCGGGCGCCGAAGTACGGATCAGAGCGCGTCGTCTATCTCGCCGACAGCCTCGTCAACGTGCTCGCCGAGCACGTCACCGCTCACGGCACCACCGGCAAGGAGCGGTGGCTCTTCGCCGGGGAGGGCGACGACCCACCGCACCAGAACACCGTCGGCTACTGGTGGCGCAAGACGCTGCGCGACGCCGGGCTGTCCGGCATCAAGCTCCACGACCTGCGGCACTTCTACGCCTCCGGCCTCATCGCCGCCGGGTGCGACGTCGTAACCGTCCAGCGCTCGCTCGGCCACGCGAAGGCGACCACGACCCTCAACACCTACGCGCACCTCTGGCCGACCGCCGAGGACCGCACGAGGAAGGCCGCGGAGTCGATCATGTCCGCGTCGCTCGGTCAGCCTGCCGCGACACTCGCCAAGGTGGAGGCGCAGACAGGAGAGTGAGCCGTGCCCTCGGATCGCAGATGTACGTCCCAAGGCGTCGCCTCGTTCACCGCTAGTGGCGCGTCACCGTCCAGCGTGACGTTTACCTCGGGGCGTCATTCGTCGATTCCGAACGCAACCCGCGCAGGCCATCCATGTGACTCCTGGGGTTGGTGAGATGATGTCGGGCATGCTGGTCGACGCGCTCGAAAAGCCTCGCGTGAGCACAACCCAGCGCCAGAAGGCCGCTTCCGAATTCGCTGAGGTCGTTATTGCGGGGCGTCGCCTTCGCCCGACGGCGGTGTTCGACACTTACTGGAGCTTCGCGGCCGGCGACAGCAGATCTACAGGCGCGGCTTCAACGGGGCTCCAGGGCCGTGGACCGACGACCCGATTCTGGGCGAGCACCGGTTCACGAACTGCTACCGGGCAGCCGACCGCGTCAGCCAGTACCTGATCTCGGAACGTGATCTACGCCGGCGGCCAGGCCTCGAGGAGGTCGTCTTCCGGACCGTGCTGTTCAAGCTGTTCAACAAGATCGAGACCTGGGAACTCCTCCGAGAAGGGCTCCGGGACGCCCGACGTGGCGGTCGCTTCGACCTCGACGTCTACGACGAGCATCTGCTCGCAGCTTCGCGGCCGGGACAGCGCATCTACTCCGCGGCCTACGTCATGCCCCCGCCTAAGCTCGGCGCCGAGCGCAAGCACCCAAACCATCTGCGCTTTGCGCGACATGATGAACGCTGAGCGTGCCCGGCGCGCATTGGCGGACGCGGCACGATGCGGATGCCTTCGAGCTCCTGCGCGCACTACCCGCCATCGGCGACTTCCTCGCCTACCAGTACCTCATCGACCTGAACTACTCTGCACTCTCGACTTCGATGAGATGGATTTCGTGGTCGCCGGCCCCGGAGCGCAGCGACGGCATCCGGAAGTGCTTCGGCCCCGCTGCCGCACGGCATCGAGCAGACTTCATCCGCTACATGGCCGAGACGCAGGAGGACCACTTCGCGCGGCTCGGCTCGAGTTCGACGCTCTGCGGCCGGCGGCTGCAGCTGATCGACTGCCAGAACCTGTTCTGCGAGGTCGACAAGTACGCCCGCGTCGCGCATCCCGAGGTCGCCGGGATCAGCGGGCGGACCCGGATCAAGCAGCAGTTCGCGCCGCCCGGACCGATGCCGACCAGCTGGTTCCCGCCGAAGTGGGGCATCAACGGCCCCACCCTAGAAACCGACCTGAACGCGGCCGCGGGTGCGCCTAACCTAAGAGATCAGCTGGTCGCCGTTGAGGTACTCGCGAGGACCTCAACGCTCGTCCTCCTGTATCGGTCGACCTGGGCGTACCCGGCGACTACCGTCACACGGCCCGGGGTAAGCCCACCTGCTCCGCAGACGTAGCAGAGCAGCCTGCAGACGGCGAGGTAGTTCCCGTACGCCCGCTGGAAAAGGTAGTGGGAGCGGTAGTGCGCCAGCGCGTGGATCCGGCGGTCGTCGAGCTGAAACGAGAGCAGCGATAGACACGGGAACCCGATGGGGTTGGTGTCGTGCTCGGCTTCATCACCGGAAGGCTTGCGGTGAGCTGCTCCAAGCGGACCTCGTACCGTGCGGTTTTCGGGCCGATGCGGCCGCCGCGACCTCCTCCTTCAGTCGGCGCATGAGCTCCGCGAGCTGGTTGAGGTGGCCGCTGGGGGTCTCGTAGTTGACCAGGCGCTCGAAGTAGGTCCGCGGGCGTTCTCGTGGTCCAGGCGATTCAGGGTGGGCAGCAGGCTCCATGTATCTGGCTGCCGAGGTGGCCTCTGGATCTGGAGTCCGGGTGAGCGAGATCGTCGGGGAACAGGGTGTTCCCCACGGTGCTGATCGGCGCCATGTCGCGCTCAGCCAGGATGCCATCGGCCATCTCGCGGACCTGCGGCGTCCTCTGTGTCGGGTCACTGGATGCGGGTGATGACGTGGCATGCCTTGTGCTTGCCGCGGCCGCGACCGTGATCACGGTGCGCGCCCAGGCTTCCGACAGGTTGTCGCCGTGGATGACGAGGTCGGTGTTCATCGAGGTGAGCTCCACTTCTCCCCATCAGGTGCTCGGGTCACTTCGGCCCCGGGCAAGTACAGGCCGAAAGGCGGTCGTGCACCACCAATGCAGTGGTCGACCGCCCTCAAGGAGGGCGGCTCATCGACTGCGGGGCTGCGCGCAACCGTGACGCCAGGGTCGCTTCGGCAGCCACGACGGTCAGGCCGGCCGCCTCCGCGGCCAGCAGGCGCAGGTCCGTCGGCAAGAACCAGCAGGTCGCCCTAACGGAAGCCTCGACGCGCGGACGGACGGGCGGTGCGGAGGTCCCACACGTCCATGTCGAAGGTCGAGTCCAGGGTCACACCGACCTCGCGGCAAGCGACCCTCCAGCCACCGGGCTGAGCGCGCGCCCACGCGTCCGCGTCGTCCTTCGAAGCGAACCGAATGTTCGCCAGTGCCGGCACGTTGCCCGATACGTCGTCCCAAGAGCAGGGACAGCCGGTAGACCTCCGCCCGCGAGGTCGACGGCGTCGACGACCGAAGCCGTACAGCGCCGCCATCACCGCCCTGCGCGGCATCAGGAACCACGCCGCAAACGCCTCGGCGGTCATCTCCACCTGGCCCCTGCGCCCCACCGGTGCCGGCCCCCGGACCACCCGCCTCCGGCGCGGCTGCCTCGATGCCGCACTGCGCGAGCCGGGTCGGGCCGGTGCCCGAACACGTGGTGACCGAGCTCGTGACCCTCAGTGTGCCGCCGAGTCGCCCGGGTGATGCTCGCGTTCACCAATACGCCCCGGTTGCCGTTCGCCTCGATGTAGACGCCGAACAGGCGGGAGGGGACGCCGGATCAGCGAGAGCCCGGCGGCGTCGATCGCCTTGCTGACGTTCACCGGGTACCCTCCCTGACGCCGACCCGTAGGCGGCCGCGCGCCTTCGTCGCCGCGATGTGCCCCAGCCTGTTTGCCATCGTCCAGTTCATGTACCCGCCGGCCCGGGGCGCGCTTGTGACTGAGGAATTCCGCGAACCTCAGCACCTCGTCCTGGTCCTGCGGGGTCAGGTCCACCATCGCCCGTTCCAGCGCCGAGAAACCCTGGCCGAGTCCTCGACCTCGCCGAGCAGTCGACCGACAGAGGTCTGGAATGCCCGGGCGAGCCTCCGTAGCTCCAGGCTGTCGACCTTCCGGTTCCCGCGCTCGATCTCCGAGATCGCCGACCGGGAGATCCGGTCGCCGCGGTGACATACTGCTGGGAAAGACCCAGGTACTCCCGGATCTGACGCAGACGCCGCCCCAGGGGTCCTGATCCAGCTCGCCTGTGTTCGTCCCGCTGCCGACGGCCCACTGGCTCACCCGGTGCCCGCCTTTCCCTGCTCCTTCGGCAGCAGGCTCCCACACGGCCTGCGCGAAAGACCTCACCGAGCGCAGCGCCTTCGCGGTCTCCGCCTTCGTCGGCAGCTCGACCCCCACTGTCTCCTCGACCGGGCCAGCACCACCGCGGCGAGCAGCGAGTCGACGGGCAGGTGCTCACCCGAGGCCTCAGCTCCTCCAGCAGGTCCGCGGCACCGCCCGTTGTCCTCGGCGATCAACTCGATGATCAGCCACTCGATGTCTTCCTTGGTCATCTCTACTCCTGTTTGAAAAGTCGACCCCTTGCGCGATCCTCTAACATGTCTGATAGTAGAACACGTTGACTGAAAATCCAACAAAGGTAGTTGGAGCCACGGTGAAGTTCACCGACTACCAGCCGCAGCATCCGGGAGACCGACCAGCGGCCCGGCGAAGACCCTCGAGGACATGACCGTTCACCTTCTCGGCCTGGCCGGTGAGGCCGGCTCCGTGGCCAGCGCCTACAAGAAGTACCTCAGGGACGGGGCAGCCGACAGCCGCGTTCAAGCTCCGTATGCGCGAGGAGATCGGCGACGTGCTCTGGTACCTCGCCGACCATCACCGACCAGCTCGGGGCTCGACCTCGACGAGGTCGCAGCGGCCAACCTCGAGAAGACCCGGGGCCGGTGGCTTCTCGGCGACAGCCGACCCCTACGACGGACTACCCCGAGACCGAGCGCCTCCCGCGTAGGGCACCTACGAGTTCATCCCTAGCGTAACGACGAGGGCCCCCCGCATCACCGAGATGTTAGGACGCGTCGAGGCTCGGGGCCGAGCTCACCGACAACGCCTGAGGACGACGGCTACCGCTTCCATGACGTCTTCCACGTCTCGTACGCGGTCATGCTCGGCTGGTCGCCGATCCTCAGGGAGCACATGGACCGCAAGCGCAAGCCCGACCGAGGTCGACGAGATCGAGGACGGCGGCCGCGCGACCGTCATCGAGGAGGGGGTCGCCGCCTTCGCGTTCGCCTACGCCGCTCGCCACGAATTCCTCGACGGCGTCACCCGCCTCGACCAGCAGTTCCTCGACTCGATTGTGCTGATGACGCACGGCCTGGAGGTCGGCTCGCGCAAGCACGCCGACTTCGAGCTCGCGATCGTTCAGGGCTTTAACGTGTTCCGGCCGCTCCACGAGAACAACGGCGGCTTGGTCGACTTTGACGCCGACGCCCGCGAGCTCACCTACCGACCACGGCAAGGCCAACTAGGGCATGGACGACATCGAGGCGGTCGCCGATTTCTGACGAGGATACGACGTTGGTAGGTCACCCCTTGCCGTAACGCATCCAGTCATAAGTGACAGCGGCCTTGCCGTATTGCGTGCCCCACCAAGCGTCAGAACGGCGTGCCTTGTGACGAATAAGGAACTCTCGCAGTCCCTGGTGGTCGTCGGTGAACGATGGCATCTCCATTGCGTTGTTCAGTATCATTCAGCCCTTCGCTGCTTCCAGGTCAGCAATCGTTCTCTTCACAGCCGCAGGCTTGAGCTTGGAGAAGGCCTTGAGTACTTGTTGCCCCCTCACTTCGCGGCGGCGTTGACAGTGGCCTTCGGCATCCACTTGCCTTTGCTCCAGACGCCAGCGCCACATAGGTACTTGAACAGGGGCACATAGGTGGTGCTCGCCTGGCGCGGTAGCGCCTTGCTGACCATGAGGTCGGGGGCGGAAGGTCTCGATCGGGGCTTTCTAGGACATCGTCCACGATGTCCCATCGCGTTAGACCCACGATTCCGACCGCCGTCATTTTGGCACCGACTCCGAATACCACGTCGAGTGTTTCGCTGCGTCCTTGTCGCTGTCGATAGTCGGACACCGCCATCAGCCGTCCGTTGGGGTCGTTCCTTTCTGAACGAGCTCGAATACCTGTTCCTTGAGGACCCGCAGGATGCGGGCCGGCATCGCTCGCTCGCTGACTACCTAGCGCAGTGAAGACGTCTATAAGAAGCTGGCATCCGTCGCCCGGATGATGGGCAGGGACACGCCGCTGACGTTCATGACCGTGGAAGAGATGTCCGGCGCTCTCTACCTGGGCTCTCCATTCCACAAAGATCAATCGGTCCTGCAGTTTGGAGACGTTCTCAGGGCGCAGGTCAAACGATAAGAGATTTCCAGCAGCTTCTCTGGATGTTTGGTGTCCCGCAAGGCTGTACCCAAGGAAGATCTACTGGGTGCTCAACGAAGATCGTGGTCAAACTTCGCCGCCAAGTAGGCGTTTCGAGTAGTTGTAATCTTCATAGTCCTCTGCAGTCAGGCAACCAGCGGAGTTGGGGCTCTTTTCTCACATCCATGTATGTAGTAGATCTCGGCAATGCCTTGTGTGTCGGAGAACAGGAGTTCATCCTGTCCGACTAAACGGACGGAAGTCCGGGAAGGCCAACTCCAAGAAGTCGATCGAAATTTGTCGTTATGACGCCATCAATGACGGCGGTCCCTCAAGACCAACTCAAACTTCCTTCACGCGGGAGCAGGTGAGATAACGAGCCCGTCGATTGCTTCGCGCGTGTATTTTGGCAACCTCGATACTTGAGAGGAGACTGGCATTCGAAGTTACCGAATCGCTGCCAGTCGCTGACCGAATCTCGCGAACGCGGGATCCGTTCCACCACTTGTCATAGAACGCTGCGGCGATGAGCGACGCAGCCTCGGGTAGTCGTCACCGGCTGCACCTCGGTAGTACTCGAACGGCTGACCGGTCATTGACGCAAAGTGGCCAAGGAGTCCCTTCCAATCGCCAAGCCCTGCGTACCGGCGAGACATTCCAGCACCTACGAAGAGGTATGGACCGGCAAGCGAGTGAAGGTGTTCCGAAGAGAATTAGCGACTTTGCCCACGCAAGAACCCTAGTGCTCCCCTCGGCGATGACGGCGTCGGCCGCACGCCCGTTGGCGCTACCTGCGGGTTGGGAACCTGACAGACGTGTGCCGTGGGGTCGAAGGCCGAGTACACCTAGAGGCGCAAAGGGGTATCACTTCCCGCACACCTCAACGTGCTTGAACGTCTCGGAGGAGCGGAGAAGTCGCCGCACACCATCTTGCTTCAACTCGGGCTCAGCACTCGGGCCGCAGCGAACCTCCAGCGATCGGAAGAGGCCCTGCCATCGTGCCCACAGCAGCAGGAAGCTCGAGGCGCGACGTAAGGGTACGACGAGCCCCTGCGAAATCCGATGCTCAAACCTCAAGCGGCGCTGAATCGCTGCTGCGCTCGTAGACGACCCGCCATTCACGTTCTTCGCGAAAGCTCGGGTGCTTACAGAAGGTCGCGAACTCCAGGATTCCGTCAACCAGGCTTTTCGCGACCGCGTCCATGCGTCGCTCGGAATGATCCACGTCGTATACGGGTGCAAGCAACTCGATCAAACCCGAGAAAGCCGCCAGCTGATCGTCCCGGTTATACATCACTCGCCGTAGCTGCAACTTGTCCCGCGACCGAGGTGATCGATCCAGCCTGTTACTGGCGAGCGATGCCGAAAACGCAGCGCGTAGCCCCCTGCGGAGTCTCGACCGGCGTACGCTCGCCATTGGCTCAGAAGATCACCTTCTTCGCACAAGCAAGCAACGTAGACCTCACTGCGGGCGCGGAGGAAGCCGGTCAGGTTGGCACCGTCCTGAGCCATTACACGTTGCAGGAAGTGGCTAGTCGCAGGCTTCCACCGTCCGCTTCGCGCGGCATCCTCGACAGCTTCCTCAGCGACCTCGAGCCCATAGTTGATTTCTGTCGCATCGTTGAGGAAACGGGTGTCGCTGGCCCAGAGCACCTCTCGTCTCGAGAATCCCCTGGAGTCCACCGGCGTCCGTGTAGTGCCAAAGCCCATCAGGGGCGCGTTCGCCACATCGGCCTGCACGCGAGCCGTTCGCCATGCGACTCGGGCGTCTCTCGCTTCGCGATCAGGATCTTCCACCCCGTAAGGCTAGTGGCGCACGGTGCTCACCGAACTGCGCGACAGGGACGGCGCCGACGCGCTCGTCCGAGAGGAGGATCGTCATGCCGTCAGCGCGCGGAGTGTCGATGCGGACTCCGCCTGAGGTGACGACTGGGTGTCCTCCCGCCTCGCCGTCGTGGCCCTGCGGCTGGCGAGGGGTTGGCTGCGTCTTACCGCAGAGGATCACGTGACAGACGTTCCCGCTGGTGGCGCCGAGCCCAGAGAGTGGACCTCTGAAACAGCCCCATCCAGCCCATCCTGCTGAAATTTTGCGGACTGCGTGCGGACTCGAAGGGGCCACACCCCCATCTCACCTAACCTAGCGTTCATTTCACACGTTGAAGCGGAACTCGACCACGTCACGCCTCGGCAGCGGGGCGCTGCCTGCGCTCCCGGTGCCACGTGAGGAACCCAAGGGCGCTCGTCGCGAGTGGCACGAAGAACAGCGTGATCAACCACTGCACCGGACTCGAGGGGGACGCGCGGTCCAGCGGATTCTCGTCTGCTCCCGTGAACGCCGCGTAGGTCCAGGGCACATGCACGATGAGGAAGACCAGCGCGGCGATGCCCACGAACAGCGCGCCCTTGCCGGCTCGAAGTCGCCACAGGGCGATCAGCAGGACGACGGGGTAGACGATCCACGACGGCGTGATCCCGTCGTCGACCCACGAAACCGGCGCGCACAGCAGGCTCACGACGACCATCGCCACCACAGCCTGTCGCGACCGAAACCACATGGTGCGGTCGTCACGACTCGTCACCACGCATCACCCCCTTGCTCGCCGTGCTGCCGAGACTAAGCGATGGACGCGCCAGTCGGGCGGAGCGAGCGAGGTCGGCTACTTCTTTCCGCCGGTCCCAGAGGACTGCTGGAAGCGGAACTCGACCACGTCGCCGTCCTGCATCACGTAGTCCTTGCCCTCCATGCGGACCTTGCCGGCCTCCTTGGCCTTGAGCATCGAGCCGGCGGCGACCAGGTCGTCGTAGGAGACGACCTCGGCCTTGATGAAGCCCTTCTGGAAGTCGGTGTGGATGACTCCGGCGGCCTCGGGGGCGGTCGCGCCCTGGCGGATCGTCCAGGCGCGGGCCTCCTTGGGCCCCGCGGTCAGGTAGGTCTGCAGCCCCAGGGTGTCGAAGCCGACGCGCGCGAGGACGTCGAGCCCCGGCTCGTCGACACCCATCTCTGCGAGCATCTCGCGGGCCTCGTCCTCGTCGTCCAGCTCGACCAGCTCGGCCTCGATCTTCGCGTCGAGGAAGATCGCCTCTGCCGGCGCGACCAGCTCGCGCATCTGCGCCTTGAGCTCCTCGTCGGCCAGCTCGTCGGAGTCGCAGTTGAAGACGTAGAGGTAGGGCTTCGCGGTCAGCAACGACAGCTCACGCACCAGGTCGCGGTCGACCGACGTCGCGATGATCGGGGTGCCGGCCTCCAGCGCCTCCTTGGCCTGCTGGGTCGCGGCGAGCTTGGGCTGGAGCTCCTTCTTGATCCGCGCCTCCTTCTCCAGCCGCGGGACCGCCTTCTCCACCGTCTGCAGGTCGGCGAGGATCATCTCGGTCTGGATCGTGGTGATGTCCGAGGCCGGGTCGACCTTGCCGTCGACGTGGGTGACGTCGTCGTCGCGGAAGACGCGTGTGACCTGACAGATCGCCGCGGACTCCCGGATGTGGGAGAGGAACTTGTTGCCCAGGCCCTCGCCCTCCGAGGCGCCCTTGACGATGCCCGCGATGTCGACGAACTCCACGGTCGCCGGCAGCACCCGCGCGGAGTCGAAGATCTCGGCCAGCTTGGCCAGGCGCGGCTCCGGGACACCGACCACCCCGACGTTCGGCTCGATGGTGGCGAAGGGGTAGTTCGCCGCCAGGACGTCGTTGCGGGTCAGTGCGTTGAAGAGCGTCGACTTGCCCGCGTTGGGGAGCCCGACGATGCCGATGGTGAGTGCCACGGCGGGGCAGTCTACGGCGGCCCCGCCCGAGTCCCGAATCCGCGGCCGCTGCCCCAGCCGTCCGGCCGGTCGTAGCCTGGGGCGTACCACTCCTGGAGGTGCAGGATGCCTGACTCCGCTGGTGCCCGCCTGGTGGCGGCGATCGTCCGAAAGGACCGCGACGGGGTGCGGGCGACGCTCCACCCGAGCGTGGACTTCAAGGGCCTCACACCGGGCCAGATGTGGGAGGCGTCGTCCCGTGACGACGTGGTCGCGATGCTGTTCGACCAGTGGTTCGAGCCCACCGACGAGATCGAGCGGCTGGTCTCCCTCGAGGAGGGCCCACCGGTGATCGACACCCAGCGCATCGGCTACCGGATCGCCGTCCGCAACGACGACGGCCCGCATCTCGTGGAGCAGCAGGCCTACTACCGCGAGGAGGAGGGCCTGATCCACCACCTGCGCGTGGTCTGCTCCGGCTTCCGACCCGAGTCCGCCTGAGCCTCAGAGCGCGTCGACCCCGATGTCCCCCGAGCGGAACGCGTCCACGAACAGCGCGTGGTCGCGACGGACCACCCCGGCGTAGTCGATGCCGAAGTCGACGACCGCGTCGACGAAGGCGTTGCGGCGTCCCTTCAGCACCTCGGCGACGGCGTCCTCGACCTGGAACTGCACCAGCGTCTGGTCGCTGTCCTCGTCGGAGGCGCAGTGCACCTTGGCAGTCGCGCGCCCCAGCGCCTCCACGACGGGGCCGATCTCGTCGGGCTCGAAGAGCTCGTCCCACTCCAGGTCGATCTCGTACGGCGACAGCTCGGCCACCACGTAGCCCTCGCCGTCGATGGTGGTGAACCCGAGGTTGGGGTCGGTGTGCGACTGCAGGGCCCGCTGGCTGACGACCGTCCGCTGGCCCTCGTGCTCGAAGTAGCGCTCGACCTTCCTGCGGTCGACGAAGCGACTCACGGCCGGGGTGTTGGCTTGCTTCATCGAGAGCACCACGTCGTTGTCCAGCGACTGGCTGAACCCCTCGATCAGGAAGTTGTAGGCAGGCAGTCCGGCAGACCCGATGCCGAAGCCACTCACCCCGACGACGTCGCGCACCTCGTAGAACAGCGACCGGTCGATCCGCTTGTCATCGGGGAGGGTCTCGAGGTAGCGCTCGAATGCCTGGTCCACCTTGCGCCGCTCGGTCTTCGCCAGGCGCCGCATCATCCCGCCCTCGACGAAGCGGCGCTCACCGGTCTCCTTCGAGGTCATCGCGTCCAGCATCCCGGCGCGGGTCTTCTCCCGTGCCTCCTGCAGGATCCCCCGGACCGCGCCGTCGGTGTTGTCGAGCCGCAGCGCGTAGTCGTCGTCGGTCGAGTCGACGTAGTCGTTGACCTGGAGCAGGTAGGCGCGCAGGTAGCGAGTGATCAGCGACCGCACCGCCGCCTCCGGCAGCGCCTTGCTCCAGCCCAGCAGCGCGAGGCTGGCTGCGAAGCGCTTGAGATCCCAGACGTAGTGGCCGACGTAGGCCTCGTCGAAGTCGTTGACGTCGAAGACCAGCCGGCCGTCGGAGTTCATGTAGGTGCCGAAGTTCTCGGCGTGGAGGTCGCCGTGGATCCAGATCTGTGAGGTGCGCTCGTCGACCCACTCCTCGTCGACCCAGGCCTTGCCCGTCGCGCCGGTCAGGTCGGCGTAGAACAGGCACGCGGTGCCTCGGTAGAACGCGAACGGGTCCGCGGACATCTTGCGGTACTTCACCCGGAACGCCGCCGGGTCGCCCTTCATCAGTGACTCGAACGCCTCTCCCAGCGTGTCGATGATCTGGGTGCGTCGTCTCTCGTCCCTCTTGCTCATAGCGGTGACCATGCCCGATCCGTCCCGCCGCGAACCAGAGCGGCTAGCCTCCGTGGGTGCGCATCGCGACCTGGAACGTCAACTCGATCCGCTCCCGCATCGACCGGGTCGAGGCCTTCCTGCAGCGCCACCAGGTCGACGTGCTGGCCCTGCAGGAGACCAAGGCCCGCGAGGACCAGTGGCCCACGATGGGCCTGACCGCTCTGGGCTACGAGGTCGCCGCCCACGGTCACAACCAGTGGAACGGCGTCGCCGTCGTCTCCCGGGTGGGCATCACCGACGTCGTGCGCGACTTCCCCGACATGCCGTCGTACGGCGACCCACCGGCTGCGGAGGCGCGGGCCATGGGCGCGACGTGCGGAGGGGTCCGGGTCTGGTCGCTCTACGTGCCCAACGGGCGGTCGATCGGTGACCCGCATCTGGACTACAAGCTGCAGTGGCTCGACGCGCTGCGTGCCGCCTCCGCCGAGTGGCGCCGGGCCGAGCCCGACCTGCCGACCGCCCTGGTCGGCGACTGGAACATCGCGCCCCGCGACGAGGACGTCTTCGACATCACCCGCTTCGCCACCAGCACCCACGTCACGCCACCCGAGCGGGCGGCATTCGAGGCGATCGTGGCCGAGGGGTACGCCGACGTCGTGCGTCCCCACGCGCCGGGCCCCGAGGTCTACACCTACTGGGACTACTACCGGCAGCGGTTCGAGCGCAACCGCGGGATGCGGATCGACTTCGTGCTCGGCTCCCCCACCTTCGCCGAGAAGGTCAGCGGTGCGTTCGTCGACCGTGACGAGCGGGCAGGCAAGGGCGCCAGCGACCACGCGCCGGTCGTCGTGGACCTGGAGACCTGACGGGGGTGCCCGGCGCCCGGTCCGGTGTCGCGGCCACGAACTGTCGGACCCCACTGCCAGGGTGGCGACATGGACATCACCGTGGTCGCCGTCCTGCTGCTCGGGCTCGGGCTGGGGCTCGCCCTGGGCTGGGCCTACGGCGTGCTGCACGCGCGCCGGGTCGGCGCCGCACCCGCGTCGCACCAGCTGGCCGAGCAGGCGGTGGTCCGCGAGAGTCTCGACCGGCTCCACGACCAGCTGCACGCGCTCGACAGCTCGCGGGCTGCGTGGGAGGCCCAGCTGACCCAGCAGGTGCGCGACGTGCGCGACTCGGCCGAGGGCCTGCGACGCGAGACCTCGTCGCTGGCCACGGCGCTGCGTCGGCCCCAGGTCCGCGGCCGGTGGGGCGAGCTCCACCTGCGTCGGGCCGTTGAGCTGGCGGGTCTGGTCGACCGGTGCGACTTCGAGGAGCAGGTCACCACCACCGCCGGGGAGACCCGACAGCGGCCCGACCTGGTGGTGCACCTGGCCGGCGGGCGCCACGTGGTCGTCGACGCCAAGGTGCCGCTGGAGGGGTTCCTGGACGCCGTGGAGTGCCCGGAGGCGGATCACGACGAGCGCGCCGCTCACCTGGCGCGCCATGCCCGTCACCTGCGCCAGCACGTCGACGTGCTCGCGGCCAAGGCCTACTGGCGAGCCCTGCCCGACACCCCCGAGTTCGTCGTCCTGTTCGTTCCGGGCGAGTCGTTCCTGGCGGCGGCGCTCGAGTCCGACCCCACCCTCCTGGAGTACGCCGCGCAGCGGCGCGTCGTGCCGGCCAGCCCCACGACGCTGATCGCGCTGCTGCGCACGGTCGCGCACGGCTGGGCCGAGCAGTCGGTCAACGAGCAGGCCCGTGAGGTGCACCGGCTGGGCCGTGAGCTGCACGAGCGGCTCGCCACGATGGCCGGGCACCTCGACAAGGTCGGCCGCTCCCTCGCCGGCGCCGTGACGTCGTACAACAGCGCCGTCGGCAGCCTCGAGGGCCGGGTGATGGTCTCGGCGCGCCGCTTCCACGAGCTCGGCGTGGTCAGCGAGGAGCTCGCGTCCCCTGCCCAGGTGGAGCTCGAGCCGCGCACCCCCTCGGTGCAGGAGCTCGCCGAGTTCGGCTCCGAGGTCGACCCGGCCCGCCGGGAGGAGTTCGGCTCGGGCCCCGGCGTGGCAGACCCGCAGAGCGCGTGAGCGGCCCTTACCGTGGCGGTGTGGCACAGCGCACGCTTTGGGAGGAAGGTCGTCAGCCCGGCCCGGTCGTGGTCGGAGGCGTCACCTCCGTGCTGCTCATGGCCGTCCTGCTGACCGAGATCGCCGGCTCCCAGCTCGGAGGGTTCTTCGACGTCGTCTTCGTGCTGTCGTGCCTCGGAGCGGCGCTGCTGGTCCGCCCCCGTGACTTCTTCAGCGTCGGCGTGCTGCCGCCGCTCGCCCTCGTGGGCACGGTGACCCTCCTGGCCGTCGTCGACCGCACCGTGGTCGCCGGAGCCGACGACCACCTGGTGCAGGCGACGGTCTCCGGGCTGGCGCACCACGCCCAGGCCCTGGCGGCGGCGTACGCCATGGTGCTCGGCGTGCTGGCCCTGCGTCAGGTCGCCCTGCGCAACCAGGGCCGGCTCCGGCTCCAGCGGGGCCAGGGCCACGCGAGCGGGGCACAGACCCCCGTTGGTGCCCCCCGAAACGCGGCCGGCCAGGCCCCGGCCGGCTCTCCCGCGCTGCGACGAACGGCACGGTAGACATCGGCCGAACGTCTCCTTTGCCCCCCTTGCGGTCGACTGGCGCAGAACCGATTGATACCTTCTGCTCCGATCGTCTTCGGATTCCCTGTCGCCGCACCACCCTCGGAGGGCCGGCTAGTGAAACGCATCCTTCTCGTTCCGGCACTCGTGCTGTTCCTCGTCGCTTCGGTGATCACCGCTCCCGCGGCCTCGGCCTACGAGCCCCCCGGCGGGCCCATCTTCAACAACCCCAAGGGCGGGCGGTCGGCCCAGTTCAAGATCGTCTACGCGCTCAACAAGGCGATCCGCAACGCGCCCCGGGGCTCGACGGTGCTGATGTCGGCCTACCTCTTCGACAACCCCGGCACCTACAACGCCCTCGTGGGCGCCCACAAGCGCGGCGCGCACGTGCAGATGGTGCTGGACGGCAAGTTCGCCCGCAACGGCAAGACCCGGCGGCTGGCCACCAAGTTCAACCGTGACAACCTCGGCGGGCCCGCCCCGGCGAAGTGGGGTCCGGACCAGAGCTTCGTGGTGTTCTGCAAGCAGGCCTGCCGTGGCCCCAACGGCTACAACCACACCAAGCTCTACGCCTTCAGCCAGACCGGCACGGCCCGCAACGTGGTGATGACCAGCTCCTCCAACCCCAACGCGGGCGGCGCCAAGAAGGGCTGGAACGACATGTTCGTGCTCAAGAGCAAGCCGCAGCTGTTCAACGGCGCCGAGCGCGTGCTGGCCGAGATGGCGCAGGACACCCCGAACGACGGTGACAAGTTCGAGCAGTTCAGCGAGGGCGGGGCGCTGACCCGCTACTACCCGAAGCGCACCGGCACCCACCCGATCATCACCGACCTCAACCACGTCAGGTGCGCCGGCGGGACCGTGATCCGGGTCTCGATGTTCCGCTGGAACCGCGTCTGGGGCAAGAGGATTGCGCGCAAGCTGGTGAGCCTGGCCGGCAACGGCTGCAAGCTCAAGATCGTCTACGGAGCCCCCTCGCGAGAGCTGCGGCTCTACCTGACCAACGCTGCGCGCCGCAGCGGCCGCATCGACCTCTGGGACAGCCGCTTCGACCGCAACGGTGACGGCAAGCCCGACCTGCGGGTCCACCACAAGTACCTGCTGATCAGCGGCGCCAACAACGGGTGGGAGGTCACGACCGGCAGCCAGAACTGGGGCGCCTCGCTGCGCACCAGCGACGAGAACACCGTGACCGTCCACAGCCGCGGCGCTCACGCGAAGTACGCCCGAAACTTCTCCCACATCGTCAAGACCAGCGCACGTCGCATCGGCTGATCCGGGCTGCGGCGTCGTAACGTGGGCCAATGTTCTTCGACGACCATCCGGAGTTCCTGGAGACCAGCGAGACCGCGGCGACGCTCGACCGGTTGAATCTGCGCCACCGGGCGATCATCGAGCAGAACCAGTCGGTCCTGCGGGGTGCGCGCGTGGTCGACATCGCCAGCCACGACGGGCGATGGAGCTTCGCCGCCCTCGATGCCGGCGCTGCGCACGTGACCGGCATCGAGGGGCGAGAGGAGCTCGTCCGCAACGCACGGCGCACCTTCCGCGCGAAAGGTGTGCCGGAGGAGCAGTTCCGCTTCCTCAAGGGCGACGTCCACCGTCGGCTGCTCAAGCCCGACATCGAGGCCGACGTGGTGCTCTGCCTGGGATTCCTCTACCACACCGCTCGCTACGTCGAGCTGTTCAAGGGCATCCAGAGCACCGGGGCGCAGTACGTCGTCGTCGACACCCGGGTGCTGCCCGACGTCACCGGTCCGCTGGTGCAGCTGCACACCGAGGGCACCCGCATGCAGGCGCTCGCCGTGCGCGACCGGTTCACGATGGGCGGCCGGGTGCTCAGTGCGACCCCGTCGGAGGACGCGGTCGTGCTGATGCTGGAGACCGCGGGCTACGAGGTCGACCAGCGCGTCGACTGGGACGACATGCTCGCCGGCTTCCCGGACGCCGTGAACGTCCCGCAGTACGCCGACGGCCGACGGGTGACCTTCCGTGCCCGGCGACGAGCAGAGCGGGCTCGACCCCGCAAGGAGTGGACCGCGGCCGGGGCGGCGCCGTCGCCGGTGTGATCGGCCCGGACCCAGGTGTCCGGGCCCGGGGCTACTGGCGCCCCGCGGCGCGCAGGTCGCGACGCAGCTCGGGCGGCAGGGCGAAGATCAGCGACTCCTCCGCGGTGTGGACCGCACGTGCCGCCGGGTAGCCACGCTCGTTGAGGAACCCCAGGACGCCCTCGACCAGCGCCTCGGGCACCGAGGCGCCGGAGGTGACGCTGACGCTCTCGACACCCTCCAGCCAGGCCTCGTCGATCTCGGAGGCGTCATCGACCCGGTAGGCGCTGCGGGCCCCCGCCTCGAGGGCGACCTCGACCAGCCGCACCGAGTTCGACGAGTTGCCCGACCCCACCACGATCACCAGGTCGGCGTCGCGGGAGATCTCCTTGATCGCCATCTGCCGGTTCTGGGTGGCGTAGCAGATGTCGTCGGACGGCGGGTCGAGCAGCGCGGGGAACCGCTCCCGGATCGCGGTGACGACCTCCATGGTCTCGTCGACCGACAGCGTGGTCTGGGAGAGCCAGGCCACCTTGTCGGGGTCACGCACCTCCAGGTCGGCGACGTCGGCGGCGCTCTGCACCAGCTGGATGTGACCCGGGGCCTCACCGGCGGTGCCCTCGACCTCCTCGTGGCCCTCGTGGCCGATCAGCAGGATGTCGTAGTCCTCGGTGGCGAACCGGCGCGCCTCGTGGTGCACCTTGGTGACCAGGGGGCAGGTGGCGTCGATCGTCTTCAACCCTCGCTCCTGGGCCTGGGTGTGGACCGCAGGTGAGACCCCGTGGGCCGAGAACACGACCGTGGCACCAGCAGGCACCTCGTCGAGCTCCTCGACGAAGACGGCACCGCGCTGCTCCAGGTCGGCGACCACGTGCTTGTTGTGCACGATCTGCTTGCGCACGTAGACCGGGGAGCCGTAGAGGTCCAGCGCCTTCTCCACCGTGATCACCGCGCGGTCGACGCCGGCGCAGTAGCCACGCGGCGCCGCCAGGAGCAGCGCCCGCTCAGCGTCCTCGGTGTCCAGGACAGGAGGGATCCCCAGGTTGGTGCTCATGCTCCCCATCGTAGGTGCTGGGCGATCAGCCGAGCGCCCCCAGCCGGTGAGCAGACCGGTGGGCAGGCGGTGGCCGGCCGGTGTGCACCAGGGCACCCTGGGGCCGGCTACGCGGGACTGTCGGTGGCCCGAGGCTAGGGTGCGCCTCGTGGCCTTGGACACCAGCGCGACCCACCCCGCCCCCGTGCGGCAGGTCGCCACGCTGCTCGCCGGGTGGATCGACCGGCTCGGCGCGGTGTGGGTCGAGGGGCAGCTGGCCCAGATCAACCGTCGCTCCGGCTGGGCCTACCTCACGCTGCGTGACCCGCTGGGCGACATCTCGATGACGGTCACCTGTCCACGTCAGGTGCTCGACGGCGCCGACCCCCCGATCGTCGACGGCGCCGGGGTGGTGGTCCACGGCCGCCCGCGCTACTACGCCAACCGGGGCACGATGAGCCTGGTCGCCGACGAGATCCGCATGGTCGGTCTGGGTGAGCTGCTGGCCCGGCTCGAGCGACGCCGCCAGCTGCTGGCCGCGGAGGGCCTGTTCGCCCGCGAGCTCAAGCGGCGCCTGCCTTTCCTGCCCCGACGGGTCGGCCTGGTCACCGCCCGCGACTCCGCGGCCGAGCGCGACGTGATCGAGAACGCCCGTCGCCGCTGGCCGGGGGTCGACATCGTCGTGGAGTACGCCACGATGCAGGGCGTCAACTGCGTCGGCCACGTGATCGAGGCGCTGGATCGGCTCGACCGACAGCCCCAGGTCGAGGTGGTCGTCATCGCCCGAGGCGGAGGCTCCCTGGAGGACCTCCTGCCGTTCTCCGACGAGGCGCTCGTGCGAGCGGTGGCCAAGGCCGCGACGCCGGTGGTCTCCGCGATCGGCCACGAGCCCGACTCCCCGCTGCTGGACCTCGTGGCCGATGCGCGGGCATCGACCCCGACCGACGCCGCCAAGCTGGTGGTGCCGGACGTCGCCGAGGAGCAGAGCCGGGTGCTGCAGTGGCGTGAGCGCGGGCGTCGCACCGTCGTCTCCTGGCTGACCCACGAGCAGGCTCGACTCGATGCGGTGCGGGCGCGCCCGAGCCTGGCCGACCCACGCAGCCATGTCGAGGCGCGTCACCGTGAGCTCGACGACCTGCGCTCGAGAGGCCGGCTGCTGCTGCGCCACCGCCTCGATCGCGCCGAGGACGACCTGCGAGCGACCCGGGCCCGGGTCGCGGCGCTCTCCCCCCGCGAGACGCTGCGGCGTGGCTACTCCGTGCTGCAGACCGCCGACGGCGACGTGGTGAGCGCGGTGGGCGACCTCGGCCCCGGGCAACGGCTCAGCGCCCGCGTCAGCGACGGCCGGCTCGACCTCGAGGTGCTCACCACCTCACCGGCTCCCGACTCCCCCGACCCCGAGGAGACACCTGATGAGTGAGACCGACGCCGGTGAGGAGCTCGGCTACGAGCAAGCCCGCGAGGAGCTGGTCGAGGTGGTCCAGAGCCTCGAGCAGGGAGGTCTCAGCCTGGAGGAGACCCTGGCTCTGTGGGAGCGGGGCGAGCGGCTCGCCCAGGTCTGCCAGACCTGGCTGGAGGGGGCTCGACGACGCCTCGACGACGTGCTGGCCGCCGGGGCCGACGCGACCGACTGACCCCGACCGGGTGCGGCTCAGGCCAGCCGGTCGACGTAGTCCTCGAGCTGGTCGAGACCGACCGTGCCCACCACCAGCGTGGTCACCCCACCATCGCTCTCGCGCACCAGGGCCGTGTCGGTGTCGTCGCGCCAGACCTCCCAGGTCTGACCGGACACCTGCACCTCACCGTCGGCCTCGGCATCCTCGTCGATGAACTGCGCCGCCATCGAGGACGCCGGGTCCGGACCCTGCTCCAGCCCGATGTAGCGCTTCTCGTCGGTCAGCACACCGAGGTGCCAGCTCTGCTCGTCGCCTTGACCGAAGCGCACGCTCGTCGCGATCCACCCCGATGGCAGCCGGTCGGGGGCCAGCACCTCGAAGTCGGCCTGCTCGCGCGCGTAGGTCGCCGCCGAGCGCCAGTCCACCGGCTCCACGGGGTCCGCGGGGTCGTTGCGGTTGGCGTCGCGGAAGATCACGAAGGCTCCGATGAGCAGGACCAGCAGGAGCATGGCGCCGACCATGCCGGAGAAGGAGCGTTGGTAGCGGCTCGCTCGGTTGCGGATGTCCTGCGGGTTGCTCACGACTCCATTCTCCACGACGGACCAGATCGGACCGGTCCGCTAGTGTGAGGCCATGTCGGAATCGCCGGACACGCTGACCACTGCCCCGACCGCTCCCGACCGCAACCTGGCCCTGGAGCTGGTGCGCGTCACCGAGGCCGGCGCCATGGCGGCAGCGCGATGGGTCGGCAAGGGCGACAAGAACGGCGCCGACGGCGTCGCGGTCAACGCGATGCGCACCCTGATCTCCACCGTCGGGATGCGTGGGGTCGTGGTCATCGGCGAGGGCGAGAAGGACAACGCCCCGATGCTCTACAACGGCGAGCAGGTCGGTGACGGCGAGGGACCCGACTGCGACGTGGCGGTGGACCCGATCGACGGCACCACGCTGACGGCCAAGGGCATGAACAACGCGGTCTCGGTGATGGCGGTCGCACCCCGCGGCTCGATGTACGACCCCTCGGCGGTGTTCTACATGGAGAAGCTGGTCACCGGCCCGGAGGCGCGCGACGTGGTCGACATCCGCAAGCCCGTCGCGGAGAACATCGCCGCCGTCGCGCGGGCCAAGAAGGCCGCGGCCGAGGACGTCACCGTGGTGGTGCTCGACCGCGAGCGCCACCAGCAGCTGGTCGAGGAGATCCGGGGCACCGGAGCGCGCATCAAGTTCATCAGCGACGGCGACGTCGCCGGGGCGATCATGACCGCTCGCGAGGGCACCGGCGTCGATCTGCTGCTCGGGGTCGGGGGCACTCCGGAGGGCATCATCGCCGCGTGTGCGCTCAAGTGCCTCGAGGGCGTCATCCAGGCCCGGCTGTGGCCGCGCGACGACGAGGAGCGCCAGCGTGCGCTCGACGCCGGCCACGTGCTCGACCAGGACCACGTGCTGACCACCGACGACCTGGTCACCGCCGAGGACTGCTTCTTCGTCGCGACCGGGATCACCGACGGGGAGCTGCTCCAGGGGGTGCGCTACCGAGGCGGCGGCGCGACCACGCACTCGCTGGTCATGCGGGGGCGTAGCGGCACCATCCGCTCGATCATCTCCGAGCACCAGCTGGTCAAGCTCCAGTCCTACGCAGCGATCGACTTCGAGCACTGAGCCGACGGGGTTTCGGCGCATCGACGGGGCACGAGCAACGACGAGGAACCACGGCGGTGAGCAAGCGATGATCGTGGTCACAGGAGAGGCCCTGGTCGACGTGGTGGTCTCCCCCGAGGGAGGCACCGCGCGGGCCCCCGGTGGGTCGCCGATGAACGTGGCGGTCGGCCTGGCCAGGCTCGGGCTCCCGACCGGTCTGCTCACCTGCCTCGGCAGCGACGACGACGGCGACCTGGTGCGTGCCCACCTCGCCCGCAGCGACGTGCGCCTGCTCGGCGAGCACCGCAGCGAGCACACGGGCGTGGCGGCGGCCCGGCTCAGCGCCGCCGGTGAGGCCTCCTACGAGTTCGCCATCACCTGGGACCTGCCGCCGTGTGAGCTCGACGAGAAGGCGAGCGGCTTCCACTTCGGGTCGCTGGGCGCCGCCCTCGAGCCAGGAGCGAGCAACGTCCTCGAGCTCGCCCGGTCCGCGCGGCGTCGCGGAGTCCCGGTGAGCTACGACCCCAACGTCCGGCCGGCGATCACCCCCGACCCTGACCGGGCCTGGGCGCAGGTGCGAGAGCACGCCGCACTGGCGGACCTGGTGCGGCTCAGCGAGGAGGACGCCGAGTTCGTCCAGCCGGGCCGCTCCCCCGAGCAGGTGGCGGGAGAGCTGCTGGAGCGCGGACCGGCCGTGGTGGTGGTGACCACCGGTGAGGGCCCGACCGTGGCCGTGGGCCGCGATGCCCGGGTGCGCGTCGCCCTGGACCCCTCGCACGGGACCACAGCCGTGGTCGACACCGTCGGCGCCGGCGACTCGTTCATGGCGGCACTGATCGCCTCGACGCTCCCCCTCCGCCAGCCAGGTCCGGCGCGCTGGATGCCCGACGAGCCCGAGCTGGAACGCCACGTGCGAGCGGCTCACGCGGCCGCTGCGGTGACCGTGTCACGACCCGGGGCGGATCCGCCGTGGCGTGGCGAGCTGGGCCCGCGCTGGCCCGGGTGAGGCCTGCGGGGCCCTGACCCCCCAGGTCGACCTGAGGTCCCAGTCGTCGCCGGCCTCTGGTCCGCGGGTCGGCCGCTGCGGCTCAGCTGGCGCGGCGCGCCTGGCTCGACGGCTGGCCGGTGAGCCGGTGCTCGAGCGGTCGGGAGTGGCTTCGGTGCAGCGCCTCGACGACGATGTCGATGACGACCGGGTCGAGCGCCATCCCGGTGTGGCTGGTGCGGACCTCCCGCGGATCCCCCGCGGGGTCGATGCAGGCGCGCCAGTCGGCGATGCCGTCACGCTTGGAGTAGATCGCGGTGAACGGAAAGTCCTCGGCGAGCTCGACCTTGGACTCCTCCCACATCTGCAGCGCGCACCCGCCCTCGGTGCAGTCCTTGCCCATGACGCTGACCCCGAGCGCCTCAAGCCGCTTGAGGGTGGCGACCATGGCCAGCAGTCCGGTGTGCGCGGCGCCCGGCGCGAGGATCGGGCTGCCCATCGTCACGATGCCGGCGACCAGGTCGGGGCGCCGTCCGGCCAGCCCCCTCGCCATCATCCCGCCGAGGCTGTGGCCGACGATGGTGATCTTGCGCTCGCGCCGCTCGGCGATGTCCTCCAACCGGCGCTCCAGGGCCTGGGTGCCCTGGTCTAGGCAGCCGACGTTGGCCAGGATGCCGGATCGGTAGGTGCGAAAGCCCAGGTGACGCAGGTGGCGCGACATCAGCCTCAGGGTCCAGTCCCCGGCCATGAACCCCGGGACGAGCAGCACCGGGTCACCCTCACCCTGCGGGTGGCGAGTGGCCCACGGCTGGGAGCGGGCGTGGGCCGCCCTGCTCCGCGCGAGCCGCCGGTGGGCCACCGCCTCGCTGACCACGCTCACCTCACGACCCAGCGCACGCAGTCCTCGGGGACCGCCGAAGCCCTCGGGGACCAGGAAGTCCGCCACCGGTGAGTTCTTGGTCACCTGGCCAACATAGCCCCACATCGCCCGAATGCGGGGACATCGAGGGATCCGGGGGGCGCCCCACCCGGGCCCGGCCTCGCCGGGTCTCGGGGCGCGCTGGGACAATCGGGCCCCATGACGGCTCCTCACACCGACCGGTCCCTGCCCCCGCGCGAGGTGCTCGACGCGGTGAGCTCCTCCGAGGAGCGCTTCACCGAGACCGAGCCGCGGATCTGCTTCCAGACCTTCGGCGATCCCGCGGGTCCGGCGCTGCTGCTGGTGATGGGCCTCTCCGGGCCGATGATCTGGTGGCCCGAGGACATGTGCCGCTGGCTGGCGAGCGAGGGCTACTTCGTGATCCGCTTCGACAACCGCGACTGCGGTCGCTCCGACCGGATCAGCAGCGCCCGGCTTCGCCGAGGAGACCTGGTCAAGGGGTTCTTCCGGGTGCCGGTCGAGGCGCCGTACTCCCTGACAGAGATGGCACAGGACGCCGTGCACGTGCTCGACGCGCTCGAGGTGGGCCGGGCCCACGTCGTCGGGGTCTCGATGGGCGGCATGATCGCGCAGACCATGGCCCTGGAGCATCCCGCCCGGGTGTGCTCCCTGACCTCGATCATGTCGACGACGGGCAGCCGCCGGGCAGGGTGGCAGGACCCGCGGCTGCTGCCCCACGTGCTCGCCCGCGCCGCCCGCACCCGCGAGCAGTACGTCGAGAACTCCGCCCGCTTCTGGCGCCTGACCGGGTCACCGGCCTACGTCGAGGAGCTGGCCGTGCAGCAGCAGCGCGCCGGTGAGACCTGGGACCGCGGCATCAGCCTCTCGGGCACGATGCGGCAGATGATCGCGATCGTCACCGCACCGGACCGCACCCCACGGCTGCGCCGCCTGGACCTGCCGACGTCGGTGGTGCACGGCACGCGCGACCGGATGGTCCACCTCAGCGGGGGGCGGGCGACCGCACGAGCCGTCCCGGGGGCCGAGCTGGTGCTCGTGGAGGGGATGGGCCACGACCTGCCGATGGCTCTGGTGCCCACCTTCGTCGAGGCGATCACCCGCGCCGCCGATCGCGCGGCGCGGGCCGAGCCGGCGTGAGGACTCCCCGCCTCAGCCGCCCTGCACCACCCACGCGAAGGTCCAGGCGGGGAGCCACAAGGGATCGCTGACCTCCGGCGAGGCGTGCAGCAGGACCGGGTCGGTGATGCCGGCGGCCTCGAGCACCCAGGGCTCGACCGGCCGGTCCTCGTCGCTGAAGCACGCCAGGCACAGCACCGGGTCCGCACTGGGGTGGCGTCGGAGGTAGCCCAGCAGGTGCTCGTCGGGCAGGTCCAGCAGCTCGGTGGCGGCGTCGGCACGAAGTGACGGTGTCGCCCGACGGGCAGCGGCCAGGGCGGCCAGCGCCGCGAAGACCTGCCCGCCCGGGGTCGTCGCGTCGTGGCGCTGCCCGGCTCGAGCCCAGTCCATCACCGGCCGGTGGATCCACCGGTTGTCCTCGGCGTGAGCCGGGTCGTCGGCCCAGCGTTGGTCGTTGGGCATCGCGATCTCGTCGCCCATGTAGACCATGGGCAGCCCGCCGTAGGAGTAGGTCACCGCGTGGAGCAGGCAGATCCGTCGGACCGCGGCCACCACCTGCGCCTCGTCGCCGCCCTCCAGGGCGCCGTCGAGTCCGCACAGCGAGGCAGTCATGCCACTGGTGCGACGGCTGCCGTCGCGGGGGTCGACCTGGAAGTCGATGCCGCGGGCGAAGCTGCCCGGATGGTCCCCGGCGAAGAACGCCGCGAGGAACCGGCGGTGGGCCGCCGGGTCGAGCCCCAGCGCCCACGCGTCCTCGTCGGAGACGGCCCATCCGATGTCGTCGTGGCAGCGCACGTAGCTGATCCAGCCGGTGCCGGGCGGTGTCGCCCCGCGGCGACCCAGCGCCTGCCGCAGCAGCCGGGTGTCCCGGCTGGCGAGGGTCGACCAGAGCATGACCATGAGCTGGTTGTCGTAGGCGAGGTGGCACTCCCGACGTCGATGCCGGTGCTCCCCCAGGTAGGGCAGCAGCTGGTCGGGACCCACGATCGCCTCCGCCTTGAGCACCAGCCCGGGCATGGCCACCTGGGTCAGCGCGCGCAACGCCTGCAGGATGGCGTGCGCCTCGGGCTGGTTCTGGCAGTCGGTGCCCATCCGCTTGCCGAGGAACGGCGCGGCGTCCAGACGCAGCACGTCGACGCCGCGGTTGCCCAGACCCAGCACGACCGCAGCCATCGCCCGGAACACCTCGGGGTCGGACCAGTCCAGGTCCCACTGGAACTCGTGGAACGTGGTCCACACCCACTCACCGGTCTCCTCGACGTAGGAGAAGCTGCCCGGCGCCATGTCGGGGAAGACCTCGGGCAGGGTGCGTTCGTAGGCGTCGGGCTCGGTGCGGTCGGGGAAGAACCGGTAGAAGCCCCGGTACGTCGGGTCGCCGGCCAGGGCACGCTGCGCCCAGGTGTGCTCCCGCGCGGTGTGGTTGAGCACGAGGTCCAGGCACAGCGCGACCTCGCGCTCGTGCAGCGTCGCGGCCAACCGCTCCAGGTCGGCCATGGTCCCCAGCGGCGGCTCGACCGTGTCGTAGTCGACGACGGCGTAGCCTCCGTCGTTCTCTCCCTCGCGGGTGGCGAGCAGCGGCATCAGGTGGAGGTAGCCCACGCCGAGCTCGGCCAGGTGGTCCAGGTGCTCGGTCAGCCCGTCGAGGGTGCCACCGAACCGGTCGGTGTAGCAGACGTAGCCCACCATGTCCTCGGCCAGGAACCAGCCGGGGTCCACCTCACGGCGCCGGTCCAGGACCCGCAGGGCTTCCGGACGTGCCACCGAGGCGTTCAAGGCATCCGAGCAGAGTCGGGCCACCAGCCCTGACGCGACCGCCTCGGGGTAGACCAGCCGCAGGGCGGAGACCAGGTCGTCGCCGACGAGCTCCAGCCGCGCGCACCACCCGGCACCCTCGATCGTGCCGAGCTGCTCGACGGCACGCCGCCGCAGCTCCACGACGGGCAGCTCAGGACCACTGGCCGGGCCCTCGACGCGGCTCATGCGCCGGACCACCGCCGAGCGCCCGCCGAGGGTGCCACCACCAGGCTGCGGGGTCGCCGGGTCGCGGCGCCCGGGGTCGCGAGCAGGGCCGAGGTGGCCCGCTCGCCGATGGCGGCGGCGTGGTCCTGCGGCACGAGGGCCACCACAGCGCCGCCGAAGCCGCCACCGGTCATCCGGGCACCAAGCGCCCCCGCCTCGAGCAGCGTCGACTGGGCGAGGTCGAGTGCGGGCCCGCTGACCCGGTAGTCGTCACGCAGCGAGGCGTGGGAGGCCGACAGCACGGGGCCGATCTCGGCGGGGCGTCCGGCCTCGAGCAGCTCGACGACCTCGCGCACCCGCTGGTTCTCGGTCACCACGTGGCGAACGTAGCGCTGCTGCGCGCCGGTCCAGGCCGGCGAGGTCTGCGCAGTCTGCGAGGCCAGGTCGGAGGCGTCGAGCTCGCGCAGCGACGCGACGCCCACGACCTCGGCCGCCAGCTCGCAGTCGCGGCGCCGGGCGGCGTACTCACCCTCGCTGTGCTGATGCTCGACGCCGGTGTCGACCACCAGGACCGTGAGCCCGTGCGGCGCGAGGTCCAACGGCACCGGTCGCGAGCTGAGGTCGGCGAAGTCGCAGAGCAGCGCGTGCCCGGCCTGGGATCGGAGCGCAGCCATCTGGTCGAGGCCCCCGGTGGGGACCCCGACCACGTCGTTCTCGACCCGGCGGGTGAGCGCCAGCTGCTCGTCGCCGTCGAGCTCGACCCCCAGGAGGTCCAGCAGCGCCGTGGTCACCGAGCAGACCACCGCGGCGGAGGAGGAGAGCCCGGCTCCCAGGGGCACCTCGGAGTCGATCTCCACCCGCAACGGCGGGACCACGGTGCCACGGGCCGCCACCGCCCAGACCGGGCCGAGCACGTAGCGGGCCCAGGTCGGCAGCGTCATGATCTCCCCGACGTCCCTGGCGTGCGCGACGTCCTCGCGCTGGGCGGAGACCGCGATGAACCCGCTCTCGCCGACCACGACCGAGGCGCGGCACGACTGCTCGATCGCGAACGGCAGCGCGAGACCGTGGTTGTAGTCGGTGTGCTCACCGATCAGGTTCACCCGGCCGGGCGCGAGCCAGTGCGCGCGGGCCCCTACCGGCAGGTCAGGCACGTCAGGCGTCCAGCAACCACACCGCCCCCGCGGCGGGGACGTGCGGGGCGTGCGGCGGACCGACGCCCTCCGGGTCGGAGCACAGCAGGACCTGAGCACCACCCAGGTCGATCGGCACCGGCAGGTCGCCGGTGTTGAGCAGGCACTCCAGCGGACCGCGTCGGAAGCCGATGACGTGCTCGGCGGTCTCCAGCCAGGTCAGCTCGCCCGCGTCCACCCAGTGCTCGGCCCGCAGGCGCAGCGCGGAGCGGTAGAGCTCGAGCATCGAGCCGTTCCTCCCCTCCTGGGCGGCAGCGGTGAGGTCAGCCCAGTCGTCCGGCTGGGGCAGCCACGGCTCGGCCGAGGCACCCCGCGGGCTGAAGCCGTACGGCGCCCGGTCGCCGCTCCAGGGCAGGGGCACCCGGCAGCCGTCGCGGCCGAGGCGCTCGCGGCCCGACTGCTCGAAGAGCGGGTCCTGCCGCCGCTCGTCGGGGATGTCCTCGACCTCGGCCAGACCGAGCTCCTCCCCCTGGTAGAGGTAGGCCGAGCCGGGCAGCGCGAGGGTGAGCAGTGCTGCTGCGCGCGCGCGGCGTCGACCCAGGCCGACGTCGGGCGGCTCCTCGCTCCAGGTCTGGCTGAGCAGGCTGGGGTCGGCGGTGCCCGGACGCTGGGTCCTCGCATACCGGGTGACGTGCCGCGGGACGTCGTGGTTGGACAGCACCCAGGTGCTGGGGGCACCCACCCGGAGCGCGGAGTCGAGCGCCGAGCTCGCCACCTCGCGCATCGTCGAGGCGTCGAAGGGCGCGAGCAGGAAGTCGAACTGGAAGGCACTGTGCAGCTCGTCGGCGCGCACGTAGCGCGCCAACCGCTCGTTGGAGGCGACCCAGGCCTCGGCGACGAAGATCCGGGGAGGGTCGTAGGAGTCGGCGACCTCGCGCCACGCTCGGTAGACCTCGTGCACGTCGTCCTGGTCCCACGCGGGGTGCGGAGCGAGCGGCTCCTCCACCAGGTCGGGGCCGGCGTCGGGCAGGTCCTGGTGCTTGCTCAGCGCGTGCGCGACGTCGATCCGGAAGCCGTCGACGCCGCGGTCGAACCAGAACCGGAGCACGTCCTCGAACTCGGCGCGCACCTGCGGATTCGCCCAGTCCAGGTCGGGCTGGCCCGGGGTGAACAGGTGCAGGTACCACTCCCCCGCCGCGTCCCCGGGCGACCCGGGGGGGCCCACCTCCCGGGTCCACGCCGGCCCGCCGAAGACACTGATCCAGTCGTTGGGCGGCAGCTCGCCGTCGGCGCCGCGGCCGGGTCGGAACAGGTAGCGGGCACGGGCTTCGGCATCGCCCTCGAGCGCCGCCCGGAACCAGCGGTGCTCGGTGGAGGTGTGGTTGGGGACGATGTCGAGGATCACCCTCAGCCCACGCTCGTGTGCAGCCACGACCAGCTTCTCGGCCTGATCGAGGGTGCCGTAGTCCGGCTCGATCGCGCGGTAGTCCGCGACGTCGTACCCGGCGTCGGCCTGCGGCGAGGGGTACCACGGGTTGATCCACAGCGCGTCGACCCCGAGCTCGGCGAGGTGGTCGAGGCGGTCGTGGATGCCCTGCACGTCGCCGAGCCCGTCACCGTCGTGGTCACTGAAGCTGCGGATGTAGACCTGGTACACCACCGCCGTGCGCCACCAGTCGGGGGAGTCGGAAAGCGTCATGGAGGCCAGTCTGCTGGGTGAGCGCCCTCGCCCGCGAGGCGGCTCAGGGATTGCGCCGGGCGGGTTCACCCCGGCGACACAGTTTCACAACGGATTCGCGCTCGATCGGCGCTCAATGGTTGCCAAATCCTCACCTGCAGGACGAGGGTGAGGGATATCACCTATGTGGAGGTACAGATGCGGCAAGCCCCTTCAGCGCTTCACCGGCGCGTGGGGCGCACCCTCGCGGCGTGCGCTCTGCTCGGGGCTTCCGGGGCACTCGCAGCCTGCGGTGGCGGCGACTCCGGGAAGCCCGAGCTGATCTGGTACATCAACCCCGACAGTGGCGGACAGGCCAAGGTGGCGGAGAACTGCAGCACCGACGCCTACTCGATCCAGACCGAGATCCTCCCCCAGGACGCGAGCCAGCAGCGCATCCAGCTCGTGCGACGGCTCGCCGCCGAAGATCCGGCGATCGACCTGATGAGCATCGACCCGCCCTACACCGCCGAGTTCGCTGAGGCGGGCTTCCTCGAGGAGATCCCCGAGGAGGAGCAGAGCAAGCTCAAGGAGCAGTCGTTCCAGAGCGCCACCGACGCGGCGACCTGGCAGGACGAGCTCGTGGTCTACCCGTTCTGGTCCAACGTCCAGGTGCTCTGGTATCGCAAGTCGTTCGTCGACAAGGCCGGCATCAACATGGACGAGCCGCAGACCTGGGACGCCATCATCAACGCGGCCGCCGACAACAACGGAACCGTCGCGGTGCAGGCCAACAAGTACGAGGGTTACGTCGTCTGGATCAACGCATTGGTCGAGAGCGCCGGCGGCGCACTGGTCAGCGAGGTCGACAAGGGCGCCGAGGCCGAGGTCGACATCGGTGGCGAGGCCGGCAAGGAAGCCGCCCAGGTGATCCAGGAGCTCGCCGACTCCGACGCCGCGCCGAGCGACCTGTCTGTCTCCAACGAGGGCACCGCGGGTGCGACGTTCGGCGGGGACCAGGGGGCCTTCATGGTCAACTGGACCTACATCTTCCACAACTACGACGAGAGCCAGCCCGAGGTCGCCAAGGACATCGGCTGGGCGCCCTACCCGGAGGTGAAGGAGGGCACCGAGAGCGAGCCGCCCTACGGCGGGATCGGGATCGGCGTCAGCAAGTTCTCCGAGCACACCGAGATGGCGCAGGAAGCCGCGGCGTGCATCGTCAAGCCGGAGAACCAGGGTGTCAACGCCGACATCACCGGCAACATGCCGGCCAGCTCGGCGGGCTATGACTACCCCGCCCTGAAGAAGGCCTACCCCGAGAGCCTCAGGCAGCTGTTCCAGCAGAGCCTGGAGCGTGCTGCCCCGCGTGCGGTCACCCCGTACTGGTCCGACATCTCCGCCTCGATCCAGAACACCTGGCACCCCGCAGGTGGCGTCGACTCCGACACCCCGCAGTCGTCGGCGGACTTCATCAGCGACATCCTGAAGGGAGGGCGGCTCCTGTGAGCGTCGCCACCGCAAGCCCCAAGTCGACCACGCAGGGCAAGAGCCCTGGCAAGGCGCAGATGACCGAGAGGTCGTCGGCTGAGAACAAGCTCGGACTGAAGCTGGTCGCCCCCGCGGTCATCCTGATGCTCCTGGTGACCGCCTATCCGATGCTTCAGGCGCTCTACCTGTCGCTGTTCCGCTACCGGCTGACCAACCCCGACGAGAAGGAGTTCGTCGGCGTCGACAACTATCTCGCGGTGCTCGGTGACAGCCTGTTCTGGCGCGACACCTGGAACACCGTGCTGATCATGGTGATCACGGTTGGGGTCGAGCTGGTCATCGGCTTCGCGTTCGCGATGGTCATGCACCGTGTGATCTTCGCCCGAGGCGCCATCAGGACCTCGATCCTGATCCCCTACGGCATCATCACCGTGGTCTCCGCCTTCGCCTGGCAGTTCGCCTTCTCGCTGAACAACGGCTTCGTCAACAACTGGTTCGGCTGGCTCCCCGGGCTCTCGGAGAACTTCAACTGGTTCGGTGCCCACTGGCCCTCGATGTTCGCGATCATGGCCTCCGAGATCTGGAAGACCACGCCGTTCATGGCCCTGCTGCTGCTGGCGGGTCTGGCGCAGGTGTCGGAGGACATGGTCGAGGCCGCCAAGGTCGACGGTGCGACGTGGTGGCAGCGGCTGTGGAAGGTGATCCTGCCCAACATGCGTGCCGCGATCATGGTCGCGGTCCTGTTCCGCGCACTCGACGCCTACCGCATCTTCGACAACATCTACGTGATGACCAAGGGTGCACAGGACACCGAGTCGATCTCCTTCCTGACCTACCGGCAGGTGATCGAGCAGCTCCAGCTCGGCATGGGCTCGGCGCTCTCCGTCGTGCTGTTCTTCTCGGTGCTGCTCGTGGCCTGGCTGATCGTCAAGCTGTTCAGAGTCGACCTGGCTCAGGCGAGAGGAGATAGCTGATGAGGGGCAAGACGGGTGTGGGCACCTGGGTCGGCTTCGCCGCGATCCTGGTGTGGTGTCTGCTGCCAGTGGTCTGGATCATCTCGCTGAGCTTCAAACCGGTGGCCGAGACCACCGTGGGCAGCCCGCAGTTCCTCCCCAAGGAGTGGACCTTCGAGAACTACACGGCGATCGCGGAGAACAGCGACTTCACCAAAGCGCTGATCAACTCCTTCGGCATCGCCTCGATCTCGACGGTGCTCGCGGTCATCTTCGCCACGTTCGCGGCGTACGCGATCGCACGGCTGGAGTTCAGGGGCAAGCGACTGGTGCTGTCCCTGGCGTTGGCGATCGCGATGTTCCCAGTGGTCTCGCTGGTGGGTCCGCTCTTCGACGTCTGGCGCGTGGTCGGGCTGTTCAACACCTGGCCCGGACTGATCCTGCCGTACATGTCGTTCACGCTGCCCCTGGCGATCTGGACGCTGTCGGCCTTCTTCCGTGAGATCCCGTGGGAGATGGAGCAGGCGGCCCAGGTCGACGGGGCCACCTCGTGGCAGGCGTTCCGCAAGGTGATCGTGCCCTTGGCCGCGCCCGGTGTCTTCACCGCGGCGATCCTCACCTTCTTCTTCGCCTGGAACGAGTTCGTCCTCGCGATCTCGCTCACCTCCACCACCAAGTCCCGCACCGTGCCGGCGCAGATGTCCTTCTTCGTCGGCCCCGACCCGTTCAACCCGCCGTACTCGCAGCTCGCGACGGCGTCCGTGCTGGTGACGATCCCGATCATCGTCATCGTCCTCTTGTTCCAGCGTCGAATCGTTGCCGGCCTGACCTCCGGCGCAGTGAAGGGATGACCTGATGGCTGCCATCGAGATGAAGAACATCGTCAAGGAGTACGGCGATGGCTTCCCCGCCGTGAACGACATCAGCATCGATGTCGAGGACGGGGAGTTCATGATCCTCGTCGGGCCGTCGGGGTGTGGGAAGTCCACGCTCCTGCGGATGATCGTGGGACTGGAGGACATCACCTCCGGCGACATGGTGATCGGCGGCAAGAAGGTCAACGACCTGGCGCCGCGGGACCGCAACCTGGCCATGGTGTTCCAGAACTACGCGCTCTACCCCCACCTGAGCGTCTACGAGAACATCGCCTTCCCGCTGCGGCTCAAGGGGGCTGACGACAGCACCGTGGACGAGAAGGTGCGCCAGGCCTCGAAGACCTTGGAGCTCGACGAGCACCTCGAGCGCAAGCCCGGCAACCTCTCCGGCGGTCAGCGCCAGCGGGTGGCCATGGGCCGTGCGATCGTGCGCGACTCCGACGCGTTCCTCTTCGACGAGCCGCTGTCGAACCTGGACGCCAAGCTGCGCGGCCAGATGCGCACCGAGATCGCGCGGCTCCAGAAGCGGCTCGGCATCACCACGGTCTACGTCACCCACGACCAGACCGAGGCGATGACCCTGGGAGACCGCGTCGCGGTGCTCAAGCGAGGCGTCCTGCAGCAGCTGGCGAGTCCACGCGAGCTCTACACCCAGCCGGTCAACCTCTTCGTCGCCGGCTTCATCGGCTCCCCGCCGATGAACTTCCTGCCGGCGAAGGTGCAGGGCGGCAAGGTCGAGCTCCCGTTCGGCTCGGTGGCGATCCCCGAGGAGAGGGCGAGCCAGATCGAGGAGGGCAAGCTGCTCATCGCCGGCATCCGGCCCGAGCACTTCGAGGACGCCTCCGTCGTGGACTCCTCCAAGAAGACCGAGGGGTCGACGTTCCACGCGACGGTCGACGTGGTGGAGTGGCTGGGCAACGAGGCCTACGCCTACATCCCCTTCGAGGCCCCGGACGAGGTGCGTGAGCAGCTCACCCAGCTCGAGCGTGACCTCGACGGTGAGTCGATGCGCCAGCAGGTCGTGGTCTCCATCGACGGTGCCAGCCGGATCGCCGAGGGCGACGACGCCGAGATCTGGGTCGACGGTCGACAGATCCACCTCTTCGACTCCGTCTCGGGACTGAACCTGACGCTGGACAAGGAGCGGGCCGGCACCTTCGACACCTCGGCGCTGGACAAGACCCAGCAGGCTGCCCACCAGCAGGACGACATGGCTCCGGCCGCCGAGGAGAACTAGCCGCACGAGCTCCACCCGGCGAGGGTCGCGACCGCACGGTCGCGGCCCTCGTCGCGTCTCGACCGCCGGGTCCGGGCGCGGGGCGGCGGGACTATCGTGCGGGTCGTGAGCACATCCTCCGGGCCCGAGTTCCGATACAGCGACCTGCTGCCCCTCGGACCCGACCTCACGCCGTACCGGCTGGTCAGCGACGAGGGAGTCCGGCTCACCGAGGTCGCCGGTCGCGCGTTCCTGCACGTGGAGCCCCAGGTGCTGCAGCGGCTCACCGCCGAGGCAATGCACGACATATCCCACTTCCTGCGCCCCGACCACCTCGCTCAGCTGCGTCGGATCATCGACGACCCGGAGGCCTCCGGCAACGACCGCTTCGTCGCGCTGGACCTGCTCAAGAACCTCAACATCTCCGCCGGGGGCGTCCTGCCGATGTGCCAGGACACCGGCACCGCGATCGTCATGGGGAAGAAGTCCGAGGGAGTCCTCACCGGCGCTGACGACGGCGAGTGGATCGCCCGCGGGGTCCACGACGCCTACACCAGTCTGAACCTGCGCTACTCGCAGCTCGCGCCGCTGACGATGTGGGAGGAGAAGAACACCGGCACGAACCTGCCGGCGCAGATCGAGCTCTACTCGACCCCGACCCCTGATTCTGGTCCTGAGTACAAGTTCTTGTTCATGGCCAAGGGTGGTGGGTCGGCGAACAAGTCGTTCCTGTTCCAGGAGACCAAGGCGGTGCTCAACCCGACCCGGATGCTGGAGTTCCTCGACGAGAAGATCCGCTCGCTGGGCACCGCGGCCTGCCCGCCGTACCACCTGGCAGTCGTCATCGGGGGCACCAGCGCGGAGTACGCCCTCAAGACCGCGAAGTACGCCTCGGCGCACTACCTCGACAGCCTCCCCACCGAGGGCACCATGTCGGGCCACGCGTTCCGCGACGTGGAGCTGGAGGAGGAGGTCTTCGCACTCACCCAGTCGTTCGGGATCGGGGCCCAGTTCGGCGGGAAGTACTTCTGCCACGACGTGCGCGTCGTGCGGCTGCCGCGGCACGGTGCCTCCTGCCCGGTCGCCCTGGCGGTCTCGTGCTCGGCGGACCGGCAGGCGCTGGGCAAGATCACCGCCGAGGGGGTGTTCCTCGAGCAGCTCGAGACCGACCCGGCACAGTTCATGCCCGACGCCGGGGTCTCCGCCGACATCGCCGCCGGCGAGGTGGTCTCCGTCGACCTCACGCGTCCGATGAGCGAGATCCTGGCCGAGCTGTCGCAGTACCCCGTCAAGACGCGCCTCTCCCTGACCGGGCCGCTGGTGGTGGCCCGCGACATCGCCCACGCCAAGATCAAGGAGCGCCTCGACGCGGGCAAGGAGATGCCGCAGTACCTGCGCGACCACCCGGTCTACTACGCAGGCCCGGCCAAGACCCCCGAGGGCATGGCGTCAGGCTCGTTCGGCCCGACCACCGCCGGGCGCATGGACTCCTACGTCGATCAGTTCCAGGCGGCCGGCGGCTCGATGGTGATGCTCGCCAAGGGCAACCGGTCCGCCCAGGTCACCCGCGCCTGCGAGTCGCACGGCGGCTTCTACCTCGGCTCGATCGGCGGTCCGGCAGCTCGGCTCGCCCAGGACTGCATCACCTCGGTCGAGGTGCTGGAGTACCCCGAGCTCGGCATGGAGGCGGTGTGGAAGATCGAGGTCGAGGACTTCCCGGCCTTCATCGTGGTCGACGACAAGGGCAACGACTTCTTCGCCGACCCCTCCGGTCAGGTCACGGTGCCGCTCACCGGGATCCGGGTGCGCTCCTCGGAGAAGCCCCCGCCCACCGTGAGGCAGTAACCCACCGGCGTCGGCGGTGGCCACCACCCACGCGGCAGGCTGGGAGCATGTCGCGCTTCGCTCGTCCGGCCTATCCCCCGCCGCGTGATCCCGTCGGCACCCGGCCAGGTCTCCGTCTGGGACTTCCCCCGACCCCCTGCGCTCGAGCAGTGGGGTGAGACCGTGCAGGTGGTGCTCGGCGGGGAGACCATCGCCGAGACCACGGGTGCCTGGGTGGCGCTGGAGACCTCGCACCCTCCGACGTACTACCTGCCTGCGTCGTGCTTCCTCGACGGTGCCTTGCAACCCGCGTCGGGGTCGTCGTGGTGCGAGTGGAAGGGGCGGGCGAGCTACCTCGACCTGATCGGGGGAGCTGCCGTGGCCCGGCAGGCGGCCTGGATCTACCCCTCGCCGAGCCCTGCCGCCCAGGTGCTGACCGACCACGTCGCGCTCTATCCCCGGCTGGTCGACGCCTGCTACGTCGACGGCGCACGCGTCGTGCCCCAGGAGGGTGACTTCTACGGCGGCTGGATCACCCCGAGGGTGACCGGCCCCTTCAAAGGGGGGCCGGGCACCCTCGGCTGGTGAGGCGTGGTCAGGTCGAGGCAGTGATTGAGGACGGCGTCGCGCGGTTATCCCTAGGGTGGACGCAACTGAGACGAGGAGTGGAGCCAATGGGCGAGATGCGCGTCGAGCACGACAGCATGGGTGAGATCGAGGTGCCGAAGGACGCCCTGTGGCGAGCCCAGACCCAGCGCGCGGTCGAGAACTTCCCGATCAGCGGCACCGGCCTCGAGCCCGACCACATCCACGCGATCGCGCTGGTGAAGTCTGCCGCGGCCACGGTGAACGCCCGGCTCGAGGTGCTCGACCAGGAGGTCGCCGACGCGATCGTGACCGCGGCTGCGGCGGTGGTCGAGGGCGAGCACGACGACGAGTTCCCGATCGACGTCTTCCAGACCGGCTCGGGCACCAGCTCCAACATGAACATGAACGAGGTGCTCGCCTCGCTCGCTGCCCGGGACGGTGTCGAGGCGCACCCCAACGACGACGTCAACGCCAGCCAGTCCAGCAACGACACCTTTCCCACCTCGATCCACGTGGCTGCCGTGCGGGCAGTGCACGGCCGGCTGCTGCCGGCCCTCGAGGCTCTCGCCGGCTCCCTGGAGGCCAAGGCCGAGGAGTTCGCCGAGCACGTGAAGTCGGGCCGCACCCACCTGATGGACGCCACGCCGGTGATGCTGGGCCAGGAGTTCGGGGGGTACGCCGCCGTGGTCCGCCTGGCGGCCCAGCGGGTGGAGGCCACCCTGCCTCGGGTCGCCTGCCTCCCCTTGGGCGGCACGGCCGTCGGCACCGGGATCAACACCCCGCCCGGGTTCGCCGAGGCCGTGATCGAGGAGCTGAGCCGACTCACCGACCTGCGGTTCACCGAGGCCGAGGACCACTTCGAGGCCCAGGGCGGTCGCGACTCGCTGGTGGAGCTGTCCGGCCAGCTGCGCACGTACGCCGTCGGGCTGAGCAAGATCTGCAACGACCTGCGGTGGATGGGCTCGGGCCCGATGACCGGGCTGGGCGAGATCAACCTGCCCGACCTGCAGCCCGGGTCGAGCATCATGCCCGGCAAGGTCAACCCGGTGCTGCCCGAGGCCACGCTGATGGTCTGCTCCCAGGTGATCGGCAACGACGCCACGGTCGCCCACGCCGGTGCCAGCGGGTCCTTCGAGCTCAACGTGCAGATGCCGGTCATGGCGCGCAACCTGCTGGAGTCGATCCGCCTCCTGGCCAACGCCAGCACCACCCTGGCGACCCGCTGCATCGACGGGATCACAGCCAACGAGGACCGGATGCGTGAGTACGCCGAGTCCTCCCCCTCGGTGGTGACCCCGCTCAACCGCCACATCGGCTACGAGAACGCAGCCAAGGTGGCCAAGCGGGCGATCAAGGAGGGGATCACGATCCGCGAGGCGGTCCTCGCCGAGGGCTACGTCGAGAGTGGCGACCTCACCGAGGAGCAGCTCGACGAGGCGCTCGACGTCGCCTCGATGACCCACCCCTGAGGTCACGACCACACAGCAAGCGGCCGACGTCCGGGGGGACGTCGGCCGCTTCAGGTGGTTCGGCCGGCGCCCGTGCGGGCGCCAGCCGAGTCGAGGAGGGTCAGTACCAGCCCGCGGACTGCGACTGGCCCCATGCGCCGCACGGCGACCCGTACCGGTCGGCGATGTAGCCCAGGCCCCAGCGGATCTGCGTGGCCGGGTTGCTCTGCCAGTCGCTCCCGGCGCCGGCCATCTTCGACCCGGGCAGGGCCTGCGGGATGCCGTACGCGCCCGAGCTGGGGTTGGCGGCGTTGGGGTCCCAGCCGCTCTCCTTCTCCCACAGTGACTCCAGGCAGCCGAACTGGTCGGCACCGAAGCCGAACTCCGGGAGCATGGCGCGGGCGACGGTCTTGGGGTCGCCACTGCCGAGGTCCTCACGTCCGGCGACCTGGCCGCCCGAGCGCGAGGCGCGGTTCATGACCTCTCGCTTGACCGGCACCTCGGCCGCACGGCTGGCCGACCGGGAGGCGCGGACCACGCGCTGGGTGAGCTCCTGGGTGACCTCGGTCGCGCCCATGCCCTTGGCCTGGCCGTTCTGCTCGGAGGCGGAGGCCAGCACGGCCGCGGCACGGTCGGTGCCGGCGTCCTCAGCGCCGCTCGGCACGGTCGCCGCGACACCACCGACACCGGCGGCCACGATCGCGAGCGTGACGCCGGTCGCGGCGTGGCGCAGCCGGCGGGTGCGCGGGCTGCTGGTCGTGGCGGTGGTGGTCGGATCAGTCGATTCGGAAGTCGTCGTCAAGGCGGCTTCACTCCTCGGCGTAGTAAGTCGGTCGGTCATCGTGTCCGGACCCGGTGGGCCCCGGCGCCCCGATGCACCGGCTGAACAACCCCCACGACATCGCATCTGAGTCGCGCGACCAAGTTGTGATGACGTGACCTGTGTCGCGTCCCGCTGCTAGCAGGCGGCAAGCAGCCGTCTCGTGTGGCCTGGCTCACGGCATTGGTCTAGACAGGAGCCTGTACCTGCGGGTAGCTGTCCGGATTTACCCGGGTAGCCGAGCCGGGGGTGCTAGCGCTCGGCTAGCACCCCGGCTCTGCTCAGACGGTGACGTTCTCCAGCAGGTCGGTGACCAGCGCGGCGATCGGAGAGCGCTCGGATCGCGAGAGCGTGACGTGGGCGAAGAGCGGGTGGCCCTTGAGCCGCTCGACCACCGCGACCACGCCGTCGTGGCGCCCGACCCGCAGGTTGTCGCGCTGGGCGACGTCGTGGGTGAGCACCACCTTCGAGTTCGCGCCGATGCGCGAGAGCACGGTCAGCAGCACGTTGCGCTCCAACGACTGCGCCTCGTCGACGATGACGAAGGCGTCGTGCAGGGATCGGCCACGGATGTGGGTCAACGGCAGCACCTCGAGCATCCCCCGGTCGAGGACCTCCTCGATGACGTGGTGGGAGGTCAGGGCGCCCAGGGTGTCGAAGACCGCCTGCGCCCACGGCGACATCTTCTCCGACTCCGAGCCCGGGAGGTAGCCGAGCTCCTGGCCGCCCACGGCGTAGAGCGGACGGAACACCACGACCCGGCGGTGCTGGCGCCGCTCCATGACCGCCTCGAGCCCCGCACACAGCGCCAGCGCCGACTTGCCGGTGCCGGCGCGACCGCCCAGGGAGACGATGCCCACCTCCGGGTCGAGCAGCAGGTCGAGCGCGATGCGCTGCTCGGCGGAGCGTCCGTGCAGACCGAACGCCTCGCGGTCACCACGGACCAGCTGCACCTGCTTGTCCGGGCGCACCCGTCCCAGCGCGCTGCCACGTTCGGACATCATCACCAGGCCGGTGTGGCAGGGCAGCTCGCGCGCGGCCTCCAGGTCCACCGTGCCGTCGTCGTAGAGCTCGTCGAGGTCGGCCCCGGTGACGTCCACCTCGCTCATGCCGGTCCACTCGGACTCCGGCGCGAGCTCGGCGCGGTACTCCTGGGCGTCCAGGCCGATCGCCGAGGCCTTGATCCGCAGCGGGAGGTCCTTGCTGACCAGGGTCACCTGCCGGCCCTCGTGGGCCAGGTTGTGCGCCACCGCGAGGATCCGGGTGTCGTTGTCGCCCAGCCGGAAGCCGGTCGGCAGGCCGCTGGGGTCGACGTGGTTCAGCTCCACCCGGACGGTGCCACCCTGCTCACCGATCGGGACGGGCTGGTCGAGCTGGCCGTGCTCGACCCTCAGCTCGTCGAGCCGGCGCAGGGCCGCTCGGGCGAAGTAGCCCAGGTCGGGATGGTGGCGCTTGGCCTCCAGCTCGGTGATGACGACGACCGGCAGGACGACGTCGTGCTCCTCGAAGCGCGCTAGGGCCGCCGGGTCCGCGAGCAGGACGCTCGTGTCGAGGACATAGGTGCGGGTGGCGGGGTCGGTGTGGGACACCTGCGACTCCTCGCGGACCGGCACACGCCGCCGGAGACCCGGTCCTCGACTCGTGACGGACCGGGGAGCCCGACCACCCGGCGGACCGGAGTGGCGGCGGCTGCGACTTCGTGACAGGTCACGACGGGCCTCCCGTCGCCTCGGGCTCTGGACCCGAGGTCGGTCACGACGTTAGGACTCCGCGCGCCCCCGGCGACGGCACGACACGCATCGGACGTGGCCCAGATCACACCCGGTCCCGGTCGCCGGGCTCAGACGCCGAAGCGCCGGTGCCGCGCGGCGTAGGCACGCAGCGCCCGCAGGAAGTCGATGCGCCGGAAGTCGGGCCAGAAGGCCTCGCAGAAGTAGTACTCGCTGTGGGTGCTCTGCCACAGCAGGAAGCCCCCCAGACGCTGCTCGCCCGAGGTGCGGATCACCAGGTCGGGGTCCGGCTGTCCTCGCGTGTAGAGGTGGTCGGCGATGTGCTCGACGTCGAGCAGCTCGGCCAGCTCCTCGATCGTGGTGCCCTCACCGGCGTGGTGCAGCAGGAGCGCGCGCACAGCATCGGCGATCTCACGGCGGCCGCCGTAGCCGACGGCGACGTTGACCAGCAGCCCCCTCACCTCACGCGTGGCGGCCGCGGCGTCCTTGAGCGACTGCGCGGTGCTGGTGGGGAGCATGTCGAGGGCGCCCACGGGGTTGATCCGCCAGTCTCCGGCCTCCCCGAGCTCGGTCACGACGTCCTCGATGATCCGCAGCAGCGGGGCCAGCTCGGCGGGCGGGCGGTTGAGGTTGTCGGTCGAGAGCAGCCACAGCGTGACCACGTCGATGCCCAGCTCCTCGCACCAGGTCAGCAGCGGGGCGATGTTGGCCGCGCCGGCTCGGTGGCCCTCCGCGGTCGAGGCGCCGGCCGCCTTCGCCCAGCGCCGGTTGCCGTCGAGCATCACGCCCACGTGACGAGGGAGCTCGGCCCCTTTCAGCTGTCGCACCAGGCGCGTCTCGTAGGCAGGGTAGAGAACGCGCTTGATCGCACCCCTCGCCGACACCACCCGATCAGGCTACTCGCGGCGGCGGGGCTGCGTGACGGGTTCGCGACTGCGCTGCGGATCGCCCCGATACCCTGGAGAGATGTCCGACCGCGCTGACCCCGGGTCCCGGGGCGACCCCGCCCGCGTGGCGGCGCACGGAGTGCACCGGGTGCAGGACGCGGCTCACGCGGTGCGCCAGCGGGGCGCCGAGGCCGCCGACCAGCTCAGCGCGACGCTGGAGGAGGTCAAGCCCAAGCTGCGCGGCTGGCTTCACGCGGTGAGCTCACCGCTGACGCTCGCGGCCGGCATCGTCCTGGTCGCGCTGTCACCCACCGCGGCGACCAGGGTGGGCTCGGCGATCTTCGTGACCAGCGCCGTGCTGCTGTTCACCGTCTCGGCGGTCTACCACCGCGGTCAGTGGAGCCCCCGTGCATGGACCTGGCTGCGCCGCTTCGACCACGCCAACATCTTCTTGCTGATCGCCGGCAGCTACACCCCGTTCGCGCTGCTCATGCTCGAGGGGGCCGACCGCATCACCCTGCTCAGCGTCGCCTGGGGCGGTGCCCTGGCAGGAGTCCTGTTCCGGGTGCTGTGGAGCGGCGCGCCCCGCTGGCTCTACGTCCCGGTCTACGTCGGACTGGGCTGGGCAGCGGTGTTCTACCTCGACCAGTTCGCCCAGGCTGCCGGCGTCGCCGTGCTCACCCTGATCATCGTGGGCGGCGTGCTCTACTCCCTCGGCGGGGTGGTCTACGGACTCAAGCGCCCCGACCCGTTCCCCTCGTGGTTCGGCTTCCACGAGGTCTTCCACACCCTGACCGTGCTGGCCTTCATCGCCCACTACGTCGGGCTCTCACTCGCGACGTACTCGCTGCGCTGACCTCGCCGACGCCGGGTCAGCGGCGCAGCTGGCTGGCCACCGCGGAATACCCTGGCGGGCATCAGCGTTTGCACCGACAACACCACACCTGGAGGATGTGAGGCATGGCTACCGTCGAACTGACCAAGGACACCTTCGAGGAGATCGTCACCGACAACGGGATCGTGCTCGTCGACTTCTGGGCGTCGTGGTGCGGCCCCTGCCGCCAGTTCGCCCCGACCTACGAGAAGGCCTCGGAGGCCCACGAGGACATCGTCTTCGGCAAGGTCGACACCGAGGCCGAGCAGCAGCTGGCGGGGATGGCGAACATCACCTCGATCCCCACGCTGATGGCGTTCCGCGACCAGATCCTGGTCTTCTCCCAGCCGGGCGCCCTCCCCCCCGCAGCACTGGACCAGGTGATCACCGCGGTCAAGGAGCTCGACATGGACGAGGTGCGCCGCCAGATCTCCGAGCAGGACCAGCCCGGACAGCCCGGACAGCCCGGACAGCCCGGACAGCAGGGCCCCGAGGCCTGAGCCGGGCGGGTCGATGGACGCGCGGGCGTGGGACGAGCGGTACGCCGCGAGCCGGCAGTGGTCGCTGACCCCCAACCAGTTCGTGGCCGCCGCCGCGAGCCCACTGGCCCCGGGGCGGGCCCTCGACCTCGCCTGCGGTGAGGGCCGCAACGCCATCTGGCTGGCCCAGCGTGGCTGGCAGGTGAGCGCGCTGGACTTCTCGGGGCGAGGCATCGACCGCGGCCGCGAGGCGGCCCGCGAGGTCGGGGTCGAGGTCGACTGGGTCACCGCAGACGCGCTGACCCACCCCCTGCCCGAGGTCGACCTCGTCGTGGTCGCCTACCTGCAGCTGGTCGAGAGCGAGCGGCGCACCGCGGTGCGTCGCGCCTGGGAGTCGCTGAGCCCGGGCGGCACGTTCTTCCTCGTCGCCCACGACTCCAGCAACCTGCTCGAGGGCACCGGTGGCCCGCAGGAGCCGGCGGTGCTCTACACCGCGGACGACGTGCTGGGCGACCTCGCGATCGACCGTGCCGATGCCGCGGTCGTCAGGGCCGAACGGGTCGCCCGCGAGGTCCCCGGCGACGACGAGCACGGCGGCGACCCGGGCGTGGTCGCCTGGGACGCCGTGGTCCAGCTGGTGCGTCCGGCCTGACCAGCCGGGTCGTCAGTCACTCGAGCGCTGGTCGTCGGGCGCCACGGGCGCGTCGCGTTCGTCCTCACCCTCACCCTCCCGCGGAATCTGGATCCGGCCGAGGTGCTTGCGGAAGCTGAGCCACAGCAGCGTCGTCGCCGCGCACAGCGAGAGCACCACGACCAGGGTGATCCAGCCGGGGCGGACGTCGCTGGGCTCGGGCACCGGGTCCGTTGCGTACGGGGCCAGGGCCGAGAGGTGCGCGAGCGCGGTCGCGGCGAGCGTGGTGAGGCCAGTCATGGCTCCATTGTCCCTGCCAGCTCACGGACCCCGGCGAAGAGGTCGGTCTCCGGCAGCTCCACCTCGACCAGGCTCCGGGCCAGCTCGTAGTCCTCGGTCGGCCAGGCCTCCTGGTGGACCTCCTGCGGGCAGGCGAACCAGTGACCCCCCGGGTCGATCTGGGTCGCATGAGCGATCAACGCCTCGTCGCGGACCGGGAAGAACTCTGCGCACGGCACCCTGGTCGTCACCCGGGCGGCGTGGACCGGATCGGGCTTCCAGTCGGCCAGCCGCTGCTCGTAAGGGGACTCCAGGCCCCGCCGCACCATCGCGTCGTGAAGCGCCTGGGTGCGGTCGCGGTGGAAGGAGTGGTGGTAGTAGAGCTTCAGCGGCTGCCACGGGTCGCCCAGGTCGCGGTGGCGCTCCGGGTCGCCAGCCGCCTCGAAGGCGGCGACGCTGACCCGGTGGCACATGATGTGGTCGGGGTGGGGGTAGCCACCGTTCTCGTCGTAGGTGGTGACCACGTGGGGGCGGAACCGCCGGATCAGGCCGACCAGCGGCGCAGCGGCCTGCTCGGGGTCCATCAGCGCGAAGCAGCCCGGCGGCAGCGGCGGCTTCGGGTCGCCGTCGGGGAACCCGGAGTCGACCCAGCCCAGCCAGTGCTGGGTGATGCCCAGGATCTCCCGGGCGCGGTCCATCTCCTGGCGCCGGATCTCGGCGATGTTGGCCAGCACCTCCGGCCGGTCCATGTGCGGGTTGAGGATCGAGCCGCGCTCACCCCCGGTGCACGTCGCGACGTGGACCTCGACGCCCTCGGAGACGTACTTGGCGGTGCTCGCCGCACCCTTGCTCGACTCGTCGTCGGGGTGGGCGTGCACGTGCAGGAGCCGAAGCATGGGCATCATCCTAGGCAGCCGGGACGACCCCGCACGACGCACGTCCGGCGGCGGACCGGCCCTGCGTCGGGCTCTCTAGGATGGTGGGCGTGAGCGACCTGACCACCCGCTACGGCACCGCCCAGCCCGGCCGGCGACGGCTGGTGGCGGGCATCGGCGGCGCCGTGGCCGCGGTGGTGCTGGCAGTCGTGGTCTGGTCGTTCGTGGCGCAGTCGACGCCCCAGGTGCGCTCCCAGCTGGTGCGCTACGACGTCGTCGACACCCATCGGGTCGTGGCCGACCTCACGGTCAAGCGGGCCGATGAGTCGCTGCGCGCCAGCTGCCGGCTCCAGGCGGTCGCCGAGGACCACAGCGTGGTCGGTGAGCTCACTCACGTGGTCGACTCCGGGCCTGCCTCGCAGACCCTGCGACTGCAGCTGCGCACCGAGCGGGCCGCGGTCAGCGTGGTGTCCCAGGGGTGCACCACGGCGGACCAGACGCGACCCCGTTGACCGGGGCCGGTAGAATAGGCAACTTGCCCGAGCCCAGAGCGGGACGGCGAGTGTCCCGTTCACAGTCGGACGAGCCACCGGACCGCCGGTCGAGCTGACCGCCGGGCAGACCCATGATCCCCGTCATGACCCATGTTCACTGTTATCGATCCGTCTGAGGAGCGTCCGTGACCCAGCAGCCGTCCGACCAGGACAAGATCTGGATGACGCAGGAGTCCCACGACAAGCTCACCGCCGAGCTCGAAGACCTCAAGGGCCCGCGTCGCGAGGAGGTCGTCGCGCGTATCGCCTCCGCGCGTGAGGAAGGCGACCTGCGCGAGAACGGCGGCTACCACGCCGCGCGCGAGGAGCAGGGCAAGCTCGAGAGCCGGATCCGCCAGCTCGAGGACACGCTGCGCCGTGCCGAGGTCGGCGAGACCCCCTCCGACGACGGCGTGGTCGAGCCGGGCATGGTCGTCGTGGTGGCCTTCAGCGACGGCATGGAGCAGGAGTTCCTCTTCGGCGCCCGCGAGATGGCCGAGCACCACCCGGAGTACGACGTCTACTCGCCGCAGTCCCCGATGGGCCAGGCCATCGCCGGCCAGCGGGTGGGCGAGAAGGTCAGCTTCGAGGGTCCCACCGGCAAGCCGCAGGAGCTCTCGATCACCTCGGCGAAGCCGTTCACGGGCTGAGCTGCTCTACTCCCGGACCTCGTAGCCCGAGGAGCGCAGGTGACGTAGCACCTCCTCGGTGTGGTCGGCGCCCTTGGTCTCCAGCTGCAGCGAGACCTCGACCTCCCCGATGTGCAGGTAGGCCGAGGTGCGCTCGTGGGTCAGGTCGACCACGTTCGCCCCGGACGTGGCGAGGGTGGCCAGCAGGGCCGCGAGCCCCCCGGGTCGGTCGCTGATCCGCACCGAGCACACCAGGTAACGCCCCGAGGTGGCCATGCCGTGACGGATCACGTTCAGCAGCAGCAGGGGGTCGATGTTGCCACCGCTGAGCACGACGACTGCCGGGGTGCGGAACTGCGCGGCCCGGGCCGAGTCCGAGGCCCGGTCGAGCACGGCGGCCACGCCGGCGGCGCCCGCCGGCTCGACCACGAGCTTGGCGCGTTCGAGCAGCATCAGCAGCGCCCACGACAGGCTGTCCTCGCTGACTGTGACCACCTCGTCGACCAGCTCCAGGACGGTCGCGAACGGGACGTCGCCCGGGCGGCCGATGGCGATCCCGTCGGCCATGGTCGACATCGACTCCAGGGCTGACGGCGAGCCGGCCCGCAGTGAGACCGGATAGGCCGCAGCACCCTCGGCCTGCACCCCGACCACCGTCACCTCGGGCCGCTGGGACTTCACCGCGGCCGCGATGCCGGCGAGCAGGCCGCCGCCCCCGGTCGGGACGACGATGGTCTCCACGTCGGGACACTGCTCGAGGATCTCCGCACCACAGGTGGCCTGCCCCAGCACGATGTCGGGGTGGTCGAAGGGGTGGACGAGCACCGCTCCGGACTCCTCGGACCAGGCCCTGGCCGCCTGGAGCGCCTGGTCGACCGTGTCGCCCTCGAAGCGCACCTCGGCGCCGTACCCGCGGGTGGCGTTGACCTTGGGGATCGGGGCTCCGTGGGGCATGTAGACCACCGAGCGCAGCCCCAGCATCGAGGCCGCCAGGGCGACCCCTTGCGCGTGGTTGCCTGCGCTGGCCGCCACGACCCCTGCCGCGCGCTCCTCGGGATCGAGCCGGGACATGCGCAGGTAGGCGCCGCGGATCTTGAACGAGCCGGCACGCTGGAGGTTCTCGGCCTTGAAGTACACCGGGCCGCCCGCGATCTTCGAGAGCCACCGCGACTCCTCGAGCGGGGTCGGCACCGCCACGCCCTCGAGCAGCCGTCGGGCCTCCTGGATCTCCTCGGGCAGGGGTGTCACGAGACCCCATCCTCCTCCGGGTCCGCCGCGGGGTCCACGGCCTCCTCGTCATCGCTGGTGACGCTGCTGGTGGTCTCGGTGGCGCTTCCGCGTCCCGAGAGGTGCAGCGCCACGGCGTTGACCGATGCCGCCACCGGCACTGCCACCAGCGCTCCGGCGATGCCCGCGATGATCACGCCGCTGGCGACCGCCAGGATCACCCCGAGCGGGTGCAGCCGGACCATCCGGCCCATGAGGAAGGGCTGGAGCAGGTGCGCCTCGAGCTGCTGGACGCCGATCACGCCGAGCAGCATGAGCAGGGCGGCGAGCGCTCCCTCGTCGACGAGGGCCACGAGCACGGCGATGAGGCCCGAGACCGCAGCGCCGACGACGGGGATGAAGGCGCCGAGGAATACCAGCACCCCGATGGCCCCGACGAAGGGGACCCGCAGCAGCGCGGCGACGACCATGACGCCGATGGCGTCGACGGCCGCGACCAGGACGGTGGCCCGCACGAACTGGGTCAGGCTGAGCCAGGCCACCTGACCCGAGGAGTCGGCGTGCCCGCGCGCCGCCGCCGGGAACAGCCGCACCAGCCAGGCCCAGATCCGGTCGCCGTCGGCGAGGAAGAAGTAGGTCGAGAACAGCACGATGAAGATGCCGGCCACCACGTGGCCGAGGGTCGTGCTGACCTCGGTGACCCGGCCCACCACCTCGTTCGAGGACGCCGCGAGGTCCTGGGCCTGCTTCAGCAGGTCGTTCAGCTGCTGCTGGGAGATGCCCAGGGGGCCCTCACGCAGCCACTCCTGGATCTGCTCGAGCCCCGCCACCACCTGGTCGGAGAGGTCGCTGGCCCCCTGCACCACCTGCTGGGTCGCGAAGCTGAGCATCAGCACCACCGACCCGAGCACCCCGACCACCACGAGCAGGGAGGCCAGTCCTCGCGGCATCCAGCGGGACAACAGCTGGACCGCGGGGGTGGTCAGCGCCGCGATGAAGAGCGCCACCACGACGGGCAGCAGGACCACCGCGAGCAGCTCGACCGCCTGCAGCAGCACCCAGCCGGCGGCCACGATGACGAGGATCCGCCAGGACCAGGCGGCCGCCAGGTCGACCCCCCAGGGCACCTCGGCCCGCGAGAAGTTCGACGTCCCCCGGGGCGCCGGCGCCACGGCCGACGCTGCGCCGGACGACCCCCCGCCGGGGCGTACCGGGGCGTGGCCGGCTGCGGGGTGGGCCCCGGACCGGTCGGCATCGCGCCCGCTGCGGGCGCGGGCGAACCAGGCGCGTGGCCGCGCCTGGGGAGCGCCCGACGCACGCGGCGTCGGCTCGTCGAGGCGCTTGTCGTCGCTCTGCGACGATCCCGAGTCCGATTCCTCCACCCAGTCAGGTTAGAGGTCCGCACCCCGTGCGTGTGCGCGCAACGGCGCGAGCAGCCTCCAGGCAGCCTCGGGGTGCTCGTCGGCCAGCAGCCCGGCCGGCGCGACGGCGTAGGCCTGGTCCACGGTGAACCGCGGCCGTCGCGGGAGCTGCCAGCCGCCGGTGGCGTCGAGGTGAGCCAGGAAGCGGGAGAGGCCCTGCGGGCTGCGACGGGCGCCGTGGCGCAGGACGCCGCCGGACCCGACGACCAGCTCCACCTCGCGCAGGTCGACTCCCGCCCGCTCCACCCAGCGGCCCGTGCTGGTGCCGGTCGCGACGTAGCGGGGCCGCGCACGACCGGCGTGGCGGCGCAGGGCGATCCCGATCGCCCACGCGGCGAGCTGCTCGTCGAACGCCCGCTCCTGCGCGGTGCCGGAGAGGTGGGCGGGCTGCTCGAGCAGCCGCTGTGCCGCGGCCGCCGCGCGCTCGGGCTCCGCGACCCATCCGGCGTCGGTCGCCGCTGCCACCGTGCCGGGCGCACTCCACCGGACCCCCAGGTCGCCCTCGACCGTGCGCGAGACCAGTGGCTGCTCCTGCTCGGGTGGGTGCACCGCGGAGTAGACGTCGGTGGTGGCACCGCCGACGTCGACCAGCACGACATCACCGACACCGCGCCGCGCTGCGGGTCGACTCCCCGTCGACAGCAGCTCCACGCCCCGCAGGACGACGTCGGGCGTCGGTGCCCTCACCAGCTCGAGGAAGCGCGGGTCGGCCGAGAGCGCCTTGCCGCCGATCACGTGGCGCAGGAACACCTCGCGCAGCGCCGCGCGGGCAGAGTCCGGTGCGACCACCCCTACTCGCGGGAGCACGTTGTCCGCCCCGAGGCACTCCACGTCGGCGCGGCGCAGCACCGCCAGTGCCGTCGGGGTGGCCTGTGCGTTGCCCGCGACCACGACCGGGACCCGCCACGAGCGACCCGCCAGCGTCGTGGCGCTGCGCACCAACGGCGCCGGATTGCCGCCGTCCGTGCCGCCGACGAGGAGGACGACGTCGGGCCGGGCCGCGGCGAGCTCATCGGTCGCGTCCCGGATGTCGCCGGCCAGCACCGCCACGACGTGGCCGCCGCTGGAGAGGGCGACGCTGCGGCCGGCCTCGGCGGTGATCAGCTGTTCGTTGCCGATCACCGCGATCCGGAGCCCACCGCCCGCGGAGGAGCACCCGATCACGCGCGGAGCACGGCCCACGTGCGCCGTCCCGGAGCCACCCAGGTCGCGCAGAGCGGCATCGACCCCGATCATCACGTCGTCCTCGATCGTCGTGCGATGGGCGGCGGAGGCGACGAGCTCCCCGGTGCTCGGCTCGATCCGCGAGGCCTTGGTCCAGGTGGATCCGACGTCCACGCAGTCGACCTCTGTGGGACCCGCTGGGCTGCTGGAGGGTTCGCCGTCAGCTGGCATCGGCGAGGCGGTTCGTGCGTCCCTGCCGGGACCTGCCGGGGCAGCTGGCTTCCGGACGGCCCGCGCCACTACCGACGGGGGTCCGCGCACCGCGGTCACTCATCGTGATCCCCTCAGGCGTGGACTTCTCTCCCGCCCTGCTTGGGCGTACCCGCGATACTAGTGAACGCACTCGTGACTCCTGAGGAGAACCCCATGTTCCTGTCCAAACCCCGCCGGATCTCGTCCGACGACGCGCTCCCGGGCCGCGAGCAGCCCTGGGTGCAGCTGTCCGACAAGCACGAGGTCCTGGGCACGCCCGTGGTCACTGACGAGGTGCCCGAGGGCCTCGAGGTCGCCGTGTTCGGGCTCGGCTGCTTCTGGGGCGCCGAGGAGATCTACTGGCAGGTGCCGGGGGTCTGGTCCACCAGCGTCGGCTACGCCGGTGGCTTCACGCCGAACCCGTCCTACCGCGAGGTGTGCTCCGGACGCACCGGGCACACCGAGGCCGTGCGCGTGGTGTTCGACCCGACCCGGGTCTCCTACGCCGAGCTGGTCCAGCGGTTCTTCGAGATCCACGACCCGACCCAGGGGATGCGCCAGGGCAACGACGTCGGCACGCAGTACCGCTCGGCGATCTACACCACGACCCCCGAGCAGGCCGAGGTCGCCGCGGCACTGACCGAGCAGTACCAGGCAGAGCTCACCCGCCACGGCGTCGGGTCGATCACCACCGAGATCGAGCCGGGCGGCGCCTACTTCTACGCCGAGGACGAGCACCAGCAGTACCTCGCGAAGAACCCGTGGGGCTACCGCTGCCACGCCGCCACCGGCATCGCGTTCCCGCGCGGCTGACCTCGCCCGGGCCTGAGCTCAGCCGCGCGCCGCGCGCTTGGCCAGTCCCGGCGGCAGCGCTCGCTCGCACTCCTCACGAGCCGCACGTCCGGACGAGCGCACGCAGTCGACCCACTCCCGCATCGCCTCGTGGTGCTCGGCGAGCTCATCTCGCCGTTCGGCCCGTTCCCGCGAGGTCAGGTCGTGGGCGTGGCGCCGCTGCTTGGACCGCTGCTTGAGCGCTGCCTTCTCACCCTTGTCGGCCTTCCACGGCTTCGCGCCGCTGTGACCCCAGCCGTGACCCCAGCCGTGACCCCAGCCGTGACCCCAGCCGTGACCCCAGCCGTGACCCCAGCCGTGACCCCAGCCGTGGCCGTGATCCTCCCCCTCCCCAGGGTCGGCGTCGTGGTCGCCCTGCTCGTCATGGCCGCCGTGCGCCCACGGTGGCGGGCCGTGACCCCGGTCCGGGCGCTCGGGAGCCTCCGCACTGCTCGACGCGGGCTCGCTCCCGGTGCCCGCCACAGCCACCGCGACACCTCCGGCGAGCAGCGCGACGACACACACGGTCACGGCCACCACCCACTGCTTCATGGCTCGATTGTCCGCCCGCCCACAGCGGGTGTCTCGGGAACCAGCCGCTCAGACCCGTCGCGACTGCATCGGCCTCAGTCGGGGCCCCCGTACGGCGCGCCGAGGGCAGCCAGCCGCTCCCGCCCCCCGTCGGGGCAGGTCAGCACCCACACGCCACGCTCGGTGAGGGCGAAGGTGTGCTCGAAGTGCGCGGCCGGCGACCCGTCGCGCGTCACCACGGTCCACTCGTCGTCGCACACGGCGGTCTCCGAGCTGCCCAGGGTCAGCATGGGTTCCACCGCCAGCGCCATGCCCTCCGTCAGCCTGGGGCCGCGGCCGGGACGGCCGTGGTTGGGGACCTCGGGCTCCATGTGCATCTCGGTCCCGATGCCGTGGCCGGTGTAGTCGGTGACGATCTCGAAGCGACCGTCGGCGCGCACGTGGCTCTCGACCGCGTGGGAGATGTCGCCCACGCGGCCACCGGCCCGGGCCGCGGCGAGCCCCTGCCACAGCGAGTCCTCGGTGACACGCATCAGCTCGCGGGCCCGATCACCGACGTCCCCGATCGCGACGCTGAGCGCCGCATCGCCGTGCCACCCCTGAAGGATCGCCCCGCAGTCGACCGAGAGCAGGTCGCCCTCGACCAGCTCGCGCCGGTCGGGGATGCCGTGCACGACCTCGGCATTGACCGAGGCGCAGATCGAGCCGGGATAGGGCGGGTGCGCGTAGCCCAGGAATGACGGCACGGCGCCACAGGATCGGATGTGGTCCTCGGCCAGGGCGTCCAGGTCCGCCGTGGTCATCCCCGGGCGGGCTGCTGCCGCGACCAGCGCCAGGGTCTCGGCCACGACCAGGCCCGCGGCGCGCATCTGCTCGATCTGCGCCGGCGACTTGACCTCGATGGCGCGCGACCCGAACACGGCGCGCTCAGACCTCCCCGTCGGAGGCCTTCTCGAGCTCGGTGAAGATCCGGTGCGTCACGCCATCGATCTCTCCCATGCCGTCGACCTCGATCACCAGGCCGCGGTCTCCGTAGACCTCGATCAGCGGGGCGGTCTGCTCCTCGTAGACCTCCTGGCGACGCCGGATCACCTCCTCGGTGTCGTCGGCGCGACCCTCGACGTGGGCGCGCTGCAGGAGCCGCTGCACGAGCTCGTCCCGCTCGGCGGTCAGCACCACCACGGCGTCCAGCTCCTGCCCGAGCTCCTGCATCATCTCCTCGAGCGCGCCGACCTGGTCCAGCGTCCGGGGGTAGCCGTCGAGCAGGAAGCCGGGCTCGGCGTCCGGGAGGGCGATGCGGTCCTTGACCATCGCGTTGGTGACCTCGTCGGGGACGTACTCCCCGGCGTCCATGTAGCGCTGGGCCTCCTTGCCCAGCTCGGTCCTCCCGGCGACGTTGGCGCGGAAGATGTCACCGGTGGAGATGGCGGGGATCGTGAAGTGGGTGGCGATCACCTTCGCCTGGGTGCCCTTGCCCGCGCCGGGGGGGCCCATGAGGATCAGACGCATGTCGCCCCCGCGGCGTGGAGAGCGGAGCGAGCGACGTGCTGAGGAGATCTCATCGGAGGAAACCTTCGTAGTTGCGCTGCTGGAGCTGGCTCTCGATCTGCTTGACCGTGTCCAGCGCCACCCCGACCATGATCAGGATCGACGTGCCGCCGAACGGGAAGTTCTGGTTGGCGCTGACGATCACCAACGCGATCGGCGTGATCAGCGCGATGAGCCCGAGGTACGTGGCGCCCGGCAGGGTGATGCGCGAGAGCACGTAGCTGAGGTACTCCTCGGTCGGCTTGCCGGCCCGGATCCCGGGGATGAAGCCGCCGTACTTCTTCATGTTGTCAGCGACCTCGACCGGGTTGAACGTGATCGCGACGTAGAAGTAGGTGAAGAAGACGATCAGCCCGAAGTACAGGATCATGTAGAGCGGGTGGTCGGCCGTGGTGAGGTACTTGCCGACGAACCGGGTGACGGGGCTGTTGCCCTCCGGGTCGAACTGGGTGGCCAGCGCCGGGAGGTAGAGCAGGCTGGAGGCGAAGATGACCGGGATGATGCCGGCCTGGTTCACCTTGAGCGGGATGTAGGTCGAGGACCCGCCGTACATCTTGCGCCCGACCATCCGCTTGGCGTACTGCACCGGGATGCGGCGCTGGCCCTGCTCCATGAAGATGACCGCGGCCATGATCACCAGGCCGATGACGATCACCATCGCGAAGACGCCGTAGCCCTGCTTCTGCTGCAGCGCCCACAGCGACGCGGGGAAGGTGGCGACGACCTGGGTGAAGATCAGCAGCGACATGCCGTTGCCGATGCCGCGCTCGGTGATCAGCTCGCCGAGCCACATGATCACCGCGGTGCCGGCCGTCATCGTGATGACCATGATCAGCATGGTCGGGATGTCGTCCTTGTAGAGCAGCGGGAGGTCGCACTGCAGCAGCTGCCCGGCGCGGGCCAGGGCCACGATGCCGGTCGCCTGGAGCAGCGCGAGACCCAGGGTGAGGTAGCGGGTGTACTGGGTGATCTTGGTCTGCCCGGCCTGGCCCTCCTTCTTCAGGGCCTCGAGCCGCGGGATGACCACGACGAGCAGCTGCAAGAATGATGCTCGCGGTGATGTAGGGCATGATCCCCAGCGCGAACACCGTCAGCTGGAGCAGCGCCCCTCCGGAGAACAGGTTGACCAGGCCGTAGATGCCGTCGTTCTCGAGCTGGCCGACGCAGGTGCGCACGTTGGCGACGTTGACCCCGGGCGAGGGCAGCTGGGAGCCGATCCGGAAGACGACCAGGATGGCGAGGACGAAGAGCAGCTTGCGCCGGAGGTCGGGCGTGCGGAACGCGTTGACGAATGCGCTGAGCACCTGTTCTCCATCTCCAGTCCGGGTCGATGACCCTCTGCGCCTGCACGGAGCCCGTCAGGGGCCCAGTCGGAACGTGTGTGACAAGTCTTCACGCGCGGAGCACGACGACTCGCGACGCGGCAAGGACCCCGCGAAGCCTAACAGGGGCACGAGGAGGTCACTGTGGAGTGATCCATCCTCGGTGCCCCTGGTGCGCGGCGGCCCCAGCCCGTCTCAGAGCGTGGTCGTCGACCCGCCCGCGGCCTCGATCTTCTGCTGGGCAGAACCGGAGAAGGCGTGGGCACTGACCTGCACCGCCGAGCTGATCTCGCCCTGACCGAGCACCTTGACCGGGTGACCGGCGCGGACCGCGCCCTTGGCCACGAGCTCCTCGACACCGACGGTGCCCCCCTGGGGGAACAGCGAGTCGATCCGGTCCAGGTTGACGACCTGGAACTCCACCTTGAACGGGTTCTTGAAGCCCTTCAGCTTCGGCAGCCGCATGTGGATCGGCATCTGACCACCCTCGAAGTTGGCCGGCACCTGGTTGCGGGCCTTGGTGCCCTTGGTGCCTCGACCAGCGGTCTTGCCCTTCGAGGCCTCACCGCGACCGACGCGGGTGCGGTCGGTGCGCGAGCCTGGCGCCGGGCGCAGGTGGTGCAGCTTCAGAGCAGCCATGTCAGGCCTCCTCTACTTCCTCGACCGCCACAAGGTGACGGACGGTGTGGACCATGCCCCGGAGCTCGGGACGGTCCTGCTTGACGACCGCGTCGCCGATCCGCTTCAGCCCCAGGGACCGCAGGGTGTCGCGCTGGTTCTTCTTGCAGCCGATCGTGGAACGGGTCTGGGTGACCTTGATCTGGGTCGTGACGTTGGCAGCCATCAGGCGGTGGCCTCCTCCCGCGCCTTGAGCAGCGCAGCCGGAGCGACGCTCTCCACCGGAAGCCCGCGGCGGCTCGCCACGGCCTCAGGCTCCTCGAGGCCCTTGAGGGCCGCGACGGTCGCGTGCACGATGTTGATCTGGTTGGACGAGCCGAGCGACTTGCTCAGCACGTCGTGGATGCCGGCGCACTCCAGGACGGCGCGCACCGGTCCACCGGCGATCACACCGGTACCGGGTGCGGCAGGACGCAGCAGGACGACGCCGGCTGCCTTCTCACCCTGGACGGGGTGCGGGATCGTGCCCTGGCTGCGAGGCACCCGGAAGAACGCCTTCTTGGCCTCCTCGACGCCCTTGGCGATCGCGGCCGGCACCTCCTTGGCCTTGCCGTAGCCGACACCGACCATGCCGTCGCCGTCACCGACGATCACCAGGGCGGTGAAGCTGAAGCGTCGACCACCCTTGACGACCTTGGCGACACGGTTGATCGCGACGACTCGCTCGACGTAGGCGGTCTTGTCTGCGCCCTGGCCACCGCGACGGTCGTCGCGGTTACCTCGACGCTCGCCACCGGCACCGGTACGGCGCTGGGGTCCGCTCATCGGAACTACCTTCTCTCTCTTGTCAGCTGTCGTGCTCGGCGATCAGAACGCGAGCCCGCCCTCGCGGGCGCCGTCTGCCAGGGCCGCCACGCGGCCGTGGTACTGGTAACCGGCGCGGTCGAAGACCACCCCGTCGATCCCGGCAGACTTCGCGCGCTCGGCGACGAGCTCGCCCACACGCTTGGCCTTCTCGGACTTGTCCGCGGTGAGACCGCGCAGGTCCGCCTCCATGCTGCTGGCGGAGGCGAGCGTCTTGCCGACGCCGTCGTCGATCACCTGGGCGGAGATGTGACGCGACGAGCGCGTCACGACCAGGCGCGGACGCTCGGACGTGCCCGAGATCCGCTTGCGGCCGCGCATCTGGCGGCGCAGCCGGGCCGCGCCGCGGCCCTTGTTGTGCTTGGAGTGCTTGAGCGAGATCGCCATCTCACTTACCTGCCTTTCCGACCTTGCGGCGCACGTGCTCGCCGGCGTAGCGCACGCCCTTGCCCTTGTAGGGCTCGGGCTTGCGAAGCTTGCGGATGTTCGCGGCGACCTCGCCGACGAGCTGCTTGTCGATCCCGGCCACGCCGAGCTTCGTCGGGCCGTCGACCGAGAACGTGATGCCCTCCGGTGCGTCGAACACGATGGGGTGGGAGTAACCGAGCTGGAACTCCAGCTGGGTCGGTCCCTTGGACAGCACGCGGTAGCCGACGCCGACGATCTCGAGCTTCTTCTCGTAGCCGTCGGTGACGCCGGTGACCATGTTGGAGATCAGCGTGCGGGTCAGCCCGTGCAGCGACTTCGAGACCCGCTCGTCGTCGGGCCGGTTCACCGCCAGTGCGCCGTCCTCGTCCTTGGCCACCGTGATCGGCTCGGCCACGGTGTGGCTCAGCGAGCCCTTGGGGCCCTTGACCGTGACGACCTGCTCGTCCAGGGTCACCTCGACCCCTGAGGGGATGGTGACGGGGAGCTTGCCAATGCGCGACATAGTTAGTGCCTCTTCTTTCTGCGATCCGCGGGTCGAGGCGTGCTCACCAGACGTAGGCGAGGACTTCCCCACCCACGCCCTTCTGCTTGGCCTGGCGGTCGGTCAGAAGACCCTGACTGGTCGAGATGATCGCGACCCCGAGGCCACCGAGGACCTTGGGCAGACCCGTCGACTTGGCGTAGACCCGCAGGCCGGGCTTGCTGATGCGGCGCAGGCCGGCGATCGAGCGCTCCCGGGTCGGGCCGAACTTCAGCGTCAGGGTCAGCGTCTTGCCCACCTCGCCCTCGCCGGGGTCGGTCACCTCGAAGGAGGTGATGTAGCCCTCCTGCTTGAGGATCTCCGCGACCCCGACCTTGAGCTTGCTGTGCGGCATGGCCACGGTGTCGTGGAACGCCTGGTTGGCGTTGCGCAGACGGGTCAGCATGTCTGCGATCGGGTCAGTCATCGTCATGTCGGTTCGACTTCCTTCTCGCCGTGGTTTCCCGGGGGACCTTCGGCGTTCGTGGTGGGTGCACCCACCGGGTTCGTGGTTACCAGCTGCTCTTGGTCACGCCGGGCAGCTCGCCGCGGTGGGCCATCTCCCGCAGGCAGATCCGGCACAGGCCGAACTTGCGGTAGACCGCCTTGGGACGGCCGCAGCGCTGGCAGCGGGTGTAGCCGCGCACCTTGAACTTCGGCTTGCGGGACGCCTTGACCTTCAGGCCTGTCTTCGCCATGTCTGTCTCTCCTCAGTCAGCTTCGCTGCGCGAAGGGGAAGCCGAGCTGCTTGAGCAGGGCGCGGCCCTCGTCGTCGTTGGTCGCCGTGGTCACCACGGTGATGTCCATGCCTCGGGAACGGTCCAGCTTGTCCTGGTCGATCTCGTGGAACATCACCTGCTCGGTCAGCCCGAAGGTGTAGTTGCCCTGACCATCGAACTGGCGGTCAGAGAGCCCACGGAAGTCACGGATCCGGGGCAGCGCGAGCGCCAGCAGGCGGTCGAGGAACTCCCACATCCGGTCGCCGCGCAGCGTCACGTGGGCGCCGATCGGCATGCCCTCGCGCAGCTTGAACTGCGCGATGGACTTGCGTGCCCGGGTGACCTGCGGCTTCTGTCCGGTGATCTGGGTGAGGTCACGGACCGCGCCTTCGATCAGCTTGGAGTCGCGAGCCGCCTCGCCCACGCCCATGTTGACCACGATCTTGACCAGGCCGGGGACCTGCATCGCGTTGGCGTAGCCGAACTGCTCGTTCATCGCCGGCAGGACCTCGTCCAGGTACCGCTGACGCATGCGGGGCTTGGGACGGGACTCGGTTGCGGTCGCCATCTCTAGATCTCCTTCCCGGTCTTGCGGTTGACGCGCACGCTGCGGCTCGCGGCATAGGTGGTGCCGTCGCCGCGGCGCTTCTCCACCTCGCGTCGCTCGTAGCCGATGCGCACCGCGTCCCCGCCGTCGACCAGCGCCACGTTCGACACGTGGATCGAGGCCTCCTTGGTCACGATGCCGCCGGTGTTGCCGGCGCGCCCGCCCTGCTGGAGCACCTTGGTGTGCTGCTTGACCAGGTTGACGCCCTCGACGACGACCCGGTCGCGCTCAGGCTGCACCGCGATGACGCGGCCCTCGGCACCCTTGTCGGCTCCGGCGATCACCACGACGGTGTCGCCCTTCTTGATCTTCATGCCTTGCTTCTTCATCACAGCACCTCAGGAGCGAGCGAGATGATCTTCATGAACCGCTTCTCGCGCAGCTCTCGACCCACGGGACCGAAGATGCGGGTGCCTCGCGGCTCGCCGTCGTTCTTCAGGATCACCGCGGCGTTCTCGTCGAAGCGGATGTAGGACCCGTCCGGGCGGCGGCGCTCCTTCACGGTGCGCACGATGACCGCCTTGACGACGTCGCCCTTCTTGACGTTGCCGCCGGGGATCGCGTCCTTGACCGTGGCGACGATGGTGTCGCCGATCCCCGCGTAGCGCCGACCCGAGCCACCGAGCACGCGGATGCACAAGATCTCCTTGGCACCGGTGTTGTCGGCGACCTTGAGTCGCGACTCCTGCTGGATCATTTCGCCTTCTCCACAATCTCCACGACGCGCCAACGCTTGGTCGCCGAGAGCGGCCGGGTCTCCATGATCTGCACCCGGTCGCCCACGCCGCAGTCGTTGCGCTCGTCGTGGGCCTTGAGCCTGCTGGTCCGCCGCATGACCTTGCCGTAGAGCGCGTGCTTGACGCGGTCCTCGACCAGGACGACGACGGTCTTGTCCATCTTGTCGCTGATCACCAGGCCCTGACGGACCTTGCGAGGCGGGCGCTCCTCGGTGGCCGCGGAGCTGGGGGTACCTGTGGCAGTCACGTTTGCTTCCTCACTCATGCCGCACCGTCCGGCGTCTCACGAATTCCGAGCTCTCGCTCCCGCACGACGGTGTAGATGCGGGCGATGTCGCGCTTGACCGACCGGAGCCGACCGTGGCTCTCCAGCTGGCCGGTGGCCGACTGGAAGCGCAGGTTGAACAGCTCCTCCTTGGCCTCGCGCAGCTTGGTCTCGAGGTCGACGTTGCTGAGGTCGTGCAGCTCGTGTGCCTTGACCGACTGGTTCGCCATCAGACCTCACCCTCTCGGGACACGAATCGACACTTCATGGGCAGCTTGTGCATCGCGCGGCGCATCGCCTCGCGGGCCACGTCGTCCGGGACTCCGGAGAGCTCGAACATGATGCGTCCGGGCTTGACGTTGGCCACCCACCACTCGGGGGAGCCCTTGCCGGAACCCATGCGGGTCTCGGCCGGCTTCTTGGTCAGCGGGCGGTCGGGGTAGATGTTGATCCACACCTTTCCACCTCGCTTGATGTGACGGGTCATCGCGATACGAGCCGACTCGATCTGCCGGTTGGTCACGTAGTGACCCTCGATCGCCTGGATGCCGTAGTCACCGAACGCCAGCGAGGTGCCGCCCTTCGCCATGCCGCGGCGCTTGGGGTGGTGCTGCTTGCGGTGCTTGACCCTGCGGGGCATCAACATGGTGCTCAGCCCTCTCCACTGGTCGTCTGTGCGGACGCCGCCTCGGGGGCGGCCTGGGTTGCCGGCGCCTCGGCGGGTGCCTCGGCCGGAGCCTGGCCACCCTCACGACCGGCGCGGGTCGGGCGGTCGCCACGCGAGCCACGGCTCGGGCGCTCACCGCCGCGGCCACGGCCACGGCTCGGCGCGCCCGCGCGCGCTGCCGCCTGGGCCTCGCGCTCGGCGCGTGTGCCGGCGACCTCACCCTTGTAGATCCACACCTTCACGCCGATGCGGCCGAAGGTGGTGCGGGCCTCGTAGAAGCCGTAGTCGATGTCGGCGCGCAGCGTGTGCAGCGGGACGCGACCCTCGCGGTAGAACTCCGAGCGCGACATCTCCGCGCCGCCGAGCCGACCCGAGCACTGGATCCGCATGCCCTTGGCGCCGGATCGCATGGAGGTCTGGATCGCCTTGCGCATCGCGCGACGGAAGGCCACTCGGCCGGTCAGCTGCTCGGCGACGCCCTGCGCCACGAGCTGGGCGTCGATCTCGGGGTTCTTGACCTCGAGGATGTTCAGCTGCACCTGCTTGCCGGTGAGCTTCTCCAGCTCACCGCGGATGCGGTCGGCCTCGGCGCCGCGGCGACCGATGACGATGCCCGGTCGCGCGGTGTGGATGTCGACCCGCACGCGATCGCGGGTGCGCTCGATCTCGACCTTGGAGATGCCGGCCCGCTCCATGCCCTTGCTGAGCAGCTTGCGGATCGCGACGTCCTCACCGACGTAGCTCTTGTAGAGCTTGTCGGCGTACCACCGGCTGCGGTGGTCGGTGGAGATGCCGAGGCGGAACCCGTTGGGGTTGATCTTCTGACCCATTACTTGGACCCGGCCTTCCGGTTGGTCGTCTTGTTGCCAGGGGCGTCGTGCTCGCGGGGGGTGACCACCACGGTGATGTGGCTCGTGCGCTTGTTGATCCGCGACGCGCGGCCCTGGGCGCGCGCCCGCCAGCGCTTCATCGTCGGTCCCTCGTCCACCATGGCCCGGGAGATGACCAGGTCATCGGCGTCCAGTCCCTCGGTGGTCTCGGCGTTCGCGACCGCGCTGGCGACGAGCTTGCGCACCGTCTCCGCCGCACCCTGGGGCGCGAACTGCAGGACCGTGATCGCCTCCTGCGCGGGCATGCCGCGCACCATGTCGACGACGCGGCGTGCCTTCATGGGGGTGATCCGCACGAAGCGGGCACGCGCGAACGCGCCGGGTGCATCACCCAGCAGGCTGTCGCGTCGGGCGCGGATGGTCTTGCGCTCCACTGTGCTCATGGTTGTCTTCTCCGAAATCGGTGGTCGCTGCCCCCGCCTCAGCGGCGGCGGCTCTTCCGGTCGTCCTTGACGTGGCCGCGGTAGGTGCGGGTCGGGGCGAACTCGCCCAGCTTGTGACCCACCATCGACTCGCTGACGAACACCGGCACGTGCTTGCGGCCGTCGTGCACCGCGATGGTGTGGCCGATCATCTCCGGGACGATCATCGAGCGGCGTGACCACGTCTTGATCACGTTCTTGGTGCCCTTGTCGTTCTGCGACTCCACCTTCTTGAACAGGTGGCCGTCGACGAAGGGGCCCTTCTTCAGGCTGCGAGGCATGTCAGCTTCTGTCCTAACTTCTGCTCAGCGCGAGGCTCAGCGGCGCTTGCCGCTCTTGCGTCGACGGATGATCTGGGAGTCGGTGGTCTTGCGCTTGCGCGTGCGACCCTCGGGCTGGCCCCAGGGCGAGACCGGGTGGCGCCCACCGGAGGTCTTGCCCTCACCACCACCGTGCGGGTGGTCGACCGGGTTCATCACGACACCGCGGACGGTCGGGCGCTTGCCCTTCCACCGCATCCGGCCGGCCTTGCCCCAGTTGATGTTGGCCTGCTCGGCGTTGCCGACCTCGCCGACCGTCGCACGGCAGCGCACGTCGACGAAGCGCATCTCCCCCGACGGCATCCGCAGCGTCGCGCGGGACCCTTCACGGGCCACGAGCTGGGCGCTGATGCCGGCGGACCGGGCGATCTTGGCGCCACCGCCGGGCCGCAGCTCGACGCAGTGGATGGTCGTGCCGACCGGGATGCTGCGCAGCGGCAGGTTGTTGCCCGGCTTGATGTCCGCGTGGACACCGGCCTCGACCGCTGCACCCTGGCGCAGGTCCTTCGGCGCGATGATGTAGCGCTTCTCGCCGTCGGCGTAGTGCAGCAGCGCGATCCGGGCGGTGCGGTTGGGGTCGTACTCGATGTGAGCGACCTTGGCCGGCACGCCGTCCTTGTCGTAGCGACGGAAGTCGACGACGCGGTAGGCGCGCTTGTGGCCACCACCCTGGTGACGGGTGGTGATCCGGCCCTGGTTGTTGCGACCGCCCTTCTTGGGCAGCGGACGCACCAACGACTTCTCCGGAGTCGTCCGGGTGACCTCCACGAAGTCGGCCACGGACGAACCGCGGCGACCTGGGGTGGTCGGCTTGTACTTACGGATACCCATGTGTCTTCAGTCCTCGATCAGTGGCCCCGGTCCTCAGACCGTGCCTCCGAAGATGTCGATGCTCTGGCCCTCCGCGAGGCTGACGATCGCGCGCTTGGTGTCGGCGCGACGGCCCATGCCGTAGCGGGTGCGGCGGCTCTTGCCCTGGCGGTTCATGGTGTTCACCGAGGTGACCTTGACGTCGAAGATCTTCTCGACCGCGACCTTGATCTCGGTCTTGTTGGCCTCGGGGTGGACCAGGAACGTGTACCGGTTGTCATCGAGCAGCCGCATCGACTTCTCGGTCACGATCGGCTTGATGATCACGTCGCGGTGGTCCTTGTGGAAGGTGCTCACGACTCGCTCCCCTCGGTCTCGCTGGTGGCGTCCGCCTCAGCGGCTGGGGTCTCCTGGGCCTCGCTGGAGGTCGCCGTCGCCTTGACCGACTTGCCCGCACGCGGGCCTGCGACGAACGCGTCGAAGGCGGCCTGGGTGAAGACGACGTCGTCGGCGAGCAGCACGTCGTAGGTGTTGAGCTGGTCGACCGCGATCAGGTGCACCTCGGCGGCGTTGCGCAGTGAGCGCCACGCGACCTGGTCGGCACGGTCGAGGACCACCAGCGCCCGACGGGAGCCGGTGAGCTCGCGCAGACCCGCCAGCGCAGTCTTCGTGCTGGGGGTCTCGCCCTCGACGAGACCGGAGACCACGTGCACCCGCCCGCCGCGAGCGCGGTCGGACAGGGCGCCGCGCAGAGCAGCGGCCTTCATCTTCTTGGGCGTGCGCTGGTCGTAGCTGCGCGGCTGCGGACCGTGCACGGTGCCACCACCGGTGAACTGGGGCGAACGGATCGACCCCTGTCGAGCGCGACCGGTGCCCTTCTGCTTGTAGGGCTTGCGACCACCACCGCGGACCTCCCCGCGGGTCTTGGTGGCGTGTGTGCCCTGGCGGGCGGCGGCCTGCTGGGCCACCACGACCTGGTGGATCAGAGCCACGTTGGGCTCGACGTCGAAGATCTCGGCCGGGAGATCCACCGAGACCGCCGTGGCTGCGGACTTCGAGGCGGGGCTCACTGGGCATCACCCTTCTTGGCTGCGGAGCGGACCATGACCAGGCTGCCCTTGGCGCCGGGAATGGCGCCCTTGAGCAGCAGCAGGCCCTTGTCGGCGTCGACGGCGTGCACGGTCAGGCTCTGGGTCGTGACGGTCTCCCCGCCCATCTGACCGGCCATGCGCAGACCCTTGAAGACCCGACCCGGGGTGGCACAGCCACCGATGGAGCCGGGCTTGCGGTGGTTGCGGTGGGCACCGTGGGAGGCGGAGACGCCGTGGAAGCCGTGACGCTTCATGACGCCGGCGAAGCCCTTGCCCTTGCTGGTGCCGGTCACGTCGACCAGGTCGCCGGCGCCGAAGATCTCGGGGCTGAGCTCCTGCCCGAGGGTGTACGACGACGCGTCGGCGGTGCGGATCTCGGCCACGTGACGCCGCGGGGTCACCCCGGCGGCCTCGAACTGGCCGGCGCGCGGCTTGGTGACCTTGCGGCCCTCGATCTCGCCGAAGCCGATCTGCACGGCGTTGTAGCCGTCCTTCGACGGCTCGCGGACCTGGGTCACCACGTTGGTGCCCGCCGCGATCACCGTGACGGGGACGACGCGGTTGTCGGCGTCCCACACCTGGGTCATGCCGACCTTCGTGCCGAGCAGGCCCTTCACGTTTCGTTCGATGGTCATGACGTCGCGCCCCTTTAGAGCTTGATCTCGATGTCGACGCCGGCGGGCAGGTCGAGACGCATCAGGGAGTCGACCGTCTTGGGGGTCGGGTCGATGATGTCGATGAGCCGCTTGTGGGTGCGCATCTCGAAGTGCTCGCGCGAGTCCTTGTACTTGTGCGGCGACCGGATGACGCAGTAGACGTTCTTCTCCGTCGGCAGCGGCACCGGGCCGGCCACCTTCGCACCCGTGCGCGTGACCGTGTCCACGATCTTGCGCGCAGAGGTGTCGATGACCTCGTGGTCATAGGCCTTAAGCCTGATGCGGATCTTCTGTCCCGCCATCAGCCGTCCTCACTTCTCGTCGGTGACTGCTCCCCACCCACACCCCCGCGGTCGGGCGTGTCGCGTCTGCTATCGCAGCGCGACTCGCACCCTGCACGAGAGGCGTTGATGGCTGCCCGACTCGACATCGGGCGGAGAAGGGTCTCACGGTGCGGCACGGGCGCAGCAGACTGCCCTCGATCCGAACACCGATTCAGCAGTCAAATGTCATACCCGCGCCCCGGCGACCCCGCCGGAGCAACCGGAACATCGTGTCAGACGTGGCAACCGAGAGCAAATCCGGGCCGCGATCGCCGCGGATGGTCCAATGGTGGGGTGAGCGATGCCGACACCACACCGCCCGCGTCCTCGGGGGACCAGTCCTGGACGGCTCCGGGAACGGCCCCCCGACCGCCCCGCCCCGGCGCTCCCGCACCGACGGCACCACCCCCGCCCGGGTCGCAGCAACCGGGCTGGCCCCCGCCCCCCGGCTGGCAGCCGACCCCAGCGGCCCACAAGCCCGGCATCGTGTCGCTGCGGCCGCTCAAGATCGGCGACATGTACGACGGCGCCTTCGCCGCCCTTCGCCGCAACCCCCGCGCGATGATCGGCATCGCCGCCGTGGTGATGACCGGCTTCCTCCTGCTGCCCACGCTCGCCTCGGTGCTGCTCGCGGTCGCGGGTCGTCTGGCCGGGCCCATGGGTGAGGAGGTCTTCGCCCCTCCACCGCCCGGCGCGGAGCCTGAGGCCCCGGACGTCCCCGCGTCGCTCCTGCTCGTCTACGCCGGGCAGTTCCTGGCGGCGCTGGCGGTCCTGATCGTCACCGGCCTCGTCGTGCACGTGGTCGCACAGGCGGTGCTCGGCCACAAGGTCACCTCCGCCCAGGCCTGGGCAGCGGTCCGCGGGCGCATCCTGCGACTGATCGGCCTGTCCCTGCTCACCTGGCTGATCACGGCCGTCCCCCTGGTCGTGGCCCTCGGCATCGGGGTGACGCTCGCACTCGCCCTCAACCCCGTCGTCGGGGTGCTGGTGGGGGTGCTCCTGGGCCTTCTCGGCCTGGTCGCCATCGTGTGGTTCTACACCCGCTTCGCCGTCCTGGCCCCCGCGGCGCTGGTGCTCGAGCGACTCGGCGTGGTGGCGTCCCTGCGTCGCGCCGGGGCACTCTCGCGCCAGCAGTTCTGGCGGATCTTCGGCATCATGCTGCTCACCCAGATCATCGCCGGCATCGCCTCGAGCCTGCTCTCGATGCCCTTCTCCCTCGCCGGCACCTTCGGGTTCCTGCTGGTGCCCGAGGAGTGGGCCGGTCTCGTCTACGTCCTCGGCGCCTACGTCGGCATGCTGATCTCCTACTCCTTGGTCACCCCCTTCACCGCCGCCGTCACCGTCCTGCAGTACCTCGACCAGCGGATCCGCAAGGAGGCCTTCGACGTGGAGCTCATCGCCGAGGCGTCAGCGGCGTGAGCCTGGACCCCAGCCCGGAGCAGGCCCGACGTCTGCTCGAGCGTGAGCTCTCCGGGCCGGAGTACCCCCACCCCACGCTGATCGATCGGTTCTGGGACTGGCTCACCGAGAAGCTGGACGCGCTGAGCGGCGCAGCGACGGGCTCAGCGGTCGGCCTCCTGCTGGCCGGGCTGGTCGCGCTCGTCGTGTTCGGCGTGCTCGTGGCCGCGCTCACCCGGGTCCGCCGCGACCGGCGGGCTCCCGAGCAGCAGCCCGCAGGGGTGCTCGGCGTCGAGGTGAGCGCCGACCTGCTCCGCGAGCAGGCACAGCGCGCCCTGGACGACGGCCGGCTCGACCAGGCGCTGGCCGACGCCGCGCGTGCCCTGGCCCGGCGGTGCGTGGAGCGCGGCGTCCTCGACGACGCACCCGGCCGCACCGCCCACGAGGTGTTCGCCGACGTGGCGCGATGCTTCCCCGAGTCGCGAGCCGCCCTCGTCCGGGCGGCCGACACCTTCGACCGCGTGGTCTACGGCGCGCGCTCGGCAGGCCGGGCCGAGGTGGCGGCGATGCTCGATCTCGAGGCCGACCTGCGCCGCGCCCGCCCCGTGACCCCGACCGGACCCGGTCGGGAGCTGGCGGTGCCGCGGTGAGCACCGAGCTCGAGACCCCCAGGAGCCGGCGTCGAGGCCGACTGGGCCTGCTGGCCGTCCTGGTCGTCGGTGCGAGCCTGCTCACGTGGGCGAACCTGTCACGTGGGGGACCTGCGGTGCCCCAGCACCCGGAGAACCCCCGCGAGCAGGGGTCCCGGGCGCTCGCGCAGGTGCTCGAGGCCGAGGGCGTGGAGGTCACGGTGGTGACCACCGACGCCGCGTTGTCGCGCACCTCGGTCGAGAAGGGCACCACGCTCCTGGTGACCTCGACCGGTGAGCTCGGCACGTCCACCTACGCCAGCGTGCGGGAGGCCCGGCAGCGCGCCGGCGCCACCGTGCTGGTCTCCCCCACCCAGCTCGCGCTCGACGAGCTCCGCGTGGGGGCAAGGGTCGGCTCGGCGACCGGTGGCACCACTGAGGCCGGGTGCGACCTGGAGCTCGCGCGAGACCTGAGCCTCGACGGGTCCGGTCCGACCTACGAGCCGCTCGGGGCACCGGTCTCGGTCGACCACGACACCTGCTTCACCACGGGGTCGGGCGCGGAGCTGCCCGGACTGCTGCTCCGCATCGGATCGACCTTCGCCCTCGGCGCCGCCGACACGATGACCAACGACCGGATCGACGAGGCTGACAACGCTGCCCTGCTGCTGCGACTGCTCGGCAGCAACCCGAGGCTGGTCTGGTACGTCGCCGACGCCGACGACCTCGACGTCACCGACACCAGGGCCGACTCCGCTGCCCTCTCCGCCCTGCTCCCCGGCTGGCTGGTCCCCGCGCTGATCCTGGTGGGGGCGGGGCTGGCCGCCCTGCTGCTGTGGCGGGGGCGACGCTTCGGCCCGCTCGTGGTCGAGCCGCTCCCGGTCACGGTGCCCGCCGACGAGACCGAAGCCAGCAGGGGCCGGCTCTACCGGGCGGCCAAGGACCCTCAGCACGCGGCCGACGCGCTGCGGGCCGACGCCCGCGCCCGGTGGCGCGAACGGCTGGGCCTGTCACCGGGGACCACGCACGCCGATCTCGCCGTCCAGGTCCACAGCCGGCTGCGCAGCACCGAGGCCCATGCGTCGCTGACACAGGAGGAGGTCGCCGGTCTGCTTCATGACGGGCCCGTCCCCGACGACCGCAGCCTGGTGGCCCTCGCGGCTCGGCTGCACGACCTGCTCCCTGCCCCCACTGCTGAGACCGACACCTCGCCCACCGAGCGGAAGGACCCGCGATGAGCACCACTCCTCCCCCCGGGGGAACCGACGAGCGGACCGTCGACGATGTCAGTGAGCCGAGTGACCTGAGTGACCCAGGTGACCGGTCCGGTGCCCGGTCGCTGCTCGAGGTGCGGCGCGAGGTCGGCAAGGTGGTCGTCGGCCAGGACTCCGCGGTGGCGGGCCTGCTCATCGCCCTGCTGTGCGAGGGGCACGCGCTGCTCGAGGGGGTGCCGGGCACCGCCAAGACGTTGCTGGTGAGGGCGCTCGCGACCGCTCTGGGCGTGCAGACCAAGCGGGTGCAGTTCTCCCCCGACCTGATGCCCGGGGACATCACCGGGTCCATGCTGCTGGACCGCGGTGAGCTCAGCTTCCGCCCGGGTCCGTTGTTCACCAACCTGCTCCTGGCCGACGAGATCAACCGCACGCCGCCGAAGACCCAGTCGGCACTGCTCGAGGCGATGGAGGAGCAACAGGTCTCCGTGGACGGCGTCACGCACCCGCTCCCCCGGCCCTTCCTCGTCGCTGCGACCCAGAATCCCGTGGAGTTCCAGGGCACCTACCCCCTGCCGGAGGCGCAGCTGGACCGATTCCTGATCAAGGTGACGCTCCCCGTGCCGGAGCGTGAGGACGAGATCGAGGTGCTGCGACGCCACGCGTCGGGCTTCGACCCCCGCGACCTCGAGACCGCCGGGGTGCGGCGGGTCGCCGCCGGGGAGACCCTCGCCGAGGCCGTCCGCGCCGTCCGCGAGGTCTCGGTGACCCCCCAGGTGTGCGGCTACGTCGTCGACCTGGCACGGGCCACCCGCTCGAGCCCGTCGATCCAGCTCGGCGTGAGCCCCCGCGGGGCGACCGCGCTGCTGCGGACCAGCCGGGCATGGGCCTGGCTCAACGGGCGCGACTTCGTCACGCCCGACGACGTGAAGACCTTGGCTCCCGCGACCCTGGCGCACCGGATGGTCCTGACGCCGTCCGCAGAGCTGGAGGGCGTCAGCGCCGAACGGGTGCTGGCCACAGCCGTGGAGTCGGTCCCGGTCCCGCGATGAGGCCCATCACGACCTGCGAGCGGCACGGGCGTACGTGGGTGAGGAGCCCCCGGTGTACCTGACGGGGAGAGCGCCGCTGCTCCTGCTCTGCGGAGTGGCCGCAGTGCTGGTGCGCCCGGCCCCGAGCACCGCCTGGGCATGGATCGGGACGGTGCTGGTGCTGGTGCTGGTCGACGCCGCCCTGGCGCCTCGTCCGCAGGCCCTCGACATCACCCGAGCCCCGGTCCCGCCCTGTCGGGAGGGGACACCCGGTGAGACCTCGCTGCTGGTCGCCAACCGTGGGCGCCGGCGGCTGCGCGGTCGGCTGCGCGACGCCTGGCAGCCCAGCGCCGGAGCGACCGACAACCGCCACCGGCTCCGGCTGGGCCCGGGTGAGCAGGTGCGGCTCACCACCGCGTTGCTGCCCGGCCGGCGGGGCCGGCTCCACGCCGACCGCGTGACGGTGCGCTCGCGCGGCCCCCTGACGATCGCCGGGCGCCAGGTCTCGGCGCACGGGCCCGGCGAGCTGCGGGTCGCCCCGCCCTTCGAGTCGCGCAAGCACCTCCCGAGCCGGCTGGCGATGCTGCGCGAGATGGACGGACGCACCGCGGTCCGCGTCCGCGGCCAGGGCACCGAGTTCGACTCCCTGCGCGAGTACGTCCGGGGCGACGACTGGAGGAGCATCGACTGGCGGGCGACCGCCCGCAACCGCACCACCGTGGTGCGCACCTGGCAGCCCGAACGTGACCGGCGCGTGGTCATCGTGCTCGACACCTCGCGCACCTCCGCAGCCCGCGTCGCCGACGTCCCCCGGCTCGACGCGGCCCTGGAGGCGGTGCAGCTGCTCGCGACGCTCGCCGGCCGGGCAGGTGACCTGGTCGACGTGGTGGCCGGCGACGACCGGCTCCGCCTCCAGCTGTCCTCGGGTCATCGCCACGGCGTGCTGCCGGGACTCCAGACCGCGCTCGGCGACCTGCAGCCGGCCTTCGTCGAGGCCGACTGGGAGCTGTTGGCCGGTGCCGCGAGCCGGCCCTCCTCCCGGGGCGGCCTGCTGGTCGTGCTCACCTCGCTGGACGCCGCGGCAGCCGACCACGGCTTGCTGCCCCTCCTCCCCACGCTCGCTCGTCGGCACGAGGTGCTCGTGGCAGCGACCGGCGACCCGGTCGCCGACGGGCCGGTCGGCACCGCGGCGCAGGCCTATGCAGCGGCCGGTGCAGCCTCGGGCCGGCAACGTGACCGAGCGGCTCGCCGGGCCCTGACCACCAGCGGGGCACGCGTCGTGGTCTCGACGCCCGACAGCCTTCCGGTCGACGTGGCCGACCACTACCTCTGGCTCAAGGCGCAGGGGCGCCTCTGAGCCCGCGGGGTCACTCGGCGGTGAGGACCTGGGCCTCCAGTCGCTCCGACCCCACGTCGCCGCTCACCCCGCGGCGCGCGGCCGTGCGACCCAGCACGAAGACGTAGCCGAGGAACGCCAGCTCGGCCAGCACACCGATGGCGATGCGCCCCCAGGTCGGAAGTGGGCTGGGCGTCACGAACGCCTCGATCACCCCCGAGACCAGGAGCACGACGACCAGCCCCAGCGCGATGCCGCCGGCCGCACGCCCCTCGCGGGCCAGCGAGGCGCCGCGGGTCTGGGCACCCGGGCTCACCCACGACCAGAACAGCCGCAGGCCCACGCCGCCTGCGACGAAGACGGCCGTCAGCTCCAGCAGCCCGTGCGGGAGGATCAGGCCGAAGAAGAGCTCTCCCCGGTCCGCGCGGATCATCAGCGACCCCATGAGGGCCAGGTTGGCGACATTCTGGAAGAGCACGTAGAGGACCGGCAGTCCGAAGACCCCGAATGCGATGCACAGTGCGGCCACCCATGCGTTGTTGGTCCACACCTGAGCAGCGAAGTGGCTGGCGTCGTAGGTGGAGTAGTAGCCCTCGAAGTCCTGCTGAGCGATCTGGCGCGCCTGGTCGGCGCCGACCAGCTCGGTCTCCACCTGGGGGTGCCGCAGGAACCACCAGCCCATCAGGGCAGCCAGCGCGAGGTTGACCAGCGCGGTGCCCACCCACCAGCGCCGGGCCCGGTAGAGCGCAGCAGGGAAGGAGCTGGTGAAGAAGTCGCCCACCGCTCGCCAGGAGGTCGTGTGGGTTCCCGTCTGGCGGCCCCGGGCGCGCGACAGGACGGCGGAGAGGTAGGCGATGAGCTCGGCGTCCGGGGACCGCGATCGCAGCATCGAGAGGTGCGTGGTCACCTCGACGTAGAGCGTGATCAGCTCGTCGGCCTCGGCTCCGCTCAACCGGCGCTGCTTGGACAGCGCGTCGAGCCGGCGCCAGTCGTCGCCGTGCACGGTGACGAGCGCGTCGAGGTCCATGGGCTCACCGTACGGCGCCGGCCCCACCGAGGCGCGTCGTACGGTGAGCCCCATGATCGAGCGGACCGACCCGCCCGGCCGCAGCGAGCCGGACGCGACCTGGCGCTCCGGCGCCGCGGTCTCGCGGGGGTCGGCGATGGCACAGGACGACCTGGTCCTGACCGGCGAGGCCGTCGCGCTGGAGATCCCCGTGGCGAGCGTGGGCATCCGTGCGGTGTCCGGTCTCATCGACGTGCTGCTGGCGATCGGCCTGATCCTGATCGGCACCGTGCTCAGTGCGGTGATCTCGCCCGTGCTGGACCAGGCCCTGCTCGCGGTGGTCGGGATCCTGCTGGTTGCCGGAGTGCTGGTCGGGCTGCCTGCGGCCCTGGAGACCCTCACCGGCGGCCGCACGCTCGGCAAGCTGATCACCGGGCTGCGCGCGGTGCGGCGCGACGGCGGGGCGATCAGCTTTCGCCACAGCCTGGTGCGCTCTCTGGTCGGCGTCGTGGAGATCTACCTCCTCTCGGGTGCACCCGCGCTGTTCTGCGCGCTGTTCTCCCCGCGGGGCCAACGCATCGGTGACCTGGTCGCCGGCACCTACGTCGTGCGCGACCGGTTCGGCCTGACCCTGGCTCCACCGCTGCAGTGCCCGCCCTGGTTGAGCTCGTGGGCGCGCAGCGCCGACATCGCCGACCCGCCGGTGGCGCTGGCCGTCGCGACGCGGCAGTTCCTGCGCCGCGCACCGGGCCTCGACCCGGCCTCCCGGCAGGCCGTTGCCGTGCGTCTGGCCGACTCGATGCTGGAGTACGCCGCTCCTCCGCCGCCGGCCGGAACCGCTCCCGAGGCATTCCTCGCTGCTGTGCTCGCGCAGCGCCGCGAGCGCGACACCGCGCGGCTCGCCGCCGAGGTGAGCGGTCGACGACGGCTCACCGGGAGCCCGGACCACACCTGATCGTCGCGGACCGGCCCTGTCGACACTGACGCGGCACTGGATCAGATATTTGCCGGCCAGTCCTTCGCGCTCCGGCCCCGAGTCTCTACGCTTTCGGCATGATCGACCGGACCCGACTCGGGTCACTCATGTCGATCGAGGAAGCACGCTACGTCGACTCGCACCCTCGGTCCGCCGCTCTGGCGCGGCAGGCCGACGACAGCCTGCTCGCGGGCGTGCCGATGCCCTGGATGACCAGGTGGGCCGGCCCGTTCCCGGTGTTCGTCGAGGAGGCATCGGGAGCTCGCTTCACCGACGTGGACGGGCGGGAGTACGTCGACCTGTGCCTGGGGGACACCGGGGCGATGACCGGCCACGCCTTGCCCGAGGTCGCCGACGCGGTCGCCCAGCGGGCGCGCCACGGGATCACCACGATGCTGCCGAGCAGCGACGCGGTCTGGGTGGCCGAGGAGCTGCGCAGACGCTTCGGGCTCGCCCGGTGGCAGTTCGCGATGAGTGCGACCGACGCCAACCGGTTCGTGCTGCGTTTCGCCCGCCACCTCACCGGCCGTCCCCGCATCGCCGTCATGGACTGGTGCTACCACGGCACGGTGGACGAGACCCTCGCGGTGCTCGACGGTGACCGGGTCGTGCCGCGCCCCGGGGCGCTCGGACCACAGGTGGACGTCGCCCGGACGACGCGAGTGGTGCGGTTCAACGACCTCGAGGCACTCGACGCCGCCCTCGGGCACGGCGACGTCGCGGCGGTGCTGATGGAGCCGGCCCTGACCAACATCGGGATGATCCTGCCCGACGAGGGCTACCTCGAGGGCGTGCGCGAGCTGACCAGGCGCCACGACGTGCTCTGGATCGTCGACGAGACGCACACGCTGTGCGCCGGTCCCGGCGGGGCCACCGCTGCGTGGGGTCTGGACCCGGACCTGGTCGTGGTCGGCAAGCCGATCGGCGGTGGGGTCCCGGTCGCGGCGTACGGGATGACCCGTGAGGTCGCCGAGCGGCTCGAGGGGCCGATGCGCGGCCACGAGATCGACGTCGCCGGGGTCGGCGGCACCCTGACCGGCAGCGCCCTGGCGATGGCAGCCGCCCGGGCCGCGCTGTCCAGCTCGCTGCGCGAGGAGGACTTCGCCCGAGCCGTCCCGCTCGCCACTCGCTGGGCCCACGGCGTGGCCGAGGTGATCGCTGACCACGAGCTGCCCTGGCACGTCCAGCAGCTCGGGTGCCGCGCGGAGTACTGGTTCTGCCCGCCGCCGCACGACGGCGCCGCCGCAGCTGCGGCCGTCGACGACGAGCTGGAGTCCTTCATGCACCTGTGGGCCCTGAACCGCGGCGTCCTGCTCACGCCGTTCCACAACATGGCGCTGCTGTGCCCGCACCACACCGATGCGGACGTCGCACGCCACACCGAGGTCTTCCGATCAGCAGTCGAGGCCCTGGTCGGTGCGGGGACGGGTGACCACCCGAGCCAGTAGTGGCAGCCGGGCCGGGGACGGGGACGGGGTCGCTCCCGGGCGCGGGGTGGCCCGGGCTCGGCGGTCACCCGACTCATCTCGCGAGGCGGGCCGCTAGGTGCGCCTGCGGTAGTCGAAGTCGTGGATCACGCGACCCTCGGACAGTCCGCGGCGCTCGAACTTGGTGACCGGGCGTGCCTCCCAGCGCTCCACCTGGCCCCCGACCAGGCGGTCCTGGCTCGCGAGCACCGAGGTCACGTGCTCGGCATAGTCGGCCCAGTCGGTGGCGAGCCGCCAGTGGCCGCCGGGCTCGAGCAGGTCGGCGACCACGCCGGAGAACTCCGGCCCCACGAGGCGGCGCTTGTGGTGGCGCAGCTTGTGCCACGGGTCGGGGAAGAACGTCCACAGCTCGGCGAGCTCGCCCGGCCCGAACATCACCGGCAGCGCCTCCTGGGCGTCGGCCATGAGCAGTCGCACGTTCTGGACCCCCTCGAGGTGGAGCCGGCGCAGCGTCCCGGCGACACCGGGACGCCAGACCTCCAGCGCGAGCACGTCGACCTCTGGCCGGGCCGCGGCCATCGTGACCAGCGACTCGCCGTTGCCCGAGCCGACCTCGACCACGAGCGGCGCACTGCGGCCGAACCAACGTTGGGCCTCGAACCTGCGCCCCGCCACGTCGTCGGGCAGCACCCACCGCTCCCGGTGCGCGTCCCACGCCGCCTGCTGGCCGGCCTTGAGCCGACTGCCGCGGCGGGCGAAGGAGCGCACCATCGCCCGCGGTCGCTCCTCGCGGGACTGGGCGGGGGTGGTCTCGGCGCTCACGGGCTCGATCCTAGGCAGAGCCGACCGCGCGTCCGACACCGAGACGGCACGAAGGGCCCCGTCCTCACGGACGGGGCCCTTCGGCTGCCTGCTCAGGTGGTCGCTGTGCGCCGCTGGGTTCTCCCGGGCACGTCAGACTCGGCGGCCACCTGCGGGGATCACTTGGTGATCTTGGTGACCCGGCCGGCGCCGACGGTGCGGCCACCCTCGCGGATCGCGAACTTCAGACCGTCCTCCATGGCGATCGGCTGGATCAGCTCGACCGACATCTCGGTGTTGTCGCCGGGCATGACCATCTCGGTGCCCTCGGGGAGGGTCACCACGCCGGTCACGTCGGTGGTCCGGAAGTAGAACTGCGGGCGGTAGTTGTTGAAGAACGGGGTGTGACGCCCGCCCTCCTCCTTGGACAGGATGTAGACCGACGCCTCGAAGTTCGTGTGCGGGGTCGTCGTGCCCGGCTTGATCACGACCATGCCGCGCTCGACGTCCTCGCGCTTGGTGCCACGAAGCAGCAGGCCGACGTTCTCACCGGCCTGGCCCTCGTCGAGCAGCTTGCGGAACATCTCGACACCGGTGACGGTCGTCTTCTGCGACTTGTCGCGGATGCCGATGATCTCGACCTCCTCGTTCACCTTCACGATGCCGCGCTCGATGCGGCCGGTGACCACGGTGCCGCGGCCGGTGATGGTGAAGACGTCCTCGACCGGCATCAGGAACGGCTTGTCGACGTCGCGCTCCGGCTGCGGGATGTAGCTGTCGACCTGCTCCATGAGCTCACCGACGGACTCGGCCCACTTGGCGTCGCCGTTGAGAGCCGGGAACGCCGCGACGCGCACCACGGGGATGTCGTCGCCGGGGAACTCGTACTCGGAGAGGAGCTCGCGGACCTCCATCTCGACGAGCTCGATGAGCTCCTCGTCGTCGACCATGTCGCACTTGTTGAGCGCCACGACGATCGCGGGCACGCCGACCTGGCGGGCCAGGAGCACGTGCTCCTTGGTCTGCGGCATCGGACCGTCGGTGGCAGCCACGACCAGGATCGCGCCGTCCATCTGGGCCGCGCCGGTGATCATGTTCTTGATGTAGTCGGCGTGACCGGGGCAGTCGACGTGGGCGTAGTGCCGGTCCTCGGTCTGGTACTCGATGTGCGCGATCGAGATGGTGATTCCGCGCTGCTTCTCCTCGGGCGCCTTGTCGATGGAGTCGAAGGGCGACTCCTCGTTCAAGTTCGGGTACTTGTCGTGCAAGACCTTGGAGATGGCAGCCGTCAACGTCGTCTTGCCGTGGTCGATGTGACCAATGGTGCCGATGTTGATGTGCGGCTTAGTCCGCTCGAACTTAGCCTTGGCCACGGTGGGCTCCTCCTGTTGTTGTTTCTCTGACTCGTTTGCGGTGCTGAGGTTCTCGGCTACTCGCCGCGGACCTTCTTGACGATCTCGTCGGCGACGTTCTGCGGAACCTCGGCGTACGAGTCGAACTCCATCGAGTACGACGCCTGACCGGAGGTCTTGGACCTCAAGTCCCCAACGTACCCGAACATCTCCGACAGCGGCACCAGGGCCTCGACCACTCGGTCGCCCGAGCGCTCGGCCATGTTGTTGACCTGCCCGCGGCGAGAGTTGATGTCGCCGATGACGTCGCCGAGGAAGCTCTCCGGCGTGGTGACCTCCACCTTGAACATCGGCTCCAGGAGCACGGGCTTGGCCTTGCGGGCCGCCTCCTTGAAGGCCGCGATCGAGGCGATCTTGAAGGCCAGCTCGGAGGAGTCGACGTCGTGGTAGCCGCCGTCCTCCAGGGTGTACTTCACGTCGACCATCGGGTAGCCGGCGAGCACACCGAACTCCATCGCCTCCTGGGCGCCCTGGTCGACCGACGGGATGTACTCGCGCGGGACACGGCCGCCGGTGACGTTGTTGGCGAACTCGTAGCCCGCGCCGGTGCCGGTCTCGGGGTCGAGGTTCGGCTCGAGGGAGACGATCACCTTTGCGAACTGGCCGGACCCACCGGTCTGCTTCTTGTGGGTGTAGGAGTGGCTGGCCACCTTCTGGCGGATGGTCTCGCGGTAGGCGACCTGCGGCTTGCCGACGGTGGCCTCGACGCGGAACTCGCGCTTCATCCGGTCGACCAGGATCTCCAGGTGGAGCTCGCCCATGCCGGCGATGATCGTCTGGCCGGTGTCCTCGTCGGTCTTGACGGTGAAGGTCGGGTCCTCGTCGGAGAGCCGCTGGATCGCCATGCCCAGCTTCTCCTGGTCGCCCTTGGTCTTGGGCTCGATCGCGACCTCGATCACCGGGGCCGGGAAGGTCATCGACTCCAGGACGACGGGACTGCCTGAGTCGCACAGGGTGTGACCGGTCTTGGTCTCCTTCAGACCCATGACCGCGACGATCTGGCCGGCGCCGACCGAGGCGATCTCCTCACGCTTGTTGGCGTGCATCTGGTAGACCTTGCCGACCCGCTCCTTGCGCCCGGTCACCGAGTTGAGCACCTGGGTGCCCGCCTCGAGGATCCCGGAGTACACCCGGACGTAGATCAGCTTGCCCAGGTGCGGGTCCGAGGCGATCTTGTAGGCCAGGCCGGCGAACGGCTCCTCGTCGCTGGGACGACGCACCATCACCTCGTCCTCGTCCTTGACCGAGTGGCCCTGGATGCCTTCGACGTCGATCGGCGAGGGGAGGTACTTGATGACGGCGTCGAGCAGCGGCTGCACGCCCTTGTTCTTGAACGCGGTGCCGCACAGCACGGGGTTGATCTTGTCGGCCAGGGTCGCGCGACGGATCGCGGCCTCGAGCTCGGCGACGCTGATGTCCTCGCCCTCGAGGTACTTCTCCATCACCTCGTCGTCGTTCTCGGCCAGGGTCTCCAGCAGCTTCTCGCGCCACTCGGCGGCCTGGTCGGCCATCTCGGCGGGGATCTCCTCGATCTCGTAGTCCTCACCGATGCTGGTCTCGCCGCGCCAGGTGAGCGCGCGCATGCCGACGAGGTCGACCACACCGAGGAAGTCCTGCTCGGCGCCGATCGGGAGCTGCATCACCAGCGGGGTGGAGTTCAGCCGCTCCACGATCATGTCGACGCAGCGGAAGAAGTCGGCGCCGGTGCGGTCCAGCTTGTTGACGAAGCACATCCGCGGCACGGCGTACTTGTTGGCCTGGCGCCACACGGTCATCGACTGCGGCTCCACGCCCGCGACACCGTCGAACACCGCGACCGCGCCGTCGAGCACGCGCAGGGACCGCTCCACCTCGACGGTGAAGTCGACGTGCCCGGGGGTGTCGATGATGTTGATCTGGTGGTCCTTCCACCAGCAGGTGGTCGCGGCGGAGGTGATGGTGATGCCGCGTTCCTGCTCCTGCTCCATCCAGTCCATGACGGCCGCACCGTCGTGCACCTCACCGATCTTGTACGAGATGCCGGTGTAGAAGAGGATGCGCTCGGTCGTCGTGGTCTTGCCGGCGTCGATGTGCGCCATGATGCCGATGTTGCGGACCTTGTTGAGGTCAGTGGTGATGTCGACGGCCACGGGGGATGTCTCCTTGAGACTCGCAGGCTTGAGTTGCGTAGTAGATGATGGGAACCGACGCTCGAGCGCCGCAGCAGCCCGCTGGGATCACCAGCGGTAGTGCGCGAAGGCTCGGTTCGACTCGGCCATCTTGTGGGTGTCCTCGCGGCGCTTGACCGCGGCACCGAGACCGTTGGAGGCGTCCAGGATCTCGTTCATCAGGCGCTCGGACATGGTCTTCTCACGACGGGCCTGGGAGTAGGTCACCAGCCAGCGCAGCGCGAGGGTCAGACCACGGTTGCCCTTGACCTCGATCGGGACCTGGTAGGTCGCACCACCGACACGGCGGGACTTGACCTCCAGGGCCGGCTTGACGTTGTCCAGCGCACGCTTGAGCGTGATCACCGGGTCGGTGCCGGTCTTCTCGCGGCAGCCCTCCATCGCGCCGTACACGATGCGCTGCGCGGTCTGCTTCTTGCCGTCCACCAGGATCTTGTTGACCAGCTGGGTGACCACGGGGCTGCCGTACACCGGGTCGGTGTCGATCGGACGCTTGGGAGCGGGGCCCTTGCGCGGCATCAGCTCTTCTCCTTCTTCGCGCCGTAGCGGCTGCGAGCCTGCTTGCGGTTCTTCACGCCCTGGGTGTCCAGGGATCCGCGGATGATCTTGTAGCGCACACCCGGCAGGTCCTTCACACGGCCACCGCGCACGAGCACCATCGAGTGCTCCTGCAGGTTGTGCCCCACGCCCGGGATGTAGGCCGTGACCTCGATGCCGCTGGAGAGCCGCACACGGGCGACCTTGCGCAGCGCGGAGTTCGGCTTCTTGGGGGTCGTGGTGTACACGCGGGTGCAGACACCGCGCCGTTGGGGCGAACCCTTCAGAGCGGGCGTCTTGTTCTTCGACACCTTGTCCTGGCGGCCCTTGCGGACCAGCTGCTGGATTGTGGGCACCGCGTGGTTCTCTTTCCGTCGAGGCTGCTGGTTGTGCTGTGTTTCGTACTGGGTTTCGTGCTGGGGTCGTACTGGTCGTGCTCAGTTCTGCTCGTTGTGCCCGGGGGCGACGCTCGGCGCCGTGCACGCGCGCACCGCACCGTGACCGGTGAGCCAGCGAGTGGGTCGCTACCCGCGGTCGGGTGTGTCGCCCGCACTACGGGCTCCGTCCGACGAGCACGCATGTCGACCTGGGTCATCCCAGGCACAATCGACAAGACTACCGGGTGGCCTGAGGGGGGTCAAAATCGCTACGGGCCCCCGGGAGCACGCGACCGCAGCGCCACTCAGCCCAACCGGGCGGCCAGCAGCTGGGCCAGGTGCAGCGGGGAGCGACCGGCGAGGTCCTCGACCTGGGTCCGGCAGGAGAAGCCGTCGGCGAGCAGCGCCGCTCCCGGCGGCGCAGCATCGACCGCCGGGCCCAGATCGTGGTCGAAGACCGCACGCGAGACCTCGTAGTGGTCCGGAGTCATCCCGAAGTCCCCGGCCAGCCCACAGCACCCGCCCACCCGGGTCACCGTGGCCCCGGCCCGCTCGAGCAGCGCGGCGTCGGCCTCCCACCCCACGACCGCCACCTGGTGGCAGTGGGGCTGGGCGACGACCTCGAGGCCGTCGAGGTCCGGAGGCTCCCAGTCGCAGGCCGCGAGGTGCTCGACCAGGCTCCGGAAGCGACCCGGGTCATGGTCGGGCACCAGCATCGGCGCGTCGTGTCGCAACATCGCCAGGCACGATGGCTCCAGGACCACCACCGGCAGCTCGGCCGGAGCGGCATCGGCGAGCCGGGCGAGCATGGTCCGCACCGACGAGGCGGCCGCGTCGAGCTGACCGGTGCTGAACAACGTGAGCCCGCAGCAGCTCGCGCCGTCCGCGACCACGGCCGGCGTGCACCCCGCCGACCTGAGCACCGAGAGCGCAGCGTCGAGCACCTCGGGGGCGAAGCGGTCGGTGAAGGTGTCGACCCACACCACGACGTCGGCCTGCGGGGAGGGGGGCCAGGTCCGGCGCGACGCGGGTCGAGGGGCCGGGACCGGGAGTCGACGACGGGGGTCCACCCCTGCGAGCCGGGCCACCAGCCGAGGGGCCGCCCGCAGGCCGGCGCGGGCGACGCCCGTCGGCGTCCGGGCCAGCAGCTGCGGCAACCTCCCCAGGGTGAGGTGGGTCCGCGGCCGCCGGCGCCCCTCGTAGCGCCGGTGCAGCGCCTGGGCCTTGTAGGTGGCCATGTCCACACCGGTCGGACAGTCGCGCGCGCAGCCCTTGCAGGCCAGGCAGAGGTCGAGCGCCTCGTCCACCTCGTCGGACCCGATGCCCTCGAGCCGTCCGGTGATCGCGTCCTGGAGCACCCGCGCCCGGCCACGGGTGGAGTCCTTCTCCTCCCCCGTCGCCAGGTACGACGGACACATCACCCCGCCTCCGTCCGTGGCGTCGGCCAGGCACTTGCCGACACCGGTGCACCGGTGGACCGCGGCGCGCAGGCCGGGGTCGTCGAGCAGTCGCAACCGGACCCTCCCGATGTCCTCCGGCCCCGGGTCGGCGAGCGCCGCCCACCGCACGTCGGCGTCGAGGGGAGCCGGGCGCACCAGCACGCCGGGGTTGAGCAGGTCGTCGGGGTCGGCGACCCGCTTGACCTGTGCCATCAGGTCCAGCGCCTCGGTCGAGTACATCCGGGCCAGCAGCTCGGAGCGTGCCCGGCCGTCGCCGTGCTCCCCCGAGAGACTGCCCTCGTGGGCCACCGCCAGGTCGGCGGCCTGCTCGACGAAGTCGCGGTAGCGGCGGCGGCCCTGCGCCGAGACCAGGTCGAAGTTGACCCGGATGTGCAGACAGCCGTCGCCCAGGTGTCCGTACGGCGCTCCGTCGAGCCCGTGCTCGGCGAGCAGCTCGTCGAACGCGCGCAGGTACGACCCGAGCCGCTGGGGAGGCACCGCCGCGTCCTCCCAGCCGGGCTGGCCGGGCGGGTCGGTGGCCCGCGCGGCGAGCCCGGCGCCGTCCTCACGGACCCGCCAGATCGCGGCCTGCGCGGCCGGGTCGGTCACGACCTGGTGCGCCAGGGCGTCGGCCGTGGCGACCACCTGGCCACACCGGTGGAGCACCTCGGCACGGTCGTCGCCGGCGATCTCGACCAGGAGCCAGCCCTCTCCCCGGGGCAGCTCGGGTCGCGCGGACGGCGTCACCACCGCGGTGACCCGGCGGTCCAGTCCCTCGCAGGCGACGGGTCGGTGCTCGAGCAGCAGGGGCACCGCGTCCGCGGCGTGCGCCATGGAGTCGTAGCCCAGGACCACCAGGGCGCGGTGCGCCGGGTCCGCCACGAGCGAGACCGTCGCCTCGGTGAGCACCGCCAGGGTCCCCTCGCTCCCGACGAGCATCCGCTCCAGCCGCCGCTGGTTCTCGGGCAGGAGGTGCTCCAGCGAGTAGCCCGAGACCTGGCGCGCGAACCGGCCGAACTCGGTGCGCACCAGGCCCAGCCGGGACTCGACGAGGCTGCTGAGGTCCGCCCGCAGCGTGTCCAGGCCGGCACCGGCGGCGGTCAGGCCCCGCAGCGCGACCACGTTGTCGGAGGTCCTGCCGTAGCCCAGAGCCCGCGAGCCACAGGCGTTGTTGCCGATCATGCCGCCCACCGTGCAGCGGGTGTGGGTCGAGGGGTCGGGGCCGAACCGCAACCCGTGGCGGGCGGCGGCGCGTTGCAGCGTGGCGTGCACCGCGCCCGGCTCGACCACCGCGGTGCGCGCCTCTGGGTCCAACGAGAGGACTCGGTGCAGGTGGCGGCGGGTGTCGACGACGATGCCGCGCCCGACGGCGTTGCCCGCGATCGAGGTGCCCGCGCCGCGCATCGTCACCGGCGTCGCGCTGCCACGGGCGACCTCGAGGGTCGCGGCGATCTCGTCCACGTGGCGCGGCCGCACCACGACCTGCGGTGCGAGCCGATAGATCGAGGCGTCGGAGGAGTACAGCGAGCGGGCCAGGGCCGAGTCGTCGACCTCGGCGACGCCTGCGGCCCGCAGCGCCGCCGCGAGCGCCACGGAGTCCTCGGAGGCCGCGGAGGCCGCGGCGGGATCGGGGCTGGCGAGAGTCGACATCGGGTACAACCTATGCGTGCACCCCGAGCGGTTCGCCCACCTCCTCTAGAGTCGCAGGCAGCAGAGCCGTCCGAGGAGGCCGCCATGTCAGTGGAGCACCCCGCCGTCATCGCGGACCCGGCTGAGAGCCTGGGCCGCAACTTCCGCGGCATCGTCGACGAGCGGCGGCTGCGCCCCGATCCTGCGCAGATCGACTGGTTCCGCACCTTCGCCCACGACGGAGACCCCCTGGCCGACGCCGTGGTCCGAGACATCGCCGAGGGCGACGCGACCGCTGCCGCGGTGCGAGCAGCGCTGGCGCAGGGATTCGCCGCGCAGCCGCTGCAGGAGGCCCCCGAGTCCGTCGCCGAGTTCTTCGACCGCACCTCCAAGCCTCCGTACTGGCTCGAGCTGGAGCAGGTGCGGGCGGGACAGGTGGCCCTGGGCCGGGTCGGCGTGCTGGGCCTGATGAGCCTGGGCTCGCTGGCCCTGATGGGTGGTTACCTCTCCAAGCGCAGCATCAAGCCCCTGATGCGCACCGGCGAGCTCGACGCCATGGCACCGCGTCGGCTGGTCGAGACGGCGTCGTGGTGGCTCGAGGTGACCACGCCGGGCTCGCTGGAGCCGGGTGGCCCCGGCGTCCTGGCCACGCTGCAGGTGCGGATGACTCACGCCCACGTGCGCCGCTGGATGCACCGCACCCCTGACTGGGACTACGAGGCCTGGGACTCCCCGGTCAACCAGATCCAGATGGCCGGCACCCACCTGCTCTTCTCCGTCGCCTGCATGGGCGGGCTGCAGCGCCTCGGCGTGCACTTCGACGCCCAGGAGCGGGCGGCGATCATGCACCTGTGGCGCTACGTCGGGTGGCTCATGGGCGTCGACGAGGCTCTGCTCCCGGCGACCGAGGCCGACGCCTGGCGGCTGTTCTGGCTGATGGCTGCCACCGAGCTCGACCCTGACGACGACTCCAGGGCGCTGGCCGAGGCCCTGGTGCGCAACTCCGGGCTGGCCGCCGCCGAGGTCCCCGACCTGGTGGTGCGGGCAGGTCTGAGCTTCAACGCCGGGCTGAGCCGCTACCTGCTCGGGGAGCAGGCCTGCGACGCCCTCGGGCTGCAGCGAAGCGCCTCGGGCAAGGTCGTCGTGCGCGCGCTGACCCGGGCAGTGGCGGTCGCCGAGACCGGGCGACGCCTGGTGCCCGGCGCCACCCGGGTGCTGCGGGTGGTGGGGCACCAGAGCCGACGGCAGTTCATCGCCAACGCGGTGCAGCGGGTGGGTGCCGACCAGAGCTACGCGCGTGACCACGCCCACCGGGAGGGCCCTCCGAACGACCGCTCCCCCGGCGATCGCGAAGCCCGGCGCTCCGCCTGACCTGACTGACCTGACTGACCCGACTGACCTGACTGACCCGACTGGCCTGACGGGGCTGCCCCACCGGCGTCACCAGAGCTCGAGCGACCTCCGCAGGATCCCGGCGAGGTCCTCTGCCTCGACCTCGCGCGGGGCTGTGGCGAGCAGTCGCTGCTGGGCCAACGAGCCCTCCACCAGGTCCTCGACGTCGGCCTCCGCGTAGCCGACGGCACCGATCCCGTTGGGCATGCCGATGTCGCGCATCAGGGTGCTGATGGCGCTCGGCAGCGCATCCGGACCCGAGGCGACCTCGCCCCCCAGCAGCCGGGCCGCGTCCAGGTGGCGCTGCGGGTCGGAGTCGAAGGTGAAGCGGAACGCCTCGGGCGCGGTGAGGCACACCGCCATGCCGTGGGGGACCATCGGCTCGTCCGGCGGGTAGCCGACGGGCACGAAGTCACGCACCCGACCGGCGATCGGGTAGGCGTTGGCGTGGGGGATGTGGACACCGGCGTTGCCGAACCCCATCCCCGCGAAGGTGGCGGCGAGGGCCATCTGCTCACGGGCCTGCTCGTCGGTGCCGTCGCTCACCGCCTGGCGGAACGAGGCGGCGAGCAGCGCCATCGCCTTCTCCGCCCACATGTCCGCGACCGGGTTCGCCCCGCAGTAGGGGACCCGCTGCTCGGGCCGCTTGCGCTCGTAGGAGCTGAAGGTGCGCGCGGTCCACGACTCCAGGGCGTGGCACAAGATGTCCATCCCGGCAGCCGCGGTCACCCCGGCCGGCTGGGTCATCGTCAGGCGCGGATCCACCACCGCCAGCGTCGGACGCAGCCGCGGGTGGCTGATGCCGGTCTTCACGTGCAGCGAGAGCACGTCCAGCACGCAGATCGTGGTGCTCTCGCTCCCCGTGCCGGTCGTGGTCGGGACGGCGACCAGCGGCTTGAGCGGCGCCTGGGGCGTGCGCGCCTTGCCGACCGGGGCGTTGATGTAGTCCATCAGCTCGCCCGGATTGGTGCTGAGCAGGTTCACCGCCTTGGCCGTGTCGATGCTCGACCCGCCGCCGACGGCCACGAACGCGTCGTAGGGACCGGTCTCGCGAGCGTGCTCGACAGCCTCGACCAGGCTGCGGTCGGTCGGCTCGACGTGGACCCGGTCGAAGACCTCCACCTCGATGCCGGACGCCGCGATGTGCTCGGCGACTGCCGCCGCGTGGCCGGCTGCGACGACACCCGCGTCGGTGACCAGCAGCACCCGCTGGGCGCCGTACGTCGAGAGGTCGTGGCCGATCTCCTCCGAGGCTCCGGAGCCGAACTTCAGGTTCGGCGCGCCGTAGGTGAACACGGTCTCGTTCATCACTGGAGCTCCTCAGCAGGTGAGAGCAGGGACACCGCGTGCCGAGCGGTGGCCGACAGCGGCGTCGTGGCCAGCCGCTCCGGGGAGACCCACGAGATGGCACGGGTGGTGCCGTCGACCTCCACCACCTGCGGCTCCTGGTCGCGCGACTCCGGGCGCACCAGGGCCTCGAAGATCACTCCGATCCCGTGGAAGTCCTCGAGCCGGCCGTCGGGGCGGTGTCCGGTGAAGTGGCGCGAGTGCACGTCGAGCACACGGCCGATGCTGACCCGCAGCCCGCTCTCCTCGTAGACCTCGCGCTCCGCGGCCGCCCGCGGATCCTCACCATGGTCGATCCCCCCGCCCGGGAGGGTCCACATGTCCTGGTGGATCCGCTCGGCGACCTGCGCCAGCAGCAGGTCCCGGTCGCGCCGCAGGACGGCGTACGCCGCGACCCGCTGCCGTCGCGGAGGGGAATCGGCCCTGTCACCCCGGTGGTCCATGTCAGGGAGTCTAGGAGCCACCCGGCGGGCCTATGCTTCCCGCGTGCAGATCGCGGTGCTGGGCCCGGTCGAGGTCCACCGGGACGGTGAGCTCCTCGACCTCGGCGCGCCCAAGCGACGCCGGCTCCTCACCGCCCTGGTGCTCGGCGGTGGCCGGCCGGTCTCGGTGGACGCCCTGATCGACCTGCTCTGGGGCGACACCCCGACACCGGGGGCGATGACCAGCCTGCAGGCCTACGTGTCGGGGATGCGCAAGGTGCTCGAACCGCAGCGCGAGCGACGCTCCACCGCCCAGGTGCTGGTCACCGTGGCCCCGGGCTACGCGCTTCGGCTGCCAGACGAGGCCGTCGATGCCACCCGGTTCGCCGACCTGGTGACCGAGCAGCATCGCCGACTCTCCCTTCCCCTGCTGGGGCCCGCGCCCCTGAGCCGCGACGACCTCTCGGCGGCTGTCACCTCGCTCGAGGAGGCCCTGGGCTGGTGGCGTGGCGAGCCGTACACCGAGCTCGGTGACACTGCATCGGTCCTGGCAGAGCGTGGACACCTCCAGGAGCTCCGCGTCATGGCGATGGAGGACCGGGCAGGCGCGTTGCTCGCGCTCGGCGACCACGCCACGACGGCGGCGGAGCTGGAGGCGCTGACCGCTGCTCATCCCCTTCGGGAGCGGCTGTGGGGACTGCGCGCGCTGGCGCTGGTGCGGGCGGGGCGCCAGGCCGACGCCCTGGAGGTGCTGGGTCAGGTGCGCGAGGTCCTGGCCGAGGAGCTGGGGCTCGACCCCGGTGCCGAGCTCCAGGACCTGCAGGGGCGAGTCCTGCGCCAGGACGCGGCGCTGGAGTGGCAGGCGCCCAGCGGAGCGCAGGCCGCGCGGTCCCCGCAGCCCGGACGGGGCGTCGTCGGCGACGCTGCGTCCCACGCGACCACCGACGGCCCCGCCGTGCCCGGTCAGGACTGGCCGATGCTGGGTCGCGACGAGGAGCGTGAGCAGCTGCTCGCCTGCCTGGCCCGCGCCCTGGGGGGCCAGGCCTCGTTCGCGGCCGTGACGGGCGAGCCGGGGATCGGCAAGACCCGGTTGTGCGCAGAGCTCCTGGTCGAGGCGCGGCGGCTCGGCGCCCGAGCCCTGGTCGGCAGGTGCTCCCAGGACGACGGCGCCCCTCCGCTCTACCCCTGGCTCACGATCCTGCGTGAGCTGGGCACTGCACTGCCCGAGCTCACCGGTGACGAGGGAGGCGACTTCGGTATCTGGGAGGAGATCACCCGAGCCGTCCATCGGGCGTGCGAGGACCAGCCCCTGGTGCTGGTGCTGGACGACGTGCACTGGGCCGACACCTCCACCCTCCGGGTCCTGCGGTTGTTGGTCGAGGCCTCGACGGGGCAGTCGCTGCTGGTGCTGGCCACGTGGCGTGACCGACCGACTCCGCAGGGGGCGCTGGCCGACGTCGCCGAGACCCTCGCCCGGCGCCACGCCGAGCGTCTCGAGCTCTCGGGGCTCGACGACCGTGCGGTGGCCGGCATCGTCGATGCGGTCACCTCCCACCGGCCGTCGGAGGACCAGGCCGCAGCGCTGCAACGCCGCACCGACGGCAACCCGTTCTTCCTGGTGGAGTACTCCAGGCTGGTGGGCAGAGGTGACGCCCTGGGCGAGGTGCTGGCCGAGGCGCACCCACCCACCGCGGTCCAGGAGGTGATCCTGCGCCGGCTCGAGCGCCTTCCCGGACAGACCCGACGCACGCTGCAGGTGGCGGCCGTCGTGGGGCGGGCCTTCGAGCTCTCGCTGCTGGCGCGCGCTGCGGCGGTGGACGAGGACGAGGTGCTCGACCTGCTGGAGACCGCCCAGGCCGTCGGCCTGGTCCACGAGGACGGCGTGGACCGCTTCAGGTTCGACCACGCTCTGGTCCGCGACACCCTGCTGACCCAGACCTCGACGTCGCGCCTGGCCCGTCACCACGCCCGCATCGCGGAGCTGCTCGCGCGTCGGCCCGGCCGTGAGACCGAGACGGCCCGCCACTGGCTGGCTGCGGGACCGTCCCACGCCGCTGCAGCGTGGCGCGCCGCTCACGCGGCAGGGGAGGTGAGCCTGCGCGCTCACGCCCACGACGAGGCCGCCGAGCTGTTCGGTCACGCTCTGGTGGCGATGGCCGACGACCCGACCGCCCACGAGCGCGACCGGTACGACGTGCTGACCGGTCTCGCCACGGCCCATCGGTGGGCCGGCCAGTGGGCCGACCTCACCGCCACCGTGCAGCAGGCGATCGACTCGGCGAGCCTGCTCGACGACGCGCGACTGTTGGCGCAGGCCGCCGTGCTCACGGTGCGCGGCGCGCTGTGGCAGTCGGCCCACCACGGCGAGGTGCACGAGTCGATCGTCGAGGCACTGCGCCGGAGCCTGGAGACCCTGCCTGCGCAGGACTCGCCACTGCGGTGCCGCTGCCTGGTCGGGTTGGCACTGGAGCTCTACTACGGGACGGGGGTCGAGGAGCGTCGCGCACTCACCGAGGAGTCGCTGGCGATGGCTCGACGACTGGGCGATCCCGAGCTGCTCACCGATGTGCTCCTGGGTGCGGTGAACTCGCTCTGGGCGCCGGGCAGCGCCCAGCTGCGTGCCGAGCTGTCGACCGAGGCCCTGAAGATCGCGCTCGAGCAGGACGACCGGCACTCCGTGGTCACCGCACGCACCCAGCTCTCGATCGCGCTGGCCGAGATCGGCCGGCCCGACGCGATGTGGGAGCAGTACGACCTGGTCCGGCCGATCGCCGCGGCGATGCACCTCGACTACGCACTGCTCGTGCTCGACTCCATGGTCGTTCCATGGCTGGCGATGCGGGGAGAGCTGGAGCGCTGCGAGCAGATGATGGGTGACCTCGTCGAGGTCGTCGCCAGGACCCGGCTCCCGCAGGCCGAGGAGGCCATCGGCGGGGTTGTCGCCGCACTGATGATGTGGCGGGGCATGCCGCTGCCGGACGAGATGATCGCGGGGCTGGATGCCAGCCCGTTGCCCACGAACGCGACCTTGGCGTTCCTGATGTGGCGCGGCGGCGAGCACGAGCGCGCTCGCGAGTGGCTGCGCACCCATCCCCCCGAGCTGGACCACCACGACTGGTTCTCCCAGATCGTGTGGGCCTTCGCCGGGGCGATGGCCGCCTACTGCGAGGACGCCGAGCTGGGAGCGACGACCTACCAGCTGATGGCCCCCTACTCCGGCAACAGCTGCGTCGCTGGTTCCGGGGTGGCCTCTGGCCCCTTGGACGCCTACTTGGCGATGGCTGCGGTCGCGACCGGCGAGCGCGAGGTCGCCGTACGCCACGCCGACGTGGCCGACGACCTGGCGCGGGAGTGGCAGATCCCGCTGTTCAGCCAGTGGTGGCGCGACCAGCGGGACCTGCTCGGGATCTGACTCGGGCCTCATCCCTCCAGGTGTCGGAAGGCGGCGCGGTGGGTCCGGTCGAACCGTCCCCGGGTCAGCAGCCACACGGCGCGGTGGGCGCGCCCCCGGGGCCGGGTGAAGAGCTGCTCGCGAACCTCGGCCGGCACCTCGTGCAGGACCCACGGCACGATCTTCAGCAGGAGCCCGGGGGTGACGCCCTCGCCGAAGTTCTCCTCCAGCGCCGTCCACTCGGTGCTGGTCATGACCCGCTGCATCATTGCGATGGTGTCGCTCTCCTCGTGCGCGAGGTGTCGGGCTAGGCCCTCACGGGCCGCGGCCAGCCGCACGGTCAGTGCCGCGCGCACCTCGCGGTCCGGTCGGCGCGACATCCACGCCAGACCGTCGCGACAGACCTCCAGCGCCGGATCGATCTCGGCGTGCTCGGCCTCCATCGCCTCGAGCGTGGCCCGCTCCTCCGGCTCGACGCGGCGCATCAGGTCCGGCCAGAGCCAGGTGTCCTCCTCGTGGTGGTGCAGGTGCAGGCAGGTGGAGAAGAGCGCCCACCGCCTGGTCATCGCCTGCCACGCCGCTTCGTCCGACAGCGGCGTGAGTGGCACCGCCTCGGCGAACGTGCGGAGGTCGCGCCGGAAGGCGTGGTGCATCAGGTACATCATCGTCATGTCCAGCGGCCCCTCCGGTGCGGCCGCCTGCCCCGGCAGGTGCAGCTGGGGCACGGCGGGATCCGCACTCGGCGCGACCGGGGCGGGTGGCCACGGGTGGACGGGGGCTCCCGGCGCTGTGGGGACGGACGAGGCCCGGCTCGCCGGGGCGGTGACTGCAGACATGGTGGTTCCTCTCACGGTGGTGTTGCGCTCGGTCGGGTGTCGTCGTGGGTGCGACGGGTCTGGGGCCTAGACCCCGGCGAGCTCGCGCGGCTCCTCGCCCGCAGGCCCGGCATGATCGGGCACGCCGACGGTGGCGGGGGCGTCGGCCGGCAGCTCGCTGCCGTCGACGGCCACGTGGGGAAGCGCCCGGTCGAGCCAGGCCGGCAGCCACCAGTTGTAGCGACCGAGCAGTGTCATCGTGGCGGGCACGAGCACCATCCGCACCAGGGTCGCGTCGAGCAGCACGGCCACGGCCATCCCCAGCCCCAGCTGCTTGACGATGACGTCGATCTCCGTGGCGAAGCCGAGGAACACCGCGACCATGATCGCCGCCGCCGCCGAGATCACCCGGCCGGTGTCGGAGAGCCCCCGGACCACGCTCTCGGAGGCGTCACCGCTGTCCAGCCAGTGCTCACGGATCCGTGAGAGCAGGAACACCTCGTAGTCCATCGAGAGTCCGAACAGGATCGCGAAGATCAGGATCGGCATCCAGGCCGAGACCGGCATCGGCTGCTCCAGGCCCATCAGCTGGGCACCCCAGCCCCACTGGAAGACCGCGGTCATGACGCCGTACGCAGCGCTGATGGAGAGCAAGTTCATCAGGGCGGCCTTGACCGGTACGACGACCGAGCGGAACACCAGGGTGAGCAGGACCACCGAGACACCGACGACGAAGAGGATCACGACGGGGAGCCGCGAGGCCAGCAGGTCGGTGATGTCGGCGAAGTAGGGCAGGTCACCGGTGACCTCGAAGCCGTCGGGCACCTGCGCCCGTACCGAGTCGACGAACCCGGGCGCGCGCTCGTCGGCGGCGTCGAAGGTGGGGGTCACCTCGATCACGGCCACGGCGCCGTCCGGCGAGACCTGCGGCTCGGAGACCGACGCGACGTCGCCACGCTCGCGCAGCTGGTCGACGGTGCGGTCCACGGCGGCCGGAGAGGTCGCGTCGAGCTCGGCGACGACGATCATGTCGGTGGTGGCGCCGGGGCCGAACTCCTGCGACACGACGTCGTAGGCACGGCGCGTGGTCAGCTCGCTCGACTGCGACGCGGCGTCCTGGGGCCAGGTGCGCATGTCCAGCGTGGGCATCGCCAGCACCAGCATCGCGGCCACGGCCCCGATCGCCCAGGGCAGGGGGTGCCGGCCGACGACGGCGGCCCAGCGACCGATCAGTGGCTGCCGGGTCCGGGTGCGCCGGCGTCGCAGTGCGCGGGGGAGCACCTTGCGCCCGGCGAGGCGGCACAGCGCCGGCACCAGCACGAGGGCCGAGACCATCACGCAGAGCACGGCGATGGCGGTGGCGTAGCCGAAGGCGGAGTACGTCGGCAGGTTCGCCAGGCGCAGTCCGAGCAGCGAGACCAGCACGGTGCTCGCGGCGAAGACCACCGAGCGACCGGCCGTGGCCATCGCGCGCCCGGCAGCCTGCGGGGCGTCGAACCCGTCGGTGACGTACTCGGTGTAGCGCACCACCAGCAGCAGCGCGTAGTCGATCCCGACGCCGAGTCCCACCATGGTGGCGACCATGGGAGCCGACGGGCTCACGTCCATTACGGCGGCCAGCAGGGTCAGCCCGCCGGAGCCGGCGACCAGGCCGCCCACGGCCACGGTGATCGGGAGTCCGGCGGCGACCACCGAGCCGAAGGCCAGGATCAGGATGAGCAGGGCCGAGACGATGCCGATCAGCTCGCCGTAGCCGCGCATCGGTGCGGCCGCGGTGTCGGGCAGGGCACCGCTCAGCTCGACCTGCAGGCCCGCGTCCTGCAGCGGCTCGATCGCCCCCTGCAGGGGAGCGACGTCCTCGAAGATGTCCTGGTGGGTGACCGGGACGTCGTACCCGACCTGGAGCAGGGCGGTGTCGCCGTCCTCGGACAGCTGGGGGTCCGAGACGGTCGCGACGTGGTCGAGGGCGCGGAGCCGGGTGGACAACGCGGCGAGGTCCGTGCGCGCCAGGGTGGCCTCGTCGTGCACCACGACCCGCGCATAGGCGTTGCCGGCACCGGGGACGTGCTCGCGCAGCAGCTCCACCCCCTCGCTGGCCCGTGCGCCCGGCACGTCCCAGTTCTCCTGGGTCTGTCCGCCCACGGCCGAGCCGGCTCCCAGCAGGGCCACGACGAGCAGCAGCCACGTGGCGATCGCGCGCCACGGGTGGGCGGCGGCGGCGTGACCGAGGCGATAGAGCATGCGGTTCATGTTGTTCTCCCTGAGGTCTCGTCGACGTCTCGTCGACTCCCTCACCCTGCTCGCCGACGCTTGAGACCTGCTTGAGGCCGACTTGACTTCTGCCTGACCCGGTTAGCGCTGACCCGGATCGGGAACAATCGCTTCGCCTGCACCGGCTGTTCCAACGAGGTCAGGAGGTCGGATGGCCAGGGACGGCCGCGATCCCTTCTTCGACAACGCCAAGCTGATCCTGGTGACGCTCGTCGTCGTCGGGCACAGCTGGACGCTGGCCGACGAGAACTACGCCACCGACCGCCTGTACAACTGGCTCTACTTGTGGCACCTGCCGGCCTTCGTGATCCTCACCGGCTACCTGTCGCGCCGTTTCACCTGGAGTCGGCGGCACCTGCGCACGCTGGCGACCACGGTCGTGCTTCCGTACTTCGTCTTCGAAGGGCTGCTCGCCATCTTCCGCACCGTCGTGGGCGGCGAGCAGTTCGACACCCTGTGGCTGGATCCGCACTGGCCCATGTGGTACCTCGCAGGTCTGGCGATGTGGCGCCTGGCCACGCCGATCCTGCAACGGGTCCGCTGGGCGCTCCCGCTGTCGGTGGTGGTGTCGCTGATCGGGGCGACCCTCTCCCTCGACCTGTTCGACATCGACCGCGTCCTGGGGCTGCTGCCGTTCTTCACCCTCGGTCTCGTGGCGCAGCCGGAGCACGTCGCCTGGCTGCAACAGCGCCGGGTACGCATCGGCGGACTGCTCGTCCTCGCGGCCGGGGTCGCGCCCGCACTGTTCGTGGAGTCCCACCTGGACACCGAGTGGCTCTACTACAGGAACTCCTACGCCGAGCTGGGCTTCTCCGTGGTCCCCGGCATGACGGTGATGCTTGCGGTCCTGGTCGTCGACGCCGCGATGGCGCTGGCAGCGCTGGCCTGGATCCCGTCGCGCACGACGTGGTTCAGCAGGCTGGGCACCTCGAGCCTGGTGGTCTACCTCTTCCACGGCTTCTTCGTGAAGGGCGCCGAGTACGCCGGCTTCGAGGACTGGGCACAGGGCCGCGGCTGGGAGTCGCTGCTGCTCACCACCGCGGGGGCGATCACCGTCGCGCTGCTGCTGGCCTGGCGCCCAGTGGCCCGCAAGCTCGACGTGGTCATCACCCCGGACACCGCGGTGGCGCCCCCGCGTCCGGCTCCCCCGACCACGGCGGCGGCTGAGGAGGTCAGCCACCCAGGACCGACAGCACCAGGGACGAGAGACGCTGCGTCGTCGTCGTGACGTCGAGGCCGTCCAGCCGGCGCATCTGGTGCCAGGTGGAGACGTCCAGGACAAGGGCGAGCAGGTAGAGCGTGCCTTCCCGCGACCCGGGCGCGCGGTCGACGAGCAGGGGCGTGAAGGCCTCCTCCGTCCACTCCCGGTGCCACCGCCGGGTCTGAGCCCCACACGACGACGGGCCGTCTCCCGGCAGGGAGACGGCCCGTCCTACGTCGCGGCGTGTCAGCTGTCGTAGGAGCGGAACGACGGGAAGTCGTCCAGCGCCACGACCTGCTGGCCGTCTCCTTGACCGAAGTCGTCGTAGTAGGAGTTGTAGCCGCTGACCGTGTAGGCGTTGGCGCGAGCCTCCTCGGTCGGCTCCACCCGGACGTTGCGGTACCGCTCGAGACCGGTGCCCGCTGGGATCAGCTTTCCGATGATCACGTTCTCCTTCAGACCCATCAGGGAGTCCGACTTGGCGTGGATCGCCGCGTCGGTCAGCACCCGGGTGGTCTCCTGGAACGACGCCGCCGAGAGCCACGACTCGGTGGCCAACGACGCCTTGGTGATGCCCATCAGCTGCGGGCGCCCCGCCGCCGGCTTGCCGCCCTCGGCGACCACCCGACGGTTCTCGGACTCGAACGAGGGTCGGTCGACCAGGTCGGACGGCAGCAGCCTGGTCTCGCCCTGCTCCAGCACCAGCACCCGGCGCAGCATCTGCCGCACGATGATCTCGATGTGCTTGTCGTGGATCTGCACACCCTGGCTGCGGTAGACCTCCTGGACCTCGTCGACCAGGTGCTCCTGGGCCTTGCGCACCCCGAGGATCCGCAGGACGTCCTGCGGGTCGGGGGTGCCCTGGGTCAGCTTCTCGCCGACGCCGACGTGGTCGCCCTCGTCGACGAGCAGTCGGGAGCGCTTGGAGACCGGGTACTCCTGGACCTCGGACCCGTCGTCCGGAGTGACGATGACCTTCTTGGCCTTCTCGGTCTCCTCGATCTCCACCCGACCGGCCGACTCCACGATCGGCGCGCGACCCTTCGGGGTGCGGGCCTCGAAGAGCTCGACCACACGGGGCAGACCCTGGGTGATGTCGTCCGCGGAGGCCACACCACCGGTGTGGAAGGTCCGCATCGTCAGCTGCGTGCCGGGCTCACCGATCGACTGGGCGGCGATGATGCCCACGGCCTCGCCGATGTCGACCATCTTGCCGGTCGCCAACGACCGGCCGTAGCACTTGGCGCACGTGCCGGTCCGGGCCTCGCAGGTGAGCACCGAGCGCACCTTGACCGAGTCGATGCCGGCCTCGATGAGCTCGTCGATCTTGAGGTCACCCAGGTCATCGCCGGCGCCCACCAGCACCTCGCCGGTCTGCGGGTGCACCACGTCGGTGGCCACGGTGCGGGCGTACGCCGCGGTGTCGGCGTTCTCCGCCAGCACCATGGAACCGCTCTCGGTCGCTTCTCCGATGACCTTCGGCAGGCCGCGCTCGGTGCCGCAGTCCTCCTCGCGGATGATCACGTCCTGAGAGACGTCGACCAGCCGGCGGGTGAGGTAGCCGGAGTCGGCGGTCCGCAGCGCGGTGTCCGCCAGTCCCTTGCGGGCACCGTGGGTGGCGATGAAGTACTCCAGCACCGTCAGGCCCTCACGGAAGTTGGACTTGATCGGACGCGGGATGATCTCGCCCTTCGGGTTGGCCACCAGACCTCGCATCGCGGCGATCTGACGCACCTGCATCATGTTTCCGCGGGCCCCGGAGTGCACCATCATGTAGATCGGGTTGCTCTGGTCGGAGGCGAAGGTGGACTCCAGCTCCTTGGCGACCTCGTTCGAGGCGTGGGTCCAGATGTCGATGAGCTCCTGGCGGCGCTCGTCGTCGGTCATCAGGCCACGCTCGAAGTTGCCCTGCACCTTCTTGGCGTCGCCCTCGAAGCGCTCGAGGATCTGGGCCTTGGAGTCCGGGGTCACCACGTCGTCGATGGAGACGGTGACACCGGAGCGGGTGGCCCAGTGGAAGCCGAGGTCCTTCAGGGCGTCCAGCGCGTGGGCGACCTCGACCTTGCTGTAGCGCTCGGCGAGGTTGTTGACGATCACGCCGAGCTGCTTCTTGCCGACCTCGTCGTTGACGTACTCGTAGTCGGCGGGCAGCGCCTCGTTGAACAGCGCCCGGCCCAGCGTGGTCGCCACGATGACGGCCTGTCCCTCGGTCCAGCCCTCGGGCAGCGGCACGCCCACCGGAGCGGCGTCGCCACCCATCCGGATGCGGACGTTGCTCTGCAGCTCGATCTCCCCGCGGTCGAAGGCCATGATCGCCTCGGCGGTGGAGCCGAAGACCCGACCGTCGCCCTTGTGCTCCCGCTCCACCCGGTGGGTGAGGAAGTACAGGCCGATGATCATGTCCTGGGTGGGCATGGTCACCGGGCGGCCGTCGGAGGGCTTGAGGATGTTGTTCGTCGACAGCATCAGGATCCGCGCCTCGGCCTGGGCCTCGGCCGACAGCGGCAGGTGCACCGCCATCTGGTCACCGTCGAAGTCGGCGTTGAAGGCGGTGCAGACCAGCGGGTGGATCTGGATCGCCTTGCCCTCGATCAGCTGGGGCTCGAAGGCCTGGATGCCGAGGCGGTGCAGCGTGGGCGCACGGTTGAGCAGCACCGGGTGCTCGGTGATGACCTCCTCCAGGACGTCCCAGACCACGGCGTAGCGGGTCAGGCCGCTCACAGCGCGCTCGACCATCCGCTTGGCGGACTTGATGTTCTGCGCGTGGTTGAGCTCCACCAGCCGCTTCATGACGAACGGCTTGAACAGCTCCAGCGCCATCTGCTTGGGCAGACCGCACTGGTGCAGCTTGAGCTGCGGACCGACCACGATCACCGAGCGACCGGAGTAGTCCACGCGCTTGCCGAGCAGGTTCTGACGGAACCGGCCCTGCTTGCCCTTGAGCATGTCGGAGAGCGACTTCAGCGGACGGTTGCCCGGCCCGGTGACGGGGCGGCCACGACGGCCGTTGTCGAACAGCGAGTCCACGGCCTCCTGGAGCATCCGCTTCTCGTTGTTGACGATGATCTCCGGTGCCCCGAGGTCGAGCAGCCGCTTCAACCGGTTGTTGCGGTTGATGACCCGGCGGTAGAGGTCGTTGAGGTCGGAGGTCGCGAACCGGCCACCGTCGAGCTGCACCATCGGGCGCAGGTCCGGCGGGATCACCGGGACGGCGTCGAGCACCATGCCCAGCGGCTTGTTGCCGGTCTTCTGGAAGGCGTCGACGACCTTGAGCCGCTTCAGTGCGCGCACCTTGCGCTGACCCTTGCCGTTGGCGATGGTGTCGCGCAGCGACTCCACCTCGGCCTCGAGGTCGAAGGTCTCCAGCCGCTTCTGGATCGCGGTGGCGCCCATGTAGCCCTCGAAGTACTTGCCGAACCAGTTCTTCAGCTCGCGGTAGAGCATCTCGTCGCCCATGAGGTCCTGGACCTTCAGCGACTTGAAGGTCTCCCAGACCTCCTCCAGCCGGTCCAGCTCGCGCCCGGCGCGGTCACGGACCTGCTTCATCTCACGCTCGGCGGCGTCGCGCACCTTGCGGCGCTGGTCGGCCTTGGCGCCCTCGGCCTCCAGCGCAGCGAGGTCCTCCTCGAGCTTGGCGGCGCGCTCGTTGACGTGGTTGTCGCGACGCTTCTCCAGACGCTCGCGCTCCATGCCGATCTTGCCCTCGAGGGAGGACAGGTCGCGGTGACGGGCCTCCTCGTCGACCTGGGTGATCATGTAGGCCGCGAAGTAGATGACCTTCTCCAGGTCCTTCGGCGCCAGGTCGAGCAGGTAGCCCAGCCGGCTGGGGACACCCTTGAAGTACCAGATGTGGGTGACCGGCGCGGCCAGCTCGATGTGGCCCATGCGCTCACGACGCACCTTGGAGCGGGTCACCTCGACGCCGCAGCGCTCGCAGATGATGCCCTTGAAGCGCACCCGCTTGTACTTGCCGCAGTAGCACTCCCAGTCCCGGGTGGGACCGAAGATCTTCTCGCAGAAGAGACCGTCGCGCTCAGGCTTGAGCGTGCGGTAGTTGATCGTCTCGGGCTTCTTGACCTCGCCATGGCTCCAGTTGCGGATCTCGTCCGCCGTCGCCAGGCCGATCTTCAGCTGATCGAAGAAGTTGACGTCCAGCACAGTGGCTACTTCCCTCGGGGGTTCTGTGGTTCTCGAATGGGGTCTGGGTGGGGTGCGCCCCGGCGGCCGGCGACTCGCGGGTGCGGGTCAGCCGGACGCCCGGACGTCACACCTCTTCGACGGAGGACGGCTCGCGACGCGACAGGTCGATGCCGAGCTCCTCGGCGGCGCGGAAGACGTCGTCCTCGGCGTCCTTCATCTCGATCGCGCTGCCGTCCTGGCTCAGCACCTCGACGTTGAGGCACAGCGACTGCATCTCCTTGACGAGCACCTTGAACGACTCCGGGATGCCCGAGTCGGGGATGTTCTCGCCCTTGACGATCGCCTCGTAGACCTTGACGCGGCCCGGCACGTCGTCGGACTTGATGGTGAGCAGCTCCTGCAGGGCGTAGGCGGCGCCGTAGGCCTCCATCGCCCAGACCTCCATCTCACCGAACCGCTGGCCACCGAACTGCGCCTTGCCGCCCAGCGGCTGCTGGGTGATCATCGAGTACGGACCGGTCGAGCGGGCGTGGATCTTGTCGTCGACCAGGTGGTGGAGCTTGAGGATGTACATGTAGCCCACCGAGACCGGGTCCGGGAACGGCTCGCCGGAACGCCCGTCGAACAGCTGCGCCTTGCCGTCTCGCTGGACCAGGCGCACCCCGTCGCGGGTCGTCCGGGTCGAGCTGAGCAGACCGGTGATCTCGTCCTCACGCGCACCGTCGAAGACCGGGGTGGCCACGTTGGTGTCCGGCTCGGCCTTGTCGGCGGCGATGTCGATCAGGCGCTGCTTCCAGGAGTCGTCCTCGGACTCTCCGTCGTACTCGGCCACGTCCCAGCCGGTCTTGGCCAGCCAGCCCAGGTGGATCTCCAGGATCTGGCCGATGTTCATCCGGCCTGGGACACCCAGCGGGTTGAGGATGACGTCGACCGGGGTGCCGTCCTCCAGGAACGGCATGTCCTCGATCGGCAGCACCTTGGAGATGACGCCCTTGTTGCCGTGACGACCGGCGAGCTTGTCGCCCACCGAGATCTTGCGCTTCTGGGCGACGTAGACCCGGACCAGGCGGTTGACACCCGGGGGCAGCTCGTCACCGTCCTCGCGGTCGAACTCGCGCACGCCGATGACCGTCCCGGACTCACCGTGAGGGACCTTCATCGAGGTGTCGCGGACCTCGCGAGCCTTCTCACCGAAGATCGCGCGCAGCAGCCGCTCCTCCGGGGTCAGCTCGGTCTCACCCTTGGGGGTCACCTTGCCCACCAGGATGTCCCCGGTGGTGACCTCGGCGCCGATGCGGATGATCCCGCGCTCGTCGAGGTCGGCGAGGTTCTCCTCCGAGACGTTGGGGATGTCGCGGGTGAGCTCCTCCGGGCCCAGCTTGGTGTCGCGGGCGTCGACCTCGTGCTCCTCGATGTGGATCGAGGTCAGCACGTCCTGCTGCACCAGACGCTGGGAGAGGATGATCGCGTCCTCGTAGTTGTGGCCCTGCCACGGCATGAACGCCACGAGCAGGTTGCGCCCCAGCGCCATCTCGCCGTCGTCGGTGCACGGGCCGTCGGCGATCGGGCTCCCGACCTCGACCCGGGCGCCCTCGCGCACCAGCGGACGCTGGTTGATGCAGGTGCCCTGGTTGGACCGGCGGAACTTCTGCATCCGGTAGGTGCGGTAGGTGCCGTCGTCGTGGGCGACCTCGATCGCGTCCGCGGACACCGCGGTCACGGCTCCGGCCTGCTCGGCGGTGACGACGTCACCGGCGTCGACCGCGGCGCGGTACTCCATGCCGGTGCCGACCAGCGGCGACTGGGACTGGATCAGCGGCACGGCCTGGCGCTGCATGTTGGCACCCATGAGCGCGCGGTTGGCGTCGTCGTGCTCCAGGAACGGGATCAGCGCGGTGGCCACCGAGACCATCTGCCGCGGCGAGACGTCCATGTAGTCGACCTCGTCGGCGGGGACGTCGACGGTCTCACCACCGCGGGTGCGGACCAGCACCCGCTCCTCGGCGAAGCGACCCTTCTCGTCCAGGACCGCGTTGGCCTGGGCGATGACGTAGCGGTCTTCCTCGTCGGCGGTGATGTAGGCGACCTGGTCGGTGACCCGACCGTTCTCCACCTTGCGGTAGGGGGTCTCCACGAAGCCGAACGGGTTGATCCGACCGAACGTCGACAGCGAGCCGATCAGGCCGATGTTGGGACCCTCGGGGGTCTCGATCGGGCACATCCGGCCGTAGTGGGAGTGGTGGACGTCGCGGACCTCGAAGCCTGCCCGGTCACGGGACAGACCGCCGGGACCCAGAGCGGAGAGCCGGCGCTTGTGCGTCAGCCCCGCGATCGGGTTGGTCTGGTCCATGAACTGCGAGAGCTGCGAGGTGCCGAAGAACTCCTTCAGCGCCGCGACCACCGGGCGGATGTTGATCAGGGACTGCGGCGTGATCGCCTCGACGTCCTGGGTCGTCATCCGCTCACGCACGACCCGCTCCATGCGGGCCAGGCCGGTGCGGAGCTGGTTCTGGATCAGCTCGCCCACCGTGCGCAGTCGCCGGTTGCCGAAGTGGTCGATGTCGTCCGCGCGGACCTCGAGCGGACCCTCGGGGCTCTCCAGGGACTCCACGCCGGCGTGCAGCGCGACCAGGAACTTGATGGTCGCCACGATGTCGTCGACGCTGAGCACCTGCTGGTCGAAGGCCTGGTGCAGACCGAGCTTCTTGTTGATCTTGTACCGGCCGACCTTCGCCAGGTCGTAGCGCTTGTTGTTGAAGTAGTAGTTGTTCAACAGCGTCTGGGCGGCCTCCTTCGTCGGCGGCTCACCCGGGCGCAGCTTGCGGTAGATGTCCAGCAGCGCCTCGTCCTCGTCGGCGGTGTGGTCCTTCTCCAGCGTCAGCGCGATCGACTCATAGGGCTGCGGGTCGCTGTCGGGGCTGCGCGGGTCGCGGAACTCCTCGCGGATCTGCGCCTCGGTCCAGCCCAGCGCCTTGAGCAGCACCGTGGCGTTCTGCTTGCGCTTGCGGTCCAGCCGCACGCCGACGAGGTCGCGCTTGTCGACCTCGAACTCCAGCCAGGCGCCACGGGACGGGATCAGCTTGGTGGTGAAGATGTCCTTGTCGGAGGTCTTGTCGGGCGTGCGCTCGAAGTAGACCCCCGGCGAGCGCACCAGCTGGGAGACCACGACCCGCTCGGTGCCGTTGATGATGAAGGTGCCCTTGTCGGTCATGAGCGGGAAGTCACCCATGAAGACGGTCTGGCCCTTGATCTCACCGGTCTCGTTGTTGGTGAACTCCGCGGAGACGTAGAGCGGAGCGGCGTAGGTGAAGTCCTTCTCCTTGCACTCCTCGACGGTGTACTTCGGGTCGTAGAAGACCGGCTCCTCGAAGGAGAGCGACATCGTCTGGGAGAAGTCCTCGATCGGGGAGATCTCCTCGAAGATCTCCTGCAACCCGGACTTCGGGCTCACGTCGTCGCCGGCGTCGACCCGGGCCTGGACCTGAGTGTCCCAGCGCTCGTTGCCGACCAGCCAGTCGAAGCTGGTGGTCTGCAGGGCGAGGAGCTTGGGGACCTCGAGAGGCTCGGAGATCTTGGCGAAACTGATGCGGGGGGATTCGGTGCTACCGGTAGTGCTGGTGCGCGAGGCGGCCAAGAGGCGTCCTTCCACAGGGCTCGGACTCATCGATGTGACGGCTGCTCTCCCACCGGGCTTCGGCTCACGTCACGGGCGCGGGCCAGGGCAGAAACCCCGGCGAGGGCCCCGGTGGGGGCCGAACAGCGACACGGACGGACAGAGGGCAAGGTGGAGGCAGACGCAACAGATAACACTAACAGGGCGCCATTGGGCGCACAACTAGAGGGAGCGCACCTTCGTCGTCCGCTCGCTCCGGCCCTCCATATGACCGTCGCCGGCGCACCATCAGTGGCTCGACCTGTGCCGATGAGCATGAAGGGCACCCGTGCGCGAGTCAAGCACAACCGCCCGATTCGTCGGATCCTGTGGACCGGGCACGGCGGGCCAGCCAGCGCGGGGAAGCGTGGCCTCAGTACGACGAGATGTCGTCGACCAGCCACTCGCCGTCCTCGCGCACCATGACGAACTCGACCCGGTTCAGCGCCACCTGCGCACGCTTGTGGGCGGTGCTCTTGGTGGTCTGGTCGATGAAGAGCAGGACCTTGACCTGGTCCGGGCCGGCCCGCACCACCGAGGAGCTGCGCACCTGCGCGCTGACCTGGGCCTTGTAGGTGCGTGCCGCGCTCTTGACGGTGCGTTCGAAGGTCGTGGAGTACTCCTCGGCGAACGAGCCGGTCATGAACTTCGTGGCCGCGGACTGGTCGGCGTCCAGGCGACGGTAGTCGTAGGCCAGGATCGCCTCGGCGGCCCGCTCGGCGACCGACGGTGCGCTCTCTGCGGCGACCTGGGCGTCCTCGGCGTCTCGGATGTCGCTGATGCCGTGCTCGGTCACGATGCCGAGCGCACCGAGCGCAACCACGGTGATCATGAGGACAAGCGCCACCGCGAGCCCGATCAGCGTCACCGGCGTCCCCCACCAGCCCCCTCGAGCGGGCGCGGAGTCCCTCGGAGTCGGCTCGGGACGCGGGTCCGCCGCGGCAGACGAGGTCTCGCGGCGCCGCCGGAACAGGTTGCGCCGGGCGGGCCGCTCCGCGCCGGCGGGCGCCGGAGGCTGCTCGGTGCCGGCGGGCATCGGAGGCTGCTCGGTGCCGGTCGACTCCGCGCTCTCCGGCTCCGGGCGCTCGCCCGGTCGGCGACGCTCGCCGGCGATGCGGCGGCGACGAGGAGGCGGGGTGCTGGTCATGACCTGATGATCCTCACACGGGTGTGGTGACGGCGGTGGCGGGGTGAGACTTGCTCGGGTGTTCGGGGTCAGACGGTGCTGAGGTCGTCGACCAGCCAGTCGCCGTCCTGCTTGACCAGGTCGAGCTGCCAGCGCCAGTGGCGCAACGCCTCCTGCTCCCCCACGGTGCGCTGGGAGTCGGAGACCACCAGGGCCGTCGCGGAGTTGGGGTCGATCACGCTGATCCCCACCAGCGGAACGTCGTCACCGTCGGTGAGCACCTTGGCCTGGGAGGTCACCCCGCCCTGCCGGATCACCTTGGCGGCCTCCTCACCCTGGCCGCCGAACGCCTTCTCCTCGAAGCCGTCGGTCACCAGGGCGTTGACCTGCTCGAGGTACTCATCGGCCTGGTCGGGGTCGATGGTGTTCCAGGTGATCGTGAAGCGCTGGGCGGCCTGCACCACCTCGGCGCGGTCCTGCGACTCCTGGTCGATCTCGGAGCTCTGGTCGCGCAGCCAGACCCCGAACGCGATCCCGGCCACCAGCACGACCGCACAGACCGCCGCCAGGACAGTGGCGATCCGTGGGTGTCGGGTCCTCCCCGCACTCACTGCATGACCGGCTGCATCAGCAGCCACTTCCACGACTGGTCGCCGTACTGCGAGGCGCCACCGGTGTAGCCGACCCGGCTACGCGGCCGGTTCCAGCTGAACTCGCCGGACTCACGGTCGAAGCTGCCGACCACCGGTGCGTCGACCCCCGGCTGCGCGGCCAGCATCGGGGCTCGGCCAGGAGCGTTCTGCGCACCTCGAGGGTTGCTCTGGCCGGGAGGCTCCTTGCATCGGGCGTTCTCGTCCATCGGCGCGTTGCCGCGCTGAGTCTGCGGGTCGCGCACGCGGGCGTTGTAGCCGCGCTCGCACGCCGGAGGCGCCTCGGTGAGGATCAGGCCGAAGTGGGCGTCGACCTGCCCGTTCTTGTCCGGCGAGGCCACGGCGAACCCGCCGGCGACGACGTAGGGGTAGACGATCAGCACCATCCTGGTGCCGGCGAGGTGCTTGACCTGGATCTCCCCGATGGTGGCGAGGTCGGAGAAGAGCTGCCCCAGGTCGGCCTGGTTGTCCTCCAGGAAGCGACGCAGCGTGGTCGCGGTGACGCTGCCGTCGTCGATCACCTTCCGCAGGCTGCCGTCGGCCTTGACAACCGTGTCGGAGAACAGACGCAGGTCACGGGTGAAGGAGCGGATCGCCGAGGCCTTGTCGAGCTGGGTGCCGAGCACGATGCGGCTCTCGTTGACCAGGGTGGTGGTCAGCTCGAAGTTCCGGTTCGCCGCGTCGATGAAGGACGAGGATGAGTCGATCAGGCGGGACAGGTCGTCCCCGGTCCCCTTGAAGGCGTTGCCGAACTCGTCGATCACGGTTCGCAGGTCCTTCTTCGGCACCGAGTTGACCAGGTCCTGGGTGGTCGCGAGCCACTCCGTGGTGGAGATCGGGGTGTCGGTCATCGAGGTCTCGATCTCCGAGCCGTCCTCGAGGTAGGGCTCGCCGTTGCTCTGCGGCTGCAGCTCGACGTACTGCTCACCCACCGCCGACCGGTTGCCGACCAGTGCGCGGCTGTCCGCCGGCACGTCGTCGTACTCGTTGTCGATCGAGAGGGTGACGTCTACCCCCTCCTCGGTGAGCTCCATCGAGGAGACCCGTCCGACCTGCACGCCACGGTAGGTGACCTCACCGCCGGTGAAGATGCCACCGGACTCGGCGTAGTGGGCCACCACCGAGTAGCTGGGGTCGCGCACGACACGGTCGAGCCGGGCATACTTCGCGCCGACGAAGGAGACACCGGCCAGCGTGATCACCAGGAAGATGATCAGCTGGATCTTGGTACGACGGGTGATCATCGCGGCAGCACCCCCCAGGCCAGCAGGCCGGTCAGCTCGGTGTCGACTCCGGCCTTCCTCATCAGTTCGTCGGCCGCGACCGGGTCCGAGACAGGAGCGCGTCCCACGCCGGTGCCGAGGAGGCCGCCACGGCCACCGCCGTTCTTGTTGCTGCGACCCCCGGTGCCAGGGATCTTGGTGACGTCCGGAACGCCAGGGACGTCGGGAACGCCCGGAACGTCAGGAGGCTTCGGGACGCCGAATCCGCCACCTTCGTTATCTTTGCAGGCCTCGTTGTTGAGCACCTTGGTGGGATTCTTCGGGTCGATTGCCACCGGGCCTAGGCAGATGGTGCCTATGGCACCGCTCTGTCCGGCGGCCGCCAGCAGGTCCTGGGGGGCGGCCTGCAGGTTGATGCTCAGGTTGGTGTAGTCACCCATGTGCAGATCGCGTGCCGCCTGGGGGTTCTTGCCGACGACACCGTCGATGAAGGGGAAGGTAAGCGAGACCTGCAGCGAGCGGGGGAAGGAGTTCCCCGCGCGACCGAGGTTGCTCAAGATCGGCGAGAGCGCATTGAGGCTGCGGATCGTGCCCTGCTTGGAGGCCTTGATCACCCGCACTCCGGTGGCACTGAGGTCGGCCAGCGCCTTCAACATCTTGACCAGGTCGTCGCGCTGGGAGTCGATCGACTTGATGGCCGAGGGAAGCTCGGACAGCGCGAGGTCAAGGGTGTCCTTGTTGTCGGAGATCGACTTCGACAGCTCGTTGATGTTCTCCAGGGCCTCGAGGATCTCGACCTTGCTGCCGTCGAGCTGCGTCATGAAGGTGCGCAGTTGCTGCAGCACGGACTTCACGGTGCTCTCCCGGCCCTGGAAGGTGGTGTTGAGCTCCTTGGTGATGCTCTTGAGCTGGCCCACGCCGCCACCGTTGAGGATCAGAGACAGTGCACCTAGCACCTCTTCGAGCTCCGGATTGTTCCCCGAGCGCTCCAGGGGGATCACGTCGCCGTCCTTCAGCTCGCCCGACGGGTTCTGGTCCGGCGGTGCGAGCGAGACGAACTTCTCCCCCAGGAGGCTGGTCTGACGGATCTCTGCCTCGGCGTTGGCCGGCAGCTTCACCTGATCGTTGAGCGAGAGCGTCACCTGGGCGGTGTAGCCGCGCAGCTGGACGTCCTCCACCATGCCGACGGTGATGTCGTCGACCTTGACCACGGACTGCGGCACCAGGTCGAGCACGTCGCGGAACTGCACCTCGACCTCGTAGGGGTTGTCGCCCAGGTCGGCACCACCGGGCAACGGCACCTCGTAGATCGAGAACTCGCACCCCGACAGCGCCAACGCGGCGCTCGAGACCACCGCGGCCACCCCGAGTCGGCGGCGCATGCGACCAGTTCTACGCACGCTCATCGTTCGACCCCCAGAATTCCGGCCAGCGAGGTGTCGATGTGCTCGACCTCCACGACGCCGTCATCCGCGCCGCGGCCGGACTGGCCAACGCGCGGCCCGGCATCGGCCTGTCCTGCCGCACCCGCACCCGCACGGCCCAGGCCGCCCTCGAGCTGGTCGCACGCAGGCGCACCCGGCTGACCGACCAGATCGCACAGAGCTCCGAGGGGGTCCTCCTCGAACCGCCCGATGTTGTAGGAGAAGTTCGTCCGGGTGTCGAGCGTGCCGGTGCTCGGGTTGTAGGTGTGGAACAGGTTGGCCAAGGCCACCGGGGCCGCGGACAAGGTCTCGTCGAGCTCACCGCGTCGCTTGACCAGGAGCCGGGTGACCTTGACCAGGCCCTTGATGTTGCGCGAGAGCGCTTCCTCGTTGTCGTTGACGAAGCCGCGCACGGCGGTCATCGCGGTGCCGAGATTGCGCAGGGCTGCGGCCAGGTCCTCGCGCTCGCCCTCGAGGAGGTCGGCGGCCCCCTGGAGACTGTCGTTGAACCGGCGCACCGTCGTGTCGTTCTCGGCCAGCGCACCCACGAAGACCTCGATCTCCCGGGCCGTGCCGAACAGGTCCTCCTTGCGGTTGTCCAGGGTGGTCGTGAACTGGCTCAGGTCGGTGATCGTCTGGTTGAACTGCTTGCCCTGACCGCTGAAGTTCTTCGCCGTCGAGCGCAGCAGCCGGGTCAACGAGCCGGACTTGTTGGCCCCGTCGGGCCCCAGGGCCTCCGCGATGTCGTTGAGGTTCTGGTAGATCTGGTCGAGCTCCAGGGGCACCGCGGTGCGGTCGAGCCCCAAGGTCGCGCCGTCCTCGAGCTGGGCGCCGCCCTCGTAGACGGGGGTGAGCTGGACGTAGCGGTCACCGACCACGGACGGCGCGATGATCGCCGCCTTGACGTCCTTCGGCACCTTGACGGTGTTCTCGTAGGTCATGGTGACCTTGACCGAGGTGCCGGCCGGCTCGACGGTGTCGACGGTGCCCACCTGGACCCCGAGCACCCGCACGTCAGAACCCTCGTAGACCGAGACCGTGCGCGGGAACATCGCCGTCACCGTCTTGGTGTCATCACCCTTGAGCACGGTCGCGGCACCGGCGATCACCAGCACGGCGACTACGACCAGCGGGATGATCTTGGCCAGACCGTTCAGCTGCGGTAGACGCGGCATCGAGACCATCAGCGACCACCCACTCCCTGCGGCGTCGGCGGGAAGTTGGAGATGATCGTGTCGAACCAGGGGCCGTTGCCCAGGGTGTTGGCGAAGACCCGGTAGAACGGCGCGAGCAGTCGCAGGCTCCGGTCGAGGTTCTCCTGGTTGGAGTTCAGCAGGTCCAGCACGCCTTCCAACTGGTCGAGGGCCGGTTTGAGGTCGGATCGGGTCTCACGCACAAGGCCGGTGAGCTGCTTGGACAGCTGCGAGGTCGACACCAGCAGGTTGTGGATCGCCTGACGTCTCGCCACGAGCGCGCGGAACAGCACGTCGCCGTCGCGCATCAGCGTGATGATGTCCTCCTTGCGGTCGCCGAGCACCTGGGAGACCTTGCGCAGGTTGCCCAGGAGCTCCTCGAGCTGCTCGTCCTTCGCGGCGACGTTGCGCGAGAGCGCACTGACCCCCTTCAACGCCGAGCGGAACTCCTGCGGCGTGTTCTTGGTCAGCGCGGCCATGGTGTCCAGTGCCTCGGAGAGCTGGTTGACCTTGATCGACCCGGACCGCTCCGCCAAGCCCTCGAACACGTCGACGACGTCGAAGGGAGACATCGTGCGGTCGACCGGGATTGTCTCGCCTTCGGGCAGCTGGCCCTCACCCTCGGGGAGGAGGGCGAGGTACATCGAGCCCAGGATGGTCTTGACCTTGATCTGGGCGCCGGTCTCCTTGCCGAACCGGGAGTCGGTGTCGACCTTGAACTCCACGTCGACCTTGTTGCCATCCAGCTCGATGCCGGTGACCTTGCCGACGCGGACGCCTGCGATGCGGACCTCGTCGTTGGGCTTCAGACCGCCGGCCTCGCTGAAGGACGCCTTGTAGGTGTCGCCGCCACCGATCACCGGAAGGTCGCCGGCCTTGAACGCACCCACCATCAGCACGGCGATGACCGCCATGCTGATCGCTCCGATCGTCACCGGGTTCTTGTCACGGAAGTTCTCGCTCATCCGATGTCACACCTCGCAGCACCGGTGTCGTAGGCGTCGACGTTGATCGGGTCGAGCCCACCGGGGAGCTTCACGGTGGCCTGGAAGTTGCACAGGTAGAAGTTGAAGAACGATCCGTAGATGGCGGTCCGGCCCACCTTGTTCAGCTTGATCGGGAGCACCTTCAGCGCACGGTCGACCTCACCACGGTTGCGGTTGATGGTGCCCGCGACCTTGCGCAGACCCTTGATGTCCTTGCGCAGGCCAGGGCGGATGCCGGTCACCAGGTCAGCGGTCTGCACCGAGAGGCTCGAGATGGAGTCCAGGGAGCCGAGGATCGCCTTGCGGTCCTTCTTCAGCCCGGACACGAAGCGGCGGAACTGGATCAGCAGGTCGGAGAGCTCCTGGTCGCGGTTGCCGATGGTCACCAGGGCCTCATTGAGGTTCTGGATCAGGTCGCTGATCAGCTGGTCGCGACTGGCCAGGGTGTTGGTCACCGAGGCGGTGTGCTGCAGCAGGCCCTCGAGCGTGCCGCCCTCGCCCTGGAAGACCTTGATCAGCTCCATCGAGAGCTGGTTGACGTCGGCCGGCGTCATGGCCGCGAACAACGGCTTGAAGCCGTTGAAGAGCACCGTGAGATCCAGCGCCTCCTCGGTGTTGGACTCCGGCAGGGTGCCGTTCTCCGGCAGCCGCTCCCCGTCGCCCTTGCCCTCGGTGAGGGTGATGTAGCGCTGGCCGACCAGATTGCGGTAGCGGATCGTCGCGTTCGTGCTGCGGGTCAGCGGCGTGGTCTTGGCCACCGAGAACTCCACCAGCGCCTTGGTGTCGTTGACGATGTCGACGCTGTTGACGGTGCCGACCTTGACCCCTGCGACGCGCACGTCGTCGCCCTTCACCACACCGGTGGCGTCGAGGAAGACCGCCTTGTAGTTGGCGGAGTCGCGGAAGCTGACGTTGCCGATGGTGATCGCCAGCATCGCGGTGGCCAGCGTGGTCACCACGATGAAGATCAACAGCTTGATCGAGTCGCTGGCCGTCTGGGCGTCGATGAACCTCATCGCAGGTCCACCTCCGCTCCGCGCAGGAGGGGCCCGAGCAGCACGTTGGTCACCTCGGGCACCTCCTCGACGTCGACCCCGAGCAGGGGCGAGGCGATGGCGTCGACGAGCAGGTGGTCCTGATCGGATCCGGTCACCGCGTCACCCACCGGGACGCGCTTGGCGAGCGGGTAGTTCACGCCGTCACGGATGTTGGGCACCAGGCTCCTCGGCGGCAGGTTCTGCTGGTCGTAGCCACCGCGGATCGCCTTGTACATCTTGTCGCAGTACGGGAAGGCGCCACGGTTGTCGGCGTTGCGCGGCTGGTCACCGGGGTTGTAGCCGCGCGGCTGTCGCGGGACCAGCTCCAGGACGATGTGCAGCGTCTTGTCGCGGAAGGCCTCCTCCTGGCGCGGGATCGCCCCGACCAGACCGTTGAAGAGACACTTGAACTCGGGGCTGTAGCGCGCCACCATCGGCAGGACCTTGGCGCCCTGGTTGGCCACACGGATGATGTTGTTGCCGTTCTTCTTCAAGAACGTCTTGGTCGTGCGCGAGAACCCGGCGACATCGGTGAACAGCGCCTGCAGCTCGGCGCGCTTCTCCTCCAGGGTTCCGGTGGTGGTGACGGTGTTGCGCAGCAGCTGGTTCAGGTCCGGGATCACCGAGTTGTAGACCTTCGAGACGTCCCCCAGCTTGTCGATGCTGTCGAGCAGGGCCGGCAGCTCGGGGTTCTGGCGCTGGAGGTAGCTGTCCAGGGTCTCGAGGCTCTCGCCGATCTTGTTGCCCCGGCCCTCCAACGCGTTGGAGATCGCCGTCAGCGTGTAGTTCAGCTCGGCGGGCTTGATCGTGCGCAGCAGCGGATAGAGGTCGTTGAGCACCTCCTCCAGCTCCAGAGCCACCTTCGCCTGCGGGATGGTGTCGCCGGCTTCGATCGAACCATCGGGGCTCTTGGGGACCTGCAGCGCGACGTACTTCTCGCCGAAGAGGGTCTTGGGCAGGATCAGGCCGCTGGTGTTGGCCGGGATCGTGTCGCTGGTCTCGGGGTAGAGGCCGAGGGTCAGCTTGGCGCCGTCCCCGTCGGTGTTGACGTCGAGCACCTCCCCGACGATGACGCCACGGATCTTCACGTCCGCCCGGGTCGGCAGCGACAACCCGATCTTGGAGGACTCCAGGGTGACCTCGTCGTAGTCGCTGAACTTCTTGGTGAAGACCGCATAGGTCATGTAGACCGCGAGCACCACCAGAGCGAGGAAGGCCACGCCGTAGACCTTGACGCCGAGCGCGCCGAAAATTCGGTTCATCGCTACCCCGCCAGCCTGACCGTGGTCGTGGTGCCCCAGATCGCCATGGAGAGCATCAGGTCGATGACGTTGATCGCCACGATCGAGGTCCGCACCGCGCGTCCCACGGCCACGCCCACTCCGGCCGGACCGCCGCTGGCGTTGTAGCCGTAGTAGCAGTGGATCAGGATGACCACCACGGCGAAGACCAGCACCTTGCCGAAGGACCACAGCACGTCGCCGGGCGGCAGGAACAGGGTGAAGTAGTGGTCGTAGGTGCCGGCGCTCTGGGCGAAGAACTGGGTCACCGTCAGCCGGGTCGCGAAGTAGGAGGACAGCAGGCCCACCGTGTAGAGCGGGATGATCGCGATCAGACCGGCGAGGATCCGCGAGGTCACCAGGAAGGGCAGCGAGGGGATCGCCATGACCTCCAGCGCGTCGACCTCCTCAGAGATCCGCATCGCACCCAGCTGGGCAGTGAAGCCACAGCCCACCGTGGCGGCCAGCGCGATGCCGGCGACCAGCGGAGCGATCTCGCGGGTGTTGAAGTAGGCCGAGACGAAGCCGGTGAAGGCCGAGGTGCCGATCTGGTTCAGCGCCGCGTAGCCCTGCAGACCCACCTCGGTGCCGGTGAAGAACGCCAGCATCGTGATGACCCCGACCGTGCCGCCGATCACCGCCAGCGAGCCGGAGCCGAGGGTCACCTCGGCGAGCAGCCGGGCGATCTCCTTCTTGTAGCGGCGAATCGTCCGCGGCGTCCACAAGACCGCCTTGACGTAGAACTCCAGCTGGTCCCCGACACCGTCGAGCGCTTCTCCTGGCTTCTTGGCCAGCCCCTTGACATCGACCATGGCGCTAACCCGTCTTCGGTGGGACGAGTTGGAAGTAGATCGCGCTCAACACGAAGTTGACGACGAAGAGGAGCAGGAAGGTGATGACGACAGACTCGTTCACCGCGTCCCCCACCCCCTTCGGGCCTCCACCCGCGTTCATGCCCTTGTACGCCGCGACGATGGCGGCGATCAGGCCGAAGATCAACGCTTTGACCATGCCCTGCCACAGATCAGGCAACTGTGCCAGAGCGGTAAAACTTGCCAGATAGGACCCCGGCGTCCCGTCTTGCAGGATCACGTTGAACACGTAGCCGCCGGCCACACCGACCACGCTGACCAGGCCGTTGAGGAAGACCGCGACCATCATGCAGGCCAGGACCCGGGGCACCACCAGGCGTTGGATCGGGTCGATGCCCAGCACCATCATGGCATCGAGCTCTTCACGGATCTTGCGCGCACCGAGATCGGCGGCGATCGCCGACCCACCGGCGCCGGCGATCAGCAGCGAGGTCGCGATCGGGCCTGCCTCGCGCACCACCGCGAGCACCGAGGCCGAGCCGGTGAAGGACTGGGCGCCGAACTGCTTGATCAGGCCACCGACCTGCAGAGCGATGACCGCGCCGAACGGGATCGCGACCAGTGCGGTCGGGATGATGGTCACCGAGGCGATGAACCAGGACTGCTGGAGGAATTCGCGCCACTGGAAGGGACGCTTGAACAACCCGCGGCCCACATCGAGGCCGAAGGCGAAGAGCTTCCCCGCGGTGCCGACTGGGCGGAGGACGCGGGCTGAGGTCAGCGAGGACATCGAGTCAGAGTGCTCCGGCGTTCTCCGACTCGAAGGAGCCCTCGGGCGGGGTGACGCCGTTCTCCTCGCACCACTGGCCCGGTGGGCGCTGGCTGCGACGCGGGATGCCGTTGGAGGGCTCGATCTGCAGCGGGATCGGCGGCAGCGGCGGCAGCTCCTGGCCGGCCTCGGCCTCCAGCTCGTCGGCGTCCTTCTCCTCGGACATGCCGATCGGACCGACCCGCTGGGCGTTGAGGAACTGGCGCACCACCGGCTCCTCCGAGCTCAACAGCATCTCGCGGGGACCGAACATCGCCAGGTGCTTGTGGTAGAGCAAGCCGATGTTGTCGGGCACCGTGCGGGCGGTGTTGATGTCGTGGGTGACGATGAGGAACGTCGCGTCGATCTGGGCGTTGAGGTCGACGATCAGCTGGTTGAGGAAGGCCGTGCGGACCGGGTCGAGACCGGAGTCGGGCTCGTCGAAGAGGACGATCTCGGGGTCGAGGACCAGTGCCCGAGCCAGACCGGCCCGCTTGCGCATCCCGCCGGAGATCTCACCCGGCAGCTTGTCCTCCGCGCCGAGCAGACCGACCAGGTCCATCTTCTCCATGACGATGTCGCGGATCTCGGACTCGCTCTTCTTGGTGTGCTCGCGCAGCGGGAACGCCACGTTGTCGTAGAGGTCCATCGAGCCGAACATGGCGCCGTCCTGGAAGAGGACGCCGAAGAGCTTGCGGATCTCGTAGAGCTCGTCCTCGGGGCACGAGGCGATGTCGGTGCCCTGGATGACGACACTGCCGTTGTCGGGCTTGAGCAGGCCGATGATGGTCTTCAGCAGCACCGACTTGCCGGTGCCGGAGGGGCCGAGCATCACGCAGATCTCACCGGCGGGGATGGTCAGGGTCACGTCGCCCCAGATGAGCTGCTTGCCGAACTGCTTCGTCAGGTGCTCGATCTTGATCTCGGTACCCATGCATTCCTCCGTCCGGAGCGACCACGGGCCAAAGGTCGCTCATGCCCGGGACACTGTACCCAGAGAGTTACTCATGGGTACAGGGTCGTCCGCCGGTCAATATGAGCCATATGTGGCCCGTGGATGCTCTCCCGCCCTGATGCCCAACGAGGCTAGCCCCTCCCCTGGCAGATTTCAGCAAACTCGACCAGCCCGATCAGGCCCCTCGCGCTCGCCCACGCGGACGCGACGAGGCGCGGGTGATGGCTCCCCGGAGAGAGCCTCACCCGCGCCTCGACAGGGCGGCGCGTGCGCCGCCCGGATCAGACCCGGACCAGACCGGATTCAGACCAGGGTCACTTCACGCTGACGCTGGCCCCGGCAGCCTCGAGCTGCTCCTTGGCCTTGTCGGCGGCGTCCTTGGCGACCTTCTCCAGGACCGCCTTGGGGGCGGCCTCCACCAGCTCCTTGGCCTCCTTCAGACCCAGGCTGGTCAGAGCGCGCACCTCCTTGATGACGTTGATCTTCTTCTCGCCGGCAGCCTCGAGGACGACGTCGAACTCGTCCTGCTCCGCGGCGGCCTCGCCCGCGTCGCCGGCACCACCGGCGGCAGGGGCACCGGCCGCGACGGCGACCGGGGCGGCTGCGGTGACGCCGAAGGTGTCCTCGAACTGCTTCACGAACTCGCTGAGCTCGAGGAGCGTCATCTCCTTGAACGCCTCGAGCAGGTCATCGGTGCTGAGCTTGGCCATGGTGTGGCGGTTCCTTCCGTGAGGTGGCCGGGTCGGGTGCCCGTCCGGCCGGGTGGTGATGGTGGTGGTCTCAGGCCTCGGCGTTCTCGCCGGCGAGGACTGTGGGGTCCTGCTGAGCCTTCTCCTCCAGCGCGGCCGCGAGGCGCGCGGTCTGCTGGAGCGGGGCGTTGAGCAGGTAGACGGCCTGGCTGAGCGAGGCGAGCATCGCGCCCGCCATCTTGGCGAGCAGGACCTCACGCGACTCGAGGTCGGCCATCTTGGCGATCTCGGAGGCCTCGATCTGCCTGCCGTCCAGCACGCCGCCCTTGATCACAAGAGCGGGGTGGGCCTTGGCGAAGTCACGCAGACCCTTGGCCGCCTCGACGACGTCGCCGTTGATGAAGGCGATGGCCGTCGGTCCGGTCAGCAGGTCGTCGACACCGTCGACACCGGCCTCACGGGCGGCGAGCTGGGTCAGGGTGTTCTTCACCACGGCGTAGGTGGCGTTCTCACCGAGGGCGCGCCGCAGGTCCTGCAGCTGCTTCACGGTGAGCCCGCGGTACTCGGTCAGCACCGCGCCGCTGGCCTCCTGGAACGAGTCCACGAGGGTTGCGACAGCTGCTGCCTTGTCCGGCCGCGCCATGGGTCTCCTTCGGGTCGGGTGTCGAGGTGACTCGACGTGAGCTGGGTCGACCGAGGACCACCCCCGAACATGACGAACGCCCCGGCGCAGAGCACGGGGCGTCGATGGCGTCTCGCTCTCAGCGATCGAGCCACCACATTCACTCGTGTCCCTGCGCGGGCCGCCCGCTGTGCGGGACCTTCGGACTCCGCCTCGACGACGCCTCCCAACCTGGGCTGCGTCGCGAAGCCTCGCCGACCGGCGGTCTTCGGTACTCCTCGAAACCTTACGGGAGCCTGGCGAAGCCCGGCAAATCGAGGCGCCCCTCCCCCGGGGTATCGGTCCGATTCTCCTCCCCCCGGGCGGGTCGATCTGTTGTCATTGATCGGTGGACCTCCTGATGCAGTCCCTGACCGACACCCTCGACGCGGCCGACTACCGGGTGCAGACCGGCAAGCACGCTGTCGACAGGGTCTGGCCGACCGGGTTCGACGTGCTCGACGAGTACCTCACCGGCGGGTTCCGCAGTGGCGACCTCGTGCTGACCGGTGGTCAGCAGGGCTCCGGCAAGACCACGTTCGTCCTCCAGGTCGCGCGCAACATCGCCCGAGCCGGCCGCCCGGTCCTCTACTTCTGCTACGAGCACGACCAGGAGACGATGCTGATCCGGCTCCTGGCCCTCGAGGCCGGCCTCATCGGCGGCATCGACGCGCCCAACATCCAGCGGATCCGTCGGGTCTTCGAGGCCTCCGACGGCCTCGGGCGCAACCTCAGCGAGCGGCTGCGCGACAGCAGCGGGGGCTCCGAGGCGATCGAGATCGTGCGCGAGTACTCCGACCGCCTCGTGGTCCACCGCTCCTCCGGCTCCCAGACCAGCCTGGACCACATCAAGCAGGCCATCGTCGAGATGCAGCAGGTCACCGGCGTCGCGCCCTTCGTCTGCATCGACTACCTGCAGAAGATCCCCTATCCGGGCACCCTGCCCGAGGAGGAGCGGATCACCCACGTCGTCGAGGGCGTCAAGGACATGGCGCTCGACTACGACGTCCCCGTCCTGTGCGTCGTGGCCTCCGACAAGGAGGGCATCAGTGCCGGGGTGCGGATGCGGGTCAACCACCTGCGCGGCTCCAGCGCGCTGGCCTACGAGGCCGACACGATCCTGATGCTGAACAACAAGTACGACGTGGTCGCGCGACACCACCTGGTCTACGACGCCGGCAACGTGGAGCGGTTCAAGCACTGGGCGGTCATCAGCATCGAGAAGAGCCGCAGCGGCGTGACCGGTGTCGACCTGGAGTTCCCCAAGCGCTTCGACCAGTCCCGCTTCGACGTCCGGGGCTCGGTCGTGCGGGAGAAGCTCATGGACGAGCGGGTGTTCACGGAGTAGCTGGGGTGGGGTCGGCGAGGTCCGACCTCGGTGCGTGGGGGGTCGCCGACGACCGTGCGCCGCGACCCCCGGGCGGCCAACCAACCGTTGCGCAGTGCGCTGCTCCTTCGTCGCTGCGCACTGCTCCACGGGTGCCAGACCCATCCACGGCCGCCCGGTGATCACGTCTCCCGGCCGCCATCGACCGGGGACACACCGAGGCCGGCCCCCATGTCGGGAGACCGGCCTGTGGTGATGGAGTCGATTCAGACAGATGGGTCAGGCGTCGTCGTCGCCGGCGACGTTGCGGGTGCGGTTCGGGTCGACCTGCACGCCCGGTCCCATCGTGGTGGACAGCGTGACCTTCTTGACGTAGCGGCCCTTGGAGCTGGCGGGCTTGAGACGCAGCACCTCCTCGAGGGCAGCCGCGTAGTTCTCGGCCAGCTGCGCCTCACTGAACGAGGCCTTGCCGATCACGAAGTGCAGGTTGGCGTGGCGGTCGACGCGGAACTCGATCTTGCCGCCCTTGATGTCGGCGACGGCCTTGGCCACATCCATGGTCACGGTACCGGTCTTCGGGTTCGGCATGAGGCCACGGGGGCCGAGCACCTTGCCCAGCCGGGCGAGCTTGCCCATCATGTCGGGCGTCGCGACCGCGGCGTCGAAGTCGAGCCAGCCGCCCTGGACCTTCTCGATCATGTCGTCGCCGCCGACGAAGTCCGCGCCCGCCTCACGAGCCGCGTCGGCCTTCTCGGCGTTGGCGAAGACCACGACACGGGCGGTCTTGCCGGTGCCGTGGGGAAGGTTGACGGTGCCGCGCACCATCTGGTCGGCCTTGCGGGGGTCGACCCCGAGGCGCATCGCCACGTCGACGGTCTGGTCGAACTTGGTCTTGGCGCCCGACTTGGCGAGCTTGATCGCCGACATCGGCGAGTAGAGCTTGTCCTGCTCGATGCTCTCCGCGGTCGCGCGGTAGGTCTTGCTGCGCTGCATGTCTGGTTCTCTGCTTCCTTGAGTCTTGTCAGTGTCGGCTCGTTCGCCGGCTGGTGATCCAGTCGTGGTCGTCGGCCGCAGTGCTGGCCTGCCACTGGTCGGCTGTCACCGAAGGACCCGTGGGGGCCCCGCAGGTGTCAGCCCTCGATGGTCACACCCATCGAGCGGGCGGTGCCCTCGACGATCTTCGAGGCCTGCTCGACGTCGTTGGCGTTGAGGTCGGGCATCTTGATCTCGGCGATCTCACGCACCTGGTCGCGGGTCAACCGACCGACCTTCTCCTTGTGCGGGACACCCGAGCCCTTGGGCACACCGGCTGCCTTCTTGATCAGCTCGGCGGCGGGCGGAGTCTTGGTGACGAACTCGAACGAGCGGTCCTCGTAGATCGTGATCTCCACGGGGATGACCTGACCGCGCTGCGCCTCGGTCGCGGCGTTGTAGGCCTTGCAGAACTCCATGATGTTCACGCCGTGCGGACCGAGCGCGGTGCCCACGGGTGGGGCGGGCGTCGCCGCGCCGGCGTTGAGCTGCACCTTGACCAGTGCAGCGACCTTCTTCTTCTTCGGAGGCATTCCTTCTTCTCTCTCTCGTGGTCATTGCGGGGGATCTCCCCTGCCACTTCTCGGCGGGTTCCCCGCCTCGTTCGTCTCGGCGGGCTGTTGCCGCCTCGTTCTGCAGGTTTCGAGACGCAGCGGCTGTCGCTGCTCCTCAACCTCTGAGACCGTCTGGACTTCGCACGCTCAGTCCAGGGTCTCAGACCTTCTGGATCTGGCTGAAGCTGAGCTCGACCGGGGTCTCCCGGCCGAAGATCTCGACCAGCGCCTTGACCCGCTGGGTGTCTGCGTTGATCTCGGTGAGGGTCGCGTGAAGGGTCGCGAACGGTCCGTCGACCACCATGACGGAGTCGGAGACGCTGAAGTCCGCGACCTCGACCTGCGACTTCGCCGCGGTGGGCTCGCCCGGCGCACCGGTCTCGTCGGCTGCGGCGGCTGCTCCGGGCTGCGGCACCACGGTGGGGGCGAGCATCTTCTCGACCTCCTCCAGGCTCAGCGGAACCGGCTGCTGGCTGTGCCCCACGAACCCGGTGACCGAGGGGGTGTGCCGCACCGCGGCCCACGACTCGTCGGTGAGGTCCATGCGCACCAGGACGTAACCGGGCAGGACGGTGCGGCGCACCATCTTGCGCTGGCCGTTCTTGATCTCCGCGACCTCCTCGGTGGGGACCACGACCTCGTGGATGTAGTCCTCCATGTTCAGCGAGGTGATGCGACTCTCGAGGTTGGTCTTCACCCGGTTCTCCATGCCGGAGTAGGTGTGGACCACGAACCAGTCGCCCCACTGGTCGCGCAGCTTCTGGCGGAACTCCTCGAGCGGGTCGACCTCCTCCGCGGCGTCTGCCTCGGCCTCGGTCGCCGCGAGCGCTGCCTCGGGGTCCTGCTCGGTCTCCTCCGCGACGGCGTCCGCCGCGGGGTCGACGATGTCCGTGGTGTCCGGGGTGGGAGCCCCGGAGGCCGAAGCCTCGTCGTTGAGGGCCGCCTCGACGTCGGACTCGGCGTCGGCAGCGGCGGCGAACGGGGCCTCCTCGCCGACGTCGACCGACTCCTCGGTCGTCTCGACCACGGCCTCGGCGAGCGACTCCTCGACCTCAGCGGGGTCGTCGGTGGGGACCTCGCTCTGGAACGGGTCGGTCACCTCGGGCGCTGCGGGGGAAGCCTGCTGCGCAGGCTCGTCGAGCGGCGTCTCGGCCACCTCGTCGACTGCCGGGGCCGCCTGCTCGGCGGCGGGCGCCTCAAGCGACTCGGCAGGGTCCACCGGGGCCTCGGCGGGCTGCTCGTCGTAGGACTGCGACACGGTTGTCCGTCACCTTCGTTTCGTCATCTGGTCCCCGTCGGGGATGGTCTGGCCGGGTCGGGCGGGTCAGGCGAAGATCTGGAAGACCAGCTTGCCGAGCGCGAGGTCGAGCAGCGACACGAAGGTCATGACCACCAGCACGAACACGAGGACCACCCAGAAGTAGGTGACCAGCTGCTCGCGGGTGGGCCACACGACCTTGCGCAGCTCCGCGACGACCTGGCGCAAGAAGTCCGCCGGGTTGGTGCGCTGCCCCTTCGAGGACACCGAGCTGTCGCTCGCCACCGTGACCACGTCCTTCCTGTGCCTACGTCCTGCGTGCATCCTGCCTGCGGCTGACCCGACCACCTCGCGGCGTGCCGCGAGGTCGTGCAGGGCACGAGGGACTTGAACCCCCAACCTTCGGTTTTGGAGACCGATGCTCTGCCAGTTGAGCTAGTGCCCTTCGGCGGTCCCGGTGACCGTCGAACCCGGGACCCACTGGGTGAGCAGTTCTGGGCATGACAACCAAGGGTGTGGAACCACCAACGGTGGAGTCTACGGGTAGCCGCCAGACGAAGTCGAACCGAGCCGGAGCGCACCGGCGCCGCACCGGTTCTGGGGTGCGCGCTGCCTGCGGGCAGTGCGACCATGGGCCCCATGACCTCCGCGCCAGCCAGCAGCCCAGCTCGCGACTCTGCCCGGAACCGCGTCTCCGCCCGCGTCGGCGGCATCGCCGAGTCGGCCACCCTCGCCGTCGACGCCAAGGCCAAGGCACTCAAGGCCGAGGGCCGCCCCGTGATCGGCTTCGGTGCCGGCGAGCCCGACTTCCCGACCCCGGACTACGTGGTCGAGGCGGCCGTCGCGGCGTGCAGCGACCCCGCCAACCACCGCTACAGCCCGGCCGGAGGCCAGCCGGGCCTCAAGAGCGCCATCGTGGAGAAGACCCGGCGAGACAGCGGTTACGAGGTCGAGCCCGCGCAGGTGCTGGTCACCAACGGGGGCAAGCAGGCGGTCTACGAGGCGTTCGCGGCGCTGCTCGACCCCGGCGACGAGGTGATCCTCCCGGCCCCCTACTGGACCACGTACCCCGAGGCGGTGCGCCTGGCCGGTGGGCACCCCGTCGAGGTGCTGGCCGACGAGACCCAGGACTACCTGGTGACCGTCGAGCAGCTGGAGGGCGCGCGCACCGAGCGCACCAAGGTGCTGCTGTTCTGCTCCCCCTCCAACCCCACCGGCGCGGTGTACCCCCGCGACCAGGTCGAGGCCATCGGCCGCTGGGCGCTCGAGCACGGCATCTGGGTCGTGACCGACGAGATCTACGAGCACCTGACCTACGACGGCGCCGAGGCCCCCTCGATGCCCGTGGTCGTGCCAGAGCTTGCCGACACCTGCGTGGTGCTCAACGGCGTGGCCAAGACCTATGCGATGACCGGGTGGCGGGTCGGCTGGCTGATCGGCCCGAAGGACGTGGTGAAGGCCGCGACCAACCTGCAGTCGCACGCCACCTCCAACGTGTGCAACGTGGCCCAGAAGGCCGCACTGGCGGCGGTGACCGGTGACTTGGACGCGGTGGAGGAGATGAAGCAGGCCTTCGACCGGCGGCGGCGCACCATCGTGAGCATGCTGAGCGAGATCGAGGGAGTGGTGTGCCCCGAGCCGACGGGCGCGTTCTACGTCTACCCCTCGGTCAAGGGACTGCTCGGACGCGACATCGACGGGGCCACGGCGAGCTCATCCGCCGAGCTGGCCGAGATCATCCTCGAGAAGGCCGAGGTTGCGGTGGTCCCGGGCGAGGCGTTCGGGTCCCCCGGGTACCTGCGCCTGTCCTACGCCCTGGGCGACGACGACCTCGCCGAGGGTGTCGGCCGGATCCAGCGCCTGTTCGCGTGACGGCACGCTGAGTGGCCGCGCCCGGCACGAGCGCGCGGAGGGCCGGCGACCCCACGGCACGACGCGACCTGCAGACCCTCCCCAAGGCTCACCTGCACCTGCACTTCACCGGCTCGATGCGGCACGGGACGCTGGTCGAGCTGGCCCGGCGCGACGGCATCCACCTGCCCGACGCGTTGGTGCAGGACTGGCCACCGGTGCTGTCGGCGGCCGACGAGAAGGGGTGGTTCCGCTTCCAGCGGCTCTACGACGTGGCGCGGTCGGTGCTGCGCACCGAGGACGACGTGCGGCGGCTGGTCCGGGAGGCGGCGCAGGACGACCTGGCCGCGGGGGCTCGGTGGCTCGAGATCCAGGTCGACCCCAGCGGTTACGCGGCGCGCTTCGGCGGGATCACCGCCTTCACCGAGCTGGTGCTCGACGCCACCCGCGGCACGGCGAACGAGCTCGGGATCGGGATCGGGGTGGTCATCGCCGCCAACCGCACCAAGCACCCGTTGGACGCGCGGACCCTGGCGCGGCTGGCGGTGCAGTACGTCGACCGGGGCGTGGTGGGCTTCGGGCTCTCCAACGACGAGCGCCGCGGGGTCACCCAGGACTTCGCTCGGGCGTTCCGGATCGCCCGGGACGGCGGCCTGCGCGCGATGCCGCACGCGGGTGAGCTGATGGGGCCGGCGAACGTGCGCGTCGCGCTCGAGGAGCTGGGGGCCCACCGGCTGGGCCACGGCGTGCGCTCCGTGGAGGACCCGGCCCTGCTGGAGGAGATCGCCCGGCGCGGCGTGACGCTCGAGGTGTGCCCCACCTCCAACGTCGCGCTCGGGGTCTACAGCGACCTGTCCTCGGTGCCGGTCCCCACCCTGCTCGAAGCCGGGGCGCAGGTGGCTCTGGGTGCCGACGACCCGCTGCTCTTCGGCTCGCGGCTGCTCGGCCAGTACGCCGCGGTGCGCGCCGCCCACGACCTCGACGACGCAGACCTCGCCCGGCTCGCCCGGATGTCGATCGAGGCGTCCTGCGCCCCGGAGTCCGTGCAACGTCAGGTCGTCGCCGACATCGATGCGTGGCTCGCCCCGCCGGCGTGAGTGCCGCGGACAGCGCTGCGGCTCAGAGCTCGCAGCCGACCAGGACCGGCTCGTTGACCAGGGTGATGCCGAAGCGCTCCCGGACGCCGTCGCGGATCTCGCGGGCCAGGTCGAGCAGCTCGACCGTGGTGGCACCACCGCGGTTCGTCAGCGCCAAGGTGTGCTTGGTGGAGAGGCTGACGCGCCCGGCGCCGTGCTCGAGGCCATAGCCCTTGCCGAAGCCCGCGTGCTCGATCAGCCAGGCCGCACTGGTCTTCACCTGGTGACCCTGGGGCCACGCCGGGGCACCGTCGGGCACCTGGTCGGGAGGGACAAGGGGGTTGGTGAAGAACGAGCCGGCCGACCAGGTGTCGTGGTCCTCGGCGTCGAGCACCATGCCCTTCCCTGCCCGCAGCCCGAGCACCGCCTGGCGGACCTCCGCTGCCGGCGCGCGCTGACCGGTCTCGACGCCGAGGGCTCGGGCCAGCTCGGCGTACGTCACCGGGGCGCCCAGCGACCCCAGCCGGAACTGGAAGGTCACCTCCAGCACGAGCCAGCGACCGGGCTCGGCCTTGAACCTGCTCCACCGGTAGCCGAAGCCGCAGTCCGGTCCGGCCAGGGTGACCAGGCGACGCTCGTGGCGGTCGTAGGTCCGCACCCGGGCCACGGTCTCGGCGACCTCCTGCCCGTAGGCGCCGACGTTCTGGATCGGTGTCGCCCCGACCCGACCGGGGATCCCCGAGAGGGCCTCGATGCCCACCCACTCCTCGGTCACCGCTCGGCTCACGAGCTGGTCCCAGTCCTCCCCGGCCGCGACGGTGACCATCGCCCCGCCGCAGGCGTCGGACTCCACCTCGACGCCGCGGGTGGCGACCTCGACCACGATCCCGGGCACGCCCTGGTCGCCGACCACCAGGTTGCTGCCGCCTCCCAGGACGAGCAGGGGCTCACCGGCGGCGTCGGACTCCTGGACCAGCGCCAGGAGGTCGTCGGTCGAGGTCGCGGTCTCCAGGCGCGCGGGGGCCCCTCCGAGGCGCAGCGTGGTGCGCTCGGCGAGCGGAGGGGTCATGACCCTGCCCCGGGCACGAGGACCACGGCTCGCGGCGCACCCAGCACGGTGTCGATGCCGCAGGTGACCTCGAGCGCGATGGCGACCTCGATGCCGCCATCGGTGGGCTGGGTGGACCTGACCACTCCCCCGACCTGCACCACGGCGCCGGTGTCGTCGTCCGGCACGAGCACAGGTCGGGTGAACTTCGCCCGCAGCTCGCGCACGACGGCGCCGCGCCCCGTCCAGGACTCGACCGCGCGGCCGGCCAGGGCCATCGTCAGCATGCCGTGCGCCAGGACCGAGTCGAACCCGGCCGCCCGCGCGGCCGCGTCGTCGAGGTGGACCGGGTTGGGGTCACCCGACGCGTCGGCGTAACGGCGCAGGTCCTCGCGGGTCACGGTGAAGGTGCGTGCCGCCAGCACCTGACCGACGGAGAAGCCGGGGCTCATCACGAGCCCTCGCGCGGGCCCGGCACCGCGCCGTCGGGGCCCTCCGGCGGGGTGGGCCGGCGGTGGACCAGCGTCGCCCAGGCCGTCACCACGAGGTCGCCGTGCCGGTCGGTGATCTCGCTGCGGGTGCGCAGCCAGGCCGCGTCGCCCATTCCGCGCACCGACTCGACGCTCAGCTGCGCGGTGAGCTCGTCACCGACCCGCACCGGGCGCTCGTAGGTGAACCTCTGCTCCCCGTGCACCAGGCCGGCCAGACTGAGGCCGCTCTCGGGGTCCTCGACCAGGCCACGGATCGCCGCGAAGGCCACCACGATCGGGAAGGTCGGCGGAACCGGTGCGGACCGCTCATCCTCGGCAGGGCCGGCGACGGTCGCCGGAGCGAGATCTGAGCCGATGGCCCGAGCGAACTGCTCGACCCGGTCCTGGGTGACGGGGAAAGGCTCGGTGGGCGCGAAGGTGCGGCCGGCGAGCTCGGCCAGGCTCATGGTCGGACGCTAGCAGGCGCTCGGGGACCCCGACGTGGGTCGGCAGCGCCGGGCGGCCGCGCTCGAACGCAACGACGCGGCCGTCCCGGAGGACGGCCGCGTCGAACGCTGCTCGGGAGCGCCGCTGCGCTCGGGCTCAGCGGGTCTCGCGGTGCGCGGTGTGGGTGCGGCAGCGCGGGCAGAACTTCTTCATCTCGAGCCGGTCGGGGTCGTTGCGCCGGTTCTTCTTGGTGATGTAGTTGCGCTCCTTGCACTCCACGCACGCCAGAGTGATCTTCGGGCGGATGTCGCTGCTCTTGCTGGCCACGGGTGCCTCTTCTTCTGCTCGCTTGCGTTGCTGCTTCGGTGTTGCTTCGGTCGGGGGTGCGTCGGTGTCGGACCTGCGTCCGGCACCGACCGACCCGCGCCTTCCAAAGTAGCGGGGGCGGGTATCGAACCCGCGACCTCACGATTATGAGTCGTGCGCTCTAACCGTCTGAGCTACCCCGCCACCGGGACGGGCAGCGTCGACCCGCGCGGATCTGTCGAGGAAGCTTCTCGAGACCGATCGAGCGACGATGTCCTACCCAGAGCCCCTTTACGGAATCGAACCGTAGACCTACTCCTTACCATGGAGTCGCTCTGCCGACTGAGCTAAAGGGGCAAGCGAGGAGAGAGCATACACACGCAGACCGGTCACCCTGTAATCGAGACCGACGCCTGGATCAGCCCTCTCGACCCGCTCCCCCCGCAGCGCCGGTCGCGCCGGCTGCATGGCGTCCGGCCCGGCGTCCGAAGTACGACGCCTCGCCCAGCTGGGTGCCGCTGGAGTAGCCGGCACCGTCGAGCGCGATGTTGCTGGCACAGGCTCCCACGGCGTACAGACCGGGCACCGCAGACCCCTGGGCGGTCAGCACCTGGGCGTCGACGGACACGCGGAGACCACCGAGGGTGAACCCGGCGTAGAACGCACTCCCGGGCGTGAGGTCGATCGCGCCCCACGGCCCCTGGTCGAGCGGCGTGAGCCACTCCGCTGACTTGTGGAACTCGGGGTCCTCGCCCCGCGCCGCCGCCTCGTTGTAGTCCCTCAGCGTGCGCTGCAGGTTGCCCGCCGGGATGCCGAGGCCCTGCTCCATCTGCGCCACGGTGTCCCATCCGTCGATGATCTTGGTCAGCCCGAGGTAGGGCTCACCGATCGTCGCGGAGTCGCAGATCAGGTAGCCGACCTGGCCCTCCTGCTCGAAGACCGCGGCCGCGGTCCGGCTGTGGTAGCCGTCCTCGTTGATGATGCGCCGGCCCTGGTCGTTGACCACGATGCCGAACAGGTGGCTGCTCGGTGGGTAGAACGGCGCGGTGAAGAAGGCGCCCTCCATGTGCTCGGCGACCCCGCCCACCGACTCACCGAGCCGGATGCCGAGGCCGTCGTCGTGGGAGTTCCCCAAGGGCATCCCGCGCGCGACCAGCGCCTTGAGCCGGGGGGCGTAGGCGTCGATCATGTCCTGGTTCATGACGAAGCCGCCGGCGGCGATCACCAGCGCGCGGGTCCGCACCGCTCCGTGCTCGCTGAAGCGTCGCCACTGCGCGCCCACGACCGCGCCCTCGTCGTCGACGACCAGCGTCGTCGCGCCGGTGTCGTAGCGGATCTCGACGCCCAGGTCGGCCAGGCGCTCACAGGCGAGCCGCACCACCATGGCGGCGCCGCCGGTGTCACCGGGCACCGGGACCTTGTGGCCGCGCGGCGCCGGGACGGCGAGGTCGCGGTAGGGCCAGGCCTTCTCGCTGCCGGAGTAGATCAGGCCCTCGGTGCCGGGCTGCACCACCGCCTTCTCGGCGTAGTAGCTGCGCTCGAACTCGAAGCCCAGGCCCTCCAGCCAGTCGAAGTGCTCCGCGGAGTCGTGGCTGTAGCGCCGGACCTTCTCGGGGTCCGCCTCGGGGCTGACGGCCTGCAGGTACCTCGCCATCTCCTCGGGGCTGTCGTCGAAGCCCGTCGCCTGCTGCACCGCCGTGCCGCCTCCGAGGTAGAAGTGGCCACCGGCCATGGCGCTGGTACAGGTGCCCTCCCCGCCCTTGTCGATCACGAGCACGTGCGCGCCCGCGCGAGCGGCCTCGAGGGCGGCGCAGACTCCAGCCATGCCCGCGCCGATCACCAGGACGTCGACCTCGTCGCTCCAGGTCTGCTCGTCGATAGCGGTGGCAAGGACGGGCTCGGGGATCTCGGTGCTCACGGGTCCAGACTAGAACGTGTTCTATTCTCCGGCCAGTCCCGGCCTCACCGGGCTGCCGGCCGGAAGCCGCGCAGCCGCAGGCTGTTGCTGACCACGAAGACCGAGCTGAACGCCATCGCCGCGCCGGCGAGCATCGGGTTCAGCAGGCCGGCGGCCGCCAGTGGCACAGCCGCGAGGTTGTAGGCGAAGGCCCAGAACAGGTTGCCCTTGATCGTGCCCAGGGTGCGGCGAGCGAGCCGGATCGCATCGGCGGCGACGCGGAGGTCGCCGCGCACCAGCGTGAGGTCGCTGGCCTCGATCGCCACGTCGGTCCCGGTGCCCATCGCCAGTCCCAGGTCGGCCTGCGCCAGCGCGGCGGCGTCGTTGACCCCGTCACCCACCATGGCGACCACCCTCCCGGCGTCCTGGAGCCGGCGCACCTCGGTGACCTTGTCCGCGGGCATCACCTCGGCGATGACCGCCTCGGGGTCGATGCCGACCTCCTGGGCGACGGCTCGCGCCGCGGCGAGGTTGTCACCGGTCAGCAGCACCGGTCGCAGGCCGAGCCCACGCAGCTCGCGGATCGCCGCGGACAGAGGTCGGCTTCACCTGGTCGGCGACCACCAGCACGCCGCGAGCCACGCCGTCCCAGGCGACCCCGACGACGGTGGCCCCCCGCCCGGTCGCCTGCCGCAGCGCCTCGTGCAGCTCGGGCGGAACGGCCTGCCCGGCCTCGACCAGCAGCCGCGGCCGTCCGACGAGCACCTCCCGAGGCTCCTCGCCGGTCACGACGACGCCGCGGACTCCCAGGCCCTCGAGGCTGGTGAACTGCGCGACCTCGGGCAGCTGCTCGAGCCGATCCCGAGCACCCGCGGCCACGGCGCGGCCGATCGGGTGCTCGGAGGAGTCCTCCAGGGCCGCGGCGAGCCGCAGCACCTCTGTCGCCGTCTCGCCGGGCGCGACCACCACGTCGATGAGCGCCATCTCGCCGGTCGTCACCGTGCCGGTCTTGTCGAGCACGACCGTGTCGACCCGCCGGGTCGACTCCAGCACCTCGGGACCCTTGATCAGGATGCCGAGCTGGGCCCCGCGCCCTGTCCCGACCATCAGCGCCGTGGGCGTGGCCAGGCCGAGAGCGCACGGACAGGCGATGATGAGGACCGACACGGCGGCCGTGAACGCCGCCCCGGCGCCGCCGCCGGCCAGGAGCCACCCCAGCAGCGTGGCCACCGCCAGCGCGATCACGACCGGCACGAACACCCCCGACACCCGGTCGGCGAGCCGCTGGACCTGCGCCTTGCCGTTCTGAGCGTCCTCGACGAGTCGCGCCATCTGGGCCAGCTGCGTCTCGGACCCGACCCTCGTGGCCCGGACCACGAGCCGTCCCCCCGCGTTCACCGTGGCGCCCACGACGGCATCACCGAGGCTCACCTCGACCGGGAGGGACTCTCCGGTCAGCATCGAGGCGTCGACCGCGGAGCTCCCCTCCTCGATCACGCCGTCCGTGGCGATCTTCTCGCCCGGACGGACCACGAAGCGGGTCCCGACGGCGAGCCGGTCGGCGCCGACCCGCTCCTCGACCGGACCGTCCGGCCCCTCACGCAGGACCGCGACGTCCTTGGCCCCGAGCTCGAGCAGGGCACGCAGCGCTGCTCCGGCCCGACGCTTGGATCGCGCCTCGGCGTAGCGTCCGGCGAGGATGAACGTGGTCACCCCGGCGGCAGCCTCGAGGTAGATGTTGCCCGCCCCGTCGGTGCGCTCGACGGTGAGCTCGAAGGCATGGGTCATGCCGGGCATGCCGGCAGTGCCCCAGAACAGCGCATAGACCGACCACCCCAGGGCGGCCAGCGTCCCGAGGGAGACCAAGGTGTCCATGGTCGAGGTGCCGTGGCGCAGATTGACCCACGCGGCGCGGTGGAAGGGCCACCCGCCCCACACGACGACCGGCGCCGTCAGCGTCAGCGAGAGCCACTGCCAGCTGGTGAACTGCAGGGCGGGCACCATCGCCATCGCCACGACCGGGATGGTCAGGGCGGCGGAGACCAGCATCCGGTGGCGCAGCTGCGAGGTCTCGTCGTCAGGCGCGGTGTCGCTCGCGCCGTCGGCCTGAGGAGCGGGATCGGGGAGTCGAGCGCCGTACCCGGCCTGCTCGACGATGGTGACCAGATCCTCGGGCGGCACCTCACCCTCGAGGGCGACGACCGCCTTCTCCGTGGCGTAGTTGACCGAGGCCCGGACGCCGTCGCGCTTGTTCAGCTTGCGCTCGATCCGGTTGGCGCAGGAGGCGCAGGTCATGCCGGTGATCGACAGCTCGACCGAGCGCGTCGCCGGCGCGGCGAGCACGCCGCGGGTGGTCGGGGTGGTGTCGGTCTCGGCGCTCATGCGAGCTGGTAGCCGGCCTCCTCGACCGCGGCCGCGACGGCGGCCCGGTCGACCGGCTCCTCACTGGTGACCTCGAGCGATCCGGTCTCGAGAGTCACCTCGACGTGGGTGACACCCGGCACCTCCTCAACCTCCTCGGTCACCGAGACGACGCAGTGAGCGCAGGTCATGCCCTGCACGGTGAAGCCGGCGATCTGGGACATCTGTCTCCTTGGGGTGGGGTCGGGGTGTGCTCCGCAGATCACGATCGGACCAGGCGGGCGATGGCGGCCGAGGCCTCCGCGACCTTCTGCTCGGCCTCGGGCCCTCCGGCCCGAGCTGCGTCGACCACGCAGTGGTTGAGGTGCTCCTCGAGCAGCCCCAGGGCCACCGACTGCAGCGCCTTGGTCATGGCCGAGACCTGGGTGAGGATGTCGATGCAGTACTTCTCCTCCTCGACCATGCGTTGCAGGCCTCGGGCCTGCCCCTCGATCCGCCGCAGTCGCGTGAGGTAGTCGTCCTTCTCGTGCAGGTAGCCGTAGCGGTGGTCACCGGCATCGTGATCCGCGTGCCCCTGGTGGCCCTGGTGGCCCTGGTGGCCCTGGTGGCCCTGGTGGCTCGGCGTCATGTGCTGACCTCCCGCTCGCTGCGCATGCTCTCGACACAATACCCCCCTATGGTATCCAGACAAGCTGCTCGCTGTCCCCTGACGCCCTGCGATCTCGTCCGCGGAGCCCGGGTCAGGTCCAGCTGAAGCTGACGCCGGTCTGACGCTCGCTCAGCTCCCACAACGCTGCGGCCAGCTCGCGGTCACGCGCCAACCGCTGACGACGCGCCGGGCCGACCGGCCCGCGCGTCTCGCGCAGCTTCTGCGGGCCGGTGTAGGAGCCCGGCTCGGCCTGGGTCGCGGCGTAGAGCGAGGCTTCCGCCCCTGCCGCGGCGCCGGCGAGGAGGACCTTGAGGAACAAGGGAGCGACCTGGCGCACCCCCGGGATGGCGCCGAGGCCCTGCTCGGAGGTGACCAGGTTCGTCGCGGAGACCCCCGGGTGGGCAGCTGCTGCGGTGAGCTTCGCGTCCTGCTCATCCGCGCGGCGCTGCAGCTCGTCGGAGAACAAGATGTTGGCCAGCTTGGAGTTGCCGTAGGCGCGCTGGGGGTTGTAGCCGCGCGCGGGGTTGCCCTCGAGCAGGCTCCCGCTGCCGTTGTGGTGAGCGATCGACGACACGGTGACCACCCGAGCCGCCGGGCTCTGCAGGAGGTGTGGGAGCAGGCGACCGGTCAACGCGAAGTGCCCCAGGTGGTTGGTGCCGAACTGCAGCTCGAAACCGTCGGCGGTCTGCCGGTGACGCGGGGGGGTCATCACCCCGGCGTTGTTCACCAGCAGGTCGAGCGGTCGCTCCCATGCCTCGGCGCAGGCGCGCACCGACTCCAGCGACGACAGGTCGAGCGTCACGACGCTGGTCCGCTCGGCGGCGGTCTCCTCGTCGATCCTGCGCGCGGCGTCCTGCGCTGAGTCCTGGTTGCGGCAGGCGAGGGTCACCGTCGCTCCGGCCCGGGCGAGCTCGAGAGCGGTGTGGAACCCGATCCCGGAGTTCGCGCCGGTGACCAGCGCCGTGGTGCCGCTGAGGTCGGGCATCTGGTCCGGGGTCCATCGCGTCGTGGAAGTCATGGCGTGACGATCCCCGCGGGCCTCCGTCGACAATCGCGATCCCTACGATGTGAGACGTGGATCTCGACCAAGTGAACTCCGACGACATGCAGGGCCCGTTCAGCAGCCACATCGGCCTGACCTTCACCGAGGCGGGGACCGACCGGGTGGTGGCCACGTGGACCGCCGGCACCCGGCACCACCAGCCGTTCGGCATCGTCCACGGCGGGGTGCACGCCAGCGTCGTGGAGACGCTCGGGAGCGTCGGCTCCAACAACTGGCTGCACACCCGTGACGAGCAGGCCTACGCGGTCGGGGTCAACAACAGCACCGACTTCTTCCGCGCCGTTCGGGACGGTGACCTGGTCTCCACGGCCACCGCTGTGCACCAGGGCAGGTCGCAGCAGGTGTGGCTGGTGGAGACCCACGACGACCAGGGTCGGCTCGTCGCGAGAGGTCAGCTCCGCACCCAGAACATCTACCCGGACTGACCCGGCTCAGGCGCGAGCCGGTGAGAGCTGCCGGTTGATCCAGGCGTCGTTGGGCAGCGAGAGCCGGATGATCTTGCCCCATGCGGAGGCGACCTGCTTGGGCAGCGGACCGGTGGTGTAGCGCAGCCCGTAGCGGTCGAACAGGTCGCGCACCTGCGGCGCGATCTCCTGGTAGCGGTTGCTGGGCAGGTCGGGGAACAGGTGGTGCTCGATCTGGTACGACAGGTTGCCGGTCATCAGGTGCATCAGTTTGGAGCCGGAGATGTTCGCCGATCCCAGCATCTGCCGTAGGTACCACTCTCCCCGGGTCTCCCCCACGATGGAGCGCCGCTCGAAGGTCTCGACGCCGGAGGGGAAGTGTCCGCACATGATCACCGAGTGGGTCCACAGGTTGCGCACCACGTTGGCGGTGAGGTTGGCGGCCATGGTCGGCAGGAACGAGGGCCCGCTGAGCACCGGGTGCACGACGTAGTCCCTGGTGACCTGGCGCCGGATCTTGCCCACGACCCGGCGTGCCCTGGCCTTGAACTCCGGGGTCTTGGTGGTCCCTCGCTTGACCGCGCCCCGCAGCTCCAGGTCGTAGGCGGCGATGCCGTACTCGAAGATGAACGCGTTGACCAGGTTGAGCAGGGGCTGCGCCAGGTGGAACCGGTGCCAGCGCTGGTCCTCGTCGACGCGCATGATCCCGTAGCCGAGGTCGTTGTCCTTGCCGATCACGTTGGTGAAGGTGTGGTGCACCTCGTTGTGGGCGTGCTTCCACTGCTCGGAGGGCGAGACGTTGTCCCACTCCCAGGTGCTGGAGTGGATCTTCGGGTCGCGCATCCAGTCCCACTGGCCGTGCATGACGTTGTGCCCGATCTCCATGTTGTCGAGGATCTTCGCTGCGCTCAGACCAGCGGTCCCGGCGATCCATGCGGGCGGGAAGAGCGATCCGAGCAGCACCGTGCGGCTCCCGACCTCGAGCCAGCGCCGGGTCTTGATGACCCGCCGGATGTAGGCGGCGTCGTGCTCGCCGCGGTCGGCGATCACCGAGGCGCGGATCTCGTCGAGCTCCTTGCCGATCAGCTCGATGTCCTCGTCGGACAGGTGGGCGGTGGGGTCGAGGGCCTTCTTCTGCACGACAGTCATGGGTGCTCCTTCGCAGTGTTCTGGAAGCCGCTGGTAACGCGGCTGGTCAGGGCAGGTCGATGCGGCAGGGTCCGGCCGCGGCGGAGATGCAGGTCTGGATCGAGACTCCGTCGCCCTCGGCGGCGGTGGTGAGGTCTCCGGTGCGCAGGTCACGCACCGCTCCCTCGCGCAGCGGCAGCACGCAGCCGTAGCAGATGCCCATCCGGCACCCGCTGGGCATCAGGAACCCGGCCTCCTCAGCCTGCTCGAGCAGCGGGCGGTCGCCGGTGGCCTCGAAGGAGCTCTGCTCGGTGAAGCTCACCTTGCCTCCCTCGCCGGTCACCAGCGTGCTGAGCCGGAACGCCTCGGTGCGAAGCTCGAGACCGCGGTCTGCGTGATGACGCTCGAGCGCCTCGAGGAGCCCGGCCGGCCCGCAGGCCAGCGTCGTGCGCTCCTCCAGGTCGGGCACCAGGGTGGACAGCTCACCGACATCGAGCACGCCGTGCTGGTCGTCGTACCTGGCCACGAGCCGGATCAGGCCCGCCGCGCCCAGCTCATGGAGATCACTGCTGAAGATCGAGTCCGGCTCGCTCGGCGCGACGTGCACCACGACGATGTCGTAGGGCTCGCTGCGCGGGAGTCGTACGACGCCCTCGTCGCTGACCGGGAAGAGGTTGCGCAGCATGCCGACCACCGGGGTGATGCCCGACCCGGCGGTGACGAAGAGCAGCTTGGTGCTCGACGGGGGTCCGTCGGCCGGGGGCACCGGCAGCACGAACTCACCCGCGGCCTGCTCGAGGTGGACCAGGGTGCCGACACGGGCGCGATGGACCAGGTGGTTGCTCACCTTGCCCTCAGGCACCGCCTTGACGGTGATGCTGATGCGCCCGTCGCGTCGCGGCCCGTGGGTCAGCGAGTACGCGCGCCACTGGCGCACGCCGTCGACGTCGATGCCGATCCGGACGTACTGCCCCGGCACGTGTCCTGCCCAGTCGGCACCCGGGCGGATCACCACGGTCGCGGCGTCGGCGGTCTCGGGTCGGATCTCCTCGATCCGCCCCCTCAGGTCGGCCCCCGGGCGCAGCGGGTTGACCAGGTCGAGGTAGTCCGAGGGCACCAGCGGAGTGGTGGCGGCCTCGGCCAGGCGCCACAGTCGCTGCGCGAGGGTCGGGTGGCGCGGGGTGCGCAGATAGAGCGACATGACTCCATCCTGATGTGTCCCAGGTGTAATCTCATGACCTGTACCCGTGAATCAGAGGACCCTTTCTTGTTCGCTCATGACAAACCGAGGCAGTGACGCCGACGGCCCCCGCGACTGGCAGTCGTGGGCTCCGCCCCTGGACGAGCACGTGGTGGCCGCGATGCGCGAGGAGCTGCGCGGCAGCGCGCTCTCGGTGGTCTCCGCCATCCAGCACCAGGTGGAGGAGTACGCCGACCCGTTCCGCGGCGAGATGGGACGCACCATCCAGAACGCGGTGGCCTTGGCGCTCGGAGGGTTCCTGACCCTCGTCAGTGGGGACGCAGAAGCCCGGGGTGACACCTACGAGCGGGTGTGGGACGCCGCCTACGGCCTCGGTCGCGGCGAGGCCCGCAGCGGCCGGTCGATGGAGGCGCTGCTGCGCGCCTACCGGATCGGGGCCCGGGTCTCCTGGCGCGACATGAGCGGCGCGGGAGTCCGCGCCGGCCTGGACGCCGAGACGATGGCGGACTTCGCCGAGCTGGTCTTCTCCTACATCGACGAGCTCTCCGCAGCCAGTGCCGCCGGCCACGCCGAGGAGCTGAGCGTGGCCGGACGGCTGCGGGAACGCCTGCTCGAGCAGCTCGCCGACGCCCTGGTCTCCGGCCGTCCTGCGGCCACGGTGAGTGCGCTCGCCGACCGGGCCGGGTGGGCGGTGCCGCGAGGTATCACCGCGGTCCTCGTCCCCGAAGGACGAGCGGACCGGTCACGAGCGCGACTGCCTGCCGGCAGCCTCCAGACCACGGGAACAGCGGCCCGGCCGACGGACGACCTCCCCGTCGTCGACACCCTGCTGGTGCCCGGCCCGGCCCGCGTGCGTCCGGTCATCAGGCGCGCACTGCCCCGCGACGTCGTCATCGGACCGACCGTCCCGTGGCTCTCGGCTCCCCGGTCGGCGGAACGCGCGCTGCGGGTGCTCCGCCTGCATGCCCAGGGCAGGCTCGCTCCCGACGAGCGGGAGCACCCGAGCCCGGAGCAGGGCGACAGCACCGGCGAGGAGGGATCCGCGGCGTCCTGGGGAGTGCTCGACGCCGACCACCACCTCACCGCGCTGGTGCTCGCGGCCGACGAGTCGGCCCACCAGGACCTGCGCCGACAGGTGCTGACCCCCCTCGCCCGGCTCCGCCCCTCCTCGCAGGAGAAGCTGACCTCCACCCTGCGCGCCTGGCTGCTGCACCAGGGCCGGCGCGAGGAGATGGCCCAGTCGCTCTACGTCCACCCGCAGACCGTGCGCTATCGGATGGGCCAGCTGCGAGAGATCTACGACGCGCTGCTCGACGACCCCGACTGGGTGCTGCGCGCGACCCTGGCGCTCGGCGTACCAGCGGCCCCCGAGGACCCCGCCGACGAACCGGCCACGCGTGACGAGCGCGGGCGATCGGTGACCTAGGAGGCGCCGGTCTCGGCGGCCTCCTCGGTCTCGGTGTCCGGACGCCGATGGCGGCCGGACTTGTCCCGATCCCGCTCCTCGTGACGTGCTCGTCGCAGCGACCACCGTTCGAGCCGGGGGTAGCCGCGCACCGCCGTGGTCCGCGCCCGTCGGACCCGGAACTCCTCCTCGTGGGGCTGCAGCGTGCGGCTGAGCTGCTTGTCCACCAGGATCCGGCCGGGTCGGGCCACGGACGCCAGCCGGGAGGCCACGTTGACGGTCGGACCGAACACGTCGCCTACCCGCGACAGCACCTCGCCGTAGGCCAGCCCGATGTGCAGCTGGGGGAAGGTCTCGATGCTGTCCTTGCTCTCCACCAGCTCCAGGGCGGTCCGTGCCCCCTGCAGCGGGTCGTCAGCGACGAACAGGATCTCGTCGCCGATGGTCTTGATGATCCGGCCGCCGTGCTCGGTCACGACATCGGCGCTGTGGGCCTCGAAACACTCCACCAGGCCGTCGAGCTCCTCGACGGACATCTCCTTGCTCTGCCTGGTGAAGCCGACGATGTCAGCGAAGCCGACCAGCATCGTCGTGCCGTTCTCGGCGTCGCCCGATCCGGGCTGCAGCAGGACCCTCGCAGCGGCGTGGGCCAGGTGACGTCGCCACACGAAGTTCTGGATGTCCTCCAGGACCGGGATCAGGCTCTCGATGACCTCGCGGACGGACTCCTCGGAGTCGAGGGTCGCCTCGCCTCGCTCGGTCACGCGGACCAGCTCGGCCATCTGCCACTCCGCCATGCGCGAGAACGAGCGTCCGATCCCCCGCACGAGGCTCGCCTCGACCTCCTCGGCCACGACGCCGACCTCCTCGAGCCAGGCGACCAGCCGCAGCGCCTCGACGTCGGCCTCGCTGAAGATCCGGTCGTCGTCGTCGCGGGCGGTGGGGAACCCCAGGGCACGCCACAGCACGGTGGCACGGTCGAGCGGGAAGTCGGCGGCCTGGCACACCTCGACGCGGTTGAGCGCCTGCCGCTTGCCGATCAGCGTGGCCTCGATCTCGGCGAGCAGGTGGTGCGCGTCCGTGGGTCCCGGGTCCGTCGGGTCCGACATTCCCTGGGCTCCTCTTAGTGCGGGTTGGTGCCTGGCCGTCTCTAGCTGTTGCGGGACTCCGCCGAGGACTCCAGGGCCTCGCGGAACCGGGGGATCTCCTGCTCCAGCTTCTCGATCTGCTCGCGGGTGAAGTGCAGGCACTCCAGCCGGCTGAGCGAGACCACGCTGGCACTGCGCAGCTTGTGGTGGACGATGCCCATCTCGCCGAAGATGTCGCCCGGACCGAGCTTGGCGACCTCCTCGCCGTGGCGCCGCACCGAGACCTCGCCGCTGATCAGCAGGTAGGCCTTGTCGGACGCGGTGCCCTCACCCATGAGCGACCACTCGGGCGGCACCGTCACGTAGGTGCCGGTGGAGGCGATCTTCTTGACGTCGGCATCGCTGAGGTCCGAGAACCTGTCGATGTGATCGAGGTTGACGTCCTTCTCAGACATTCCAGCTCCTTCGCGTGGCCCGGGCATTGTCGGGTCCCTCCGAGAAGGATCCTGTCCGGCTCCGACTGCCTTGTCCAGAAAACCGGATCATCGTCACTCTCCGGTCTCCTCCCGGCGCACCCACGGGTCGCTCAGGTGAGCCACGGCGCGAGCACCGCGACCCAGAGGGAGGTCGTCAGAGTGGCCAGGGCCATGCCGAGCCCCGCGAAGGCCAGCACGGTGCGGCCGTGGTGGGCGACCCCGGCGGTCCCGATGCCGTGGGCGGAGGCCCCGACAGCCAGGCCGAGGACGCGCTGGTCGCGGAGCCGACAGGCGCGCAGCAGCGGGACGCCGAGCGAGGCCCCGAGCACCCCGGTGACCACCGTGAGCACCGCGGTGAGCGAGGGGATCCCTCCGAGCTGCTCGCTCAGCGCGATCGCCACGGGGGTCGTCGTGGTCTTGGGTGCCATCGACAGGGCCAGCTCCTGGGCGCCCCCGGTGGTGCGGGTGACCCAGAAGGCGACCGCGACCGCCGCCCCCGTCCCGCAGACCACGGCCGCGACGACGGGCACGGCTGCCTGCCGGACCAGCCGCAGCTCTCGATGCATCGGCCAGGCGAGGGCCACCGTCGCCGGGCCGAGCAGGAAGGTGATCAGCGTCGTGCCGGAGGCGTAGGTGTCGTAGTCCAGGCCCAGAATGCCGAGCAGGGTGCCGAGGGCCAGGATCGAGACCAGGACCGGGTTGAGGAGGGCAGGACGGCCGGCGCGCTCCCAGCCTCGACGAGCCCCGTCGTAGACCGCGAGGGTCAGCGCGAGGGCGAAGACCGGTGAGGCGAGCATCGAGTCCCAGGCGCCCCCCGGGTCGAGGCTCACGACGCCTCCGAGGGGACCGGCCCGCGCGGACGCCACGCGAGCAACAGGGCCGCGACCGCCGCACAGACCAGCAGGCCGGCGAGCCAGGAGACCAGCAGCCCCACCACGACCGGCAGGGCGGAGGAGGCGAGCAGCGAGAGGTACTGGACCACGCCGACCCCCGCGGGGACGAAGAGCAGCTGCAGGTGGCGCAGCAGGGCGGCACAGACCCTCCCCAGCCCCGAGTCCTCGGCCGGCTCGCGCAGCTCGAGCCAGGCGAGCAGCAGCAGCAGCCCCATCACGGGCCCGGGCACCGGGAGACCGGTCAGGTCCACCAGCAGCGTGCCGGCAAGCTGGCAGGTCAGCAGCACGAGCAGACCGGCGATCACCCGCCCAGGATAGGGATGGCGGACTGGGTGGGCCGGGCGGCGGGTGGTCCCGGCCGATCGACGCAGCCCGCCCCGCCTGCGTGAGCATGGTCAGCAGAACTAGAACACGTTATAGTCCGGACATGACTCAGGCCGACTACATCGTCGTGGGGGCCGGCAGCGCGGGCTGCGCCGTGGCCCGGCGTCTCGCCGAGAGCGGGGCCAGTGTCGTCCTGGTGGAGGCCGGGGCCCCCGACAACAAGGGGCTGGCCAAGCGCCTCTTCCAGATCCCCGGCGCGGTCTCGGTGATGCACTCCGTGCCGCAGCTGAAGAAGTACTTCGACTGGGGCTACAAGTCCGTCCCCCAGGCGGACGCCTGGGACCGGGTCATCCCGCAGACCCGCGGCAAGGTGCTGGGCGGGTCGAGCTCGGTCAACGGAATGCTGTTCGTGCGCGGCAACCGCCAGAACTTCGACGACTGGGCCGACGAGGGGTGTGCCGGCTGGTCCTACGACGAGGTACTGCCGGCCTTTCGCAAGCTGGAGGACTGGCAGGGCGGCGCCGACGACGTGCGTGGCTCCAACGGCCCGATCAAGGTCACCCAGCCCGACACGGTCACCGCGGCGACACGGGACTTCATGCAGGCCACCCACGACAAGCTCGGGGTCCCGATCCTCGACGACTACAACGGTCGCGAGCAGGAGGGCGTCGGAGTGGTCCAGCAGAGCATCAGCCGCTCGCGTCGCTACTCCAGCTCGGTGGGCTACCTGCACGACGGAGGGCTGCCCAACCTCGCCGTGCTCACCAAGGCCCAGGTCACGCGCATCCGGGTCGAGTCGGGGCGAGCGAGCGGCGTCGACCTCCTCACCAGCGACGGCCCGGACACCCTGCTCGCCTCGCGCGAGGTCGTGGTGTGCGCCGGGGTCTACGGCTCGGCCCAGCTGCTCATGGTCTCCGGCATCGGACCCGCCGAGCACCTGCGTCAGGTCGGGGTCGAGGTGCTCGCCGACCTCCCGGTCGGTGAGAACCTGCACGACCATCTCTTCGTCCCGATCTCCTTCGACATGGCCTCCGCGGTGCGCCGACCGATCACGACGTACTTCCTGCGCGGCCTGGCTCGCGAGGTGTTCCGTCCGGGCACGGGATGGGCGGCCTGGTCCTCGTTCGAGTCGGTGGGCTTCGTGCGCACCTCGCACGCGGAGCAGGTGCCCAACCTGCAGCTGCACTGCCTGTACTGGACCTACCCGATCCCGAACCAGGACGACACGAGCAAGCGCATCGACCCGCCGGTGAAGACCCCGGGGTGCAGCGTCTTCCCGACCCTGATCTACCCGGAGTCCCGCGGGACCGTGCGGCTCGCCTCGGCGGACCCGATGCACGCCCCCCTCATCGACCCGGGCTACCTGCGGGCCTCGAAGGACACCGAGGTGCTGGTCGAGGGCATCGCGATGGTCCGCGAGATCATGGCCGGCACCGGCGACAACCAGGGCGAGATCGGCCCGGGGCCGCGCTACGCCAGCGAGCCGGCGATGCGGCGCGAGCTGCCGAACTACGTCCACTCGGTCTACCACCCGGTCGGCACCTGCCGGATGGGCGCCGAGGGCGACAACCGCTCCGTGGTCGACCCCTCGCTGCGGGTGCGCGGGGTGGAAGGACTGCGTGTGGCCGACGCCTCGATCATGCCGTCGATCACCGGGGGCAACACCAATGCGCCCTCGATCATGATCGGTGAGCGTGCTGCCGAGCTGATGCTGACCTGAGGCCTCCCGGCTCGGTCGGCGGGCTCAGTCGGCGGGCTCAGTCGGCGGGGAGGACGCGGCCGCGGACCTCCCCGAGCGTGATCCGACCACGCGCGCCCGGTGCGGTGTAGCGCAGGACCACCTCGTCGTCGTCCTCGAGGAAGCTGCGCTCCCGGCCGGCGACGGTGACCGGCTCGCGCCCGCCCCAGCTCAGCTCGAGCATGGAGCCCCGCTGTGCCCGCTCCGGACCGCTGATGGTGCCGGAGGCGTAGAGGTCTCCGGTGCGCAGCGACGCCCCGTTGACCGTGAGGTGGGCGAGCATCTGGGCCGGCGACCAGTACATCGTGCGGTACGGCGGGCGGGAGACCACCTCACCGTTCAGCTCGACCTCGACCTCGAGGTCGTAGCCCGCAGGCTGGTCCACGCGCAGGTAGGCCATCGGCTCCGGGTCCTGCACCGGCAGGTCGCAGCGCGCCTGCTCCAGGGCTGCCATCGGCGTCACCCAGGCCGAGACCGACGTCGCGAAGCTCTTGCCCAGGAACGGTCCCAGCGGGACGTACTCCCAGCCCTGGATGTCGCGGGCCGACCAGTCGTTGAGCCCCACGACCCCGAAGACGTGCTCGGTGAACCCCGAGGTCGGCACCGAGGTGCCCAGCGCGGTCGGCACGCCCACGACGAAGCCCAGCTCGGCCTCGATGTCGAGCCGACGGGTCGGGCCGAATCGGGGCGCCTGGTCCTCCGGCGCCTTGCGCTGGCCGCGAGGACGCCGGACGTCGGTGCCGGAGACCACGACGGTGCCGGCACGGCCGTGGTACCCGACGGGGAGGTGGCGCCAGTTCGGCAGCAGCGGTTCGGAGTCGGGACGCAGGATCTGACCGACGTTGCTGGCGTGGTCGAGCGAGGCGTAGAAGTCCACGTAGTCGGCGACCTGGAAGGGCAGCAGCGTGCTCAGCGAGCCGAGGTCGCGCAGATGGGCCCCGACCTGTCCCTCGGCCTGCGGGTCGGTGAGCACCTCGACCAGCCACGCACGCACCTCGGCCCAGATGCGCGGCCCTGCCGCCATCAGCGGGTGCAGGCTGGTCCCGGCCACGAGCCCGGCCCAGGCAACCTCGGCCTCCGCGGCGGCGGAGGTCAGGTCCAGCACCTGCTCGCCGATCCGGACGCCGACCCGCGGCCGGGGGTCCGCGGGCTGCTCGAGGATGCCGTAGGGCAGGTGGTCGACGTCGAACCCGGAGCCCGCAGCGCCGCTGACCCAGCTCGGAGTGCTCGGGCCGGTCGGGCCGGTCGGGCCGGTCGGGGTGGCCGGGGCGCTCATGGGCTTGCCGCGCCTCCCGAGCCACGCGGGCGGACCATGCCGGCCAGGGCGTCGACGGTGACCCGGACCACCGCGCGCGCGCTCTCCTCGTCACCCAGCGCCAGCCAGTTCAGGGCCAGGCCGTCCATCACCGAGAACGCGAAGCGACTGACCACCGACAACGGGACGACGTAGTCGATCTGCATGATGTCGGCGAAGGCCTCGAGGAGCGCCTCGTTCTCCCGCAGGTAGTACTCGTACTGCGCCTGGGCCACCCCCTCGAACCCCTCCTCGCGCAACGCGTACTGGGTGAGCTCGTAGGTGAGCAGGTGGTCCTGAGGGTGGGCCACCACATGGTCGAAGTAGGCCATCAGCCCGGCGGTGGCGAGCTCCTTGAGGTCGAGGTCGGGCTGGGTGAACACGGCCGCGTCGATCTCCGTCTTCGACTGGCGCGCGATCGTCTGGATGACGCGGACCAGGAGCTCGTGCTTGGACTCGAACACGTAGTGGAAGCCACCCAGCGGCATCTTCGCCTCACCGGCGATGGCACGGGTGGTGGCTCGCGCGACGCCCTCACGGGTCATCACCGCGATCGCAGCCTGCGTCAGCTGTTGGCGCCGCTCCTCCGCGGACATACGGACCACGGTCGTGCTCTCCCCTCTGCTGGGCCCTCGAGCGACCCTGCCTCGGCCCCGTCACACGCGTTCCCCCGGTCGCCCGATGCGGACATCAGACGAAGACGCGACCCTCGCCACGATATGTCGGGATCGACTCGATGAGCGAATCTCCCGCCACGAGGTTGAGCTCGGTGAGGTGCTCGCACAGCTCGCCGGCCTTCGCGTGGCGGAACCACACCCGGTCGCCGACCTGCATCGAGCGGGCGCCGGCGCCGGTCAGTGGCGTCTGGACCTCCCCGGCGCCCTCCTCGGGCAGGAGTGAGAGGTCCTGCGGCCACCACGGCGTGGGGACCCGGTCGTCGCCGACCGGACCCGAGGCCACCCAGCCCCCGCCCAGCACCGTCACGTGCGCCGGCCCGGGCCGGCGGACCACGCTGAGCACGAAGAAGGCAGCGGGCTCGAGCCGGAAGTGGCCGTAGCCGTCGAACAACGTCGGTGCGTAGAGCCCGGAGCCTGCCGCCACCTCGGTGACCACCTCCTCGGCAGAGGTGGACTCGAGGCTGCCGGTGCCTCCACCGTTGACGAACTCGAGGTCGACGACCTCGCTCACCGCGCGCACGGCGCGTCCGCGACGACTGCGCAGCTCCTGGGCCGAGAGCCGCTGGAACCCCTTGACGGCGGCCCGGCGAGGCAGCGGACCGGTGTTGTTGGGCAGTCCGGCTATCTGACCTTCGTAGGCCATGACGCCGACCAGCCGGAAGCAGTCGTCCTCGACGACCGCCCGCGCGAGCTCGCGGATGTCGCTGACGGTGTGGACCGGCGAGCGGCGCATTCCCAGGTGGACCAGCCCCCCGAGCCTCAGCGACGCGTCGAGGTCCAGGCAGACGCGGATCGGAGCCGGAGCGCGGACCTGCGAGAGCGCGGTCCGGGCCAGCTCGAGCTGGGCCACCGAGTCGACCATGATGGTGACCCGCTGGGCCGAGCGCGGGTCGGCGGCCAGGCGCCGCAGAGCCTCGAGGTCCGCGGTGGGGTAGCCGACGACGACGTCGTCGTGCTCCGCGGCCAGCCAGAGCGCCTCGGCGAGGGTGAAGGCGAGGATCCCCGAGAAACCCTCGATGCCCAGCGCTCGGTCGATCAGTCCGCGGGCACGCACTGACTTGCTGGCCACGCGGATCGGCTTGCCCCGCGAGCGCGCCACCATCGAGACCGCGTTGCGGTCGAACGCGTCGAGGTCCACCACGGCGAACGGAGGAGTGAGGTCCGCGGTCGCAGCGGCGAGCTCCTCCATCCGCTCCGGGCTCGCGCGCATGGCCCCGATCCTAGTGAGAAGTCGGTCAGGTGTCCGACAACCGTTCAGGTGCCCTGCCCCTCCGATCGGACCGGCTCGGCCGGGGTGCCGGCTCAGCCCGTGGGCGGACCTCCTGCCTGCTCCTGCACGTTCATCCCCCCGCCCTCGTCGTCCTCCTCCCCCTCGGGCTTGGCCAACGGATTGTCATCGGTGGGGCGCAGGTCCTCCGGGAGCTGGTCGTCGGAGATCACCTTGGGGTCGTCGGAGCCCTCGAAGGACTCCTGTGACTGCTCGTCGCTCTGCTCCTCGTCGCGGCCCTACGCGGTCGAGGAGTCGGGGCTCTGGTCCTGGCTCATGGCAGGTGTCTACCCCAACCAGGGACCGCCAATCTCCGTCCCGGCTCCAGGGGCGCTCCGGAGTGGCCCAGAGCGCTCGGGCGCGGTCCCGCGCCGGGACCGGGTGGGCCGACGCCATCGACGCAGGTGCCCACCCCTGGGCCGACCCCGGGATACAGTGGACGGATGGAGCAGGAGGGGGTGCCGTGGCTGACCGACGCCGAGCAGTCGGTCTGGCGACGCTGGCTCCACGCCCAGGCCAAGCTGCAGAGCCAGCTCGCCCGACGGCTCTCGGTGGAGTCCGGCCTCTCGATGTCCGACTACGAGGTGCTGGTCCTGCTCAGTGAGGCTCCCAGCGGCCGACTGCGGATGGCGACGCTCGCCGAGGGCCTGCGGTGGGACCGCAGCCGCCTCTCGCACCACATCCGGCGGATGGAGGCGCGCGGCCTGGTGGCGCGCACCGAGTGTCCCGAGGACGGGCGGGGCAGCTTCGTCGGCATCACCGACGAAGGCCGCACCACCATCGAGTCAGCCGCACCGTGCCACGTGCGAGCCGTGCGTGAGCTCTTCATCGACGCACTGGGACCCGAGGGCCTGGCAACGCTGGGCAACGCGCTGGCGCAGCTCCCGTCGACCGACAACGAGAGCTCCTCGGGCACACCGGGCCTAACCGGCGACGGCCCTGCCGCTGAGCACGAGTCGCGTCCTGGTCTGCTCACCGTCGCAGCTGATCGATCCGCACAGCCCTGAGGCGAGCACGAGCCTGAGTCCGGCGAGGTCGTGGGCGTCGAGTCGCACGTCGAGCTCGCGAAGGCCTCTGTCGACCGCGATCGTGGTCACCTCCCGCAACAGGGACAGCCCCAGACCGCGTCGACGCCACGCTGGATGGACGAACACCCGCACCCCGCACCTCGACCCCACCGGGACGAGCCTGGCCTCGCCGATCTTGCGCCCGTCGACCTCGGCGATCGCCGCATCGGCATGGATGCGCAGCACCGGCACGGCAGTGGTGGAGTCAGCTGAGTCAGCTGAGTCAGCTGAGTCAGCTGAGTCAGCTGAGTCAGCAGAGTCAGGCGAGCCGGGGGCGCCAGGGGGGTCAGCAGTGGCGCCGACCGGTGCGGCGCCGGGCTCGGGAGGGCTGACGGTGTCGGCGAGCCGGTCGGCCAGCTCGATCACGGTGTCGACGCGGGCCTGCTCTGTCGGGGTGAAGGGGGCCTCTCGCACGAGGTCCATCGTCCTCCCTCCCACCGACAGGACCAGCCGATGCTGATCGGCGCGTCGCGCACCGGCTTCGTGAGCGGTGTCCACCCGGGCGTCGAGCAGCTCGGCCAGCACCGCGCCGAGCTGGTGAGGCTGCTCGACGAGCCGCGCGACGCCGCGCAGGTGACGCACGGCCTGGTCACCCAGCGCCGAGAGCGGCGCTCGCCCGACCAGCAGGGGCCGGGCCCCGAGTCCTCCATCAGGCTCACCACGGCGGCGAGGTCCCACGTGGACGGCACCGCCAGGACCAGCTCGTCGGTGACGCTTCCGACCTCGGGCATCACCTCGAGGGACAAGATGTTGACCCCACGCTCCGCGCAGGTCTGCGCCAGTGCCGCGAGAGCCCCGGGCTCGTCGGGCAGGCTCACCCGCGTGCGCCACATGGTCGTCGGGCCGCGGTCCCCTGTCACGACCAGGTCGGCCTCGCCGGCTCGGCAGGGCAGCGCGGGCCGCCGGGCATCGTGAGCGGGGGTGGACCGGGTGGAAGAGATCTCGGGCATGAGATCAGCATCGCGGTGAGGTGTGTCCGCGCGACCTCACCTGTGTGACAGGAGTGAAAACAACTCCTCCCGTGCGGTGACGTGCCTGACCCGCCTCGTCCGGTCCCGACGAGGAACGCCGGGGGCACTCGGGGTTGGGAACGCGCGATCGGTGGTAGGACCCCTGCATGACTGATGAGGACCGCGAGGCCGACAACGACGAGTCGACGCAGGAGCAGCACGCCGAGCAGGAGGACTCCTCCACCTCGGCTGAGACCGCAGACGGCGACCAGGAGCCCACCGCCGACGACGGGGACCACGACGACGACGGGGACCACGACGACGGGGACCACGACGACGGGGACCACGACGACGAGGGGGACCACAGCGACGACGACGGGGACCACGGCGAGGACGAGGAGCGGTCCGAGGACCGAGGCGACGATGCCAGCGAGGACACCCGGGGGGCCGGCGACCGACCAGGTCGTGGGGACATCGGCGAGTCCCAGATGCCCAGCGACTACCACCAGATGGTCAAGGACCGGCCGGTGGAGGTGAACCTGCCGCAGACACCGGACCTCAGCGAGGACTCGAGCGACGACGACGACAACAACAACCGAGCCGGGGACTCGGAGTCCGAGGACTGACCCGGGCCCGGGTCAATACCCTGGGTCAGGGCATGGAGCCGCCTGTCGGAATCGAACCGACGACCTATTCATTACGAGTGAATCGCTCTGCCGACTGAGCTAAGGCGGCGCTCGGGCCCGGGTCTCCCCGGGCCACGGGGGTCGAGTATAGGGGTGCAGCAGGCGGCGCCAGCAACCGCGTCGGCGGGACCCGGGGGTCAGCAGTCGACCGTGCCGGGGGGCACGTCGCCGGAGACCAGGTAGGCCTCGACGACGTCGTCGACGCACTCGTTGCCGGCGTTGTAGCCGGTGTGGCCGTCGCCGTCGCGCCGGACCAGCACGCCGTTGTCGAGCTGCTCGGCCAGCCCCTCGGACCACTCGAGGGGAGTGGCGGGGTCGCGGCTGGTGCCGACCACCAGGATCGGCTCGGAGCCCTCGGCGTGCAGCGCCGAGGGCCGGTTGCCCGAGTGGACCGACCACGAGCCGCACGAGGTCATGCCGAACGCCATCGCCCGCCCGAAGGTGGGCGAAGCCTTCAGCATCCGCTTGGCCATGCGTGGGACCTGGCGTGGCTCGATCCAGACGTCTCGATCGAGACAGTTCACCGCGTAGAGGGCCTCGAAGGAGTTGTCGACGTAGCCGTCGGGTCCGCGTCCGACGTAGCCGTCGGCCAGCTGGAGAAGCACGCTGCCGTCGCCGTCCAGGGCGGCCCGGAGCCCGGCATCCAGAGCCGGCCAGTAGGACTCGTTGTACAGCGGCGCCCAGATGCCGTAGAGCGCCAACCCCTCGGTCAGCTCACGCTCGGACCCGGTGGGAAGGGGCTGCTGGTCGAGCTGCGCGAGCAGCCGCTGGACCTGGCCCACCGCACCGTCGAGGTCACCCTGCAAGGGACAGCCGTCGGTCTGCAGGCAGTGGCCGACGTAGGCGCGCAACGCGCGCTCGAAGCCGCGCGCCTGGGTCAGGGTGAACTCGACCATGCTCACCGACGGGTCGATCGCCGCGTCGAAGACCATGCGCCCCACCCGCTGCGGGAACAGGTCGGCGTAGGTCGCGCCCAGGAAGGTGCCGTAGGAGGCCCCGAAGTAGACCATCCGCGCCTGGCCGAGGGCGCTGCGGATGACGTCCATGTCCCGCGCTGCTTCCTCGGTGCCGACGTGGCGGGTCAGGGCGGCGCCGCTGCGGCTCAGGCAGCCCTCGCCGAACTGGCGCATCAACGCGTCCGCCTCGGCGATCTCGAACGGCTTGACCGGGTCGGGCTCGCTGGCCAGGAAGGTGTCGAGCTGGTCGTCGCGCAGGCAGTCGATGGGCGCGGACTCCCCGACCCCGCGCGGGTCGAAGCCGATCACGTCGAAGTGCTCGGTCACCGGGTCACCGAAGTAGGACGATGCCGCAGCGGCGTACCCGATGCCGGAGGCGCCGGGACCGCCAGGGTTCACGATCAGGGAGCCGACGGTCTCCTCGCGGTCCTCGGCGCGGAGCCGGATCACCGAGAGCTGCAGGGTGCGCCCGGCCGGCCGGGTGTAGTCCAGCGGCACCCGCACCCGGGTGCACTGGGCACCCTCACGGCAGGAGCGCCAGTCGAGGTCCTGGTCGTAGTACCGCGACAGGTCGGCTCGTACGACGCTCGGCGCGGCCGTCTCCTGGGGCGAGCGGCTCGGTTTGGTGTGGGTGGACATCGGGGGCAACGGCTTCGGCTCGGGCCCGTCGTCGACCAGGCCGCAGCTCGGGGCCAGGAGCATCGCCACGCACAGCGCGACCGGCCGGCACCACCGCCACCGGCTTCTGGTGCGGGTCATCCCCGCACCGCCAACGAGAGCATGAGCGACTCCAGCGCCAGCAGGGGCGGGGTGTTGTACTCAAGCACCCGCTCGCGGGCCAGGTGGATGGCATCGATGCGTCGCAGGTTGTCCTCGGGCGTGGTCTGCCGGGCCAGCTCCTCGAGGTCGGTGCGCACGTCCTCGTTGACCAGGCCCGAGGACGCGCGCTGCTGGATCATCAGCAGGTCGCGGTAGACCGAGACCAGGTCCATCAGCACCCGGTCGATGGTGTCGTTGACCGCCCGACGCTTGCGCGCCTTCACCTCGTCGTCGAGCTGCTTCAGCGCTGCCCTCGACGACCGGCTCGCCCGGGCCCGCCGGTCGTCACCGTAGACCGCCTCGATCGCTCCGAGGCCCTGCTCGCGGAACCGCTCGTTGGTCTCGTCGCTGTCCTGCTTGGCGAGCTCGGCGATGTCGGCGGCGGCGCCCAGGCACTCGCCGAGGCTGCGCAGGCGAGCGGGCAGAGTGACCACCTCGCGGCGACGTCGCCGGATGTCCTCGTCGAGCGCCAGCGCGCGGGCCCGGCCGATGTGACCCTGGCTCGCACGCGCTGCGTGGGCGGCGAGGGTGGCAGGCACCTGGTGACGCTGCACCAGGAAGTCGCTGACCTCCCGGTCACTCGGGGTCTGGAGCCGCACGGTGCGGGCCCGGGAGCGGATGGTGGGCAGCACGTCGTCGGCGTGAGGCGCGCACAGCACCCAGACCGTGCGGGCCACCGGCTCCTCGATGGCCTTGAGCAGGGCGTTGTTGGCCTGGTCGTTGAGCCGGTCGGCGTCCTCGACCACCATCACCTGCCACCGACCTCGCACCGGCTTCAGCGCCGACTTGAGCACCAGCTCGCGGGCCTCGTCGACGGTGAGGATGCTGCGGTCGGTCGCCGAGACCGCGACGTCGGGATGGCTGCCCGCCAACGCGCTGCGGCAGGGTTCGCACTCGCCGCAGCCGGCGTGCTCGCACTGCAGCGCCGCGGCGAACGCGACCGCGGCGTTGGATCGTCCCGAACCCGGCGGCCCGGTGAACAGCCAGGCGTGGGTCATGCCGTCGCCGCGGACCGCGCGGTCGAGCAGCTCGACCACGCGGCGCTGGCCGACCAGGGAGTCCCAGACGCTCATCGGCGCTCGATCGCCGACGGCGAGGACACCGGATCCAGGAGCGGTCGGAGCCGCTCGCGGATCGCCGCCTCGATCTCCTCGGGCGCACGGCGGGCGTCGAGGACGAGGTAGTGCTCGGCGTCGGCCTCCGCGAGTCGCAGGAACGCGTGCCGGACGCGCTGGTGGAAGTGGGCCGACTGCGCCTCGATGCGGTCGCGCCCGGCGAAGCGCCCCAGGCCCTCCCCCGGCGCCAGGTCCAGCACGACCGTGAGGTGGGGGCGCAGCCCGGCCGTCGCCCACCGCGCGACCTGCTCGACCTGCTCGGGGGCCAGACCACGCCCGCCCCCCTGGTAGGCGATCGTCGAGTCGAGGTAACGGTCGCAGACCACCACCGCGCCACGATGCAGCGCCGGCAGGACCACCCGCTCCACGTGCTCGGCCTTGTCGGCGGCGTAGAGCAGGGTCTCGGTGCGCGGGGAGAGCTCACCGGTCGCGGGATCGAGCACGATCCGCCGTACCTCCTGCCCGACCGCAGTGTCACCGGGCTCGTGGGTGAGGACGACGTCGTGCCCCGCCTGCCTCAGCCAGGACTGCAGCCGACGCGCCTGAGTGGACTTGCCGGCGCCCTCGCCCCCCTCGAGGGCGACGAAGCAGCCCGGCAGGTCTTCATGGGTCACGACAGCGAACCTTCTTCCCCAGGCGGACGATGCATCAGACGGTAGGACACCACACCGACAGCGACCAGCAGCAGCGCCGCCGCCAAGATGGTGACCGCCGCCCCGCCGTACACCCCCACCTGGCCGATCAGGCCCGCGGCGAGCGGAGCGAGGGCCAGCACCAGGCCCAGGGTGAGCCGCGCCGCCGACCCGACGAACGCGAACGTACGGCCCCTGAGCTCGTCGGGAACCTCCAACCCCAGCATCGTCATGCCGTTGATCCACGCCGTGCCGGCGAGGAAGCCCACGACCACGGCCAGCACCGCCACCACCTCGAGGCGGGGCACCAGCGCCAGCGGCACCAGCGCCAGTCCACTGCCGACCAGTGCGGCCCCGAAGACCTGCGAGCGCTCCAAGGTGCGCAACGCCGCGCTCCCGCGCCAGATGCCCAGCCCCATGCCGGTGAAGACCGCGCCGAAGAGCACTCCGTAACCGGCGTCGCCGCCGTCGAGGTCGGCGACGTAGGTGCGCGCCAGCCCCACCACCACGCCCCCGGCGGCGAAGGCACCCACCATGCCGGTGACGAGCCCGCGCACCACCGGGGTGTGGACCACGAAGCCCCAGCCGTGCAGGATCGCGCGCACCAGGTGCGCGTCGCCGTCGGCGTGGGCCGCTCCCCGAGGAATGCCCGTGAGCCGCGCGATCACCAGGCCCGAGACGATGAAGGTCACGCCGTTGACGACCAGTGCGACGGCCACGGCACCGCCGGCCCAGTCGAGCGCCTCGGGGGCCAGCCGGTCCAGCGTGGTGAGGGCGGCGAAGAACGCCGCAGCCGGCACCGCCGAGCCGTACGTCGCCGCCGTGCTGACCGCGTTCGCGCCCTCGAGCAGGCGCGGCGGCACGAGGTTGGGGACCGTGGCGTCCTTCGCCGGGCCCCAGACCAGGCTCACGGCCTCGATCAGCACGGTGACCACGAAGACCCACCAGAGCTCGCCGACCAGCGGGATGGTGAGGAAGAGCGCTCCCCGGGCGTAGTCACCCCAGACCAGCACGGTGCGGCGGTCCATGTGGTCGGCGACGTAACCCGCCAGCGGCCCGATCACCAGGGCGGGCATGACCCGCAGGAAGAGCACTCCCGCGATGGCGTAGTTCTTCGCGGCGTAGCCCTCGACCATCTGGTTGGCCATGGCGGTCAGCGCCAGCAGCCCCAGCCAGTCGCCCAGGCTCGAGGCGGCCAGGGCGGCCCAGAGCCGCCGGAAGGTGGGGATCTGCAGCGGTGACGACGGGGAGGGGTCCGGGCCCCCCGCGTGGGTCCCGGTCATCGATCCACCGTCCCAAGTCACCCCGTCCGGCTCGTCGGAGCCCACGTGGGACCCCTTTACCGCTTCGAGGTGGAGCCGGCGGCCGCGGCCTTCTTGGCCGTGGCCTTCTTCGCGGCGCTCTTCTTCGCCGTGCTCTTCTTCGCCGCGCTCTTCTTGGCGCTCTTCTTGGCCGCACCCTTCTTGGCGCCACGCTTCTTCGGAGCCGGACCCTTCGCACGCTTGTCGGCCAACAGCTCAGCGGCCCGTTCGATGGTGATCGAGGCCGGGTCGTCGCCCTGACGCAGCGTCGCGTTGTACTCACCGTCGGTGACGTAGAACCCGAAGCGGCCGTTCTTGAGCCGCACCTCCGCGCCGGTCTGCGGGTCCTTGCCGAGCTCCTTGCCCGGGTCGGCCGCACGGCGACCGCGCTGCTTCGGCTGGGCGTAGACCGCCAGGGCCTCCTCCAGGGTGATCGAGAGCAGCTGCTCCTCGGAGTCGATCGACCGCGAGTCGCTGCCACGCTTCAGGTACGGCCCGTAGCGCCCGTTCTGAGCGGTGATGTCCTCACCGGTCTCCGGATCGGTGCCCACCACCCGCGGGAGCGTGAGCAGCCGGACGGCGTCGTCGAGCGTGATCTCCTCGAGCGTCATCGACTTGAACAAGGAGGCGGTCCTCGGCTTCGCCGACTTCGGGGAGTCGTCGGGCAGGACCTCGGTGACGTAGGGCCCGTAGCGCCCGGCCTTGGCCAGGACCTGACGCCCGGTCTCCGGGTGCTCCCCGAGCTCGATGTCGGCTCCGGCCTGCTTCTCGATCAGCGCGCGGGCGAGGTCGACGCTGAGCTCGTCGGGCGGCAGGTCGTCGGGGACGTTGCCCCGCTCGCCGTCGGCGTTCTCGACGTACGGGCCGTAACGCCCCACGCGGAGCACGACCCCGGAGTCGTCGCCACCCACGGGGAAGGTGGAGAGCTCGCGGGCATCGATGTCCCCGAGCTCGGTGACCAGACGGTGCAGGCCCTGGACCCGGTCGGAGCCGAAGTAGAACTCGCCCAGCTCGCTGACGCGGTCCTTGCGCCCTCCGGCGATCTCGTCGAGGGAGTCCTCCATGACCGCGGTGAACTCGTAGGAGACCAGGCGCTCGAAGTGCTCCTCGAGCAGCCGCACGACGGCGAAGGCGACCCAGCTCGGCACCAGCGCGGTGCCCTTCTTGTAGACGTAGCCCCGGTTGAGGATGGTGCCGATGATCGAGGCGTAGGTCGAGGGCCGCCCGATCTCGCGCTCCTCGAGCTCGCGGACCAGGGTGGCCTCGGTGTAGCGCGCGGGAGGCTTGGTCTCGTGACCGGCGGCGTGCAGCGCGGCGGCCGAGACCTCGTCGCCCTCCGCGACGTCGGGCAGCCGCGCCTGGGAGTCGTCGGCCTGCGCGTCGGGGTCGTCGGACCCCTCGACGTAGGCCTTGAGGAACCCGTGGAAGGTGATCACCCGGCCCGACGCGGCGAAGACCACGTCCTCGCCGGAGTCGGCACCGCCGCCGAGACGCACCGAGACCGACCGGCCGACCGCGTCCTTCATCTGCGAGGCGACCGTGCGCATCCAGATCAGCTCGTAGAGCTTGAACTCCTGCCCGGCCAGCCCGGTCTGCGCCGGGGTGCGGAACCGGTCGCCGGCCGGCCGGATCGCCTCGTGGGCCTCCTGGGCGTTCTTGACCTTCGAGGTGTAGAGCCGGGGCTGGTCCGGGAGGTACTCACCGCCGTACAGCTCGCGGACCTGCTCCCGAGCCGCGGAGACCGCCGACTCCGACAGCGTCGTGGAGTCGGTGCGCATGTAGGTGATGAAGCCGTTCTCGTAGAGCCGCTGCGCAACGGCCATCGCCGAGGCGGCGCTCATGCCCAGCTTGCGCGAGGCCTCCTGCTGCAGCGTGGTGGTGCGGAACGGCGCGTAGGGCTTGCGGGTGTAGGGCTTGGCCTCGACCGAGCGCACCTCGAAGGCGGTGTCGCGCAGTGCTCCGACCAGCGCCTCGGTGCGCGCCCGCTCGAGGTGGACCACCTCGGCCCGGTCGGGCTTCAGCGCGCCGTCGGCGCCGAAGTCGGAACCGCGGGCCACCCGCTTGCCGTCGATCGAGTGGAGCCGGCCCGGGAACATCCGGTCGTCGTGCTTCTCACCGGCGTCGAACTGACCCTCGATGTCCCAGTACGACGCGGCGCGGAAGGCGATGCGGGCACGCTCGCGGTCGACCACGAGGCGGGTCGCCACCGACTGCACACGCCCCGCCGATAGCTTGGGCATGACCTTCTTCCACAGCACCGGCGAGACCTCGTAGCCGTAGAGCCGGTCGAGGATGCGACGGGCTTCCTGCGCCTCGACCAGGTCGAGGTCGAGCTCGCGCGGGTTGGCCACCGCCGCCTGGATCGCCTGCTTGGTGATCTCGTGGAACACCATGCGATGGACCGGGACCTTGGGGCGCAGCTCCTCCTGCAGGTGCCACGCGATCGCCTCGCCCTCGCGGTCCTCGTCGGTGGCGAGGTAGAGCTCGCTGGCTTCCTTGAGCAGGCCCTTGAGCTTGGTCATGTGGGGCTTCTTGTCCCGGCTGACGACGTAGTAGGGCGTGAAGTCGTTGTCGACGTCCACCCCGAGCCGGGCCCAGGACTCGCCCTTGAGCTTGGTCGGCACGTCGGAGGCGTTCTGCGGGAGGTCTCGCACGTGTCCGATCGACGACTCGACCACGTAGTCCGAGCCGAGGTAGCCGGCGATCGTCTTCGCCTTCGCCGGCGACTCGACGATCACGAGCTTGCGCCCGGACCCCGACATCTCTCCTGCCACGTGCAGATCTCCTTCGCTTCCGTGCCGCTGCCGCCCGAGTGGTGCCCAGGGTCGCCCTCGGTGGAACTGTGCCGGACGCCTGAACGGTAACGCGGCCTGTCAACGAGGTCTCGCGCGGGCAACCGATCACGACACGCCTCCGCCCCGCACACGACGCCAGCACGAAGCAGGCCCGCCCCTGCCGGTCCCGGCTCAACGCCGCAGTGTGAGGTATCCCTCGGTCACCAGCTCCCGGATGTCGCCCACGCGCTCGAGGGGGTCGATCGGCTGCTCGAGCAGCTGGGAGACCGCACCGAGGATCGCCGCGGCCGAGAGGTCACCCTCGCACGCACCCACCAGCGCCGCCTGCACCGTGTCGACGCGGCGCGCGCGTCTCATGCCGCGCTGCTGACGCAGCACGATCACCTCGGGGTCCGCGCGACCGGGGGCGCCGACCGTCTCCTCCCGCACGTCCGGTCTCACCCGCCAGGCAGTGGCCAGCACCTCCGCGTCGCTCATGGCCCGCAGCAGCTCCACGTCCTCGAGCCAGGAGTCCACCGCGGTCGCGACCGGCTGCTCGACGGCGTGCGGCCAGTCCTCGAACGAGCGCGACGGGACCCGGTGCCCGGAGCGGCGCGCCACGATCCATCCCATCCCGACACCGGTGACGCCCTCACGCTCGAACCAGTCCAGCCACTCGTCGTACCGACGCACGTAGTCGGGGCGGCGCTCGGCGCCGGAGTCACGCAGCCAGAGCTCCACGTAGCGTGCCGGGTCGGCCACCTCGCGTTGCACCACCCAGCCGTCGACCCCCTCCGGTCCGTCGTCGAGCCAGGCCGCGACCCGCTCCTGCCACGGCTCGTCGACCCGGTGCAGCCAGTTGCCGAGGACCTGCGCGACCCCACCGGGGGCGAGCCTGCGGGTGGCCCCGGTGACGACACGTCGGACCATCTCGTCCGCCCCCAACCCGGAGTCCCGGTAGACCAGGTCACCGTGACCGGGCGGGGCGACGACGAACGGCGGGTTGCTCACCACCAGGTCGAACTGGGCGGTCCCGACGGGGCCCACGGGGTCGAACAGGTCACCTCTGCGCACGTCGAGATCCACCTGGTTGAGCTCGGCGTTCGCCCGCGCCATCGCCACGGACCGTCGGCTCACGTCGGTCGCCATGACGGCGCCACAGTGCGTGGCCAAGTCCAGGGCCTGCACGCCACACCCCGTGCCGAGGTCCAGCGCACGGTCGACGGGCCGGCGTGAGGTGAGCCCGGCCAGCGAGGTCGCCGCCGGGGAGGGCCCGAGCACCAGGTCGGCTGCCGGCGGCGAGGAGGTGCCGTCGACGAACGGGCGACGGTCCGCCAGCAGCCACCAGACGCGCTGTCCGACGTGTGGCCGCAGCTCGACGGTGCCCACGACGTGGTCGGCCGCGTCGGCTCGGAGCAGGCCTGTGGCCAGCAGCAGGTCGGCGAGCCCACCCGGCAGCGCTCGCCGCGCCTCGTCCCCGGGGACCGGGAGCCCCAACCACCAGAGCCGGACCAGGGTCTCCAGTGCGCTCCCGCCCCGGGTGACTCGTCGCGCCGGTGTGGTCTCCTCCCGCCCCAGCGCGGAGTACGCCGCGTCGCCGAGCAGCTCGGCCACCCGGTCGGGCCGGTAGTCGGCGGATTCCAGCACCTCACGCAGGCGAGCCAGGGTCGGGGCCTGCAGGCGCTCGAGATCGGCGGAGGAGATCACCGGCGCAGGCTATCCAGCGGCCCTCGACGCCGCCCCACGGCTCGAGCCGACCCGAGACGTGACGGACCCCCTCGGCCTGGAGCCGAGGGGGTCCGTGGTCAGACGCCTGCGATCAGTCCACTCGGTTGATGTGGCCCGCGCCGTCGTGAGCCGTCGGGTGGGGCGGCTCCGGGTCGTCGCTGATCACGGTGTCACGCCGCTTGGAGACATAGACCGCCGCGACGATGATCGCGGTGGCCACCCCGGCGATGACCAGGCGCAGCGCGGTGTTGGAGTCGTCGCCGTACGTCATGGTGACCACGGCCGGCGCCACCAGCAGCGCGACCAGGTTCATCACCTTCAACAGCGGGTTGATCGCCGGACCGGCGGTGTCCTTGAACGGGTCACCGACGGTGTCACCGATCACGGTCGCCTCATGGGCGAGCGAGCCCTTGCCGCCGTGGACGCCGTCCTCGACCAGCTTCTTGGCGTTGTCCCACGCTCCGCCGGCGTTGGCCAGGTAGACCGCCATCAGGGTGCCGGTGCCGATCGCACCGGCGAGGTAGGAACCCAGCGGCCCGGGCCCGAGGCCGAACCCGACCGCGATCGGCGCCAGGATGGCCAGCAGACCGGGTGTGGCCAGCTCCCGCAGCGAGTCACGGGTGCAGATGTCGACCACCCGGCCGTACTCCGGACGCCCCGTGCCCTCCATGATCCCGGGGATGTCGCGGAACTGGCGACGCACCTCGAAGACCACCGCACCGGCCGCGCGACCCACGGCGTTGATCGCCAGTCCCGAGAACAGGAAGACCACGGAGGCGCCGATCAGCAGACCCACCAGGTTGGCGGGGTCGGCGACGTTCAGCACGCCGAGCAGACCCAGCGTCTCGTTGGCCGACAGGCCCTCACCGGGGTTCTTCAGGTCCAGCGAGGCGGTGGTCACCGCGTCCGTGAAGGCACCGAACAGGGCGGTGGCCGCGAGGACCGCGGTCGCGATCGCAATCCCCTTGGTGATCGCCTTGGTCGTGTTGCCCACGGCGTCGAGCTCGGTGAGGATCGCCGCCCCGTGCTCGTCGACGTCACCGGACATCTCCGCGATGCCCTGGGCGTTGTCGGAGACCGGGCCGAAGGTGTCCATGGCGACGATCACGCCGACCGTGGTCAGCAGGCCACAGCCCGCGAGTGCGACGGCGAACAGCGACACCGTCACCGAGGCGCCGCCGAGCAGGAAGGCGCCGAAGACCGCCGCACCGATCACGAGCGCGGTGTAGACCGCCGACTCCAGACCGACCGAGATGCCGGACAGGATGACGGTCGCAGCGCCGGTGAGGGAGGTGCGGCCGACGTCCTGCACGGGACGGTGCTCGGTGCCGGTGAAGTAGCCGGTCAGCGCGAGGATCACCGCGGCCAGCACGATGCCGATCACCACGGCGACGAAGCCGATCAGGGCGGGGTTGAAGTCGGCGTCACCGGCCGAGCTCAACACCTGGCCCAGGATGCCCGAGCCGCTGCCGGCGTCGGTCAGGTCACCGGAGTCGGTCGGCAGGTAGACGAAGGCGGCCACGGCGCACAGCAGCGCCGAGATCCCGGCCGAGATGTAGAAGGCGCGGTTGATCGTGGTCAGGCCGGACTCCGTCGGGCGGGGGCGGCACAGGTAGACGCCACCGATGGCGGTGACCGCACCGATCGCCGGCACGAGCAGCGGGAACACCAGGCCCTCGGCACCGAACGCCACGCGCCCCAGGATCAGAGCGGCGACCAGGGTCACCGCGTAGGACTCGAACAGGTCGGCCGCCATGCCGGCGCAGTCACCGACGTTGTCACCGACGTTGTCGGCGATGGTCGCCGCGTTGCGGGGGTCGTCCTCGGGGATGTTCTGCTCGACCTTGCCGACCAGGTCGGCGCCCACGTCGGCGGCCTTGGTGAAGATGCCGCCACCGACACGCATGAACATCGCCAGCAGCGCGGCACCGAAGCCGAAGCCCTCGAGCACCGCCGGGGCGTCGCCGCCGTAGATCAGGACGACGGCAGCTGCGCCCAGCAGGCCCAGACCCACCGTCGCCATGCCGACCACACCGCCGGTGCGGAAGGCGATGCGCATCGCAGGGTCGCGCCCCTCGGTCTGCGCCGCCGCGGCCACGCGCACGTTGGCGCGCACCGCCAGCCACATGCCGAGGTAGCCGATCGCGGCGGAGAAGCCGGCGCCGAGCAGGAAGAAGGCCGACCGGCCGATCCGGATCGAGGTGCTGTCCGCGGGCAGGACGAACAGGATCGCGAACGCCAGGACCGCGAAGACCGCGAGCGTGCGGAACATTCGCCCGAGGTAGGCCGAGGCCCCCTCCTGCACGGCCTGGGCGATCGCCTTCATGTTGACGGTGCCTTCACCAGCGGCAAGGACCTGCCCGCGGAACACCATCGCCATCGCCAACGCGACCAACGCGATGACTCCGACGACAGCGACCAGGAGCAGGTTGCCGCTGGAAAGGTCCAAGGCCTCAGCGCCGGAGGCGCTGTGGGAGACCGGGGACATGCGTTTCCTCCGATTTCGGGCTCGTCGCCCTCCGATGGGTCGACCGATCCGGGGAGCGGTGGATCTGCATGATCACACCTGCGGGTCGGTGCGGGAGCGGTCGGTGACCGGGCTCACTCGAACGGATCGGGAGTCTACGTGCTGGCGTGCTCGACCGGGACACCGGCTAGGGCGCGAGACGGGAGTGTCGCGACCGGGACGGGTGGCGACACCCGGAGCGAGGCAGGCGAGGGGTGCTCAGGCCGCCCAGTGCAGCTGCACGGTGGTCTCATCGGCGTGCTCGACGACGCTGCTGCCCTCGAAGAGCCCCCGCATGATCGCCCACGGGTCCAGGCCGAGATCGGAGAGCACCTGCTGCTGGGGGCCGGTCGCGCCGTTGATGCGCACCCGAAGCCCCTCCTCGTGGGTCAGCCGGACCTCGAGCACGCCCTCGGAGCGCACCTCGTCATCGGTGCCGATCATGACCGCGCAGGCCTCGCCGACGGCCAGACGGACATCCTCCACGACGTCCTTCTGCATGCCACAGCGGCGGGCGAACGCCGCTGCCACCAGCCGGACGGTGCGCACCAGAGCCGGGTCGCGGGCGACCTCGAGGACCACCTCGTGGCCCTTCTCCGGCAGCGGCGTGTCGTAGGCGGCAGCGGTCATGGAGGTCGGTCAGACCGCCGACTGGTCGGCGCTGAGCGCCTCCTGCTGGGAGGCGTGGATCGCGAAGACCTTGCCCAGACCGGTGATGCGGAAGATCTTCAGCAGCCGCTCGTGGGTGCAGACCAGGGAGAGGGAGCCGCCCTTGGTGCGGATCTTCTTCAGGCCGCCCACCAGGACACCGAGGCCGGTGGAGTCCATGAACTCGACCTTCTCGAGGTCGATGATGATGTTGAGCTGACCCTGGTCCACGAGCTCGGTGATCTGCTCGCGCAGCTTGGGCGCGGTGTAGACGTCGATCTCACCGCCGACCTCCAGAACGGTGTGCTCGTTCTCCTGCCGAGTCTCGAGAGACAAGTCCACAAAAAACTCCCTGATCAATCCGGGCTCCCGGGCGGGAGCCCCCTGCGTCGGGGTTATTGAACCACGCTTGGAAGACTGGGGGTGTGTCCCCGTCGAGTCCACCTGGCGGCCGGATCCACGAGGCACGTCCCGCGCTCCGGTCCCCGGCCCTCGCCGACCTGCTCAGGACCGACGGCGACCGTGCCGGTCGCCTCACCCACGTGCGGGAGATCCCGGGGCGCACCGGGCAGTGCGAGCCTTGGCCGGCGTGGGCCGCGCCGGAGCTGGTCGCGGCCTGGCGGGCGCGCGGCATCGAGGAGCCGTGGCTTCACCAGGTCCGCGCGGCCGAGCTGGCTCGGTCGGGTCGCCACGTCGTCCTCGCGACCGGGACGGCGTCGGGCAAGTCGCTCGCCTTCCAGCTCCCGGCGCTGAGCGCGGTGCTGGAGCGGCGACGCGGGCGGCGGCGAGGTGCGACGGTGCTCTACCTCTCCCCCACCAAGGCCCTCGCCCAGGACCAGCTCGCCTCCCTCTCCTCGCTCGCGCTGCCGGGGCTGGCCGCGTGCACCGTCGACGGCGACTCGGTGCCCGAGCAGCGCGACTGGGCCCGGGACCACGCGGAGTACGTGCTGACCAACCCGGACACGCTGCACCACTCGGTGCTTCCCGGCCATGCCCGGTGGGCGCGCTTCCTCTCACTGCTCCAGTTCGTGGTGATCGACGAGTGCCACCACTACCGCGGGGTGTTCGGCGCCCACGTCGCCCTCGTGGTGCGGCGGCTGCGGCGCCTGTGCGCCCAGTACGGCGCCGAACCGACGTTCGTGCTCGCCTCCGCCACCGTGGGGGACGCCGCCGGATCGGCAGGTCGACTCGTGGGCCACGAGGTGACACCGGTGACCCACGACGCCTCGACCCACGGACCGCTGACCCTGGCCCTGTGGGAGCCGCCGCTGCTCGAGCGACCGGGCGCCGACGGCACGGCGGGACCGCCCACCGAGACCGCCGTGGCTCCGGAGTCGGCCACCCGCCGCTCCGCACTCGCCGAGGCCACCGACATCGTGAGCGACCTGGTGTGCCGAGACGTGCAGACCCTCGCCTTCGTGCGGTCTCGCCGGGCCGCGGAGGTGGTGGCGCTGGAGGTCTCGCAGCGGGTGGCCGCGCGCCGCGACGACCTCGCCGGACGCGTGTTCGCCTACCGTGGCGGCTACCTGCCCGAGGACCGACGAGCACTCGAGCGCGCGTTGCGTGACGGCAGCATCGTGGGGATGGCGGCCACCAACGCGTTGGAGCTGGGCATCGACGTCTCCGGCATGGACGCCGTGGTCGTCGCCGGCTTCCCCGGCACCCGCGCCTCGCTGTGGCAGCAGGTCGGTCGGGCCGGGCGGACCGGTCGCGGCGCCGTGGCTGTGGTCGTGGCCCGCGACGACCCGCTCGACACCTTCCTCGTCCATCACCCCGAGGCCCTGCTGGACCGCGACGTGGAGACCACGACGTTCGACCCGGGCAACCCCTACGTGCTCGGACCGCACCTGTGCGCCGCAGCCTCCGAGCGACCGCTCACCCAGCCCGACCTCGACCTGTTGGGCGACCCGGACGGCACCGCCACCGAGGCGTTGACCTCTGCCGGGGTGCTGCGGCGACGTCTCGGTGGCTGGCACTACGTCGGCTCGGGCCGAGCCAGCGACCTGGCCGACCTCAGGTCGGCGGGCGGCACCACGGTCCAGCTGTGCGAGGCGGAGACCGGCCGCGTCATCGGCACCGTCGACCACGGTTCGTCACACTTCCAGGTCCACCCCGGGGCGGTGCACCTGGTGCAGGGGGTGAGCTACCTGGTCGAGGAGCTGGACACCGAGGCGTCCGTGGCCCACGTGCGCCACGAGGACCCCGGCTACTCGACCACCGCACGCTCGGTCACCGAGATCGACGTGGTCGAGGAGCGCGAGCGCACGGCGTGGGGCGAGTGCTCGCTCTCGTTCGGCGACGTGGTCGTCACCCAGCAGGTCGTCGGCTACCTGATGCGTCGCACCACCGACCGGGCCGTGGTCGGCGAGGTCCCGCTCGACCTGCCCAGCCAGGAGCTGCGCACCCAGGCGGTGTGGTGGACCGTGCCCGACTCCCTCCTCACCTCCGCAGGCCTCGAGGACCGCCAGCTGCCCGGCGCCGCACACGCCGCCGAGCACTGCTCGATCGGGTTGCTCCCCCTCGTCGCCTCCTGCGACCGGTGGGACATCGGTGGGGTCTCCACGGCGATGCACGCGGCCACGGGAAGGCTCACCGTCTTCGTCCACGACGGCCATGCCGGTGGCGCGGGCTTCGCCGAGCGCGGCTTCCGCCGTGCCGGGGCGTGGCTGAGGTCGACGCTGGCGACGATCGAGTCCTGCGAGTGCCCCCAGGGCTGTCCCTCGTGCGTGGTGAGCCCCAAGTGCGGCAACGGCAACCGGCCACTCGACAAGGCCGCGGCCGCGACCTTGTTGCGGGCACTGCTGGCCGGCGCGCCCGACTGAGTCACCCTGGACCCACCCGGTCCCCCGCGGCGCCGGTCACCGCGGTCCGGCGTGGGCGCGAGCGCGGACGGTGACCTCTCGGCCGAGCAGCCGCCCCACGCTGAGCCTGACCACCAGCCGCACGTGCCCCTCGGACTCATGACACTCCGGCGTGGTCGCTCCCGACCGCTCGACCAGCCGACGGGCGGCGGCGCACCCGTCGCTTCCCCGTTGGACTGCGACCGCCCCCGCCAAGGCGCCCAGGTCCGCGACGGATCCCGCTGCGCGGTGCGCGACGAGCACCCGCACGACGACACCGGCACCCAGGCCTGCGCACACCACGACCGCGGCCACGGCGAGGACCAGGCCCGAGGCGGCGCCCCGTTGATCCGCCCGGCGCAGGCCGCTTCGGGGGCTCACCGGGGCTCCGCCACGGCCTCGGCCCGCCAGTCCAGGTGCACCGCCGGCAGGCCCGAGAACACGCCACCCGGCCCCTGGAACCGCGCGGTCACGACGGCGACGACGCGGTCGCCGTCGGTGTCCAGCCGCAGGTCGGCCCCGCTCGGAGCCACCCGCCGAGCGGCGAGCCGCGCGCCCGCCTCGTCGCCCCGCGCAGCGAGCCGCGCAGCCTCCCGGGCCCCGTCGACCACGCGCACCTGGGCCACGCCGAGCGCGAGCAGCCAGGCCAGGCCGATCCCGACCACGACGAGCACCGGGAGGACCAGTGCCGCCTCCGCCGTCACCGCGCCGCGCTCGCCGGTGTCTGCCGGAAGCCGGGCGGCACCGGCGTCGGCCCGGGACGCGGAGGCGCGCCCGGGGTGACGCACCCCCACGTCCCGGCGCATCAGGCGAGCCCGACCTGGCCGAGGAAGAAGTCCAGCAGCTGCTTGAGCAGGGACTGGGCGAAGTCGCTGGTGAGCAGCTTGATCAGCAGCCCGCCGAAGCCGACGCCGGCAGCGGTCACGACGGCGTACTCGGCGCTGACCGCGCCGGTCTCGTCGCGATCGGCGCCGGCCTTCCCGCTCGGCGCCGCGAGCGGCACGACGGTGCTGGACGTCTCCACCTCGACGTGGTCGTGGGGGTGACGGTGCTGAGCGATGGTCGTCATCGCGTACCTCCTGAGTCGTCCGGGTCGGCCCGGATCCGTTGGTTGACGGCGCGACTCTCGTCCTGCCGCGGACACCGCGCGACGTCGTCAGACCTGGCGGTGGAGGACTCGGCCCGGGCGGACCCAGCCCACGGAAACCGGCCCGTCGTTCGGCTCACGTCACGACCAGGGACGTTGCGGCGCCGGCCACGAGCGGGACGACACCGAGCAGGACGAAGGCCGGGAGCAGACAGGCGCCCAGGGGCGCCGTCGTCCTCACCTCGACCTGGCGGACCCGCACGGCCAGCTCACCACGGCGAGACGCACGCAGGTCCTGCGCCAGCCGGTCCAGAGCGCGGCTCACCGAGGCGCCCGAGGTCGTCGCCCGGTGCAGCGTGGTGCCCAGCCGGCCCAGCTCAGGGTGCGCTCCCAGCTCGCTCCAGACAGCTGAGACGTCCCCACCCAGGTCGAGCCGGCCGAGGAAGGGTTGCAGCTGGTGCCGGGTCTCAGCTGAGACGACTCGTGCCACGGCGCCGAGTGCCCGGTCCGGAGCCGCGCCGGACCGCACCAGCGCACCCACCAGGTCGACGACCTGGGGCAGCTCCTCACGCACGGTCTCCCGTGCGCGGAGCACGGCGCGAGGCTCCATGCGGCGCACGCGGTCCCACACCCCCACCCCCACGGGAACACCGACGAGGGCCACCCACCCGGGCGCCAGGACGGCTGACGCCGCGCCCGCGAGGAGACCCGCCCACACCGCGCCCCGCCGGGTCGGCGAGACAACCGGCGAGACCCGAGCGGTCGAGGCCCCGGCCCGCCGCGCCGGGGCCGGCAAGCGGTGCGGTGTCCCGCCCAGGAGCAGGCCCACCGAGACCAGCAGCGCGGCCAGCACGCTCACCGGGCCTCCCCCAACGCCTGGTCGGCAATGCGCTCGAGCCACATCACACCCAGCGCCATGAGCGTCACCCCTGCCCACAGACAGATCTGCCCGACATGGGAACCGACCAGGAACTGCCACGGGTCGGCGCCGATCCCGCTCCCCATGCTGAGCACCAGGACCGGCAGCACGGCGATGAGCCGCACCGTCGCGCGAGCCGCCGCGAGCTCGGCCTCGATGGCCAGGCGCACCTCGAGATCGACGCGCACCGACGCCAGCACCTGCTCCAGGGCATCGGCAAGGCTCACGCCGCTGGCACCGCACAGCTCCCACGCGGCCGCAACCTGACCCACCGCCCGGGCGCCGGGGAGGTTCGCCACAGCCCGGATCTCACCGGCCACGTCCGACCCCAGCCGGTGTGCCGCCGAGGCGGGCGCGAGGCGCGGCCAGATGTCTGTGGCTCGTTCAAGCGCCGGACCGGGCGGCTTCCCCGCCGTCAGCTCGCCGAGCATGGCCTCGACGGCGTCCATCACCAGCTCGCGCCGTCTCGCCGCGGCCTCGCGGCGACGTCGACGACGCACCAGCACGGTCACCAGCCACGTCAGGGTCGCCAGCGTCGGGGCCAGCATCACCGGCACGTCGAGCAGCACTGCCAGGCCGAGTACGGCTCCTGCTCCGAGCGCCCCGCCGGGCACCGTCGGGCCAGGACCTCGAGCGCTGTGCGTCGAGGTCATCGGTCGGACTCCTGCAGCAGCCGCGCCAACCGCTCGGCGGCGGGCCCCTCCTCGACCCCGTCCGGACCGTAGACCACGGCCGGGACGGCGACGCAGCAGCGTTCCTGCCGCTCGAGCAGGGCGATCTCCTGCACGCGGCGACGGCCGGTGTGGTCACGACGGCAGTGCACGACGGCCTGGACGCCCGCGGCGAGCTGGGCGTGCGCAGCGTCCGAGGGGAGGCCCGCAGCGAGGGCGAGCCCCTCGATCCGACTGACCACGTCGACCGCGGAGTTGGCGTGCACCGTGGCACACCCGCCTCGATGTCCGGTGTTGAGCGCGGCGAGCAGGTCCACCACCTCCTCACCGCGCACCTCTCCGACGACCAGCCGGTCAGGTCGCATCCGCAGCGCCTGACGCACGAGCGTGCGCAGGTCGATCGCACCGGCGCCCTCGATGTTCGCCGGCCTCGCCTCGAGGGCGACGGTGTGGGGGTGAGCCGGACGCAGCTCGGAGGTGTCCTCGACGATCACCAGACGCTCGGACTCCGGACACCGCGAGAGCAGGGCGTCGAGCAGCGTCGTCTTGCCCGAGCCGGTTCCGCCGCTGACGAGGAACGCGAGCCGGCGCTCGACCATCTCCACCAGCAGGTCGGCGCCCGACCCAGGCACCGACCCCGCCTCGACCAGCTCCCCGAGCGACATCGCGCGGCGGCGAGGCACGCGCAGCGAGACCAGCGTGCCGGGCCGTGAGAGCGGGGCGAGCACGGCGTGGAACCGGGTGCCGTCCGCCAGCCTCAGGTCGGCGTACGGCGCGGCGTCGTCGAGTCGCCGTCCGGCACGGCTGGCCAGGCGCTGGGCGAGGCGACGCACGGCGTCGTCGTCGGCGAACCGGACACCGGTCAGCTCCAACCCGGACCCACGCTCGACGTAGACCGCGCCGGGACCGTTGACCAGCACGTCGGTGACGCCGTCCAGGTCGAGCAGCTCCTGCAGGGGTCCGGCGCCGACGACGTCGAGATGCAAGGAGTCCAGCACGGCTCGAGCGGTGGCGTCCCCGACGGGCGCACCTTCCTGGCGCAGTGCCCACGCCACCCGCTCCGGCGCCAGCGAGTCGCCGCGCTGCAGCTCGCGGGCCAACCGGCCGCGGACCCGCTCGAGCAGCATCGGGTCGGCGGTCGGCTCCGGGGCCTCAGCCGCGTCCGACAGGGCGGAGCCCCAGCCCGGGCTCATCGCGCGGAGACCTCTCGCAGGATGTCGGTCGCGGCGACCCTCACCGGCGAGCGCCGTCCCCTCACCGGCCCGAGACCGGCGGAGAGGTGGTCGTCGAGCGCCCGCTGCTGGGTCAGGACGGCCCACACCGGGAGCCCGAGGCTGCGCGAGACCTGGTCCGCCCAACGGTCGCGGCGCCGCGACCTGACCGCCAGCCCGACGGGGACCCCGGTGGGGATTCGTGCGGCGACCCGCAGCGCCGCAGCCACGGCATGCACCGACCCGGCGGCGACGACGACCAGTGCGTCGCAGCTGGACCACACCCCCGGGCTCCGGGAGTCGACGAAGGTCCACTCGTGACCGCGGCGCGAGGCGTCCAAGGACTCCGCGACCAGCGCCGGGTGCGGCATCGGGCGCTGCCCGGAGCCGCCCCAGCCGAGGATCCCGGGCCCGTCTGGCAGCGCCAGGGCAGATCGCAGGGCGCTGCCGCCCAGGCGGCCCTGAGCGGTGACGAGGGAGTCCCACACCGGCGCACGAGAGGGCGCCGGTGCGGCGAGGTGCTCGAGGCCGGCGCCCAGCGGATCCAGGTCGACCGCGAGCGCTGTGGTGTGCTCGGCGGCCACGGTGGCCAGGGCTACGGTGAGCACCGAGGCGCCGACCCCGCCGGAGCCACCGACGACCCCCACGACCATCCCGGCCCCCGCGCGCGCGTCAGCGAGGTCCCCCAGCATCGCCGCGGCACGGGCCGCGTCCTGCGGAAGCTCGAGCACGTCTCCAGCACCCAGGGCCATCGCGTCACGCAGCTGCTCGGCTGTCAACGGCGCGGGTGCGAGCACGTGGATCCCCGCCCGTCGTGGAAGTCCTGACCCGCGCAGTGGCTCCAGCAGGTCGTGCCCCAGCATCAGGGCCGCACCGTGCTGCCAGACCCGCCGCAGCTCGGACAGGTCGGCGCAGGTCTCGAGCTCACACCCGGCCCCTGCGGCGAGGCGGGCGACCTCGGTGCGAAGCTCGCTGCTCGCGGTGGCCAGGACGACTCGGGGCGGGCGCCCGGGGTCTGCGCGGTGATCGGCGTGGTCGGTGTGCTCAGCTGCGGCCTCGGCCGCGGACAGGGTCGCCATGGGGGCACCCTCACCGCGGTCCACGCGACGGCCCGCGCCGTGTCACCACGGCTGTGGACAAGTCCGCAGAGTGCACCTGCGGGGACGGAAACCGGCGCAGGTGGGCAGCGGAAAACCAAGTGAGCCCCTGGCGAGGGGGGACAGCCAGGGGCTCACGTCGCCCGCGTCTGGGGGGATAGACCCGGGCGAGTTCAGAGGGGGTGATGACGCTGTCCACATCGTAGCGGCCCGCCCGTGGCCGACCCAATCGACGACACCGCTCCCGGGAGGCGTGCCGAGACAAATTTTTCCGCTGCCTCGGTAACGCTCCGAAGCAGCCTGCGAGCCGGGTCGGGTGTGGCAGAAGTGGCGCCGTGCGCCCGTCGCCGGGGCACACTGGAGGAGTGGACGAGACCCCAGCCGCCGCTCGCGGACCGGCGCGCCCGCGTCGCATCGGGCGGCCGGCGGCGTTCTTCGACCTCGACAAGACGATCATCGCCAAGTCGAGCGCGTTGGCCTTCAGCAAGTCGTTCTACGCGGGCGGGCTGATCAACCGCACCTTCGTGCTGCGCAGCGCCTATGCGCAGTTCATGTTCATGATCGGCGGTGCCGACCACGACCAGATGGAGAAGATGCGCGCCTTCCTCTCCCAGATGGTGACCGGCTGGCCGGTCGACAGCGTGCGCGAGATCGTGGCGGAGACCCTTCACAACATCGTCGACCCCCTCGTCTACGACGAGGCCGTCACCCTGATCGAGGACCACCACCTGGCCGGCCGCGACGTCATCATCGTCTCGGCGTCGGGATCGGAGATGGTCGAGCCGATCGGGCGCCTGCTCGGCGCGGACGACGTGATCGCCAGCCGGCTCGAGATCGAGGACGGGCGCTACACCGGCAAGGTGGAGTACTACGCCTACGCCGAGAACAAGGCGACCGCCATCGCGCAGCTCGCGAAACGACGTGGCTACGACCTCACGCGCAGCTACGCCTACTCCGACTCGGTGACCGACGTGACGATGCTCGACGCCGTCGGGCACCCCCACGCGGTGAACCCCGACAAGGAGCTGCGCAAGGTGGCGGGACAGCGCGGCTGGCCGGTCCTGGAGTTCAACCGGCCGGTCGCCCTGGGGTCGCGGATGCGTCTGCCCGGGAGCCGCTCGACGGTCGCCGCGCTCGGGCTCGGGACCGCTGTCGTGGTCGGCGGCGCGATCTACCTGAACCTGCGCCGGCGGCTGGAGCACGCCGGCCTGTAGGCACGTCGTTGGCATGGCCCCGCGCCGCACGCTCGTCAACCCCGGTCGAGACACCCGGTGCTGCCCCCTTGCCGCCGGGGTGGGCGAAGCGTACAAAGGGAGTCACAACCGAACACCGAGGCCGGGTACCCACGCGGTGACCTCCCTTCTTGAGGGAAGTCGACCTCGGAGGTCTCCTCCGGTGGCGACAGACGACAGGTGCACGCCTGGTAGCCCGAGCCACGGTGTCCAGCGGCGGCACTCCGGAGACGGAGTGCCGCTTGCGTGTCCGGGTCCGTGAGTCCCCTCGCCCTCAGCCTGCAGTGGTGAGTGGGCTCGCCTCGGCGCCGGCCGCGTAGGCCTCAGCGGCGTAGAGCAACCAGGCGTGGGCTCCGCGCCCTCCACCCTCGTCCGCGGCGTAGTCACGCACCGCCTGTTCGTAGCGTGGCGCGAACGCGAGATGGCCGGCCTCGGGGACCGTGAGCGAGGTCGGGTCCACCCCTCTGGCCACCAGCACCAGGCGCTCGAGCGCGCGGGCGACGATGCCGTCGTGGAGCCCGAACGCGGAGATCGTCCGCAGCTCGGCGTGCGCCACGGCGGCGAGGACCAGCGCCGATCCGTTCGTCCGCGCGACGAGCAGGCGACCCAGGCGCGCCAGTCTGGCGGTGTCGGCCCCGGGGCGTGGGCGCCCCAGCTCCTCGGAGGGCACCTGCCCCTTCGCGGCCAGGATGTGCAGGCGGGTGATCACCCGCTGTGGTGAGTGCCTCATCACCGGCAGCAGACCCATCAGGTCGGTCGAGACGCGCACGGCCGACTCGGCCATCGGGTCGACCCGGCCGGCGCGGACGTCCTCGTCGTCGGACTGCGATCCCGCCAGCCGCGCGCTGGCCACGGCGCCGCGCAGGAGCGACTCGGCGGTCAGCTCGGCGGGGGTCCGTCGCAACCCGCGGTCGCGGAGCAGGGCGTCGATCCCGTCGCGGCTGGAGGCCATCGCCGACCCCACACCTTCAAGGCCCTCCAGGCGGCTGACCTCGGAGAGCATGGACGCGTCGGTTCCTCCAGCGCTCGGCACAGCGGATCAGGCTACCGGGGGAGGTAGATTGAGCCGCGACATGGATCAGACTGACAGCTCCTCGCGAGCGCACCGCAGCCCTGCCGCCCCCGGCGCCCGACCCCAGCGCTCGGGTCGCCCCACCGGCGTCGACCCGGCCCTGTCCTTCGGGTCGGTCGCCGAGGCCTACGACCGAGCCCGGCCGGGCTACCCCCGGGAGGCTGTCGAGTGGCTGGTCGGCAAGCGGTCCTCCACCGTGGTCGAGCTCGGAGCCGGCACCGGCAAGCTGACCGACGTGCTCCTGCAGCTCGGCCACGACGTGCTCGCGACCGACCCGCTCGAGGACATGCTGGCGCACCTGTTGCTGCGCCATCCCGACACCCGGGTGGCCACCGCGACGGCCGAGCAGATCCCCGCCGCCACCCGCAGCGTCGACACCGTCGTGGCCGCCCAGGCCTTCCACTGGTTCGATCCGGCCACGGCCCTGCGCGAGATCGCCCGGGTGCTCAAGCCCGAGGGTCGGGTCGCCCTGGTCTGGAACGTCCGCGACGAACGGGTCCCGTGGGTGCGCAAGCTCGGCGAGCTCGTCGGGCTGAGCGGTCCCGAGGAGGACCCCACCGACACCCTGGTCAACTCCGGGCTGTTCGGCTACGTGGAGCAGGAGACGTTCCGGCACTGGCAGCCGCTGCGCAAGGCCGAGCTGCGTGACCTGATCGCCACCCGGTCCAACGTCGCGGTGATGGACCCGATGGCACGCGAGCGCGTGCTGAGCAAGGTCGACGACCTGTTCGACCAGTACGACCGCGGACCCGACGGGCTGCTGCTGCCCTACATCACCCAGTGCTACCGAGCCGTGGTGCGCCCACGGGGGCTGATCGAGGAGCCCGAGCACAGCCGCGACCTGACCGAGGCGGCCGAGGCACTGCGCGCGGCCAAGCGCGCCGAGCGTGACCAGCAGGACGACCCCGCCACCACCCTGATCGACTTCCGCTAGGCGCGACGGGGAGGTCAATCAGGCCAGGTCCCCCAGGTCAGGCCTCCTCGCCGAACCACCCGCCGTAGACATCGACCATGGCCACGAGGCCGTCGTCGTCCGGCGTCACGCTCAGCACCCACTGCGCACGCCCGGGTCCATCACAGGGCCCCTCCGCCACGCGGTAGGCCTCGGCCTTCAGCGCCGAGCGCAGCTCGGCCGCGTCCTGCGAATCCAGGAAGTACACCCGGCCGGCGGCACGGGACTGGTCGGGGGCAGCCATGGCGCCACTGTAGGCGAGACCGACGCGGGTCCGTCGCGTGTCGTCGGGCACCCGGACCGGCTCTGTTTCACCTGCGGATGCGTGGCTATGGTGACGACGAGAGCCACGTCACACCGTTCCCGGGTGATCACCCAGCAGTCGACGAGGAGCACGATGTCTGAGCAGTCCGAAACGCTGTCCAACCTCTCGCGTGAGGACCGGACGTTCCCGCCCTCGCAGGAGTTCGCGGCCCAGGCCAACGTGGGAGAGGACGTCTACCAGGAGGCGGCGTCGGACCACCTCGCCTTCTGGGAGAAGGCTGCCGACCGGCTCGACTGGGCCGAGCGGTGGGACGAGGTGCTCGACTGGTCGGACCCGCCGTTCGCCAAGTGGTTCGTCGGAGGCAGGCTCAATGCCGCCTACAACTGCGTCGACCGCCACGTCGAGGCCGGACACGGTGACCGCGTTGCCTTCCACTGGGTCGGCGAGCCGGTCGGGGACAAGCGCACCCTGACCTACTCCGACCTCAAGGACGAGGTGTGCCGAGCTGCCAACACCCTCACCGACCTGGGCGTCGGCACCGGTGACCGCGTGGCCATCTACATGCCGATGATCCCCGAGGTCGTCATCGCGATGCTCGCCTGCGCACGGCTGGGGGCGATCCACACCGTGGTCTTCGGCGGCTTCTCCTCCGACGCCCTCGCGTCGCGGGTGCTCGACTGTGAGGCGAAGGTGGTCGTCACTGCCGACGGCGGCTTCCGCCGCGGCGAGCCGTCGTCGCTGAAGCCGGCCGTGGACGAGGCGGTGGCCACGGTGCACGCCGAGCGGGATGGTCTCGTGGAGAAGGTCCTCGTCGTGCGCCGGACCGGCCAGGACGTCGACTGGGACGACGAGCGCGACCTGTGGTGGCACGACACCGTGGAGCAGGCGTCCACCGAGCACGAGTGCGAGTTCTTCGACGCCGAGACCCCGCTCTACGTCATGTACACCTCGGGGACGACGGGCAAGCCAAAGGGCATCCTGCACACCACCGGGGGCTACCTCGTGGGCACCTCGTGGACGTCATGGGCCGTCTTCGACCTGAAGCCGGAGACCGACGTCTACTGGTGCACCGCCGACGTGGGCTGGGTGACCGGGCACTCCTACGTGGCCTACGGCCCGCTCTCCAACGGCGCCACCCAGGTGATCTACGAGGGCACCCCCGACTTCCCCGAGCGAGGTCGCTGGTGGCAGATCGTGGAGGAGTACGGCGTCACGATCTTCTACACCGCCCCCACCGCCATCCGCTCCTTCATGAAGCAGGGCCGCTCGATCCCCGACGCCCGCGACCTCTCCAGCATCCGTGTGCTCGGCTCCGTCGGTGAGCCGATCAACCCCGAGGCCTACATCTGGTACCGCGAGGTCATCGGCGCCGAGAGGTGCCCGGTCGTCGACACCTGGTGGCAGACCGAGACCGGTCAGATCATGATCAGCCCGCTGCCCGGAGTCACGGCCGGCAAGCCGGGGTCGGCGATGACGCCGTTGCCCGGCATCAGCGCCGACGTCGTCAACGAGGAGGGCGAGTCGGTGCCCGACGGCTCGGGTGGCTACCTGATCCTCTCCGAGCCCTGGCCTGCGATGTTGCGCACCATCTGGGGCGACGACGAGCGGTTCAAGGAGACCTACTGGTCGCGGTGGGGCAAGGAGACCTACTTCGCCGGTGACGGCGCGAAGAAGGACGAGGACGGCCACATCTGGGTGCTCGGTCGCGTCGACGACGTCATGAACGTCTCGGGCCACCGACTCTCCACCACCGAGATCGAGTCGGCCCTGGTCTCCCACCCCAAGGTGGCCGAGGCGGCCGTCGTGGGAGCCAAGGACGAGGACACCGGCCAGGCGGTCTGCGCCTTCGTCATCCTGCGCGAGGACGCAGTGGGCGACGGCGACGACGCCGACGACGGTGCGGCCGGGGACATCGTCGAGGAGCTGCGCAAGCACGTGCGCAAGGAGATCGGCGCCATCGCGAAGCCGCGTCAGATCATGGTCGTGCCGGAGCTGCCCAAGACCAGGTCGGGCAAGATCATGCGTCGCCTGCTGCGAGACGTCGCCGAGCAGCGCGAGGTCGGCGACGTGACCACGCTGGCGGACAGCTCGGTGATGGACCTGATCACCGACGGCATGAGCGGTGACAAGTCCGGCGAGGAGTAACCGATAGGCTCAGTCACTGGTGTGCCGGGAAGTCTGGTCGGCGGCGGTGACAACCGTCATCTCGTTCCGACGACTCTGAGGAGCGCCCGTGACAGCTGAAGAGGACACCGGTCCGGAGCAGACCCACCAGGCGTTCGCCGACCTGAAGGCCGATGAGGAGACCTTCCTCGGGCGACTGCTGCGCCAGGAGACCGTGGGCGGCGCCGTCGTCCTCGCCGCCGCCGTCGTCGCGGTGCTCTGGGCGAACTCGCCGTGGAGCGATGCCTACGAGAGCCTGCGCCACTACGAGCTCGGCCCGATGGACGTCGAGCACTGGGCCGCCGACGGCGCCCTGACACTGTTCTTCTACCTGGCGGGCGTGGAGCTCAAGCGGGAGTTCCTCGTCGGTTCCCTGCGGCGTCCCTCAGACGCAGCCGTGCCCGTCGTCGCCGCGGTCTGCGGCGTCATGGTGCCCTCCCTGATCTACGTGACCCTCAACGCCGGCGTCATCCCGGGGCTCGCCGAGGGCTCGCTGCGGGGCTGGGCGATCCCCTCGGCGACCGACATCGCCTTCGCGCTGGCGGTGCTGGCCGTGGTCGGCAGCTCGTTGCCCTCCCAGCTGCGTGCTTTCCTGCTGACCCTGGCGGTCGTCGACGACCTCATCGTCATCATCATCATCGCCGCCTTCTACACCTCCTCGCTCAATCTCCTGTGGCTGCTCGGCGCGGTGGTCCTGCTCGGCGTCTTCGCCCTGCTGCAGTGGTACCGCGGCGAGTCGCCGCTGTGGTACATCCCGTTGGCCCTCGCGATCTGGTGGTCGGTCCACGAGAGCGGCATCCACGCCACGATCGCCGGAGTCGCCATGGGGCTGTTGACCCGGGTGATGCCCGACGAGGGCGAGAAGGCCTCCCCCGCGGAGCGGCTCGAGTACACCCTGACGCCGTACTCCGTGGGGGTCGCGGTGCCGTTCTTCGCCCTGATGTCGGCGGGGGTGACGATCGGCGCCGACGGCGGGTTCGGGAGCTTCTTCAGCGATCCCGTCGTCCTGGGCGTCCTGCTGGGTCTGATGATCGGCAAGCCGATCGGAGTGATGGGCGGTTCGCTGCTCATGGTCCGGTTCACCCGTGCCGAGATCAATGACGAGATCGCCTGGCGCGAGCTCGCCGGGCTCGCGGTCCTGGCCGGAGTCGGGTTCACCGTCGCGCTGCTGGTGGCGGACCTGTCCTTCGAGGGCAACGAGGGGGAAGCGGCCAAGACCGCCGTCCTCCTGGGCTCGGTCGTCTCGGCCTCCATCGCCGGCGCCCTGCTGCACAAGCGCAGCCGGACCCTCGCCAGGCGCAAGGCGCGCCAGGACTGACCCGGCCACCTGGGTAGGCTGCGGTCTGGCCACGATCAAGGAGGGTCCGCATGTCCGACCAGGCACCAGTCACTCGGGAGCAGCCCACAGGCGCAGGCGCCGAGCAACCCTCCGTGGGCGAGCTCGTCGCCGCGGTGCAGCGCGACATGTCCCTGCTGGTCAAGCAGGAGATCGCGCTCGCGAAGAGCGAGCTGAAGATCAACGTCAAGGTCGGCGGCATCAGCATCGCGCTCTTCGCCGGTGCTGCCTTCCTGCTGCTGCTCGCGGTGATCATGGCCTCGGTCGGACTGGCCTACCTGGTCAACCTCACCGGCCTCGACCTGGTGTGGTGCTTCTTCGTGGTGTTCGGCCTCTACGTGCTCCTCGCCGCCCTGATGGGGTTCATCGGCGCGCGCAAGATCCGCAAGGTGCGCGGCCCGGAGCGCGCGATCCACCAGGCCCACGAGACCAAGGACACCCTGCTGCGCCGCAGCTGAGCCCGCTCCCTAGGCCCACCCTAGGTCGTGCAGGGCGGCGTCGTCGATCCCGAAGTGGTGGGCGACCTCGTGCACCACCGTGATCCGAACCTGCTCGACCACCTCGGCCTCGTCGCGGCACATCTGCAGGGTCGGGAGCCGGTAGATCGTGATCCGGTCGGGCACCCGGAACGAGTAGCTGCTGTCACGCTCGGTGAGAGGCACGCCGTCGTAGAAGCCCAGCAGGTCGGGGTCGTCGCGCGGCGGCTCGTCCTCGACCAGCACCACGCAGTTGTCAATCAGTCGGGCAAGCTCGGCCGGGATCGTGTCCAGCGCCCGGCTCACCAGCTCCTCGAAGCCCGCCCGGTCCATGTCGACCATCACCACATTGTGCCCGCGCGCGCCCAGCCACCGACTCGATCCCGTGGCGCAGCGCTCGTCTAGGATGGCCGCGGTCCCTCCGGGGACTGGCCCCCATCGTCTAGCGGCCTAGGACCCCGCCCTTTCACGGCGGTAGCACGGGTTCGAATCCCGTTGGGGGTACATCACCGACATGCGGCTCTGACCAGGGGAAACGCTGGGCGGCGCCGCTTCTTCAGTTCCCGCGGATTCTGGCTCGGGCAACGCTGGGGCAACCTGGGGCACCAGGCCGTGGCCGTTGGAGCGTTGTCGGGAGGCGGTGCGGGCGCGGTCCATGGCGTCGCTGACCTGAACGCCGGTCACTGAATTGAGATGCGCCCGACCATGCCGAGAGTCGCTCATTGCCTGCACGGACCGAGCTTTTCGACGTACGGCACCATTTCGGTCAGTAAACCGGTGCCGTACGTCGAAATGCTCGCCCACATGAGGTCGTCATCGAGGCCCGAACGTTGACCGCATCTGACGTGATGCGGCCGTGCGGATCTGCCGCTGTCGGGCTCCTAGGTTCCGGAGGCCATGTAGGCGGCCAGGATGTAGTTGGGGTGCCGGTCCAGGTTCTTGCGTGCCCGGTCGTACCGCATGGTGGTGCGGGGGTCGGCGTGGCGGGCTGCGATCTGCACGTCGCGCAGGTCGACTCCGGCGTCGAGCATGGTGGTGACGTAGGTGTGGCGCAGCATGTGGGGGTGCATCCGCTCGGTGGTCACCCCCGCGGTCTTGGCCAGGCGGTGGAGTCGGCGGGTGGCACAGTGGCGGTCCATCCGGTTGCCGGTGCGGCTGCGCAGGATCGGACCACCGACGCGCTCGTCGACGGCTCGTTCGATGGCCCTCGCCACAGCAGGGGGTAGCGGTACCAGGGCGGGCTTGTCGCCCTTGCCGAGCACCCGCAGGATCCGGTGGCCGTGGACCTCGTCGAGCCCCTCGATGTTGGCTCCGGTGGCTTCGAAGATCCGCAGCCCCAGGAGGCCGAGCATCGCGACCAGGGCGAAGTCGTTGAGGTTGGGTGAGTCCTTCGCGGCGGCCAACATGGCTTCGAACTGCAGGTGGCTCAGCCCCAACGTCGGGGACTCAGTCGATACCCGGGGGCGGCGCACGTACTCCGCTGGAGAGACCTCGAGGAGTCCGTCGATGACGCAGGTGCGGTAGAACCCAGCCAGCACCGAAAGCCGCCGCGAGACCGTGGCGGGCTGGTAGTGGCCGACCTCTTGCATCCAGCGCAGGAACAGCTCGATGTGCGGGCGACGAGCCTTCATCGGGTCCAGCCCCTGGTCGTGGCACCAGGTCAGGTAGGACCGCAGGTCGGACTCGCCATGGACACGAGTCAGTCCCTTGAACCGCGCCAGATAGGCCGCGATCGCGATACGCAGATTCGCGTCGCCATAGTCGCCGCGAACGATGAGTTGAGCAGTAGTCATCCCCAACTTGGCGCACACCCCGCTGGGTCAGGTCAATCGCAGAGCAGCGAGCCGCCAACGCTGCACCCGAATGGCCACTGCTCGGGCAGGCAGATGCGAAGTTCATCCGAGCCGTGATGAGAATGTCTGCGTGGATCACCGCGAGCAGTTACGCCAGCTCCGCGCCGCCGTGTTCACGGCGAACGGTGAGGCCCTGACTGCCCTGCTGCAGGCGCGCCCCTGGCCGATTCACTCGCTGCAGCTGATCGGTGATGGCCTGCTGGCGGCCCTCGCAGGTGCCGCCTCTGGGGCCCAAGACCTGGCACGGGAATGTGTGAGCGAGCTGCGCGAGCGGGACTGGGACGGGGACGCCGAGCTCGCCACCGCCTTGACCGCCCGCCTTGGCGCAGGGCCGGAGCCCATGCTGCGGCCCTTGCCTGTGGACCTCGACCAGCTCGCCGACGTGCTCGAGGGGGACCCGGAACTCCGGCGGCGGTCGGATCGACCTGAACACCGGTGTGGTGTGGCCGGACCTTGTCTTCGAGTACGGAGCAGAGAGCAGCGAGGAAGACGAAGACGAGGAGGATGACGGCGAGGAGCGCTGGTTGTGGTTCTCCAGCGAGGGATCCCGCGCCGGCTACCGGGACATGCAACGGTTCATAGATCGCATCGAGGACCCTCAGATCTCAGCTACCCTCACCCGGGCCCTCGAGGGTCGCGGCGCGTTCCGCCGATTCAGAGACGAAATAGACCGCTGGCCAGAGCTGCGAGCCGACTGGAACGCCTACTCCACCGAAAGACAACGCGGCCGGGCGCGAGCCTGGCTCGCCGCCGAGGGCTACACGCCCCGGCCAGCCAGCGGTGGTTCCACGAGCCCGACCTGAACGCCGCGCCGGCGCGGCCGCCCAGCGCACGGGCGGGTCTCTTGGCCGACGAGCGCGTTACATGTAACATTGCTGTCGTGGCTGTACGAGACCGGGTGAGCGCCTACCGCGCCAAGATGCGGGCCCAGGGCCTGCGTCCTGTTCAGATCTGGGTACCCGACGTGCGCTCGCCGGACTTCGCCGCCGAGGCCCACCGTCAGTCCGCGCTGGTTGCCGCCGCGGATCGCGCCGGTGAGGACATGGACTTCGTCGAGGCCGTCTCCGACGACTGGAACGAATGAAGCGCGGGGAGATCGTCACCGTCGCCGGCGGTGTCTACGCGAACAAGCCGTGCCCGGCCCTGATCGTCCAAGACGACAGGTTCGACGCGACCGACTCCCTGACCGTCTGTCCCTTCACGACCACCGACGTCGAAGCACCACTCCTACGCGTACCGGTGGCGGCGGACGAGCGCAACGGCCTCGATCACGACAGCTTCCTGATGGTCGACAAGATCACCACCATCCGACGAAGCAACGCCCACGACGTGGTCGGAACACTCGAGGCAACGAGCCTGGTCGAATTCGAGCGACGACTCCTCGTCTTCCTCGGCTTTGGCGCGTAGGGCGTACCCGCTACGCCCCGACAGCGGCA
>CAVVFK010000015.1:0-35644 GCA_963747435.1 uncultured Actinomycetota bacterium
GCGCTCTGTGTTGAGACAGACGACGGGCCCCCGGCCAGCGGAAACGCTGTCGGGGGCTTACTCGTGTCCGGATTGCGGACGGTTTCCGGGGCGGAAGGTGACCCAAAATGTGACCCAAAATGTCGGGGCTGGTCGTCTCCAGTCGCGTCAGGTCGGGAAGCCCAAGACGCCTCGGACAGGGGTCAGAAGGTTGGTACGACCCGGCACGACCTGCGGAGACAGGGTCCGACCCGGGTGCCTCAGTCATGTGCCGGGGTGCGGGACCAGGGCCGGGAGAACACGCTCGCGCGGGAAACGTTGACGCGGTGGCGCAAGGAGGAGGCCAGTTCGCCTCTGAGGGCGACCGCCCGGTCATCCGGGATATGTGGGTGATCCGTCCTCAATTGCTTGATGAGCGCGTGGTCTCTCGTCGGCCGCGAGTCTTTCAGGCAGATTCCCCTCGATGAGTGCTGGAGTGCCGGGCGCAGCGACCGGCTGCTTAGCGGGCGGCACGACCGGAGCCGGAAACAGCTCATGACGGAAAAGAGCGATGAGAGTGCGCACTGCGATGCCGCCAACCAGCGCGGTGACGGCCGCGGTGACGGCGTACTGCAGGGCAGCGGAGCCGACACCGTGCAGCTGCTGCAGCCAGTGCAGGGTCGCGGTGGCCACCGCTGCCCAACTGAACGTGAATCCCCAAGTGCTCGGCATGAACGGCAGTCTCAGGAAGACCGGCAGCAGTCGCAGCTGCGCGATGACCATGAGCAGCCCGTAGCCTGCGAGCAGTCGCGCTACGCCGTCGACCTGGTCGCCGTTGAGGGCGAACCACGCCAGGCTCGCTACGGCGGCCGGCGCGACCTCGATGGCCAGCGTGGGCAGCAGCGGCGCGGGCAGTGCCGGACCGAGGATGAGCCGCCCCAGGATGATGGAGCCGAGCACCAACCAGCAGATGGAGCCGAGGCCCAGCAGGATGTAGGCGAGCCCGGGTTGGCCGATCTTGGCCGCGGCGGCGGAGGCGATGAGCCCTCCGGCCACCGTGGGCAGGAAGTACCCCGGGTGGAGCGTTCCCACGCCGACCGGGGTGTAGATCCACTGGCCGGTGTACCAACCGCCGAGCAGCACCGTGAAGCCGATGAGGACCAGGGTGACGGCCGCCCCGATGGTCGGCAGGTGCGGGTAGAGCCACTGAGCGGCGAGCAGCAGTGGCGTGATGAGCGCCAGCGAGGCGAACGGCCCAGCCGCCGGATCGGTGACGTCGCCCAGCAGCGTCGTGACCGAGCCGCCGACATGGCGGGCGTATGCCGACAGTATGAGTAGCCAGCTCAGCCCGGCCACGACGAAGAGGACCTCCGCGACGGCCGCTGGCGCGTGCCCACGCTGGTCGAGCTGGCGCCACGTGGCCGCCAACCCGACCAGGCCGAACGGCATACCGAAGAAGTTCAGCGGGACCCGGCGCCCGCCCTGAGTGACGCGCGTGGGTCTCACGTGATCACCTCGGCCGGCCGCTCGCTTGTCAGTCGGGTACGCCGGCCACTCCGGTCGCTCCGCCCGTGAAGCATCAGACTTCCTGGGGTGGTCCCACGGCGGACCAGGCGCCGTTCGGTCAGTTCCTTCGGGCCCGACGCGAGCGTGTGAGTGGTGTCCACGAGGACCGAGGCGGCGCCGGTGTCGGCGGGGTCGACGCCGGCCATGCCGAGGTCGGTGCGCAGGATGATGGCCACGCCCGGAGCGGACGCGTCTTGACGATGCCGGCTCAACCGGGTTGCGCGTGGCCGTCGCCGTGGCGGGCGAACTTCACCCAGTTGCCAGCGTGACATGTTCCCACTCGTTGTAGTTCTGGATGAGTTCATCGAGCTTGTTGCGAACGAGCTCGAGTCCGTAGCTGCCTACTGCGAGGCGCAGCGGAGGGTTGTTCGTGCCGACGACATCGGCCACTGCGGACATCGACTTGACCAAATCGCCACGGCGCGCGCCCGCTGAGAAGTCGGCCATGGCCCGGCGGGCCCCGTCATAGTCGGCAAGTTGAGGATTGGTCGACAGATTGTCGAAGAACGGCGTGGGGAATCCGACAGGCTCGATGATGGTGACGTCGATCCCAATGGGCTGAAGTTCCTTACTCAGTCCCTCTGAGAGCCCTTCCAGTGCGAACTTCGAGCTGGTGTAGGCCGTCATCGTGGGGAGGCTCACGTGGCCTCCCATGGACGATGTGTTGAGGATGTGCCCTTCTCGTCGCTCGCGCATCTGCGGGAGGACTGCGTCGATGACCCGGACAACCCCGAACACGTTGGTTTCGTACTGGGCCCGCCAGCGTTCAAGGCTGACCTCTTCCAGCGTCCCGGTCTCTGCATATCCGGCGTTGTTGATCAACGCGTCGATCGGCCCGAACCTGTCGTTTGCTTCTTCGACCGCAGTTCGAACCGACTCGTCGTCGGTCACGTCCGCACGAATGACCTGTACCGCATCCAGCGCGGCGAACGCAGGGTCGGCCTTGCTTGGGTCTCGCATCGTCGCCGCGACATTCCAGCCTCGGGCTGCGAGCTGATTAACAAGTTCACGGCCCATCCCGGTTGAGCTGCCGGTGATGAAGACTGTGCGGCCGTTCTCCTGGCCGACGGTCAGCTTGGTCATGGTGAGGCTCCTCAGTGTGACGGTGGGACGTGGGGGTGCCGCTGTCCGGCTTCGGTCGCCGAGGGGCGTGCGAAGGCGGGCAGCAGGCTGGCTGCGGCCGTGGGCAAGGCCGTCACGGCTGTTGGGCGGCGTTTTCACCGGGTGACGGTGACGATGACCTTCCCGCCCGCGGACCCGCTCTCGACGCGTGCGTGAGCGTCCATGACCGAGGCGAGGTCGTAGCCGTTCGGGTCGAGGATGGGGCGTAGTTGTCCGGCCTCGGCGAGGGCTGCGGCTGCTCGGAGGATCTCGCCGTGGTGGGCGCGCCCGACTCCTGTGAGCAGCGGGAGCAGGGTGAAGACGCCGGAGTAGCTGGCCCCGCGGAAGCTGAGCGGTGCCAAGCTGTGGGTGCCCCAGCCGAGGATGCTCACGACGTGGCCGGTGTAGCGGCGCACGGCTTCGAACGAGGCGTCGAGGACCGGCCCGCCCAGGGTGTCGAAGATGACGTCGAATCCCTCCCCGTCGGTGGCGGCCGCGACGTACTGCTCGACGGTGGTGGTGCGGTAGTCGATCGGCTCGGCCCCGAGGCGGCGGATCAGGTCGAGGTCGGCTCCGGTGCCGGTGGCGTAGACCTTCGCCCCGCGGGCTGCCGCGAGCTGGACGGCGATGTGGCCGACGCCGCCGGCCCCTCCGTGGATGAGGACGGTCTGCCCCTCGTGGACGCCGGCCCGGTCGACGAATCCCTCCCAAGCGGTTACGACCGACAGTGGGAGCGCCGCCGCCTCGGCCATGCTGAGCGATGGGGGCTTGGGGGCGAGGAGGTCGGCGTCCACGGCGGCGTATTCGGCCAGCGAGCCTTGGACCTCTCCGACGCCTCCGGTGAGCCCGAAGACCTCGTCGCCGACCGAGAAGCCATGGACGCCCTCACCGACCTCGGCGACGACACCGGCCAGGTCCAGGCCGAGGACGGCGGGCGGGTTGATGCGTGCGTGCGCTGCACTGCCGGCGCGGATCTTCGTGTCGAGCGGGTTGACGCCGCTCGCGGCGACGCGCACCACCACCGTGCCGGGCGATGCTGAGGGCCGCGAGAGGCTGCGGAGGGTGAGCTGGGCGCCGAACTCCTCGAGGACTGCGGCGTTCATCGTCTGGGGGCCGCCGTGGTGGTTCTGGGAGGGGGTCATGACTGCGCCCCTTCCACGTGCTGCAGGACGGTGGTCATCTGCCAGTCGACGGCGGAGTGGTCGATGGTGTCGTGGACGGGTGAGCCAGCCATCTCGCCGGTGATGCCCGCCGCGCCGGCGCGTGCGCGGGCGATGTCGTCGTAGGCGACGATGTCGACGATGGTGTCGTCGTCGCGTTGGACGATGCGCCTCCACCTGAATCCGGGCTGGCGTCGCAGGTAGGCGTTGATGTCGGTGTTGGCGTCGAGGAAGTCGGCGGCGCTGAGGCCGTGGGCCAGTCTCAGGGTGGTGATCTCGAGGACTTCGGTCATGGTTGCTCCTGGTGGAGGGCTTTCGCGGTGATGCGCCAGGTTGGTGCTGCCGCTTCCGCCATGGTGCGGTGCGTCGGGAGGCCCAACATCAGTCGATTGACCGTCTCGACCGGGCGGGCATCAGAGCCCCTGTGGGCTCGGTCCACGTCAGTAGCCGCGTGAGGTGAGGGCGTCTCGCAGCGCAGCCCTGGACGTGATCCCGAGCTTCGGGAAGATTCGGTAGAGGTGGGCTCCGACGGTGCGGGGTGACAGGAACAGTTGCAGGCCGATCTCGCGGTTGCTCAGGCCGGTCGCGGCGAGGCGGGCGATCTGCAGCTCTTGGGCGGTGAGCTCGGTTGCGTGCTCGGCCCCGACCCGGCGGGTGGGGCCGGTGGCGCCGAGCATGGCGTCCGCCCGGGCGCACCAGGGCGCAGCGTCCAGAAGTGAGAACCGCTGTCGGGCACGGCTCAGGATGGGGCGGGCCTGGCGCATGGCCCGGTTGAGTCTGAGGCGTTCCCCGTAGGCGAGCTCGAGCCGGCCGAGATGGAACGGCCACCGGGTGGACGACGGGTTCTCGAGGATGGCGTCGAAGAGCTGCGGGTGGTCGGCGTCGTCGGCAGCCAGGGCTTGGGCTCCACGCCACAGAAAGTTGGATCGGGGTGACAGCCCTGGGATGCCGGCGTCGGCGGCGGCGCGCACGTGCAGTCGCGCCGCCTCGAGCTCGCCGCAGCGCACGGCGGCCTCGACAAGGTCCATGACCATCCTCGGCGTCTGCTGCCCGTGGGGCGGAAAGGTCCCGGGTGCGCTGATGGAGCTGTAGGCGTCGAGCGCGTCCCGGTAGCGCGCTTGACCAAGGGCCGCCAGACCGTCCGCCTCAGCGGTGGAGGCACGAACGGCCAGGGCGTTGCGTGGCAGAGCCCACTGCAGCGCACGGCTTCGGGCGTCGGTGAAGTGGGCGAAGTCCCCGCGCGCGGCCGCGAGCAGCATTCCGGGGAAGCGGGCACGCCACAGCAGCATCGCGAAGTCGCGCTCCTCGCAGATGCGGACGGCCTCCTCGGCGTGCGCGGCGGCCTCGTCCCAGGCCCCGGCGAAGAAGTGGTCCACGGCGAGCATCAGGAGTGCTCGAACCGACTGTGCCACGGTGTCACCGAGCCGGCCGGCTTCGACGAGCCGCTCGAGAGGCGCTCGCGGCAGGTCACCGATGTACCACCGTGCCTGAGCGACCTGGACCACAGCCAGCGGGCTCGTCGTCTCGTCGAGGGACTCGACCATCCGGTCCAGCTCCCTCAGCATCTCGGGGGTGGACCGGACCGGGTCGGCGTACGTCGTGGTCGCCAGCCGCACCGGCGCCGACAGGACCTCGCGGAAGCGTGCGACGGCCGCGTCGAAGGCGGTCCAGAGCTGCGGCCGGCCGCCGAAGGAGCACACCGACATCAGCGTCAGCACGGCATTCTCGATGGCCCGGACATCGGTCTCTCCGTCCGTCGCGGAAACGGACGCCTGGTTCAAGGCGCCTACGAGGATCCCGTGGGTGGTGTCGACGTCTCCCTCGTTGTTGAGCAGGCGAGAGGCGGCAGCGACGGCGACCTGCAGGGTCTGCGTGGCGTCCGGGTCCTCGGCGCGGGCGCGGTCCAGCAGCGCGGCCGCGCCACTGAGGTTTCCGGTCACGTGCGCACCGACGAACGCCGCCTGCGCCAGCCGTCGCGCCCGTTGCGCCGGTGCCGGGCTCAGTTCGGCCGCACGCAGCAGCAGCGCGCTGGCCCGCACGCCGTCACCGCGGTCCAGCGTCCTGGTGGCGAGGCCCTCGAGAGGGCCAGCCACTGTCTCGTCGGGAGCCAAGGCTGCTTCGGCCCGATGGAGCGAACGGACGTCGGCGTCCTCGGCCAGCTCGGCCAGGCGCCGGTGCGCGGCCCGCTTCTCGTTCGCGGAGGCGAGGTCGACGACCGCTGCGCGGACCAGCGGATGGGCGAAGACCACCCGGTTGGTGCGGCGGTCAACCGTGACGAGGCCGCTGGACTCGGCAGGTTCCAGGTCGACCTCCGAGGCGGCGACAACCCGCATGAGGGCAGCTCCCGCCCCGTGGTCCAGGGCGGCGAGCAGCAGCAACCGGCGGGTCGGCGCGGGCAGCGCGGAGACTCGGTCGGCGAAGAGCCGCCGCAACCGCACGGTGAGCGGCAGCGTGGGCGGCAGTGCGTCGGCCCCGGAGCGTTGCTCGGCGGTCAGGGCGCGCTGCAGCTCGAGGATGGCCAGTGGGTTGCCCCCGGCCTCGGCGACGATGCGGTGCCGGACCGCCGTTTGCAGTCTTGGCCGAGTCTCCCGAAGCAGCTCGGCTGCGGCGTGGTCGTCCAGGGGCGGCACCCGGAGCTCGGGGATCGTGGAGCGGTCGAAGAAGCTCTCCTCGTTGGCTCGCTGGGCCAGCAGCATGCCGGTCCGGGTGCCCGGCAGGCGCCGCGCGATGAGGCTGAGGACGCCGGCGGTGGCGCGGTCCATCCAGTGGATGTCGTCGAGCACCAGCAACACCGGGGACTGCGCCGAGAGCTGCTGGAGCAGCGCCAAGGTCGCGCTGGTGAGCAGGAGCCGCTCCGGCGGGGCGCCGGTGCGCAGGCCCAGCGCCGTCTCCAGGGCAGCCCGGTGCGGCTCGGACAGCGACGAGAGGCCGGTTGCATCGGGTACCAACAGCTGGTGAAGCCCCGCGAAGCTGAGGTCGGCCTCGAACTCGGCACCAGCGACGTGGCGCACGAGTGCCCCGCGTTCCTGCACGGCTCGCTGGGCGGCGGCCCCAAGCAGCGCGGACTTGCCGATGCCCGGCTCGCCGGTGACGATCAGGGCCGCGCCGTCAGTCGCCGCCTGCTCCAGGAAGGCGTCGAGCACCGCCAGCTCGACGGCGCGGCCGGAGAGCGACGGTGAGGGCGGAGGTGCCTCACCGGGTGCGAGCACCCGACTATCCTGCCGTGCGACCACTCGGCTGAAAAGGCATCCTGTCTAGCCTTTTCGCCCCGCAGTCTGGAGTTGGAGCGTTTACGGCCGCCCTGCGCTCGCCGCGCCGGCAGTGGATTGCTGGCGCGGCGAGACGGGAAGATGTGACTGGGCACAGTCCACCGGGGGTGGACCGGCCAGCAGGTCAGGCCTTAATGAAGTCCAGCAGGGCGGGGTTCACCACCTCGGGGTGGGTCCAGGCGATGTTGTGCGGCCCGTCGGCGACGGTGACGACCTGCAGGTCGGCGATCATGCCGGGCAGTCGGGCGGCGGTCGCCTCGTACGGCAGGATCCGGTCCGCATCGCCGTGGATGAGCAGGGTCGGCACGTCGATCTTGGCGACGTCGGCTCGGAAGTCGGTCAGCCACGTGTCGACGCAGGCCCAGGTGGCGTACGGACCCGCGGCGAGCGCCATCGCGAAGGCGGCCTGCCACGCGGGCTCGCTGATCCGCGTCTCGCCGAAGATGTCGACGTTGAAGAAGTCGTCGAGGAAGGCCTTGAAGTAGGCCGGGCGGTCCTCGACGATTGCGGCCTTGATCCCCTCGAAGACCGACCGGTCGACGCCCTCGGGGTTGTCGTCGGCCTTGAGCAGGAACGGTGGCACCGACGCCATGAGGACGGCCTTGGCAACACGGTCGGACCCGTGCTTGCCGAGGTAACGGGTCACCTCTCCGGTTCCCATCGAGAACCCGACGAGCACGATGTCGCGCAGGTCAAGGTGCTCGAGCAGCTTGGCGAGGTCGTCGGCGAAGGTGTCGTAGTCGAACCCGACTGTCACGTTGCTCGACTTGCCGAAGCCCCGCCGGTCGTAGGAGATGACCCGGTAGCCGGCGTCGAGCAGGACGCGTGCCTGCTTGTCCCAGGAGCGCCCGTCGAGCGGGAACCCGTGGATGAGCACCACCGGCCGGCCGGTTCCGTGGTCCTCGTAGTAGATGTCGATGTCGTGGTCGTTCTCGGAGCCGACGGTCACGATGGGCATGGAGACCTCCTGGTGAGTGTTGACAGCGGCGAGGGGCTGACGCCGCCGGGACCCGGGTGGCACCTGTGCCGACAGGTGCGGTTACGGGCCCGCCTTCGACTGTGGAGCCAGCCGGTGAGGCGGTCATCAGTCACCTGACTGCAACCGCAACGCCGACCGTGAGACCTCCGGACATCTGACCCGCCGAGACGCGCCATCCAGCGCCCGGGGCCGAGCGATCTCCCATCCGCTATTGCCGCACATCTTGAACCAGGCGTCTTGGCGAGAAGGGCCTTGGCGGGATGCGTCCGTCAGGCGAATCGGATTAGTCCGTCAGGTGACGGGCGTGCCGATCCGCACCAAGTTGCCGCTGCGGTCGACGAGTGCGAACTCGCGCATACGGTAATCAGTGGTCACAACGGTTCGATGCGACTACCGGTGGCTGCGCCGGGAGCGGCGGCGGTCGCAGGCAGTAGGCCAGCTCCGGCGCGCCCACGAGCTCTCGTCACAGATCGGGTTACAGACCTTTGCCGAGCGGGCGGCCGAAGAGCTGCGGGCAGTGGGAGAACCGGTGTCGAGTCCCATGTAGGGCTCCGCCTCCAAACTCACCGTCCAGGAGGAGCAGGTTGCCCGGCTTGCAGGGAGGGCTTGTCGAACAACGAGATCGGTGGACGGCTGTTCCTCAGTCCACGCACCGTCGAGTGGCACCTGGGCAAGGTCTTCGCGAAGCCCGGCATCAGATCCCGCGTGAGATCTCGGCGGCGCTCGACCAGTTCATGACGTCGTGACGCGCTGGCGTGCTGACGAGACGTCCATGTCTCGGGGGCAGTGACGCGCAGCAGCGTCCGCCGACCAGCGGGCGCCGGCCAGAGCTGACGAGGGAGTCGATCGACTGATGTTGTGCCTTCGGCCGCACTGGAACCCTCAGGAGGGCGGGAGCACCGACCGTGGGCAGCCCGCAGTCCTGTTCAACGAGGAGGGACCGTGACCGAAGTCCTCGAGATCACGACGCTCCGGCTCGCCCCGGGCCTGAGCAGCGCCGACTTCATCGACGCCAACACCGACATCAACGCCTACCTGCGACGCCAGCCGGGGTTCCGCTGGAGACGCATCGTGCAACGCGACGACGGCACCATCGTGGACATCGTCGCCTATGACGACCTCGCTCGCGCTCGTGCCGGCGCTGCGGGGATCACCGGCAATTTGGGCGACTCACCCGTGCACGACACGATCGACCACTCCGCCGTCGACTGGCAGATGACCACCGTCCTGCAGCACATCCAAGGGGCACGGCGATGAACGTTCCCGGCAACGACCGCGGCTCGATGCCGACGATGAGAGCAGCGGTGCTACCCGAGTTCGGGATGGAGCTGGCCGTGCGGACGGTGGAGCGTCCCGCACCAGCGCCCGGCACGGTCGTCGTTCGCATCGCGGCGAGCGGCGTCAATCCACTGGACACCAAGATCCGCGCGGGCACCGCCGCACACGCCAGGGTCAGCCCCCCCTTCGTTCTCGGTCTCGACCTGGCCGGCGTCGTGGTGGGCATCGGTCCAGGCGTCGAGGGGTTCGTGGTCGGTGACGAGGTCTTTGGACTGACCGGGGGAGTTGGGGAGGTTCAGGGCTCGCTCGCGGAGTACGCCGCCGTCGACGCGGAGTTGCTGGCCCACAAGCCCGCCAGTCTCACCATGACCGAGGCGGCGGCCCTGCCACTGTCCGTCGTGACCGCGTGGGAAGGGCTCGTCGACCGGGCATCGGTGGGCGAGGGGCAGACCGCCCTGATCCACGGAGGCGCCGGCGGGGTGGGGCACATCGCCATCCAGCTGGCCGTCGCCTGTGGAGCGACGGTGTTCGCCACGGGGGCGGGAACCGAGCTGGACCGGATCCGACTGCTCGGCGCCGAGCCGATCGACTACCGCACCACCACCGTCGAGCAGTACGTCGCGTCGGCCACCGGGGGCGACGGCTTCGACGTCATCTTCGACACCCTGGGAGGCGCCACTCTCGACGCCTCATTCGGCGCGGTGCGCCGCTACACCGGCCACGTCGTCAGCATCCTCGGGTGGGGCACCCACAGCCTGGCACCGCTCAGCTTCCGCGGGGCGACCTACTCGGGTGTCTTCACCCTCCTACCGCTGCTGACCGGGGTCGGGCGGGCACATCACGGCGAGATCCTTCGGGCAGCAGCAGCCATGGCCGACGCCGGGCAGCTGCGGCCGATCCTCGCCCCCCAAACCTTCGACCTGGGTTCGGTCATGGACGCGCACGCACTCGTGGAGAGTGGGACCGCAGGCGGGAAGGTCGTCGTCATGGTCGCCGATTGAGCCCTCACGCCGGGCCGCTGCAGCAGTGAAGCGCACGGCGCCTCACCGGCCTGCACGACCAAAACCCTTCACAGGCAGGGGTTCCAGTTCCTGACCAGCCCTCGCCTCCAAGATCCAGCTTCTCCCGAACCTCATTGAGGAGGCGTCGATGACGATCGCCGCACAGACCGCCCTACTGGTCGTTGACGTCCAGGTCGGCTTCGACGACCCGGTGTGGGGTCCGCGGAACAACCCGGCCTGCGATGACAACATCCGATCCTTGCTCGACGCCTTCGTGCGTACCGGACGGCCGGTCGTCTACGTCAGGCACGACTCGCGCGAGCCGCACAGCCCGCTGAAACCCGGTGCTCCCGGGAACGCGTTCAAGGCGTATCTCGGAGGGTTTCAGCCGAGCCTGCTGGTCACCAAGTGCGTCAACTCGAGCTTCCACGGGTCGCCCGACCTCGACGCGTGGCTTCGCCGCGGCGAGGTGTCGGGGATCGTGGTCACCGGCATCACCACGAACCACTGCTGCGAGACGACCGCACGGGTCGGGGGCAACCTCGGCTACGACGTCTGGTTCGCCCTGGACGCCACCTATACATTCGACCGTCGAGGACCGGACGGCGCGTGGATGACGGCCGACCAGCTCACGACGGCCACGGCGACCAATCTGCACGGGGAGTTCGCGACCGTGGTGTCGACGGCGCAGGTCCTTGCCGATCTGGAGGGAACGGTCGAGCTCGAGAGGGCTCGCTAGCCGTCACGGCTGCTGCCTCATCGCGGCGTGACGTGAAGGGGACCCGCCTCTGTGCAACACGGCGCCCTTGGAGACAGACGGCCGGGGCGCAAAGTAACCATGTGACCCAGAATGTGACCCAAAATTGCGCGGATCTCAGTTCCGTAACATCCCGACCAGACCCGCCCTGGGGCGTCCTCACGCCTGTGACCTGCGCAAACATCTGACCGGGCTTCGTTTGAGGGCGGGCAGCTTCGGCCCGTGTCGGGTCGATCGAGTTGCTACGGATCAGAAGGTTAGGGGTTCGAATCCCTTCGGGCGCGCTCTGTGTTGAGACAGGCGACGGGCCCCCGACCAGCGGAAACGCTGTCGGGGGCTTACTCGTGCCCGCATGGTGGACGCTCTTCGGGTCGGAAGGTGACCCAAAATGGGCTCTCCTGACACACCTGTGGGTGCTCGAGCAGGGTTGACGAGGCGCACGCCGTTCCCTGAGTAGGTTTCTGAGCTGTCGAAGGCACAGGAACTGTGGTCAGGAGAACGGCGTGCGTGATGTCAGCCTATGGCGCGAGATGTTGGGCGTCGAGAAGACCGTGATTGAGCGGGTCGAGTTCGACGAGGACGAGGAGGTGCTGGTCGCCCGGGTGCGGCCCACGAAGCGCGAACGGGGCCGGTGTGGGGTGTGTCGGCGACCCAGCCCGGGCTACGACGCCGGTGGCGGGCGGCGGCGGTGGCGGGCGCTGGATCTGGGGACGGTGCGCGCGGTCGTTGAGGCTGACGCGCCGCGGGTGCTCTGCCGCGAGCACGGGGTGGTGGTCGCGTCGGTGCCGTGGGCCCGTCACGACGCCGGCCACACCTACGCGTTCGATGACACGGTGGCGTGGTTGGCCACGCAGTCTTCGAAGTCCACGGTGACGGCGCTGATGCGGGTCGCGTGGCGCACCGTGGGGTCGATCATCGCCCGGGTCTGGGCTGATGTCGACGCCCGCCACGACCGCCTGGCCGGGCTGACGCGGATCGGGATCGACGAGATCAGCTACAAGCGCGGGTTCAAGTTCTTGATGGTCGTGGTCGACCACGACCGGCGCCGCTTGGTGTGGGCTGCGCCGGGACGCACCAGCGCGACCGTGGGTGAGTTCTTCGACCTGCTCGGCCCCGACCGGTGCGCCCAGATCACCCACGTTTCCGCTGATGGGGCCGACTTCATCGACACCATCGTGGCCGACCGGTGTCCGGGCGCGGTGCGGGTAGCTGACCCCTTTCATGTCGTGCGTTGGGCCACCGACGCCCTGGACGAGGTGCGTCGCGCGTCATGGAACGAGGCCCGAGCCCAAGCCCGCACCGAGCCCAAACGCGCCAGTGGGCGCCCCCGCAACGATGCGCCACCACGACCGGGAAACGAGCGCGCCAAGGCGCTCAAGGGGGCCAGGTACGCGTTGTGGAAGAACCCGCAGAACCTCACCGACAACCAGCAGGTCAAGCTCGCCTGGATCGCGACCACCGACCCCATGCTGCACCGGGCCTACCTGCTCAAGGAAGGTCTGCGGGTGGTGTTCACGTTGCCCTACGACGCCGCAGTCGACGCGTTGGACCGGTGGATCAGCTGGGCCCGCCGGTGCCGCATCCCGGCGTTCGTGAAGCTGCAGAAGAGCATCGTCAAACACCGGCCCCGGATCCTGGCCGCGATCGAGCACAACCTGTCCAACGGGCTCATCGAGTCCACCAACACCAAGATCCGGCTGATCACCAGGATCGCGTTCGGGTTCAAGTCCCCCGAGGCCCTGATCGCCCTCGCCCTGCTCTCCCTGGGCGGCCACCGACCCGTGCTACCCGGCCGGAAATGACCCACAGGTGTGTCAGGAGAGCCCCAAAATTGCGCGGATCTCAGTTCCGTAACATCCCGACGAGACCCGCCCTGGGGCGTCCTCACGCCTGTGACCTGCGCAAACATCTGACCGGGCTTCGTTTGAGGGCGGGCAGCTTCGGCCCGTGTCGGGTCGATCGAGTTGCTACGGATCAGAAGGTTAGGGGTTCGAATCCCTTCGGGCGCGCTCTGTGTTGAGACAGGCGACGGGCCCCCGACCAGCGGAAACGCTGTCGGGGGCTTACTCGTGCCCGCATGGTGGACGCTCTTCGGGTCGGAAGGTGACCCAAAATGTGACCCAAAATGTCGGGTGGGGTCGTGTCATGTCGGGTCAGGACGGGGGCCTGAGAAGTCTGGGGAATGGGTCAGACGGTTGGGACGACCCGGCGCGACCTGGCCGGACGCGGCCCGACACGAGGATGTTGGTCGATCGGCCGGTGCGCGCCCAGACCCTGCGTCCGGGGGTCCGAGAACGACTCGCACGCCGCCGTCGCGCTCATGTCGTCGACGAGCCGCCGATCCGAGGCCATGTCGAACCGCGGCTCGCCGCAGCGGAGCCCCGGGGGCGGGTTGGCTCCGTCAGCTCACCAGGAGCGCCCCTCGAACGAAGTGCCGCGACCCGTGCCTGGTGGGGCGTCGTACCGGCGAGCTTGGCGGCGGGTCTCGTGCCGTCCCGGGGGATCCTCGAGCGACGGCGGGACGCTGGTCCGAGCGGGAGCGCGGTGACGGCCTTCAGGAGGTGGAGGTGGTGGATTGGTGCCTACCGGTCACTGTCTCCGGGGCGGGCGGGACGGAATGCCACCATGGGTAAGGACGCCATGAGGTCCACCGGATCGGAGAACTCGCCCCTGTCGACCGCGCCCATGGCGACGAACACCGGGATGGCGAAGCGGGCCTCGAGGCGATGTTTGCGACCGAACTCCTCGGCAACCGCTCGCGCCTCCTGAGGTTCGAGGAACCGCTGGTGTGGGACGAACTGGGCCCGTCCGACCCGAACCCGGTGCGACGCGGTGGCCTGGATGTTCCGGTACCAGTCTGCTTTGGCCCCGAAGGCCGAGGCGACGATCAGCTCCTGGGTGTCGGGGTGATAGCAGGCGACCTCGAGGATCGACTGCCGTTCGATCCCTGACTTTCGACCCACGTGCGAGAGCGCCAAGAACCGCCGCCCCATCAGCCATCCCAACCGATGGCGGTAGAACCACCGCGGCGCGTCGAAGACTGCCTTCAACATCGGCGAGGGCCGACCACGCCCAGACTGCGTCATGCGTCGACGCTACCCCCGCCGTCCTGGGCCCCGCGTGCTCGGACGCATTGTCCACCCCGAGATCTCGAGCTCCAGAGCGCGACGCGGTGGCGGCTGTGGTCCTCAGAACGCGAGGGCCACTGGGCCACTGCCCCAATCCGTACGTCCAGCGCGGCGGGGTTTCCATGAGGTGCTCGTGCGGGCGATCTCGCCGCGGGTGCGTCCGGGGTGCGAGTGCGGGAGGTGGCTGATCCCGGGGGCCGGTGTGTGGGTGTGAGCTGGCCGCGGTGACGTGTGCTGCCGTGACTGCACCTTTTGTGGGCGGCAGCCCGAGCAAGAACAGATCCGTGGATTCTTCGCCCTCGGTACCTTTGCCGTGACTCTGGGCCTGCCCCCGACCCCAGGGGTCTGGGATGTTCTGGCCGGTTAGGTGGAGGTCGTCGGAGAGGCTGGCTTCGCGGTACGGGAAGTGCCGCCCTCTCGCCCTTCTTGACCGTCGGGCCTGCTCCGGCGGGGGACTCGTCGTGCCGCCTACATCAACGCAGGGGGGCGCCGCATCCCTCCACGGCTTCCGTGATGGTGGTCTTGGCGTCGTGGTGGTCCAGTTCTGACCGAACTCGCTGCACGTTCGATGAGATCGACGGGTCGTGCAGGACCCGGTGCACTGCATGGCGGATCCGGGCCGGCCGGGGGTGTTCGCGTCGTAGGTCGGCGCCGAGCCGGTTGACCGCGAGGCGGGCGTTGACGTCGTTCTTGCCTTCTCGGGTTCCTGCGCCGACCACGGGGACTCCGTGCCGCAGCGCGGCCGTGACACTGCCCCAACCGCCGTTGCTGACGAAAACGTCGACGTGCGGGAAGAGATCCCCGTACGGGATGAAGTCCTCCACGATGACGTCGGGGGCACCGTAGCGGTCGCGCAGCTCGGCGGTGCGCGCCCCACCGGTGGTGGCGACGACGACGACGGGGTCGTCCGCCAGCGCTTGGAGCGTGGGTTCGATGAGCTTGCCGGGGTCGGTATTGTCGACGGTGCCTTGCGACACGGCGACGACGGTGGAGCCAGGGCGGGTGACGGCCTCGGGAAGCTTGACGCCCGGTCCGAGCGCCGTCGCTGCGGGAACGAGCGGCCCGACGAACTCGGCGTTGGGTGGGGGCCGGTACCCGGGGAACTCCAAGCCCGGCACCCCGTCGAGGAAGATCCGTCGAGCGCTGGCCATCGGCGCGGCGGGGAAGCCGTCCGGGGGGATAGGCGCGAGGCCGTGGTCGGCCAGGACCTCGTTGTAGTGGCCCACTCCGCGCCGCATCGCGCTGGTCAGCATGCGGCGGACCCCGGCGTGCAGTGTGCGACCCGCGATGGAGCGCGCGGGGCGCAGGCCGAAGAAGGGCGGCGGGCTCGACGGGCCCGGCAGGACGGTCGACAGTGCGGTGGCGAAGACGGGGATGCCGAGGTCCTCGGCGATGAGCTTCTCCACGTACATGCCGCCGTCACAGAAGAAGACCTCGAACGGGAACTCGGTGTGGATGTCGAGCAGGTCGTCGTAGTGCTCCTCGACGTTGCCGACGAAGAAGGTGTCAAGGTCGAAGGACACCAGCCGCGGCCCCTTGAGGCGGGCCCGCTCGGGGAACAGGGTGTTGATGTTCTCTCCGGTGACCTCGACCGCTCGCCGGTAGCCGAACACGGCCATGCCCAGGGACTCGACGCGGGAGGCATACCGGGGTCCCGCGTACCAGCGGACGTCGTGCCCACGATCGGCGAGCTGCTGGGCGATGCCGGTGAGGGGGTTGAAGTGGCCATCGGCCGGCAGCGATGCGAACAGGATCCTCACGACGACCTCCAGAGCAGCCTCCAACCGTTCTGGCTATAGTGACGCTTTAGTGAGTTCATGGCAAGACTACAGTGGGACAGGTGACCGTCTCGCACACCCCGCCTCGCACACGGGCCGAGCGCGCCCTGGCCACTCGCCGGCGCATGGTTCGCGCGGCAACCGAGGTCTTCAGCACCGCGGGTTACGGCGGGACCACGATCGCGGCAGTGGCCGAGCGGGCCGGTGTCGCCGTCCCCACGCTCTACTACACGTTCGGCACCAAGACCGCCCTCTTGGGCGAGGTGCTCGGTGCGGCGGTCGTGGGGATCGACCGGTGGCGCGAGCCGCCACCGGAGCCGTTCGAGCTCGCCGAGCTGATGCCCGTTCACGGGTGGTGGGCCGACTTCCTCGCCGCCTCCACGGCAGCCGCGGCGCTCGACATCTTCGTCACTGCAGGCACGGACGTCCTGCGGCGGGTTGGGCCGCTCATGCCCGCACTGCACGGTGCCTCCGGCGACGCGGAAGGGCAGGAACTGTTGCGGATCAGTGAACATCGCCGCGTTCAGGCCTACGGCGAGGTCGTCCAGCGGCTGGCCGGCAAACCGGTCGGGCTCAAGGGTGGGATGGACGCCTCGACGGCGACGGACATCGTCCTCGTGCTGTTCAGCCCCCAGACCTACCAAGGGCTAGTTGGTCGTGGCTGGTCGCACGAGAGGTGCGTGGACTTCTTCCGCGATGCCATCGCCAGCCAGGTCCTCCGGTCGGACCCGGGCCCCACGGGTGCCTGAGCGCCCCGCCCGTGCCGCCCTGCCTCAAGGTTCCCGGGCTCGCTGTATGTGGCCCAGGTTCCTAGCGGCCGACGGCGGGGGCTCGGGCACCCGAGTGGGCCGTGGGCAATCAGGGGCGGTCGGGGATGGGAGGCCTGTGCTCTACGAGCGGCGCCCACCGTATCCGAACTTCCCCGGCCACCTCACCCGCGGCCGATCCCGGTCCGGCGACCATTGAGTGAAGCCACGCCACGCAGGCAAGCCTTCGAGGTGGGTCACGACGACGCCTGTGCGGGCGGAGTCGAACGTCCAGGGCGCGGTCTGCCGGACCGCAAGATGCTCCGGGCGGCGTGACCGGTGATGGTGCGCGCCCCGCGTGCGATGACTGCCGACGGTCTTCTCAACAGCGCTGCGCGACCGCTACCAGCGCGGGGGCCTGGAACGTGACGAGCCCGGCGGCGTCGCTGAACTCACCCAGCCGTTCGGGGGCGCGAGCGCACAGCTGGTCGAGCTGTTGGTCGTCGAGCATGTCGCGGAGGGTCCAGGCGAGAACGTCGGTGGTGACCCATGCATCGATGGAGGGGAACCGTGCAACACCGTCGACCCGATGCACGACGACGCGATCGAAGACCGGTGAGAGGGCTTCCTGGAGTGCCGCTGGTGTTCCGATGCTGAAGGGCGCGGCGAGCGCCCTCGCCGGAGCGGGCCCACACACCTGGTCGAGCAGGTCGATCATCGCGGCGTACCCGGGGGTCTCTGCCAGCCCTGCCCAGGTCGCGACGCACACGGTGCCACCTCGACGGACCACTCGCGCCATCTCGCCGATCGCCTTTCGCCGATCGGCGAAGAACATGAGCCCGAACTGGCAGAAGACGTGGTCGATGCTGCTGTCGGGCAGGGGCAGGGACTCGGCCTGACCCTGCAGCCACCGCACGCTTGGCTCGGTGCGGGCAGCCACCGCCAGCATGCCCGGGTTCACGTCGAGCCCGTACACCGTGCCTGCCGGACCGACCCGCAGCCTGGCCGCACGGGCCAGCACGCCAGTGCCGCACGCGACATCGAGAACGCGGTCCCCAACCTTCAACCCGGCCAGCTCAATCAGCCGGTTCGGCCACTGGTCGAACAGCGCCGGCAGGTAGAACTGCTCGTACAGCTCGGCAGCCTGCGAGGTCACCTGACCGCTCATCGCTTTGTCCATGACATCAGGTTGGGACCGTCGCGGGCGACCGGGAAGTCCTGAAATCGCACTCGACAGACCCAGGCGCCGTGCTCACCATGGAAGCGTGCGTAGTTACGGCCAGTACTGCCCCATCGCGCGGGCGTCGGAGGTCCTTGCCGAACGCTGGACGCCGCTGCTCATCCGCAACCTGATGTTCGGGGCGGACACGTTCACCGCGATCGCCTCAGGTGTGCCACAGATGTCCCGGTCGATGCTGGTCACCCGCCTCGGTGAGCTGCAGCGCGCCGGGGTGATCAGCATCGTCGCAAAGGAGCACGGACGGGGCCACCGCTACCTGCTCACCGACGCCGGCCGCGACCTGGCCACGGTGCTGTCGGCACTGTCCGCGTGGGGGGAACGGTGGGTGGACGTCGGCCCCGAACACACCGATCCTGGCTTCGCCCTGTGGGCCTGGTGCCAGGCCCAGCTCGACCGGGCCGCACTGCCACCAGCCCGACTGGTCGTCGCGTTCGTCTTCCCCGACCAGCCCCACGGCAACCAGCACTTCTGGCTGCTCGTCGAGGCCGGCGACGCCCAGGTCTGCTACACCGACCCCGGCGACGAACCCGCCCTGTTGGTGCACGCGCAGTCCGCGGCCTTCATCGACTGGCACCGAGGAAGGCTTCCGTGGAGCCGGGCACTGCGCTCCGGACGCATCCGGGTACACGGCAACCGCGGCATCGCCGCCCAGCTTCCACGGTGGAACCGGCACGAACCCACCATCGCGAGCACCGCGTGACCCGACCCGCACAGCCCAGCATCACGGCGACGCTCGAGACGAACCTCCACGGGCCCTCCCGCCGGAATGTCGGCACCGAATCAGCTCCTGGCTCACGTGCGGTCGTGGACGGTGGGTCGATCTCGCCCCGCCCGGCCGACCGCCATCCTCGCGGCGCCTCGGTTCCCCTCGATAGGCGCCCGCCACGTTCGCGCAGGCCGTTCACGGCATGGGGCTCACCGCCGCCCGGAGGGGAGTCGGTCGATGACTGCTCCCGCGCCGTGCCCGAGCTCTCGGAAGATCTCCAGCAAGAGCTCGTCAGGGTCCTGGGTGGCCAGCTCGGTCGGGATGTTGGCGATGCCCTTGGCCAGCACCTCGGGCATGCTCTCGAAGACAGCGCAGGACAGGAGCAGAAGGCGCTCCCCCGGAGTCAGCCGCAGGCAGTCGTGATCCGCCCCATCGGCGGGAAACACCCGGCAGCCTGTCGGGCCGACCACGATCGCGGGCGGTGAGTGGTGCACGACGAGCGTCAGCTCGCCGTCGGGGGCGCAGGCCGACGCGGCGTAGGCGTCCGGGTCCGCTGACCCGGTGAAGGCGTTCGTGTTGTCGGCGACGACGACCCGCGTCATCGTCGTGCCGGGCTCGAGCAGGGCCAGACCTTCATGCTGCTCGACGCACGTCACGGACCAGCAGGCATCGGTCTCGCGGTTGACCAGTGCTGACCCGACGACCCGGCTCACGAACCGACCACCCGTGCCACGGTGACCAGCCCGCAGGAGCGAAAGAGGCGGTGGTTTGCGCGGCCGGTGCCCCGCTGCGTGTGGGGCGGGTCGGATGACACCTCGTGGCGAGGAGCCGAGAGCATCGCCGCCACGGTCGGCGAGGACACCCTCACCACCACGGAGACCTCCAGCATGGCGACACTGGCCCGAATGACCTGTGCGGCGACCTGGGTCCTGAGCCGGGCACCGCCACGACCGGCTGCTGGTCCCCCTGCGGCCTGCAGTCGGTCGTGACGGTCGCCTGGCTCACGATGTGCCTGGTGATCATGTCGGGGAGCATGCCGATCACGGATGACGACATCGGGACGACTTCTTTGCAGCCGTGTGACAACTCGGCCTGCGGGCTCGGCCAGACATTTGGGGCCCCGATCAGCTGTGCCGCCATCGATGCGGGTCGGCAGATTCAGCGCGTGACCCGGCCGGCCACGAGACCGCAAAGCGGTGGTCCGCGGATCGTCACACCACGGTGCGATCGTGAAAGCCGATAGCAGGCGACCGGGCGCCCGTCTCGTACTCACATCCGTAGCACCACAGGAGGCTTGAGATGCCACACCATGCGAGGCCGGAACGCAGCGACCACGGGACGGTGCCACTGACCGACCAGTGGCGGGTGCTGGGCCGGTTGGCTCGCGAACGAAACCCGCCGCCGAGGCTGTGTTCCAGAGCGGCGGCCACGGCAGACCCTCGTGGACCGACCGTCCTGCGGGGTCCCACGAATCAGCCCTGCACGCCGCGGCCCTGTCGCCCCACCCAGGAGCGGCACCGTCGGCGTCCCCAACCGGAAGTAGGTTCTCCATGACGAACGAGCAGCAGCACATCCTCGTCGACCTGGACGACAGCGATCTCGCACTCTCCGACCCCGCCGAGGACCTCCGCGGCTGGCTGGTCGTCGACCGCGCCGGAGACGAGGTGGGTCACGTCGACGGCCTTCTCGTCGATGAAGGGGAACGGCGCGCACGGTTCCTCCAGGTCGGCTCCGGAGGGTTCCTCGGGCTGGGCAAGAAGACCCGACTGATCCCCACCAACGCTGTGGTGGCGCTAGAGGATGACGTCGTCGCCGTCGACACCACGCGTGATCTCGTCGCCTCAGCCCCGGCGTACGACCCCACGCTGGAAGAGGCGCCCTACCCCGACTACAGCCGGTACTACGCCTACTACGGCCTGCCCACCTTCTGGGCGCCCGGGTACCTCCATCCCCCGCTCCCGCAGGAGCCGCCAGCAGAAGGCCAGCGCGCCCGAGAGGGTTCAAAGCGGAACTGAGAGACCACTACGGAAGCGCTCTTGTCGACTCCTCACTCAGGGTTGGCACGGTGCTCCTCTACGGCGTGGCCAGCCCTGTGATCGGGGAACGGCTCGTTCCGTCAGACGCGGGAACGCCCTGCACCGGGTGCGTGGACGAAGAATGCTGGTAGCAGCGACCGACAACGGATGGGCATGGTCGCCTTAGGGCGGCGGGGCCAGTACGTCGTGAGCGACGCGGTCTCCATCGTCGCGGTGACGACCGACCCCATCACCCGACGGGACAGCGCCCGCCTGAAAGTTGCCTCGCCCGTAGACGGATGTGGCGCCGTTTCGGCGTTGCCGACGCCGGCTCCAGTGGTGGTCGGGGATGTATTGCCTGGGCTTGGCCCGCGCGCGAGAATCGGGTGATGGATGGGGACCATGTCCCGACGTTCTGCCCGCTGTGTGTCTCGCGCTGTGGCGCGCAGGCCGTGGTCTCGGACGGGAGCTTGCGGGCGCTGTTTCCGGATCCGTCTCATCCGACGGGCAAGGCGATCTGCCTGAAGGGCAAGGCGGCCCCGGAGATCCTCTACCACCCCTTAAGGATCCTTCACCCGCTACGACGAACCAGGCCCAAGGATGCCGCCGACCCCGGGTGGGAGCAGATCACCTGGGATGAGGCCTTGGGCACCGTGTCGCAGCGGCTGCGGACGGCGGCGGAGACCGGCGGGCCGGAGTCGGTCGGTTTCAGCTCGAGCTCACCCTCCACGTCCGCGATCAGTGACGCGGTCGACTGGGTGCAACGGTTGATCCGGGCGTTCGGGAGCCCGAACTACTGCAACTACACGGAGCTGTGCGGATGGGGCCGCTACCTGGCTCCGCTCTACACCTTCGGCGCGTCCGTGCCCGGCGTCTACCTCCCCGACCTCGAGAATGCCGGGTGCATCCTGTTCTGGGGGTACAACCCGTCCGTGGCTCGGCTGGCGCACGCGACGAGCACGGTCGCCGCGGTCGCGCGCGGCGCGAAGCTGATCGTGGTCGACCCACGCAAGGCGGGCCTGGCCGCCAAGGCCGATCACTGGCTGCGGGTACGGCCCGGCACCGACGCGGCGCTCGCCCTTTCGATCACGCACGTCATGATCGAGAACGGCTGGTACGACGCGGATTTCGTCCGTGACTGGACCAATGCGGCCGAGGAGGTCGACGGGGAGCGGGTTTGGGAACTGCTTTCGGCGCGTTGCGCGGAGTTCTCGCCGGAGGTGGCCGAGGGGATCACCGGCGTGCCGGCCGCTGACATCGTCGCCACGGCGAGGACTCTGTGGCAGGCCCGGCCGGTCGCCTTCTACACCTGGAGTGGCCTTGAGCAGCACAGCGGCGCGACGCAGACCATCCGGGCGATCGACGTGCTGTACGCCCTGACCGGGAGCTTCGACGCGCCGGGCGGTAACGTGCTGTTCGAGGCGGTGCCATCCAACCCGGTCGACGGCGCGGAGTTCCTCTCCCCTGGGCCGCCGCCCGCGGTGGGCTTCGCCGAGCGCCCGCTGGGGCCCAGTCGGTTCGGGCTGGTCACCGGGGAGGACTTCTACGCTGCCGCGCTCGACGGCCGGATCACGACGCTGGTGAGCTTCGGGGGCAATATGGTCATGGCCCACGGCGACAGCCAGCGCGGCCGCCGGGCCCTGCGTGCCCTGGACTTCTTCGTCCAGGCCGACCTGTTCCTCACCCCCACGAACGAACTCGCCGACATCGTGCTGCCGGTGACCACGCCGTTCGAGTCCGAAGCGCTCAAGATCGGTTTCGAGTACAGCCAGGACGCGCAGTCGCTCGTCCAGCTCCGAGCGCCGCTCGTCCCGCCGCTGGGTGAGGCCCGCTCGGACCTGCAGATCATCTTCGACCTCGCGACGCGGCTTGGCCTGGGCGCCGCCTTCTGGGACGGCGACATCGACGCGGCGTTCCGGCACCAGCTCGCACCCAGCGGGATCACCCTGGAGGAGCTACGCGCCCACCCTGAGGGAGTACGGGTGCCGCTGACCACGCGCTACCGCAAGTACGCCGACACCGGGTTCGCGACCCCGTCGGGCAAGGTGGAGCTGTATTCGGCCACGCTGGCCACCCACGGCTACCCTCCGCTGCCATCCTTCGAAGAGCCGCTCACGAGCCCTCGCTCCCGACCGGACCTCGCCCACCGGTACCCATTGGTGCTCAGCTGCGCGAAGTCGCTGTTCTTCTGCGAGACCCAACACCGCCAGGTCGCCGCCCTGCGCAAGAGCGCGCCCGACCCTCAGGTCGAGATGCACCCATCGGCCGCCGCAGCCCGACGCATCATCGCCGGTGACTGGGTCACCGTCGACACCCCGAACGGCAGCGTCCGGGCCCGTGCCAAGCTCAACGCCAACCTGGACCCTCAGGTCGTCTTCGCCCAACACGGCTGGTGGCAAGCCTGCGACGAGCTGGGACTGCCGGGGTACCCGCCGTACGGCCCGGACAGCGCCAACCTCAACCTTGTCCTGCGTCAGACACCCAGCGACCCGATCAGTGGCAGCTCTCCCCTGCGGGCATCCGTCTGCGAGGTCTCTCTGATCGAGGCGAGCACCACGCCTCAGACATGACACCAGCCGATCAGCCGCGGGAGGCTCTGGGTGATCAGTGGAGCCTCAGCCGCGCCAGCGGCCGACAGCAGTCCCTTCACGCGAGAAGTGACCGGGTCGTTCCCCTCCATCGCCTTTCGACATGACCCGCCACGAGATGCTCACCTGAGCGGAACCGGGATCGCACAGCAGCGCCCGGGCGCGAGTGGTCAAACTGGATTCCGTGAATCGGCGGGCCAGTGTTGACCCGTCGCGCGCCGCCTTCGCGCCGACGCTGAGAGTGTGGGCCTATCCGGTCCTCATGCTCACCGGTGCAGCCACGGTACGAGGGCCCGTGTTCGTGCTCGGCCAACAGACCATCGGAGTGGGTCGGCTTATGGGTCACCCCACCCATGTGGCCGGGAAGGGGTTGGGCATCTTGCCCGACGCGGTGAAGGTTGCGGCTTCCTAGCGTCGAGGCATCACCCGACGCCAGGAGGAACCATGTCCACCGAACACATCGAGACTGTGATCATCGGAGCCGGTCAGGCCGGCCTGTCCACCGCGTACTACCTGACCAAGCAGGGCCGCGCCTGTGTCGTCCTGGACAGCAACGCCCGGATCGGCGACAACTGGCGCCGGCACTGGGACACTCTGCGGCTCTACAGCCCGGCGAAGTACGACGGGCTGCCCGGCATGCCGTTCCCGGCCGACCCGTGGACGTTCCCACAGAAGGACGAGGTCGCTGCCTTCCTCGAAAGCTACGCACTGGAGTTCGACCTGCCGGTGCGGATGAGCACCCGGGTCGACGCCCTGGAGCAGCGGGCCGATGGTGGCTTCGAGCTTCGCATCGGCGACAACACGATCACCTGCGACAACGTGGTCGTGGCGACCGGGACGTTCGGGCAGGCACCGAACATCCCGGACTTCGGTGACCAGCTCGACCCGACGATCCGCCAGCTGCACTCGAGCCAGTACCACCGTCCCGACGACCTCCAGCCCGGACCGGTCCTGGTGGTGGGCGCCTCGCACTCCGGCACGGACATTGCCTACGAGGCCGCGCAGAGCAAACAGGTCACTCTGTGCGGGCGGGACCCCGGCCAGCTGCCGTTCCGGCCCGAGCAACGTCGGGCGAAGCTCATCTTCCCGGTGGTCGTCTTCGCGTGGCGGCACGTCCTGACCCGCCGCACTCCATTGGGACGCAAGGAGTTCCACGAGGTGCGCGCGCACGGGGGACCGATGATCCGGGTCCACCGTGAGGACCTCGCCACGCGCGGCGTCGAACGGAACACGGCCCGCTTGGTCGGGGTCCGGGGCGGCATGCCGATGCTCGAGGATGGCACCGTCGTGGCGGTCGGCAACGTCGTGTGGGCAACCGGCTTCCGTCAGGTGTTCGACTGGATCAAGGTTCCGGTGGTCGGCGAGGACGGCTGGCCTGTGGAGATGCGCGGTGTGGTCGACCAGGTGCCCGGGCTCTTCTTCTGCGGCCTTGCGTTCCAGTACGCGTTCAGCTCGATGGTCTTCCCGGGCATCGGCCGGGACGCAGCGTACGTGGCGCGCCGGATCGGCGACCGGGTGACGGCGCCAGGGAGGCAGCACCAGGTCGCCTGAGCGACCTATCCTCGGTACGAGGTGAGGCTTCGTGGACGTCGTCGAAGAACTGCTGCGGGCGCGTGAGGCCTTCGACCGCCGCGACTGGGTCGCCGCGTACGAAGGTCTCTCGGCGGCCGGCGACGATGCGCTCCTGGCCGCCGACTTCGCCGACTTGGCCACCGCCGCGTTCCTGGTCGGCCGTCACAACGACTGCATCCAGGCCCTCCAGCGGGCGCACCAGGCTCACCTGCACGCCGGCGACCGGCCGGCCGCGGTCCGGTCGGCCTTCTGGCTGGCCATGACGCTGATGGACCGTGGTGAGTACGCGGTCGCCAATGGCTGGATCTCGCGAGCGGACCGGCTTCTCCATGGCTTTGACCAGGACACGGTCGAGCACGGGTACGTCCTGTTCTTCCGGATGCTCGGCCACATCCTCGGCGGCGACCCGGTCACCGGACTGGACGAGGCTGCCACCCTCACGTCGTACGGCACGCGCTTCGGCGACGGCGACCTGCTCGCAGCCGGTCTGATGGCGCAAGGGCGCTGCCTGCTCTACCTGGGGCGGGTGCCCGAAGGCGTGCGAATGCTCGACGAGGCCATGGTCGGCGTCACCACCGGGGAGGTGTCGCCCATCTTCGCCGGGCACACCTACTGCTCCCTGATCGAGGCCTGCCAGGAACTCTCGGATTTCGACAGGGTGGCGCAGTGGACAACCGCGCTGACCGCCTGGTGCGGCGCCCAGGTTGGCCTGGTGCCGTTCACCGGCCAGTGCGCGGTCCATCGCGGGCAGGTGATGCGGGTCCGCGGTGCCTACGAGCAGGCCCTCGCGGAGTTCGACCGCGCCGCGGCGCGATACATCGCGGCGGGCACCCCGGCGCCCGCAGGCCTGGCCTTCGCGGAGAAGGGTGACCTGATGCGCATCCGTGGTGACTACGACGCTGCCGAGGAAGCCTTCGAGCAGGCAGTTGGCCTCGGCCACGACCCACAACCCGCGCACGCCCTGCTCTCCCTCGGCCGCGGCCGGGCCGATGCCGCTCGTGCTGCGGTACACCGGGTCCTCGGCGAACCACGCGATCCCATCCATCGCTCCCAGCTGCTCCCCGGCGCGGTCGAGGTCCTCCTCGCCGCAAACGACACCGCGGCCGCAGGCCCCCTCGTCGCCGAGCTGCAGGCCGTCTCAGAAGCGTTCGCCTCGAACTCGCTCACGGCGATGGCCGGCTACGCGGTTGGGGCCCTCGCCCTTGCCGAGGACCGCCCCGAGGACGCCCTGAACGCCTCACGTGTGGCACTGCACAGCTGGCGGGAGCTGGAGTGGCCCTACGAGGCCGCACGAACACAGGTCCTGCTGGGTCGCTCGTTGCGAGCCCTAGGAGACGAAGAATCCTCAGCCATCGAGCTCGCGGCCGCGGCCCGGGCGCTGGCCGCGCTCGGAGCCGCCCCCGCCGCACAGGAGGTGCACCGGCTCCAGGCCCCAAGCCCCCTCCCAGGGGGCCTCACCGCCCGCGAAGCCGAGGTCTTGCGGCTGGTCGCCGCCGGCAAATCCAACCCCGAGATCGCCGCGGCCCTGTTCCTGAGCACGAAGACCGTCGCACGGCACCTGAGCAACATCTTTACCAAGCTGGACGTGCCCTCCCGCACCGCTGCGGCCGCCTACGCCTTCGACCACGGCCTCACCTAAGCGCAAGGCGTATGGGGCGCCGGTCTGCTTCACCGGCGGAACTCCCGCAGAACCTCGTCGGCCGGTCACTCCAGATCCAAGATCCTGCCCACCACCGTTTGCGCCCGCGGTTCATCCCGACTGCCCAATCGACATCGCCGCCCTATCGACCGCCTGACGAAGGCAGTTCGGCGCACGCAGGCGTGGCGAACTGCAAGCGGCCAGCGACGTCCTTTCGGCACCCCTCTGATCGGGCCCGCGACCGGCGAAAAGGCTGCCGGAGCCATTCTCGAACTGCGTCAGCCACCTGCTCGAGGAGGTCCAACGGGTTGTGAGCCCGCGCGCATTGTCCGTGCCACCCTGTCAATGAGCCGTGCCCGGCACGAGGTCCAATGGCCCTGGCTAGTCAAGGGTGGTGCGAGGGTGAGGCGTCGTGGCCGGAGGTGTACTGACCGGACAGGGGTCAGACGGTTGGGCCGACTTGGCACGACCCTGGTCGGCCTTGGCCCGACACCGTCGGCTCACCAAACACGCCGGCCCCGAACCGGGCCTCATCTCTCAGCGGGAGGGCGACCCAGTCATCAGCGACCTGGGCTACTGCTCCCGGGCCGTCTGGTGCCGCACAGCCCAGCGGCCGGGCCGCTCCTAGTTGCTGCCAGATGCTCTGCCGCACCGGATTCATAGAACTCCCTGCTGCTCCTCCATCTATGCCACGCAATCGGGCTCTTCACCGATGAGTGTGGGGGAGCACGACGTGCCGACGGTGAAGAGCCACCATGTGGCCGGAGATGGCGGCGGCGAGGCCGCCCAGGGTCTGGTGATCCAACTGCTCGAGGGCGGCCTCGTCGAGGCGCGGGTGTCGATGGCGGTCATGGTGTCTCCTTCGGGGTGGGTCCCGGTCACCCGGTCAGGGACTCGGATGCCGCCCGACCGGCGGTCCCCCCACGCTCGCCCTGGGCAGCTGGTCCCTACATCCGGGCTCACCACGCAACCGCCGAATCGGTGGTGGGCACCGATGTGCGTCCACCCCTCCCGGCCGCACGGTTTTCCTCAGCGGCGCACTGCCGCACCGAGAGAGGAACCGTCATGATGAACGACTACGCGTGGACCACGCTCCACGCCCACCGTGAGAGCGAGCACCGAACCCGAGCGCTCCACCGAGGTAGCGACGACACCCCGACGGCCCGAACGCGTTGGGCGCCGGCCCGCCGGCTCAGGCTCTGGGTGACCCGTCACCTGGCGGCCGTCGGCCGGGAGCCGACGGCCGTCGGGAGGTCACCGAAGGCCCCCACCGCGGCAGCGCCCACCCCGGCGCCGGCGGTGATGACAGCGCGTAGGCGCACAGCATCCGACGCCCCGACCGCTGCGGCAGTGGCCTGGGAGCGTCTCGCGTCCGGCGTGGGGAGCCTCGCGCCGGCCACCCGGTCCACGACCGAGCGAGGGAGGGAGGCAGCATGACGACCGCGGCACCGGTGAGCGGCACGGCATCCACCCTCGTTCTCGACACGGACCGGCCGGAGGTCGAACTGCGGCCGCTCGAGCGCGGTGACGCGGCCGCGGTGCGCGCCGTCTTCGCGGGGATGGGCCCCCGCTCGCGCGAGCCCCGCTCCCTCAGCCACAGGCCCCGGCTCACCGACGGCGAGGTGCAGGCGCTCACCGGTGTCGACGGCCGCGACCACGAGGCCGCGCTGGAGATGCCCGCGAGCGACGGCGCCCCCGTGGGCATCGCCCGCTTCGTGCGCACGGACGATGAGCCCGCCGCGAAGGTTGCGGTGGCCGTCGTCGACGCGTGGCAGCGCCACCGGATGGGCAAGGCGCTGCTCGCTGCCCTGGCCCGTCGTCCCGGCGAACGGGGGGTGCGCCGCTTCCACGGCGACGTCGCCTCCGACAACTTCGCCGTGCTCCAGATGTTGCGGCGCGCCCGCGCCCGGTGGACGCTGGCGCACGCCGGCGGCGGTGGGTCGCGGCTCGTCCTGGCGCTGGACGGGGTGCCGGGATGACCATCGTGGAGGGCGTCGAGAACGCCACGTCCGTGCCGGACATCGCGACCCTGCTCGGGGTCTGGGCCCACCCCGACGACGAGGCCTACCTCTCGGGCGGCCTGATGGCGCTGGTCCGCAGCCGGGGTGGGCGCGTGGTCGTGGTGACCGCAACCCGGGGCGAGCATGGCACCGACGACCCGGCGGCCTGGCCACCGGAGCGGCTGGGGCCTCTGCGAGAGCGCGAGCTGAGGGCCAGTCTGGCGGAGGTGGGCGTCGACGAGCACCGGTGGCTGGAGTACCGCGACGGCGGCTTGTCCCGGGTGCCGCTGGCGCAGGGAGCGGCCGACCTCGTTCCCGTCATCGAGGAGGTGCGCCCGGACGTCGTCGTCACCTTCGGGCCGGACGGCCTCACCGGCCACGGCGACCACCGAGCGGTCTCGGCCTGGACCAGCGCGGCGTGGCGACAGTGCGGCCGGCCCGGGGAGCTGTGGCACGCGACGCTGACCCCCGGGTACCACCGCGACTGGGCGGGGCTCAGCGCCGAGGTGGGGCTGTGGATGGTGACCCCGCCGCAGCCACCCGTGACCCCGGAGGCCGACCTGTCAGCCCAGGTGCGGCTGTCCGGTGCGCTGCTGGACCGCAAGCACCTGGCGCTGCGGGCTCACGCGTCGCAGACCCGGGCGCTGGAGCAGCTGGTGGGATCGCAGACGTACCGTCAGTGGTGGTCCACCGAGAGTTTCGTGGCGGCCGACGGGCGAGAGGCATCCAGAACCGAGGAGGCCGCGTGACCCGGCAGACGATCTCGACGGATGCCGTGCCGAACTCGCCGCTGTCCGCCCAGGCGGTCAGGGCGGGCGACGCGGTCCACGTGCCCTTCTCGGGGTCGTGGGTCAGGACAGGCCGAGCTCGGGCGCCTGCACCACCACGGCGCGGCGGTTGGGCATTCCGAGCTTCATGAGAACGGCGGACACGTGGTGGTCGGCGGTCTTGGGGGAGATGAACAGGCGATCGGCGATCTCGGCGTTGGTGAACCCGCGGGCCACCAGCTTGGCGACGTCGAGCTGCCGGTTGGTCAGGCCGGCGGGGTTGGCGCGCGTCGCCGCGCGCGGTCGCACGGGCAGCTGGGTCACGCCCTCCTGCCGCAGGATGCGACGCAGCCGTTCGGCCGTGGCGGAGGCGTGCAGCCGGTCGAGCTGCTCGACGGCGCGCAGCCGGACCTCGGTGTCGGTGGCGTCGATCGCTGCCAGCGCCTCGTCGACCACCGAACCGGCCCGCCGCCACCACGCTGCGGCCTCCTCGCGGTGGCCGGTGAGGGAGAGCCGGAAGGGCTCGGCCAGGGTGTCGGGGTCCACCGACGTCGCGATGCCGAGCCGGGCCAGCCAGAGGGCGAGGTCGCCGGCCGACCACGCGACCGCGCTCGACCCTGCCGCTCGCTCGAGCTCGGCGGGGGCGGTGTGGGTCACCCGGCCGTCGGTCTGGCCGGTGAGCCACATCCGCTCGGCCAGGGCCGACAGGGCCGGCAACCGCTTCATCGGCTCGTCGAGCCGGTCGGCGAGCTGCCAGGCCGCCTCGAGGTGGGTGTCCTCGGTGCCGGTGCGCCGCAGCCGGACCAGTCCCGAGACCACGTGCGGCCAGAAGGTCGCGAGCGGCATACCGGTGCGGGCCAGGGCGTCGTCGGCGTCCTCGGCGGCGGCCGCCCAACGCCCCTCGAGGAGACGGAGCCGGGACCGCACGCCGGTCTGCCAGTGGTTGCAGATGGGGATGTCCCGCTCGATGGTGAAGGCGAGGGACTGCTCGAGCAGTCGCTCGGCCTCGGCCAGCCGGCGCTGCTCGACATCGAGGTAGGCGATGTTCGAGTAGCCCGTGGACGCGAGCTCGTCGAGCCCGAGCTCGAGCGCCTCCTCGACGACCTGCACCAGCCGGTGGCGGGCGCCGTCGTCGCCGCGCACGAGCTCGGTCGCAGTGTTCACCAGGCGGGTGCGCAGGGCCAGGGCGTCGTCACCCAGCTCGGCGGCGATCCGCCCGGCATCCGCGGTGCACTGGGTCGCGAGCCGCAGGTCGCCGCGGTGGTAGGCCAGGTAGCCCCGAGTCGCCCGGGCCGCGCCGTAGGCCCGGGTCGACCCACCGGCCAGCGCCGCAGCCCGGTCGGCGTGGGCCTCGGCCGGCACCCGCCGGGCGTTGTAGTACTCGAAGACGGCGCACGAGTCGTGGGCGCTGGACAGGCCCGCGTCGTCGTCGACGTCCTGCCACAGGGGGAAGGTCTGGCTGACCGTGGCGATCGCCGGCATCAGCCGGCTGGTCATGTACTGCTCGTGGGCGAGCCGGGTCAGCAGCGTCGCCCGCTCCCGGGGGTCGTCGTCGGGCCGGGTCGCGAGCGCGGTCTCGAAGAAGGCGACCGCCTCGGTGTGCGAGCCCGCGCGGGCGGCCTCCTCAGCGGCCTCCTGGGCGTAACGGTGGGCCCGGCGCCCGTCGGCGGCCGCGACCGCGTGGTGGGTGAGCACCGCCGCGTCGCGGGGCTGGAGGGTTTCGAGCGCGTCGAGCAGCCGGGCGTGCAGCCGAGCGGCACCGCCGGCGGGGATGGTGCTCTCCACGGCCAGGCGCGCCAGCTCGTGCCGGAAGACCAGACCACCTCGGTCGCGCAGGAGCAGGCCGGTGTCGTGCAGGCGGCGCAGCGTGGGCAGGTCGACGCCCAGCGCCGGCAGCACCCGGTCGTCGAGCCGGTCGGGGGCGCTCGCCGCGAGCTGCAGCACCTCGAAGTCCTCGGGCGAGACCCCGGCCGTGCGGGCCAGCACGGCGTCGCGCACCGTTGACGGCAGGGGGAGGTCGGGGTCCTTGGCCACCTCGGTGGCGAAGAAGGGGTTGCCGCCGGTCAGGGCGTGCACCGCCTCGGGGTCGAAGGGGCCACCCTCGAGCAGCGCGGCGACACCGGCGACGCTCAGCGGCCGCAGCCGCAGGCTGGTCACGGCCTCCAGCGCGGCGAGGTCGCCGAGCAGAGGGCGCACCGAGTGCTGCTCGCCGATCTCGTCGTCGCGGTAGGTCAGCACGACCGCGCAGGGGGCGGCCTCCACCCGGCGCAGGAGGAAGCGCAGCACCTCGGCCGAGGCCGCGTCGACCCAGTGCAGGTCCTCCACGACGACCACGGTCGGCTCCGAACGCACCAGGGCGTACAGCTGCTCGCACGCCTCGGACAGCGGCGCGGCCCCGTCGAGCGGGCGCAGGTCGGCCAGCAGGTCGCGGACCGGGCCGAGTGGTCGCGGCGTGGCGAGCGGGTCGCACCGGCCGCGGAGCACGCGCAGCGCGTGGTCGGTGGCGCACGCGGCGGCCACCAGGGCGGATTTGCCCGCCCCGGGCTCGCCACTGACCGCGATGCCCGAGCCGGTGCCGTCCGCTGCCGCGGCGAGCGCACCCAGGAGCACGTCGAGCTCGCGCTCCCTCTCCAGGAGGCCCATGGAGTGAGGGTAGGGCCGAGCGCCCGGCTCCCCAAGACCCCGTGGCCGGGAGAGGCCACGGGGTCCGAGGGCCCGGTCGGCGCCGACCGGGCGCGGTGGGGTGGTCACGCGACCGGCAGGGTGTCCGCGCTGTGCGGGCCGAACTCGTTGGCCACGACCGAAACCGTGTCGGCGGGGAAGCCCCCGCGACGGGCGTGCTCGAGGATCGTCTCGGCGTCGTCGGTCTCGTGCAGGCAGTACATCTTGTCGCCGGCGACGTAGCTCGTCACCCAGGTGTAGGGCACACCGAGCGAGTCGACGGCGTCGTTGGACGTGCGGGCGATCTCGGACAGCTGGCCAGGCGTCAGGTCCTTGGCGTTCGGGATCTCGCGCTCGATGAGGAAACGGGGCATAAGGGGCTCCTTGTGGTGGTGGTGGTTCCGCCGGCCGGGCGCCGGAGGGAGTACGACCAGCGTCGCCGTGCGCACGCGTCCCGACATCGGGAGCCGTTCCCCATCTATCGGACGCCCGCAGCGGCCACCGGGATGCCGGGGACCGGCTCGGCGGCACACCCTGCGCGCAGCACGCGGTGAGCGCAGGTCGCTCGCCGCCCCTGAACCTGCGCGCGCGGTGGGATAGCAAATTGGGTGGTGCCGGCATCGCCCTGTACGGAAGGTGTGCAGGGCAGCTTCGCAACGGAAGACTGGCGACCACAACAAGCCCAGGGCCTGATCCCCGGATGCTCCCAGGAAGGTCCGACCTCTCGCGATCGGACTGGGCATCGCCATTGGAGGTGCAACGTGTCGACCCACCCGCAGATCCGTCTTGTCGCAGCATCCGTGCCGTTGCTGAACGCCCTCAACGACCCCTCGCTGTTCAACGAGATGATCGGCTGGTCCGTGCCGAACGGCTGGCCCGAGTTCCCCGAAGCCATCACCTCCACCTGCAGCACCTCCGCGACGCGTCGGACACAGACCAAGCGTGGCCGGTGCAGTTCTTCCTCGACGACGCGACCGGTCAACTCGTCGGCTCCGGCGGCTTCGCGTCCCCGCCGACAGGGCGGACGGTCGAGATCGGCTACGAGGTCGCTGCCGACTTCCGTCGCAGAGGGCTCGGCACAGCCGCCGCACAGGCGCTGGTCGACCATACCGTCGCCAGCGGCGAGGTCGACCACGTCATCGCGCACACACTGCCCGGCCGGAACCCATCCACGAGTGTCCTTGCGTCGCTCGGCTTCGAGCACTTCGAGGACCAGGAGGACCCAGACGTCGGTGCTGTCTGTGGGTGGCGATGGACTCGGTCGCTGCCAGGCTAGCCGGCGAGGCAGCTGCCGCCAGGACGCCCGGCGTGGGATGCCGCTCGAACCGCGGCCTTCCGTACGAGCCCGCGACGAGCGCAACCAGCGGCACCTCGACCGTCGCCCAATGGGACTCACCGCCACACGGTCCGTTCGAGGCCGCATTCTCACTCTGGCCACGGTCGAGGTGCGTCTCATCCGCATCCGCGAGACGGCGCCCTTGGTTCGAGTCGCCGGGATGCACGACCATGGTGAAGGTGACTCCCAGATCCGAGGCGGGCCTGCTGTCCGCGGAACGCGCACTCCATGCCGCTCAGCTCGCCGGCGACGTCGCGGCGCTCGACCGCCTGCTCCACGACCGCTTGGTCGCGATCGGGCCCGATGGCGCTCGACACACCAAGGACCAAGACCTGGCCGCACACCGTTCCGGCTCCTCGGTGATCACCAAGCTGGTCGAAGAAGACATCGAGGTGCTTGTTGCCAGCTCCACCGGGGTCACGTTCTTCACGGGCACCCTCACTGGCACGTTCGGTGGCCAGCCCATGTCGGCCCGGATGCGCTACACGCGCACCTGGGTCCACGACGACGAAGCGGGCTGGCGGATCCTCGCCGCTCACATAGCCGTGCAGCGGCCGACCTGATGACCCACCTGCGTAGTAACGCCGCCTAACGCACGGCGCCGTGTCGACGTTGACCGCCCACAACCGCGGCCGCGTACCGACCGCCGCCGGGGTCCACCGGAGCCGGCCGCGGTGACCCAGAATGTGACCCAAAATTGGCTCTCCTGACACACCTGTGGGTGCTCGAGCAGGGTTGACGAGGCGCACGCCGTTCCCTGAGTAGGTTTCTGAGCTGTCGAAGGCACAGGAACTGTGGTCAGGAGAACGGCGTGCGTGATGTCAGCCTATGGCGCGAGATGTTGGGCGTCGAGAAGACCGTGATTGAGCGGGTCGAGTTCGACGAGGACGAGGAGGTGCTGGTCGCCGGGGTGCGGCCCACGAAGCGCGAAACGGGGCCGGTGTGGGGTGTGTCGGCGACCCAGCCCGGGCTACGACGCCGTGGCGGGCGGCGGCGGTGGCGGGCGCTGGATTGGGACGGTGCGCGCGGTCGTTGAGGCTGACGCGCCGGGGGTGCTCTGCCGCGAGCACGGGGTGGTGGTCGCGTCGGTGCCGTGGGCCCGTCACGACGCGGCCACACCTACGCGTTCGATGACACGGTGGCGTGGTTGGCCACGCAGTTTCGAAGTCCACGGTGACGGCGCTGATGCGGGTCGCGTGGCGCACCGTGGGGTCGATCATCGCCCGGGTCTGGGCTGATGTCGACGCCCGCCACGACCGCCTGGCCGGGCTGACGCGGATCGGGATCGACGAGATCAGCTACAAGCGCGGGTTCAAGTTCTTGATTGCCGCGGTCGACCATGACCGGCGCCGTCTCGGCGTGGGCTGCGCCGGGACGCAGCAGCGCGACCGTGGTGAGTTCTTCGACCTGCTCGGCCCCGACCGGTGTGCCAAGACCACCCACGTTTCCGCTGATGGGGCCGACTTCATCCAGACCATCGTGGCCGACCGGTGTCCGGGCGCGGGCGGGTAGCTGACCCCTTTCATGTCGCGCGTTGGCCCACCGACGCCCTGGACGAGGCGGTCGCGCGTCATGGAACGAGGCCGAGCCGAGCTGACCGAGCCAAACGCGCCAGTGGCCGCCCCCAACGATGCGCCACCACGACCGGGAAACGAGCGCGCCAAGGCGCTCAAGGGGGCGAGGTACGAGGTTGTGGAAGAACCCGCAGAACCTCACCAGAACGAGCAGGTCAAGCTCGCCTGGATCGCGACCACCCACCCATGTCGACCGGGCCTACCTGCTCAAGGAAGGGCTGCGGGTGGTGTTGACGTCGCCCTACGATGCCGCAGTTGACGCGCCGGACCGTTGGACCAGCCGGGCCCGCCGGCGCCGCATCCCGGCGTTCGGGGAGCGGGAGAAGAGCATCGTCAAACACCGGCCCGGGATCCTGGCCGCATCGAGCACAATCTGTCCAACGGGCTCATCGAGTACACCAACACCAAGATCCGGCTGATCACCAGGATCGCGTTCGGGTTCAAGTCCCCCGAGGCCCTGATCGCCCTCGCCCTGCTCTCCCTGGGCGGCCACCGACCCGTGCTACCCGGCCGGAAATGACCCACAGGTGTGTCAGGAGAGCCCCAAAATTGCGCGGATCTCGGTTCCGTAACATCCCGACCGAACCCGCCACGGCGCGTCCTCACGCCTGTGACCTGCGAAAACAACTGATCTGGCTTCGTTTGAGGGCGGGCTGCGTTGGCCCGTGTCGGGTCGATCGAGTTGCTACGGATCAGAAGGTTGGGGGTTCGAATCCCTCCGGGCGCGCTCTGTGTTGAGACAGACGACGGGCCCCCGGCCAGCGGAAACGCTGTCGGGGGCTTACTCTGTGCCCGGATGGTGGACGTCGATCGGGTCGCAAGGTG
>CAVVFK010000016.1:0-21237 GCA_963747435.1 uncultured Actinomycetota bacterium
GTGCGGTAGTGCGCCCGCCACGAGGTCTGCCCGTCCCGCACGCGCTTCTCGATGCTGGCCATGGTCCATCCTGCCTCTCGCGTCGCCCGGCTGTCGCCGCTCAGCCCCGGTCGTGGGGACGGTTGGTCTGCTCGGCGAGCCAGAGGGTGAGGTCGGCGCGCCAGTAGCGGACGTGGCGGCCGATCTTGAAGCTGCGGGGGCCGGCGCCGAGGTGGCGCCAGTAGCGCAGCGTCGCCTCGGGGACGCGGACGAGCGCGGCGACCTCCTTCATGGTCATCAGCTCGTCGCCCGCGGGGGTCGGTCGGGCTCCTCGGCCCGATAGGCGTTGCTCATGGTGGTTCTCCCTGGGGTGTGGCCGGCCCGTGGACGGGTCGGCGGATTCCGTTGCTCCTCCACCAGGTGTGCGAGCGACTCCGCGCGCCCATCGATGGCCACCTTCGAGTGTCCTCAGCCAACGCACCAATTTTCGCCCGTCCTCAGGCCGCCCGTCCCGCCGATTTCGAGGACGGGCGGAGCGCCGGTGGGGGCGTTGGTGCAGGTCAGCGTGCGCCCCTCCGAAAGTTGAAGAATTTTCGGAGAGGTCCCTTGCTCGGGTCCCCCAAGCGGGCCTGTGATGTCTCGGGAGATCGGTGACGGTTCGTCCGGGGACCGCTCCTGTGGTCGCGCCACGGAGGACGGGCGCAGTGGACCTCGAGGCTGATAAGATCACCTTATGCCCCTGCTGGCCGAGTATCGCGATGCGCGCCGCGACGAGGATCTGGCGCGGCTGCGTCGCACCATCGCCCTGCGCGCGATGGTGGCCACCGGCATGAGTCAGCGGCAGATCGCCGAAGCGCTGGGCGTCTCGCAACCGGCGGTCAGCCAGCAGCTGAGGTTCGCACCGGACCTCGATGTCGTGCATCCCGGAGTGCTGATCCAAGCGGCGGCGCCCGTCCTCAGGGCGATGTCCGAGGAGCGCGGCTACCAGAGGCTGGCCGTGTTCGGGTCCGTCGCCCGCCAACAGGCTCGTCGTGACTCCGACATCGATCTGCTGGTCGATGCTCCCGAGGGCACGTCCTCCTTCGACTTCCTCCGGTTCAAGCGGCTGATCGAGCAGGTCCTGGGTCGCGAGATCGATCTGGTGGCCTATGGCGGGCTCAAGCCCATCTGGACGATGACATTCGGCATGAGGCGGTGTTGCTCTGATGGACCGCAAGGCCGCCAAGGAGCTCCTGCACGTCGAGGGTTGGCTCCTCCGGGTCGACGAGGTCGTGACCCGCGGCAAGGACGCATACCTTGTCGATGGGCTCCTCCAGGAGGCCGGCGACTCGCTGATGATGAAGCTCGGCGAGGCCGCCAACCGGTTGTCGCGACTGGGAGTCCTGGCGCCGAGGGCGTCGAGTGGGCCATCGCGGTCGCCAACCGGAACTTCATCATTCACCAGTACGACGAGATCAACCGCGAGCTGACGTGGGTGGCCCTGTCGGTCGACCTGCCCGCGTGGCACGCCTCGCTCTCCGCGCTGATCGACGAGGCTCGGGCGGTCCTGGACGCGGGAGCCGAGTAACGCTAGAAGCCGATTCCGGGGTGGCGCCCACGCCCTTGAACCGGGGCGGGCGATGAGGCGGTCGCCGGGGCCTTGGCCGGTCGGAGCGGTCGCTTCCGGGGGACAGGGCGGCCGCGCTCGACGCGGCTTGCGCCGTCGTACTTGGCGGACTCCGTGGCGGCGAGCCGGGCGGCGTGGGCGGGCCCGAGGTCGGCGCGGTCCCGGCTGAACGCCTCGAGCCAGCGGCGGCGGGCATCGTCGAGGCTCTCGGCAACCACGTGGGCCGTGTTGTGCTCGCGACCGCGAGTCATGCCGACGTAGGCCGATGCTGCTCCGGTGTGCTCGCCCATCGCAAGATGGGCCGCGGCAACGGTGTCGCCCTGGGCGCCGTAGACGGTGGTGGCGTAGGCGTGCTCGACGTGCCGCCGGGCGTAGGCGGGGTCGACCACACGCTCGGTCGAGGCGTTGGTCAGGTGGAGGTGGCCGTCGGGCTCGACGAGAGCCACGGTCCAGGTGTCACGGTTGGCGACGCCCAGCTCGTAGTCGTTGCGCCGGGTGGCGACCCGGTCGCCCGCGCCGATTCGTTCGCCGGAGTCGGTGAGGACCCCACATCGATCGTCGACCCGGCCCGCGGAGACGAGCCGGTCGCGGATGGCGGCGTTGAGGTCGGCCACGTGTTCGCGGGTGTCGGCGATGACCAGAGCTCCGCACTCGGCGGCCTCGGCGGCGAGGGCCGCGGTGCGCTCGGGCTCGGTGGCGTGCACCGTGATCTGGCCCCGCTGGACCAGCTGGCCGAACACCGCCGCGGGGTCGTCGCCGGTGCGCATCGCCAGGGACAGCTGGGCGTAGGCCGGGTCTGCGAATCGGTGCACCCGGTCCAGGGTGACGACTGCCGTGGGGACGGCCCAGCGGGTAGCGAGGTCGAGGACGCCGCCTCGGCCGACCGCGGGCAGCTGGTGCCGGTCGCCCATGAACCCGACGCGTGCGCCGGCCTCGTCAGCGATCGTCAGGAGGGCACGAGCGGTGTCCTGGTCGAGCATCCCCGCCTCGTCGACCAGCAACAGGTCGTCGGGGCGCAGGGTGGACTCGGGATGGGGAGCGGCGGCTTCGCGGGTCCAGTGGCCGTGCTCGTCCCACCGGTAGCCGTGCTGATGGGCCAGCCAGGCGGCGGAGAAGGCCTGCGTCCCGACCTCGCCTGCGGCGACCTGGGCGGCCTTCAACGTCGGCGTCACGATCATCGTGCGGTGACCCTGCTCCTCGACCACCGCCCGGGTGCCGGCAAGGGTCGCCGTCTTGCCCGCCCCGGCCGCGCCCTCGACCACGACGAGCCGGTGGGTGCCGGCCAGTGCGGCGACCGCGTCCTGCTGCGCCTCGTCGAGGCGGCCCGCGGCGATCGGCACCGGGCGGCCCGGGTGGGCGGCGCGGGCAGCCAGGCGACCCGTGATGTCAGCCTCGATACGCAGCACGTCCACCGAAGTGAGGGCCCGGACGTGCTCGGGAACCTCGTGGGGCAGCAGCGGGACGCAGACCTCGAGCACCCGGGCGGTCAGGTCCTCGGCCAGCTCCCGTCGCACCGCGGCGGTGGTGACGACGTTCGACCGGGCGACCAGCTGCTCGACCTCACCACGCACGTCCGCGGCGTTCCAGCCCGACCGTTTCGCACCCAGCCGCGAGACGACCGTGTCGACCGCTGCCGGCCGATCCAGCTCACCGGGCTTCACCGCACCCGGTGTCGGGCGGCGCCGCGGGACGGCGCGGTAGCCGAGGTGGTGCAGCTCATCGACCCAGCGATGCGTCAGCTCGCCGCCGTCGGTCGGCACCACCTTGTCGGGGCGGGCCTCGGTCCAGGCGCGCCGGTCCCAGGCACGCAGCAGCTCGGGACCGGGTTCCTGGCCGGGATGCTCGGCGCGCCACGCGGCGTCATAGCGGTCGACGTTGCGTCCGATCTGCCGCGCTCGCGCGGAGAACGGCCCGACGTAGGTGGTCAGCTCCTCGATCTCTCCGGTCTCGGGATCGAGGGTGAACCCCTGGTCGGCGAGCGCGGCGCGGAACTCCGGGTCGGTCATGACGGCGGCGTGGCCGATGCCATTGATGGCCTCGATGCTGTCGCGCATGCCGAGTGTGTGCAGACCCCGCCACCGGCCGTCGGCCCAGACCCGGGCGTTGACCTGGAGGTGCAGGTGCCGGTGCGGGTCACCGGCCCGCGAGGTGTAGTGCCGCACTGTCACGGCCTCGAGCCGCTCGACGGGCACCTGCACCTGCCGACCCCGGGGACCCACCCGCGTCGTGGAGTGCTCGGCCAGCCACCCCACGATCTGCACGGCAGCTCGATCCATCGCCGCGTCGTAGGCCTCGGCCACCTCCGGGTGGAGCGCGGCGGCGAGCGACCACGACTTGGGACCGTTGACGACGACCTCGGCGAACCGGACCGCCTTGGCGTCGGTGCGGAGCCGGCCGCGGGGCTCGCCGCTCAGCGGATCGAGCCCCGCGACCCAGGCCTCGTAGCCGTCTCCATCGAGAGCGGCCGGCCCGCTCGACCGAGGTGCTTTGGTCGAGCTGGTCGACCCCCGCGACGAGGCGCTCGGCCAGGCCAGTGCCCTCGGCGAGGTAGTAGTCATCGACGCGTCCGTGGTCCGCCTCGACGTAGGAGCGGGCGGCCGCGGCGTCCCCGCGGTAGATCTTCACGCCACCGTGCACGTCCCACCACCACCCACGACCTCCAACAACAGGCCCGAAAATGCGTCGTGGGCCGCCCGTCCTCGGGCGGCCCATCTACGGACCTTCGTAGCATGCGTGCCGCTTGGAATGGCGGGGTTGAGAGACCAGAAAACCAGGTATTCGGAGACGATTCTGGGGACCGCCGATAGTCAATGAGGATCAATCACCAGGAGGCCAGTCGGAGTCGGATTGAAGGGTCGGCAGCGGAGGTAGAGATCGTCGGCGAGACCGGACCCGTAGGACGCGCACTTCCCGGTAACGCCACCCGGACAGGGCATACGGGACGGGCGCGTCCAACATCAGACCGCAACTCAGGGATGCGTCGCGTAGAAGGTTGGTCATGCAGGATGCCTTCACGGTGGGGCGAGGTGCGCGGCATGCCGCACAGAGGGACCCAGACTCCAGCGAGGTTCGACTCACGGTCGTTCTGACACCGGCTCGGGGAGGCCCCGCGAGTTCGTGGTCCAACCTCACGCGGCGGTAGGGTTGCGGCGGGAAGCACAGAGGTCTGATCGACCAGGAGGTCGGGTGTCGGAGGACGAGCTGAGTGCCGAGGTCGCGCACCACGAGCGCGTGCGCGCCGCCGTGAGGCAGATGCGCGACACGACAGCGGGCCTGATGCATGGGTATGCCGAGGACTTCTCCGAGAGCAGGCGCAACCGGCGTCCGGGAGATGCCCGACCCGACCACAATGCGGGCTTCGCGATGTCGCAGTACCGCGCCCGCCGGCTCGAGGAGCTCGACGACTCCGGACTGCCCCTCTTCTTCGGCCGTCTGTGGCTGGAGACGGGCGAGGACTATCACCTCGGTCGTCGGCACGTGCGTGACGAGGACGACCGTTCGGTACCCCTGGTCGTGGACTGGCGGGCCCCGCTCGCCGAGCGGTTCTACCGGGCCTCGCCGTACCGACGCATGGAGGTCACCGCCCGTCGCCGGTTCGGCTTCCGGGGCGACGAGCTCACGAGCCACGAGGACGAGGACCTCACGGCGGGGGAGCAGACCACCTCCCACATCCTCACCACCGAGATCGAGCGGCCCCGGTCGGGGCCCATGCGGGACATCGTCGCCACGATCCAGCCCGAGCAGGACGAGCTCATCCGTCGGGACGCGTCGACGTCGCTGGGTGTCCAGGGCGCTCCGGGTACCGGCAAGACGGCGGTGGGCCTCCACCGGGCAGCCTGGCTGCTCTACAACCACCCCGAGCATTTCCGGCAGTCCAGGATGCTCGTCGTGGGCCCCAACCGCGGTTTCCTCGACTACATCTCGAGCGTGCTGCCGACCCTCGGTGAGCGGTCGGTGTGGCAGGTCCCCGTCGGAGAGCTCCTCGGCACTGACGAGGCGAAGGGGCACGACGACCCGGCGGTGAGCTCGATCAAGCACGACAGCCGGATGGCGGAGGTCTGCGCCCGGGCCGTCTGGTCCCACCTGCGGGAGCTCGAGGAGGGGATCGACGGCGTCCACACGGGTCTGCGGTGGTCGCTCCTCCGCCCGGACGTGGCCGAGGTCCTCGAGCGGACACGAGCGTCGGCCCGGAGCTGGCAGGCCGGGCGAGCCTCGTTCGAGAGCGCGATCGCGGCCGCCGTCGTCAAGGACCTGGACGCCCGCACGGGCCGTCCCCGTGACGCGAAGTGGGTGGCGGGCCTGAGGCGCCAACCCGACTTCAAGCGGGCGATCGACGCGTGCTGGCCGCGGCTGACGGCGCCACAGGTCCTACGCCGCCTCGGGGCCGATGCCGCCTTCCGCGCCGGCGCCACCGCGGGCCTGCTGGACGACGACGAGTCGGCCCTGCTGGGGACGAGCCTGCGTGCGCGTGGACGTTCGGCCGCGGACGTCATCCTGCTCGACGAGCTGCGGTCCCACATCGCGCCGGGGTACGACACCACGTTTGCGCACATCGTGGTCGACGAGGCCCAGGACCTGTCGCCGATGCAGTGCCGCGCGATCGTACGACGGTGTGCCCAAGGCTCGCTGACGGTCCTCGGTGACCTGGCGCAGGGTACGACCGCGTGGGCGGCACATGACTGGCGCGAGCAGCTGGCACACCTGGGGCGGCCGGACGCCGAGGTGACCGAGCTGACCACCGGCTTCCGCGTCCCGGGTGAGGTTCTCGACCTGGCCAACCGGTTGCTCCCGCATCTCGAGGTCGAGGTGCCGCCGGCGCGGTCGGTCCGGCGTGAGGGCCAGGTGCGGGTGTTGCCGTGCGCGGACGTCGAGGCCGGCGTCACGGAGGCGGTGGAGAAGGCGCTGGTGGAGGAGGGGACCGTCGGCGTCATCGCCGCCCGCGACCTGGCGCCGCGTCTGCGCGACCTGCTCGCCCCAGACGAGCGCGTGGAGGTCGTCCCGGTTGACCTGGCCAAGGGCCTGGAGTTCGACCACGTCGTCGTGGTGGAGCCCGGGGGCCTGGTCGGCGCCGCAGGAGGGGGCCGGACCGTCGGGCTGCGCCACCTGTACGTCGCGCTCACCCGTGCGGTGTCGCGGTTGTCGGTCGTGCACCGACGCCCCCTTCCCGCCGAGCTCCTCGCGTGAGGTCGACCGGCATGGGTGGGACTCAGGCGTAGTCGGTGACGAGTCCCCGGGGCTGGGCCTCGAGCGTCAGCGTGGTGGCGATGTCTGCCACCAGCAGCCCGTCGCGGCGCACCGTGTGGAGACCGGAGACCTGCTCCACCGTGACGGCCGGCGCGAGCCAGATCCGGTCGGCGTGGCCGCGGGCGTCCGCCTTCAGCTGCAGCAGCGAGTCGAGGACGCGGGCCCGCACGGTAGTGCCTGTCGGCAGCTGCTGGGGAGGGTCGTCGGCCAGGCGCAGCCGCAGCGAGCCCGTGCCGGGCTGGTTGGGTTCGACCAGGACCTCGTCGAGGGCAATGCCCACCACGCGGCCGCTGACCGAGGGGAACGGGGAAGCGGTGGACCAGGGCTCCGCGGACGGGGACTCGACCCGCACGACAGGCCGGACCTCGGTGGTCGGCGGCTGCTGGGGGTGGGTGGCCAGCGCGACCACTGGGATGCCGGCCCAGCCACCGATCCGGTCGACCTCGAGTCGCCCACCCACGGTGGCGTCCACCAGCGCGCACGGGTGCCCGCTGACGCGGGTCTGGAGCAACGACGTGGTGGTGTCCGGGTGATCGTGGGCGTGCACCATCGGGGCGGCGACCACGGTGGTGAGGATGCCTCGGTCGCGAAGACGGTCGCGCAGCTCGGCGGCTCGGCGGCGGCTGCTGGCGTCGAATCCGCGCAGCACCGTCACGGCGGCCGAGCTGCACCCGCACGCCCGGACGCGCTGTTCCGCCGCGTCGGCCAGCCGGGTGACGCGGGACAGGGCGAAGGCGGCGTCGTGGTCGAGCACGTCAGTCAACGGGGAGTCCCTCCAGGTGGGCCCAGAGATCCTGCATCCGCCTGAAGTGACGGCGGGGAAGGCGCTCGAGGCAGGCGAGTACCTCGGGGGAGCCCCCCTGGTCGCGGGCAGTGTCGAGGAGCGCCGCCGTGTCGGCGCCGTCGGGTCCGAAGGCGTCCTCGACCAGGTCGGCGATCTGCAGTCTGGTCACGGTCATGCTCCCCGCCTGTCGGTGACCCGAGCCGGGCCCCATCGGTGCGATCCGTTCAGCTCGGTGACCCGTTGGCGCACCTCGTCGACGTCGTCGCTGGCCACCGTGAGGCACGAGACCCAGCTGCCACCGCGAAGGCTCTCGAAGTGCAGGTTTCCGGCGCTGGAGCTCAGCCGTTGCGCCGTGACCTGGTGCAGGCTTCCGTCCACGTGCCTCACCTTGAAGATCGGCATTCGTCCTCCTGTCCGTAACTCTTACGCGACGTAAGGTTACGCCACGAGCGCGACGTCGCTCAAACCGGCCCGTGGGGACTCCTCGCCGAGTGCGAACCTGCCCTGACGTCACGTTAGGATGTGTCCAGCCAACGAGGAGGCGAGCCAGGTGGGAATTCGTCACGCCCAGATCGGCGAGGTGGCCGAGCGCACGGGCTTGAGCCTGCGGACCATCCGCTACTACGAGGAGATGGGCCTGGTGCAACCGTCCTCCCGCACCACGGGGGGTTTCCGGCTCTACTCCGAGACCGACGTCTCGCGGTTGATGCTGATCAAGCGGATGAAGCCCCTCGACTTCACTCTCGAGGAGATGCGTGAGGTGCTCGGGATCCTCGACAGCCTCGACGCCGAGGGGGAGCAGGACCAGGGCCAGGCGGTCGAGCGGCTCGGCATGTACCACGCCGCCGCCCTGACCCGGGTCGAGACACTGCAGCAGCAGCTCGAGACGGCAGAGGAGTTCGCCGCCGACCTGCGTCGGGAGATCACGCGCCAGAAGAAGCGGGTGGGCCGGTCCCGTTGAGCTCGCTGCGCACCGTTGCCCCGATGACCGAGGCCGAGGAGAGTTTCGTCCGTGCCGAAGCGGCCCGGCGGCGGACCTTCGCGGTCATCAGCCATCCCGACGCCGGGAAGTCGACGCTGACCGAGGCGCTCGCCCTCCACGCCCGGGTGATCGCGGAGGCGGGTGCCGTGCACGGGAAGGCGGGCCGGCGCGGCACCGTGTCGGACTGGATGGGGATGGAGCGCGCCCGCGGCATCTCCATCACCTCCGCGGCGCTGCAGTTCGAGTACGGCGACCACGTGGTGAACCTGGTCGACACGCCGGGTCACGCCGACTTCTCCGAGGACACCTACCGCGTGTTGTCGGCCGTGGATGCGGCGGTCATGCTCGTCGACGCCGCCAAGGGGCTCGAGCCCCAGACCCTGAAGCTGTTCCAGGTCTGCCGTCACCGCCGGATTCCGGTCATCACCGTCATGAACAAGTGGGACCGGCCGGGCCGCGAGGCGCTCGAGCTCCTGGACGAGATCGAGCAGCGCATCGGGCTCACCCCGACTCCGCTGACGTGGCCGGTGGGCATCTCCGGCGACTTCCACGGGGTGCTCGAGCGCCGGTCCGGCGACTACATCGAGTTCACCCGGACCGCCGGTGGCGCCACCCGGGCACCGGAGCGCCGGGTCGATCCGGATCGAGCGGCCGGGCGCGTGGGCGAGGACTGGACGACCGCCCGCGAGGAGCACGACCTGCTCGCCGCCGACGGTGCGGACCACGACCAGGAGCTGTTCCTGGCGGGGGAGACGACCCCGGTGCTGTTCGCCTCCGCGATCCTCAACTTCGGTGTGGCCCAGCTGCTCGAGGTGCTGGTCGAGCTCGCCCCGCCACCCGGCGCCTCGCCCGCCGTCGGCGGGCAGGTGCGGGAGGTGGACGACCCGTTCAGCGCGTTCGTCTTCAAGGTCCAGGCCGGCATGGACGCCGCCCACCGGGATCGGCTCGCCTTTGCGCGGGTGTGCTCGGGACGCTTCCAGCGGGGCATGGTCGTCAACCACGCCGCCACCGGGAAACCCTTCGCCACCAAGTACGCCCAGGCGGTCTTCGGCAGCGAGCGCTCGGCGCTCGACATCGCGTACCCCGGCGACGTGATCGGACTGGTGAACGCCTCGGCGCTCCGCGTGGGCGACACGATCCACGACGGCCCCCACGTCGCCTTCCCGCCCATCGAGAGCTTCGCCCCCGAGCACTTCGCGGTGGCCTCCAGCCTCGACGCCGGGCGCTACAAGCAGTTCCGCAAGGGCGTCGAGCAGCTCGACCAGGAGGGCGTCGTGCAGGTGCTGCGCTCCGACGCCCGGGGTGACCAGTCACCCGTCCTCGCCGCGGTGGGGCCGATGCAGTTCGAGGTCGTGAGCCACCGCATGCAGCACGAGTTCGGCTCGCCCATCCGGTTCGAGCCGCTGGGCTACTCCCTGGCCCGCAGCGTGCGACCCGACCAGGCCGACGAGGTCGACCGACTCCCCGGGGTCGAGGTGCTCCGGCGGTCCGACGGAGTCCTGCTCGCACTCTTCCCCGACAAGTGGCGAGCCGAGTCCGCGGTACGCCTGAACCCCCACCTGGAGCTCACCTCCCTCGTGGCCGGTAGCGCATGAGGGTGCTGCTGACGCAGGCACCCGCCGCGACCGGCGCCCGGTCACCCTCAGGCTTCTACGGCTGGCACGTGGTAGCGGCCTCGGCGGTCGCCCTGACCATGACCGCCCCCGGCCAGACGGCGGCTGTCTCGGCCTTCATCGATCCCATGATCGGGGACCTCGGCGTCAGCCGTTCCGCCATCTCCGCTGCCTATCTGGTGGGCACCCTGACCGGCGCGGTCGCCCTCCCCTTCGTCGGCCAGGCCCTCGACCGGTACGGCGCGCGACGCAGCATGACCGTCGTCGCCGCCCTGTTCGGCCTCGTCCTGGTGCTCCTCTCGCTGGTGCAGGGGCTGGTGGGCCTGGTGCTCGGCTTCGTCGGCATCCGGATGCTGGGCCAGGGGGCCCTGGGCCTGTGCGCCACGACTGCGGCGGCGCGGTGGTTCGTCCGTCGACGTGGTCAGGCGCTGGGCCTGGTCTCCGCCGTCGGCGCTGCCGGCATCTCCTTCGCGCCGGTGCTCCTCGAACGGCTGATCGTCCACGCCGGCTGGCGCACGGCCTGGCTCGTCGAGGGCCTGCTGGTCTGGGCGGTGGTGATCCCCCTCGCCGTGATCGTGCTGCGTGACGCACCCGCACGCCTGGGACAGCTGCCCGACGGTCCCCGCCGGACCGACGAAGAGGAGCGCGACGCCGACTGGGGCATGACCCGGGCCGCGGCCATGCGGACAGGCCTCTTCTGGGTCCTCGTCAGCGGCGTCGGTGTCTCCGGCCTGCTCAGCACGGGCATGGCGTTCCACCAGATCAGCCTGCTGGGGGAGCGTGGGCTCTCCAGCGCCGAGGCGGCCGCCAACTTCGTGCCGCAGACCCTCGCCGGGATCGTCGCGACCCTCGCCACCGGCGCTCTGGTCGACCGCGCCGACCCCCGGCTGCTGATGGCGTGGTCCATGGGCATGCTGAGCTTGGGGCTGGTCCTGGCCACAGTCGTTCAGCCGGGCTGGACCGCCGTGGGGTTCGGCGTCGTGATCGGTGCCGCCGGGGCCTCCGTGCGCGCCCTCGAGGCGGCAGCGATTCCCCGCTACTTCGGCACGGCCCACATCGGCGGCATCAGGGGCGTGGTGGCGTCGGTCAGCGTCGGCTCCACCGCCTTCGGCCCGATCCTCTTCGCCGTGGTCTTCGAGGCCACCGGCAGCTATGCGCCGGTGCTGCTGGTCTCCGCGGTCGCGCCGGTGCTGGTCGCCGTCGCCGGCTCCCTCGTCCCCCTCCCACGTGTCCCGGAACACACCGACCACGCGCCCGAGGATTCGAACCCGACTCTTCCGTCACCGTAGGGTTGCGGCATCGGCGGCACCCGATGACGTGGACCGCCCCCAGACCCCGGCCCCTCCGGCCCAGCTCTCGTTTCTGACTGCGAAGGAATCGCGTGTCCTCATCTGCCCCTGTCTCGACCACGCCTGCCCCGACCCCGGAGCAGCTCTCCTCGGTGCGGTACGTCCTCACGAACCCTCGACTCCTGCGGACCGAGGTCCTGGCCGGCCTCGTGGTCGCGCTGGCGCTCATCCCCGAGGCCATCGCGTTCTCGATCATCGCCGGGGTCGACCCCAGGGTCGGCCTCTTCGCCTCGTTCACGATGGCGGTCTCCATCTCGTTCCTCGGCGGCCGACCCGCCATGATCTCGGCTGCCACGGGCGCCATCGCCCTGGTGATCGCGCCGGTGGCTCGTGACTACGGGCTCGACTACTTCATCGCCACCGTGCTGCTGGCCGGCGTCATGCAGGTCGCGCTGGGTGCGCTGGGTGTCGCGCGACTCATGCGCTTCATCCCCCGCTCGGTCATGGTGGGGTTCGTCAACTCCCTGGCGATCCTCATCTTCCTGGCGCAGCTGCCGCACCTGGTCGGCGTGCCCTGGATCGTCTACCCGCTCGTCGCCGTCGGCATCGCGATCATGGTCGCGCTGCCGAAGCTCACCCGCGTCGTTCCCGCGCCGCTGGTGGCCATCGTGGTCCTCACCGTCGTCACCGTCAGCATGGCGGTGGCGGTCCCGACGGTGGGGGACCAGGGCGAGCTGCCCGACAGCCTGCCGTCCCTCTTCGTGCCGGACGTGCCCTGGACCCTGGAGACGCTGCAGATCATCGCGCCGTACGCGCTGGCGATGGCCCTGGTCGGACTGCTCGAGTCCCTGCTCACGGCCAAGCTCGTCGACGACATCACCGACACCCACTCGCCCAAGACCCGCGAGGCCTGGGGACAGGGCGCCGCCAACGTCATCACCGGGTTCTTCGGTGGCATGGGCGGCTGCGCGATGATCGGCCAGACCCTCATCAACGTGAAGGCCTCGGGCGCGCGGACCCGGGTCTCCACCTTCCTCGCCGGTGTCTTCCTGCTGGTCCTCGTCGTCGGCTTCGGCGACGTGGTCGGGATCATCCCGATGGCTGCGCTCGTGGCGGTGATGATCATGGTGTCCGTCGCCACCTTCGACTGGCACAGCATCCGTCGCAACACGCTGCGCCGGATGCCCAAGAGCGAGACCACCGTCATGGCCTCGACGGTCGCGGTGGTCGTCTTCACCCACAACCTCGCCATCGGCGTCGTCGTGGGCGTACTGGTGGCCATGGTCCTCTTCGCCCGCAGGGTCGCCCACCTGACCCAGGTCGAGGACGTGGCCGAGCTCGGCGAGGAGACCCATGTCTACGCGGTGACGGGGGCGCTGTTCTTCGCCACCAGCAACGACCTGTACTCGCAGTTCGACTACGTCGGTGCGCCGCGCAACGTGATCATCGACCTCACCGACGCCCACATCTGGGACGCCTCCACCGTGGCCGCCCTCGACGCGATCACCACCAAGTTCGAGTCGAAGGGCAAGAACGTGCAGATCGTCGGCCTCAACGCGGCCAGCGCGCACATGCACGACCGGCTCAGCGGCCACCTGGCCGCGGGCCACTGACCGGGCCGCGGCGGGAGACCTACCCTCCCGTGAGGGTAGGCTCAGGGTCGTGAAGCACCCTGACGCTGGGCTGGTGGTCGTCTCCAACCGGCTTCCGGTCCAGCGCAGCGGCGCCAGCTGGCGGGCCTCCGCAGGCGGCCTGGTCACGGCCCTGAGACCGGTGGTGGCCGACCGGCCGACGACCTGGGTGGGCTGGGACGGTGGCTCTCGGCAGGTCCCCGAGACCCTCCCGGGCACCGAGGCGCGGCTTCGTGCCGTGACCCTGTCCCGTGACACCGGGCGCCACTTCTACGACGGCTTCTCCAACGCCACCCTCTGGCCGCTCTTCCACAACCTCGTCGGCACGCCCGAGTTCCACCGCCGCTGGTGGAACGCCTACCAACGCGCGAACGAGCAGTTCGCGGCTGTGGCTGCCGACGTCGCCGGTGGGTCCGGGGCGAGCCTCTTCTGGGTGCACGACTACCACCTGATGCTGGTGCCCCAGCTGCTGCGCTCGCTGGGTGCGGCGCCCTCCCGCTTCTTCCTGCACATCCCCTGGCCGGCTCCGGAGCTCTTCGGACGGCTGCCCTGGCGGGGTGAGCTGCTGCGCGGACTCCTGGGCGCAGACACTGTCGGCTTCCACACCGAGCGCTACCGCAAGAACTTCGTCCGGTCCTGTGGACGCTACCTCCCGGAGGTCGCCGTGAGGGGCAACGCCGTCGAGCTCCCGGGCGGACGGCGGGTGCAGACGAAGGCCCACCCGATCTCCATCGACGTCGACGAGTTCACGCCCGACCCCCGAGCAGGTGACGTCGGCCGGGTGCTCGCCACCCTCCGGGGCCAGTTCGCCGGCCGTCGGGTCCTGCTCGGCGTCGACCGGCTCGACTACACCAAGGGGATCCCGGAGCGGCTGCTCGCCTTCGAGCGGCTGCTCGAACGGCGCAGCGACATGCGCGGCCACCTCACGCTGGTGCAGATCGCCGTACCCACGCGGGGGAGCGTCGACCAGTACCGACACCTGCGCGACCAGGTCGAGCAGATCATCGGCCGCATCAACGGCCGCTTCACCGAGCCCGGCCACGACGTTCCCGTCCACTACCTCCACCGAGGAGTCTCCCGCGACGCACTCCTGGCCTACTACCAGCTCGCCGACGTCATGCTCGTGACTCCCCTCGAGGACGGCATGAACCTGGTCGCCAAGGAGTACGTCATCGCCTCCGACGCAGCGCACCGCGACGGCACTCTCGTCCTCAGCGAGTTCACCGGCGCCGCCAGCGAGCTGCAGGAGGCCCACTCCTGCAACCCCTTCGACATCGACGGGACCTCGGTCGTGCTGGAGACCGTGCTCGAGATCGAGCCTGCCGAGCGGCGGCGCCGACTGACCGCCCTCGCGCGCCGCGTCCGCCGCCGCGACATCCACCGCTGGGCCGCCGCAGAGCTTGCCCCCGAACCTCGCTGACAGGAGGACCCACATGTCCTTGACCACTCCCGACGACGTGATCCGCTACGTCCAGCAGGAGCTCACCACCGGCGGGGCGAGCCGCGACCAGCTACTGCGCAGGGCGTTCGACAACAACGCCCCGATGACCATCATCAGGACCCTCCACGGGCTGCCGTCCAGGCACTTCTTCAGCGTCGCCGACCTGCGACGGCAGCTGCCGGAGAGCAGATGAACGCGGGGCCGGTCTGTCCCGCGTGTGGTGAGCGAGAGCGTCTCGGCGGCACGCCGAGGGAGGGCGACATCGAGATCAGGTGCGAGGTGTGCGGTTCCACCTGGCTGCGCGGCTCTCCCCGGTGCCGGGCGTGCGGGGGCGAGGAGTCGGTGAGCCGCCCGCAGCTGATGACCCGTCATCCCCGGGGCACGCTGCTCTCCGTCGTCGGTCGGCGAGAGGTCCTCCTGTGCCCGCGCTGCGATGCCGCCGTGCTCGGCTCCGGGCAGGCCTCCGGTCCGCCGGTGCCGGAGGGTTACGTGTCGCGCTTCCTCTCGGGTGCGCAGCCCGAGCGCGCGCCGGCCGCGCCACGCCTCCAGGGAGAGTCCCAGCGGTCCGAGCGCAGGGCCGCGGCCCCGGGCCGGAAGCGGCCGAGGCCGGCGCCTCCTCCCACCGCCTCGGCTCCGGAGCTGCCGACCGTCAGGCAGGGCATCGAACGCTTCCTGGGCGTTCACCCCGAGGCGGACAGCCTTGCGATGCTCCTGCTGGGGCAGCAGCTGGGTCCGTCCAGCCGCCTCCACCAGCTGGACGACGCCACCGCGCACCGGCTCGCCGCCTGGGCGAGGAGTACCTGGCCGGACGCGGCGACCAGATCCGGGGCGATCAGCGCCATCCACGCCGCAGCCGCGTACTGGGTCCGGCAGGGGTGGACGCGTGTCGACCTCGCCGCACACCTCCCCTGACGGCAGCAGCGGACGCGCGCAGCCCACCTCCGGCCTGGTCGAGCGCCGCCGCCGTGCCGTCAGCCTCTGGCGGGCTGGAGCGGCACCTTGGAGTAGCCCTCCTCGCGCTTGCCGAAGCGAGCGTAGGCGTCCGGCGCGTCGTTAAGGCCGAGCTCCTTGGAGACCACGAAGCCTGGCTCTGCCGGGCCGGCGACGACGAGGTCGCGCAGGGCGTGGGCGTACTGCTTGGCGTCCGCCTGGCCGGTGCCGATCGTCTGGCCCTCGAAGAACCGGCCGACGCGGAACAGAAGCGATGAGGTCGGCGTCCACCAGGCGGGTCTCGAGAAGCGCGGCCACAAAGTTGCGGTCCTTCTCTCGGAACGCCACCAGCTTCGCGACACAGAGGTCTTCTTTGTCGAGGCACCAGCCAGTGAAGCGCGGCTGGCCAGCCGGCGCCGTGGCGTTGGCGTTCCGCACCTCGCCCACTCGGGCTCGCCAGCCGTCCGGCAGGACGGCGGTCTCCAGGTCGATGCCGTCGATGCCGAAGCCGTGGAGTGCCTCGAATGGCGAGAACTCGCCGGCGACACCCTCGACGAGATCGGCCAAGCGGGCGGGCTCGTCATTGCTGTCGGCGATCGGGAGAATGTCGACCTCGATCGACCATCGTGGCTGCGGCAGGGCAGGAGGCGAGACTCGTCGAAGGTGCCGAGGATCACCTGCGAGCCCATCACGATGACCTCGGGCCGCTCGATGATCTGGCAGGCAGTCCGGATCGCGTTGGTCCAGCTGACCTCGCCGCATCAGCGCCCCTCTTGAATGACCTCTCGACGCTGTTCGTCGTCGAGCAGCCCGGAGAGGGGGGAGACCTCGCGCATCTCGATCGAGTCGCGGTCGAGACCGGTCAGGACGCGGTGCATGCCGGGGAGGTCGCCGCGGTCGACGAGCTCGCGCCAGCGTTCGAGGTTCCGCTCGTGCGGCTCACCAGTGATCTGGTCGTCGAGGCGGTCCAGGTTGTGCTCGATGGTCGGCTGCCACTCCTCGAAGCTCTGGCGATTGAGCAGCGTCGAGAGTCGGCGGTGCAGCTGCCACGAGCGGCGTTCGGAGCGGGTGAGCGTGGGTTCGACCGGGCGCCGCACGACCTCGAGCCGGAAGCCCATGCACGACAGGAGCCGGTCGAGCTGGTCGTCGCTGATCTCGACCTTGCCGGAGAGGAAGCCGCTGATGCTCGGCTGGTGCACACCGCTGAGCCGGGACAGCCCGGACTGCGTGGTGCCCGTCTCGAGCATCACCTCGCGCAGTACTTCGCTCCGGGTCGTCATCGCTAGATTATAGCAGTTTTCGCTATGGTCAGGCGCTCTCCACCATGTCTCTCGGGCAACACTGGGGCAACACGAGGTCCGAAAACCACCCAAATCGGCCAACGACGCCCAACCCCGAATTGTGCCTCTGACCTGCACGTTCACTGATTTTCAACGTCGTCCGGCGACCCCTCGATCCCTCTCTCAAGGCGGTAGCGCCGGTTCGAATCCGGTCGGGGGTACGAGCCCGAAAAGCGGCCCTGACCAGCGGAAACGCTGGTCGGGGCCGCTTCTCCATTTCCGTGGAAATCGGTCTCGGACAACACTGGGGCAACACGGGGCAACAGCTCTCGGCGCTGCCGCGCGGCCTCGCGGGCTCGATCCAAGGCATCCCCGACCTCGTCGAGCCGGTCCTCGAAGAGGTGACCGTAGGTGTCCAGCGTCATGGTCGCCGAGCTGTGGCCGAGCATCTGCTGGACGACCTTCACGTCGGCGCCCGAGGCGATCGCGAGGGCTGGCCGCGGTGTGCCGCAGCTGGTGCGGGTGCAGGTCGGGCACGCCGATCGCCCTCGCCGCCGCGCTGAACGCGGTACGGAAGTGCTGACGCGCAGCGGCTGGCCGTTCCGGATGCCGGCGAAGACCAGGTCGTCCGGCCGCTTGCCGTCGATGTGCCCGGCAAGCTCGGCGGTGAGGAACCGAGGGATCGGCACCTCGATGACCTCCAAACCCGTCGCCCAGCTGCTGTTCGACCTCGGCGTGGACCGCAGTCATTCGCGGCCCCGGGTGTCCAACGACAACCCGTTCAGCGAGGCGGCGTTCAAGACCCTGAAGTACGCACCGGTGTTTCCCGAGGCGTTCGGGTCGCTGGCTGACGCCCGTGCGTTCGCCGAGGCGTTCTTCGGCTACAACCATGAGCGCCGCCACTCCGGGATCGGGCTGCACACGCCCGCGTCGGTGCCCCACGGCGCCGCGGCCGAGATCCGCGCTCAGAGGCAGCACACCCTCGACGCCGCGAACACCGCCTATCCCAGCGGTTCGGCAACCGTCGACCGCAGGCACCGGAACTGCCCAAGGCGGCCTGGATCAACCAGCCATCACCGGAGGCCCTCATACAGACCGCGTAACGAGATGTGTCTCAGACTGCTCGACATCTTCCGCTACCGGGGGTTGAATGGATTCATTGCCTGCTTCGATTTTCCGTACGGACCTTGACCCGAACCAGCGTCGATGTCACCCTCAAATGGGGGGGTACGCATGTGGAAACGTTGTCTTGGCTTCGTCCTTGCCGTCAGTTTGGCACTGGTGCCGGCAACAGCTCACGCGAAATCGAAGAATAGTCAAGGATTTGTGTATCAGTCCAGTCAGGACTGTCATTGGGGTAGAGCCTACATTCAAGACTCGTTCGGCGGGTATCTTGAAAGTGAGCGTAGAGCCTACTCTGGAAGTTCCGCTGGTAATTGCACGACAGCGTTGTATAGAAACGCTCCCGGGATGCGAGTTCAGTACGTAGCTCGCAAAGCGGTCAATGGTTCGTGGGTCGCATGCGTCAACAGTGGTCAACGCTACCTTCAGTTGGGGGCTGAGTGGAGAGTGCAACTCAATTATGCAGGATTTGCCTCTGCATGCGGTACGGGTTGTTATCGGACGGACTCATACGGTGCTCACTACTTCAATGGCTCTTGGCATGGTGGCAGACGGTCCACAACAGGATTGTGCGGAATAGACGGAGATCAGCAAACATGAACCCGGGTAAGAAGTTGCACGTGGTGGCCGCGGGATGCCCCGCCTTGCTCTTGTTGCTGGGTGGCTTGGCCAGCTGCGGCGACTCAGCGCCGCAGAGCGCCGTGAGCGATGAGCCTCAGCGTGAACTTGCGGAGAGTTCCGTGGTTGCCGTTGCGCCGGAAGAGGCGATCGACGAATTTGGGCTACCGCGCGACCGATTCGTGGGCAGTGGCCGGGCCCCCGATGGGCGGTCAGTCCAAGCGCTCACGCCTGAACTGGAGGCAGCGGCCAGAGACGAGTCCGGTGACCTTCTTCCGACTGAGTTGCCGGACATTGTCGAGTGCTCCGGCCCGGGAGGGCTGCCGCTGAGAGCCACGAAGCAGACGTACTTGGCTTCAGTGACGCCGAGTGGCTCTTCTGATATTGCTGCCCCCGCTTTCTGTGACGGGTCCGCAGCTCCGGGTCTCGCATGGATGGTCACCAGCGACGGAGTCGAATCCCTCACGATCGACGGCAAGCGTGGTTCACTAGACAACGAGGGCTACGTGCTGATGCCGAACGGCCAGCGTCACCCCCGGAATTACCGATTGAATGAGTCCGGCGAACTCGTAGAACCATAAGACCCCTCGCACCATTGCGTTTCCCTGCCGTCGGATGGCACGAAAGGGGCTCTTCCCCTGACTCGTGCCACCGGATGTCTCAGCTCAGCCAGGCCAGCGCGGTCTCGGCTGCGGCATCGTGCCTGCGCGGGATGGTCAATAGATCGGGGCCGCTTCGTCATGTCGGCCCGGATCGGGCTCGCCAATGGTCAGCGGTGGGCGGCCCGGCGCTGTGCGACATCGAGGGCCGTCACGGTTGGGTCTGTCCGAAACCCGGTGTAACTGGCGGTTTCCATCTTGTGGCTCAGCGGTCCTCGGCCGTGGGCATCCGGTCGGCGAAGGTGACCGCGAACGCGTTGAGTGCTGGCTTCCACCGCCTGACTTGGGTCAGGCGAGCCCGGTTTCCGGGGCTGGATCGCGCTGACCTGCGACGATGTGTCTGCTTAGTGCGCTGCCAAGGCACTAATTCTCGGTCAGTAGGGTCTGCTGGTGGCCTGGGTCCGCAGAGTTCGCACGGCCTCAGGGGCCACCGCGGTGCAGATCGCTGAGTCGGTGCACGGTCGGCGTCGGATCGTTCGTCACGTCGGTTCAGCGCGTGACGAGGCCGAGCTCGGGCTGCTCGTCGATGAAGCTCATCGACTGCTGGCCGATGATGAGCAAGGGATGCTCGACCTCGGGATCACCCCCGCTGTCCCGAAGGCCACGATGGTCCCGCCCTCGACGCAGGCGGGGCTGTTCGCCGGCGCCGATGCCTCACCGCCGTCGCGGGTGGTGGTGCCGCGGCCACGGGTACTCAAGACCTCCTCCGGGCTGCTCTACGACGCGCTGGCCGGGGTGTATGCCAGTCTCGGGTTCGACGTCGTGGGCGACGACGGCTTCCGTGACCTGGTGGTCGCCCGCGTGATTGAGCCGACCAGCCTGCTCGACGTCGACCGGGTCCTGGCAGAGATGGGCAGAGTTTCGGCGAGCCTCTCGACCCGCAAACGCACCCTGCGGCGCGCGCACGCCGGCACCTATCGCGACAAGATCGCCAAGGCCTGTTTCGACCACGCCCTGACCCATGGCGATGTCAGCCTCGTGCTCTACGACGTGACCACGCTCTACTTCGAGGCTGAGAAGGAAGACGACGGCGCAGGTGGGCTGCGCAAGGTCGGTTACTCCAAGGAGCGACGAGTCGACCCACAGATCGTGGTCGGGCTGCTCGTCGACCGGCGAGGCTTCCCGCTCGAGGTCGGCTGCTACCAGGGCAACAAGGCCGAGACCGCCACGATCATCCCGATCGTCAAGCAGTTCGCGCAGCGCCACGGTCTGGCCGACATGGTCGTCGTCGCCGATGCCGGGATGCTGTCGGCCTCGAACCTGCGTGAGCTCGACGAAGCCCGGTTGCGGTTCATCGTCGGATCGCGGGTGACCAAGGCACCCATCGACCTGGCCTCGCACTTCCGCTGGCACGGTGACGCGTTCAGCGACGGGCAGGTCATCGACACGATCACCCCGAAGAACAGCCGGGTTATCGAGAACAACCTCAACCTCAAGGCCGAACCGGTCTGGGACCCCGAACAGCATCCCGGGTCGTGGCGGGCGGTGTGGGCGTACTCGTCGAAGAGAGCGATCCGAGACACCAAGACGCTGACCCTGCAGGAGAACCGCGCCAAGGAAGTCATCGCCGGCGAGAAGAGCGCTCGCACGCCACGGTTCGTCAAGACCAGCAACGGCACCAAGACCCTCGACGAGGCGTCGCTTACCAGGGCACGCCGCCTGGTCGGGCTCAAGGGCTACGTCACCAACATCGCTGCTGACGTGATGCCCGCCGGCGAGGCCATCGCCAGCTACCACGACCTGTGGCACGTCGAGCAGTCCTTCCGAATGTCCAAGACCGACCTACGCGCCCGGCCCATGTTCGCCCGCACCCGCGACGCGATCGAGGCCCACCTGACCATCGTGTTCACCGCGCTCGCCGTCAGCCGCGAGATCCAGAACCGGACCGGACTATCGCTACGCCGAGTCCTGCGGGCCCTGAAGCCACTGCGCTCGGCCACAGTCGAGATCAACGGCGTGATCACCACGATCCCGCCCGCGCTCGACTCCGACGAAAAGGCCATCCTCAGCGCACTGCAGGGGCCGACCCCAAGGCACTAAGCCGAATGACCCAACTCAG
>CAVVFK010000017.1:0-25606 GCA_963747435.1 uncultured Actinomycetota bacterium
CGCGCGTTGGCGTCCCGAATGACTCGGGCCTCGGTGCGCACCATGGCGCGCAGCGCGTCGAGTGCGGACTCGGCCTTGGACTCCTGGACGAACCCGATGACCGAGTTGACCAGCACCACACCGAAGATGACGGCGGAGTCCACCACCTCACCCAGCACCAAGGTGATTACGCCGGCGGTGAGCAGGACGTAGATCAGCGGGTGTTGAAACTGCCGCAAGAACCTGCCCAGCGGTCCGCCCGCCTCCACGTGCGGGAGCAGGTTGGGTCCAAAGCGCGCCAGCCGGTCTGCAGCCTCAGGCTCCGACAGCCCTCGATATGGGTCCGTTTCCAGCAGCAGCACGACCTCATGCGTGGCGAGTGCGTGATGAGCGGTGTCTGTCGCGGGCGTCATGGCCGCAGCCATACTCCGACTGTAACGACGTCGCCGCTTGGCCCAGGGAAGACTGAGGCCCATCTAACGACCACCGTCACTCCCGTCCGGACCGAGGTGGTGGCCACAACCCAGGCTCGACGAGCCTGCCCGTCGGCGAGAGAGACCCTGCCTTGAACAAGCGCCGGCTGGAAGGACGCACCACGTCGTTGGGACGGTCCGCGTGCACGAGGATGCCCAGATCGAGTCCGTCAACACGCAAGTCGAGGGCTGGTTTGGCCGCTCGCAGATCACACACAGGTGACCGGTGGTCACCACGGGGCTGTAGGCGGAAAGGGAGGGTGCTCAGCGCGCTATGGCGACGACGCCACGACGCCCTCCTCGACCTCCAGGTTCCACACCACCGCGCACATCACGGCGGCACTGCACGCCACGGCAGTCCTGAGCGCGAACTCGACCGCTCGATCGCTGCCCTTGCTTCCGTCAACGCCGACGACGATGCGCCGCAGAGCGACGACTGTCGTTCCCGTCGGGACCACGACCACGGGACACTGCCCGTGCGCCACGACCGGTAGGGCGACCGAGCCCAGAAGGACGCGCTCGATCGTCCCCGGGCAGGCCCGCAGACGACCACCCGCATTGCGCCCTCAGAAAGCCGGACCAGAGCCGCCGCTACACGGCCCGTCGGCACACTCACCGCGATGTCGAGAGCGGGATGGCGAGCGCGCGCCCGCGCGGATGTGGCGTCCAGGAGCTGGCGCGCGTCCTCGCTGAGGCGTTCCGCCAGGCTCGGTGAGCCGGTGGCGAGTACCTCATAAGACGTCATCTGGACCCCCGGGTCGATGGCGTTCACCAACCGCAGCGGAGCCCCTAGACGGTGCGCCTCGTCGGCGGCCCAGTCGGCGACAGGCCCGTCAGCCTCGGACCCGTCGATGCCAGCCACGACGGCGCCGGTGGCACCGAGGATCTCGGCGTCGCGTGCTGCCGACGCGCCGATGTCGACCTGCGCGCCCAGTCTCTTGTCCGCCATGCCGTTCATCATCCCCTGGTGCCCGCACGCGCTGACGTCAGATCGCTCGCAGAAGACGCCACCGGCGCACCAAGTCCACGGGAGGCTTGGGGTCTCGCCATGGCGACGTGCCCCGGCGTGCACGGCACCGTTGACCCACGCCCGCTCCTGACCCGTTAGTTGCCGTAGAGAACAGCACCTTGCCGCGGTCGACGACCGAACTGCACTGGCAGCACGGTGGGCCCTGCGTCGTCGTCCGCCACCGCGGCTACCCGCTTGGACCTGAGCACTGCGAGGCATTCCTCATCCGTGTGCTCCCGGACCTGGTGCAGCAGCGACTCCGCGGTGCCGTTGGACGTCATGTCCGCCCTGGGGTGGGACGGCAGTTCTGCTCGGTGTAGTGGCACGGCATGCACAGGGGCGCCCTCGGGATGGTGTCGAGCCGACTGGCCGGGAGCGGCTGCGAGCACTGGACGCATAGGCCATAGCTGCCCTGGTTCATTCGTTCCAAGGCGGCGTCGATCTCGCGCAGCGTGGCGATGGCGGCCGTGCGAAGGGTCTGGTTTACGCTCTCGTGCCATGAGCTGAACGCAGGGTCGGCTTCAAGGGCTCTCAACTGCTCGACCCGGAACTGGCGTTCGTCGTGAAGGAGGCGTCGGCGCTCGGCGTGCTGCTCGTCCAGATGAGCGACGTGGTGGGGTGCGATGGTCGACATGGGGCAGGCTCCTCGGGACCGACGTTTTGCTCTTGACTCAGGTGGCGACGCGTCGCCACGTCGGTGGCTTCAACGCGCTTGCCCTCCGGGTGCTCGGCGGCGAACGATGCTTCAAGCATCGGCCGCCCAGGGGTGAAATCACAGGCTTGTGCCCGGCCGACCTCGCGCACCGTTCGTTGCCGGCGCCCGGCAACAAGCTCGCCGCAGTCGCCAGATCCACGCACGCGGCACACTGGTGACATGGCCAGCGCCCGGAAGTCCGCGCCCACCCCACCATCGACCAGCTCGCCCGCAGTCTCGGCGGTCTTTGAACAGATGTCGAGCCGGATCATCCGAGATGGCGCGTCCTTGGACGACAAGGACTTCGAAGACATTCGAAGGGCGGGATCCGAAGCTGCCGAACAGGGACTGCCCGCACGGGGAGCGGTCGACCTGTACCTGGCATCCGCGTCACACGCCTGGAGCGCGATGCCACCCGCGCACCACAAGAATGCTCAGTCTGCGGCCCAGTCGCTGCTGGAAGGGATACGAGCCGCTGTTCCGGTGCTCGTGGAGAGCTATCAGAAGGCGGGGCAGCAGCTGATCCGACAGGAGGAAACAGTCCGCAGCGAGTTCATCGACGACCTATTGCGTGGCGACGCTGACGCCGCCGGCATCGTCCAGCGCGCCGAGCCCTTCGGGATCGACCTCACCGTGTCGCACCAGGTCGTCCTCGCTGGACCGCGAAGCGACGCCCTGGTCGAGGACCGCGACGAGACCATCCTCGAACGCCAGGTCATCGACAGGTATGGCGACCGCGACGTCCTGGTCACTATCAAAGGTGGGTACCTCATCGCCCTGGTCCCGGCAGGGACCGCCTCCACGGACGTCGACGAGCCCGCGCGGCTTCTGCATGCGGCGTTGAGCAGAACCTCGACCAGGAAGCCATGGCGCGTCGCCGTCGGACGCGCCTACCCGGGAGCTTACGGAGTGGCGCGATCCTACGAGCAAGCCCGCGAAGCGATCACCCTCGCCGAGCGGCTGCACCCCGACGACGACATGGTGCCGACTCGGGATCTACTCATCTACCGCGTCCTCGGACGGGACAGGGTCGCGCTGGCTGACCTCGTCGAGACCGTCCTCACCCCCCTGACCCACGCCCGCGGCGGCGCCGCCCCACTGGTCGACACCCTCGAGGCCTACTTCGACGCCGGCGACGTGGCCACGCAGGCCGCCCGCCGCCTGCACGTCTCAGTACGCACGGTCACCTATCGCTTGGCAAAGATCGCCGACCTCACCGGGTACGACGCGACGATCCCCGCTCAACGGCTGACTCTGCAGGCCTGCGTGGTCGGTGCCCGACTACTGCCCTGGCCCGCAGACGCCACGGCGTCCACACGCTGACCCGATCACGGCCCTTCCGGCTGGTGATCCCGGTCAGGACGCCCAGATCGGCGGGCGCCGTCGGACCCAGGCGCTCGAGATGCAAGCCCCAGTCCAAGTCTGACGCGAGCCACGCGGCGTCACCGTCGTGATGCGCGGTGACCTTGCCGGCAATGCCCCGCACGCCGCAGCCCATGCACCAGCACACCTACGAGGGCCCCGACCAGGATCTGAGCGTGTTCCTGGGCCCCATCGTCAGCGCCGGCTGGTCGTTCCCGAGCAGCGCGAGGCTGACCTCGCGGCCTGCGGCTCACGACGCTCATGATCGTTCCAAGCCAGCGCCAACCAGAAGAGTCAGGCATTGCTCGTCAGGCTGCTCGCGAAGGTGGCCCTCCGCACGGGGGAGGATCTGGCCGTCCACCGGAGCCTCCTCTCGCGAACCCGAACCCCAGAACCCGGGGCTCGAGGCTCGTCCCTTGAGGCCCAGCCGGCACCTCAGGGCTCCGTGCTCGTTGTTGCTCAACACGGGACACGAGGAACCCGGCCAGCCAGTCGCCGCTTGCCCTCGAACGCCCGAACTGGACATGGCCAACAGAGTGAGCGCTCGGCACTTCCCCGAGCGATCGATCGGCGCGAGCGTACGGCTCGAGGCGCCTTGGCTAGCAGCCATTCGGACGGAAGGCAGCGTGCTCCGACGGCGCCCTAAGCATCGATCCACCGATGAGTTCGGGCGTTTGAGCGCGGCGTAACAACGAGATGCCCTGCCGTGCTGGGAGATTGGGACGTGCGACGGGTCCAAAACCTCAACCCGGAAGGGCACCTCTGGGATGCAACTCTGTCACACGCGAGCAGCGACGTCGGCGCGCTTCGACGATCCGAATCTGGTGTCGGCGGCGGGGCTGGTCCCAGTGTTGGCGCTGGCGGACTCGGCGGGCCTGTCGAGGTTGGCCGGTGAGTACCTCAGCGTGCCGGGCGACAAGGGCGCCAACGCCGGGTTGAAGGTCGCCTCCCTGGTGGCCGGGATGGTCGCCGGCGCCGACAGCATCGACGACATGGCGCTGCTACGGCACGGCGGGATGGGTCGGGTCTTCGCCCGGGCGTACGCCCCGTCGACGCTGGGGTCGTTCCTGCGCTCGTTCAGCTTTCGGTCACGTCCGCCAGCTCGACGCGGTCGCCTCCAGGTTCCTGACAGCCCTGGCCGCCCAGGCCCCTCAGGTCGTCGGCGAGGGCACGGGTGGTCGGGTGCTGGTCGATGTCGATGTCGATGTCGATGACACGATCATTGAGGTCCACGGGTACGCCAAGCAGGGCGCCGGGTTCGGCTACTCCAAGGTGCGTGGTCTGAACGCGCTGCTCGCCACGACTACCGATACCGCCCCGGTGGTGGTGGCGCAGCGGCTTCGTAAGGGCTCGTGCGGGTCCCCGCGCGGTGCCAAACGGCTGGTCGCCGACGCGCTGAAGACCGTCAACGCGCTGCACGGCCGCACCCAGGTGAAGCCGTTGCTGCGTGCGGACTCAGCCTTCTACGGGGCGCCCACGGTCGGGGCCGCGGTCCGTGGTGGGGCCGATGTGTCGGTCACCGTGCGGATGGACCCCAAGGTCAAGAAGGCCATCGCCACCATCGGCGAGGACGCGTGGACCCCGATCGAGTACACCGACGCCGTCTTCGACGAGGCCTCGGGGACGTGGGTGTCGCGGGCCGAGGTCGCCGAGGTGCCCTTCACCGCCTTCACCTCCAAGAAGCTCACCGAGCAGGTGGCCGGGCGCCTGGTGGTGCGCCGCATCCCCGACCTGAACGCCGAGAAGAACAAGGCCGCCGGGCAGGGCACGCTGTTCGACACCTGGCGCTTCCACGCGTTCTTCACCACCACCGAGGTCGCCGACCTGGACACCGTGACCGCGGACAAGACCCACCGCGGCCACGCGATCATCGAACAGGTCCACGCCGACCTGAAGCACTCAGCCCTGGCACACCTGCCCTCAGGGAAGTTCACCGCCAACGCCGCCTGGCTGGTCCTGGCCGTCATCGCGTTCAACCTCACCCGCACCGCCGCCACCATCGCCGGCACCGACCTGGCGAAGGCGACCACCGCCACCATCCGCAGGAAGCTGATCAGCATCCCGGCCCGGGTCGCGTCCTCGGCCCGGCGGGTCACCTTGCGCCTACCGAGCACCTGGCCCTGGGAAACCGCGTGGACCCAACTGTTCAACCACGGCTGCGGCCCACCCGCACCGGCCACGGCCTGACCCTGCCCGCGGTGGGGCGCCCTAAGTGGGCGCTATGACGGATGGTACAGGCCCCGAGACTGAGAGCCCCGCAGGGGCGGACGCCCCTGAACCCAGCGCACCGCGCGGTGGGGAGGTTGGTGAGCTGGCGGAGGGTTCGTACTGCTTGTCGAAGTGAATTTGGTTGCGACCAGAGGAGCTTCGGCATAGGTTGGCCCGCCGCTCGTCGACGATTTCACGCGCCCGGGCGGCGTATGAGCCCCACTGGATTTGGGATCGCACAGCACACAGGCGATAGACGGCTGCGGGGGTCGGGCCAAGTCGCACCACGACGTGCCCAGTCGTCCCAACCTTCTGACCCCCGTCTGAGGCGTCTCGGGCTTCCCGACCTGACCCGACAGGGGACGACCCCAACCGACATTTTGGGCTCTCCTGACACACCTGTGGGTGCTCGAGCAGGGTTGACGAGGCGCACGCCGTTCCCTGAGTAGGTTTCTGAGCTGTCGAAGGCACAGGAACTGTGGTCAGGAGAACGGCGTGCGTGATGTCAGCCTATGGCGCGAGATGTTGGGCGTCGAGAAGACCGTGATTGAGCGGGTCGAGTTCGACGAGGACGAGGAGGTGCTGGTCGCCCGGGTGCGGCCCACGAAGCGCGAACGGGGCCGGTGTGGGGTGTGTCGGCGACCCAGCCCGGGCTACGACGCCGGTGGCGGGCGGCGGCGGTGGCGGGCGCTGGATCTGGGGACGGTGCGCGCGGTCGTTGAGGCTGACGCGCCGCGGGTGCTCTGCCGCGAGCACGGGGTGGTGGTCGCGTCGGTGCCGTGGGCCCGTCACGACGCCGGCCACACCTACGCGTTCGATGACACGGTGGCGTGGTTGGCCACGCAGTCTTCGAAGTCCACGGTGACGGCGCTGATGCGGGTCGCGTGGCGCACCGTGGGGTCGATCATCGCCCGGGTCTGGGCTGATGTCGACGCCCGCCACGACCGCCTGGCCGGGCTGACGCGGATCGGGATCGACGAGATCAGCTACAAGCGCGGGTTCAAGTTCTTGATGGTCGTGGTCGACCACGACCGGCGCCGCTTGGTGTGGGCTGCGCCGGGACGCACCAGCGCGACCGTGGGTGAGTTCTTCGACCTGCTCGGCCCCGACCGGTGCGCCCAGATCACCCACGTTTCCGCTGATGGGGCCGACTTCATCGACACCATCGTGGCCGACCGGTGTCCGGGCGCGGTGCGGGTAGCTGACCCCTTTCATGTCGTGCGTTGGGCCACCGACGCCCTGGACGAGGTGCGTCGCGCGTCATGGAACGAGGCCCGAGCCCAAGCCCGCACCGAGCCCAAACGCGCCAGTGGGCGCCCCCGCAACGATGCGCCACCACGACCGGGAAACGAGCGCGCCAAGGCGCTCAAGGGGGCCAGGTACGCGTTGTGGAAGAACCCGCAGAACCTCACCGACAACCAGCAGGTCAAGCTCGCCTGGATCGCGACCACCGACCCCATGCTGCACCGGGCCTACCTGCTCAAGGAAGGGCTGCGGGTGGTGTTCACGTTGCCCTACGCCGCCGCCGTCGACGCGTTGGACCGGTGGATCAGCTGGGCCCGCCGGTGCCGCATCCCGGCGTTCGTGAAGCTGCAGAAGAGCATCGTCAAACACCGGCCCCGGATCCTGGCCGCGATCGAGCACAACCTGTCCAACGGGCTCATCGAGTCCACCAACACCAAGATCCGGCTGATCACCAGGATCGCGTTCGGGTTCAAGTCCCCCGAGGCCCTGATCGCCCTCGCCCTGCTCTCCCTGGGCGGCCACCGACCCGTGCTACCCGGCCGGAAATGACCCACACATGTGTCAGGAGAGCCACATTTTGGGTCACATTTTGGGGTCACCTCAGACCGCGATCGGCGTCCGGATGCCGGACACGAGTAAGCCCTCGACAGCGTTTCCGCTGGCCGGGGGCCCGTCGTCTGTCTCAACACAGAGCGCGCCCGGAGGGATTCGAACCCCCAACCTTCTGATCCGTAGCAATTCGCTCGAGCCGACACGGGCCGAAGCAGCCCGCCCTCATACGAAGCTTGGTCGAACGTTTGCGCAGGTCACAGGAGTGAAGACGCGCCAGGGCGGGACCTGTCGGGGTGTTACGGAACTGAGATGCCGCCGACTTTTGGGTCACATTCTGGGTCGACCTGGACGTCCCGGTCGAAAGCAGCGTCAGTCGACCGATCGGCGGAGGCGATAACGCGCGAGCACCTCAAGCTCCGGCAGAGTCCACTCCTCGAAGGTGCCAGGCGTCCCCGTCAGCCGTGGCCCCGAGAGGGCAAGCTCCCGCTCCGGGTTGAGGACGACTCGGGCCACGCTCGCGACGATGACCGCTGCCAGATCGACCTCGAGCGAGGTGCCCTCGGCGTCGAAACCAGCCCCTTGCGTGTAGGTGCGCACCAGGCCGGTGGCTCGTCGGATCAGCTCGGCGAGCTCGTCATTCGTGACAGGTGCCCCGCCAAGAAGCGGAAGAACGTCCTTCGCCGTGGGTAGACCTTGCACCGTCCGAGCATGACCGGACGGATCACGAGGCGCTTCGGTCGGGTGACTGCGCGCGACAGCACGCACCCTGTCTGGTCCCTGACCGTGACACTCCCCTGCCCTGCTCACGGGTCGGCAGTCTCGCGCCGGATCCACAGCGCAGCGACAGCCGCCCCGGCGGCGAACAGCGCCGCGCACACCACCATCGACGTCCGGAACCCGGTCGCGAAGAGCTGTGGGTCGGCGATGGCGTCGCCGGTGATCCCGGCAGCAACCGGCACGGCAGCGATCGCCAGGAGCGCCCCAGTGCGGGCCACCGCGTTGTTCACGCCCGAAGCGGCGCCGGCGTGCGACGCGGGCGCGGAGGACAGCGCCGTCGCCGTCAGAGGAGCCACCATCGTGGCAAGACCGAATCCGAACAGGGTCACCACAGGAAGCACGTCGGCGACGTACCGGGAGTCGGCCGTGATCCGAAGTGACAGCAGCACCGCGATCCCGCACAGCAGCGGACCGGCAGTCATCTGCGGCCTCGGCCCGATCCGTTGCGACACCCGGCCACTGAAGCGGGAAAGGACCAGCGTGATCACGGTGACCGGGACGGTCGACAACCCCGCCGCCAGCGGGCTCCACCCGACCACCACCTGAAGCTGCAGGACGAGCAGGAAGAAGAACACGCCGATTGCGCCATACACCAAGAAGGTCGCCGTGTTGGCGGCGGCGAACTGTCGGCTCCGGAAGAGTCTGGTCGGGAGTAGCGGGACCGGGCTCCTCGACTCGATGCGGAACAGGGCCAGCAGACCCGTCAGGGCCAGGCCGCCAGCCGCAAGGCTCGTGGCCAGGTGGTCGCTCGAACGCCCCTCGATGAGCCAGTAGGTGACCCCGCCCAGGAAGCACACCGTGGCCACGCCTCCCGCCCAGTCAAGGTGTGCGCCACCTGCGTCGTCATCGCAGGACTCGGGCATGTGCCGCATCGCCACGACCACGACGAGGGCCGCCACGGGGACGTTGACCAGGAAGACCAAGCGCCAGCTTCCCAGAGCAAGGAGCCATCCGCCGACGAGGGGAGCCAGGGCCCCCGCGACCCCGCTGAACCCTGCCCACGTACCCACGGCCGCAGAGCGGTCCTCTGGCCGGAACGCCGCCTCGATCACCGCCAGCGACGCCGGCGTCAGCAACGCCCCACCGATGCCCTGCAGCACTCTGGCCGCGACCAGGAGCTCGACCGAGGGAGCGAGGGCGCACAGCACGGATGCTGCCGTGAACCACACCGTGCCCACCAGGAACATCCGGCGTCGCCCGAAGCGGTCCCCTGCGACACCTCCGAGGAGGATCAGTGAGGCCAGGGTGAGGGTGTACCCGGTGACGGTCCACTGGAGACCGGAGAACGACGCGCCGAGGTCGAGGCTGATGGCCGGCAGCGCGATGGTGACCACTGTCGCGTCGATCCCCGCCAGAGCGGAGCCGAGGATCGTCGCGAGGACCACCCACCGACCAGCCGCGGAGGAGAGCGCGAGCTCACCACGGACGCCGATGCCGCCCGTCGTCGTCGAGCGCGCTGGGGGAGGCCGTGGTGAGCGCCTCTGCGCGTTCGGCCAGACCATGGCGGGAACCTACGCACGTGGGCGCCCGCTGCGCTTGCGTCGGATGACTGCCGGCCTTCGCATCACCGGTGGGCCGCCCGGAGGCAGCCCGAAGTAGCCGCTCACACCTCCTGGCGCGCCTGCAGGTAGGCCTGCAGCTGGTTGCGCGACGTGATGCCGAGCTTGGGGAAGATGCGGTACAGGTGTGAACCGACGGTGCGGTGCGAGAGGTAGAGCTGTTGGCCGATGTCACGGTTGGACAGGCCGGAGGCTGCCAGCTGCGCGATCTGCCACTCCTGCGGCGAGAGCTCGGCCTGCGGCCCTGGCATCATCACCGTCTCCTTGGCACCTCCGGCCCGCAGCTCTCGCGCGGCCCGGTTGGCCCAGGCCTGCGCGTGCAGGGCCATGAAGGTGTAGAGGGCCGACTGGAGGTGCGGCCGCGAGGCGGTGACCCGCCGCTGACGACGCAGCCAGCTCCCCCGTGCCAGGTCCAGGCGGGCCCGGTACCACGGCGAGCTCACTTCGCCGAGTGCGTAGGCCCGCTCGAACATCGACTCAGCGTCTTCCTCGTCCGTGGCCAGCAGCGCGTGCGCGTAACGGACCGAGCGCACGATGCCTGAGGTGGGAACGTCGCCGATGTCGCGCTCCAGGGCCTGCAGGATGCCGCGTGCGTCCACCGTCTGTCCGCTCGACAGGGCCGCTTCGGCGAGGTAGTCGACGGCCCACGCCCGTTGGGTGCGGTGGTAGGCCGCGTCGGTGGCGACCATCATCCGACGCAGATGGGTATAGGCCTCGGCCGGCCGCTCCCGGCCGAGTTCCGCCAGGCCGCGGGACAGGAGTACTCCGTTGAGGAGGGCACCGTTCCCGGTGTTGACCGCGATCCGCTCTGCTTCCTGGAGCACCTCCTGGGCCTGGTCAGACTCCCCGCGCAGCCCGGCCAGGTTCGCCTGGCCGAGGACGGCGCAGGCGAACCAGACGGGTTGCTGGGTCTCCGCCGACAGGCGGCGGGCCTCGTCGGCGGCAACGCGCGTGATGTCCCACCGGCCGGTGTACATCGCCGCGAAGGTCTGGAACACGAGGACCTGGGCCAGCGAGCCCAGGCGTCCCTGTCGTCGCAGCTCGGTCAGGGCCGGGGCGCAGAACGCGAGGACACGGTCGAAGTCGCCGGTGACGAACGCGGCTCGGGCGAGCGAGCCCAGGTCGACGGCGGTCATGGTGTCTCGTTCGGCCCACCATGCCACTGCATCGTGCACCTGGCGGTGGCGGTCGAAGTCACCCGCGACCGAGACGGTGGCGAGGTGGCGGGTGTCATGGGCGTCGAGCCCCAGGCTGTCCGCGACACCCAGCAGCTGCGCTCGGAGCTCCGCGCCGGGGTCGCCCCACCAGCAACGGGTGGCGGCGCCGTGCAGCAGGTGGATCGCCAGGTCCGGGTCCGACCGGTCGCGGGCGGCTGCAGCGGAGGTGACGAGGCGCCGGACCCCGGCAGCGTCCCCGGGGGTGCCGTCGTCGAAGACACCCTCCAGCCAACCCAGGCGTGCTCGCTCCTCCGGGCCGAGCTCGAGCGCCTGAGCCTGCTGCATCAGCCGTCGCACCGTGGTGGGCAGACCCAGCTCGAACGCCACTTCGGCAGCGCGCAACAGCCGTTGCGAGCCGAGCCGTTCGTTCTCGGAAAGGGCAGCGGCCTTCTCCAACCACTGCACAGCGGTGCCCGGTGCGCCCCGTGACAGCGCACGGAGGGCTGCGGCATCCAACGCCTGGGCGATGGCCTCGTCCGGCTCGCGCGCTGCGCAGGCTCGGTGCCAGACCGACCGGTCCGCGTCAGCAGCCACCACCTGGGCCAGGGCGGCATGGGCTGCCGCCCGCTCGGCGGCGGACGTCGCCATCCACACGGCCGAACGCACCAGCGGGTGCCGGAAGGCGATGACCGCGCCGTCACTGGTGACCAGCCCTGCTTCGACGGCGGGCGCGATGTCGACATGGTCCAGGTCCCGCCCCGTTTCGAGCGACACGGCAGCCGCTGCCTCCGACAGCAGGGTGCCGTCGTTGACGGAGGCGATGCGCAGCAGCGTCCGGGCGGTGGGGGGCAGGTCTTTCAGCCGGGCGGCGAAGCTCCTCTCCAGGCGGTCGGTCAGCGGGACCCGGTCGTGATGGAGGTCGATGTCCTGCAGCTTCGCCGTGCGCACGGCGCGGGGCAGTTCCAGCAGTGCCAACGGGTTGCCGCCCGCCTGCCGCAGCACCACCTGCTCGACTCCCTCGGACAGGTGGGGGTCGCTCTCCAGCAGCAGCTGCCGGGAGGTGTCCTGGTCCAAGGTGCGGAGCGTCCGCAGCGTGATGCCGGTGTCGGGGATCGAGGCCGCGTGCGAGATCGCGGCGTTCGGGCGGGTGGTGAGAAGCAGGGCGGCGCGCTCCGAGCTGAGCCGGCGGGCGATGAACGCGATGACGTCACGACTGGGCTGGTCAACGGCGTGCGCATCGTCGACGACGATGAGCAGGGGCTGCCGGGTCGAGGCCTCGACCACCAGCTCCAAGGCGGCAAGGGCGACGAAGAACGGCTCGACCGACCCTTCGGACCGGGCCAGACCGAAGGCTTGCGACAGCGCATCACGGTGCACCGACGACAGCACGTCCGCCTCGGACAGGATGGGGCGCACGAGGTCGAAGAGCACCGCGAAGGGCAGGTGTCTCTCCGACTCCACGCCCCTGCCCATGAGAACAGCGAGCCCGCGCTCGCGCGCCGCCGCGATCCCGGCCCGCAGCAAGGCGGTCTTCCCGACCCCGGGGTCGCCCACCAGGATCAGCGTGCCGACGCCGCCGCCCGAGCCGTTCGCCCGGTCCGGTGCCAGGACCTGGTCCAGCAGGCCGGTGATGGCCCGCAGCTCCTCGTCGCGCCCGAGCAAGGGCGCAGCGGGCTCTCCTGGCACGGTGTCACCGCCCTCGCCCTGGGGACGTCCCGATGGCTTTCGCCGTGGGACCGATCTGATCGCGCCAAGAAGTTTGTCACGGCACGGCGCCGGTCAAGGGGCGGAGCGACCAGCCTTCGACGGCCTGTACGGGCGCAGCAAGGAGAGCGCAACTGCGGGAAAGGCGATCACCGACACGAGGCCGGCCGCGACCAGAGCCGCGTAGTTGTCCGGCGGGACCAGCCCGAGCTGCACGCCCAGGGCACCCCCGACCACGGGGATGCTGAGCGAGGTTGCCTGCAGCAGACCTGCCGCTGGCACCTGCGAGAAGCGGTCGGCCCAGGGCCGGTACGACAACGCCGGCAGGGACCTGGCGACCAGCAGGCAGGCCAGGAAGAGTGGCACCTTGGCCAGGGTGGTCGGGTTCGACACCAGGGCGTGGATGTCCAGCGTGAGACCGGTCGACACGAAGAAGAACGGGACGAAGACGCCATAGCCGGCCCCCTCGAGCTTGGGCCTGAAGAGCTGGTGGGTCATCTCGGGGTCCTGGTCCACGATCCGTATCGTGACCCCGGAGACGAAGGCCCGAGGATCGCCTCGAGACCGAACCGCGCGGCGATGGCGGCATAGGCCATCAGGAGCGCGAAGGCGGCTCGGACCCGCACCTGTGATGTCGTCTGCTGCAGGTCGCGCAGGGTCTGGCTCAAGCGCTTCCAGCGTTCGACTCCCAGCACCACCACCAGCACCGCCGCGGCGAACACACCGAAGGTGCCGAGCAGAACCGCGCGGGAGACGACGTCGTGCTCGCTGTGGGAGAAGAGCAGTGAGAGAAGGATGATCGGCACGAGCTCGGCCACGGAGGCTCCAGCGATGACGAGCTGGCCGAAGGTCGTGTCCGCCTCGCCTGCATCGGCCAGTACCGGCAAGATGATGCCGAGGCTGGTCGCCGAGAGGATCACGGCGACGAGCACCGGGGAGCGCACCAGCCCGGCTGCGGCCAGAGCGAGCCCGGCACCGAGAGCGATGCCGAACGAGGCGACGTAGCCGCCCACGGTCACGACGAGTACCCGGCCCCTGAGCCGTCGCAGGTCGATCTCCAGCCCGGCCAGCAGCAACAGGAAAGCGAGGCCGACGAGCGAGAGGACCTGCACGGCTTCGTCGGCGGTGGCCCACCCGAGCACCTGGGGGCCGATCGCAATGCCCACGCCGATCTCGAGGACCGCCTCCGGCAGCGTCGCCCGGACGAGCCGCAGGACGATCGGCACCGCCACCGCGACTGCTGCGACGACCGCGGCCGAGGTGAGCGAGATCATCGCAGGCGTGCCGGCCGGAACGGGCTGGGCTCAGCCGTCGCTCGCGCGCTCAGCGCCGCCAGTAGTTGTTGGCCGCGGCGATGGTGGCGAACTCCACCGCGACCACGTGGCCCGCGCGCATCAGCGACTTGGGGTCGGCGGCGTACTTCGGACGCCCGGCGACGAGGGCGTCCAGGTCCGGCTGGATGTTGTGGATGGTGTGCCGGGCGATCGCGAGGGCGAGGGCCCGGCCTTCTTCGGCCGTGTCGGTGATGAGCGTCCCTCCGGGAATGAGGGTGAGCTCGGAGTCAGGTACTCGGTTCATGGATGCTGCGCCTTTCGGGGGTGGGTGGGCGGTGGGTCGGCTGCGTGGGTCACAGACCGTGCTTGTCAAGCCATCGGAGGGTCGCTTCGGCGACCTCCTGCCAGCCGTGGTCGATGGTCAAGGAGTGGCCCCGGTCCTCGAACTCGACGAGGTCGGTGACGGCGCTCGAACCGCGGTACTGCTTCAGCGTCGACCTGGTGATCGCCTCGGGCACGGTCCGGTCCTGTCCCCCCATGACCAGCAGCAGCGGGCCACGGTGGTCGTTGTGGGTGTCCACCGCGGCGGGTGAGTGGAGGGAGAAGTTGGCCGCGGCCGCCTCGAACAGAGGCCGGCCCGGAGCAGGGATCGCCCAGCGCTCGTGCAGCTGGTCGGACTCCTCCTCCGGGATCGCGTTGCCGAACCCGTAGCGGAACTGTGCGGGCGTGAGGGATACGGCGCGGTGCTTGTTGGCCGGGTTGCGGAAGACCGGCAACGTGGAGTGCAGAGCCGACAGGGGCAGGGGCAGCACCCCTTTGATCTGGGCCGCGTCGATCGCCACCGCGGCCGCCGCCCGGTCCAGGCCGAGCAGCTTCTCGGCGATCATCCCGCCGAAGGAGTGGCCCACCAGGATCGGTGCTGTCGGCAGGGACTCGATGATCGTGGTGTAGTGGGCGACGACGTCGTCGATCCCGTGGTCGGCGATGGCATCCGGGTTGGCTCGCGCTGCCGCAACGGTATTGGCGACACCCGGCCACTCCGGGGCCAGGGCCGTGTATCCCGACGCCTCGAACAGCTCGACCCAGGGGGCCCATGAGCTCGCGTGCAGCCACAGCCCGTGGATGAAGACGACAGGAGCGCTCTTGAAGCTCATGATCTGACCTTTCGCAGGTGCGGGGTGTCTGGCTGACGCTCGGTGAGCGCCGTTGCCCCGGGCGGGGCTGGGGCGGTGCGCTCCAGGCGCCCACGCCCGAGGAAGCTGATCCCCCAGTGGATGAGGACGAGCACCCGGTTCTTGAAGCAGACGAGGTAGAAGAGGTGGACGAACAGCCAGAGAAGCCACGCGGGGGTGCCGGACAGGCGCAACCGCCCGATGCTCGCCACCGCCCGAAAGCGCGAGATCGTCGCGAGGCTGCCCTTGTCGCGGTACCGGAACGTGGCCGTGCTCGGTCGGCCCTCGACCCGGGCGATGATCTGCCGCGCGACGAACTGCCCCGACTGGATGGCCACCTGAGCGACCGCAGGTACCCCCATCTTCATCATGTCCCCCACGACGAACACCTCAGGGTGGCCGCGCAGGCTGCAGTCGGGCAGGACGTCCAGCTGGCCCGCTCGGTTGCGGGTCGTGTCGGTGGCTTCAGCCAGCAGGCCACCGAGTGGCGAGGCCCGCACTCCGGCCGCCCAGATCTTGGTGCGCGCCTCGATGCGTTCGGTGCCCGAGCCGGACGGGCTGCGCACGACGACGCCGAGCTCGTCGACCCCCACCACCGGGGTGTCGAGCCGCACCTCGACGCCCAGCCGTTCCAGGCTCGCCAACGTGCGCCGCGAGAGGCTGGGCCCGAAGGTCGACAGGACCGCAGGACCCGCCTCGAGCAGCACCACCCGGGCGCTGGCGGGGTCGAAGCTGCGGAAGTTGCGGTCCAGGCTGCGGCGGGAGAGCTCGATGAGCTGACCCGCCATCTCCACCCCGGTGGGGCCGGCCCCGACGACGACGAAGGTCAGCCAGGGCAGGCGCTCGGCGGGGTCGGTCAGCAGCTCCGCGGTCTCGAAGGCCCCGTAGATCCGACCCCGCAGCCGCAGCGCGTCGTCAATCGACTTCATCCCCGGCGCATGCTGCGCGAACTCCGGGTTGCCGAAGTAGGAGTGGGTCGACCCGGCCGCCACCACGAGGCTGTCGTAGGGCGTGGTCGTCGTCACCGCTCCGCTGTGCGAGGTGACCACCCGGGCGTCGAGGTCGATCGCGGTGACCTCGCCGACCATGACCCGCGCGTTGGACTGCAGGCGCAGGATCTCCCGCGTCGGCGGTGTGATCTCCCCCTCGGAGAGAATGCCGGTGGCCACCTGGTAGAGCAATGGCTGGAAGAGGTGGTGCGGAGTGCGGTCGATGACGGTGACCGACACGCCACGGTGGTTCATCGCCCGCGCGGCGAACAGTCCACCGAAGCCGGACCCGATGACCACGACGCGGTGGGGCTCCGCCACGGCACACCTCCTCTTCCGATCGAGGCAGCGGACGTCAGGTGCCGCGAAGACGCCTCTGCAGGTGAGGTCCGACGCTAGGTCCAGCACGCGGTCACCCGCTTGAGTCACCTGACTGCCCCGAGTCGTAGGTCCGCGCCGACGGAGCCCGTGCCCTGTGGTGTCACTGCACCGGGTCGTGACGCGTTGACGCGCTTGCAGTCGGATGACGCAAGCCCCCGGCCAGACGCGAGTCCTACGGTCGCCGGCAGCGGGCGCCCGCTCGCGGAACAGATCCCGGAGGACCGACATGAACCGATCACCAGTGCAACGGCCGCGCTTCCCAGGACTACAGCGCCAGGTGTACCTCGGGGGCACCTTGCTGCTGACGGCCCTGATCGGGGTCTCGACTCAGGGCTCCTCGAGTGCGGCCGAGCTCGCTGCTGCACCCGGAGCCGCGAACGCGTCCGTTGCGACAAGCGGCTGGGGCTCGTTGGCTCAGCGCTCCTCCGTGCACCACCCGACCTGGCCCGCCAGCGGCACGGCGAAGCCCACGGTCGTCCTGGTCCACGGCGCCTTCGCCGACTCGACCGGGTGGGGCGCCACCATCGCGCAGCTGCGCGACGACGGCTATCCCGTCATCGCCGCCGCCAACCCGTTGCGCGGCCTCACCGCGGACTCCGACTACGTACGGTCGGTCCTGCAGACCATCCCCGGCCCCATCGTGCTGGTCGGCCACTCGTACGGCGGAGCAGTCATCACCAACGCGGCTCGCGGGGTTCCCAACGTGGAGGCACTCGTCTACGTGGGGGCCTTCGTCCCGGATGCCGGCGAGAGCATCGCCCAGGCCGCTGACCCCGCGAACTTCCCCGGTTCGCTGCTCGGGCCGGACACCACCATCGTGCGACCGGTGGCGAACCCGGCCGCCCAAAATGGTCAGGACGTCGACATCTACATCGCGCTGGACGACTTCCGACAGGTCTTCGCGGGCGACGTCCCAGCCCGGCGTGCGGCCGTCATGGCGCGCACCCAGCGCCCGCTCACCGCCACCGCCAACTTCGAGCCGTCGGGCGAACCGGCCTGGGCGACCCTCCCGAGCTGGGACCTCGTCACCACGGCCGACAAGGCGATTCCACCTGCCGCGCAGCGGTTCATGGCGACCCGTGCCGGGGCCCACATCTCCACCATCGACTCAGCGCACGACGTCATGATCTCCCACCCCGATGCCGTCACGAAGATCGTCGAACAGGCCGCACGAGCCGTCTCCTGACGTCACGCACAAGGCAGCCCGACCGCTTCGCGCAGATTCGTCCCACGAGACAGGACCGAGGAGACCGCATGAACCAGGACCGCACGAACATCGGCTCGTTGCAGCCCAAGCTGTACCAAGCCACCATCGCGATGAGCCAGGAGGCAGACGCCGCCGCACTGGAGGTCGGGCTCAGCCCCCAGCTGCTCGAGCTGGTGAGGATCCGCGTGTCCCAGCTCAACGGCTGCGGTTTCTGCCTGCGCATGCACACTCAGGACGCGCTCACCGGTGGGGCCGCGATCGAACGGATCGCGGTCCTGCCGGCGTGGCGCGAGACGGCGTACTTCGACGACGTCGAGCGCGACGCCCTCGCGCTCGCCGAACGGGTGACCCAGATCAGCGGGTCGCGCAGAGCCGAGCAGCTCGAGCCGGTCACTGCGCTGACACACCCCCAGGTAGCGGCCATCACCTGGGTCGCCATCGCCATCAACATGTTCAACCGCATCGCGATCACCAGTCACTACTCGATCAGCCCCTCGTGAGCGCGGCACCGATGTGGACCTGGCCGCTGGCCCAGTCGCAGGGGCACATCGGTGCGGGCAGTCGTATGGCCGATGCGGCTGCAAGGACGACTGCGAGAGCGTTAACGCGGGCAGGTCGGCCGGCGGCCATCACAGCATCGGCAGACACCACCACGTGACACGTCGTCCCACACCACTGACCTCGGAGGCGAACCAGTGACCACCACCCCGGCACCCGCCGACCCCGTCGCCGCAGACGAGCTGCGGTCCAAGCTCAAGCGCACCGAGATCCAGCGGAGCCCGTCATCCATCCCGGGCAGGGACATCGTCCAGGTCCTGACCCAGATCCCGGTCGGGGTCGAGTCCGGTTGGCACCTCCACCCCGGTGAGGAAGTCGGGTACATCCTCGCCGGCACGGTCGAGATGCAGATCAAGGATCACCCGACCTTGACCCTCGCCGCCGGTGACGGGTTCCTGATTCCGCCCAACACCCCGCACAACGCGCTCGACGTCGGCCCCGGAACCGGGCAGATGCTCTCCGTGTACCTCGTCGACCCGACCCAGCCCGTCTCGACGCTGCTGGACGCCCCAGGGGACCGCCATGCCCCCCACCACGGATGACGCCATGCTTCCGGACGCCGGCGGTGGGGCCGCACCACGTGCCACGGGCACAGCCCTCGGTGAGGTGCGCACGGTCCTGACCGACGCGCTGGAGATCGGCTACGTCGAGGCCGGCCCTCCGGATGGCGAGGTGGTCGTGCTGCTGCACGGGTACCCCTACGACATCCACAGCTTCGTGGACGTGGCTCCGATGCTGGCCGAATCGGGGCTGCGCGTCGTCGTGCCCTACCTTCGCGGCCACGGCCCCACTCGCTTCCGTCGGCCAGAGCAGCTCCGCTCGGGGCAGCAGGCTGCGCTCGGCGCTGACGTCATCGACCTGCTGGATGCTCTCGACATCCACGATGCGACCTTGGCCGGCTACGACTGGGGCGGCCGAGCCGCGTGCGTCGCCGCTGCACTCTGGCCTTCGCGGGTCAACGCGCTGGTCAGCCTGAACGGGTATCTGATCCAGGACATCAAGGCCGCCATGGTGCCGATACGGCCGGACCTCGAGGCCGGCCTGTGGTACTTCTTCTACTTCCTCACCGAGCGGGGTCGCGCCGGCCTCACCGCCAACCGCAAGGCCATCGCCCGGGTCATCTGGGAACGCAACTCCCCGCGATGGGACTTTGACGACGCCACCCTGGACCGAACCGCACAGGCGTTCGCCAACGACGACTACGTCGACGTGGTGCTCCACTCGTATCGCCACCGCCTGGGCTTGGCCCCGGGCGACCCAAGGTACGACGACCTCGAGGACCGCCTGGCACGGCAACCGCCGATCACCGTCCCCGCCGTGACCCTGGACGGAACGGCTGACGGGAACTTCCCGCCCACGGACGGCCGCTCACAGGCGGAGCGCTTCACCGGCCCCCGGGTGCACCATCAGGTGGCCGAGGCGGGGCACAACCTGCCGCAGGAGGCACCGGCTGCCTTCGTCGAGGCGATCCTCGAGGCGAGGGCGCTGCGCTCGAGAAGTGCCGGATGAACCCGGCGGAGTGGGCCTCGTTGTCGTTGTCGACGTCGCAGATGCGCGCCGCGCGCCGCTTCGGCGCCAGCCACGCGGTGCAACTGGGAGAGGTGCTGTTCTCCCCCGGGGACGCAGACCAGGACCTGATCATCGTCGAGTCCGGGGAGGTCGAGGTGTGGCGGCCGGCAACGTCCGACTCTGCTGAGACCATCATCAACTCTCATGGGCCGCACCGGTTCCTGGGCGAGCTGAACCTGCTGACCGGTCAGACGGCCTACCTGACGGCCCGAGTACGCCGAGCGGGGACGGTTCGGCGTATTCCCAGGCACGATTTCTGGCGGCTCATGCGCGAGGAGACCGAGCTGTCCGACATCATCTTGAAGGTCTTCATGGCCCGCCGCGACCTGCTTCGGGTGGGAGAGGGAGCCCGCAGCATCCAGGTCATCGGCAGTGGTTGGTCGAGCTCGTCACTGACACTGCGGAACTGGCTGGCCCGCCAGCAGGTTCCGCACACCTGGTTCGACGTCGACGATGCTGCTGGCCAGGCGTTGGCCGCTGCCGTCGGGGCCGCGGGCGCCGACGTGCCCGTCGTGATCACCCCAACCGCCGTCCTTCCCCGAGCCACGGCCGGAGCGCTGGCCGCCCATCTGGGCCTGGACCACACGGACCCCTCGGGGCGCGTGCGCGATCTCGTCGTGATCGGGGCCGGACCGGCGGGCCTGGGAGCCGCTGTCTGCGCCGCGTCCGAGGGCCTGGACACGCTGCTCCTCGACGGTGTCAGCGTCGGGGGGCAGGCAGCGGCCAGCTCACGGATCGAGAACTACGTGGGGTTCCCGTCCGGAGTCGCCGGTGCCGACCTTGCCGGACAGGCCCTCATCCAGGCACAGAAGTTCGGCGCGGACGTCTCCACCCCGTGCGCGGCCCGAGCCGTTCGTGGCGGCACCGGGACCCTTGCGGTTGAGCTCGATGGGGGGCGACTGGTCCACACCAGGGCGGTGGTCGTCGCCACCGGGGCGGCATACCGCACCCTGCCACTGCCGGGCTGGGGCCGTTACGAGGGAGTGAGCATCCAGTACGCCGCCACCGAGATCGAAGCGCGCGCCTGCGCCGGGCACCCCGTCGTCGTGGTGGGCGGAGCCAACTCAGCGGGCCAGGCCGCGATCTTCCTCGGCGACCGGGGCTGCCACGTGACGTTGGTCGGGCGTGGGGGCGACCTGGGCTCGAGCATGTCCCGGTACCTGATCGCACGCCTCGAAGCGCACCGGACCGTCAAGGTGCTGACGGACTCGGAAGTCACAGCGCTGCACGGGACCGCGACGTTGGAAGCCGTCTCGGTCACCAACCACCGGACCGGAATGCAGTCGACCGTGAAGTGCCGTCGGTTGTTCTGCTTCATCGGCGCGACCCCGGCAACCTCGTTCCTGGGTGGGGCCGTCGCCCTTGACGACCACGGGTTCGTCGCAACCGGCAGGGACGTTCTGCCCACGGGGCTGGACCGCGCCTGGCAGATCCTGAACCGCCGACCGTTGGAGTACGAGACGAGCATCCCCTCGGTGTTCGCCGTGGGAGACGTGCGAAGCGGGTCTGTGAAGCGGGTGGCGGCAGCGGTCGGGGAGGGCTCGGCCGCGGTCGGGTCCGTGCACGCTGCCATCCGGCTTCAGGCGCGGCCCAACGGTGAGGCCGGCGTGCTCGTGTAGTTCTCCACCTGCTGGACCGGCCGCGCCTGCGCCGTCTCCGGGTCGGAGCCCACCGCCTGCAGCGCCTGACGCTGCCGCAGCAGGTCCCAGCACTGGTCGAGGGACTCCTCGAGGTGTCGCAGCCGCTCCCGGTCCTCGTCCCGCGCGAGCGCAGGTTCGGAGGTCAACCGATCGCGAAGGTGGTGCTCCTGCTCCACCAGCTCGGAGACGGTGTGCAGTATCGAGGAGTCGTCCATGGTCGTGCCTTTCCGGTGCGGGGCGGGAGGGGTGATCGGGAAGTAGGTGCCGCGCACCACGCTGATCGTGGTGGCCGTGAGCAGGGCGGTGACGGCGGCCGTGGCGACCGCGAGGACAACAGTGGTGAGCCTCGCCGCGTACGCGACGCCGGCCAGGACCGCCAGTCGGGTGGCGAAGCCGACAACCGCCAGGTAGGAGAACGCGAAGCTCCACCAACCCGGGCCGAAGGGCACCGTGGCGAAGATCGGGATGAAGCGCAGCTGGGTCAGCGCCATCAGGAGGCCGAACCCGGCCAGCCCCAGCGCGATGGCGTCGACCCGGTCGTCGTTGATGGTGAGCCAGGCGTTGCCTGCGACCGCTGGTGGGGCCACGAGGATGGCCAGCGTGGGCCGCAGGCCCACCGGCAGCAGGGGGTGCGCGACCAGCCGGACGAAGATGATCGACCCGAGGAACGCCCAACACACCAGGCCGAGCCCGAACATGACCAGGGCGGCGCCCGGGTCGCCGACGGTGGACAGTGATCCGGCGGCCAACAGACCTGCGGCCACGGTGGGCAGCAGGTACCCCGGATGGATCATCGCCAAGCCGGTCCCACCCAGGAGCCAGCCCGCGCTCAACCAGCTGCCCAATGCGGTGACCGCCGCGGCGGCGCCCACCACGAGGATGCGGCCCGGACCGGGCGCGTACGTGGCCCAGTAGGCCCCCAGTGGCATGAGGGGAAGAAACAGCAGGGCGACGAAGGGGCTGAAGGTGGCGTCGGAAAGGTCGGCCGCAAGGCGTCGGGTCCGCCGCACGCTCCACAGGTACCCGCTGGAGCTCACGACCCACGACACGGCCGCAAGGAGCCACACGGCCGCCGTGGCCCGATGCAGTGTGGCGGGCGCGAGCCACGACCAGCACAGACCGAGGCCGGTCAGCCCGAAGGGAAGCGCGAGCACGTTCGCCCGCAGCTGCGGCACTGCAATCCGCCGGTACACCGCCGACCCGCCTCAGCTGCCGTGATCGGCGGGGAGTCGCACCTGGGCGAGCTGCTCCTCCAGGTCGCGCACGCGCTGTTGCAACGGTGCCGTGACGGCCTGGATCTCTGACTCGGTGTATCTCGGCGTGATGTGCTGCGGGCAGTTCCAGTCATAGGCATCCACGTGGACGCTGATGCGGCGCTCCACCCTGGCCACATAGCCCCTGAGCGCCTGCGCGTGCGACTGCGATCGGTCATCGCGCACGTCGACGACGGAGGCGGTCCCGAAGATCTTGAGCCGCAGCCTGTTCGGGTAGTCCATGAAGAACAGCGCGACTCGCGGGTCGTGATCGAGGTTCCCTGTGGTGATGTACTGCCGGTTCCCTCGGAAGTCGGGCCAGGTGAGAGTGTGGGTGTCGGGACACTCGACGAACCCGGGCGGCCCGCCGCGGAACTGCACGTACGGCCATCCGGTGTCGGAGACCGTGGCGATGTAGAAGCCGTCCTTCTCGGCGAGGAACTCCCGCTCGAAGGTGGTCAGCTCGGGACCGGGACCGGGTGTCGGCGATGCGTACTGCTGATGGACCCAACGGCTGATCGCGGCCCGACTGCCGTAGTGCTCCTGCGCGGCCTTCACGTGCTCGCTGAAGGCGATGCGCGCGTAGTCGTCGCTCATCGCGAGGTCCGTCGACCGGCAACGACGACACCGTGGGGACGGCTGCCGGAGGGGTTGGTGCTGGACATGAAGGCGCTCCCGGGCGCAGAGGGCAATCGTGAGGAACGACCCCAACAATCGACCGTCGCGCCGGTGTCGGCATCGGTCATCTGACCACCACGGCGAACTCGAGAGTCACCCGTCGGCCGGGTCCGCCAGGCCGCGCAGAGCGTCTCGCAGAGCCGCTCGGGACGTGACCCCGAGCTTGGGGTAGATCCGGTAGAGGATCGCCCCGATGGTCCGGTGCGACAGGAAGAGCTGCTCACCGATCTGCCGGTTGGTCAGGCCCGATGCCGCGAGCTGGGCGACGCGGTACTCGGCACCGGTCAGGACAGTGGCGCCCGGCTGGCGATACGTTGACCGCGACGGCACCCCTGCTGCCCTGAGCTGCAGCGAGGTTCGGCGCACCCACGGCTGGGCGGACAGCTGCTCGAAGGTGTCCAGGGCCTCCAGTAGGACCGTGCGGGCGAGCTCAGGGTCACGCTGGCGACGCAGCCGCTCGCCGAAGGCCAGTTGGATGCGTGCACGGTCGAACGGCCACTGGCGGCCCTCCGGCACCTCCATGGCGTGCAGGAACATCTCCTTGGCCTGGCTGTCGTCCTCGGCACTGAGAGCCGCTGCACCCGCGGTCAGCATGGCCAGACGCGGTGAGATTCGGCCCACCTCGGCACGATGCATCGCGTTGACGTGGGCGCGGGCTGCCTCCTGCCGTCCGGTGCGCACGGCGGCCTCCACCACGTCCAGAAGGCACCACAAGGAGTGCGGTGCGTAGTCGGGAAGTGCACCTGCGGGGCTGATGGCGCAGGCTTCTGCGAAGGCGGTCTCGTAGTCCTCGACGGCGAGGGCGCGCAGAGCACGCAGGTGATGCGCGAACACCAGCAACATGCCGGGTCCGCGCTCAGCGGCCAGCTGGCCCATCTGAGCCGCGGCCTCCTCACCCCCGTCGAGGTCACCGCGGCAGGTGGCCACGAGCTGGCTGATGTAGCTGCCGAGAATCACCGAGTAGCGCCCAAAGCCGTGCTCGTCGCACAGCACCCTTCCTGCGGTCGCCAGCTCCACCGCCTCATCCCACTGACCGGTCAGCCAGTCGTCGACGCAGCTGGTGACCAGGGCGTTGATCGCGAGAGCCACTGCCCCGCCTTCGCGACCATCGTGGATGACGCGCCACAGGGCCGGCCGGCACGGGCCGATGCGGTCGGTGTACACCCCCGCCAGGGCCACCCGGGTGATCCTGATCGGATCCAGCTCGGTCGCGGCTGCGGCCATCACCCGATCGAGCTGCTCGAGGAGGGGGACGGCCTGGTGCGTTGGGTCCCCGAACATCCGGTGGCAGAGGTCCACGTCAGCAGGTACCTCGCGGGCCAGGCGCCCCAGCGCCTCACGAAACGGCGCCCAGAGCTCCGGGCGCCCCCCGAACCAGCTGGTGATGATGAGGCTATGCAGCGCGTCGTTCAACGCAGGGTCCGTGGGATCCCGGCGGCCCGGGTGGTTCTCGATCGCGGTCACCAGCAGCTGGTGTGCACGGTTGACGTCGCACTCGCGGTTCAGCAACAGGTACGACGCGGTGACGGTGGCGGCCAAGGAGCCGGTCAGCGCCGGTTCCAGCCGTTCAGCATCCTCGAGCAGCTCGGCTGCCCTGGCCAGGTCACCGCTGACGTCTGCTCCGATGAAGGCAGCCTGCAGCTGCCGCCGGGCCCGCGCACCAGCGGTCGAGCTGAGCTCAGCGGACCGCTCCAGCGCGGCCATGGCTCCGGCCACGTCGCCCACGGCCAGCGTCGAGATCGCGTGTTGCTCGAGCAGGTCGGCCACGGCCTGGTCCGGCGAATCGGCTGCCCCTGCGAGGTGCCATACCCGCTGCGCTGAGCGCTCCGGGAGGGTGTGGGCCAGCGCAAGGTGCGCCGCGCGCCGTGCCTGTGGATCTGCTCGGTCCACCACAGTCGCCCGCACCAACGGGTGCGAGAACTCGACTCGGTGGCTCACGTCGTCCACGCGGACCAGGCCGGTCGTCTCGGCTTCGGCGATGCCCAGCAGCTCAGGATCCTCCGGGGTCACCCTGCGAATCGCGCTGAGGTGACCACCCTGCCCGTCCAGCGCGGCCAGCAACAGCTCGGAGCGCGCCCGAGGCGACAACGACCGGATCCGGGATCCGTACAGGTCACCAAGGCGGTGGCCCACCGGAATCGTCGCCGGAAGCGCCGTGGCACCCGC